>NZ_CP007201.1:1200000-2400000 GCF_000568815.1 Sulfurospirillum multivorans DSM 12446
AATGGCACGCTCTTTGCCATCGAGAGCCAATACATTTACGCCGCACTTGAAGGACAAGATGTCACCCAAGTGATCGGTTGCGATGAAATTTATGTGGGAATGATTACGTGGAATAACAAAACGATCCCCGTAGCATCGCTCGCAAAATACTTTCACCATACGTGTGCGTACAACAAAGAGCTCCATCACATTATTGTGCTTAAAGGCAGTGAAGACAAACCCTTTGGCTTGGTGATCGACATGGTGCAAGACAGCCCCGAAGTACCACAGCGTTGTGTGGATGAAACTTCTCAGGCGATGATGGGGCACCATACGCTTACCAAAGCGATTGTCAAATCAGACGTGGGACAAGAGAAGGCTGAAATGCTCTCGATTCTTGATCCTTTGAAGATCGAACGTTACTTGATTGTAGAGAAAAACGCGCTTTAGCATCGGCATTTTTCCTACGGAACACTTCTTGTAAAGGAATGAACAACGTTTAGGATAGGAGGATACAAAGATGGTCAAGGTTGCGTTTTTTACAAACGATCTCAAGAATATTGATGCCCATTTTGGCTCTGGAGAGCAATTTGCCGTGTATGACGTGAATGCTGAGGGGTTTGCACTCTCAGGAGTCATCCCAACAGGTGAAGAGCGAACCGAGGGTCGCGTTGAGCTGTTACAGAATGAACATGTTGACATTATGTACTGTGTCGAGATTGGACCGGCTGCTGCTGCTAAAGTTGTCAATAGCAAGATATTCCCTATCAAATACAAAGAGGTTGTGAGCATTGAAACAGAACTTTCAAAGCTTCAAACAATGATTGCAACCAATCCTCCACCGTTTATCAAAAAAATCTTAGAAGCAAGAGGATAACGCTATGAATGAGCTTGAAAAGTTGTTCATCGAAACACTCACTTCGCAAATTAGAGCACTTGATCAGTTTGGTACATGGGCGAAAAAGAGCGATGAAGAGGTGTTGAGTGATAAATACATTAAAACCAAAGAGCAACTTAAAAACGTTCCTATCATTGCAGATATTGATGAGATGCAGATCAAAGATATTCGTCTGATTTTTCAATCGATTGCGTTGGCGTTTGAGCTCAAACTTGGCATTATGTGCTCCGTTGTTATGGAGATGAGTCACGAAGGTTTTGGACGCGCTGTGGTCTTGGCAGAAAAAATTGTTATCACCAACAAGTTTTTCAAAGATGCGCATCGTTACAGTTTTAGAACCTATGATGATCTCATTAAAGAGGGTGGCAAAATGTTAAAAGATGCCATCGAAATTTACGAAACTCATAAAAAATAATCAGGATAGAACATGGCAAAGGTTGGTATATTTTACGCAAGTGCGGGCGGCAATACAACATTGGTAGCAGAGGCTTTAAAAGAGGCGTATGAGCTTGAAGATGATGATTGTATTTTGATGGAAGATGATTTTGACAGTGTCGAGCAATTTGACAACTACGATGTGCTTTTCGTTGGCTCTTCAACATGGGGACAAGGCGATGTGCATTTTAGTTGGGTTGACCCACTCTTTGAAATCACTTCTGATAACATCAGTTTTGCAGGTAAAAAAGTTGCGTTTTTTGGCGCAGGTGACAGTAAAACACACGGTGAACATTTTTGTTCAGCTCTTGGTAAATTCAATCAAATTTTTACCAAAGCAGGTGCAAAGGTCATCGGTTTTGTGGATAAAGAAGGCTATAACTACACAGCTTCTTTGGCAGAATCAGGCGATAAACTGTGTGGTTTAGCCATTGATAACATCAACGAAAAAGAGAAAACAAGTGAGCGCATTGAGAACTGGATCGAGCAGTTACAAGGCGAGATATAATTGGTTGTACACACAACCCTTTAGTATATAAACTATTAAGGATAAAGGACATAAAATGAGAACGCTTGAGCAATATTATGAACTGAAAGATGCAGAAGATTTTTTTGAATTTTTTGGTGTTGACTACGACAAACACATTGTGGAAGTCAAGCGTTTTCATATTATGAAAGAGTATGGAACCCTCATTAAAAAAGGGTTTGAAAACTTTAACGGCGATGAAAAATACTTGATGGACTTTTTAAAGTTTGCTTTGATTCGTGTCTATATGGACTATAAACATGGACATGCCCCAAGTGCTGCTGAGGTGTGGGGAATGCTTGAAGATGGTAAAGCCAAAGGCTGTTTGGCATGTACCACTGCAACGGAAGGAGGAAACTGTGCCTGCTAGCGAAGAAGTTGTTTTACACAACAACGTGATGGCAAAACTTTCAGGTAAAGACGAAGCGAAAGCGAAGTTTTTTCTCGGTCAAAAGGTCAAACTTTTGGAAGACGTCAAAAACGATGGTACCTATCCGTATCTCAAAATTGGCGATGTGATGATTAAAAAAGGCTCAGTCGGTTACATTCGTGGTATGGGTGAGTTTTTACAAGTCATTCGTGTGTATGAAGTCCATTTTTTAGATGCTGAAGCGGTTATTGAAGTCATTGGGTGTAGGGAACATGAGCTTGAAGCGATGGAACCTTACCGTGATCTTGATGCGGAAGAGACAGAATGGATGATAGCTCATTATAAGCAATAACACCGTAATAAAAAAATCTTAGTAGGGAGGAAAAGTCATGGCGAAAGTAATTTTTATGCATTTTGATGAAGAAAAAGATGGTATCTATGATGCCAAAATAGGCGAACCAGTGGTACGTCTAGCAAAAGAGAAAGGAATACCCATTCCTTTTGATAGCAAAGACTATGCAAAATGTTTGGTCAGTGTTGAGAGTATTAGTGAAGAAGAGCCAACAAGCTACATGGAAGACGAAGAGCTTGATGAACTTGTCAAACTTGGTGCAATTTCTCAAGAAGATGCTGATATCTGCCAACAGTTTACGGTTAGCCCAAAAGTACGCATCGCTTCAATGATGATGATTAAGGGCGATGTTTTGATTAAACCATTTAAAAAGTAAAGGATAAAGTATGACAACAAGAGTAGAAATTATCAATGATTTTTTAGCAATCAATGTAAAACCGGGCGCAACCATTCAAGATGTCGTCGAAGCGAGTGGTAGTGCACTCCCTTTCGGCTGTCGCGATGGTCAATGCGGCACATGTGTGGTTGAAATCGTACAAGGTATGGAGTTCTTATCAGCTAAAAATGAGAAAGAATTCAAAGTTCTTAAAGAAGTATGTGCGGGCACATGTTCAGAGAATGCACGCCTTGCCTGTCAGATGAAAATCGACAAACCAAACGGCGTTGTTCGTATTAAATACTAAGATTTTCCCTCGCTTGAACGCTTGTTCAAGGAGTTCTCTATCGAGGAGTTTTTCAGAAAACTCTTCTTCTTATGCGTAAAAAATAATCACCAATTATGCCCAAAATGAATCCATTTTTGGGCATAATTTATACATGAGAAGTATCAACCTAGAATTCAAACAGAAGCAGAGTTTAAACCTCTCTTTGAAGCTTTGGCTCCCACTGTTACAACTACCTCTTCAAGAGTTAAGTACGCACCTAGAAACATTGTCGTACGAAAACCCTTTTTTAGAAGTAAAACGCCCTTTTGAGCAAAACCTAGGTTCAAGCCATGGGATCGTTGAAGAGTTGGTACTTGGAAGCGAATCGTTGCATGAAAAAATCATCGAACAAATCGTTCCACCTCTTTTTCCAACACCTATTTCTCAAAAAGTAGCGCATGAAATTCTCTGTGATATCAACGAAGAGGGCTATTTTGATGGCGATATTGAAGCCATTGCCGTGACCTGTGGTGTTTATACCGAGTATGTTGAGCGCATTCGCCAACGCTTCTCCAAGTTAGAGCCTTATGGTATCGGCTCACGTGAGAGCCACGAATCGTTTGTCTTTCAACTTGATGCGCTCAGCGATGACATCGACGATGAACTCTATAACCTAGTGCTTAAGATGATCGACCAGATGGCAAAGGTCGATAAATTCTCCAGACATGGACGTTTTGAAGAGGCCAAAGCGATCATCAAAAAATTTGCCAATCCTCCTGCAATTGAGTATCAAGCAACACCAAAACAGATTATTCCCGATTTTTACGTCGAGGTGGATGATGACATCAGGCTGCGCATTAACAACGACTATTATCCTGACATTTTGATTACCGATCCTTTTTCAAGCAAGAGTGAAAACATCAAAGAGAAGCTCAAAGAGGCGCGCGACATCGTCAATCTTTTGGAACTTCGCAAAACAACGCTTTACAAAATTGTGCTTTTAGTCGTTGAGCGTCAACTCTCCTTTTTTGTGGGGGGCGAGCTAAAACCTCTGAATATGAGCACGCTTGCCGAAGAGCTCTCGTTTGCAGAATCGACCATTTCACGGGCGATTTCAAACAAATACATTGAATCCAAGCAGGGTATTTTCCCACTTAAATCGTTTTTCACCAATGCTGTCGCGACCAAAGAGCTCTCTTCGTCTGAGATCAAGAATTTTATCAATCAACAGATCGAATACGAAGATAAAAGTGAACCACTGACAGATGATGATCTTTTAGAGCGCATCGAGAAGCGCTTTAACATCAAGATGGTTAGACGCACCATCACCAAATATCGCAAATTGATGAACGTTGCTTCATCCAAAGAGCGCAAAAAAATCTATAAGGTACAAGCATGACCACAGCCACAGAAGAGAGCCTAACAAGCCGCTACAGTCAACTAGAGATGACAAAGCTTGAACGCGAAGTGATGGTTTTTTTGCAAGGCTATGCCAAAAATCGCTACTCAAAATACGTCATCGCCCCACACATCGCAGCCATGTCACTGAAAATGAACCACCTCTACGAAGCGATGGGGTTTAAAAATCGCGTGCAGATGGGCAAATACATGAAATGCCACTTCCCTGAACTAGCTGGGCTCAAACCTGTCGATAAATTGTGGAAGAAATTCATCTACGATTCCATCAACCGAGTCGCACCTGCATGCTTTACATGTAAAGATCAAAGCAACTGCTTTGCCTGTCAATTAGCAGGATAGATCGCCTTTAAAAAAAGGGTAAAATAATGATTCGTTTTGCCACTGAACCTGATTTGGAAGCCATTTTAGCCATTTACAACGATGCAATTTTAACGACAACCGCCGTTTACACCTACAAAGCAAAAGACCTGCAAGAGCGTAAAGAGTGGTTTTTAGCCAAGCACGAAAAGGGCTACCCGATTTGGGTATATGAAAAAGAGCATCGTGTGGCAGGTTTTGCAACCTACGGTTCCTTTCGAGAATGGCCTGCTTACAAATATACGGTTGAACATTCTATTTACGTTCATAAAGATTTTCGCAATTATGGCATTGGAACTTCATTACTTAAAACTCTCATTGAAGATGCAAACGAAAAAGGATACACCACCATCGTTGCAGGCATTGATGCTTCAAATGCCAACAGTATTCATCTGCACGAAAAACTAGGCTTTTCCTCCGCGGGCATTGTCAAAAAAGCAGGGTATAAATTTGGTCAATGGCTCGATTTGGCATTTTACCAATTGATGCTTGATGGCCTGAAAAATCCTACGGAAGCGTGATTTTTGACTTTACATGTAAAGATAAAATGAACTATTTACGTACGCTATTTGACTTATAACGTACGCCATTGTATAATGCTCTTACTTTAATGAAAGGAGCTAAGATGGTCGTAACACCCTCAAAACTTCGTGAAAATTTGTACAATCTTTTAGACAGTGTCATCGAAAAAGGTGAGCTTCTTGAGATTTCGCGCAAAGGTAAATTGTTGCGCATTGTACCCGAACAGCGTCCTTCTCGCCTCGATAAAATTGTTGCAAAAAACATCACCACCACAAGCGATGATGAACTCATCAACACACCATGGGAGAGCGAATGGAAGCCCTTTATTTAGACACGCACATTGTCGTATGGCTTAGGCAAAAGGAGCTTCAAAAATTCTCACCCAAAGCACTTGAAGCCATCGAGCAAGCAGGGCAACTTTTCATCTCTCCTATGGTCGAACTTGAACTAAAATTTTTATATGAAATTGGACGAATTTCAGAGACTTCCTATAATATTTTAGGAGATTTAGGCGCTATGATAGGACTTAAAATAGACGATCATAGTTTTAGCGAAGTCATCCAAAAAGCAATGCTCATCGACTGGACACGTGACCCGTTTGATCGCATTATCGTCGCACATGCCATGAGTCAGGAACGTAAACTTTTAACGAAAGACGAGAAGATTTTGAACTATTTTCACGATGCGGTTTGGTAGGAATACCTTTACATGTAAAGGTGCAGTAAAAAACCGAAAAAGTGTCTATAATCTATATTATTTGCGTGATAACAAGATTACGATTGTGGAGGAAATATAGTGGAAAAAAATGTTTCTTTTCAAATAGAAAGTACGCAATTTAATGGAAAAATAATATATAGTAATGCAGATAATTGCAATATCAAATGTACACTTGTAAAACCAGATAGTTCCGTTCTCCAAAAGCTATTTGAGAATGGCAGTATTTTTGAGTTTAGTGGAATAGTGGAGGAGATAGGAGAATTTACAGCTTTAAATTGTGATGTTAGAGATGGAATACATCCCTTCGCATATCTTATTATAGAAAATACAAGAGAATTAAATTATAAAATTGACATCGGTAAACTGTATTTAAATGCGTCTCATGTCAATGATGAAATGAAGGTCAAAAAAGTCGATGTTAGATTTTCATCTGTTGATGAATGGATACATAATGATGAGAGAAAAAAGACTTTTATTAAGCAAAACGATTGTTCTATTACTCTTGCAAATAGCTTTATTTCAATAGAACCATCATCTCCTATCACATTGCAGCAGTTGGATGAAATACTTTTTGATTTACAGGTATTTTTTGAAGTTCTTATTTTAAACAATAGCGTCAAAACCATCGAAAAATATATTTATACCATTGATGATACTAAAATTGAAGAAGTGATGCGTTACAAGCAAGAACCGAAAGCTAATGAAGAATTTTTATTTAGATATGACACAAATAATATTGAAAGTGTTTTAAACCATTGGTTTGAAGCAAAAAATGTGTATGGAAAAATATTTAGCTATTTATCTGGCATTTTAAATGAGAGCTCAGCAGAATATTTAGACTTGAAATTTTTAATGTTGGCTCAGTGGATTGAGGCATATAGTAGAGAATTTCTAAATAATAAAGTCCAATCAAGCATAAATGAGTGTGTAGAAAATAGTGAGGCTAATACATATAGAAAAAATTTAAAACAATTATTTCAAACTAAAAATATTGATGAAATTATTTTTGGTAATAGCTCTAGTCAAAAAAGAAACAAGCTAATTGACCAAATTATATGTTACAGAGATCATTTAGTTCATCTAAATGTAAAAGATGATTTAAATAGAACACAGATGGGCAATCTCTATGAGATTTTAAAAGACTTGATCTATATTTTTTTAATTAAAGAATTAGATGTAGCAATAGATGATAGGCGTATTAATGAAATAAGAAGAAAATATATGAGGTATCAAACTTTCTCAGAATCTATAGTAAAGTGTAGAAATAAACAGTAAAAAGGGATTAAACTTTTATTTCAAAACTCTAACAATCTTTACATGTAAAAAATTCTTCCAAAAAAACATTGAAATTATATGGTAAATTAACTATAATATTAACATGTTAATTAACAAAGGATTTTAGATGACAGTTAAGTATGCTCCTGATGAGCTTTTGTCTATTACGGACTTTACTAAAAAGATTGCAGGTGTTTTAAAGGGTATCAAAGACCAATCTATGGATAAAATTGGGATTTTGAAAAACAACAAACTTGAAGCGGTTGTGATCTCCACCGATGAAT
Organism: Sulfurospirillum multivorans DSM 12446; assembly: GCF_000568815.1. Classification (NCBI taxonomy): domain Bacteria; kingdom Pseudomonadati; phylum Campylobacterota; class Epsilonproteobacteria; order Campylobacterales; family Sulfurospirillaceae; genus Sulfurospirillum; species Sulfurospirillum multivorans. The sequence continues at coordinate 1,207,779 of NZ_CP007201.1, forward strand.
ATGAGAGACTCAAATCACTTGAAGAGCTTTTTGAAACACTTGAACACAAAGAAATCTACGATGTCATTCAATCACGCCAAAATACACCACTATCGTCTTATGTGTCATTTGAAGATATGGCTCGTAAATTTAACATCGATACCAAAAAACTTTAACGCATGTATGCCATTAACAACCATCCTTTGGTAGAGGAAGATTTAAAAGCACTTGACCACTCATTTGTATTGCTTGTCTTTAAAAAACTCAAGCAACTTCAAAATGCTCCACAACAAGGAGAGCTTTTAGGCAATAAGCACAACATGGATTTAAGTGGTTACCGCAAAGTTTATGTTGCTAAGAAAAAAGTGCGTATTGTTTATCGAATTATCAATGATGAATTGGTTATTTATGTTGTTGCAATTGGAAAAAGAGAAGACATGGAAGTCTATCAAGAAGCAACACAGAGGCTAAAATCGTAACGAGAAGAATTAAAGGGTAGGCTACTTCAATCTTCACGTAGATATTTCAAATTGATATATTTTAAAACCTTCCTCTGAAAAATTGTTAAAATGTTCAAAAATCCTAAGGTAAATACATGAAACAAGAACTCATAGTAGATTTACAAAGTCGATTTAATGCGATATCTCACAATACCAATGATGAAAATGTTGAGTTTTGGTATGCAAGAGATTTGCAAACAATATTAGGCTATGACAAATGGGAAAATTTTTTTAAAGTCATTGAAAAAGCTAAAATCTCTTGCGAAAATTCTCAAATAGAGGTTACTGACCATTTTCTTGATGTCAGGAAAATGGTAGAAATAGGCTCAAATGCTCAAAGAGAAATAGCAGATGTTGTTTTAACGAGATATGCATGTTATCTTATAGCTCAAAATGGTGATAGTTCAAAAGAACAGATAGCGTTTGCTCAAACCTATTTTGCCTTGCAAACACGAAAACAAGAGTTGATAGAACAACGTATAGAATTGGAAGATAGGCTAAAAGCAAGAAACAAACTCAAAAACAGTGAAACAGAACTCTCCAAAAACATCTATGAACGAGGCGTTGACGATAAGGGGTTTGGTCGCATTCGTTCACAAGGTGATGGTGCTTTATTTGGAGGGTATAATACCAAAGATATGAAAGACAAACTTGGCATTTCAAGTGGTAGAGTTTTGGCTGATTTTTTACCCACCGTAACCATCACAGCAAAAAACCTTGCTACTGAGATAACCAACCATAATGTCAAACAAAACAATCTTTATGGCGAAAATTCTATAACCCATGAGCATGTAACGAATAACAAAAATGTCAGAAAACTATTGGTAGAGAGTGGTATCAAACCTGAAGAACTTCCCCCATCTCAAGACTTGCAAAAGCTTGAGAGAAAAGTAAAATCGGATGAAAAAAAACTTATAAAAAGCAGTGCTTTGCCTAAAAAAGTTTAAAAAAGGACGAGGCTATTACTCTTCTGGTCCTATCGTCATAAAAGGGTTGTGAGCGATTTCCCACAAATGACCGTCGGGGTCTTTAAAGTAGCCACTGTACCCTCCCCAAAAAACTTTTTGAGGTTTCTGGGTAGGTGTTGCACCTGCTTTGATGGCTTCTTTAAAGAGGGCATCCACTTCCGCTTCACTGCCGAGCGTATGCGCTAATGTAAATCCTTTAAAGGTACTTTCATCAAACGTGACATTGGCATCTTCTGCGAGTGCTTTTTTCTCATAGAGCGCAAGCCACGTTCCTTTGAGCGTAAAGAAAGCAATGTTCTCTTCATAAGGCTCTCGCCTAGGAAATCCCAGCCCTTTTTGGTAAAACGCAATAGACTTTGCCATATCACTGACACCTAAGGTAATCATACTCATGTAGGGTTTCATTGTTTTCCTTTTTACATGTAAAACTCACCAACGAATTTGATTATCCGTTGGCGGGGTAATTCATCACTTTGTACCTTACATGTAAAGCACAAAGTTAATGTCTAATTATTGATTTCTAATGTCAAACATCTCACTTTTAGGTGCGCCGAAAAGTTTGAGATACGCTTCCTCGCTTAACACGTTTTGATACTCTTTCAATTCTTCATTGAAAAGTTGATTTAACGCGTCAAAATCAAGCTGTGCTGATGGTGATTTTAAAGCTGCTTTATCGCTGCTCGCTCTTTTGATTCTATACTTTTGATCAATTTTAAAAAGAGTGGCTTTTTGCTCTTGTGAAATATCGCCAAGCTTCTCTTTGATATTAAGCTCAAACAGTTTTTTGAGGTAATCATCTTCTGCGGATGAGACCATACCGTTTTCGTTTGATTGTTGCGTATAGTTATGATAGAGCTCAATTCTTGGGTCAATGGGTTTTAGAGGACTTTTGAGATTGATCGCATTATTTGCACTCCAAGGCATCTTCTCTTGCACGTTGGTTAAACATTGAGACCACGCGTATCTCTTTTTTCCCTCTTCACACCTCGATGGACTGAGGCTATACCAACACGCACTGTTTGTATCGAGTCCATAGGTGCCATAAACTTTTTCGATGAGCGCATAAAAAGGAACGTTGTGTACGGTTTTTCCTGTGTAGTAGAGCCCTCGATTGGTTGCATTCCAGCAGACACCAACGATGGCATAATAGTGCTCATACGGCCAGATGCAAGGCGCTTCCGTCATAATGTAATTAAGCGTCGATAGATCGATACACGCTCCATCTTTATCGCACTTGGTAGTCGTATCGGCTAAAACATCTCCACCACTATCGCCGCCTAAGGCTTTCCATGCGTAGCGTGTTCCATTGTCATCGAAGGCTTCAGGGTAGGTATGGTGAGCGATTTTCTGCATCCATTTACCCCCTAAAGCGTAATAGCGCACATCCATCTGGTCACCCATTTGATGCTGGTTTTCTGCACTCTCTTTGCTACTTGGATTTTTGAGCGAACAAGCACTCAGTATAAAACCAACCAAAACAATACTCATCATACGATAGGCTCTCATCAAATACCTCCTTTTGGAATGAACGGCTTATTTACGGAATGCGTAACACCATGCTATTGCAAAGATCATCGCTTTCAAACTGTGTCATATCGCCTGCTTTAAGATTTGGAACGGGGAAGAGTCGTACCGTTAAAGGTTTGTTCAATCTAAAAGCCAGTGTTCCAGTATCTGCGCACATGGCGGCGATTTTTTCGGCAGGCGTATCGCCTTCGATGGGAACAGTATCGAGTCCGATGCCGCAGACTGAGGAGTATTGAAGCAAGGCTCTTAGATCAAACTCATTGCGTGTTGTGGCATCGGCTAAGCCTTGATCTTCCACCACGGCTAACATAAGCCCTGAAAAACCTATGAGCTCACACCCTTTTTGCGCTTTAAAAACCTTGGTTAATAGAGCAGAAGCCTCAAGTGTTCCTGCCGCACCAAAGAAGGGCACTCCAAGCAGTTTATACACATCGACCATTGAAGCGCAGTTTTTAGAAGGCGCGGCAGAGGTGTCGATGCCTGCAAAGAGCGTTTTAAACGGGTGTTCGTATGCGTTGGTAATGTCAAGAATCGTGGTGATGTGATGCTGCAACGCCTCTTTCATAAGGGTGTACGATTTTTGCATTTTGAGATTATGGTTTTTTTCTGCTCGTAAACTTTGGAGTGCTGCTACGAGAAGATCGGGCGTTTCAAGTCCTAAAGCAAAGCAATTTGCATCACTGCTTTTGTGATACGATGCAGGAAAATAGGGAATTAAGGGTTTGCAATTGTAGTTGATTGTGAAGTTAAAATTGCCTTCACCACGTGGTGTGATTTTGCCGATTTCAACAACCGCTTTAGCGCAACTGAGGGTTACGTCATGATCCACTATGCCTAGCTCATCAACACCGACATTGACACAGACATTGCAAATGTCGCCAAACGCTTTGATCATCTCAGGCAAAAGGGCGATCTCTTCTTGATTTTTCGCCTCTCCAATGGCAAAACGGATGCGAATATTGGGCATCGAAGGGCTTTTCAAGAGATTAGAGAGGATTTGCATTCCTTTGAAGACCGAGTGAAAGGAGGTTGTATTTAAGTATTCGCCAAAAGGATTGGTGACGATGCGAATGGACTGAACGCAATAGCCTTGTGCGTTAAATGCACCTGCCAAATCGCCACCAAACGTCGCTGCTTCACGAATCGTTTTCTCCCATGTGCTTTTATCTTTACTGAGCGTTACAAAGGAAGTAATCGTTCTTATTTTGCACAAATCTTTATTTTTGAGGCTCTCTTTGAGCATGCTTTTTCCTTGAGCACTTTTGTACAAAATCATAGCCAATTCAGTTTTACATGTAAAGCAACACTGACCTTAACGCATCACGCTTCCTCCACCTTTTTAGGCGGAAAGAAAAGCGCTAGTGGTTTTCGTATTACTTCTTGGAAAAGCAGTTTTGCAAAAGAGAAAAAATTACCAAAATCAGCATCTCTGGATTTGAGTGAGACTTTGAGGGCGAGGGCAAAGCTGACGCTGAGATTGACCAAGCCTATCATCAAGACAAAGACTAAACCTATGAGAAAATCATGCAAAGGGAGTTCGCCTTGTGCAACGATGTAGCCGAGGTTGGCGGATGAAAAGGCAACGTGTCTGATGTCGAGTGGAAGCTCAAGCATATGCCCAACAAACGGGGTGACGCCTAGGAGAATTCCGAAGTAAAAATTGCCCATGATCGCACCGTGGTTGTTGTGTAGGTAAGTTGCGATTTTTGCTCTAACGGTCTCAGAAGTTATTTTCTTTAAAAAAGGAAGGTGCATGTACCGGCTTTTCAAGTCCAAATAGCTTGCACGGTTGTCGTAATAGCCTGCAATCAAACCCGATGTAAAGAGCCAAATACCTGCAATAGCGGCATAGAAAAGTCCTGGTAAGGGATTGAAATTTTCTGTATAGTATTGGAGCTCTTCTTTGGAGAGAATCGGGATATGGTTCTGCGCGTAGATAAATCCAATCAAGCATGCAACGCCTAAAGCCAGTGTCACATTGCCCACAACCGCGGCAAATTGCGACCTGCTTACTTGCATGAACAAGGCTGCGAGTTTATGCTGGTCAGCGCGTTTTGTATCGGCTCTATCGACCGCTTTTGCAAAGGTTGAGGCGGTCATGGCGGGCTGTTTGGTGGCTACGGTAAAGCCCAAAAGATGGATCAGCACAAAACCAAATCCGTAATTTAAACTGGCAAAAATAGTCTCAACGATGGGTGAAAAACCACGCTGCATCATCGTTATTTTAACAAGCGCCATCAATGCAATAATAATGCCTGCGCCACTGGCACTTAAAAACATGCCGATGTACTCTTTGGTGGTATCAGCGATGTAGTGTTCGCCGTGCTCACTGGCATTGTTCGCGATACTTTTGGCTAAGATTTTGATGTTTTGATTGAGCACATCGCTCAGTGAATTGCGTGAGCAGTTTTTCTCAACCACCTCTTTAAAGAGCGGTAACAAGGTCGCATAAAAGGTATCGGTCTCAAATTCTTGGATGAGTTGAACACACTTTTGCGCTCTTTGGATGATCTGCTCTAGGCGTTCAAGGTTGTAGGTGAGCGAGACTAAAATGCCTTTATCGAGCGACTGTTTGCGTAAAAAAGCGACTTGGTCAAAACATTGGGTAATTAAAACATCAATATGCTGAAAATCAAGCTTTGTCATCTCCGCCTCAGGGTCTTCATTTTGAACCGTGAGAGAGAGACTGCTGATCTCTCGTTGCAACGCGATAAATGCAGAATCTTTGGTCAATAACGACCTATCTAGTCGTATATAATGCTCATCAAACTCTTCAGCCGCGATCCAAATTGCCAAAATCTCCGTCGCGTAGACAATCTCATGATACAGGTATGTTTTTGTCTTTACATGTAAGGTTTCATTGTATAAAAGGATGCTCCAAAACTTTGCCCAGAGCGCATCATCGATGCCATTGACCCACAAAGAATCTTTTGTGTGAGGAAAAAGCGTGGCAAACAACGAGGTAAAATCGCCTTTTTTAGGTGCTTGCGGTAAAAATTTATTGTAAAGACGACTGCTCATCTCCTCTCTAAATCCTTGCTTGGAGAGAATGCCCAAGGAGGTGATATTGCTAGAAATTTTGGAGTGGATGAGCCATTCATTACATTCATACGAAAGCGTTTCTCTAAACTCTGGAAAGGCTTCAAGGTGGTGGATCATCGCTTCGATATTGGCGGTACTCTCTTCGTTATTTTTGAAGGATTTTGGGCGAATTTTGTTGATAATTTGTGTGAGTTTTTCAATCGCAGTTTCACTGCTTTCACTCAGCGTTTGTAAAAATTCTTCTAACGTCTGTTTCATGCTACGCTCCTTCGCTTCGTGTTTCGCACGTGAATCACTCGAAGCAGATTTCATTGTAGCACACTAGTGTAAACCAAATCTCTTTGGTTTACATGTAATGCTAAAACGCTATAATTGTGGCTTAGTCTGCGTCAAAGGAAGTGCATGGTTCAAAAATTTCTTTTTATGCTGGGTTTTGTCTGTTCCCTTTTGGCTGAAGATGCCACGATTGCAAAACTTTTTGAAAAAGATCATCTCAATGGCACGATGCTCATTGAATCGCTGGATGGCAAAGAGCGGTACGTTTACAATGATGTGCGTGCTAAGATGCCACTCCTTCCAGCATCTACCTTTAAGATTCCCAATACACTCATTGCCTTGCAAGAAGGTGTCATCACTGCCGATTCAATCATCGTTTGGGATGGCGTGCAGCGAAGTATCAAAGCATGGAATCAAGACCAAAATGTAAGCTCCGCGTTTAAAACTTCGTGTGTTTGGTGCTATCAACGGTTTGCGCGCACCATTGGGCTGAAAAAATACACGGAGTATCTGCACAAAATAGAGTATGGCAATGAAAAAACAGGCGTTGATGTTGAACATTTTTGGCTCGATGGAGCGCTTCGCATTAGTGCATACGAGCAGATTGCCTTTTTGAAAAAGCTCTACAAAAATGATTTACCCTTTGATCAAAAGCATCTGGATCTGCTTAAAACGATCATGATAGATGAACAAGGACAAAACTACACTTTAAGAGCTAAAACAGGCTGGGCAGTGCCTAAAGGTGCAGAGCATCATGGCTGGTACGTGGGGTATGTAAAGAGTTCTCGTGGCGTTTACTTCTTTGCAACCAACCTGCTCACACCATCTTCGGATGAACTGCCTTTGCGCAAACTGCTTACCCTTGAGGCGCTGAAAGCGAAAGGAATTTTGACTCAATAAACTCCCACACCTTTACATGTAAAGCGTATGGGAGAGTTTTTTAAGACGCGATAGTATGCGTTTCAAAAAAAGTTTTGAGCGTATCATACGCTAAAGGCTTGGCGTAAAAATAGCCTTGAAAACGGTCGCATCCTAAGTTTTTGAGTATCACCTCTTGCTCTTTGGTTTCCACCCCTTCAGCTAAAATATACAAGTCCAAATTTTTACCAATTGTGATGATGTTTTGAACCATTTTTTCAGCGGTGATGTCATTTAAAATCGTATCGACAAAGCTTTTATCGATTTTTAACTCATCAATGGGAAGCTTACGAAGGATGCTTAAAGAGGAGTATCCTGTACCAAAATCGTCCATCGAAATGTGCAGTCCCATGTCGTGGATTTTGTTCAAGAGTGGCAAGATGTAGTCAATATCTTCGATAAACAGACTCTCGGTAATCTCCAAACAGAGCGAAACATGCGCTAGCTTAGCACGGTCGATCTCGTGAATCAGTTTTTCAAAGAAATGCGCTTCCATAAACTGTTTGATCGAAATATTCAAAGAGGTTTGAAAGGTTATCCCAAGGGTGATTTGCAATGTTTTCATCTCTTGAAGCGTCGTATGGATGATAAAATGTCCCAGTTCAGGCATCAAACCCGATGCTTCGGCAATGGGGATGAATTTATCCGGAGGCACCAAACCCAACTCCTCGTTTTGCCAACGCACGAGCGCTTCAACGCCGTAAATAGCGCCAGTGTGATCCATTTGTGGCTGATACACCATATAAATTTCATGTTTGGCGAGCGCTTTACGCAACATCTGCTCCACATTGACACGGTTTAGGTAGCCTTCTTGCATCAACGGTACAAACAGCCGTACACTGTTTTTATACTTTTTCGCCTCATACATCGCAATATCCGAAGCGCGCAAAAGCGTATCGAGCGTATCACCGTGCTCTGGGTATTTGGCGATGCCCATACTCGCCCCGATGACAAAATTGAACTGTTGAACGTGGTAAGGCTGTGAAATTTCGTGCATGATCATTTGGGCGTGTGAGAGAAGTTCCTCATCACGGGTCAGATAACTCAAAATAACGAACTCATCGCCTCCTTGACGAATCACAATGCTCTCTTTGGGGACAACACGCAAAAGGCGTTTTGAAAATTCGATGAGTACTAGATCTCCAAAATGGTGACCAAAACTGTCATTGATGTTTTTAAAATGGTCCATATCGAGGTAAAAAAGGCTAAAAGGAGGTGCATTTTCACGCATCCACTCTTGCATGCACTGTTTAAAATAGCTCCGATTGGGGAGTTGAGTGAGTGAATCATGCGTTGCTTGGAAAACCAAATCCGAGCGTCGTTTATTTTCCGCATTGGCGATCAGTTTAAAGAGTAAAAAGAGAATGGCATGCACCACGATCAAAATCAGCACATAGGTGAGAAAGCTTTGAACAAAATCGTGCACGATCGTTGGATGATTGACCTGCGAGAGTATCCAGAGTTCATAGCGAGGGTTGTATTTGAGGGCAATTTGGACACGCGTTCCATCTGCTGAGGAGACTTCAGCGTTGTAAATTTCACCTTTTTGCTTGATCTCATCAACTGAAATAGCGTATTTTTGTGCAATGCTTTTCAATGCGTTTTGCAAAAAATCATCAGGCAGAGGTGCCTCATAAAGCGTTTTGGGAATTTCGTGATTGGAGGATTGGAACTGCACAAATTGGTCGCGATTGCGAATGAGTGTAACGCTGTTGTAATCCCCAAGCGAGAGATTTTCCGTGTAAAGTTTAAACGCACCTTCGATGCTAAGCCCTGCTGTCATGACGCCGAGGGCTTTGCCCGCATCATCAAAAACCGTTTTACGAATTGGAATACCCCAACGCCCGCTTCCCGCAATGAAGTAGGTTCTGCCTAGCACCATTTTCGTTTGGCTTAACGTGTAGTCAAAAGACTCTCGTGTAATAGGTTCAGCCCTTAGACTAGGGCGTTTTGATTTGTCAAAGTTTGAACTGGTATAGAGGTAATTTCCCTCCGTATCGGCAAACCCAAAAGCGACAATGGATGGATTGAGCAGTAGCAAATCATCTAAAATACGTGGGTTGTGCTCTTTAACAATTTGATTGCCTAAAATGTTGAGCATCATCTCTTGCGTTAAAAGAAGCGAGTGTGTCGCGTTGGAGACGAGTTTGACAAGGTTCGTCTGATCGGTCATGTACTTTTCGTGAACACTATCCCATTTTGCGTAAGAGACAATCCCTAAAAACGCAAGGGCGCTGATCAAGAGGATGTAAAAAATAGTCCAGATATTTTTTTGAATAATCGCCACAAGAATCTCCTAATGTCACAATGAATAATCATAACATAATTTTTTTACCATGCCAAAAACGATAACAAAAAACGCTCAAAAAGAGGGGTTTTTAGCGTAAATGAGGTATGATTCGCAACGTATGTGTGCTTATAAAGGAAAACAAATGAAATTAAAAAAAAGTCTCTTTTCACTACTGGCATTAGGTGTATTGATGGCACCGCTTAGTTTGAGTGCCGAGGTTGATTTTGAGTGGCGTTTAAGCCTCAACAACCGCTATCATGCTGATCCGTACGGATACCGTTATGGACTAGCCGATCGCTTTCGTATGCCAGAATCTCGCGTTATCGTCATCCTTGATAGCGTGCGCGAACCAGCCGATGCGTATATGATCTTTCGTTTAGCAGAGCTCTCAGGAAAGCCGTATGATTATGTGCTAAGCGTCTACCGTCAAAACCGATACTCAAGCTGGGCAGAAATCGCCTCTTTGGTTGGTATCATCATCTCTTCCAATGATTTTAATACCCTAAGACATCGTCATGATTTACGCGATGACTATCGCTACGATAGCAGACGCCAAAATCGTTATGAAGATAAACGTGTGGTGATAAAACGCGAAGAGATTTATATTCCTCAGGTCTACCATGATCAGCAACAAAGGCACCGTGAACCTAACTATAAACAAAACGAGCCACAGCGTCATGACGCACGTGATGATCGAAAGGATGATCGCAAAGATGATCATCGAGATGACCGTAAAAATAATACTAACCATCCCGACAAACCAGACAAACCAGACAGAGATGATGACAGACGTGATGGAGGAGGAAGGCATTAACACCTTCCTCTTTTACATCTCACCTTTTATTTCTCATAAAACATGTTTTATGAAGCTTTAGGAGGTGTCGGGGATATATCCCTGACCTTGAACAATGGGTTTTACTCATTGTTCAAGATACCGTTACGCACACTGCGTAACATGGTTACTCTTTACGATTTAAAAAGGTTTCGATCTCTTCAATCGCTTTTTTGTTGGAGAGGTTGAACTTAATCTCAATGCGCCTCGACGCCTCTTTATCTTCCACGCCATTTTTCAAAATAAGATCGCTGTACGATCGACCGTTTGCGCTCAGGTATTTTTGAAGTAGCGCCGTGCGTTTTTCATCGAGTGAATAGATAAACGCCATCACCGAATAGGCTCTCTTTTGCGAAAGATCCAAGTTGTGCATGTAGCTACCATCCGAATCCGTATGTCCTTCAATGACGATGTGGTCGATGTTTTCTCGTATCGTATCATCGTTTAAAAGCACGTCAAGGTAAGGTTGCAGTGTCTCTTTGAGCTGTTTTTGCGCTTCGGGTTTAAGTTCGAACGAGCCCACGTCAAACAGTACAGAAGAGGGCAGACGAATCGCACCGCTGTTGGGGTCGATGTTGATCTTTTTACCCAGTTTACTTTTAAGCTCTTGCACCACTTTGATACGAATACCTGTCAAGTTTTTAATGCGCGATTTAGTGAGGTTCAGATCTTCGACCAACTGCTGATGTGACGCGCTGTTTTCAAGCAATTTGGCACTTAAAAGCGCTAACTCTCCCTCTTTGAGTTTGAGTGTGTTGGTGGTCGTTCCAAGTTCCATTTGGCTGGCGACAAGCTCACCTTTGACTTCATCGCGTGCCAGTTCGGTGTCAAGCAACAGTTTCTTAAGATTTTCGATCTCTCTATCTGAGAGTTGTAACCGTGCTGTTGCTTCGTCCAGACTTGACTCTTTTTGAGAGAGCAGTTCTTTCGCGATCTGCAACGAAGCACTCGTGACATTCATATCCGAGCGAAGCCTTAAGAAATCGCGTTGTTTTTGGGAGAGCTCCACTTGCGCGATGTGCAAAACTTTTTTTTGCGCTTCAAGATCATTTTTGATGCCTTTAAGATCGGTTTGCACATACACATATTTGACCACAATCGCCCCAATAAGCAAGATAAATACAAACAATAATCCTGCCATCAAGTCAGCATACGAGACCCAGAAGTTTTGATCAGAACTTCGTGAACGGTTGTAGCGCATTATTTTAACGCATCCATTTTCTGGATGATCTCTTCGGTTTCAGCATCGATGATCTTCAAGCTCTCTTTGAGCGACTCAACTTCATCATTTGCAGCGGTGTCACTTTGTTGGGTTTCTTTGAGTGTGCGCAGAAGCTCTTCGTTGGTTTTGAGCATCGCTTCATTGCTGTGCATCAGCTTTACATGCAAAGAGGTGGTGCTCTCATTAAAGAGGCTTAGTTTGGTTAGGATGTCTTCGTGGATCACGGCTAAATCGCGCTGCCTATCTTGCGAGCGTGAAAGTGCTTCCATCCCTTCTTTGATGTGTTCAGCGCCACGCTTAACCGCCATGGCTTCAAGGGTTAGCATCTCATCGAACAGTCCAAATTTGGTCTCGATACTTTTGCCAAGGCGTTCAAAAAAGTCATTGGAGCTTAGGCGTTCAAACATCTTGCCGATGCGCTCAAAGTTTTGAAGATTTTCTTGCAAGTAGGCTTGTTCAATCTCCTCTTTTGTCCAAAAAAGTGAAGCGGTAGCCTCTTGAACATGTGCGACATCGCGGTCAAAACGACTGAGTCCTCGTTTTTCAAAAAAGATCCACCACAGTGAGAGCAAAATACCGTAAATGGAGACATAAAACGCTGTTCCCACACCGCTTAAAAGAAGGCTTATTTCATTTTCCAACGCACCCGCACTTTGCGATGAAAAATCAGGAAGTGTTAACGCGATCGAGATAAACGTTCCCAAAATACCCATCGTTGGAAAGATACTTGCCGCAACAGAGGCATAATTGTCATTGCGAATGCCTTTGGCATAGGTGTCGATGAAATTTTCAAACGAAGCGTTGGACTTCATTTGTCCGCCAATAGGCATCAAATTCTTCGAGACATATTCGTGAAGTTCTGTTTGAAACTCTTTGGAGTAGCGTCTAAATGTACACGCACCAAATTCGCCGTTGTGCTTGGCAAAAATAAGGGAAACGATGTAAATAAACCCGATGAGCACGACGCTATGAATCCCCACTTTAAAATGTAAAATATCTAAATAACCGAGTAAAAAGTAGAGATATGCCACGGTTGGAAGCAAAATAAGCTTCAAATAAACCAAAGCGCAGTTACGTTTTGGAGCCTCTAATGCGGCTAAATTTTGGAATGTTTCGTTCATATTTTCTTGCATAAAAAGCCTTTGTAGAGTATTTATGATGTTTTCATCCATTATAACGCTTCTTTTTATACCGATGGTTAACAAAACGTCAAAATGTTGAACATTAACGTGCGATTAATATTAAAAGACTACAATTTTTCATGTCATTTACATCATGGTGAGAGATACAACACCTCGTATCGCCTCTAATGCCTTTTCCAAAGTCTCACAAGGGTTCATCCATGTCTTCCAAAAAAGATTTTTTAGAACGTCATAGCATCAAGCAGTTGCTTAAAACCACCCTACACCACAATCTTGAAAATATCACAACGCATTTAAAAGCGTTTTTGCACACCAAAGATCCTGAAAGCTTGCACCAGTACCGTGTTTACATTCGCACGGCGCGCTCCATCTGCTTGGAATTTAGCGATTTTATGGATGAAAAACGCCACGAATTACTCGACAAAACCCTCAAAATCCTCCAACAAGAGACCAACGAGATGCGCGATCTGGATGTCTTTTTAGAGGCACTTGAAGGGTACAAACAAAGCGTTGATGAAGCGTATTGGGGTGATTTTGAGCAACTGAGAGCGAAGCTTTTGGCGGAAAAAGAGGTGGTGTACCGACATTTTGAAGAAAAATTTACCCCCAAACTGCAAGCTAAAATTTTTGATGAACTTGCCGCACTGCACAGCGATGAGAAGCTCTGCCTTGCCAAATCCGAAGAAAAACTTTTCAAGCACATCAAAGAAATCATCGAAAATCGCCTCAAAAAGATCGCTAAAGCCTCCAAAAAACTCAACATAGACTCTTCCAATGAACGGTTTCACAAACTCAGACTTCACTACAAAAAACTTCGCTACACCTGCGATGCATTATCACTCAAACAGTTTGCTAAAAGTTTTAAACCGATTCAAACCGCTTTTGGCAAAGTACAAGATAAAAACACTCAAATCGAGCGCATCAAACGCTATAATAGCGCCAACAGTACAGCGCTGCAACAGATCATCGACCTTTTAGAAGAAGAGATCGTACGCGATAAGCAGGACTGCATCGAAAAATCCAGTAAGGAAGCCCTTCAAACCATGCACGAAAAATTTGAAAAAATCTTTACATGTAAAGCGTGCTAAGCGTGCCAGATTTAACCTACATCGCCCATTACCCTGAACATCTGATAGAACAAATTCGCCGTCTTATCACCGAAGAAAAACTGGGAAAATATCTGCTCTCCAAGTACCCAACCACGCACAATCTCACCAGCGATAAAGCCCTTTATACGTATACGATGGAGCTTAAAAGTACGCATCTGCGCAAAAGTGAGCCGATCACGAAAGTGCTGTATGATGGCAAAATTAACGACATCAACGATGCGCTAGGCTTGCATCGCATCACAATCAAAAACCACGGCGGACGCCTACGCAGTAAAAGTGAAATCAGGGTCGCAACACTCTTTAAAAGCTCACCCGAGCCTTTTTTAAAAATGATTTGCGTACACGAACTCGCCCATCTCAAAGAGCGAGAACACAACAAAGCCTTTTACGCCTTGTGCGAAAATATGGAGCCAAACTACCACCAATTGGAGTTTGATGTCAGGCTCTACCTCACGCATTTGGATCTGTTTGGGAAGTTGTATTAGCTTTACATGTAAAAAAATCTCGCTTCTTAGTCTATAATGATCAAAATTTTATCTGAGGAAAATTACTCATGTCTGAAACGACCATCCGCGTTGAATCCATGCAACCCAAACACTCCCAATCGTTGATCGAACTGCTCATTTACACCTTTCGAAATCACTTTAAACAGTGCCAAAATTTAAGCGATGAACAGTTAACCCATCTGTTTGGAAAACGTTTAGAATCTGCGTCCAACGAGGCATCAACGCACCGAATCATTGCATTGGAAGACGACAAAGTCGTCGGAACATTGTGTCTAAAATGGAAGCCTGAATCGGAACAGGCGAAAGCTAAAAACGTACTTTTTTCAAAAGAGATGGTGCAGGTATTGGGCAAATGGGAATGTGTCAAATTAGCGATCTCGTTGCATTTTCTAAAACACGAGCCTGCGCTTTATGAGTGCTACATCGCCGATATTTCGGTGCATCCTGAGCATCAAGAACAAGGCATTGAGCCTCTTCTCATCCAATGGGCGTGTGATTTTGCAAAAAAAGATACAAAATTTGATCTTATAACGTTATATTTAATGGACAAAAGCAAAGACACCGCACGCTTTTTCGAGAAGTTTTTCTTTAGAACCTGCCTCCAAAAAAAAAGCTTTGCACGGTCTGTTTTATTTGACGATTATCAATGGAATTATATGACTTTGCCTTTGAAGTAATATCTATAGGTTTACATGTAAAAGGAAAATAATGATAGTTGAAAGTGACAAGATTGAATTATCACAAAATCAGATTTCTTTTAAATATCCCGATAATAGAGATAGTTTTATTGTAAAACAAATAGTGCTATTTCTCCTGATGGTATGCTTGCTTTTGTTTGCATATCATCAAAAAGAGTTGATTGGTCGAATATTTTTTGTGTTATTCTCTTGTGCTGTAGGAATAGAACTACTATCTAATGCAAAAACTTTTTTCATAGATGAGATCATATTTGACGAAATATTTTTTATCTTGAAAAAAAAGAAAAAAATTCGCTTGCAAGAAGAGTGGTCAAATGTGGCTTTTAAAGTTACCCAAAACATAAACTATTTTTCTGAAAAAATTATTTTAGATTTTTATGCAATAACATCAAAAAAGCATATACTAAGAATTACCAATAGAGATTTATCAGAAGATTTATTTACGGAATTTATAGAAAAATTGTCGACTATTAGTGGAAGAAATCAAAATGACTTTATTCAAACATCTCACAACCAGTTATTAGCTTTTAATTTTGAGAAAACAGATGAAATAACGACATTGGGTGAATTTAATAAACTTACATATGATGCTGTTTTTTCAAAATATGGTATTTTGATTTTTACAGGAATGTTTATAGCGATTATTGCCATTTTGGTAATTATAAAATAATGGATTAGATTTTAAGGAAATAAACCATGACCTCCTCCCAACTCCCCATCTACATCATAGATGCCTTCACCAAAGAACTTTTCAAAGGCAATCAAGCCGCGGTTGTGCCACTTGAGCATTGGTTATCCGAATCCATGATGCAAAGCATCGCCTCTGAAAACAACCTCTCTGAGACGGCATTTTTTGTTAAAAATCCTGAGGGTGTTTTTGAGATTCGTTGGTTTTCACCTCTCAAAGAGATCGACTTTTGTGGGCATGCAACGTTGGCGAGTGCGTATGTGATTTTTAACCATCTTGGCGAAAAAGGCATCCTTTCATTTTGGGCGAAAGCGGTGGATACCATCGAAGTTCATGAGCGCGAAAAGGGGCTGATCGAGATGAGTTTTCCCAACCGTGCACCTGAGCGTGTGACCGAGAGTCCAGAAGCTTTAAGAACGGGGCTTTCCATTGCACCTCTTGAATTTTACAAGAACCAACAAGCCTATTTTGCAGTTTACGTGAGTGAGGATGACGTCAAAAATGTTGTGCCTAATCTTGAAAAACTGACAACACTTGCACCCCTTGATGTCGTGGTAACAGCTCCAAGTAAAGAGTACGACTTTGTATCACGCTACTTTTGGCCTGCCAATGGTGGCGTGGAAGATCCTGTTACGGGTTCGATTCATGCGGGACTTGCGCCGTTTTGGGCGAAGCGTTTGGGTAAGCAAAGCTTGGTTGCCTTGCAGGCATCGAAGCGCTCAGGTGTGCTTTATTGTCATGTGAGTGAAGAGCGTGTTTTTATTTCGGGTGCGTGTGTCGAGTATTTGAAAGGGACGATTGGGATTCGTGCTTAAATCGTTACACTTTTTATCAAAGAGCATAAATTTCTCACAATAACGTTATTATTTAGATCAAAATAATCCAAATGATAATAAAATTGGTACACGAGATAAGCAGCATCGCGCCAAAATTGAGGGGATAAATATGAAAAAATCTTTTGCAGTGGGTATGTGGTTCTTTGTAACGCCTCTTTTACTCTTAGCTTCGCCCTCTGTGGCGCTGGTCAAATCGCTTCACGGTGAGGTCTTGGTAACCCATGCTGACCATACAACGGTGCCCTTGAAACAAGGCGATAGAATCTTTGAGAAAGACTCCATTAAAACAGCTTCCAACAGTACCATTGGTCTTGTTTTTGAAGACAATACCTTGATCTCGATCGGTTCAAATGCTGAATTTTTGGTCGATGAGTATCTTTTTGAGCCTGAAAATAAAAACGTTAAATTTAAAAGCAATCTGTTTAAAGGGATTATGGCGTGCAAAACGGGGCTCATTCCTAAGATCAATCCTGACGCGATGGAGATCAAAGCAAAAACGGCGACCATTGGTATTAGAGGAACCTATTTTGTAGCGGAGGCAAAAGAATGAGACGCTTAACGCTTTTAGGACTCTGTTTGGGAGTCGTTTTATTGTCAGGCTGTGCTTCAAAAGATGTTCAAATAACCCTGTTACCTGAGGATGAGGGCAAAGTAGGTGTCATCTCCGTTGCGGATCGTAAAGGCGACACACATACGATAAACAAAGCCTATGAAGCCTTAGATATTTCTCAAAAAGGTGAGATTGCATCCAAGCTTGAAACCGAAGAGAGTGTGAAACTAAAGTATGCGGAGGTGTTAAATGCCTTACCGCAAAAACCTCAAAGCTACCTCTTCTTTTTTAGTTTTGACAGTGCTGTTTTAGAGACAAAACAGCTTGAAGAGTTGAAGGTGCTGGCTCGATTGATTCGCGAAAATAGCATCGTCGAAATCATCAGTATCGGTCATAGCGATAGCGCAGGCGATAAAGAGTATAACAAAACGCTTTCACTCTTACGCGCTAAAAATGTTGCCGATAAACTAGCAGTTTATGGCGTGCCTAAGTCACTGTTGCAATTGCAGTATTATGGCGATGCCAATCCTTTGGACCCGACCACCAACACTAAACCAAATGCGAAAAACAGAAGAGTAGAGCTTATTTTAAAGTAGTAGCCTTTGGTCTTATCCGTGTTTCTTAACGTTTACATGTAAAGTGCTAGAGTTTAATGCTGGGTAGCTCTTCGCGCTCGATGGTGGCGCTTAGTTTTTGATAAACACCCAAAGCGACGATTAAAATGGCGGAGACAAACAGCAAGAATGCAGGGTAGATTAACAGTGACATATCTTCTGTTCCTGCTTTAAAGATGTAGACCAATCCTTCGATACTGACAGCAATCGTAATGATGACGATGATCTTGGTAAGGGTCCGTCTCGCTTCCCTTGGGTCGCGAAGTTCTTTGTTCATAAAGACCTCTTCTTCGATCATGTACTGCGCCACATCGATGATCGCCGCGGAAATAACGATGGCACCAACGGATTGAAGCATGCGTGGGATAAATTCACCCTTGAGTGGAATGCTCGCGATGACTTCATACACCGCCCAGCCCATAATGAGCAACGACATGATAATGAGCAGCAAAGCGGCAAAAAGGTGGATGGAATTGAGTAAAAAGACAAATAATTTTTGCATGAAAATTCCTTAGATGCGAGGTTTCTAGGTTGTTTTCATTATAGGCTTATGATACTTAAACGAAGCGTTCAGAGGGTTTACATGTAAAGCAGAGGCACCTCAAATGCCTCTGAGATGGTGTCTTAGCCTTTAGGTTTTTTTGCTTCCAAAAACTGCAATAACGCTTCCAAAACAACCTGAGGCTTCTCTTCAGGTACAAAATGCCCACACTCTTTTACCCCAAAACCTTGTACATCAGAGGCGTATTTTTGCCAGCCTTCCAGCACATTCCAGATGTTTCCCACAACACCATTGGCTCCCCAAAGAACGAGGAGGGGCGTTTGGATGGTGAACGGCCGGTCGCGTGTGTCATGTTCCAAGTCAATGCTTGCGGATGCTCTGTAATCTTCGCTGATGCCATGTACGGTTTCAGGATTGGAGTAGTGACGAATATACTCTTGTAACACCTCTTCGGGGAAGTTTTTTTGCGTTTCGGGAGTCGCTTTTTTAAGCAGATTGTTGCGGATAAAATACTCAGGATCAGCTCCTAAAAAGCGCTCAGGAAAGTCGTAGGCTTGGATGTAGAAAAACCAGTGCCAGTATTTGGTCGCAAACTCGCAGTTGGTTTGCTCGTACATATCTAAGGTTGGGAGAATATCCATCATTGTACAGGTGAGCACTTTTTCAGGGTGGTCGAGCATCAAACGGTGGCAAACGCGCGCACCACGATCGTGTCCAACGATGTGGAACTTGGAAAAACCTAGCGTTTGCATCACGGTGACTTGGTCTTGCGCCATCACCCGTTTGGAGTAGTTGGAGTGATCACTCAAACCTTTGGGTTTGGAGCTATCGCCGTAGCCTCTAAGATCGGTGGCAACAACGGTGTACTTTTGCGCAAGGGTAGGGGCGATGTCGCGCCAAATGAGGTAACTCTCAGGATGCCCATGAAGCAGTAAAATAACCTCTTCGCCACTGCCTCCGATGAGAGTGTTGATCTGTATATCATCACCCACGTTGATCATTTTTCGCTCAAATCCTTGGAAATAATCCGTAATTGCCATGATGCTACTCCATTGTGTAATATGTGATATGTTATCACGTTTGGGGAAAATAGCATTCAAAATCTTTACATGTAACGCTAAAAAAGCTTAAATGTGTTTCATTTTAGCAACAAAAAGGTTGCGATGGTAGAGATGGCTATGCCGACGCACACTTCGATCGAGAGCGTTCTCCCTTCAAAAATATACAGCAATAACGCGATGCTTGCGGGATTGAGATAGATGTATGCCATCACCTTTTTTGGACCGATAAGCACCGTACTTTTTTGGTACAAATACGCAGTGACAAAGGTCGCGATGATTGCAAGATAGAGCAAGTATTTCAGTGCAGTTAGATCAAGCGTTTCCCATTGTAAAGGAACGTCAAACACTACTTTCGCCCCCAACATCCAAAACGATCCGCCCACTAACGTCATCAAAACAAGCACGAGCATATCGTCCTCTTTTTTGTGCAAAACTTTCATGCAAATCGCATAAGCGGACATGCAAAGAATGGCACCTAAAAAGATAAGCTCGCCACGTCCGAGTGAAAAGTGCAGTAAAAGATTGATGTCACCTTTAAAGACGACAATCAGTGTTCCGATGATGCCACACACATAAATGAGCAGTTGCGTTTGGCTGATGCGTTCTTTGAAAAAAAAGATGCATAAAATAGCGGTTATAAGGGGTAAAAGCGTGTAAAGTGTGCCTGTGCTGAGCGCTGTTGTATATTCCAATGCTTGGAAAAAAAGGATGAAATAAAATGTGTAAAAAAAGCTAATAATAAGGGCTCTTCCAAGCGTATTGAAGATGCGTGCGCGTCTTTTAGCATCCAAAAGAACAAATGGCGCTAAGACGCAAGCGGCGATCAGAAAGCGCAGAAGATTAAGCGAAATGGGATGAATAACGCCAGCGAGTTTTTTAGAGATGATGAAAGAACCTGCGACCAAAAACGTGGCGAGAAGCACCATAAGATGCGCTTTAAATGCGTTTGACATAAAAACCCTTTAACACAATATACCAGAATCGTAGCAGGATTTAAGGACGATGTCATTTACCTATGTTGAGACTTTTGCGAATGCGGCTTAGTTGCGTGGGCGTAATGCCAAGATGGCTTGCGATGTGGTGTTGCGAAGCTCTTTTTTCGATCTCTGGGTGTTTGTCTAAAAATTTTTGGTAGCGCGTGGTGGCATTATCGACAATAAGTGAGATCTCATTTCTCTCTTTTTCGATGATCCAGTTTTTCTCAAGGTAACGAAGGTAGAAATTTTTATACGATGCATGGGATTCGATGAGTGTTTTATACCCTAGATAGTTGATCTCCATAACTACACTTGGCTCAAGCGCTTCGATGCAAAGGTACGAGTTTTCCCCCGTAAGCAGTGAAACAACCGAAGCGGAGAAGTAGTTTTCATGAAAAAGATTTTTGGTGTAAAGCGCACCATTTTCACCCAAATAATAAGTCCGAAGTAGCCCTTCACAGATAAAATAGATCGCGTCAGCAGGTGAATAGGCATCTTGAAGTACTTCGCCTTTTTTGACAACTCTTAGCTTTAAGTAAGGTTTTAAAAGTGCAAATTCATCACGATTTATGGGTGCATAATGGTTCAATGCTTCGTAAAATTGCTCCCAAAATCTCGCTTCATTTTCCATCGTTTCTCCTCTTTAAAAGCGCTCCATCATAACCAATTTTACTTTACATGTAAAGTTCAAAAGCCTACTTTTCAATCATGATTTTTGCGTGAGTCTAGGTATAATGGCACATCATTTATGGTGTAAGAAAGAGGTTTTATGGTTGCTTTAATTGCTCTTGGTCTGCTCTCCGCGCTTTTTTTTAGCTCTACATTTGTGCTCAATCGTTTGATGAGTTTAGAAGGGGGGCATTGGATCTGGTCGGCGTCCTTGCGGTATGCTTTTATGATACTCTTTTTACTGATCGTGATTCGTCTCTTTCAGGGTAAAAAACCGCTTCACGCACTGTTCAAACTTTTTGCAGAACATTGGCTTTTTTGGACGGTTGCGGGGAGCATTGGGTTTGGCTGTTTTTACGCGCTTTTGTGCTTTAGTGCCGATTATGCCCCTGCATGGGTGATCGCCGCGACATGGCAGTTGACTATCATCGCATCCTTATTTGTTTTAATGCTTTTTGGTAGAACGTTTCCCAAACGTATTTGGATCTTTTCGACGATCATCGTCATCGGCGTTGGGCTGATCAACACCTCACATATCACAACGTTTCATTTTGTGGAGTTTGCCAAGGGTGCTTTTCCTGTGCTGATAGCCGCATTTTGTTATCCTTTTGGCAATCAACTCGTCTGGGAGTCAAAACACGGGCATAAACTTTTCCCCAAGATCGACTCACCCTTACTGGAAAATGCGTTTAACAAAGTCTTTTTGCTCTGCTTAGGCTCACTCCCATTTTGGGTTGTTTTAGTGGCATTTATCAATCCACCGATGCCTTCGATGGGGCAAGTGCTTAACACCTCGTTGGTCGCACTGCTCGCAGGAGTGGTGGCAACCACGCTCTTTTTATTGGCACGACATCAGGCACACAAGTCCAGCGAACTCGCCGCTGTGGATGCGACTCAAGCAAGTGAAGTGATCTTTGCGCTCTTAGGGGAGATGCTCTTCTTAGGCGCCGCACTGCCCAACGCGCAAGCGTGGGCTGGGATGAGTTTGGTGTTTGTCGGGCTTGGATTTTTTATCTATTTTCAAGAAAAAAAGAGTCTTGTTGATGATTGATTCATTAAAATGAGTTACAATACGGAAAATCGTTAGAAGGATCTTTTCGAAATGAAAACGCTTAAAAAAGCATGGTGGATTATGGCAGTGTTCATAGGCGTATTAGCTTATGCTGAAAGCCCAAAAATGGCGCTCCCTTTTAATATCACACCAGAGATGTACGCTTCATTTATGGCGCAAAATTTAGCCAACAACCTTCCTCAGACCTTCAAACATAAAGATCTCTCTTTGGTCGTCACCAAAGTCTATGCGATGCAAAACAAAGTCTTTTTCCAATCGACCACAACCCAGTACAAACAAATTTTAGCAGAACTCAACACATACCACACACTGCCCGATGATCTTAAAAGGCAGTGTAAAGATTTTTCCAAAATTGCGATGGTCGACAAAGGCGTTGAGTACTACTTAAGTGTGGAAGAAGGAAGCAAAAAATTTGTTGCAAAATACGACAAAGAGGCGTGCTCCGAGAGTTTTGATCCTGCTCAGAAAATCTTCATTGGTGGGTATAACCGTTACGGTATGGATATGAACGGTGCGAGCAAAAAAGAGAATCTTGCCAAAAAATCTTCCAAGTAGTTAACGAACACAGTTACGCCCCTCATTTTTAGCAAGGTAAAGCTTTTCATCGGCTTGGATGTAGAGCTCATCGAGCCTTTTAATGCGCTCGCTTAGCATTGCTAATCCAATGCTGACGGTAAAGTTGAGAGTAAGCCCTCCATCGTAGGGAACACTCAGTTGACTCAGCTCGTCTTTGAGTTTTTCCATCTTCGCTCTAGCGTGTTCTTCGTTTACATGTAAGAGTACAAACGCAAACTCTTCACCACCCAAACGTGCGATCAAGTCCGTCTCGCGCAAACTCTGTTTACAATGCTGCGCTAACGCTTGAAGCACGGTATCTCCCACAGGATGACCCAGTGTGTCATTGATGCGTTTAAAATTATCAATATCCATGACTGCAAAACAGAGCGAAGCGTCATAACGCATCGCACGCTGAAGCTCTTTTTCTGCCAATTCCAAGAAATAGCCACGGTTGTACAGCGAAGTAAGTGTGTCAGTTTGGGCTAGGTGTTGAAGCTCTTTTTCAAGCACACGACGTCGCTCGATCTCCTCTTTGAGCAGTGCTTGCTCTAAAAAAAGAGCGTAATGCGTCTGCAAAGACTCTTTTTGATACCGTGCACGGTGGTACTCCACCCAACTGCTGATAAACGCAACGATCATATACGTAATGGCAAAACGAATTTGAAACGGAATGCTATAGACGGTGTGAATCTGTGGAACAAACAGAAAAAGCCCGGTGATCATGCCCAAAAAGAGATAACTGTACAAAAAGCCCAGACGATTTCCAAATAAAAAGATAACACTAATAGGATAAATATAGGTCCAAAGGATGCGGGAATTTTCACTATCAAGATGCGAAACAACGTAAAGCATGAGAATCGCATACAGAAAATTGGCTCCGTGGTACAGTAGGTACGTTTTTTTAATTTTAGAGATAAGAAAAAGCGAGCCGATCGTGTAAGAGGCAAAAAGCATGATCAAAAAAGCCAATATATAATTGGCACTATACGCATTGTAAACACAGGCAAAAAGAGAAACAGGAATCATCAAAAACGCAATCCATATGTAATGGTTGAGCCGTGAGAGCTCCTCCTCATCTAGCGAGGGAGATTTCTCAACAATAAGATCCACAAAATGCTGCATGTTTTTAGCCAGTGAAAGCATGTTGCCTCTTTTTTTCTTATCATTGTACATTATTATCGTGACAAAGGCGTTGTATTTTACATGTAAACATAAAAAATTACACGATAAAGCATTACTAAGCTTCAAGGGTTTTTAGCCATATTGTTTGAAGAAGCTCTATCGCTTCTTCGATCTCTCTCTCCGAGAGCCCTCCAAAGCCCATGCGAATCGCCTCCCACGTCTCACCGTAAAGATCACTCGCACAGTAAAGTTTGATACCTTGTTTGAGAGCATTGGCTTTTAATGTTTGCAGATCAATCGTGAGGGTTGGGCGTATCAAAATAGCAAGCCCACCACCTTCACTGATGATCTCTATCATAGGTCCTAACGTGCTTTTGAGTCGCTCTTTCATCAGGTCGTGTTTCTTTCGGTTCAGGGTGCGGATTTTGCGCAAGTGTCGCTCCCAATGACCACCTTTCATAAACAGTTCCAAGGTTTTTTGAATGCACAGTGAGACAGGGCAGCGTTGATGGCGCATCTGACATACTTTCGTGTACGCGTTTAAATAGCGATGCGGAAGCACGATGTAGCTCACACGAAGTGCGGGAGAAAGCGACTTGGAAAAGGTTCCAACATAGATGACACTCTCATCGTGATCCAGTCCTTGAAGCGAAGGAATAGGGCGGTTTTGGTACCTAAGCTCACTGTCGTAATCATCTTCGATAATAACACCCTGAATGCGTTTTGCCCAATCTAACAATTTCATACGGTTATGAATAGGCATTGTAACCCCTGTTGGGTACTGGTGTGAGGGGGTAATGTACACCAGTTTGGCTTTTGTTGCTTCTAGTTGGTCGATGTTTAAGCCGTTGTGATCGACTTCAATGGGAACAAGGTCATAGCCATAATCTTCAAAGACCTTGCCCGTAGCAGGATACCCAGGATGCTCAATGGCGATTCGTTGAAAGTGCTCTTTAAAGAGTGCGGCAAGACGGTTCATGGAGTCTGTAAATCCACCGCAAACAACGATTTGCGCTGCGTCACAGTTGACACCGCGGGATGTGATAAGGTACTGTGCAATTTCAGCTCTAAGTCCCTGTTCGCCTTGAATGTCACCGTACGCCCCAAAATCCAAACTCTCTTTCATCGCTTTGATAAAAAGACGTTGCCACAGTTTCAAAGGGAACGCATCATGCGTCAACCGAGCGGGAAAAAAATCATACCGAATCTGAGGCTTTGTTTCAGATATATTCAGAGGTGTCGTTAAAGTGAGTGTGCCATATTCGCGAAACGTATCGGCAACAAAATAGCCACTTTTAGGGATACTCTCAATGTAGCCTTCCGCATAAAGTTGTTTGTATGCTAGCTCAACGGTATTTTTGCTGATGGTGTACTCCATCGCCACTTTTCGCACCGAGGGAAGTTTCGCTCCCAAAGAGAGGGAGTTTAAAATCTCCTCTTTCATGGCATCGTAGAACTGTATGTAGAGTGGTTTTGTGGCTTCTTTATCGAGGATATACATAACTGACCTCTTAAATATTTCATTAACTGGCTCTTGTATTGAGTACAGATTGAGATTATAATATCACAATATTAAAATTTAAACAAACGCATTGGAGGCGAAAATGATCTCAGAAAAATTAAAATCGGTGATGCAAAAAGAGGGAGCGGTTGCCATTGTCGCGCAAGGGAAAAACTTCCCGCATGTTGTCAACACCTGGCATTCGTACGTGACACTCAACGACGATTATTTCATGCTTCCCGTAGCAGGAATGAACACGATGGAAGAGGCTTTGGCAAACGACAATAGGGTTTTGGTAACGGTTGGAAGCAAAGAGGTAGAGGGTTTGCACGGTGAGGGTGCTGGGTTTTTACTCAATGGAAATGCAACGATTGTGTATGAGGGCGACGAATGCGACCACATGAAAGCGAATTTCCCGTGGGCAAGAGCGGTGATGAAAATCGAGATTAAAGATTTTATCCAAACAACGTAGGAGTAATGATGCGAAGAGCTGAATTTGAAGTGAAGGATACCAAATATATTGAAGCGCTATTGGCTGAGTGTGAATACGGAACACTCAGTTTGATGGATGATCATATGCCTTATGCCGTACCTCTCAATTTTGTCTGGTATGAGAAAAGCCTCTGTTTTCATGGCTCCAAGGAAGGGCGAAAAATGGAGCTGATCGCTAAAAATCCAAAGGCGAGTTTCAGCGTAGTGAAGCCACTTTCCCTGATTCCTTCTTATTTTAGCAACACGCGCTCCGCTTCTCCAGCGACGCAATTTTTTATCTCAGCGCATGTCACAGGGTTGATTGAAATCGTGAGCAATGCTGATCTAAAATGCTTGATGCTCACCGCACTCATGCAAAAGCTTCAACCCGAAGGTGGTTACGATGCCATCGAAGCGAGCAATCCCATTTATACAAAAATGATAGAGCAAACAGGGCTTTTTCGCTTAAATCCAGAATCGATCTCCCTCAAATTTAAAGCAGGGCAAAACCTCACCGATGAGCGTAAAAAAAGCCTAATCGAAAAGTTACACGAGCGCGGAAATACCCTTGATCTCCTCACGATAGAGATGATAAATCAGATGCGTTAAAGTCGAAAAGAGGCTTTACATGTAAAGCGCTCTTTATCTGCGTTTACCAGTCATTAACGAAAGAAGATTAACATTCCCCCAAATATAAATCATTATTATATTTAGAAACATTTTAAAGGAAAAACGTGAAATCGTTTGCATTTGGTTTAAGTGTTGCATGTTTAATGGGAGCTAATCTCTTTGCGCAAGAGAATTATATTGAGATTGGTGGTGGCTTTTTAAGTGAAAAAAATAATTTTTCAACAGACTCAAAATCGACCATCTCGAATTATGGGGAATCGGATAGTGATACAAGAGGAATTCCTTATGGTGCGTTTAATTACACCTATCATTACGATAATGCCATTGCGTTTTATCTCGACAGTAAAAAAGGTGATGTACGCGTTGGTTCGACTATCGATAACCTGAATTTTGGTTTTGTCATCAAACCTTTTGCAGAAGAAGAGTGGTCCAATCCCTACCTTCTCAATCAAAACAGGAGCAAAACCGATGTCTCAGAAATGGGTGGTTATGTAGGCTATACGTTCAAGGCAGATGCCTATAAATTGGCACTTGAATATCAAGTCACCACCGTGGATTATGACAATGATGCGCTTCCTTCAACACTCAAAAGAGATGCAACACGTCATATTCTCTCAGCAAAAAACAGTTATAAAAATTATCTTCTTGGTTTGGAGTATGAAAAATACGATGCCGATGGTAAAGCCAGTGCTTACGATAAATACATGGCAGAAGTCGGCTATCAAGATACATTCTTTACAAATCTTTCGTTTTTTACAGCGTTGGGTGTCGGTGCAAAAGAGTATGACGCAACCAATCCAATACTGGGTAAAAAGATAGATGCAACGATTGTCAGTGCAACCGTTGCTCTAAAGCTGGACAATCCAATGGACTTTGGCAAGAATACCTATGTATCGCTTGCGCTTAAAGCAACGCAAGAAGATGCCAATCATGACTTCTACGATAAAGAGCAAATTGCATCTATTGTCAGTGTGGGATATAAATTTTAAGTTAGAGGAGAAGAGGCTTTACATGTAAAGCCTCTGAATCGTTTAGGCATTCGCCTCTTTAAGGGCAGCTTCGACGTAAAGTGCGCGAAGTTTTTTAACCATTTCGCCAGGTTTTCCACTGCCGATAGGCTTACCATCAATCTCAATAATTGGAAGAACAAAAACCGTTGCACTTGCCATAAACGCTTCATCTGCGTTTAACGCTTCTTCAATGGTGAAAAGACGCTCTTCGACTTTGATGTTGTTCTCTTTGGTGTATTCCATTAAGAGTTTGCGACGAATACTTGGCAAAATCGCATTGGAAAGCGGACGCGTGATAATCACGCCATCTTTCACGATAAATGCAGCCGAAGAAGTTCCCTCAGTCACAAAACCATCTTCAACCATCCAACCCTCAAAGGCACCTTTTTGGTGGACTTCTTCTTTGGCTAAAACTTGACCCAAGAGCGAAATAGACTTGATGTCACGTCTTTTCCATCTAATGTCCGCACAACTCACAACTTTGATGCCTTTTTCAGCGAGAGGATGGTTAATGATCTCTTTTTTAAAGGTAAATGCCATAAACGTGGTTGGGGTATTTTCAGGAAAATAGAACTCACGAGGTGCGACACCACGTGTCACTTGCATGTAAATGCCACCTTCAACGATCTCATTTTTAGCAATCAAGGTATCTAAAATCGTAATAATCTCCGCTTTACAAAAAGGCGCTTTGAGAGCAATTTTATTCATGCTTGCATCAAAACGCTCAAAAAAAGGCTCTTTATCAATCACTTTGCCATTAATAACAGGTACAACTTCGTAGATGCCATCACCAAAAAGATACCCACGATCAAAAATCGATACTTTGGCATCTTCCTCTTTACAAAAATCTCCGTTTAGAAAAACAATACTGCTCATTACAGACTCCAAAAAAAATAGTGATGAAATTGTACCAAAAGGTTTCTTAGGCATGTGTGCAATAAGTAGGCAAAAACGCTTTTACATGTAAGAATATTGAAAAGATATAGCTTGCTTTTAAAGATGAAAGCGATATTATTTTTGACGGGTGTTGGAGTTTTGGTTGAATTGGCTTAAAGTTGTAAAGTCTAAAGCCTTGAAAACTAGTTCAATAAATCTAAATAAAAGGTAATTAGTGTGAAGGTTAAAATATCCGATAGAATGGTTTTCAAAGACTTTTTAGAGAAGGTTTCAATAATATCTGCATTTTTCACAATAATTTTCATTTTTGTTGATATACCAAAACAATATAAAACGTGTACAGGACTGGTAGTCGCATTTATTTTTGTTTGTTTGTATCTAGGCTTGTGGTGGTGGGACAACAAACTAAAAAATGTAAATCTTCTCATAGAAGGAAGTAAAGTTGTAATAAAAACAGGAGATATTTTTAAACAGTCAGGACTTAAAGCTATTGCTTTTAATGAATATTTTGACACTCAAGTAGATGACAAAATTATTTCAAAAAAATCTCTAAACGGCATTTTCATAGATAAGTATTCAAATAAGTCATTGGATGAATTAAACCATTTAATAGATAGCTACCAATTTGATGAAGAAAACTTAATTGATAGTAACGTATCTAGATTGGGAAAGTCAAAGAAATACAAACTTGGAACAGTTTGTATTTTGGATGATTATCTTTTGGTTGCTTTTTCAAAATTTGATAGCAAAAATCAAGCAAATCTTACTATGCCAGAATATTTAGGTTTTTTGATAAACTTCTGGGATAATGTAAATAGAGTGTATTCACAGAAGGATGTGTCCGTACCTATATTTGGATCAGGAATAACCCGAATAAAAGAACATAAAAATATTAGTGATGAAAATCTCTTGAAAATCATGCTTTGGACATTCAGAATAAGTGAAATGCGATTCAAATACCCGGCAAAGTTAAGCATCATAATACACGAAGATAAAATAAACTCTATAAATCTATTAGATATAAAAGCAGCAGAGAATGGGCTTTGAAATTTATAAAAGCTGAGTTTATATTTTAAAGGAATTGATTTGGAAACTATTAATAGGAGTAAATATTATGGCAAATAGAACCGGAACGTACATAGCATTTGATGGTCTTGGAAAGACTAATCCTACAGAATCTGATTTCAAGTATTATGCTACGATACAGGCTTGGAGTGCAAATAAAAATATCGATTTTAAGTTTGTTAATAGTCATGATAAAACTGCAGCGGTTAGAGATGCAAGCCTTCGTAGTACACTAGAAAGCAGGATAAGGGAACGTTTAGCTGCATCCAAAAATTGTCTTGTCATCTTGAGTGCTGACACGAGGAAATCTGGCAGCATGTTATCTTATGAGATTGAACAAGCGGTTGATAAATACAAAATCCCACTAATATGTGTATATACTGACTATGAAACAATTTACAAACCAAAAGAGCTTTCAAATAGATGGCCTGATGCTTTAACAAAAAGAATTAACGATGGGACTGCTGATGCTATTCATATAGCTTTCAAAAAAGAAATTTTATTGACTGCAATGAGTCAATTTTCTGTAAATAATGACTCTCCTGGTAGTTCATTAGTTATATATACAAAAGAAACACAAGAACGATTGAATTCTAAGTGATGAAGAGATATATTAAAGTAGCCTATTTTCTTTATCCTTCCCTTTATTTCTTTATTTACTGAATAAAATTATATGAGGAATCAAGATGATAAAGCAACTGCTTCCACCACGAAACTGGGAAGAATTTGGAAAGCAAAAAGGTGACAGGCTACTTTAATGAAATTAAGCAATAAAATCTTTACATGTAAAGTGAAAAATTTAAAAAGTAGCCAGTGCTGAATGGCACATGGCTCAAACGCTTTTTTTCAACAAAACTGATGGATTACGTGGCACGAAAATCAAGTGATTAAAGCCCTAAAATAGGGCTTTAACTTATGTTCTAAATTTATTGAGGATGGCGTTGAGTTGTGTGGTGAGTTCATTGAGGTGCTCACTCGCCCCTGCGATTTCTTCCACACTTCTGGTATTTTGCGTTGCTAACGTATTGATTTCTTCGATTTTGGAAACAATGGTATCGATTTTTTCACCTGTTTGAATGTAGTCATTGACCGTTTTTTCATTGAGTTTAGTTGCAACATTCATCATAGAAACAGTGTTATCCAGTTTGCTTTCCACATCCCCCGCAAGTGTGTTTAATTCTTGGATTTGTGCTGAATTAACATTCATTCTCTCTGAGCTGTCCGTGATAGCTTGAACAATGACATTAATGGTTGCGTTGATTTCAACCAAACTTTTTTGGGTGCGCTCTGCTAAGGTGCGTACTTCATCGGCAACGACTGCAAAGCCTCTTCCATGCTCTCCCGCACGTGCAGCTTCGATAGCAGCATTGAGTGCTAGAAGGTTTGTTTGATCAGCAATATCGCCGATGACGGTAAGAACATTTTTAACTTGGTCGGCATCAGAGTTAAGTTGTTGGATTTTTTGTGCAAGTTCTTGCTCTGTTTGCGCGCTCTCTTGAACACGCTGTCCTAGTTTTTGAAGGAACTTACGAGCACTTTGGAGTTCATTATTTGCTTTAACAATCTCTTCTTTTGAAGCTTTTGCTTCATTGACGGAAGCGACAATTTCTTGTTTGGTCTCGCTTGACATGTGTGTGGCTTGAGAAATGATGCTTGAAGAGTCTTCCACGCGTTTGCCCACTTGCAGGGTTGTCGCAGAGAGCTCATGCGCAATCGATGCATTTTCAGAACTGGTGTCTTTTGCTAATTTGATGGTTGAGTGAACTTTATCGATAAATTGGTTAATCTCATGGGAAGCATCACCAATTTCATCTTGATTTTTAATGGCTAATTTTTTGGTTAAATCACCATCACCCGTTGCCAAATCATGGGCAGTTTCTTTAAGGTTTAAAAGAGGTTTGGCAATCATACTGGTGGTAAGAAAATAGATTGCAATAATAGCCAGTAAAGCAACGATAACACCAACGACAATTTGCAATAAAGCATTATGGTAAAGTCGATCGCTCATATCTTTATCAAGCACCAACGCTTTAGCCAATATAATTTCTCGTGGTACTTGAATCAGAACAGCCCAAGGTTTACCCGTCGCTCCAAGCTTGATTGGCGCAACCGCTTCTATCATTCCACTATCATCGTTGATACGAACTAACGCTTTACCTGCTTGAATAGCTTCATAAATCTTTTCCCACCCTTTAGGTATCACTTGTTTAAAATGACCCCCGATCATATTAGGATTCTCGCTTTGGGCTACCAACAGACCATTGTCTGCAATGATAGATACCTGTCCATGAGCTTCAAACAATTCTGCATCAACTTTTTTGGCAATTTTCTGAACAAAATCTAAGTTATAATCCGCCCCTGCAACACCATAGAATTTACCATTGACATTAATTGGCACAGACATCGTTGCGAGGAATACTTGCTTACCTTGTACGATATACGGCAAAGGTCCAAGCACGCTTTCTTTATTCTGCTCACGTGGGGTGATATACCATCCTCCTTTAAGAACACCGTTAGGATGTTTGTCGTAGGTGTCATACTCTACCAAAGGTTGAACGGCAATGTTGCCTTTATCATCACGTGTCCAATAGGGGGGTAAAGCGCCCGGTAGTTGGATTGTTACCGTCTTTGTTTACACGGAAGTTCTCATCAGCCCCATCGATTGCATTTGGCTCCCAACAAGAGTAGGTACCATTAAAGCTTGTGTTACGTTTTAATACATTAAGAAGTATAGCATTGAGCTGATCGCGGCCAATGTCCAGAGCACCTTTCCCATCTTTAGGTTTAAATTTACTCACTTCAAAGGTGTTAGCCATGGTACGTGCAGCATCCAAAGCCAACGCCAATTCAGCCTGAATGGTACCACTTTGCTCGCCGGCTAAATTTTGCAGTCTCTCCATGTTGAGCTCAGTTAACAAAGAGGAAACTTCCGAGGAAACGACATCTTGTGTGCTTTTAGATGAATACAACCCGTAACCCACCAATAGGATAACTGCTGAAATCAGGCAAAGCCCAGCTATCAAAACAATCTTAGTTTGAATCGACTTAAATATCATCGTATGCCCCTTTTTATTATTATTTGTATATAAAAATATACAATTAATTATTTAAACTATCTTAGATGAAAATTGATTCAAAGTCAATTTGCCATATAGATATTGTGCTTTTTATTGAATTTTTTTTCAAAAGAGTGCTCCTACGAAACACACTATGCAAAGAGAAAAAGGTGACAGGCTACTTTAATGGATAACTCTTTTACATGTAAAGAAAAGAAGCGCTCTCTTTGAAAGACAAAGAGAGCGAGGAGGCTTAGGCTCCTTTAGGAGCGGAGAATGCAGTCAGAGGAAGTGTTTTCCCCGTGTATTTTTCGATATTGACCAATGCGGTATGCGAAATATTTCCATTTGCCAGTTTGGACGTTGGAATATCAATCGTTAAAAGATTTGGACTGCCGTTTTTGCAGATGCTTCCTACCGCACCTGGTTTTTCAGGATCGTACCATACACCTTCATAAATACAAATGACGCCTTCGATCACATCGTCTGTTACGACAGCACCTGTTAAAATTTCGCCTCTTGCATTGAAAACACGCACCGTATCACCGTTTTTGATCTGTTTTTTAGCCGCATCTTTGGGGTTGATATAAATCGGCTCATGATTGGCAACCGCATACGTGTCACGCAAACGTGTTTGATTTTGCTGTGAATGCAGACGATCGTATGGATGCGGGCTTAACATATGAAATTCTGCTGGTTTTTGTTTCATTCCCAGCCATTCAATCGGCTCAAACCAACTTGGATACGCCCTACAATCGTCATAGTTCATTTTCGCGATCGTATCAGAGTAAATTTCAATCAAGCCTGATGGTGTACCAAGTGGTTGCAAGATCGGATCGTCCCTAAAATCTTTAAACTTCACGAAGCTTTCGTTTTCCATGCTACTGTTAAAAACAACGGGCTTATTTTCGCTCCAAAATCCTTTAAATGGTTTCATATCCGTCACAAGCTGTGGCGTTTTTAAGATCGTGTTGTAAGCGACGTTATAATACTCTTCGATCCAATCCATCTCTTTTTTGCCATTTTCGGTGTAAGCATTAAAAAGCTCTTTACCCGCATATGCCAAACATAAATCGCTGAAAATTTGATAGTCATCTTTGGCTTCAAATTGTTTTTCAACTAACTGTTTCATCGGTGAGATACCGTGTTTAGAGTAATCGCCGATCATCGCAATATCGTTTCTCTCATATTGGGAAGTTGCAGGGAAAACAATATCTGCCATTTTTGCGCTTGGTGTCCAGTAAATCGAATTCATAACGATCGTACGAGGTTTTTTCCACGCTTTGACAAGCTCATTGGTATTTTGATGGTGTGAAAAAGGATTGCCTCCGACCCAATAGATAAAGTCGATGTCGGGATAGGTAATCATCTTTCCGTTATGGTGTATCGTTTTTCCCGGATGTAACAATGCATCAGCAATTCTAGCAACAGGAAACGATGAGGCAGAAACTTTTAGTTTCCAACTCTCCCCTGTACTAGCTGCGTCGTTTCCGCTACTTTTCGTGCCGATAAATTTACCGTTTTCGTCAAAATAACCTAAACTTGCCGCATTGATACCGCCGATCGTTGCACCTTTGCGTGTCGGTACACCTGCTCCGCTGTAGTGATGTCCTAGTGAAAAACCACCGCCTTGAAGTCCGATTTGACCAAGCATTGATGCTAAGGTGACAAGCATCCAGTGCGGTTGTTCTCCGTGGTGTGCGCGTTGTATACCCCAACCGCTCATTATAAACGTTCGGTTGTCAAAAAAGAGTTCTGCTAATTCTTGAATCGTTTTTTCATCGATGCGGCAGATGCTGCTCGCCCATGCCGTCGTTTTGTCGATGCCATCGGTTTTTCCTAATAGATATGCGCTAAAGCGATCAAATCCGACCGTGTAGGTTTCGAGGAACTCTTTGTCATATTTCCTTTTTTTGTACAGGTAGTTTGCCATACCGAGCATCATCGCTACATCGGTATTGGGAAGCGGTGAAATCCATCTGGCTTTATCAAAATAATGAATGGTCTCTGAACGTCTTGGATCGATAATAATCAGTTTTTTACCACTAGCTTTAAGTTTTTCCAGATATGCAAATGCTTGCGCGTCGTCAACTTGCCATGAAATTTTTAACGTGCTGATGGGATTTGCTCCCCAAAGAACAACGACGTTGGAGTGCTCTAAGATCACAGGCCAGCTAGTTTGTTGCTCATAGACACCGATACTACCGATAACATGAGGCATAATAATTTGACTAGCCCCCGTGGAGTAGTCCCCTAAACTGCCCGTAAAGCCACCGCTTAAGTTCATAAAGCGATGCAGTAATATTCTAGAGTTGTGAACGTTCCCGACACTTTTCCAGCCGTAACTTCCCGCAAAAACGCTTGCAGGACCTTTTTGGGTACGTGTTTTTTTGAGTTCGCGTGCAACGAGTTTGATAGCATCTTCATAACTGACGCGTACAAATTCTTCGCTACCTCTAAGGGCTGGTTTTGGATCGTCTGGGTTCTCAAGGTAACTTTTACGCACCATCGGATATTTGATGCGAGATTTATAGATCATATCGGCGGTGTTACCTTGCAGAGAGTTGGGGATTTTACTTGTGTTAAAAAATGGTTTGGAATCAATGACCTTTCCGTCTTTTAACGTTACTTTTAAAACACCCCAGTGTGTTCCTGTAATAACTTCGCCATTTTTGAGCACATCACTAGGTTCTTTCGCAAAAAGCGAATACGTACCCGACAACTGCGAAAAAACAGGAACGGACGCTAATGTGGCACCGATTTTTAAAAATCCTCTTCGATTGATTGTTTCTTGCATAATGTTCTCCTCTTACTTTTTCATATCGCTGGCATTTTTTTGCAAATACTGAGTCACTAACCACACATCATCTTTCTGAATCGGCGTTCGATCTAGCATCGAGCGAAACGTTGATGGCCACTGATTGGCAGTAAAGTGATCGACGGCATTAAGCGTATGGCACATGGAGCAATTGTCCGAATAGAGTTTAGAGGCTCTCTCCATCATCGGCTCGACACTCTTTTCATAATCACCTTGTGTCGTATACGCTTCCGTGGTAACGATATTCCATTGATCTTTACTTTCCACAATTTTCGTTACAGGTATGATGTTTTTGGCAAAAGCTAAAGAGAAAATACGTGCTTTATCCGTAAAATAAATCACGTTGGGCGTGTTTTTATTTTGATAACCTGTGATCTTAAATTTGATTCTATCGCCCTCTTGCGAAAGAATTTCGATTGCATTGGTTGGTAGGAGTTTTCCCACGACTTTTCCAGATATTGCATCTAAATAGACGGGCTTTTCTTTAACGGAATAAACGACTTCGTTTGCAAAAAGCGCGCATGATGTTAAGACAATGCCCGTGACTTGTTTCCACATAAAATACCTCCGTAATGGCTGAAATGTTTTAAAACTAAAGAAGAGTATAAAGGATTAAAAAGTAGATTTAATGGAAAAAAAATGGCGAAAAAATGGCGTTTAAAGCGGTAAATGCAGTTTAATGGAAAAAAGTGCTCCTTTATCGGTATTTTCAACGTTAACATAGCCTTGCATGTTGTTTTCGATAATTGCTTTGGTCATATAAAGTCCAATTCCTGTGCCTTGTTTGGCGTGCTTGGTCGTAAAATAAGGCTCAAAAATACGCTCAATATTTTCAGGTGCGATACCACCGCCATTATCTTCGATGCGGATAATCGTAAACTGCTTTCCTGTTTTGATATTGATGCGAATGGAGGGTTCTAAAACACGTCGCTCAATCAAGACGTCTTTTGCATTGGATAATATATTTAAAACGGCATGGGCAAATTCGTTGGGATAACCTATAATAAGGCTGTCTTTGGCGGCATAATCGTAGGCAAGCGTGATATTATGGTATTTGAGTGAAGCATTGATGATGGATATGGCGTTATTGCATGCTTCCATGACACTGAAACTTTCTTTGTTTTTAGAGGGTTGAAAGAAGTTTTGAAAGTCATAAATCGTATTAGACATGTGTTCGGTTACATCGCAGCAAGTATGGATGAATTTAAAGAGATCTTCTTGGCTTAACGTATCGTAACGCGCGATGGCCTCGACTTCCATCAAAATGGCGTTAATTTCACTAATAGGTTGGCGCCACTGATGGGCAATATTGCCAAGCATGTTTCCCATAGCGGCAAGTTTAGATTGTTGGACTAAAAGTTTTTCTTGATCGCTTCTTTGCTTGATCTCCTCTTGTATTTTTTGTTCTAAACTGTCAATCATTTCATTCATCACGTCTTTAAGGGCGTTGAGTTCGTGATAGTTTGAACTTAAACTTAAGCGTTGACCGAATTTCCCCTCTTTGAGATGGCTAACAGTTTGTGTCGCTTCTTGAATTAATAATCGGTCTTGGTTGAGCGTTTCTTGTACGCCTGCGACATGTTGGTTGATCGTTTTTGCCATCTTCCCAAGTTCATCGTTATGATCAAGTTTAATAAAAACCTGTTCGTCCGTTTTTGCTGGATTTTTTAAATAGGTAAAAAACTGTTGCAATCCGTGTTGAACTTTTTCGATCGACTCAACGATTTGTTTTACGATAACCGAGTCGAATAAAAAGCTAATAACGGCAATTAAAAAGAACCCAGCAATCAAGTAATAATGGCTTTGAATCACATTTTTTTCGGCATACGTGAAAGTTGATTGAGAGTCTTCCAAACGTTCTTCCTGCAATTCTTTAAGAGAATCAATCAGAGTATAAAAAGCGTCTCTTTCTTCTGAAACAGCATTCATAAACGAGCCTTCGTCGAAACTTTGCAGTGCATAGGATCGCGTTGTAAGCAAAAGTTCTTTATAACGCTTCCATTGTTCTGCTATTGGTTCAGGTGCCTGCTCAATCATTGTTTCTAGTTTGCCCAAAATGGGCATAAGTTTTTGATCTGCGCGTTTTTTATAATCATCGTTAGGCGACATTACCAGTGTAAGCATCGTTTCGCGCAATATAAAAAGCGGTTCGATGTAGTTGCTTTGCAGGTTTTGCACTTTTTTGAAATCGGTAAAGACATGATGAAGGTTCGCAAAGCCTCGCTGATTAATATTCATCGAAAGAAGTGCTAGCGATAAAAGCGACACAAATGCGATAATGCCCAAAATGAGAAATTTGGTGCGGATGCTGAGGTTATTCATCGGGTAAGACCTTTGTCGGTAAACGGTAACGTAAACGCTCTTGAGGTAGAGGTGACGAGCGAATCGACCAATGATAGGGTGTGAGTTTGGCTTCCCATAGACGCATAATCGCTACGCTTGAAGGGGTAAAATCGACTTCTTTATTGATGCCGATGACCATATTGGGAGAAGGAATGCTTAACATGTAAGCTTTTTCATACACATGTTTCAAAATAGTATCCATCAAGGGTAAAA
The DNA here is from genome assembly GCF_000568815.1 of Sulfurospirillum multivorans DSM 12446. Classification (NCBI taxonomy): domain Bacteria; kingdom Pseudomonadati; phylum Campylobacterota; class Epsilonproteobacteria; order Campylobacterales; family Sulfurospirillaceae; genus Sulfurospirillum; species Sulfurospirillum multivorans. Next base: position 1,245,441 of record NZ_CP007201.1, read on the forward strand.
AACGAGAATCGCTATTTTCGAGCGTAAAAAGTGTTTTCATGTAAGTATCAAGTGTGTCGTCTTTGTCGATGGCGCACCATTGGTTGGGCGTATAAAGGGTAAAGAGACTCGACCAAGGATGCCCGTACCAATCTTCGTTCCCCCATAATAACAAGTCCCAATCGTACCGATGTTCTCGATTGGTTAAGAGTTGTTTGAAAACGTATTTTTCATCGCTCGTAATATCGTAGCTCAAAGTGACGCCGAAACGTTTAAGTTGGTATTCGATCCCTTTACAGATCGAGACAAAACGGTCTTGTGTGACGACTTTGAGATGAACGCCGTTTAAAATGCGTGCGATCTCCTCGTCGCTCATTCGCGCGGGCGGATGTTGGATATACGCTTGCGAAAGGGCTTTGGTGGCGTGCATATTGGCCGAGATCGGAAAAGGGGAGAGAACGCCTTCGCCTTTGTACGCAAACTTAACGAGGTTTTCTTGGTTCAAAGCTTCGTTAAGCGCTTGGCGTATACGAAGATCGTGCAAAGGCGTTTGGGGGTTCATCAGATTCATATGAAAACTCAGCGTCGTCGTCGAAGGAAGTGTGTAAAGTTTTGCGTATTTGGAATTGACGATCTCGGTTTTTTTATTCAGCGGGATAAAGGCAATGTCGATTTGACCTTCCTTATTGCTCAGTGCGTCGATCACGCGATCGATGGGCATACGCGTGTGAATCGTTAAGGTTTGGATATAGGGTTGCGATTTTTCGAAATAGTAAGGATTGGCTTTTAAAACAACCGTATCGCTTTGGGCTAACCCCGTTGCATACCCTTGCGTTAAGATATACGGTCCCGCACCGAAAGGCCCTACAAGGGCGGTATTTTCGGCTGTGATGCTTTTTGACCATTGATGGTGTCGGTAATACTCTTTGGTGTAAAAATTGATGCGCGCGAGATCGTGAAAAAGCATACCGTAGGGTGCATTCAGATGGATGCGAATACGGTACTCATCTAGTTTTTCGACGGATTTGAGTTTGCGGTGAATGTCGGTGTAGGTAAAAGCACCTTGCAGGAAATGGTTAAAATTTTCAACGACGGCATCGGCATTTAAGGGCGTACCGTCTTGAAACTTCACGTCGTTTCGTAGCCAAAAATCATAGGTAAGTTCATCTCGTTTTTCATGTTTATAGGCAATAAAATACTCCCAACCACGCTTGGAATCATCCAGTCTAACCAGCGTTCCGTTGATTAAACGCATAATATACGCATAAGGTAAAGAAGGAATATAGACATGCAAATGTGAATTTGGATCGCGATACGTAAGGCTCATCTTTGCCGCATCGTCTGTTTCGTATGGTTCGGCGGTGTACATGTAAGAAGGTATCAGTCCTAAAGCAAAGCACAAAAGGCTTTTGACGAACATGCTATTCAAGCTTGTATCCAATCCCCGAGAGATTGGCAATAATGTCTTTGGGGGGCTTGTTTCGCAGGTTTCTTACAATCGAACGAATTGCATCGTCGGTCATAACCGCATTGCCCCAAACGTAGCTTTGAAATTCTTCATAGGTCACAATACGGTGTTTATTGTGAAATAAAAGTTCCAAAAATGAAATCTCTTTTTTGGTGAGTGTAATACTTCGTGATTGATACGTCAAAATTTTCTGATTCCAATCGTAGTAATACCCTTGAGGTAAATCGTGGCAAGCGCTACATTTGTCTAATTTCGCACAACATTCTTGTAAAATCGCTAGCATCTTTTCAAAGCGTATTGGTTTAATAACGTAATGTTCGATGTGCATATTAATCAATGGTAGTAGATACTCTTGGCTCGTATATGCCGTTAAAACAACAATGCAAGAGTCAATCTCTTTTTTGCGAATCGTCGTAATTAACTCCACACCGTTCATGATTGGCATTTCAAGATCGGTCATAATAATATCGGGAGAAAACGTTTTGAGTATTTCTAATGCCTCTTGTCCATTAGAGGCTTCTTTGATCTCATGGACAATATAGCCTAGAGCGTTGACGATATGCCTGCGTATGTTCTCTTCATCTTCAACAAATAGAATATTTAAATGTCTCAGCGGATTTTGTGTCATTAAAAACCTTTATTCTAAGAATGAGATTATATACCATTCAACATATAAGTGTTCTAGCGTTTCCAATATGACAAAAAAAAATGGCGAAAAAATGGCAAAAGCGAATAAAACAGGGTTAAGAGCGGTGTAAGGACGCTTTGGTAACGCAAAAGTCAAAGAGGAAAAATCTTTGAATGATTTCTCGTTGTATTATGGATAATAGGGACAGGCTACTTTATTGAAATTAAGCAATAAATCTTTTACATGTAAAGAAAAGTAGCCTGTCCCCATTAACTTCTAAAGTTATAGATTTAGTAAGAAACAGACTGTTTCATACTATAATGTTCATTTTAAGATCATCCTATCTTCGGAGAAAATATGAAGAATTCAATTGTCCGTCTTAATCCATCGACATTACCGAATGCTGGCGAAATGGGATACTCTCAAATATCAATAGTTGAGCCAGGGCGTATGGCTTATATATCTGGTCAAGTTGCGTGGCGGCCAGATGGTCAGGCTGTACCTAAAGGGTTAGCAGAACAAATGAGTATTGTCTCGCTCAACGCGAAGGCTGCATTAGATGCTGTTGGCGCTACGCCGCATGATGTTGTGATTGCACGTATTTATGTGGTCAACCTTACGCCCGAACGATTGGAAGAACTCATGCCATCGTTTCTAGCAACTTTTGAAGGGGCTCAACCTTGTGTTACTGGAGTTGGTGTCGCGACGCTGGCAGCGCCAGACCTTCAAGTTGAAATGGAGCTAGTTGTCAGGCTACCTAATTAACTATTGGATTCTGGTCTTGAATTTTAGATGTCGGGGCTAAACTTTCAACTTTTTGCCAATTTATGAGACTAAAGGTCTTGAGAATAAAGACGAAAATGGGGCTTATCCTCTTTTCTCTCTTTAGTCTTAATGATTTTATTGAAGTAAAAAAAGAAGCTACTTAAAATTCAATAGGTAGACTAGCCTCTCTCCTCTATCTGTAAAAATAGTTGTTTCGTATTTGAGCCCAAGTTTTTCTATACATTTTATAGATGCGAAGTTTTCAGGATAAACTGTTGCAATAGCTCTGTTTTTGAAGAAAGAATTTTTGATTGATTCTATTTGGGCTTTACCAATTTCACTTGCATATCCTAGTCCCCAAAATTTTTTTGCTAAGATAAAACCGAATTCATAGTCATCTTCTTGCAAATAAGAACAAGGCAGAACACCTGCTAAACCTATTATTTCTTTTGTAGTATTGTTTTCTAAAACTTTTAAGCCTATCTGCTTTACATACTCATATATGTTTTGCTCTGAAATAGTATCTTTCCCAAAAGTATATTTGATAACATCTTTATCACTAAAAATCAGTTCATATAAGGTTTTGCTATCTTCTTGGTTTAATGCTCTTAGTCTTAATCTTTCCGTTCTCATGTAGCTTCTTTGTATATTTTTTAACAAGGTATTTTATAAAAAAATATCTTAACCTCTGAGCATAACCCCTAAGAAGATGGCGATAACTCCCAAGACAATATTGATAGGCAGTAAAATTGTAGGGAGCAGTCGCATTTTTGCTTTGGCTCCTGCCAAATCACCACGGTTAAAAAGTGTTTGTGCTTTGGAGCGTTGGATGTACATATACATATAATTAAGACTCATAATAGTCCAAATTGCCTCTTTAAGATGAATAAATCCACCTGCATAGCCAGCTCCTTTAATGATAATAAGCGCGCAGATGAGGCTGAGTGCAATAAAAGGCATCACAAGATTGAACAATCTTCCGACGATGTGCAAGTTAGTTCCAAGCCTTATGTTGGGTTCCTCAATCGTTTGAATCACGGGATGTACGGCAAATTTAATCGCAATCATACCGCCGACCCACACAACCGCCGAAAGAATGTGTAAAAAGATAATGATCGTTTTATAGTTTTCAAACCAAGTTTGCATACGCTCTCCTTTTCATATTATAGCAATGGATTATACCCTCCTACCCACCTTTGAATATTGATACTTTACATGTAGATATTTTGCTTTATATTTTTTATTTTTTCAAGCGTATTTTTTTCTACGGAACACAATATGCAAAAGTGTCTGGTGAAATATAAACTCACAAAGGAGAACAAAATGGCTGAACTCAGACAAATTGCTTTTTACGGCAAAGGCGGAATTGGTAAATCAACCACTTCACAAAATACACTTGCGGCAATGGCGCACTACTTCGGTAAAAAAATTCTTATCGTTGGATGTGATCCAAAAGCTGATTCAACACGTCTTATCTTGCATGAAAAAGCACAATGTACCATTATGCAACTAGCTTCAGAGGCAGGTACAGTTGAAGACCTAGAGCTTGAAGATGTATGTAAACCAGGTGCTGCTGAGTTTGATCCTGCGAATACAGATATTACAGAAGGTTTTATCATGTGTGCAGAGTCAGGTGGACCAGAGCCAGGAGTTGGTTGTGCAGGTCGTGGTGTTATTACAGCGATTAACTTCCTTGAGGAAGAGGGTGCTTATGACCAAGATTTAGATTTCGTCTCTTACGACGTACTTGGTGACGTTGTTTGTGGTGGATTTGCGATGCCAATTCGTGAAGGTAAAGCACAAGAGATCTACATCGTTATGTCAGGTGAGATGATGGCGATGTATGCGGCTAACAACATTTCTAAAGGTATTTTGAAATACGCAAACACAGGTGGTGTTAGACTTGCTGGTCTTATTTGTAATGCACGTATGACAGACCGTGAATACGATCTTTCAAAACACTTGGCAGAGCAAATCGGAACACAACTCATTCACTTCGTACCTCGTTCTAACCACGTTCAACGTGCAGAACTTCGTCGTATGACCGTTGTTGAGTTTGCAGATAAAACAGACCAAGCATTTGAGTACAAAGAGCTTGCTCGTAAAATCATTGCAAATGATCTTAAAGTGATCCCTAAACCGTTAGAGATGGATGATCTTGAGGCATTGTTGATGGAGTTTGGTTTGGAAGAAGAAGTCGAAGCAGATGCTATCGGTAAAAAAGCAACAGCTTAATTAAAATAGAAATAAGGAGCACACCATGTTTATTTGCGGATACCACTTCCCAGCATCTTTGGGAAATAAAATTAGTCATGAGCAAGTCGTAGAGAGAATCACAGCAGAAGTTGGCGATCTTTCAGATGTCAGTTACGCAGTCCTTACCAGTGAAAACCGTGATGGTATCAAACAAGAAGACCTAAGAGTTGAAAAGGGAACATTTCTTTTCACAGCATTGGCTGATTACTATAAAAAATCAGACATTGAAGGTGAATACAAAATGATTTTTTATACCAACAAGTACCAAATGAGTGAAGTTTCAAAAGCAGTCGATGGTGGTAAAACAGCAGACGTTTGTAAAAAACTTGACGATATGCTTCTCTACAGGGTCAAAGTCGCGTAAGCGTACTTTTTAAATAGAAAGGAAAATAGCATGACAACAGAAACATTGCTAAGCCAACAAGAAGCCGCAATTGCGGAAGTGCTTGCTGCTTACCCTGAAAAGGCGAAAAAAAGTAGAGAAAAACATCTTGGTGTTGATATGCCAGAGGGTGTTAAAGGTGCTTGTGATTCAACCAAGAGTAACAAACAAACCGTTCCAGGTGTTATGAGTCAACGTGGTTGTGCTTATGCTGGAAGTAAAGGTGTTGTTTGGGGTCCAGTGAAAGATATGATTCATATCTCTCATGGACCGGTTGGTTGTGGTCAATATAGCCGCGCAGGTAGAAGAAACTATTACATCGGAACAACAGGTGTTGATACCTATGTAACGATGAACTTCACAACCGACTATAATGAAAAAGACATTGTCTTCGGTGGCGATAAAAAGCTTAAAGCTGCTCTTGCAGAGATTGATGCGCTTTTCCCACTGAATAATGGTATTTCTATTCAAAGTGAATGCCCCATCGGTTTGATTGGGGATGATATTCAAGCAGTAGCCAAAGGTTATAAAAAAGAGTCTGGCAAGCCTACGGTTGCGGTTTCATGTGAAGGCTTCCGTGGTGTTTCACAAAGTTTGGGTCACCATATTGCGAACGATATGATTCGTGACGAGGTTCTTCCAGATAACTCTTATAAAAAAGATTTTGTATCAACTCCTTATGATGTCGCAATCATCGGCGATTATAACATCGGTGGAGATGCTTGGAGTTCAAGAATTTTATTGGAAGAGATGGGTCTTCGTGTTATTGCTCAATGGAGTGGTGATGCAACCTATAAAGAGTTAACGATCGCTCCAAAAGCGAAAATTAACCTTCTTCACTGCTACCGAAGTATGAACTACGTTGTTCGTCATATGGAGCAAGAATTTGGTGTGCCTTGGATGGAGTATAACTTCTTTGGTCCAAGTAAAACAACAGAGAGTTTACGCAAAATTGCAGCGTTCTTTGATGAGACAATTCAAGCTAAAACTGAAGCGGTTATCGCTAAATATACTGAGATGACTGATAAAGTCATTGCAAAGTATCGCCCTAAATTAGAAGGCAAAACCGTCATGTTGTATGTCGGTGGATTACGTCCTCGCCACGTTATCGGTGCTTACGAAGATTTGGGAATGAAAATTATCGGTACAGGTTATGAGTTCGGACATGGTGATGACTATAAACGTACCAAAGATGAGCTTAGTGGTTCAACCTTGATCTATGACGATACAAACGAGTACGAATTAGAGCAATTTGTCAAAAGACTTAAACCTGATCTTGTAGCCAGCGGTGTAAAAGAGAAGTACGTTTTCCAAAAAATGGGTTTACCATTTAGACAAATGCACTCTTGGGATTATAGTGGTCCGTATCATGGATACGATGCCTTTGCAATTTTTGCAAAAGACATGGATTTGGCGTTGAACTCCCCAGTATGGGCTCACACCAAAGCACCATGGGAATCTAACTAAGGAGAGCACAATGCAAGACGTAGAAAACATAGTAAATGGGCAGAAGCTCTTTTTAAAACCAGAGTATCAAGATGTTTTTAAAAATAAAAAGCAATTTGAAAGCAGTGCGGGTTCAACTAACCCTGAAAAAGTAATCGAAGTTGCTAAGTGGACAACGACATGGGAATACCGTGAGAAAAACTTAGCACGTGAGCACATCACGATTAACCCAGCCAAAGCATGTCAACCTTTGGGCGCTGTTATGGCTGCCCTTGGGTTTGAAAACACCATGCCGTATGTTCATGGAAGTCACGGTTGTGTGGCTTACTTTAGAAGCTACTTTACACGTCACTTTAAAGAGCCAACACCATGTGTTTCAGACTCTATGAGTGAAAGTGCAGCGGTTTTCGGTGGTTTGGCAAATATGAAAGAGGGTTTACGTAACTGTAAAGCACTTTACAAACCAGATATGATCGCCGTTTCTACCACATGTATGGCAGAAGTTATCGGTGATGACTTGAACGCATTTGTTATCGGTGCTCGCAAAGATGCTGAGGGTGAACTTGATGGTACACCAATCCCAGCGGCACACACACCATCCTTTGTTGGTAGCCACATCACCGGTTATGATAATATGATGAACGCGATTCTTCAAGAGCTTAACATGGTTGAAGAGGGCGTTGAAGTTGAAAAAGATAATGAGCGTATCAACATCATCCCTGGTTTTGAGTCATACCTTGGAAGTTTGAAAGAAGTGAAAAAAATCGCTTCTATGTTCAGCGACAAGATCGTAATGATCGGTGATCATGAAGATCAGTGGAACACACCAGCGGGCGAGTACAAACTCTTTTCTGGCGGTACACCTTTAGCCGTTGCAAAAACAGCAAGAGGCGCAGGTACGACGATCTCTCTTCAAAAGTACTCTACACAGGCTACTGCGAAGATGATCAAAGGTGATTGGAAACAAAACTACGTTACATGTAATCCAATTGGCTTAGGTGGCACGGATGAGTTTGTTATGAAACTAAGCGAGCTTACAGGCAAGCCTGTTCCTTCTGAGCTTACAAAACTTCGCGGTCAACTGGTCGATGCGATGCAAGACAGCTATCCGTATATGCACGGTAAAAAATTCGCCATCTGGGGAGATCCTGACTTCTTGTTAGGTGTTGTCTCTTTCTTGGTTGAAATGGGAGCGATTCCTGTACACGTTCTTTGCCACAATGCCCCACGTAAAAACTGGGAAAAAGAGATGCAAGCGATTCTTGATAAATGCACATTCAAAGAAGAGTGTCACATCTGGGGTGGTAAAGATCTATGGCATTTAAGAAGCCTTCTCTTTACAGAGCCAGTAGATTTCATGATCGGTAACGTTTATGGAAAAGAGCTTTACAGAGATACAAAAATTCCTTTGATAAGAATTGGTTTCCCAATTTTTGATAGACACCACTTACATAGATATTCTATCAGTGGCTACGAAGGTGCGCTCAACCTTTTAACGTGGATCACCAACTCCGTCCTAGACGCGTTGGATGAAGAGACAAAAGAGATTGCAAAAACAGATTATTTCTTCGACTGCGTTAGATAGTTCCTATGAAGTTGAGGGCTTCGGCTCTCTTCTTTTTTTTATTTTCCACCTTTACCTCCACCACCTTTTCCATTGCCACTACTGCCTCCTTTGCCCTTTCCTGTGCCAGTAGAACTGGTTGCATTGGAGTTTCTGCCTGTGAGTGCGTTGATCTGTTGTGTTTGCACATCTTCGCTTTTTTCAGCATTCAGATCAGACATCAATTGCTCTCGTTTGGCTTCATTTTCAATTCGTGCACGCTCTTTAATCGCTTGAATATAACGCTGACGGAACTGCCTAGGAGCTGAGATCATGTGTGTGGTGAGCTCTTCAATACTCTTACTCGTCTGTATCTCTTGTTCCACATCCTTTTCATCAAAAGCATAAAGGTGAACCATGAGCAAAATGGCAAGTGTTGCGTATTTCATGCTTTCTTCTCAGGTTCGAAAAGCAGGGCGATCGATGTGCCAGTCTCTGGATTACTTTCAAGTGTGATCTGAATGGCTAAACTGTCGCACAATGTTTTAACGATATTCAGTCCAAGCCCAAGCCCTTTTTCACTCTCTTTATAGTACCGCTCATAGACAAGCGTGCAGTTTTTGATGCCAATGCCTGTGTCGCTAATATTCACGCGATTGCCAACATTGCTCAGTGTGATGGAACCGTTTTTACGGTTGTATTTACACGCGTTTGAGATGAGATTGTCAAAAATCCTTGCAATAGAATCGGGGTCGCTGTGGACGACGCACGGTTCTGTTTTAAAGATAAACGTCAGTTTTGGGTAGAGCTTCTGGTAGAGTTTTGCCCTTACATGTAAAAGTGTTTCAAGATCAACTTCGCTTTTTTTAGGGATAAATCCTTGGTGTAAACTTTCTAAATTGCGGTGCAGTGAAGCGATGGTTTTTGCGGCGAGTTCAATACGCTCTAACGCTTCAGAAGGTGCTGATTTGGCGATAGCTTTTGTATTAAGCAGTATGGACGTGACAGGCGTGTTAAGGTCGTGGATCATATCTTTTAAGAAACTTTCTAAAAGATAGAGGGCATGTTTGAGCGGATAGAGCGCGTAAAACGAGTACAAAAGTGAAAAGACAATGATGGCACACAAAAGAAGGCTTAAGATCACGAGTACTTTGTTAAAAAGCGCATGAAGCTGCGCCTCATAGTGTTGGCTTGGCATAATGACTTTAAACATGGAATTTTTTGCACTTGGAATGGTGAAATACCCACACATTCCGCGATCACATGGCTGTAAATTGAGCTCATCGACACTGCTATCGTAAGGAATGACATCCATATCAAAGGCATAGTTTTGAAAATCATAGGTAAAAGATCTCATTTCTGAGAAGATTTGCTCTTCCATGATATGCTTTTGTTCGTTGTAGTAAAAATAGGCAACCAGTGTGATTAGGAGCATCAGTGTGGCAAAGAAAATACCAAATGTCTTAAAAAAAGCCTCTTTCTCATATTTTTTCAAGACGGTATCCTATGCCTTTGACGTTGATGACTTGTAGCGAAAAACGCTGTTTGAGTTTGGTGATATGCACGCGCAGTGCAACATCGCTTGGTTTCTCCATCACATTAAAAAAATGCTCTTTGAAGATGGTTTGACCCATGTTTCGCATCAGAAGATCAAAAATTTCTTTCTCCACAAAGCCAAGATCAACCTCTTTTTCCTTTTGAAAAATGCGTTTGTTTAAGAGATCGTAGGCAATGGAGCCGTACGCGAGAACGGGATTTTTTTTAAGTATATGCGCTTTAATGCGCACTAAAAGCTCGTCAAACTCAAAAGGTTTTTTGATGTAATCATCGCAAGCACTATCAAACGCTTTGGTAATCGTTTGAATGTCTTTATACGCACTGATAAAAAAAGCGGGCGTTGTATCGCCACTCTCGCGCAGGAGCTTGAGCAGATCAAGACCGTTTAGCAGTGGAACATTGATGTCGAAAAGATAGAGATCAAAACTATTTTCATACGAATAACTCAGTGCCTCTTCTCCATCATCGGCATGCACAACTTCAAACCCTTCACCCATCAGCAAGCCTTTGAGTGTTTCACTTAAGAGGTAGTCATCTTCAAGCAGTAAGATTTTTGACATGGAGTGCTCCTTACTCAAAGAATAGCAAATATCTGTTAATGAAGTGTTAAAGTAAAAAAAATTTGTCCTTAATACTTCGCTAACACATTCACCGTATAGTTTCATTATCACTATCTACAAAGGAGCATAGATGAAAAAGAGTCTTTTAGCATGGGTATTTTTAGGCGTTGTCTCTTTTGCAACGGACTATACCGCAATGAGCGCAACCGAACTCAGTGCCATGAGAGGAACCATTCCTGCCGAAGATAGAACGGCTTTTCAAGCGGCGATGCAGGAAAAAATGCAAACACTGAGTCAAGAAGAGCGTCAAGCGTTAACCCAAGCCCGTACGTCTAGCACAACAACAAGAAGCATGGGCGCAGGTTCGGGAAGTGGCAATGGTGCTGGAAACGGCAACGGCTCAGGAACGGGTGGCTCAGGTGGCAATGGTAAAGGCGGTGGACGAGGAGGGCGGTAATCGCCTCATTTGTTAAGAGAGCTTGGGCTCTCTTTGTTTTATTTTGATTCCTCTTTAATGTATCAATCCAACCCGCTCTGAAACCAAACTGTGCTAAGATAATCCTATACTTTGACCGTTTATATGTTAAAGAAAAGGAAAAATTTTTATGGCAAACAATGATGAATTAAAACAGACCAATAAGCTCGTTCTTCGCAATTTAGAACTCAAAGATTATGATCAAGTAAAAGAGATTATGGACAGAGTTTATCCCACGCTTGGGGGTTGGACGATGGAAGAGTTTAGTGCGCAACTTTCCACATTTGCAGAAGGGCAGATTTGCATCGAAGATGATGGTAAAGTGATCGCGGCGGCACAAAGTTTGATCGTGGATTATGACACGTTTGGTGATCGCCATACGTATAACCAAATCACGGGTAATGGACTTATCTCAACGCACGATCCTAAAGGCAATACGCTGTACGGCTTGGATATTTTTGTCGATCCCGATTACCGTGGACTTAGACTTGGAAGACGGCTTTACGATGCGCGTAAAGAGCTCTGCTATCGCCTTAATCTCAAGCGCATCATCGCAGGCGGGCGCATTCCAGGGTATGCTGCACATGCCGATGAGATGACCCCTTCAAAATACATTGAACTCGTCAAAGATAAAGAGCTCAGCGATCACGTTTTGGGTTTTCAACTTGCCAATGACTTTCACGTTCGTCGTGTTTTAAAAGGCTATCTCAAAGGGGACGCGGCTTCGCGTGAGTATGCTACGCTTTTGGAGTGGAGTAACGTCGATTATGAAGAGCCCCACACCAATCCAACGGTCAACCGTGGCATCGTGCGCGTGGGCATTGTTCAGTGGCAGATGCGTAATGTTAAAAGTGTGGAAGAATTTTTAGACCAAGTCGAATTTTTCGTGGACGCGATGGCAGGCTATAATGCTGATTTTGTGCTGTTTCCTGAATTTTTCAACGCGCCACTGATGGCTTTGCGTTCGGATGAAAACCCTGAAACGGCGATTCGCACCGTTGCGGCACATACGGATACGTTGGTGGAAAAAATAGGGCAATTTGCCGTGCGTTACAACATCAACATCATCGCAGGCAGTATGCCCGAATACGATGGTAATACGCTCTACAACGCCAGTTACTTGTGCCGACGTGATGGTACGAAAGATTCACAGAAAAAACTACACATCACACCCGATGAAGAGGCGTATTGGGGCATGCACGGAGGCGATAAACTCTGTGTGTTTGAAACCGATGTGGGACGTGTGGGCATTTTGGTCTGTTACGATGTTGAGTACCCAGAACTTCCGCGCCTCTTAGCCGATCAAGGCATCGATATTCTCTTTGTTCCATACTGGACAGACACGAAAAACAGTTACTTACGCGTGCGTCGTTGCGCGCAAGCCAGAGCGATTGAAAACGAGTGTTATGTGGCGATTTCTGGAAGCGTTGGAACCCTTCCAAAAGTTGAAAATATGGACATTCAGTACTCCCAATCGGCGGTCTTTAGCCCGTCCGATTTTGCGTTTCCACACGATGCGACGATTGCCGAAGCCACACCAAACACGGAGATGACGCTAGTCGCCGATCTTGATTTGAGTCTTTTAAAAGAGCTAAGAGAGCGAGGCAGTGTCCGCAATCTTCGTTCACGCCGTAATGATCTCTACAGTTTGAAATGGAAAGGCGATAAAGAAGATTTTGTTGTGGTTAAAGGCTAAGTGATACGACTTTTTTGCGACGGCAGTGTCAATGCTCACACCCACGTGGGCTTTGGCGCGTATGTTATGGTGCCCCAAAATGCTACGTTTGATTCTTTACATGTAAAGCTCAAAGCCTTTCATGATACCTCATCCACCAAGCTCGAATTGCAAACACTTTTATGGGCAGTGGAAGAGTGCAGAAGCCTTAGCGATGAGATTGTGATTTATACCGATTCGCAAAATATCATCACCCTTCCAAGCCGAAAAGAGCGGTTTGAGCGCAGGGGTTACGCGACAAATCACAAGGAGATTCATGAGCACGCTGTGTTGTACCAAGCGTTTTATAGGGTGATGGAGGAAGTGAACTGTTCGTTGGTGAAGGTGAAAGGGCATAAACTTGAGTGCAATAAAGATGCGATGGATCGCTATTTTACCTTGGTAGATCGTGCCTCGCGCGAAGCGCTTCGAAAAAGCGCTTCGCGCGAGGGTTTCCTACCAAGAAAACCCAAGATAAAGATGGCTTTTTTAAGCCTTACTTGGAAGCGTGCTTAGAGTTTTCGCCACTCGTTAATGAGAAAGTGGGGGAGCACTTTCTGACTAACGAGTGGCAAAGATTATTTGCCGAAGTGTTTTGAAGCGTGGTGCAGGGTAGATTTGGTGGATTGCCAAATGGATTCAACCCCTTTTTTCATCTCTTCAAATTTTTCTTCGCTTGCGTCTACAAGTTCTGCAAGTTTGCTTTTACCCTCATCCATTTTTTCTTCGAGTTGTTTGATCTGTTTATGCATCTCTATTTGAGCATCCGCACTTGCACCGGAGGCTTCTGCTTTAAATTTATCAATTTGAGCTTTTGAGGCGTCAAATTCTGCTTGGATTTTTTGTTGATACAATTCTTTATCACTCATAATGGATCCTTTTATAATAGTTTAGAGAACACGTCTTCCTTGAATAATTCGAACGAGCACTACGATCAGAGCAATGACCAAGAGAAGGTGTATAAACCCTCCCATGGTATAACTCGAAACCAGACCGAGTGCCCACATGATAATCAGTAAAAGAGCAATAGTATAAAGCATGTGGGTCTCCTTGTTTAATTTTTCAATGATGCGTCAATACTCATGGTATTGACAACACCGATAACACCGTCAACATCTTCGACAAGTTTGGTAACCAAGTCTACTTCAGCAGCATTTTGTGCTTTTCCACTTACCATGGCAACACCATCTTTGGTGGTGACACTGGTACGGATCGCACTCGTTGAGCTATGAAGCAACAAGGTCATTTTGACTTGAGCTGTGATGGAAGCGTCATCCATTTTTTCACCCATGGATTCAGGTTTTGCAAGTTTCATATTGTTTATGACACTTTTAACACCTTCCACTTCTTTGGCATATTGAGTTGTCAGTTCTTTTTTAGCAGAACTGCTAGCCTCACCTTTTAGGGTAACAACGCCATTTTTAACGGTAACTTCAGTTTTACTTGCACTGACATTGCTGTGAAACACAAGCGCTGTTTGTACTTTCATTCTTATCCATGTATCTGAGTTTTCAGGAAGACGATCTTCTCGTATAACGATCTTATTGTCAACACTTTTAACACCAGTAATGGCTTCAGCAGTATTACCTGCCATTGGTTTATGTGCGTCATCAAACACTTCGCCAGAGAGTGTAACCACACCCTCTTTTGAAGCAATTTTGATGTGCTCATCTTTTAAATAGGTCTTGTAAACAAAACTCTTTTTAAACGATGACTCAATTTGGTCATCCATATCAGATGCGTACGCTGAGATACTCATCGAAAGGATAACAGCAACAATCGCTGCTGCTATAAATGAGTATTTCATTGTCGCTGGATGTTTATACACTGAGGGTCTCAATGTTTGATCTTTTCGTCTTTTTTAGGATCGGTATGAGTATTGGTTTTATTTTTGTCGTTAAACATGATAAGTCCTTATGTTTTGGTCGGTAGATATTGAAATACACACGTATTCAGTCGATAGTATGGGTATGTAAATATGAAGCTATAAAAGTATTTTCATTGTTGAAAAAACTCTTGAACTCTTTCTTACATGTAAACATCTTACAAACCCTTGGTCACTTTTTGGTTATTTAAAGCAATAAGATCAAACTCTTTACATGTAAAACGTTTTACATGTAAAAGAGTTTTGATGGTTTATTCTTGCAGTCTTCGTTTGATCTCTTCGAGGGTTTTTTGGTATTCCACCGAAAAGACACCACCGATATCAACGGCTTCAAGCGCATACTGTTTTGCTTCACGCAATTTGTTTTCTCGCATAAGTGATTGCGCAAGGTTATTTAAGAGCACAGGGTCATGAGGCTTTAGAGCAAGAGAGCGTTTGTACTCTGCCGTTGCATTGAGATAATCTTGCATGTCCATATACATATTGGCTAACATCACCGAGCCCAAAGAGGAACCAGGGTAGGTTGCCACGTAGTTAATGGCGGCAAGTTTGGCTTGCTCTTTGTAGCCAACATCGTACATATCGGTAATGGCACGTATCATGGCTGGCTCATTGGAGGCAATAGGTAACAGTGGCGGTTTCAGTGCCACAATCGCCCAGCTTCCACCGCGTTGTGAGAACATTTCAAAGTCATCAAAACTCATCCATGTTTGATCTCCCTTAGGTGCGGAGAGAAATACTTTTTTGTCTGCTTTATCAAAACCTGTGACCACCGCGTAGTGCCATGCAGGAAGCGGCGTAAGTCCAAGATTGAACAGAACCAGTATGGGTGTATTGTTAGAAACTTCACTTAAAACGGGTGCGAGCCCAGGATTGAGTGTATAAGGAATGAGTCCGTAGCGTCTAGCAGTCGCTTTCATCTCCATTTGTAAGGAGCCTAAAAGCTCTGGCGTAAAGGTCGTTCCGACAACATCGCCATAGACAAACTCAACATTTTGATGCGTTAGCAGGGTTGCTAAAGACGCAGGACCACAAAAGTAAGCCTCTTGCGGGTAGATGGTTAATGAAAGCTTTTTAGACTCGACAATCGATTTATCCGCAGATAAATAGTCATAATTCTTAGAGACACACCCCGTAAAAAGCAAAAGGGTTGCGCAGAGAAGTAAGCGTTTCATTGCACACTTTTCGTAAAGTTAAACACTTTGGTAAAGCCTAAAATATCGGTAATTAAAAGAACGATAAAGATGAAAACCAAAACACCCAAGATGGCTCCACCTGCACTACCACCCGCAGGCATTGATTCTATTTGTTCGTTGATTTGCGCGATTTCTTCATCGGTGAGTGTCGCGATTCTTGCTTGGACATTTTCAGCACTGACACCAAACTCTAAGAGTTTAGATTGTACCTCTTGTTTCGCAAGAAAATTATCGATGGTAACACTTGAATGAGACTCATGCAATACATCTTTTGTACTGATGACACCCGCGAACATCGTACTACTAAAAAGGCTCAGAGATACGATAAAGGCTATGACGAATTTTGCAATGTTCATAATGAACTCCTTACATGTAAAGGGATCGATAAGCTTGTATTAAGCACAGAAGTTGGGGTTTAGGATTTAAGATTTGAGCCTTAAACCCTTTTCTTCACACACAAATCATTGTAATTCCTCTGGGTTATTTTTCAGTTATTTTTAGTTTGAGGTGTCTGCGTAGGGCTTGGGCGTACCCATGCGAGAAAAGAATCAATACTTTGCTATAGTAAAGTAAATCCAAATTCACCATTGTAAAGGATACACGATGTTAGATCTAGGTGTCATGTCCTGCTGCAACCGATACACGGTTTTATGTGTCGATGATGAAGAAGAGTTTTTGGAGTATCTGACTTCCATTCTAAAACAATACTTTTTAAAGGTTTATTCCGTCGCTTCCGTGAAAGAAGCGTATGCCATCATTGAAGACAATCCCATTGATATTATTATCACCGATTTGTACATGCCAAAGACCAATGGCATTGAGTTTATTAAAAAAATTCGAAGTGAACGCTCTTCGATCTCGGCTATCTTCTTAACCGCGTGTTTTGAAAAAGATTTTTTACATGCGGCGGTTCCTTTGGGTTTGGATGCGTATCTCATCAAACCTGTCTCGTTGGAAGAGCTTTTTGAAACCTTGCAACGCACGGTTGAGCTTATCGAAAAGCGCTCAGTTAAAACCTATACGATCAAAGGCGGTACTTCGTTTGATCTGTGCGATGAGGTGCTGTATGAAACGGCGAGTCGCAAAATCATCAATGTGACCCAAAAAGAGCTTGCACTGCTCTGTTTGCTGATTAAAAACCAGCATACGATTTTAAGTAAAAGCGTCATTGAGAGCTATTTGTGGGAGTTTGAATCCATTGCAAATAGCGCTGTTAAGACGTTGATCAACAGAGTCCGAAATAAAATTGGTAGTGATGCTATCGTCACACACAGCACGACGGGATATTCTATTGTGCTCGAGGAATTAACTCCATGAAAATATACACCTATCGTTTTATATCGCACGAAGATTTTGCCCTATTTATTGAACTCAAAGAGCTAAGTTCCGCTCCCAATATTTTTGTCATGTGTTACTCAGGTATTGATGATCAAGCGATCAATAAAGAGATTCTTACCAGCATCAAAACGCTCCTGCCCCAAGCCTCCATTATGGGTTCTACCACCGATGGAGAGATCTTTGAAACCGAGGTAATGATACACTCGTTTGTGCTCTCCCTTACAACGTTTGAGAGCACAAACTTGCACATCGAGCTTTTCCCGTGCGACCAAGACTCCTTCAAATCAGGACAAATGATCGCGCATGAAGGGATAAAACTGGGTGCTAAAGTGGCGATTATCGTTGCGGATGGCATTGTCACCAATGGCGATCATTTGATGGATGGCGTGAACTCTATTGCACCCGATTTAGTTGTGGCAGGTGGACTTGCGGGAGATAATGGACGGTATGAAGAGAGTTTTGTCTTTTGTGACACAGAGGTTCATTCCCACTCCATCGTGGTGGGCTATCTCATCAGTGACACACTCGAAGTGTACCACACCAAAAGCTTTAACTGGGCGCCGATGGGCCCTAAGTTCACCGTTACCCGTGCCGATAAAAACTGCATCTACACGGTCGATAACATCTCTGTACTGGAACTTTACCGTAAGTATTTAGGTTCCGCCCTTGCCCAAAAACTTCCCCTTGGTGGCATCGAATTTCCTTTTGTGTATTACAAAGAGGGACATTTAATTGGTCGCGCACCGATTCGTCTCAATAGCGATGGCTCGGTGGTTTTCGCGGGCAATATTGCCGAGGGTGAGATCGTCCAGTTTGGATTTGGTGACATTGATGCCATTTTGGCGGATGCGAGGGAAATTATCTCTAATTTAGCAGAGTTTGCTCCTGAAAAAGTGATGATTTTCTCCTGCATGACGCGCAAAAACTTCCTAGGTGAAGATGCCCGCAATGATTTTGAAGGGCTTGCTTCCATCGCACCTTCGACAGGATTTTTTACCTATGGCGAGTTTTTTCACGATTCAGATCATAAATGCAACTTTTTGCTCAACGAAACGATGACAATTTTTGGGCTCAAAGAAGGGAAGACAACCCCAAAAGAGAACATAAAACAGATTCAAATCATTCCATCCAAAGTGCCGCAACGGCATCATCGCTACTCGGAGACGTTTGATGCACTTTTACACATTGGCAAGCAAACCGCTTTGGAATTAGGCGCACTCAATTCAACGCTTAACACCAAAGTGGAAGAAGCGGTCAAGCGCTATCAAGCCTCAGAGGAGCTCATCATCATCCAAGCGCGTTCTGCCATCATCGGTGAGATGCTCAGCATGATAGCCCACCAATGGCGCCAACCGCTCTCGATCATCGGCATGGTTGTGAACAAAGTTCGCCTCTCAGCTCTCAATGCTGTCTCGAGGGATGAAGAGCTTTTAACCGACATCAGCGTTGTGGATCGCAATGTGAGTTATCTCTCCAACACCATCGAAGATTTTAAGAATTTTTTCAAACCAGAGGTTAAAAAAGAGTGGCACACCGCTTCAACGATCTGTGAGCAATTGCGCTCTTTAGCCGATCCGATTTTAAAGATGTACAAAATTGAACTGGACATCATACTGGGTGATGAGAAGAAGTTTTTCATCTATGGAAGTGAGCTGGTTCAAGTGCTGCTCTCCATCGTTTCAAACTCGAAAGATGCGATTTTCGAGCAACAAAAAGAGGATGGAAAGATCACCATTTTGTGTGAATACAGACCGCTTAAATCCATCTACCGTTTCACGGTTTCGGACAATGGCGGAAGCATCTCCGATGACATCATCAAAGTGATGTTTGAGCCTTACATCTCCAGCAAAGGCATCACTGGAACAGGGCTTGGACTTTATATGGCAAAGACGATTATTGAGAAGCATTTTAAAGGAACGATTTGCGGTAAAAATATCGAAGGTGGTGCTCGTATCACGATAGATTTTCCGATTGGCACCCAAGAGAGTATGGCTCTTACAACGCTTTAATCCATGCAAAAATTTTTACATGTAAAGCGTTAAGAAGAGAGCGTTACTCTCTTCTTTTTGTTTAAGAAAGTGATTTAAATTTGGTCGCAGTGTCCGCAAACGCAATGATGATGCTATCCCACATAATTTCAAAATTTTTCTTGGCAGATTCAAAACTGCTGCCGGTCATTTTGACCAATTCCGCCAGTCTGATTTTTCCCTCTTCCAGTTTGCCTTCAAGTAATTTAACGTGTTTGTTTAATTCGAGTTGCAGATGCGTACGTGCCGCAAACGCTTGGGTACGAAACTGAATCATCCCCGTTTTCCACTCATTGAGTTGGGTCTGTTTTTTTTGTTGATAAAGTTCTTTGTCGTTCATGGGCTTTCCTTTTGGGTCTATCGTTGGTTGAGTAGATACATGTGAAGTGACACGCAGAGATTAAAATGCACAAAATAAAAAATGCTACTTATCACGTTCACTATACTCTTATTTGGACGATTGTGGTGTCTTTTGGAGGGCAAATGGGAAGATCGCTTCATTCGTTACGAAAGTACCCATATAAAAGATTTTACTGCCAACATGCGATCAATTTTTCGCCAAATTTCCTAAAATAAGGGTGCACGTCACACATGCAGTTCCTAGTACCTCTTTATGCAATATTTTGCATTAAATATCGTTACATGTAACTGTTAAAGAGCAATAGCGCCCATGGCTAAATAGATTGTGTAAGCACCATAACCTAAGAGTAAAATAGCGCCTTTTTCAATGCCAATTCTGTTATTTTCACGTTTGCCACCGTATGCCATAAGAAAAAGTGCTAATGTCATGGCAAACATGACACTCCAATCTCGGTAAAAAATCTCAGGTTCAAGCGCACCATTAGGAGCAATAACACTCGCAACTCCCATCACGGCTAAAATATTAAAAATATTGGAACCCACAACGTTTCCAATAGCAATATCAGATTCACCTTTTTTAACGGCTGCAATGGATGTAGCAAGTTCTGGCAAGGAGGTGCCAAGCGCAACGATGGTGAGCCCAATAATCAAATCGCTCACACCCAGTATCGTGGCAATGCCTACTGCTCCCCACACAAGCAGTTGAGAACTTCCCACAAGGAGGAATAATCCAAGGACAAGCAAAAGAATACTCATCGTCAGGCTCATGGTTTTGTGACTTATTTCATCTTCCATCTCATTGATTAGACTATCTTTGCGTGTTTTAAGCCCACCTCTAATGGTCCAGCCAATAAAACTAAATAAGGCAACTAAAAGCACTACGCCTTCACTAAAGCTTAGGGATGCATTAAAAAGCATATAACCTGCAAGTAGGCTAATAAACAAAGAGAGTAAAATATTTTTTTTCATCACATTGGAATGTAAAGAAATAGGGGCAATCAACGCACTGATTCCTAAAATAAGACCAATATTCGCCGTATTGGAACCTAGGGCATTTCCCATAGCAAGGGCAGGTGTATCATTCAGTGCGGCAATAGAAGAGACGGCAATTTCAGGAGCACTGGTTCCAAATCCAACAATTAAGATACCAATAAGTAAGGTTGGCATTCCAAGATGCATGGCAAGTGAGGTTGCACCATCGACAAATTTATCGGCACTCCATACCAGTAAAACAAGGCCTAAAATCAGGCCTAAGGAAAAAAGAAGCATCCACCAATCCTCTGAGCTAAAATGAGGAATATTGTACCTTTTTTTAGTAAATGTGCTTTACATGTAAAGCTTCTGATCCTCAACAACGCCCAATTTTCGAGCAATCGCCACAGCAGCCGTTCTGCCATCTAACGCGGCATTGACAACCAAGTTGGCACCTCTGACCACATCGCCACCTGCGAAGATGAAGGGATGGCTTGTCTCTTTATTTTCATCGACGATAAGCGTATTTGAGCGACCCACGGCGAGATTTAACTCATCGTAAAAGCTAAAATGTTTGGCTTCAAAACCAAGCGCTAGGATGATGCTATCGGCTGGCAGGGTTTGAACACTGTGTGGTTTGGTTTGCAGGCGCTTGTTCTCATCGGTATAGGTTTCCATGATCTCAAGCCCAATGACACGATGTTCATCGTCCACCAACGCTTTTTTGGGCAGGGCATTAAAGATAAACTGTACCCCTTCTTCTTTGGCATTAATGACCTCGCCGCGACTTCCAGGCATGCTCTCTTCGCCCCTGCGGTAGACACACGTCACACTTTTGGCTTTATGACGAATGGCGGTACGAAGTGCGTCCATCGCGGAGTCTCCACCGCCAATGACAACAACGTGTTTGTTGCGTAACACTGATTTTTGGAGTGCATGATCGAAAAGGTTTTTTTGTGTTTGAGTCAGCAGTGTCATGACTTGATGCACGCCGTTCGCATCTTCGTTTTCCATGTCGGCACTACGACCTTTGGGCACACCTAGACCTAAAAAGACAGCATCAAATTTCTCTTGAAGCTCGCTGAGGCTCACATCTTTTCCCACTTCAGTGCTCAGGTGCACTTTCATGCCCGCTTCTTTCATCCACTCAAAACGTCGTAAGATGACACTTTTGGGCAGTTTGAAGTTCGGAATGCCGTACATCAAAAGTCCGCCGACACGGTTTTCTCTCTCATACAGCTCGACTTCGATGTTGGAGCGAAGCAAAAATGTCGCACAGCTCAGACTCGCAGGGCCACTGCCCACAACGGCGACTTTGAACTTTCGACCTTCCGCTTGACCGTAATCGGGAATGGCGCCTTGTTCGTACGCTTTTTCATTTAAAAAGACTTCGACATTGCCGATGGAAACGGCATGGTACTCTGTTTTCTCTAGCGTACACGAACTCTCGCAAAGCCCTTTTTTAGGGCAGACGCGACCCAGAATTTCAGGAAAAGGTGAGCGTGCATTGGAGAGTTCAAACGCGCTTAAATAGTCATGCTCATAGGTTTTTTTAAGCCACCTAGGAATGTTGTTATTGAGCGGACAGCCTGTGCGACAAAACGTAAACTCACTCTCAAGTCCACGCAAAAGATCGATGGGGCATTGCAAACAACGACTCGCTTGCGCCTTGGCTTCGCTCTCTTCAAAGTTATGATAAATCGGGTAATAATCCTCAACACGTTCCTCTGCAGGGCGTTTTTTCGGGTACGCTTTTTCGATCGTCTTGTAACTTCTCATCTTACATCCTCAATGATCTCTATACTTTTTACATGTAACTCTTGCCCACCTATCATGGAGACGTCCTCGCTGTGACATTTGGGACAGATAAAATGGTTCTCACTCACGACACTTTGTTCATGACACGAGGTACACAACAGCACCACTTCGCACAGCTCAACAACGAGCGTTGCATCGTGACAAATGGTCTCTTCTTTAAAGGTATCAAAACACTGTTCCAAAAAATGAATTTCAATGCCACTGAGTCTTCCCACACGAATTTCAAGGCGTTTAATCGCCTTGGCATCGTGTTTTTTCGCCTCTTTTTCACACAAATCAATGAGTGAAGCGACGATGGAATACTCGTGCATAACCCTTAGCCTTTGGCTGCCATAAGCGTTTCAAACGTATCGTAATCGACCAGACGAATCGCATCGGTGGTGCAGACGCGCACGCACGAAGGCCCTTCGGGATGGCTAAAGCAGAGATTGCATTTCACCGCAACGCGTCGATCTTCTTTTTGAATCATGCTAATCGCGCCATAAGGACAGACGAGTGAGCAGCATCCGCACCCGACACAGGCTTCTTCATGCAGTTTGATAAACCCATCCATCCGCTCAATGACGCCATGCGGACAAATAATCGCACACGGGGCATCTTCGCAGTGCATACACTGAAGTGGCGCCGTTTTGGTTTCCACTTTGACAACACGATTCCGTGAAATCAGCGGCACTTTGGTCGTATAGGCTTCCTCAAAGGCAATGCCTTGGTAACTAGCAGCACACGCCAACTCACAACTCAAACACCCCACACATTTGGTGCTATCGGCTAAAATAAATCGATGTCTCATCTTAACGCTCGGTACAGGAGATACAAGGATCGATGCTGTTAAAAATGAGGGCAACATCGTCAATGCTATTGTTGGGCATCATCACTTTGAGCGCTTCCCAGTTCATATAGGTCGGCACGCGCCACTTCATCCGCTCAGGCTTTTGACTGCCATTGGTTTTGAGGTAATAGACAAGCTCACCACGCGGCGCTTCGGTGCGAGAGATGGCTTCGCCTTCTGGAATGAGCGTGCGTGTGGGAAGCACAATATCGCCTTTGGGCAGGGCATCCAGTGCTTGATGAAGCAGTTTCATGGACTCTAAAATTTCATACAGTCTTACTTTGGCGCGGGAGAGCACATCGCCATCTTTTTGAAGTACGACATCAAAAGAAAGTTTGTCATACGCAGCATACGGGGAGCGTTTTCGCACATCATTGTTCACACCACTTGCGCGTGCCACAGGGCCTACAACGCCCAGTCTCAGAGCATCTTCATAGCTCAAAACGCCCACACCAGAAAGTCTGGAAATAAGCGTGTTATCCGTTTCAAACAGAGCGATAAACGATTCGATCTTGCTTCTATTTTTATCCAGTGTCGTTTTGATGGAAGCGATCAGTTTAGCATCCAGATCAAATTTTACGCCACCAATCGTGTTGGCGCTTAAGTCCATGCGATTGCCCCAAATCAGCTCTTTCAGGTCTTGAAAATCCTCACGTGTCTCTAAAAACTGGGTCATCAACGCTTTATTGTGAATGAGATGGCTGAGCATGCCAAGATTAAAAAGATGGCTTGCAATGCGCTTGATCTCATCAGCAACGACGCGAAGGTAAAGAGCGCGCTCAGGCAGGCTCAGTCCTGCGATTTTCTCCACTGCCATGCAGTAAGTAAACGGGTGGTTGTTGGAGCAGAGCGCACACACTTTTTCGGTGATGATAAGATTTTGCAAAAAATTTCGTTGAAGCACGATAGACTCGATGCCACGGTGAACAAATCCATTGATCATATCAACCGTTTTGATCGTTTTGCCATCACGATTGGGTTCGATTTTAAAATAGATGGGTTCTTCAAGTGCCACATCAAACGGTCCTAAAATGACTTTGGTGTTATCCATGAAGGACTCCTTCTTCTGCTTTGACGCGGTTCCACAGTGCTTGGCTGACTTTGCCATTCATCGCTGAGGAGAGCGAATAATACTCTTTAAGAACATCCTCTTTAATCGCTTCATCAAGAAAAAGGCGTTTGGGATTGGGGTGATTGAGGATAGCAATACCGTAGATTTCAGAAAGTTCCCTCTCCGTCCAGTCCGCACTTTTAAACAGTGGCGTGATGGAGGGCACACTCTTGTCCGTGATGTGCAGTTTGACATTGATCATAATGCCATCAAGGTCGAAGTGATAGACCAGTTCATGTGCCTCAACTTTCTGGTACGCAGTGATCATACAGACCCGAGCATTCATGGTTTGAAGGATTTCTGCAAGGCTTAAAAGCAGGGCTTTATCGTCTATTTCGCACCAAAGGCTATCACCCTGAGCGTCAAAATGGCACCCCAATTTTAAGGCACCAAGAACGTCATTGAGTTTTACATGTAAAGATTTCATTTAGAGGACTCTTTGTTTGAAAGTATGCTCACGCCTGCATTTTGGGCAGAGTTTAAACAGAGCGGTAATAGGTTGACTCACGTTTTTAAACCCACGTTTAAGCATCGTTAGAGGAACGTTTATCATCGGTTCATGGCAGTGGGGGCACTGCGTATATTCGACCATATTGGCGGTGATGGAGGTGTATTTTTCACTTTGCGGTGTCGCTTCAGCCAGCGTGTTGCTGAGCGTGATCGCACCCGTTGGGCAGAAGTAGGTACAGTTACCACACACGGTACAGGTGTTATGCCAGATGATGAAGTCGTAGCTTTTGTGTGGCTCAACACACGAGATGTTGATCGCACCAGCTGGGCAGACAAACGCACAGGTTTGGCACAGAACGCATTGCTCTTTATCAAACGTGATTTTTCCTTTGTAGGCATTCATGCGCTCACCTTCTCTTTCCAAAGCGCACAGGCTTTAATGAGTCCATCGACAATAGTTTGAGGCGAGGGTGGACATCCAGCAATGTTGACATCGACATTCACAAAGCGATCCAGTGGTCCCTCTATAGAGTAACTATCGCGAAATACGCCCCCCGTGATCGGGCATATTCCCATGGCTACGACCACTTTTTCATCGGGCAGCCGTTTGAGCGTGGCTTCTAAGAAAGGTTTGGATCGCGTGGTGATGGAACCCGTGACGATGACAATATTTGCCTCTTCAGGAGTGTTGGTGTAGGTGCAATGAAGCGTGTCAAAGCCAAATTTTGGAACAAGGATGCTCGCCAAAAGCTCGACATCACAGCCATTACAGGAACCTGCATTGATACGATAAACGTTAATATTATTATCTATCATAAAGAGTCTCTTTAGTTTATAGATTCTTATTAATATTAATTCAATCAGTAAAGATTGTTTTAAAGTTGGTATTGTAACACAATATTCTCTGTATTACGGGCTTTATTTTGAATCTTTACATGTAAAACGGTAAAATGGTTTATTTACATGTAAAGGATAGAAATGCCAACACGAGAAGAGGCGTTTGCCTTGTTGAAAGCCTATAATGGCGCGGCACTCACAACCCATGGATTAGCCGTTGAGGGAACGATGCGTTATTTTGCACGAAAAGCGGGCGAAGATGAGGAAAAATGGGGAATTGTCGGGCTTTTGCACGATCTGGACTATGAAAAATACCCTGAGCTTCACTGTACAAAAACCGCAGAAATTATGCGTGAAAAAGGCTATAGCGAGGAGATTATACGCGCTATTGTCTCTCATGGGTGGGGTATCTGCTCGGATGTAGAGCCGCTCAGTGCGATGGAGAAAACCCTTTATGCTGTGGATGAACTCACAGGGCTTATCACCGCGTGTGGGCTGGTTAGGCCAAGCAAATCGGTCATGGATTTGGAGCTCTCATCGGCGAAAAAGAAGTTTAAAGACAAAGCTTTTGCCGCAGGTGCAAGCAGAGAAGTCATTCAAAAAGGGGCGGATATGCTGGGCGTGAGTTTGGATGAGCTGATCACCGATGTGATTGCCGCAATGAGAGCGATTGCGCCCTCATTGGGACTGGAGAGCAAAAACTAGCGACGTCTTTTAGTCGTTGTGGCAGCTTTTTTCGCAACAGGACGGTAATCGACAATGGTCGTGGTTCCTTTGCCTGGGTAGCGTTTCATCTCAAAGTGTTCGCCAAGCTTCGCAAGAAGTGAGGTGATCTTACTGGAGCCATATGTGCGTGGGTCAAAGTCAGGAGACTGACGTTTGATGTACGCACCTGCGGCTGAAACGCTCGCCCAACCTTCATCATCTTGGGTCTTTTCCCATCCTACATGTAAAATTTTTGCAAGCTCTTTTAGGAGGTCATCGTTGGAGACTTTGGAAGGTTTTTGCTCCGGTGTTCCTTCAAGTGTCTCGGTGTTGACGCTGAGGTTTTCGGTAAAAATAAAGTCATCGCAGGCATTACGAAATGAAATCGGCGTTTTATGCTCGCCAAATCCAAAGACGTAAATCTCCGACTCTTTCAGGCGCGAAGCCAGTTTGGTGAAGTCACTGTCACTTGAGACAAGTGCAAAGGCGTCGAATTTTTGCGTATAAAGTAGATCCATTGCATCGATAATCATCGAAGCATCGGTTGAATTTTTCCCTGTGGTGTAGGCAAACTGTTGGATAGGCTGAACCGCAAGCTCGTTGAGGCTCTCTTTCCAGTTTTTAAGGTAACTGCTCGACCAGTCACCGTAAGCGCGCTTAACAATGATATGTCCGTGTGTTGAGAGTTCGGCTAAAATAAGTTCAAGTTTGCTTTGTTGCGCATTGTCGGCATCTATTAAGACAACGATTCGTTTCTCTTCATCAATATTTTTCATGCTTATGCCTTTGTAAAGTGGTCTCATGAGAGCATTATAGCCTAGTTATGATGGCTTGACGCCTTGCGCTGTTTTCCATAAGTAGCGTGAAAAAAGTGCAATGATGAAAAGGGCAACACATCCCTCAAACAGCAGGGTCTCCGCCGCTCCAAAATAGTGCGAAATCGTACCAATTAAGAGCGCGCCAATGGGTTGCGTGCCAAAAAAAGCCATCGCAAAATAGCTGATGACACGTCCTCTCATTTCGCTTGAAGAGGTGGTTTGAAGAAGCGTATTGATGATAGTCGTTTGAAGCATCATCCCAAACCCTGCAACCGTGCAAAAGAAAAACGCAAACGCCAAAGTGTGTGAAAGGGCAAAACAGACCAGCCCAAGACCGAGAAGCAGGCTTGCAAGAATCAGTAATTTTCTAAGGTTACTACTGGTTTTGAGCGAAGCAAGCAAAAGCGCGCCACTGAGTGCGCCAATCCCCACAAAACTGTTCAAATACCCATAAATCGTCGCGTCCCCCGCCAATGTCTCTTTGGCGATGATTGGAAACAGCGTTGTGTAAGGAAGTACGAGCAAGCTCATCAAAGCGAGCAGTAAAACCAACACGCCAAGCGTCGGGGTGGATTTGAGGTAGTTCAGACCATCTTTGAGATCGCTCAAGACTTTTTGCGTGTGCGCTTGAGGGATATACGCGGGCAATTTTAACAGAAGCAACGAGGCAATAACAGCAACAAAACTGAACGCATTGATCATAAAACAGATGCCCGCGCCAAAACTTTCAAGGATAAGTCCCGCAACAGCAGGACCAATGAGGCGTGCGAGATTGACCATGGAAGAGTTCAGTGCAATCGCATTGCCCACATCCTCTTTTTGGCTCACCATCACGTGCATCAAAGACTGACGTGCAGGCACATCAAACGCGTTGATGATGCCTAGTATGACGCTTAGAACGATCAGCTCCACGACCGAATAATCGGTAAAAAAAACGATCAATGTCATTACAACGGCTTGAATCATCGAAGCAATCTGCGTGAAAAGAAGCACCTTAAAACGATTGTACCGATCAGCGATAGCACCACCTAAAAGGGAGAATAAAAAAGAGGGAAACTGGCTTGCAAACACACTGAGCCCCAAGATAAAAGCAGAGTTCGTCTGCACATAAATCACCCAATAAACAGCCGTTCGTTGCATCCATGTACCCATAAGCGAAACAGACTGCCCTGCAAAAAAGAGTCGATAATTTTGGCTTCGAAAAGCTCTGAAGGTGTTGATGTTCATTTATTTAATGTATCAATCAGCGCTTCAAATTTTTCTTTATCCTCTTTTTTTTCGTATTTAAACCAACTTTTAATTTCATCGATTGTAAAGTAATTTTTCTTAAGGCCAAATTCTAATAAACCGCTTAAGGTATTAAAAATTTCATTTATTATCTTAAAAGTACGAATTTTAGAATTTAAAAATATTGTTAAACTTCCACAATGAATATAAGAGGAATACCGCGTTGTATTTTCCTCATATCGACTCATATTTAGTAAGCAATTTGCTAAAGTATTAGGTATGAAAATACCATATCCAATTTGTGCAAAGCCAATTTGAAATCGTTCACCAAGAATACTTATATTATCAAATTTTGCATTTATAAGGTTACTAGAAGTTAATGTGATATTTTCAAATTCACAATGATTAAATTTGACATTTTCTACAAAAGCATTGGATATATCTAGCTTTTGTAAGTGGGAATGCGAAAAATTGATATTAGAAAAATTCAAAAATTGTAAATCAATTTGATTCGTATTTTTCATTTGCATACCATTAAAATATTCATGTGCCCAAAATGGAGCAGACCATTTTTTAGAATAGTTCCAATTTCTTATCATCTCAAAAAGATTTTCAGGGCTAGACAGCCTTGAATTAAAAAATTGCTTTTTGACTATATCTGTTTCTAAAATATTTCCAAGCACAAGGGAAAGCCATTTATCGATGTCTGTTGGTATATCACTTAATGATTTATTGTGAAAAACGGTTAGTTCATTATTGAAAAGAGCATTTGCAGGTAAAGATTTAGCACTGAGAATCGTTGTTTTTGCATCAAGAATTTCTTTTGCTAAAACGATAATTTTTTCAAGTGCATCTTCATCGATAGCCCAGTTTTCAAGAATCTGTTTGGGGTAGATTCTTGAAGATTTTATGTCATTGTTTGCAATGGGCTCAAACCATTTATAATAGAGTTTATCGCTAAACAAAACGTTATGTTTTTCATGTGCCAAAGATGCCATTAGCGGAAAAAGTAGTTTTCTTTTTTCAATAACCATCGGTGTGATTTCTGTTGAAACCGTCTCTTTAAGTAAGCGAATTAACTCTTTAAAAAAAGAAACAGTTTGATCCGTTGGCTCTCCGAGCATCAGTTTACTACGTGCTTCGTCAATATCGGGTGTTTTATCTAGCGCGTATTTGATAAAAACTTTGAGGTAGTATTCTGCTAAAAGGATTTCCGCGAAAGATTGATGTTGAAAGTGAAGGCAATCTTTTTGTTCACCAAAATAAGAGTGCGATAAAAATTGTATCTCCGTTACTCCTTCCTTTTTATAACGCTCAAGAATCTCTCTATCGGATTCGTTTGAAGTTTTTCCATCTAAAACCCTGCAAATATCGCTTTTTCTAAGGACACCTTGTTGGCTTTGCTCTTTTTGGTACATCCATAGTGAAGCAATGGCATGCAGTATATTTCTATAGATGATTTCATCTTCTAAGTTAGTTTCATAATGCTTGTCATTGATATGTTTTGCTTCTTTCGTAAGTAGGTTTAAAAAAGAGAGATAGATACCAATTTTTCCGATATGAGAAAAATCAACATTGTTAATGATAAGCTGGAAAATCATATAGGAAAATATAGGTCTTTTCAACTCTTCTACAGATAGTGTTTTATCTTTAAATAGTTTTTGATGAATATCTATCGTATTTTTTTTCTGTTGAATACTTTTAATAAGTTCTTCTGCAAAACCTGTTGTTGTGAGTTCTTGAAATTTGGGATAATTTTTTAATGATGTTAGTAGCCAATGGTTAAATTGTTCTGCTTTGAATCCATAAATCGAGATATACTGTGGAATTTCAGTACCTTCTTTGTTCTTAATTTGGTATGGCTTATGTGCCCTGAGATGATACTCCAAACCATCAGAAAATGGACGTGATGTAATAATAATACGATTATATCGACATTTTTCTTTGTCAAGATTTTGGATACATTTGATAGATTCAATTACTTTCTCAATAGCAGGTTTTGTTAACTCTCCACTTTCATCTAATGAATCGATGAGAAAAATATATTTTTTATAT
Organism: Sulfurospirillum multivorans DSM 12446; assembly: GCF_000568815.1. NCBI lineage: Bacteria > Pseudomonadati > Campylobacterota > Epsilonproteobacteria > Campylobacterales > Sulfurospirillaceae > Sulfurospirillum > Sulfurospirillum multivorans. Next base: position 1,275,842 of record NZ_CP007201.1, read on the forward strand.
TTGAAAGAGTCCTCTTCAATTTTAATGCCATAATCCGTTGCTAAATAATCAGCTATGATACCTAGCGTAGCACTACTCGAATAGCTGCCGTAATTTCTCAGATTAAAATAAATTGGGAAATATCCTTCTCCTGTTTCAACATACTGTTTTGCAAGTTTTGAAGCGTATTGCCTTAAAAATATTGTTTTACCTTTCCCAAAATCTGCAATGGCAAAAAGAATATTTAAAAGGGTATTGTCAGTAGTGATACTTTCAAAATAAGAATCTACGAGGCTTTCTGCTAATGTAAGTGCTTTTTCTTTTTGTAAAAATTTTTCATACTCATTACTATATCTAAAGGAATCGTCACTGGCGTTTACTTTTTCTATAGGCTTCCACTCTGCAAATGTCTCTTCATAGCTCAGTTGTTCATCGTCTTTGAAACCAATATGACACAGTTTGTATATATCACTAAGGAGTTTTGCTTCATTTTCATTCAATATATATTTTTGTGTGTCTTTTATATGTTTTGCGTAATCATCTTCTCCAAAGGACTCTTTGATAGTGCTTGCAATGTTTTCATTGTAGTGTCTTTGAAATGCCTTTATGACATTATCTTGAAAATTTAGCTCTTTTAATAATGAGATGAATTTTTCTTTAACAATTTGGATGATAGGGTGATATTGTGGTGTAAAAATAGTTAAGATATGCTCTGTTGAAAAACTTTTTTTTGTTAATTTAAATGTATCGTCAAAGAGAGCAACAATGGACTTGGCATCTATCATTTGTTGGGTGTTATCAGTTATGATTTCAAGTGATTTTTGAATCTGGCAAAAAGAGGCTTTAAGATACATATCTGAGCCATAATTGGCTAGTTTGTCTTTTGTCATGTTTTCAAAGTATTTATCGACGTAGCTTTGTGCAAAGAGTTTGATTAAAATGCCAATAGTACCTGTAGCATTATCAAGTGTATCTTGTCCAGATTTATCAAAGTTGTTTTTTAAATAACTGGCAATATTTTTGAGACTATCAGGCAAAACTTCGACTATTTTTTTAGCAACGTCTTTACGCATGGTTGTCCTTAAAAAGAATATATGTAAAACTCTTTGATATTGTACTTCATTTCGATACGTATTAAAGTGTTGTAAACGCGTAAATATCTCATTCATTGTCTTTTCTGAATTTAAAAAATTATAACATACTTCTTGTATCAAAATGCCTTCATAGCGCACTGTGATTTGTGCTATAATTTTCTAATACGAATCAAAGGAGAGCTATGAAATTTGAGTGGGACAATCAAAAAGCATTGTCAAACATCAAAAAACATGGAATTTCTTTTGAAGAGGCGAGTACGGCATTTGGGGATTTTTTATCTATTGTTATTGAAGACCCAATGCATTCAAAAAACGAGAATAGATTTATCTTAATAGGACGATCTATTGAAGCCAATACGTTAGTTGTTGTGCATATTGAAAAAAGCGATGTGATTCGTATTATTTCTGCACGAAAAGCAACTAAAAATGAGCAAAAAGCTTATGAGGAGCAAAAATGAAATCAAAAACTGAGATGTTGCCTGAATATGATTTTAGCAAGGGAGTACGTGGAAAATACGCAGAAGCGTATCATAAAAGTGTCAATGTCATTAAGCTTGATGATGATGTCTCTAGTGTATTTCCCGATGCAAAAGCTGTAAATGAGGCATTGCGTACGATGATAAAGCTTGTTACTCAAAATAAACCAAACCTAGGAATGAATTAAATCGGTTTAATCGTTCCTAGGTTTTTTCCTCTATCTTATATGTTCTTCTTCTCCCATGTAACAGAAAGTAAACCCCTCATTCTCTCCTTCTCATAATCTTCTAAATCTCATACATTCGTCATTCGTCCAAGCTAGAATAGTTCTATATTTGTATTAAGTATAATAATTTATACTTGATTAAGTTTTATCTTTACATGTAAAGAAAATTAGCTCATATAAAAAGGAGACGCACTTATGTTTGAAAATTTTAAAGCGAGGGCTGAAACATCGGGCAATACCGAAGTGAAGCGTTTTGCGACCACAGCTTTGGCGCTTGGTTTTATTGAAGAGTTCCTCGAAAAAGAAGAGGTTAAAGATGCGTCAGGCTCTTATGCTGTTTGGGCAAAAAGTCCCATCTTAGAGCAATTTGACAATGAAGCGATGGCGCAGAAATTTCCAGGTCTTAGCTTTAATGTCACTCGTGAATTGGCAAAAGGTGCCAAAGTAGGAATTACTCAATTAAAATGGGGTTTGGCAGAGACGGGCAGTATGGCGCAAGATTCTACCGATGTGGAACAACGCCTTGCTTCAGCACTTGCGTGGATTCATGTGGCGATCCTTCCGACTAGTAAAATTATTGCGGATATTCCTGCATTGATGACCAAAATGCACCCAAAAGATGACAAATACATCACGCTTATCACAGGGGCGAGTAAAACAGCAGATATTGAACGCGTGCTTGCCATTGGTGTGCATGGCCCTGAGCGCTTGGTGATTGTGTGTGTCGATGATTTAGAGTTAGAAGGAGTACAACAATGAAAGCAGATATGTCAGCATCCATCCACAAAGCCCTTGAAAATCAAAATCTTGCAGGTATTTTAGATAGATGGAATTACCCCGCAACGAGAGCGAAAGCATTTGAAGGTGTCGATTTTGAAGCACTGCGTTCTAAAATCGCAGGCATTAAAGGTGACGCGGCAGGTCGTCTTGATGAACTTGCCAATACTTTTAAGAAAAATGCAGAAGCCAATGGCATTAAAGTGTTTCGTGCTAGCAGTGCTGAAGCAGCAAGGCAATACATTGCCAATCTGTGCAAAGAAAAAGGTGTCAAAAAAATCGTAAAATCAAAGTCTATGGCAACTGAAGAGATCCATCTTAACCATTTTCTTGATGAATTTGGTATTCAATCGGATGAAACTGATTTGGGTGAGTGGATCTGCCAACTCGCACACCAAACGCCTTCGCACATGGTTATGCCAGCACTTCACTTAACGAAAGAAGAGATTTCAGACCTTTTTGCTGAAGAGACCAAACAACCGCTTGATAATGACATCCAAAAACTGGTTAAAGTGGCAAGAGCGGCGATAAGAGAGAAATTTTTTGAAGCCGATATGGGCATTTCAGGTGCGAACATCGCCATCGCAGAGACTGGCTCCATCGTCATCTGTACCAATGAAGGTAATGCCCGTTTGGTGACGACACTTCCAAAAGTACATGTTGCCTTAGTGGGTCTTGAAAAACTCGTTCCTAACTACACTGACGCGGCACCTATCTTAGCCGCCCTTCCTAGAAATGCAACCAGTCAACTTTTAACCAGTTATGTATCCTTTATCTCTGCACCTACTCAAAACGATGATGGCTCGATGAAAGAGGTGCATATCGTTTTAATGGACAACAACCGTATAAAGATGGCAGAAGATCCAAAATTTAAAGAAGCGCTTCAGTGCATTCGCTGTGCCGCCTGTTTGAATGTGTGTCCTGTGTATCGTCTGGTAACGGGACATGTTTTTGGTGACATCTATACTGGTGGTATCGGTACGATTTTAACGGCATGGTTTAATGAACTCAAATCCGCTGAAGACATTCAAGCCTTGTGCATCGGATGTGATAAATGTAAAGAGATATGCCCTGGTAAAATTGATATTCCAGGCCTCATCTTAGAGATTCGTCGTCGTGCCGCTACAAAAGAGGGTTTGCCATTTATCTATAAAAGTGCGCTTCAAGTTATTAACAACCGCAAAGTTTTCCACACGATGCTTCGCACGGCTTCTGTGTTGCAAAAGCCTTTCGTGAAAGAAGGATTTATCAGGCATTTACCTATGTTCCTCTCAGGTTTGTCTGAGTATCGAAGTTTACCTTCTGTGGCAGCTGTGCCATTTCGTGATATTTTTAAAACCATCAAGCAACCAAAATGTACTGAAAAGGCGGCATTTTATGCTGGCTGTGCGCTTGATTTTGTTTACCCCGATGCAGGCGTGGCGATTGTTAAGATTTTAAACAAAGCGGGCATTGAAGTGCTTTTTCCTGAGGAGCAGTCATGTTGTGGTATTCCTCATTGGGGAAGTGGTTCGTTTGACATGGCAGCAGACGCCGCGGAACGCAATATCTTACCTCTTTTAGAGGGCAATCCTGAGTATGTTGTGGTCAGTTGTGCGAGTTGTACGACCGCTTTGAAAAAAGAGTGGGCGAAGATACTCAAAGAACAAAATAGAGAAGCATTAATCCCTGCTGCGAATAAAGTCGCGGCTAAAACCTATATGTTCACCGAGTTGGTCGATAAACTTATTAAAGAAAAACGTCTGACACCTAAAGAGGGCATAGAGCTTCATACTTTGACTTACCATGATTCGTGTCATGCTAAACGCCATGTGGGCATTTCTAAAGAGCCAAGAGATGCGCTTAGTGCCGCTGGATATGAAATCAAAGAGATGAATGAGTGCGATACTTGTTGTGGCATGGGTGGTTCTTATACCATTAAACAACCTGAGATTTCGATGCAAATGCTTAAGCGAAAGCTTGAAAACATTGAAGCAACGGGTGCAGAATTTGTCTCCGCTGAGTGTCCAGGCTGTTTGATTCAATTACGAGGCGGTTTGGATAAGTCAGGCTCAAAAGTCAAGGCGATTCATCCTGCAGAATTGATGGTCGATAAGTTCAAATAAAATCTCACACAAGGAAGAGCTAAAGGCTCTTCCTTGTGTATAAATAATTCCTAAGTCTCTCAACTCCCTCACGCATATGCTCTATACTCCTCGTATATGCAAATCTCAAATAGTGTTCTGTTCCATTGCTTCCAAAGTCAATGCCTGGAGTGGTGGCTACATGTAAAGTGTCTAAAAGCTCTTTGGCAAAGGCAAAACTGTCGTTGCTGTATTTTGAGATATTTGCCCAAAGGTAAAATGCGCCATCTGGTTTGGCATCTATGTCAAAAAGTGTGGAGAGTTCAGCATACAAAAAGTCTCGTCTGGCTTTGAACTCTTGTTTGATGGTGGCTAGATACGCATCATCAAAAGCTTCTAATGCGCCATATTGGCTGAGTGTCGGGGCAGAGATGAAGAGGTTTTGGGCGACGATTTCGGCGTGGCGGATTTGCTCCTTGGGAACGATGACCCAACCTAGTCGTTGACCTGGCATACAGTAGTATTTTGAAAAGCCATTGATGACGAAGACATTTTTGCCATATTGTAAAGCGGTGTCGGCTTTGTCTTCGTAGGTGAGTCCGTGGTAGAGTTCATCAGAGATAAAAGCGATTTTTTCTTTTTCACAATACTCGATTAAGGCTTTAAAATTCTCACTTTTATAGATATTGCCCGTGGGATTGGCAGGCGATGAAATCTGCAAAGCGTCTAGTTTATGAGGCTCCAAATGCTTTACATGTAACTCAAAATCATCCTCTTTTCCAATAGGCATAAACAAAGGCTCGATGTCCATAAGGTAAGCAAAGTTTTTATAACATGGATAGGAAGGGTCGCTTAGTCCCAAGGTTGAACCGTGTTTGAGTGTGAGAGCATAGGCTATCATAAATGCGCCACTGGTTCCAGGCGTGAGGAAAATCTGGTCGATGTCTATAGATACGCCATAAGTCGTTTGATAATGCTGGGCGATTTTTTCTCGCAGTTCCACCAACCCATGACTTTGGGTGTAGGAAAATTTGTTGTTATCAATGCTTACATGTAAGGCTTGTTTAACTTTAGGCGAGGGCGGAAGGTCAGGTTGACCTATCTCAAAATGGATACAATCTTCAAATTTCTCAGCCTCTTTTACGATGTCCATGACGATAAAAGAGCTCATTTTTTCACAACGCATTCAAGTCCTATTTTTTGGAAAAATTATATCGAAGTTATCTTAGAACTTTGGTTCAAAAAAGTGATACAATTTTAAAGAGACCTTTGAGAGGAAATCCGATGAAATTCAAAACCTTTGTTGTTCTTATCGTGTTGGGGTTAGCCTTTTCTGGCTTTACTTTTTTTGATAAACAAGAAAAACCTATATTTAGTGGGCAAATTGAGACAAAAGATAGTTATCTTGGCTCAAAAACTGGAGGAAGAGTAGAAAAGATTTTAAAACAAGAGGGTGATGTTGTAAAGCTTGGAGAAGAAATTATCGCTTTTGATAGCAAAGAGCAGCATTTAAAAGTTGAACTTTACAAGGCAAAATTAGAACAAGCAAAAGTCAATGTTTTAAAGATGAAAACAGGCTATCAAAAAGAAGATATTGCCATAGCCAAAGCAGATGTCAATACCAAAAATGCTGCTTTGGAAAATGCCCGCAAAAATTATGAAAGATATGAAAAACTCCTTAAAGACAAAGCCACTACGCCTCAAGAATATGAAGAGCGAAAAAATATTTTTCTACAAGCCAAAGCACAATTTGAAGCAAGTCAAAAGAAATTTGAGTTGTACACCAATGGTTATAGGGTGGAAGATATCAGTATGGCTAATGAAGTTTTGAATGAGGCGCAAGCCAATTATGCGTTGGCTCTTTTGGAATTGGATGAAGCAAAAATAGTGGCTACAAGTACGGGTAAAATTGAAAAAATTTCTGTACGGATGGGAGATTTGGTTTCCAAAAATCAACCCATTATCCAAGTGAGTGAAGAGAGTCAGAAATATGCAAAATTTTACATACCTGAAACTAAGTTGCACATGGTGTCGGTTGGGCAAAAGGTTGAGATAAAGATAGATGGGAGTGATAAAAAATATGGTGGAGAAGTCTATTTTATCGCCCAAAATGCTGAATTTACACCTAAAAATATCTCTACAAAAGATGAACGACAAAATTTACTTTTTGCGATTAAAGCAAAGGTCAATGATGAAGTTTTAAAAAGTGGTCTTTTTGTGGAAGTTACTCTGCCATGAGCGTTATCGAAACCCACGATTTAACGAAAACTTTTGATACATTTAAGGCAGTTGATGGTCTAACGATTGAGGTTAAAGAAGGCGAGATTTATGGATTTTTAGGGCCTAATGGCTCAGGTAAAACAACGGTTATCAAGATGTTATGTGGGCTATTGATTCCAAGCGGAGGCAAGGCTAGCGTTTTGGGGTTTGATACGGTCAAAGATGGTGAAGCGATACGGCAAAATGTGGGTTATATGTCGCAAAAATTTAGCCTTTATGAAGATTTGACGGTTTTTGAAAATATGCATTTTTATGGCTCTATTTATGGGTTAATTCCAGATGTTTTGGAAAAAAGAATAGATTTTTTACTCGAAAAATTAAACCTTGTTTTGTATAAAGAGCGCTTAGCTGGCAATTTAAGTGGTGGGTGGAAACAGAGATTAGCATTTGCGTGCGCCATTATCCATGAGCCAAAAGTACTTTTTTTGGATGAACCAACAGCAGGCATTGACCCTGTGGCAAGGCGAGAGTTATGGGATATATTTTTTGAATATGCCGCAAATGGCATTACTTTTTTTGTGACGACGCATTACATGGATGAAGCAGAGCGATGTGGGAGTTTGGGGTATATTTACCGAGGAAAACTTATCGCCAATGGAACGCTTTTAGAACTAAGAAACCATCCGAGTGTTAAGGTTGATGGCTATATCCGAATGGAGATTAATGCCACTCCCATTGCCAAAGCACTTGAGATATTGAAAAAATGTGACTTTATGCAAGAGGCGACCATTTTTGGGCGAGGGGTACATGTTTTGTGTCAACGCGAAGTCAAAAAAGAGCAGATTGTTGCACTCCTTGAGAAAAGTGGTGTCGTTTGTGAAGAGATAAGAGAGATAGAGTCCTCCCTTGAAGATGTTTTTGTGGCTTTGACCAAAAAGGAAAATGAACAATGATACGAGGTTTTAAAGCCATTTTTTATAAAGAGAGTAAGCAGATAAGCCGTGATAGAGGAACGCTTATCTTTATTTTTTTGATTCCTATTATGCAACTTTTGATTTTTGGTTATGCGATTAACACCACTGTCAGTGACATCAAAACAGCAACACTCAATCTGGATAGAAGTCAAAAAAGTAGTGAACTTTTATGGGCTTTTGATAACAGTGGTTATTTTAAAGTTGTCAAAGAGGTGAGTAGCAAAGAAGAGTTGGTTCGTGACATCGTTAAGGGTGACATCAAAGTGGGGATTGTTATTCCTGAGAATTATTCGAGAGAAATTTTTGCAGGAAGAAGCGGAAGTTTACTCGTCATGATAGATGGAAGTGATTCTAGTGTCGCTTCACAAGCACAACAAGCGGCTTCTTTGATAGGATTCAATCTCAATCTTAACATGCAAAATATAGAAGTGCCACCAAAAAGCATTGATGTGCGAACACAAATGCTTTTTAATCCAGACTCTAAAACGGCTAATTTTATGGTTCCAGGACTCATCGCAGTTATCCTCAATATTACCACCGTTATTTTAACTTCACTTTCCATCGTCAAAGAAAAAGAGAGAGGCACACTTGAGCAGATATTTGTGACTCCCGTTGAGCCATTAGGGTTGATACTGGGAAAAATTGCTCCTTTTAATATCATCGCTTTTGTTCAAGTCATCGTCGTACTTTTACTCATGCGATTTTTATTTGGAGTGCCAATATCTGGGAGCATTATTTTACTTTTGGCGATGAGCTTAGTGTATATCTTTTGTATGTTAGGTCTTGGCATGTTGATTTCTACGAAAGCAGAAAATCAGATGCAAGCGATTCAATACGCTTTTTTAACGATGCTTCCTGCTATTTTACTTTCTGGTTTTATGTTTCCACGAGAAGGTATGCCCTTTATTATTTATCTGGTGAGTTACATTGTTCCTGCAACCTATTTTATCGACATCATGCGCGGCATTGTTTTGCGAGGGGCTGATTTTTTTGATGTTATTGAGAATTTTCTAGCCCTTTTGGGGCTAGGTATCCTTTTTATAACGATTGCCGTCAAACGGTTTAAAAAGAGCCTTTAAAACGAATAATTTGACTTTCCGAGAGTTTAAGTATATACTTTTAAATATATACTAAGGAGCTACAATGACTTCTACAGCAAAACTATTTCAAAATGGTCAAAGTCAAGCTATACGCCTTCCCAAGGAGTATCGGTTTGAACATCAACAAGAGGTTATCATCAAAAAAATAGATGGTGCCATTTTGATATTCCCTAAAAACGATAAAAGTGTTTGGGAAAAAATGTTCGATACTCTGGGTAACTTTTCAGATGACTTTCTAGCGCAAAGAAGACAACCAACACAAGAGCGAGAGGAGCTGTTTTGAAAAAAATGCTCGATACCAACATCTGTATCTATATCATTAAAAACAAACCTCAAAGTGTCTTAGACGAGCTCAAAAAATGCAATGTAGGCGACATCATCCTCTCTTCTATCACGGTTTCTGAGTTGATTTATGGAGCGCATAAAAGTCAATTTGTCGAAAAAAACCTCAAAGCCATTGAACATTTCCTCATCCCTTTTGATGTCGCTGAGTATGATTATAAAGCAGCTTTGGAGTATGGAAAACTAAGGGCAAGTTTAGAAAAAAAAGGACAACCCATCGGTTCTTTAGATATGCTCATCGCCGCCCATGCAAAATCACTTGATATGGTGCTCGTGACCAATAATATGAAAGAGTTTGAGAGGGTTGAGGGGTTGAATGTTGAGAATTGGGTGCGTTGAAAGAAGTAAGATAAAAGGCATTTGTTCATTTTTAAAGTTTTATAGATAAAATAAACTATAAATGAGATTAATAAATCCTAAAATCAAAAGCTAGGAGTGAACTTGAGCCACTTATTTTTAATTAGCCCTGAGATTTTAATGCAATTGGTTGGCATTAGAGATAACGCAAAATTTATTTATGAACTTGTAGAAAATCAAACTGAATTTAACAAGGAAATATCTTTAAGAACATTTAAAAACTTCATGAAAGGGAAGGGAAATCCTTCTCAAAAAACTATTGATGTATTGCAAAAAGATTTTAAAATAGATTTTGAGAGTGATATTTTTAAAGGTCTTTATAATTCACAGTGGCATGAAATACTACAAAAAATACAAACTACCTTTTCTAAGGATTTTTTCCCTTATGCTATGTTGGTTTTGCAAGAAATAGCTAAGCAAGAAGATGAGTTGATTCAAAGAATAAAAGAATGTGACACAGAATTGGAGAGAATTCAAGCACTTGCTTTTCATCCTTTCGTCTTAAAAATTTTAAATGAACAAGAAAATTTGGTGCTACAAAATGCAAAAAGTCACAAAGAAATCAAAATGATTGTTGCATTATTGGTAACAAAAATCTTATTCTATATTGTAGCTGCTTTTGATGTTGAGTATGGCTTGTATCATCAAAAAATACACAAAGAAGAGCAGTACTCATTTATTAAAAAAATACTTCCAGTATATAATGACAAAAAAGAATTTTTACATCCTATTGGTAGGTTTTTCATGAATATTAAAGTAAAAAATAAAAAAACATTTAAACAAATGGCAGAATGTATAAATGTTGAAGGTTATGAGGGTATTAAGTCTGAATCCCAAATAAGAAAATTTAAATATTGGAGAAAAGGAACAAAAATCCCACATGTGGATGAAGTCATTAATATGATTAAAGCATTGTTTCCTCAAATTAGTACAGATGAATTGGAACATGGTAAAGTTATGTTTTATTGTGTTGTTGGTGTTTTAACACTTTTCAAAGAGCTTTTAAGTGCAATTTTTAAAAATGAGTCCGAACTTATTGGTTGGCTGCATAAGCATTACAATCAATATCATCAAGCACACTATAGTGCTTGTTTGACAAAGCATCAAACAAGCTGAGATTCTGTTTAAAGTAGCTTTTTATAGGTGTTAATATTAAAAACACTTGTGTGAATTTTTCTTTTATCGTCTATGTATTTTGGATAATGAAAAATTAAATTTTGCTCAAAGATATTGAAATCACTTTTTAACTTCTTTTGAATGACAAGGTTTTTGGCATTGTCGAGATTACATTTTATGTCATCATGATTTACATCAATATCTGGAAAAGAATTGTTTTTTAATCTAAGTACTTTCCAATAGCCATATCGAATGTTTAGTAAGTAGCGATATTTTAAATAAGTATGTACTTCATCAATATTTTCTAATAAAAGTGGTCTAGCATCAAAAAAAACCTTTTCTTTTTTTACACCAATAGGCTTAAAATTTATGGACAATACAGAACTTAAAAGAGTACAAATTTTAAATAATCTTCTTTCCGCTTTTTCTTCAAGTGATGCGTTTATAATAATGCTAACTTCATCATTAGCAGAAAATGCACAGATAAAATTTTTAGGTAGCCTTGATTCTAGAAAAGTGTTCAATCCTCCTGTTGTAAAATTAATCGCATTAGAAAAATTACCTCTAAATTCTTTATTTTCAAGTGAATCTTTAATATACTTTTTTGTGGCATGAAAACCATCGAGTCTGACCACTAAAAAGTAATTTTCAGGAATTGATAGCATTGTTTGTGACTTTTCTTCGATAGCTTTAAATTTTTTATCTAACGAAGTGAGTATATCATTCTCCAAGTACATGCTTAATTTTCATCATCGTAATAGTCATCGTCTTCATAATCAGGTTTATCTTCACCTCTCGAATTCCAATACTCATCATTATTTGGATTTAATTGGTTAGCATGATTGTCTAAATCTTCTTGTTTTGAGCAACTGTAAGTTTCTATCATTGTGAACTCCTTTTTTAATTGAAGTTATTTTAATGAAATATCGGAGTAAATAAAAGAGGAACTTTTTTGGAAAACATTCAAAAATAGGGAGCATTAAACTTTTAATTTTCAAATTTATTTCAAAAATTTCCACCAAACTACTCAAAAAAATCTTTACATGTAAGTTATTTTTGTAGCTCACGCGCTCTTTCCTCTTTTAACTCCTCAAAAGTAGGGAAGGGCGATTTTTCTTTACATGTAAGCTCATACCCCAAGTAGTCAAGGATGTTGAGTACGGTTTTTATGCCGATATTAGAGTTAATTCCATTTTCAAGAGAGCTGATGGTAGCGCGTGAGATATTAAGGTCGTGAGCAAGTTGAGCCTGCGATATTTTTTTCTCTTTACGAAGTTGTGCTATGTGAGTGCCAAATTCTTTTAAGTCCATAACAATTCCTTGACTAATATTTTAGACATTTTATAACTTTAGTATACAAATGTAAAATATATTGTTCAAAATATGAAAAAATAACTTTTAGCGCATAAATCCATTGGAATACTTCTTGCAATGTCTCTTCTAAAAAAGGAGAGCACATGCACCATTCTTATGCCACTCCTGAGGCTACTTACCGTTTTGCGAAGCAATTTTCACATTATAAAGATTTTTATGCAAGGCATGATGGGTTGATATTTTCCAAGTTGGGTTTTGGAACTTTTAAGAAAGAGCCTTATAAAGAAGAAAATTATATTTTTGATTATAAAGATGCGTTACGAACTGCTATCAAAAGTGGTATCAACCTCATCGATACAGCCATCAACTATCGCTACCAAGAGAGTGAAAAAGAGATAGGCGAAGTCTTAGCGGAGTTGATAGAAAAAGATGAAGTGAAACGCGAAGAGCTGATAGTGTGTTCCAAGGGCGGATTTATCCCTTTGTGTTTTCCTTTTCCTCCCAATCCTTACCTATGGATAGATGAGCATATCGTTCAAAAAGGGTTGGCGACTTTGGAAGACATTGAGCTTGACCAACACTGTATGACAACCGATTTTTTAAGGTATTCGCTTCAACAATCTTTGAAAAATTTACAACTTGAATGTTTAGATATATACTTTTTGCACAATCCCGAAACGCAACTGACCAAGATAGGGAAAAGTGCATTTTTTGAAAAACTTGAAGCGGTTTTTACGCTTTTTGAAACATTGGTGAGCGAAAATAAAATCAAGTCTTATGGTGTAGCGGTTTGGAACGCATTGACTTACGAAGAAGACAATGCTGAGCATATCAACCTTGAAGCTCTTTTTGATGTGGCGCGAAAAGTGGGTGGGCAAAATCACCACTTTAAGTACATCCAACTCCCTTTTAATATCGCTAAAACCAATGCGTACAGCGTGGCTAATCAAAAAATGTCTGATGGAAATTACTACACCCCACTGCAAGTAGCCCATAAATTAGGGCTTGGTGTCATTGGAAGTTCTTCATTATTGCAAATGCACCTTTTCCAAAAACCTTTTAAGCCTGAAGTGGGGTATCTTTTGGATAGCAAGATGGAGCTTCAAAGCGATGTTCAACTTGCCCTTCAGTTTGTGCGCTCATCTAGGGGATTTATTAGCTCTTTATTTAGTTCAACCAAGAGTGAACATGTGATAGAAAATGGTAAAATTGCGTCCATAAATGCGGTCAGTAGTGCAAAATACAATCTTCTTTTTAAGGTGGAAAAATCAACATGACTTATGACATCATCATCATTGGTTCAGGCATCGCAGGATTGATGGCTGCCATTGAAGCCAAAAATGAAACCAACAGCGTTGCGATTATTACCAAAAGCAATATCTTTAAATCCAATAGTTCGGTTGCGAGTGGTGGTATCAATGCTGTTTTAGATGAAAAAGATGAGGTCGAGATTCAAAAACACATTGATGATACGATGAAAAGCTCCAAAGATTTAGGCGATAAAAAAGCGATCAGCTATCTGTGCCATCAAGCGCCTTTGATTATGAAAAAATTGGTCGAATACGGTGTCGCATTTGATCGCGATGAAAATGGGAAGATATTGCAACGCAGTTTTGGGGGCGGAAGCTCCAAGCGCACCTGTTTTGTGGGCGATAGCACGGGCTCTGCGATCACACAAGCGCTGATTAAAAAAGCAAAACTGATGGGAGTAGATTTTTTAGTCAACCACTTTGTGATGGACATTACTAAGATAGAAGAGTACATCAGTGGCGTGGTTACCCTTAAAAAACTGGACTCTACGGTCGTTGTTTATCCCACTAAAGCGGTTGTCTTTGCAGGAGGTGGGTATGCGGGCATTTACAGAGGTTTTAGTACCAATGCCCAAGACTGTACGGGGGATCTTTTAAGTGTTGCCCTTCGTGCTGGCATGAGCCTTCAAGATATGGAGTTTGTGCAGTTTCACCCCACGGGATTTGCTAAGACCAGTTATTTGGTCTCAGAAGCGGCACGAGGTGAGGGTGGGTACCTTGTCAACGCGGATGGAGAGCGTTTTGTCAACGAGCTTGGCACGCGCGATGTCTTAGCCCGCGCCATTTTTGAACAGATGCGATCCGGTAAAAAAGTCTACCTTGATATGCGTCATATCTCCAAAGAGATTTTAGAAACACGCGTTCCTTCTTTGTATAAAAATGCGTACAATCAAGTCGGTATTGACCTCTCCACTGAGCTTTTAGAGATCAAACCTGTTGCACACTACAGCATGGGAGGTATCGCTTCTTTGATGGCTTCAAGTGAAGTCAAAGGTCTGTTTGTGTGTGGCGAAAGTGCCGCTCTTGGGGTGCATGGAGCAAACCGATTGGGTGGAAATTCACTCTTAGAAGGGGCTGTTTTTGGTGAACTTGCGGGTAAAAAAGCCAAAGAGTATGCGTTCAATAAAGAGTTTTTACCAATTGATTACAATGTGGTCATTAAAAATATGGATTTGGTGCAACGCATTTTTGATGGAGATTGCTCCAAAAACTTCAACGCGATGCGTATTTCCGTGGGGAAAATCATGTTTGATAAAGCAGGAATTTTTCGCAATGAAAGCTCCCTCCAAGAAGCGTTTGACTATATGAAATACCTCCGCTTGGAGTCCAATACACTTCACTGCATTGATAAAAGTAAGCACAATAACGTTGAGCTGATTTCGATTTTAGAACTGCGCAATGCGTTGGAATTGAGTGAAGCGATTATCCTCTCTGCGATGCAACGCTCAGAGAGTAGGGGGGCGCATTTTAGGGAGGATTTTGCCTTTACATGTAAAGAGGGAAATCGCCATGTTCTCATTAAAGAGCTCCAAAAAGGGTTCTTTAAAGTGCACTACGAAGAGGGTGGATTGACCAAATGGCTCAAAAAAATTTTAACATAAGGAATGTGTAATGGCTAAAGTAATGCTCAGAGAAGAAAATAACGAGATCTGCTTTTATATCGCGAAAAAAGATATGGAAGAGACGATCACCAAAATAGAATTTGAAACCGAAGAGATGTGGGGTGGTGAAGTTACGCTTAGTAACGGTGAAACATGGTGGATACAACCAGGTCCCAAGAAGCTTCCAAAAGAGGAAGTCTGTAAGAAATTGTCAGACTGATTTGGTTAAAATATAAACATAAAATATGAGCATTAACTGCTCATTTTCAACTATAATATTTTAAACAGATAAAGGAGTGCAAATGGTTGCATTTGATGCTAAGTGTGGGGATTGCCTCACCACCAGAGAACTAATGACACTCTATGAGACAGCAATGGTTGTCTCTAACTCACTTGATTTAGTTGCCTCGCTTGAAAAAGCGTTAATGATTTTAAAAAATAGATTGCATCTTGAAAAATGCGTCATTCATACGCTGGGTGAAGAAAATATTTTAACAATTTACGCCTGTATCGATTTTAGTAAGCACCAAAAAGAGCTTGCCACGTATAAATTGGGTGAGGGCGCGACAGGTTTTGCTGCTGAGAGTAAAGAGCCTGTTGTGATTGAAAATTTACACAACGATATGCTCTTTCTCAATAAATCAGGCAATCGTGACCAAAATGCGATCTCGTATATCGCCGTTCCGATGCTCGTTGATCAAGAAGTGATCGGTGTTTTAGGGGCGAATATTACCAAAACAACGGCGATTGACTTTGAAAGTACGATTCGTGTTTTGACCATTTTAAGCTCTATATTTGCACAGTCCATCCGCTCACACGACATCAATCTCAAAGAAAAAGAGCGTTTAAAAGAGCTTAAACTCTACTACAAAATGGAGTGGGACTCCAAGGTGCACAATTTTGGAGACATCATTGGTGAGAGTCCAAAGATGAAGATGGTCTACAACGTCGTGGAGCGCATTGCGGAGAGCAATGTCACCGTTTTGGTACGAGGTGAGACGGGGACGGGAAAAGAGCTCGTCGCTGCTGCGATTCACAAACGCTCCAAACGTCGTGAAGAACCTTTTGTGAAGCTCAACTGCGCCGCCATCACCGATACGCTCATTGAGAGTGAACTCTTTGGGCATGAAAAAGGGGCGTTTACCGATGCGAAAGAGGCACGCAAAGGTCGTTTTGAACTGGCTGATGGTGGAACACTCTTTTTGGATGAAATCGGCGATATTTCAGCCTCCGCACAAGTCAAGTTACTGCGTGTGTTGCAAGAGCGCGAGTTTGAACGCGTTGGTGGCTCTAAAACCGTTAAAGTCAATGTTCGCCTCGTTGCGGCAACGAACCGAAACCTTGAAGAGATGGTCAAAAATGGTACCTTTAGGGAAGATCTTTACTATCGTTTGAATGTCATACCCATTGATCTGCCGCCGCTTCGTGAGAGAGGGGATGATATTGCGCTTTTGGTCAATTTCTTTTTGCAAAAATCGATGAGCAACCATAAAAAACGTATTGTCATTACCGATGAAGCGATGGAGATACTCTGCCAATACACCTGGCCTGGAAATGTGAGAGAGCTTGAAAATACGGTTGAACGTATTGTGTTAATGGGCAGTGAAGACGGCATTAGTGCCGATGAAATGCTGCTTATGCTTCCCGCTTTTAATCAAAAATTGATGTGCCAGAGAAGGATCATGAGTGAAGAAGAGTGATTTTGAAAAAGAGATTAAAGAGGGTCGTTTAGTTCCATTCCTCGGAATGGGTGTTTTTAAAGAGACGAAAACTGAAGAGGGTGGACAGATCCCCTATGATAGTGACTCTATGATCTTAGCACTCAACGGTGGGCGCGCTATGTCGCCTCGTTTGATGTATGAGTATTCCAGAGCTGCCATGAGTTTGGAACAGCGCAAAGGGCGACCCTTTATTGAGCAGATGACGAACCATATTTTTACGGCAAAGCCTTACCCATTGCCAGCAGTCTATACATGGCTTAAAACGTTAATGCCTCGTTATGTGGTCGATCTCAATTTGGATGATTCGTTGTTGAAACTTTACGCGGATCAGGATCATTTTCTCATCACGGGCGTGAGCCGTATTATGGCGGGATATGATCGTTTTTTGGTTTACATGTACACCGTTTCGACGGGTGAATATCAGCGTGTGGAAAAAGAGATCTTAAGCCCGATGCTACCTATTCTCTTCAAGCCTCTAGGATGCACGGTGCCTGAAAAAAGCTTTATTATCAGCGATGCCGATTTTGTCGATTGGCTGACCGAAGCGATGGGTGGGTATGCACTTCCTCCGTTTTTGAAAACCTTTAAAAATGACAAAAGTTATCTCTTCTTAGGGATTGATTTTGATCGCGATACCTACCGAATGGTGGCAAATGAAGTGACCTTAGGATTAAAAGATGGCTACTTGGTCAACGATAAAGAGAAGATCAGCAAAAAAGAGGAGAAGTTTTTGAGTGGTCATAAGATCGAAAAACTTGAAATGTCACTTGCAGATTTTTTAAAGGCTACGGAATAGATTTACCAAAAATAGATGAAGCTTTCCAATCAAATATTGGAAAGCTTCGCTAAAAACCTACTCTTCAACACTCACTTCAACAGGATCACTTTCCCAAACACCGTGTTTTGTACAGTAACTTTGCGCCACAAGGCTCAGTTTTTTACCCGTTGGGACGATGGTAAAGGTAACTTCTGCTTGTCCTTTTTTGTCTTGTCCACCAAGGGTTCCAGAGACAAAATCAGCACGTGCTAACAGTGCATCACCCGTATAAAGCTGGATATTAGCGATATAGTGGTCGAAATCATCAGGATGTGTATACGCATTACCCACTTTTACAGTGACTTTAAACGGCGCATTTTGTTTTGCCGTAGCAGCACAGGTAATAAACGGAGAGTGCCTATCGATATAATCTTTCTTAGCTTCTCTCTCAACGGTGTCAATATCAACATAACGATTGATTTTTGGCATTTTAGAACTCCTTTTTCATATTTTGTGGTGAAATGATATTAAATTTCCACGCAAATATCTCTTAAGAAAGGGATAAAATAAGTCTGATTTAGATTGATTTAAGGAGCAAGCAGTGTTGCTCCTTCATTATGAGGTCGTTAGATAAGTGTAATAGCGACTTTGTGTTGGTCAAGCCCCATGCTTTTTTTATTCGTCTCACCAAAAGCTAAGAGAAGCAGTTCTGCAAGGCTTAAGACACTTAGCCCAATGTCGCGACCTGCGGTTTTCTCCAGCTCTTTTTGGTAAAAATCAAACAGGATAAAACTTCGTGCATCACTGATAAGTACAAAATCAGCGGCATTATCGAACATATCAAGCATCGCTTTGGAGGCGAGTTTTTTGGCAAGAAGGGGTGAGGCGCTGTAGACTTCAAAACCATCGCTCTCATAGGTACTTTCGTGTTTGACCCTTTTAAGTTTGATGAGATCCAGCAGTTGTAACAGTAGCGCTTCTTTGCGGTATTTTTTAGCGCGACATGCGTTTGAGCCTAGGAAGAGGGCTGTTTGGAAGTTTGTAAAGGGATTTTTCACCAAAGTTGCTAGTTTTTCCACGCCGACTTCTTCAAGCAGCAGTTGTTCTAAAGAGAGAACATTCACTTCTAAATTGAGTGATACATTGTGTTTTTCCAAACGCTGTGCAATCTCAAATTTCAGATTAGCATCGTTTAAAAGTAGCTCTTTGGTGTGCGCATGACAAATAAAAGAGCTCTGCTCAATGCAGACAATATCGCGTTTTTCCGTAGCGGCAAGGGTAAGATTGTACGCATAATGCTCTAAAAATTTAAGACGATCCAGTCCCATAAATTCGCTTCCAAGATCATTTTTTGCCCCTTTGAATGAGGGTGCATCGATGCCTAAGAGTTCGATCAGTTTTCGAGCAGCCGTGATCATTGGGGCTGTTTTTTCACGCTCGATGAGGGATTCAAAAAGAAAATAGTTTTTCATGGTTTCTCCTTACAAAAGATCGAGGTGGTGTGAAAATTTTTCCACAAGAGGGTTCAAAAAGGGTCGGTGTTTCATCACGTCATTTTTAAGCTCCGTGATCTTCTTCTCGACATCCGCGCCACAAGGGTAAATTTTCGTGCACAATCTTACATGTAAAAAGATTCCCGTTTGATCGTTTGCAATCACTTCTAAAATCTCTTTTTTGCGCTCTGGGTGTTTTTGGATCATATCGTACGCAAAGGCAAAAAGGGCATCGCCTTGGTAATTTTCAAGTAAATCCAGCACGCTTGAAGCGTAGTGGTAGATAATGTAATGCTCGTAAAGGGGTCTGTCTTTTCCATCGACAAACGCATCTAAAAGATCAAAACGTTGGTAAAAATCGTCCGTATTAATAATCATATCTTTGATGACACGCTTGGTTGAAAGAGGCTCTAGGGTGAGTGATTTTCCAAAGGAGTTGATGAGTCCATCCAAAGAGACGTTACTAAAAAGTGCTTTTCCGTTAATTTTTAAAGCAGCTAAGTCACCTTTTGGGTAGTCAAAACTGACATCTTCGGCTTTGATCTGTGCTAGAAGATCATTAAGCGTTAGACTTCGATCGATGGTTATAAAATGTTTTTTATAATAAGGCAAAAAATCCGTTTTAGCGTCAAATCGAAAGACGCTCAACTCAAGCTTACACTCCATAATTGAGGACTCCTTTTTAGGTATGAGAATCTATTTTAGCGCATCTTTACTTAAGCGTAACTCTCAATTATAAAGTGATTTAGCCCGCATTTAGCGCCCTAATGGCTTCTTAATGGACAACATCTTACAATAGGAGAGTTTAATAAAAGAGGCATCATGTCAAAAGAGGCATTTTTTATCTCAGAATTTTCCAGTAAACATATTGGCGATGACGGTGCGGTGATGGGGGATTTTGTCTATTCAAAAGATCTGTTTTGCGAAGATATTCACTTTAAGCGTTCGTGGATGAGTTTAACGCAGATCGCGCAAAAAAGCATGCTGGTCAACATCTCCGATGCGATTGCGATGAATGCCAAGCCCACGTTAGCCCTGATTGGGGTTGTGATACCCAAATCGTTTTCGTACGAGCAACTACGTGAATTGGGTGCGGGGTTTCAAAAAGTAGCACAAAGCTACGGTGTCGAGGTCATCGGTGGAGACACCACTGCGGGCGAAAAGTTGATGATCTCCATCACCATCATCGCCAAACGCCCTTCTAAAGTGCTCTACCGAAGTGGCGCAAAGTTAGGCGATTTTGTAGCGTATACAGGAACACTTGGAAAGTCGCATAAAGAGCTGACACGGCTGATGCGTGGTGGAACTGTCGGTCACAATGCACGCTTTATGAAGCCAGCATTAAAAGCGGCGTTTGTCTCTAAATCAGCCAAACATTTACATGCGGGTATGGACATCTCAGACGGGCTTTCCAAAGACCTTTCAAGATTGCTTAAAGCCAGTGGCAATTTGGGTTTACATGTAAAGCGTAAAATGCCCAAGAAAACGCTCTGCAGTGGCGAAGAGTACGAGATGCTATTCACCTTTGATTCCCGTAAAAAAAAGGCGATAGAGCGCATTGCTAAGCAGACACGCACGAAAATGACTATTATTGGCAAAGTAGCGCGTAAACGTTATGTTTGTCGTTGTAAAGAACACCATTTTTAACCATTTTAAGGATAGATATGATTCGACAATTTTTTCTCACCCATTCGCCCATTAATGCGATGTTTACCAAAAATAGCAGTGACTTTGTGGTCAGTGAAATACCTCTGTATCCTTTCAGTGGTGAGGGCGAGCATCTCGTTTTACATGTAAGAAAAAAAGACATGACAACATGGGATATGTTGCAATACTTAAGCGAAGTCACAGGCTGCAAAGTACGTGATTTTGGGTATGCAGGCCTTAAAGACAAAGATGGCATGACGACACAGTACATTTCACTGCATAAAAATTTCGAGCCAAAACTTGCCAATTTTACGCACGATAAGATCAAAATACTCGATACGACCTACCATAACAACAAAATCCGCACAGGGCATCTTAAGGGCAATCGCTTTTTTGTCCGTCTTAAAAAAGTAAACCCAATTGATGCACGAAAACTTCAAGACGGGCTGAAAAAGATCAGCAAAGAGGGTTTCCCCAACTTCTTTGGGTACCAACGTTTTGGCATCGATGGCGATAACTATGTTAAAGGTAAGGCAATTTTAGAGGGGAAGCGCAAAGAGCACAATCATAAAATGAAAGAGTTTTTCATCAATGCCTACCAAAGTTATCTTTTTAACAACTGGCTCTCCAAGCGCATCGAAATCAGCCGTTTGATAGAAGAGTTTAACTTAGCGGATGCAACACGTGCAACGAATTTACCTAAAGAGATGGTCGATAGCCTTAAAAAACAGCCACAATTCTTCAAACTCCTTCACGGAGATGTTTTACATCATTACCCTGCGGGAAAAGCATTTGTGTGCGAAAATGTGGAAGAAGAGTTACCGCGCTTTTTAGAGCATGGCATTACCATTGCGGGCTGGTTGCTGGGTGGTAAAAACATTCGAGCGGAGTACGAAGCAGGTGTGATTGAACAACAGATTTTTGAAGAGTGCGAACCTTTTTTAGACAAACTCAATGGAAGTAGACGTTTTGCGTGGAGCTTTGCTGAAGAGGTTGAGGGTGTGTATAAAGAGGAAGAAGCATGGTTTGAAATGCACTTTTCATTGCCTAAAGGCTCGTATGCGACGGTTATTATAGAAGAGCTAATAAAAGTTTCGCTATAATCGATCCTTCAAAAGGTACAGTAGGTGATTGCTTGAGAGTTTCTCTTAAGAGGAAAGTCCGGGCTGCATGTGAGACATGGTTCCGTCTAACGGACGGCTAGGGTAACCTAAGGGATTAGTGCAACAGAGAGTAAACTACCTAGAATTTTTCTAGGAAAAGGTGAAACGGTGGGGTAAGAGCCCACCAGTGCTTTAAGTAATTAAGGCAGCTAGGTAAACCCAACCTGCAGCAAGAAGGGATGGTTTTGGTCTCACACACGATAAACCCTTCGCTAGAGGTCTATCGTAAGATAGATCGTAGATAAATAATCACCCACGACAGAACCCGGCTTATCGCTGTACCTTTTGTCAACAAAGCCTAAAGGATCTTTTTGGAAAATCTTATCTTTTTAGCGCATGTTGTGCTTTTGATGGTACTTTCTCCCATTCTTTCACGTCTTTTTCGTATTCCCACTCCCGTTGTTGAGATTTTATTAGGCTCGCTTGCGGTTTGGCTTGGCTTTTTACATGTAGACAATGACGTCTTTCGAAATCTCGCAAAAATTGGCTTTTTCTACCTCATGTTTTTAGCAGGAATGGAGATTGATATACCGCGATTTTTACACTATAAAGAGCGTTATTTAAAAAAAACCCTTTTATATTTTTTCTGTTTGTATAGTCTTTCCCTCATCATTTTTTTAGTGTTTAATCTCTCGTATGTTTATATTGTTGCGATTCCGATCATCTCCTTGGGCATGGTGATGGCATTGATCAACCAATATGGCAAAGAGGTGCAATGGCTGGAGTTTTCTCTCCTCATTGGCGTGGTTGGCGAGCTTTTAAGTATTGGCGCACTGGTCGTTTTTGATGGCGCTATGACCCATGGTTTGGGCTGGGATTTTGCAAAAAGTATTCTCATCTTGATCAGCGTTTTTTTCTCATCGTATATCTTGTTTCGCTTGCTAAAAATTATTTTTTGGTGGTATCCTGGGCTTAAATCTTTGATTATGCCTCATGATGATACAATGCAACAAAGTATGCGAGTGAGTATAGGGCTCTTTTTTGTATTGATTGCCACGATGCAATGGCTTGATATTGATATGGTTTTGGGCGCATTTATAGCAGGCATCTTTATTTCGAACTTTTTTGCCCATAAAACAGAGCTTCCGCATCAACTCTCCACATTTGGATTTGGCTTTTTAGTACCGCTCTTTTTCATCTTTGTTGGAACGACTCTCAATTTAGAGACGGTTTTTACAAAAACAATTTTTACCCATGCATTATGGATTGTATTGGCAATGGTGGGTATCCGTATGATTAGCTCATTTGTTGCTTACTACAGCTCGTTAAAATTTTGGGATACGGTCTTTTTTAGCCTAAGTACTTCCATGCCACTGACTTTTTTGGTTGCCATTGCAACGATTGCCATGAAAAATGGTGCGATTGGAGAAGAAGAGTATGCTTCGTTTATTGTGGCTTCTTTGATAGAAGGCATTGTTATTATGATTTTGATTCAGTTTTTGATGTTTCTGTTTCAACGTGCCGACCGGAAGAGTGAAGAAAAAATATAATTAAGGAGCAACGATGGACTTACATAAAAAGTTAAGCCTTTTCCATTATTTTCACATCATAGCCTTAATTCTTTTCTTAACCTTTGCAAGTATTTTCTTTGCATTAAACTTCTACAACGCCAAAATAAAATTTGAAACAGAGTCACATCGACTTCAAAAAGAGTATAGCGACGCCAAAAAAAAGATGCTGATCATGGAAGTGGATCGGTTTGTTGCACATATCGAAGAAAAGCGCCAAGAAGCCTATGCGCAGGCACAAGAGTTGGTGAAAGCACGCGTTTACGAAGCCTATGAAATCGCCACTAAAATCTACCAAGCCTACCATAAAACACACAGTGATGCTCAAATTGCGGCGATGATCGTTGATACATTGAGACTATTACGCTATGAAAACAATTAAGGTTACTACTTTATCACGCACCTTGATGGCACCGAGATTCTTTTTGCAGATCGCCCTGAACTGGAAGGGCAAAATATGCTTAAAATGGCGAACAGTGAAGGACAGTATGTTGTTAAGGGAATGCTTGATGTGATCCAATCGATCAAAGAGGGATTCTATGATTACACATGGAGCAAACCACTTGAAAGCAAAGATACCTTTAAAAAAGTCGCGTATGTTAAACGCTTTGAACCTTTGGACTGGATGATTGGTACGGGATTTTACCTTGATGATATGGAAAGCAAAGTTCAAGAGAAGATTTTAAACGCTGAGAAGCATCTTTTGGCTGAGAAGCAGAGTGGTAATTATCTTTTCATTGGAACGTGGGATGGCATTTCACTCACCTATCCTGCTAAAAATAAAAACATGTACGCTTTGCAAGATAGCAATGGTAAATTTATTGTTCAAGAGTTGATTGAGAAGGCAAAAAAGGGTGGCGGTTTTGTGGAGTATATGATGCCTCCATTTAAGGGGCAGAAATCACTTTCAAAGATGAGCTATGTGGAATCGATTGATGATTGGAAATGGTATGTGGGTGCGGGAATTTACGTTGATGATCTCAACCATGAGCTCTACGAATTAAAAATGACCATTGACGAAGAGTTAAAGCGAACGCTCTATTCGATTCTTTTTTGGATGCTTATTTTTAGCGTTATTGTGGGCGGGTTTTATCTTATTATTAGCCGTAAGATTCGGAAAGATTTTGATCTTTTTATCACTTTTTTTGACTCCTTGGTCAATAAAGACCAACTCATCGACACGTCAAAAGTCAAATTTAAAGAGTTTGAAGAGCTTGCCAACCATGCCAATATCATGCTGAAAGCCAAAATTTTTAGCAACAAACATTTAGAGCAGTATAAAAAAATCGTCTCAAGTTCGGATGATTTTTTAGCCTTGATCGACCGCAACTACACCTATTTGGCGATCAGTGAAGCGTATCAAAAGTTTTTCAATAAACGTAAAGAGGAGATTCTTGGGCACAGTATGCCTGAGCTTTATGGGGCGCAGTATTTTGTTGAAAATTTAAAACATCTCAGCGATCGTGTGCTCTCAGGTGAGACGTTTGAGCATGAATTTTGGGCACTTGCTTCCTTTGGTAAGCGCTTTTTACATACCAAATACTTTCCGTATTATGAAAACGAAGATGACGCGCTCCCGATGGCGTATGTGGTGTCAGCACGCGACAATACCGAGAAGAAGGCGAATGAAGAGCGTTTGCTGGCATCCGAAAAAGAGCTGGAATTTTTAGCCCACAATGATGCTCTCACAGGACTTCCCAATCGTTTGCTTTTAACGGATCGTATCGCGCATGCGATTGAGAACAGTAAGCGTCAAGGAGGAATGATCGCTGTCTGTTTCCTTGATCTGGATAATTTTAAAAAAATTAATGACAGCTACGGTCACTCCTATGGCGATGAGATTCTCAAACAGCTCGCTCTGAGACTCCAAGGAAGAATTCGCCATTGTGACACACTCTCTCGCATTGGCGGCGATGAGTTCATTTTACTGGTGGAAAACATCAAAGAGAAACATGAGATTGAAATTATCATTTCGAAAATCCAAGCCATTTTTGAAGAGCCGTTTATCAATAAAGCGCAAAAATTCTTTCTCTCTGCCAGCATTGGAGTGAGTGTCTATCCCGATCACGGTACCGATGGAGAACTGCTGATTAAAAATGCAGATACGGCGATGTATAAGGCCAAAGAGGCAGGTAAAAACACCTATACATTTTACACACTCGATATGACAATAGCCTCGTATGAGCGCATCGGTATGGAAAATGCCCTCAGAGAGGCGATTAAAGAGAAGCAATTTGTGGTCTATTATCAGCCTCAAGTCGATCTTAAAACAGGAAAACTCATAGGTCTTGAGGCCCTTTTGAGATGGAACCATCCTCTTGAGGGCATCTTGCCTCCTGGCAGGTTTATCGCATTTTCAGAAGAGACGCATTTGATCGTTGAAATCGGCGCATGGATACTCAAACAGACCTGCATTGATCTGGTTTCATTGCATCATGAAGGACTCTTTAGTGGTACGATTTCGGTCAACATCTCAGGTGTTCAGATCGAATTTAGTGACTTTCTAACCACCCTCAAAGAGACGATTGCGGAGACCAAAGTAGATCCTTCGATGCTGGAGATTGAAGTGACTGAATCGTTCATCATGCACGATCCTGAGCGCTGGATTGTCCTTTTAAAAGAGATGCAACATTTAGGCATGAGCATTGCCATCGATGATTTTGGTACCGGTTACTCCTCGCTCAGTTATTTGCGCAAACTGCCGATTAACAAACTGAAAATCGATATGTCCTTTGTCAAAGACATCCCCAAACTTGAAGACGCATGTGCCATTGTCAATTCCATTATTAACTTAGCTCAAAATATGAAAATCACCACGTTGGCAGAAGGAATTGAGCACAAAGACCAAGAAGAGTACCTTGCAGAACACGGATGTGAACAAGGTCAGGGGTATTTATACGCAAAGCCGATGAGTCTAAAAAACCTTAAAACATGGATGCAAAAAAATTAATGCTGATCGTTATTCTGTGGGCTACAGGGCTTAAAAAACTCACAAATATCTACTTCTAAAACCGTTGCAATTTTATAAAGATGCTCAATGTTGTAATGCTTTCTTTCCAATCCTGCTTCAATTTTTGCAATGGTACTTACCGATTTGTGTCCAATTGTGAGCGCTAAATCCAGTTGTGTGATTTTTTTTAGCTTTCGTATACGCTGGACATTGTATGCTATACGTCGGTAAAAAGCTTCAATTTCTGATTTAGAAAACTCTTTGTACAGTAACATATATTTCCCTATAGTGAAGTATGGTTTAAGTTTATACTGGTTAGAATCATTTTAAAATTCCCTATAGTGAACATTCTAAAAATAAAACTCCTGGCAAAATGTAATGATGGATCAAGAGACACTTTATAAGCTTGTTATTGTAGTATTGATTATTGGCATACTTCTATTACTTTATTACTATCAAAAACGTTTATGTGAATTAAAGTTACATAACGGTCAGCTAGAGTTGCTAAGTCAGTATGATGATTTGACGCAAATCTATAACAGACGTTATTTCCTCGAAATAGTGCAGTATCATTTTACAAAAATGTATCATCAAAAACCTTCTGCCATTATGATGATTGATATTGACCATTTTAAACAGATTAATGATACACATGGTCATATTTTAGGCGATGATGTTTTGCAATACGTTGTTAAATTAATCAGTGAACACTTGCGTGAAAGCGATATTTTTGCACGTTATGGTGGCGACGAGTTTATCGTATTTTTTCCTGCTATTTCACAAAAAGATATTTACAATATTGCACTCAGAATTCAATCAAAACTTTTTGAAGATTCCTCGTATGCATCTCCAGTAACGCTAAGCATAGGAATATGCCTTTTTAGCACCTCTTTAGCACTTCAAAATGTTATTGAATATGCGGATAATGCTCTTTATTCAGCCAAGAGTAAAGGACGCAACCGAATCGAATTTTATCCATCTTGAAAAAACCTGTAAATCAGAGTACAATTGTCCTTAATAGTTCGTGCTAGGAGGGCTGGTAAACCAGCTGAGATAAAGAATGGTGATTCTTTGATCCTTGTGACCTGATCTGGGTAATGCCAGCGTAGGAAAGCTCAATCAAACCAACACACATCCTCCTTTTTAAGCCCTCCCACGACCTTCATTATCTTTACATGTAAAGCTTACATGTAAACGCAATTCAACTCAATTTTACGAGGAAAACGTATGAAACATTGTTTAACCATAGCAGGATCTGATAGCTGTGGCGGAGCGGGCATCCAAGCTGATCTAAAAGCCTTTAGTGCTAATGGAACCTATGGCATGAGCGTTATTACCGCGATTACAGCGCAAAATACCCAAGGCGTTTTTGACGTACAAGACATTAATCCTTCCGTGATACAACATCAAATCGAAGCGATTTTTGATGACATTCGCGTGGACGCTATTAAAATCGGTATGGTTTCGCGTCCTGAGACGATTGAAATCATCGCTGCAACGCTTAAAAAATACCCTTTACCACCTCTTGTCATCGACCCTGTGATGATCTCCAAAAGTGGGTATGACCTGTTGCAACCCGAAGCCAAAAAGGCACTCATCGAAATGCTTTTACCGATGGCAACGCTCATTACGCCCAATCTTCCGGAAGCTGAAGTGATCGTAGGCTATAAAATTGATACGATTGAATTGATGCAAAAAGCAGCGCTTGATCTGCATAAACTGGGGTGCAAATACGTACTGGTTAAAGGCGGGCATCTGGAAAATGATGCGACCGATGTGCTGTACGATGGCGCACAGTTTCACCTTTTGCACTCCAAACGACTAGAGACGATAAACACGCATGGAACGGGCTGTACGCTCTCTTCCGCCATTGCTGCCAACCTTGCTAAAGGGTTACATGTAAAGGCGGCAGTTGAGGAAGCCAAAGCGTATATCACCGAAGCGATTACACATGGATTTAAATTGGGGCATGGCGTGGGGCCTGTGCACCATTTTTACGCACTTTACACCAAAGCAGGAATGGAATCATGATGGGAGAAAAAACGAGTTTAAGTGGTTTTGGATTGTTTGCACTTTGGTTTGGTGCGGCAGTCTCGATGGCAGAGATTTTTACTGGCGGGCTTTTAGCGCCGCTTGGGTTTAGCGAAGGCTTAAAAGCGATTCTTTTAGGGCATCTGATCGGTGGGATTATTCTTATTTTGGGTGGCTACATTGGAGCGCACAGCAAGCTTCCTGCCATCATGTCGACACGCATCTCTTTTGGGCGTTATGGATCGTATCTTTTTTCACTCTTAAATGTACTTCAACTCATTGGTTGGACAGCGGTGATGATCATATCTGGAGGGCGCGCCGCGAATGAGCTTGGCATCAATCTTTTTGAGTTTGATAGCATCAACACGTGGGCGATTGCTATTGGTCTATTGATAGCGCTGTGGATTTGGCTTGGAAAAGCGGGCTTTCAAAAGCTCAATCTCATCGCTGTAATCCTCCTTTTTATGCTTACCTTGGTATTGTGTGGCGTTGTGTTTCAAGAGGGAAGCATTTTACATGTAAAGCCTACAGGGGAGATGAGTTTTGGATCAGCTTTAGAGCTTAGCATCATCATGCCGCTTTCGTGGTTGCCGTTGATTTCGGATTATACCCGTTTTGCGAAGAGTAAAAAAGGCGGGCTCATCGGCAGTTTTACGGGCTATTTTATCGGTAGTTCGCTCATGTATGCCATTGGTCTTGCCATCGCACTTTATGCCAAAGATGCGAGTTTGGGAACGATGATGATGGCACTGCATTTGGGCTTTGTCGCCCTTGGCATTGTGCTACTTTCCACTATCACAACGACTTTTTTAGATGCGTACTCCGCAGGTGTAACCTTTACCAATATTTTTCCGCACATCAATGAGCGACAGATCGCGTTTGTGATGGCTGTTGTGGGTCTTCTTGTGGCACTCTTTACGCCCATCGAGGAGTACGAAACCTTTTTATACGCGATCGGCTCGGTCTTTGGGCCACTTTTCGCGATTGTGCTGAGTGATTATTTCATCTTTAAAAAAGAGCAGATTGAACCCACTTTGGCTTTACATGTAGGCTCACTTATTGTCTGGGCAATTGGTGTTGCGCTTTATTATCAGTTCATTACGCTCGATCTTCCTTTGGGCTCAACGCTTCCGACGATGCTTGCAACAAGCATCCTTTTTATCATTTCAAAAAAGGCAATTTCATCATGGACATTCAAGAGCAACTAAACGACGTATTTGAAGCTCTGCAAAACAAGCGCGCTTTAATTCATCACATCACCAATTATGTCACGGTCAATGACTGCGCCAATGTGGTTTTAGCCATGGGTGCCTCGCCGATTATGGCAGATGAACTCAGTGAAGTAGAGGAGATGGTCGGCATTTGCGATGCGCTGGTTTTAAACATAGGCACAGCTAACGAGCGCATCATCGGTTCCATGATCAAAGCGGGTAAAGCAGCAAACGCCAAAGGCATCCCCGTGGTGCTTGATCCTGTCGGCGTGGGTGCAACACCGTTTCGTCGCGAGAGTGTTGCAAAGCTCATGGACACGATCTCTTTTAGTGTGATTCGTGGCAATATGGCGGAAATCAAAACCATTGCAGGGCTTGAAGCCAAAAGCACAGGCGTTGACTCGTTGGAAGAGGAGAGTGATGGCGCTAAAATCGCTTTAAATCTCGCAAAAAAGCTGGGTTGTGTGATTGCGATTACGGGCAAAATTGACATTGTGTCAGATGGCTCGAGTACGTATGCACTTGATAATGGCGATAGTGCTTTGACCAAACTAACAGGAACAGGGTGTATGAGCACCTCACTCATTGGCAGTTTTTTAGGCGCATCCAACAAGGCACTTGCAAGTGCAATAGCTGGTATTTTAACCATGTCTATTGCAGGCGAAGTAGCGGGTAAAAGCCAAGGAATGGGAACTTTTCACACATCACTCATCGATGCAATAAGCCAAATGGATGCACAAAGTATGACCAAGAGAGCCAAGATAGACTTCATTAAATAATAAAAATTATTATTTAAGATTGGCTTTAGTTTTGATGGAGTAAGATTACTCCATCACCATACAAGGAGTAAATCATGGCAAGAGTTGGAAATTCTATTATTAAAGGTATCGAAGTTCAAGAAATTATTACTACACTCAATCGTGCATATGCTGATGAGTGGTTAGCGTACTATCAATATTTTATTGAAGCAAAAGTGGTTAAAGGGTTGATGAAAGATGCTGCCATTGCGGAGCTGGTACAACATGCCGCGGATGAATTGCGCCATGCAACCATGGTTGCTGATCGTATTATTCAGCTTGGAGGTGCCCCTTTGTTGCACCCAGCGGATTGGCTTAAACAAACCAACTGTGGTTACGACGCACCCAATGATTTTGATGTGGTTGCGGTCTTAAACGATGCGATTAAAGGCGAACAGTGTGCGATTGCGACGTATTCAAGCATTGTTGATCTCACACGCAATAAAGATATTGTGACCTATGACATGGTCTCTCAAATCTTAGCCGATGAAGTTATGCACGAAGAGGACCTTCAAAACTTACACGATGACATTACTGAATTTATCAGTGATCTTAAAAAATCAATGAAGTAACAAGGCTGTAGGTATGATCGATGTCACGTTAGAGCAGTTCATACCTGCTTTTCTTCTCACCCTGTTTGCAGGGCTTAGCACAGGATTTGGCGCACTCATCGCCTTTTTTTCCAAAAATAAAAGTCATACTTTTTTATCCATTGGGTTAGGATTTTCAGCAGGTGTGATGGTTTATGTCTCCTTTGTTGAGATTCTTTATAAGTCCAAAATGGCGTTTACTACGATCTATGACAGCCCCATTATTGGGGAGTCTTTGGCGTTAGTCTGTTTCTTTGGAGGCATTGGCATGAGTGCCATCATTGATCGGTTGATTCCTGATGATGTCAACCCGCATGAACCAAAATCCAACAAAGAACTCAGTGTCCTTAAAGAGGGCAACCAACACTCGGTGCTGAAAGATTCAGCGCTCAAACGTACTGGTATTTTTACGGCTCTTGCAATTGGGATTCACAATTTTCCAGAAGGCTTTGCTACCTTTATTGCCGCACTTGAAAATATTCATGTTGGCGTTACCATAGCACTTGCTATCGCGATTCACAATATTCCAGAAGGAATGGCTGTCTCTTTGCCTATCTACCACGCAACAGGAAATCGTAAAAGTGCCTTTTGGTATGCGTTTATCTCAGGTTTGGCAGAACCCGTTGGTGCTCTGGTGGGGTTTTTTCTTCTGCTTCCCATTATGGGAGAACTTACAATGGGGATTACCTTTGGCATGGTAGCAGGCATTATGGTGTACATCTCGTTTGACGAGCTTTTACCATCAGCTAGGGTGTATGGGAATGCCCATACGACGATTTTAGGCATCGTACTTGGTATGATGGTGATGGCGGTGAGTTTGGTTGCTTTTAAATTGATCTAATTTAAATTCTTGACACATTTTTCAAGCAAAGCTTTAAAAACTACGTTAACACTGTGTTCTCTTTGGCGCAGAGCCCACGCACCCTTGGTGCTTTTATGTGTTGTAACGTTGGTTTTAAAAAATTCTATTCAAATTAGTCAAAAAACTCTTTAACCTCTACTTGCAATACTTTGGCAATTTTATAGAGGTGCTCTAACGAAAAGCGGATATTGCTGTACCCAGCTTCTGCACCTGCTACGAGCGATGTTGATTTGAAGCCTATGAGGTAGGAGAGTTCCAGTTGGCTCAACCCTCTTTTTTTTCGGATTTGCTGAACCTTTCGGGCGATCTTTTGATAGAAGAGTTTGGTCTCTTCAACGCTACACTCGACTGCTGAAATATTAATATCATTAAATTTTTTTCTCATGGTGCTTACTCTATTATGATAGATTTTTAAGAACGATGAAGTCTAGTATTCTTGAAACTTCATTACAATCTATTACCGTAGAGTAGATGTTTTTAAAACGTTTTATCGTATTTATGATAAAGATGTTACATCTTAAACGCTCTATTATAATAGATTATCTTTTTTTAATAGTTAATTATGTATTATTCATTTGACACCGTTATTACGTCTGCTTAAAAAATAAAAAAAGAGTCTGATGTGAATACTTTTTCGATCATTGAGCAAGAAATTGTGGAGATGTTCACAACCATTATTGAGGAAAAAGATGCCTATACTGCGGGCCATTCCAAACGGGTAGCCATGTATAGCACCAAAATTGCTGAAGCGATGGGTTGCAGTGACGATGAACAGAATAGGGTCTATCAAGCAGGATTGTTACATGATATTGGAAAACTTCTAACGCCTGAATCCATTTTACTTAAACCTCGAAAATTCAATCGTACTGAGTATGCTATCATTAAAAACCATTCAACCGATGGTGAAAAAATGCTCAGTTTTATCTCTGCTTTTAAACCGTATATGCCTCTTGTGCGCCACCATCATGAGTATTTTGACGGAACAGGGTATCCAGATGGGCTTAAAGGCGATTGTATACCGTTTCTCTCACGGATTATAGCAATTGCTGATGCTTTTGATGCAATGACAACGAACCGTATTTATAAACCACGCAAAAGTATCGCTAGTGCTATTAAAGAGCTGCAAAAGTGCAGTGGAACACAATTTGATCCTTTGATTGTGGGCATTGCGACAAAAGTTTTTAGTACCTATCAAGAGCTTGTATTTATACATCAATTACCCGAATCTGGTGTTCAAGAAGAGCGATTTGCTTATTTTTATAAAGACACATTGACCTCTGCTTACAGCGGAGAGTATCTTAGCTATTTTTTACATAACAATCATACAAGTAAACGCTTTTTGTGTTGCTATTTTATTCAACTGCATCATGTTCACACCTACAACCAAAATTTTGGCTGGAAACTAGGCGATAAACTGCTTAGCGAAGTTGCGCTGCGCTTAAAGATCCTCTTTCATACGCCGTTTATATTTCGAATTTTTGGCGATGACTTTGTAGTGCTCAATGCTTTACATGTAGAGATTGATGAAGCGCAAGTTAAGGAGAAAATTAGTGTTGGCTTTAATGGTATAGATGTCAGCATTAAGCATTTTGCTTTAAAAGATTTTAGCTTAGATGCCTGGGAAAATTTTGAAAACTTTCTAACGCACTCCCAACCATGTTCTATTGAAGATCATCATAGTAAGCATAATTAAAAATATTTATAGATATACAAAAATCAAATGGGCAAAAGGAGTTAAATATGAGTTTATCCAAACAGTTAATGACGATGCTTGCCATTGCCATTTTAGGAATTATCGCCGTTTTTAGTATTGGTTTGAGTAAAATGGATCATGTCTATCAAAAGACCAATACCTGCAATGTCAACTCACTGCCAAGTATTTTATTGCTTGGGACGTTACAACAAGCCATGTATAATATGAGAATAGTTGCCTTACAACATTTAGGTTCTGATGACTTAAAGGTAAAAAAAGATTTAGAAGAAAAATTCAAGGAGCATAGAAAAGATTTTGAAAACGCGAATGCGCGTTATGAGAGTTTTCTCTCCGATGAAAAAGACAAAGAGCTTTACGAAAAAGAACAAGAGTATTTTAAAAAATATATCGGCGTTGTTGAAAAACTCTTTGTCTTTTCCAATGAAGGCAAAAAAGATGAAATTAAAAAGCTTATGGCAGAAACAGCCGATATTCCTAAAACATTAATGAAAACAACCGATGAGCATATGGATTACAATCAGCATCTTGCTGACATAGATGCTAAAGATGCCATAGCTGAGAAGAATAGTGCTAGTACAATGATGATAGGTCTTTCAATCTTAATAGCTATCTCTGTGATTATCATTGGTATTATGATCCGCAACAACATTATGCAAGGCGTCTCACTTATCCGTGATAGTATCTCAGGCTTTGTGCATCATAAAGAGCTCAAGTTTAGAATCCAATACGGTAAAAACAATGAGATTCAAGAGATCGTTAATAGCTTTAATAGCTTGGTAGATACGTTAGAGGTGATTATTGATGATGTGAAACGCTCTTCCAATGAAAATGCTTCCGTTTCTCACGAACTCAGTACGACAAGTATGCAAATTGGGCGCAATGCAGAGAACAGTACGGTCATCGTTAATAACACGATTGAAGAGATCGTTTCCATTAAAAAGTTTGTTCAAGAAACTGCTATTCTCTCCGAAGAGATGAAAAAAAGTATTGCTTTAGCAGGCGATAAACTGGAATCGGCTAAAAAAGAGGTCATCATGCTAAAAGATGAAGTTGAACTGGCGAGTGAAGAAGAGACAGCACTTGCAGGACAATTAGAGCAGATGAGCAGAGATGCAGAGCAAGTCAAACAAATTCTAACGGTGATTTCCGATATTGCCGATCAAACCAATTTACTCGCACTTAATGCTGCGATTGAAGCGGCGCGTGCAGGAGATCATGGACGTGGCTTTGCTGTGGTCGCCGATGAAGTACGCAAGCTTGCAGAACGCACTCAAACCTCACTGACAGAGATTAATGCAACGATTAATATTATTGTCCAATCCATTGTCAACTCTTCGGATAAGATGACAAAGAATGCTCAAAATGTAAGACGACTCGCAAGCGTGTCAACGAATGTGGAAGAGAGCATTATCAGTACGACATCTATCATGGAAGAGAGTGTAAAATCTGTTACAATTAGTGCCAATAATTCCAATAAGATCGCAAAAGATACCGATAAGATTGTGGACCTTGTGACCAACATTAATTCGATTACGAGTGAGAATGCGAGAAGTGTGGAAGAGATCGCAAGTGCGGCCGATCATCTTTCGAAGTTGGCGGAAAATCTCAATATTAAACTTGGGCAATTTCAGTAAAAAGTAACCTTTACATGTAAGTATTCTTAGGGATGGCTTACTGTAGAATTTAACCCTATTTATACAAAAAGGAATCGTATGTTTGGACAAAATAAAGCCTTACTTCATGAAGAAAATGTAGGTTTACGCGCTGAAAATGAACGCTTAAAACACGAAGCAACGGCTTTACAGCTTCAGCTAGAAAAGCTCCAGCAATCCGATGCAAATACCCAAAGAACGCTCAGCGAAAACCGCCTGAAAACCGAGCTTATCAACAGTATGTTGGGTGGTTGTGGTAGCAGTGTGAAAGAGATTCAACATGACATCGAACAAAATCTTGAAGCTTCTAAAGAGATCGTGCAGATTAGTGTTTCAACCGTAGAGAGCATCACAAATCTTAATACGATCTCTAACAACCTTTTAGGTTCACTGTCAAATATCTCACACTCCGCGGTTGAATCACGTCATATGGCGGAAAATCTTCACCATAGTGTCGATGAAATCGCTAGTGTGATCAATCTGATCAAAGATATTTCCGATCAAACGAACCTGCTGGCACTCAATGCCGCGATCGAAGCAGCACGTGCAGGGGAGCATGGGCGCGGTTTTGCTGTCGTAGCAGATGAAGTGCGCAAATTGGCGGAGCGAACGCAAAAAGCGACGGCAGAGGTGGAGATGAATATCAACGTGCTCAAACAAAATGCCAATTTAATGTTTAAACAAAACGAAGAGGTGGAAAGTGTTGCGGTGGAGTCTAACCAACACATTGAAAATTTTAAAGTTGAATTTGATGCGTTGCAACACAGTGCGACCACGATTAAAGATGACTCTCAAAATATCAGTTTTGAAGTCTTTACGGCTCTGGCTAAACTCGATCACGTTCTTTTTAAAGTTTCGGGATATGGCTCTGTATTTGATAAAGAGCATAAAGAGCTGAGTGATCATACCAATTGCCGTTTGGGCAAATGGTACGCAGGGGTTGGCAAAGAGAATTTTAGCGCGACATCTGCGTTTAAGGCGTTGGAAGAGCCGCATAAAATTGTCCATGGTGAGATCAATCAAGCGATCAAATGCGTCAAAGAGGGAACCTGTTTGAACGATATTAATGTCGTCATTAACCATTTTGTTAAAGCCGAAGAGGCATCAAAAACGCTTTTTGGTTTGCTTAACCAAATGTTAAACGAAAAACAAAAAAACGCGTAGGAAAGTCTTTGAAATTTGAATTTTTAGGAACCGCCGATACGGGTGGCATTCCCCTGCATCAGTGTCATTGTGCCATTTGTGAAGAAGCGCGTGTGAAAGGGGTGAGCAATCGCTCGACGAGTGCTTATTTAACGCTAGACGATGGTAGTGTCATCCTCTTTGACGCGGGGTATGACCTTTTGTGTGAAATGTTCAATACGACGAAGATTCGCGCAGTTTTTCTGACCCATTTTCATGCCGATCACTGCTTGGGATTGCTTCGTTTACGAAAATCAGTGGATTCGATTACGTGCTATATTCCTAGCGACGAACACGGGTTTGGCGATCTTTTTCTGCATAAAGACTCCATTGATTACCTTATGCTTGAACCCTTTTCGTCCATTGAGATTGAGGGTGTTAAAATCGTTGCGGTACCGCTCTTTCACTCAAAACAAACGCATGGTTACGTGATCTTTACATGTAAAGGTGTTGTGGCATATTTGACCGATTGTGAGAGTATTCCTGAGGCATCGCTTGCGTATTTGAAAGCACAAAACATTGATCATCTCTTTATAGACGCGGCGTATACGCCGTGGTTTGAGTCGAAAAAGCATCTGAACTGGGAGAGTGCTGAGGCGTATATTGACGAGGTTTCCCCACAGAAGGGGTATCTGATTCATGCGAGTTGTAAAACCTTACTTCCTTTACATGTAAAAAAAATAAAGCTGAAATACCCTTACATTGAAAAGGGATTTTGCCTCGAGGTGTGAAGATTACTCTTCATCCTCGTCATCTTCAAAAGCCTCTTCACCGTCTTCATCTTCAAAGTAGATGTTGTCTTCATTGCCATCGTAATTGTAGTCACTTTGATAAATCGGATCGTCTTCCTCTTCATCAAAATCTTCATCGTCTTCGTCTTCTAGCTCTTCTTCATAGTCCTCTTCGTTCATTAAAATATCTTCAACTTTGTCAAGAAACGCATCGACATCTCCGGTAAAGAGATGCTCAAAACGCATCGCCTCGAGGATAAATTCGCTGGAGCAACCGCTCTCTAAAAGAAGTTCTTTCAAGTCACGCATACTATTTCACCTTTGCTTTTTCTGCAATTCTACACTAATTTTGAATGTTTTTCAATTGCGTTTCATACGCTTCAAAAAGCGCGTCATGGTTTACATGTAACGTTTCAAACTGCTCGTAAAGTTTTTCAAGCGATGCTTCATCGCTCTTGAGCTCTTTGGAGAGGCGTTGCAATTCATCGATCTCATTACCCGATGAACACGCGATGAGTGCTTCATTTTTGGTTTTCATTCCCTCTTCAAGCTTCATGATGGTTGCTTCACACTGCTCGATCTGTTTTTTAAGCGGTGAGAGTTTGGAGCTTCGTTCTTGAATGAGTTTGGCTCGAAGCTTTTTACTTTCATTGTAATCATTGGAAACCACTTTTTTAGGTGTCACATCGCTCTCTTCTTCCCAACCGATTTTCTCTAAAAATTCATCGTAATTACCATCAAAAAACTCGGCTTTGTCATGATGAAAGATGATAAGCGCATCGGCTAATTCTCGAAGCATCATCTCTGAGTGCGTGACTAAAATGGTCGAGCCTTCAAAGCCTTTGATCGCGTCACACAAGGAGTCTATGGAGTACATATCGAGGTGGTTGGTTGGTTCATCCAAAAAGAGGAGGTTCGCAGGTGTAGCGATGATCTTGCCCAGCATGACGCGACTGCGTTCCCCTCCTGAGAGAATGTTGATCTCTTTTTCTGCCATCTTGCCACTGAACATCATACCGCCACAAATGGCACGCACTTTGGTGATGCCTAGCAGTGGGTCAACCTCGTAAATTTCATCCATAACGTTATTTTTAAGATTGAGTCGTTGAATGTTCGTTTGTCCAAAGTGCGCAAAGGCAGTCTCAGGATGATAGTTCAAGCTTCCGTGTTGCAGGGGCAATTCGCCTGCTAAAACGTTGAGAAGGGTTGATTTTCCTTTGCCGTTTTTACCGATGATCGCAAGGCATTTGCCTTTTTCAAGTTTAAAGGAGAGGTTTTGAAACAGAGGCTTTTGGGGGTCATACCCAAAGCGGACATCGTGCGCATCGAGGAGGATTTTGGCAGGTGTTTTTTTGTAGTTAAACGAAAAAGAGAGGTTGCTCTCCTCTTCAAGATCATCCATTTCACCCATTTTTTCAAGCTGTTTGGCTTTGCTTTGCGCCATCACCGCTTTGGAAGCACGCGCTTTTTGGCGCGTCACAAAATCTTCGAGTTCCGCACGCTTTTTATCCAAATTGGCTTTGGTTTTAAGGTAACGCTCATCATCCTCTTCGAGTTTGGCGTAGTACTTGTGACTGTTGCCCTCAATCATCATCAAACTTTTACGACGAAGTCCCATCGTGTGCGTGGTAACGGCGTCCATAAAGTCACGATCGTGGGTGATGAGAATGATCTCACCTTTAAACTCTCTCAAAAAGGTTTGAAGCCAGCGCATTGAGACGATGTCAAGGTAGTTGGTCGGCTCGTCGAGAAGAAGCAAGGAAGGGTTGGTCGCTAGCAGTTTGACAAGATTGAGACGAATCTGATAGCCTCCCGAAAAACTCATCGGATCTTTGTCTAAATCATCTTGCAAAAAGCCCAAACCAAAAAGCATCTTTTCAATCTTATAGACATCAAAGACTTCATCGCCTTGCAACGCAGAAGCACACTCAGCGCGTACGGTTTTATGGGTAAACTCGATATGCTGACGAAGAGCGCCTATGGTGTAATTTTTAGGGATGAGAATATCTCCAGAATCGGCTTCCTCTTCGCCTAAAAGGATTTTGAAAAGGGTGGATTTGCCAGAGCCATTGCGTCCGACAAAGCCTATTTTATTGCCTTTCGTGAGCATAAAGCTGATAGGTTCAAAAAGGGTTTGTGCCCCAAAGTGTTTGGAAAGATTAGTGACTTGAATCATCGTGAAAGCTCATTACATGTAAAGATTTTTGCCTTTAAAGAGGCGAGTGGTATTATAAAAAAAGTTTTGCAAGAACTTGATTAAACAAGATAAATAGTTTACCTCAAAGGAGGTAAAACTACTCTATTTTTTTATTGATCGTATTGAGTGTGTCTAAGATAGACTCTTTTTTAGCCGAACCATCCGGTCCTGAGATGCGCATGGTAAATTCAACGCGTCCATTTTTTTCACGACCTTCTGCGGTGTCATTGCTCGCAAGCGGTTTGGTGTCACCATATCCTGCGGAGCTTAAGCGATCTTTGGCAATGCCATTGCGAACAAGCACGCGAATGACTGCGTTTGCACGAGCCGTTGAAAGTTCTAGATTGTCTTGAAATTTAGAACCACTGGGAAGAGGCGTTGTGTCGGTGTAGCCTTTGACGATCACTTCAACATTTTTAGGAAGCATCGCGATAATGTCGGAAACACGTTTTAAGAAAAGCATGGAATCGCTGTTGATAATGTCAGCCGAACCTTGTGCAAAAAGCATTTTGGTTGGAAGTTTGATGATGGCACCATCGATTTTTTGCTCCAAAGAGCCTTCGCCGATGTTCATCTTCTCAATCATTTGAGCCATTCGTGCAATCTCTTCAAGTTGAGCAGAACTTCCCCCCGCATTGCCTTTGTCTTTATCTTGATCTTTGGAAGCTTCTCCTGATTTAACCGCCATATTCATAACAGGGGTTGCCTCTTCAGGTTTGGCGCTGTAGTCGTAGATTTTGACGAACTCTTCTTTGAGGGCTTTCATTTTTTCGGTATTGGTTGAGGCAATGGCGAAGAGGGCAATGAAAAGTGCAAGTAAAAGGCTAAAAAAGTCAGCAAAGGGTACTGCCCATTTTTCACCAGCTTCACAGACTACTTTTTTACATTTTTTACCCACGGTGTCGTTCCTTATGATTTATCAAATTGGCTTTTTTTCTCTTCAAGTGGAGAGAGATAATTGAGGAGTTTCATCTCAAGTGTACGAGGATTGTCACCATGTGAAATGCCTAAAATTCCTGCTAAAATGACATGTTTTTCTTTAATAATATCTTTGGATTTTCCTTTGAGCTTATGCCCCCAAGGCCCTAGAAAGATGTAGGAACCTGCAATACCAAAAACCGTTGCTGTAAACGCACCACCAATACCCATCGCCATTTCAGCAGGGTTGTCTAGTTTTTGAAGTGCCAAAATAAGACCCAAAACCGCACCAATGAGTCCCATAACAGGACACGTCTCACCGGCGTGAATCCAATAATGCGCTGATCCATGGTAATACTCTTCGGTTTGTTCAATGAGAATTTCAAGTGTCTCTTCGATCTCATGGGCTTCGACACCATCTACCGCCATACTCAGTCCTTTTTTAAAGAACTCATCTTCCATGATGTTGGCATGTGATTCAAGTGCTAAAATGCCATCGCGTCTTGCGATAATGGCAAAATCAATAATTTGTTTGATACGTGCATGAAAATCAACAGGGGATTTTTTCATAATAACTTTAAACTCTTTGAAAGCACCCTTGACATACTCTTGAGGCGTTGCTGTCATGGCGGCTGCCATCGCAGTTGGAATAACAATAATAAAGGAAGTGATATGCAAAATATGAAGAGGATTTCCACCTTCCATAATATCGCCCACGGAAATGGTGGTAATGGCAATTACCATGCCCAAAATGACGGTTAAGTCCATAAAGTCAGCTCCAAAAATAGTATTCAAACACTTTCAAGCATTATCGGTTAAAACCCGAAAAACTTTACATGTAAACCAATGATATAACATTATTCCTTAGACAAGATGGTACTATTAGTTCTCTTTAAGCACAAAAATAGATTTAGTGTATAATTGCAAAAAATGATGGAAAAGGAGGAAAAACGTAATGAATGATCAAAAATGTTGCATCAGTACTTTATTTGAACGATTAAGCGGAAAAGCAGAATCACGGTGTCAGAAAATTGTTGATGTTGCGTTTCGTCTTTTTTTGGATAATGGGTATGAGAAAGTCAGTATGAATGATATTGTCAAAGAAGCTGGTGGTTCACTAGCAACCTTGTACAAACATTTTGGAAACAAAGAACAGCTGTTGATTTATATCCTTGAGGAAAAGTCAGAAGAGCTATTTGGCGAATGGGGACGACGTAGCCACTGCTATGAAGGACGACTTGAAGAGTTTTTAACAGAGATTGGAAAGCTCTTTTTTGATGTGATTCGTACGGAAGATGCGGTACTGTTTCACCGTTTAATTATCTCTATTGGGTATATTGATGAAACGAAGTTGCAGAAGGAGACGATTTTAAATCTTATGATGCGCCCTGTATTTATTATTGCAGAGTATTTGGAAAATGAGAAAAAAAGTGGACGTATTGATGTTGAGAATACAACCTTATGTGCGCAACAATTTTTAAATGCCCTCAAAGATTCGTTTATCTTTCCACGCATCTTAGGCGTTGAGATTGATATTTCAGAAGAGGCGTATTTAAAAGCGTCAAAACAAGTAGTTACAATTTTTTGCAAAGGGTTACTACTTAAGTAATAAGTGTTTCAAAAGCTTGACTTATTTACCTTTTGCGACTATAATTCGCCTACAAAATGTAATGTAATATACATTACACTAATTTATGGAGCTGGAAAATGACTAAAAACAGAGGATACATGACGTATGCCACATACGCATTAGTAGCGACATTGGGGGCTTTTTTGGTCTCAGGATGCTCAAATGAATCAGGTAATAAAGCAGCAGGAAGGCCTGCTATGCCACCTTTATCA
Source organism: Sulfurospirillum multivorans DSM 12446 (assembly GCF_000568815.1). NCBI lineage: Bacteria > Pseudomonadati > Campylobacterota > Epsilonproteobacteria > Campylobacterales > Sulfurospirillaceae > Sulfurospirillum > Sulfurospirillum multivorans. Next base: position 1,317,758 of record NZ_CP007201.1, read on the forward strand.
GTTGCAACGTATAAAGTTGTCTCAAACGATGTGCCTGTCTCTTTGGAATACCCAGCAAAAGTGAAAAGTATGCAGCAAGTAGGCATCGTTGCACGTGTTAGCGGTGTTTTAGAGAAAAAACTCTTCACTGAAGGCAGTTTTGTCAAAGCGGGCGATATGCTGTATCAAATCGACTCGGATCGTTATGAAGCATTGATGCAAGAAGCCGTGGCAGATGTAGGTATTAAAGAAGCTACCCTCAAACAAGCCACACGCGATTGGGATCGAACGAAAGTGTTGTTTGAACAAGATGCCGTTTCTCAAAAAGAGAGAGATTCAGCCCTTTCAGCGTATGAATCAGCAGGCGCTTCACTTAAAGCTTCACAGGCGGCTCTTAAAAAAGCGACGATTGATTTCAACTATACAAAAGTAAAAGCGACCATCTCCGGGATGACCAGCCTTAATGCCCAAGATATTGGAAGTTATGTAGGATCAAGCAGTGACACGATGACACTTACGACCATTACTCAAACTGACCCCGTCTATGTTGAATTTTCTTTGTCCGACATTGAGCTTTTGAAAAAACGTTATCTGCTAGGCTCTGGAAATTGGAGCAATATTGCTCAAGCTAAACTACCTGTAGAGCTCAGCACTCCTGATGGTGTCAAATATGACAAAAAAGGAACGTTGGACTTTTTAGACAGTTATGTGGATAGTGAAACCTCTACGATTAAAGCACGTGCGACCTTTTCAAATCCAAGTAACATTCTCATTCCAGGACTTTTTGTACGTGTAAATGTCGGAGGTCTTGTGTATAAAGATGCTATTACGATTCCTCAAAAAGCGCTTTTACAAGAAGCTATTGGCTCGTTTGTTTATGTAGCCAAAGAGGGTAAGGCTGAAAAAGTGCCTATCAAAGCAGGAACCGTGCATGATGATACCTATATCATTGAGAGTGGTTTACATGTAAACGATCTTGTCATCACAAACAATCTAACCAAACTACGTCCAGGGTCTGCCGTTGTTGTTGCAGAAGCAAAGGAATAAAGTATGTTTTCTAAATTTTTTATCAACAGACCTATTTTTGCAACCGTTCTTTCGATTGTTGTGATTATTGCGGGTTTGATGGGAATACGCGGCTTGCCGATTGAAGAGTACCCCGAAGTCACGCCTCCTCAAGTCAGTGTGGAAGCGAGCTATGCGGGTGCAAGTGCTGAAACCATCTCTAAAACAGTCGCTGCACCCCTAGAGCAACAGATCAACGGTGTTGAAGATATGATCTATATGTCTTCAACTGCATCTTCAACAGGAACTTTGACGATTAATGTCTATTTTAAAATTGGAACAGATCCTGATCAAGCGACGATAAACGTCAACAACCGTGTTCAAGCCGTTCTCAATAAACTTCCAAGTGAAGTACAAACGCAAGGTGTCACGGTTACTAAACAGTCTTCAACGATTTTACAAGTGGTTTCACTTATCTCTCCGAATAACAGCTATGATGAAATTTATATGGCGAACTATGCGCTGATTAATATTATCGATGAACTTAAACGTGTTGAAGGTGTGGGTAATGCCTCGTTGTTTGGCAATCAAGACTACTCGATGCGTGTTTGGATGAAGCCCGATCAGCTCGCAAAGTATAACTTGACTTCTTCCGATGTCATCAATGCCATTTCAGAAGAGAATTCACAGTTTGCAACGGGTCGTTTCAATCAATCGCCTACCAAAAACTCTCAAGCCTACACCTATACGGTCACAGCGCAAGGGCGGTTTGATAAAATCGAAGAGTTTGAAAACATCATCCTAAAATCGAACAAAGATGGCTCAACGTTACGTCTTAAAGATGTAGCGCGTTTGGAACTAGGCGCTGAGTCGTATGATGTCACATCAACACTCAATGGGCAAACGATGGTTCCGATTGGTATTTATTTGCAATCAGGGGCTAATGCGCTTGATACCGCGAAGAAAGTTAAAGCAACCATGGATCGTGTGCAAAAGTCATTTCCTGAAAATATGGTCTATGGCATTCCTTACGATACCACAACGTTTATCCAAATCTCTGTCAATGAAGTGATCAAAACCTTTATTGAAGCATTGCTTTTGGTTATTGCGATTGTCTATCTTTTCTTGCAAAATATTCGTGCGACGATTATTCCTGTGCTTGCGATTCCTGTTTCCATCGTCGGAACGTTTGCAGGGATGTATGCCCTTGGGTATTCCATTAACCTTTTAACGCTTTTTGGACTTGTACTTGCCATTGGTATCGTTGTGGATGACGCCATTATCGTTATTGAAAACGTTGAACGTATCTTGCACTCTGATGAAGATATTTCGGTTAAAGATGCGACCATTAAAGCGATGCAAGAAGTAACAGGTCCTGTTGTTGCTATCGTGCTTGTACTCTGCGCGGTTTTTATTCCCGTTTCATTTATGGGTGGCTTTACCGGGCAGATGTACCAACAGTTCGCGATTACCATCGTTATCTCCGTGATTATCTCGGGTATGGTGGCGTTAACGCTGACGCCTGCGCTGTGTGCGATTTTTCTCAGTAAAAAAGAGCCAAAACCGTTTTGGTTTGTGCGAAAATTTAATGAGTTTTTTGATGCCTCAACCAACTGGTTTACCAATGGTGTAAGCTTGGTAGTGCGTCATAGTATCATTAGTCTTATTGTTTTTGCAGCACTCATGGGCGTCACGTATGAGCTTTTCCAAAAAGTACCTACGGCACTTGTGCCTATGGAAGATAAAGGGTACTTGATCTCTGTAACAGCGTTACCACCTGCTGCTTCACTGAACCGTACGCAAGCCGTGAGTGCTGAGATCAGTAACATTACAAAAAACATGCCATCGATTGACTATACACTGGCGATTACGGGTTATGATCTTTTAAGCGGCGCTGCAAAAACCAATTCGGCAACAAACTTCTTAATCTTGAAAGATTGGAGTGATCGTAAAGCGCCAGATCAGCACTCCGAAGCACTCAGCGGTGCCTTAAACGGTGCTTTTTTTGGTATATCCGATGCAACGGCATTTGCACTCAGCCCTCCACCGATTATGGGGTTAAGTATCTCAGGTGGATTTGAGATGTATTTGCAAGATAGAACCGGTGGATCGCTTCAAGATCTAAGCAATATTGCCAATAAAATCGTGGAAAAAGCGAGTCAACGACCCGAATTAATGATGGTGCGAAACTCACTCAATATGAATATACCACAGTACAAAGTCACGTTGGATCGTGAAAAAGCGAAAGCGATGGGCGTTTCCGTTAGCGATGCGTTTAAAACATTGCAATCAACGTTTGGGTCTTATTATGTGAATGACTTCAACCTTTTCGGTCGTACCTATCAGGTCAATGTTCAATCTGAAACCGACTTTAGAGAAAAACCTGAAGATATGAAAAATGTCTTTGTCAAATCAAGTAGTGGAAAACTCATTCCTCTGAGTTCATTAATCAGTTATGAACGAAGTGTGGGGCCTGACGTTCTTGAGCGTTTTAACGTCTTTACCGCGGCGAAAATTGAGGGTGAACCAAAACCTGGTTATACTTCAGGAGATGCGCTTAGAGCCATCGAAGAAGTCGTCAAAGAGGTTGCTCCTGAGGGTTATGCCACAGGATGGGCAGGAACATCGTTCCAAGAAAAAGAGATGTCAGGTAGTGGCGCACAAGCCTTTATCTTTGGTATCGTCTTTATTTTCTTGATCTTGGCGGCTCAGTATGAGAGGTGGCTTATGCCACTTGCGGTTGTCACCGCGGTTCCTTTTGGAGTCTTTGGTGCGATTGTAGCGGTCTATTTACGAGGGCTTAGCAATGACATCTACTTCCAAATCGGTCTTTTGGTACTCATTGCCTTGTCGGCTAAAAACGCGATTTTGATCGTCGAATTTGCGATGCAAGCCCAAGAGAGAGGCAAATCGATCTTTGATGCAACGCTTGAAGCGGCACGTTTACGTTTCCGCCCGATCGTTATGACCTCACTCGCCTTTACCATTGGTGTTATACCATTGGCTATAAGTTCAGGTGCGGGTGCAGGAAGTCGCCATGCCATTGGTACAGGTGTTATCGGTGGAATGATCGCCGCAACGACGATTGCGATCTTTTTCATTCCACTCTTTTACAACTTACTGGCACAGCTCAATGCAAAATTTAGAAAAAAAGGAGAGCATCATGATGCGTAATCTCTATGCCCTCTCATTGGCAACGTTAATCTTTAGTGGATGTTCGCTCTCACCCGAGCTGAACGTCCCCACCACCCAGTTTCCAGAAGCCTACCGTGCCGATGTAAAAAATGAAACAACCTATGTGGACGCGGCTTGGTGGAGCAATTATCATGATGAAAAGCTGACCGCTTTGATTGAAGAGGCATTGGCAAATAATTATGATCTTCAAACAGCGATGGCAAATATTTCTTTGGCGCGTGCAACGCTTTCGAGTAGCACATCGGATCGTTACCCAAGCCTTGATCTTCAAGGTTCAGGTCAGCGCATCAGAAGCAGTGCCGATACCTTTACCTCAAAAGCGCACAACACGTACAATGATTTTTCATTGAGCGCGGTACTCAGTTACGAGCTTGATCTCTGGGGAAAATACAAAGAGGCTGAAACCTCTTCACGCGCTTCGTTAGTTGCGACATACGCGGCAAAAGATACCGTGAAGATATCCCTTGCATCCAGTGTGGCGGACAGTTACTTTACGCTGATTAGCCTCTACGAGCAACTCGACATCACCAATGATACGATCAAAGCACGTGAAGAGGGGCTCAAACGCAATGAGTTTAAGTACTCCGTTGGTGCCATTTCTAAAGGAACGCTTTTGTCTGAGCGTGCCGAGCTTAACAGTGTTCAAATCACCAAAGATGCGTTGGAGCAATCTATTTTAACGCAACAAAGTGCGTTAGCCGTTTTGGTGGGAAAATCACCCGAAGCGATTGCAAACTTTAGCAACGATGGATTGCCACGTGTGTTACCCGCTGACGTGAAAGTACCAGCGAATTTGCCATCTGAGCTTTTAACCAAACGTCCTGACATTAAACAAGCCGAAGAGAATCTTAAAGCGGCCAATACGAACATTGGCGTAGCCAGAGCGGCGTATTTTCCCAGCATTAGTCTCTCGGGTGCCCTTGGGTTTGAGAGCACACAGCTTTCCAATCTGATGAAGTCCAAATCAGCGATGAACAGTTTTGGTGGAAGCCTTGCCTCACCACTGTTCAACATGGGCAAAACAAGCTCAAATGTTGCAAGTGCAAGAGCGAACAAAGAGCTTGCAGAGATCGCTTACGCGCAAACCGTGCAACAAGCGTTTCAAGATGCCTATGACGCACTTAATAAACGTCATACGCTCACTCAAAAGCTTGAACATCAACTCGCTTACGAGAAAAACATTGAGCAAGTGTACCTTTTGGCTCAAAAACAGTACGAAAATGGCTATGGCGATTATCTAACGCTTTTAGATGCGAAGCGTAATTTGCTCTCCGCCAAACTCGCAACGTCTCAAACGAAACAAGCCTTGATTAGTTCAGGCGTTTCGCTGTACAAATCCCTCGGCGGTGGCTGGGACAAAGAGGTCTTTGAACGCCACGCGGATACGCTCTAAGTCTTTACATGTAAACGTCCAAAACTTTATCTTTGGGCGTTTACACCTGCTTTACATGTAAGCTTTTTCTACACTTGAAATTCACTCATATACGTACGATACAGCAGTGGAACCCAGCTTTGCTGAAGCTTTGGATTGTACCTACTCTCCACAGCTGCTGCTTTAAAAAAGCTCTTCCATAATACTTTAAAATTTTCCTCTTCATTTGAAAAGGTTGGGGCAACAAAGGAAGCGATTGAGCGAATTTCTCGAAGTGTATCGTTTTTCACAAACGCAAGTGAGCGCTTAACATCGTGGATGATAAAAGGGATGTTCCCTAAACGTTTGCAAAAATGCTCGCCCAAAAAAGGGACAATGTTAAACTTCGTTTCAATCTTGACATAGAGCGTGCCATCTTCCAACTCCTCAAAGCGGGTAAAACCGTACATTTTATGTACCAAAGACAACAGTTCTTTTTCAAGATTTTGAATGTAAAAAAGATTGGTGTTGTTAATGTTGCGAAGCTCTTTTTTATTTTTAAATCCGATGCGAATGTACTCCAAAAGTGCCATTTCATACTCTCTTGTGTCGCATAAAACCGTATGAAAAATGGTGCGTTGTTGCTCTTTGGTAAAGTGTTTGGTAATGGCTTCTAGCACTTTGCGTGCTTTGGCTTCATCGGTGAAAATTTCATGAAACCTCTCAAACAAAAGCGTTTCTGGCATTTTTTTGACAATAGAGCTTACATGTAACTTTTCATAATAAACCTCATAGACCAAGCTCAAAAACCCTTCAAAACTGCCATCGTAGAGCAAAATCATCACAACTCCCCTGTGTAGATGGAGGTGTCGAACAAGGTAGGCTGAATGATGTTGGAACCTTGATGAATGAGGGCGAGTTTTATTTTTTCGGTATACAAACTAGAACTTCTGTGAAAATCTTTGCCTGCGATGATAAAATAACGCGCTTTCTTGAGCGATATTTTAAGCTGAGCAAGGTCTTCAAAGCAGAGCTTCTTAAACCGTCTCGCTTGCAAGATTTTCAGCGCTCCACGGATGCCAATACCCGGAATGCGTACCAGAATCTCTTGGGGCGCATGGTTAACATCAATGGGAAAAAGATGAAGATTGGAGAGAGCCCAAAAGGTTTTGGGGTCAAACTGAATGTCTAGATTTTGGTTTTCACTCAAAATCTCATCGTACGAAAAGCCGTAAAAACGCAATAACCAATCGGCTTGATAGAGCCTGTGTTCACGAAGCAAAGGTGGTTTGGAGAGCTCAGGAACAGGCAGATATTTATGGTTATTGACCGCAATGTACGCGGAGTAATAGACTCGTTTTAGCAGCGCTTTATCATAGAGTGCTGAAGAGAGTTTGAGGATCTCAAAATCGCTTTCACTCGTTGCGCCGATAATCATCTGTGTGCTCATCGAAATAGGCTTAGCACTTCGTTGCAGGCTGATGCCACGTGCATGTTTGAGTGGTGAGAGAAGCTTCTCTTTGGTTTTATCGGGTGCGAGTAGGGCGAGGCTTTTAGAACTTGGAAGTTCGATGTTGGAGCTGACGCGATGCGCTAAAAGCGTGGCTTCTTCGATGAGCTCTTTGGATGCCCCTGGGATGAGTTTGACATGAATATAGCCGTTAAAGCGGTACTCATGGCGCAAGATACGCAACGTTTGAAGCAGTAAACTCATCGTATGGTCTTCGTTTTTGATGATGCCAGAGCTTAAAAAAAGCCCTTCGATGTAGTTTCGTTTGTAAAAATTGATCGTAAGATCGGCGAGTTCTCTGGGTGTAAACGCAGTACGAGGAGTGTCATTGCTTACGCGGTTGATGCAGTACGCACAGTCGTAAATGCAGACATTGGTAAGCAGAACTTTTAAAAGCGAAACACATCGTCCATCGCTCGTAAAACTGTGGCAAATACCACTGTTATGCGCACAACCAAGCTCGCCTGTTTTGTAGTTGTTCTCACTGCCACTGGATGAGCATGAGACGTCGTACTTGGCACTGCCTGCTAAGAGAGAGAGTTTATCTTCGGTGGTTAGTTTCATGCGAGCATGGTACGATTTTTTTACATGTAAAGGCTAAAATATTTCAAAATGAAATGTGAAAGGGAAGAGCCTAATTTCTAGGCTCTGAAAGTGTCTTATTTGATAAACTCAACCGCTTCATTAAACGGTACACGAAGTTGTGTGGATTGTGGGTTGATACGGTAGCCAAAAGGAAGTACCATCGCCACTTGGTATTTGCTCGTATCCAATTCTAAAACCGCTTCAACTTTCTCTTTTTCAAATCCTTCAATTGGGCATGAATCAATACCAATATATGCCGCAGCGGTCATCATGTTGCCAGCCGCGATGTAGCATTGACGCGCTGTCCACGCATAAACATTGGCATCTGAACTAAGCGTCTCTTTGAGGTGATTGGCATACAAATTGATATAAAAGTCTTTTTTCTCTTGGGGCATTTCACGTCGTGCAAAACGCTTCATAGGTATGCCACTCTCGACTTTAACCGCGTCAATCGCCGCTAAAATGACCACAAGATGCGAACTAGTCGTTACTTGGGGCTGATCCCAACAGACGGGGCGAAGTTTGGCTTTAAGCGCTTCATTGGTAATGACCAAAAACTTCCACGGCTCCATGCCAAATGAAGAGGGCGATTTGTGACCGGCTTCTAGGATGAAGTGCATTTGATCTTCGCTGATCTTTTTGGTTTCATCAAAAATCTTGCACGCGTGGCGAAAGTCCATCGCTTTGGTAAAGTCGTTTTGCATTCGTAATCCTTTTGTTTTAAATCGTAAGACAATTATAGAAATAATTTACTTTAATTTCTCTTACAATACTTTTTGTACGTAATAGTGTTTTATTTCATTTTATTAAGAGATTTCTTAACAAAATGAGTTTCATATTTAGCTTAACGCAAAGCGAGTTCGAGTTGTATTATAATCCTCCAAAATTACAAGGAGATTTCCGATGGATAAAAAACAGCTTTTTTTAGAAGCAATGAACTTTCGTCACGCATGCAAGCTTTTCACTGAGAAAAAAATACCCGCAGAAGATTTGGAATTTATTTTAGAAGCAGGGCGTTTGAGTCCTAGTTCGTTTGGGGTTGAGCAGTGGAAATTTGTCGTCGTTCAAAATGAAGCGCTCAAAAAAGAGATCGAAAACGTCTCATGGAATCAAAAACAGATCTCAACGTGCAGCGATCTTCTCATCATCCTAGCGCGCAAAGATGTGCGAAGTAGCGATGCTTATACTATCAAACAGCTCAAACGTTGGGGTTTAGCTGAGAATGACTTTAAAGGATTTCTTGGTATTTACCACGGTTGGGTTGATGGCAGAGATGACCATACGATTGAGATGTGGAGCGAAAAACAGTGCTACATCGCGGCAGGAAACATGATGACGGCTGCTGCGAGCATCGGTATTGATTCATGTCCGATTGAAGGGTTTGAGTACCAAAAAGTCGATGCACTTTTGGGCATTGATACTTCTGTGTACCAAAGTGCTTTAGTGATTCCTTTTGGGTACCGTGCGGCAGAGCAAAGAGGCAAACATCGCTTGAGTTTTGACGAAGTTGTAGAGTTTAAAAAATAATTCGCGCTAATCCTAGTGTGAATAAAACCAGTGCGACCTCTTTGAGTGCGGGGTCGTACATCAGCGTAAACAGCGCGCTGAGTAGCAGTATGATTCCCAACATAAAGGGTTTTAGGTACTGTTTTAACTCTTTTTTGAGCCACTCTAACTGTGAAAGAGAGAGTTCAACCTTAAACTCGCCATCGCTGATCTGTTTAATAGACGATTTGAGATGGTGAAGTGTCAGTGGAAGTGACTTAAACTCTTTAATCAAGCTCTCCAAAATCCCCCCATCCATGCCGAGCGCTTTGGGAATATTCTCTTGCAAAATGGGCAAAATATCTTTAATGCCGTTAAAATTTTCAATGTACGTTGTCCCCAATCCTTCAATAATCGCACTTACACGTAAAATATAAATGGCTTCTTGTGGCAATTTAAACGGCAGGTCACGGGTGGAACCTAGTACATCTAAGGCAAGTTTTTGCATACTCTCAGAGCTTAGATTTTCATTGCCAAAGATCTCAAACATGCGCTCACTTAAAAGTGCCAATTCACTCACAGGCGCTTCATACGCAACGGTTCCAAGGCGCTTACTCGCACTAATGTACAGTTCATAATCTTTCTCATTAGCGGCTTTTAGAAGCTCAATAATGGCGATACGGGTCTGATTCGGGATGGATTTCACCATACCAAAATCAAGTAAAACAAGCTCTCCCTTGGGCGTAATGAGCAGATTGCCAGGGTGTGGATCAGCATGGAAATAGCCACGAAGGAGCATTTGCTCGGTGTAAAAAGAGATAAGTTTGCCAATAATCGCTCTAAAATCAATATTTTCTTTTTTCAAACGCTCTTTATCGTCAAAGCGAAAACCCTCTTCGTAACTCATGACCAGCGCATCTTCACTGCAATACTCCACAAAAGGTGTTGGAAATAAAATGCCTGAAGATGCGTACACGGAAGAGAATTTTTGAAGGTTGTGAAGCTCGGTGGTCATATTGACCTCTTGCAGAATCATCTTTGAAAACTCACCAATCACCGCTTCAATAGAATTTTTCGTGTAGTGTGAAAATAGAGGTCTAAAGAGTCGGTTGAAAAACGAGATAATCACAATATCGGCACGGACGCGTTTTTCAATGTCCAAACGCCGAATCTTCACAGCAACTTTTACGCCGTCTATCCACGCTTCATGCACTTGACCAATGGACGCAGAAGCAAGAGGAATAGAGTCAAAATGCTCAAAAGGCATGGGCGTAAACGCACGAGAGAGTACTACATTTAACTGCGCCTCAGACATGGGTGGAAGTTGGTCATGCAGTGATTTGAGTTCATCCAAATACTCCGTGCTAAAAAAATCCGCCCGAGTGGCTAGCACTTGCGCTAGCTTAATAAAACTAGCACCCAAATTGACAATAGTACGGTGTAAGTTGACAGGAGAGAGCGGTTTTAAAAAGAGAAATCGCTCCTTTTTTTTGAGCAATAAATAAACGCTCAGTAAAAAATAAAAAACATCATAAACCCTTTTGGGGTTGAAAAGACGCCAATAAACTAAGAGAGTTTTGATTTAAGCTCCTCGATGTCGCTTTTGGTAGCAAGCCCTAACTCACCCACCACCTCTTTGATCATCTCTTTGATTTTCGCTTTAACGCGCTCATCTTCATCTTTGCCTCTTTGGCTAATAGACTCGATGAAACTCTTCGCATCGCTCGTGCTGATTTTGCCTTTTTCTTCAAGCACCTTGAGCTCTTCTTCGATCTTTTCTTTCAGTACAACCATTCCGCCTAAGCTTACATGTAAAAATTCTTTTAACATAAGATACTCCTTTTGTTTTGAGTATAGTCTAACACGATTTGAGTAATGCTTAGTAAACACATTTAATGGGTGCGCGAAAACTCACTTAAAAACCGTTTTCGCGCACTTTCATGCCCAATGAGAGGCTTTGGATAGCCTGTGATGTCATGGCTCATCAAGTACGTCTCTTTGTGCAGACACGAAGCTGGAATATCGTGAAGTTGTGGCAAAAAGCGCTTGATGTAGTCAGCTTCTCGATCAAACTTTAACGACTGAGCATAAGGATTAAAGATACGAAAATAGGGCTGTGGATCGATGCCAGTGCCTGCGCACCATTGCCAAGAAAGGATGTTTGCCGACGCGTCATAATCCAAAAGATATTTCGCAAAAAATGCCTCTCCTTTTTGCCATGGCAACATTAAATGCTTCGTAAAAAATGACCCCACCACCATGCGAGCACGGTTGTGCATCAACCCTGTTGTCAGCAGTTCAGTAACCGCCGCATCGATGAGTGGATAGCCCGTTTGCGCCGATATAAATCGTGTATAGGCATCTTCATCATTGGAAATGGGAGGAGCGTATTTGTAATTTTCCCATGCGAGTTTGGGGAAATGAAAGAGCAAATAAGCATAAAATTCACGAAAAATTAGCTGTCTAAAAAAGGGCTCTGTTGCGTGTCCTTGTTGTTTGAGATACACTAAAAAGCGTACGACTTCACGAATCGAAATCGTTCCAAACCGCAGATGAACGCTCAAATGTGACGTAGCATCTTCGTCTAAAAAATCACGTTTTTCTGCATACGCATCCACTTTACATGTAAAGATTTCGAGCGCCTTTTCGGGACTTAAAATGTTTACATGTAAAGACGCAAACCCTATGCTTTCTAGCTTTACATGTAAAGCTGTTTTTACGCCATCTTGAATGCACCAAAGCGCGTTGCAGTCAAAGTTTACAAGGCTTTGTTCGGCTTTATTGTATTCTAATGCGTAAAATTTTGTGTAAAGCGCTTGACAAGCACGATAATAGGGGGTGAAAACAAGGTAAGGTGAGCCGTCTTTTTTAAGGACTTCGTTTGGCTCAAAAAGGTAGCAATCATTAAGAGAGTGAAAGCTTAGCATCTCAGCGATTTTAGCATCACGCTCTTTGGCATAGCTGTCATAATCCACACTGGCATAAACCTCACTAACCCCTAATGTTTTGAGGCAGGTAAAAACTTCCAAAGGCGTTCCGTAAAAGAGCGCAAGGTCAAGCCCCAGTGCTTTAAGATCGGTTTTGAGTTTAAGCACCTGCTCAAAAATAAAAGAGACTCTTTTGTCATTCTTCTCAAGAGCATTTAAAATGTTCGTATCGAAAATAAAAATGGGTAAAACCTCACCCTCTATCGCTAAAAGCATCGAGTCATGAACACGCAGATCGCGTCTAAACCAGAGGACTTTTTTCATGCTTATGTGCCTTCTTGTATCATAGAACGAAGTGAGAGGTCTTTAGGGTAGGGGTTCAAAAACTTCTGTCCCAAAAGGTAGGTTGTGTTGTACTTTTTAGCCAAAAACTCGATGGTGCTCATCACCGCAATAAGCGGAATGATCTCATCGCGAAACTCTTCGATTTGCATGTGTAATTCTGCTTTTTCACTGCTGGTCAGCTCTTTTTTGAAAAAGCCAACCATGTGTTGAAGCACATTCACCGTTTTACCAATCGAGTCTTTGTACGCAATCGTTTTTTTAAACAGCGCAAGGTACATTTGTGTAATCTCTTGCAAACTATTTTTTTCATGATTGGCAACGATTTTGCCCAAAAGGCGGTAGTTTCCTTCGTGTTTGCTTTGCAGTAAAAACTTATACGCTGTATGAAAACTCACAAGCTCTTGCATCGTTTGGATGTTCTTTTGAAGTTGCACGGCATCTTCGTAAGCAAAGAGCTGCATCACAAAGTTTTCTCTCAGCCAAGGGTCAATCAAACGCGCCTCTTCCTCAATGGGGAAATCCACAAAGTGTTCTTTACATGTAAGCGCAAAAAGCCCATCTTTTTTCCCTTCACTCATCGCACCGTTGTAATACTTGGTACTCCCAAGCCCACAACTCGGTGACTTTGACTTTAAGATGATGCCGCAAATCTCTTCGTTTTGAATCTTATGCAGTTCATGCTCCACCGCCTCATTCATCGCCTCTGTGACATCGTTTTTGGAAAAGACGGTGATGACCTTTTTGCGCTCATTTTCAAGCACAATCCGTATGGTCTCACGCGGCGTTCCAAACGCCAAATGCTCAGGACAAAAAGGCACAAACGAAGCGTATTTGCCAAGCTTGTCGGTGATAAAACGATCGCGTTGACCTGTTTTATCATAACGAATAGGCTCACCGAGTAAACAGGCAGAAACGGCGATTTTGAGCATGAAAGTCCTTTGAAAAGCTTCTGTCTATTATAGCTTGTACTTTTGATAAAAGGCTTATTGGGAATGTGTTAAACTATGCGAATTTATCCAATGTAGGATTTTAATTGAGTGAGAAAGAGATCATGAAAATATGAGTTTGCATAATAAATGGGAAAATCTACTTGACAAAATTAATAAATCTAAAGAGAATATATGTATTGTTCCTGAAAATAGCGAATTATTACGATTACTAATTGCGGGGGAAGACCATCGATTTAAATTTCATAGTGGAGTAGATGTTATTGCATTATTGAGAGCTTCTTGGAAAACACTAATCTTAAATAAAAGAGAAGGTGGTTCAACTATCGCTATGCAACTTGTTCGAGTAGTAACTGGTAAGTATGATAAAACATTGCATCGAAAATTGGAAGAAATATTTTTAGCATATAAACTGACTAAACATATTTCCAAACAAGAAATTTTGTCTTTATACTTATCTATTGCATATTTTGGATGGAATATGCATGGACTTAAGCAAGCATGTAAATCATTGAAATTAAATTTAAATAATTTAACATTGGAAGAATCTGCTGGTTTAATTGCTCGTTTAAAGTATCCTGAACCAAAAAATATTTCCAAAAATAGAAATATTCAAATTGAACATAGAGCTAAATATATATTAAAACGATACGATACACTTAATATCAAGGATAGATATGATTCCATTTAAAGTACCATCGATATTTCAAGATTTTTCTGAACAATATCCAGAAGCACATAAGATTCAAGCTATTGTAAAAAATGGAGGCAATACGGCGAGAAATTCAATAGCTAGATTATGGCTTTCAGAAGGTATTCCATATGCATTTAAAGAATCCCCTATATTATATGATGAAATTCGTTCATGGCTTTCTGTAAAATTAGATGTTGATCCAAAAGAAATAAGCATGACAGGAAGTGGTCGTATTGGGCAATCTCTCGCACCTTCAAAACTTGGAACAAATTTTAATGAAAAGTCAGATTTAGATCTTTTTATTATTTCGGAAAATTTACTTGAAAGATTGAGACAAGATTTTAATGCTTGGTCTTTTAATTTTGAATCTGCTCGTATTCAACCAAGAAATGAAAGAGAAGAAGGATTTTGGAAAGATAATTTATTAAGAGGACACTCTTATTTTTCTAAAGGATTTTTTGATGCAAAATTAATCCCAAATCATAAAGATTATCCATGTGCTTCAACTATAGCAAATACGATGTGGATGTTAAAAGCTAAGTTAGATGTAACTCCAAATGCACCAAAAGTTTCAGAGGCTAGTGTTCGTTGTTATAAAACATGGGCAGATTTTGTGAGACAAGTATCACTCAATCTTGCATAAATTAATAGAGAAAAATAGGGCAGGCAATAAAATGACCAACACCACACCAACCTCCAATATCCTTATTTACCAAAGCGAAGATGGCAAAACAAAGATAGAAACAAGGCTTGAAAATGAGACGGTTTGGCTCAACATTGAGCAAATGGCGGAGCTATTTCAAAGAGATAGAACAGTTATATCCAAACACATCAAAAATATTTTTCAAGAGGGAGAACTTGATGAGACAGTGGTATGTGCACATTGTGCACATACCACTAAGCATGGTGCGATAGAAAACAAAACACAGATTTCTTATACAAAATATTTTAATCTTGATGTCATTATCTCCGTAGGCTATCGTGTGAAGTCGTTGCAAGGTACGAAGTTTCGCCAATGGGCAACGGCGAGGCTCAAAGAGTACATCGTCAAAGGCTTTACGATGAATGATGAGCTCCTCAAGCTTGCAGGTGGTGGAAACTACTTTGAAGAGCTTTTAGCGCGCATCCGCGATATACGAAGCAGTGAGAAGATTTTTTGGCGCAAGGTGCTTGATATTTATGCTACGAGCATAGACTATGACCCAAAAGCTGAGCAAAGCATCCTCTTTTTTCAAACGGTACAAAATAAAATGCACTGGGCAGTTCACGGCAATACGGCGGCTGAACTTGTCTATGAAAGGGCAGATAGCACCAAGCCACATATGGGGCTTACTCATTTCAAAGGCACACATCCAACAAGGCAAGAAATCAGTGTCGCCAAGAATTATCTTAACGAAGATGAACTCAACCTTTTAAACCGTATGGTAACGGCTTACATCGAACTTGCCGAAATCCAAGCGATGGGTAAAAGCCCCATGTACATGAGCGATTGGATAGAAAGGTTAAATGATTTTTTGAAAATGACAGGTAAAGATATACTTAAGAATGCAGGAAAAATCAGTCACGACAAAGCCATTCAAAAAGCATGCGATGAATATGAAAAATATAAAGAAAAAACCAACAATGAACTTTCACGCGTTGAAAAAGACTTTATAGAATATATTGATACGACGGTGAAGATGCTTAAAAAAGCCAAGTCATAATGCACTAAAAACGTTTTACATGTAAAGCCAAAGGACTTTACATGTAAACGATTATTTCGCTCGTTTATCCACCACGCGTGTAGCTTTTCCCTCGCTTCTTTGAAGCGATTTGGGTGCGACGAGTTTGACTTCGACGTTGATGTAGAGATTGTTTAAAAGGGCGTGTTGAAGCTCTTTTTTGAGGTTCCCGAGGTAGCTCACATCATCGCTGATTAAGTGCTCGTCGAGTTCTACATCGATCTCGAGTTTATCGAGGTAGCCTTTTTTATCGGCGATGATTTGGTAGTTGAGCGTGATGCCTTCTTGTTTGGAGAGGACGTGTTCGATTTGCGATGGGAAGACGTTGACGCCGTTGATGAGAAGCATATCGTCACTGCGTCCTACGATGCTCTCGATTCTGCCGATGGTTCTGCCACAACGACACGGAATGCGTGTTAAGGACGTAATGTCGCCCGTTCGGTAGCGAATGATCGGCAAGCCTTGTTTGGTCAGCGTTGTGATGACCAGCTCACCGCGTGTGCCCTCAGGCAAGACTTCGCCCGTTTTGGGGTCGATGATTTCAGGGTAGAAGTGATCTTCGTGAATGTGCAGTAGGTTTGAGTGCTTGCAGTTACACGCGACACCCGGTCCGATGATCTCAGATAGACCGTAAATCTCGTGGTAATCAATGCCCCAAATATGGGCGATCTCATTTTTAAGCCCTTCACTGGTTGGCTCCGCTCCGAAAAATCCTACTCTAAGTTTGAAATCTTTTTGGATGTCATAACCCTCAGCCTTTGCCACTTCTGCCATGTGTAAAGCAAACGAAGGTGTGGCAGTCAGAACCGTTGCGCCAAAGTCTTTTAGAAGTAAAAGTTGACGAGAGGTAAAGCCTGTGGAGCTTGGAATGACGGCGATTTTCATGCGTTCTGCGGCGTTATGAAAGCCAAGACCGCCTGTGAAAAGTCCGTATCCGTGGGAGTTTTGCATGATGTCTTGGCACGTGACACCACCCATCGTAAAAGCGCGTCCCATCACTTCCGCCCAGATGTCCATATCGTGCTCTGTGTAGCCTACAACGGTGGGTTTGCCTGTGGTTCCACTGGAGCTGTGAATACGCACGATTTGATCCATATCGACCGAGAACATGCCAAAAGGGTAGTTGTCGCGTAGGTCGTGTTTTTTGGTAAAAGGAAGTTTGGCGATGTCATCAAGGGTTTTAATGTCTTGCGGCAAAACGCCATGTTCATCAAACTTTTTTTTGTAAAACGGCACGAGATGATAGACGCGAAGCAAGGTCTCTTTGAGGTGTTTGAGCTGCCACGCTTGAAGTTCGTCTTTACACAAACTTTCGTTTTTACTGAATGTCATTGCACTGTCTCACTTTTACATGTAAAAATGTTTGGCTTGAACAATCTCAATATTTTGAGCTTGAAGTGCGGCAATCGCGTCGTCAAATCGCTCTTTATCGACACTGAAAATAAAAATGCCTGTGCTTGCTTCGTAAAAACTGTAGGTATAGAGAATGTTAATGCCTGCACGTGAAAGCGCGCTGACGGCTTTGTCAAAACTTCCCACGACATCTTCGATTTTTACACCAAAGACGTCGGTGAAACGCACGCTAAAGCCTTCATCTTCAAGTACGGCTTTGGCTTTTTCAGGATTGTCCACGATGGTGCGAACCAAACCAAAATCGGTCGAATCCGCGAGTAAAATCGACTTGATCGAGATGCCATTTTTGGAAAGCACGTTGGTCAGCACCGAGAGTTCGCCTGCCTTATTTTCTAGAAAAATCGTTAATTGTTTAATGTTGCATTTCATTACAGACTCCTTTTGTCGATGACGCGGACGGCTTTGCCGACACTGCGCTCTATAGTTCGAGGCTCAACGAGTTTGATCTCGGCGTTAATGTAGAGGTTATTGAGCAGTTCATGTTGGATTTTCTTTTTCAAGGCTTCGAGTTGTCCGATGCTATCCAGTGGCATATCTTCGGTGACTTCAACCATGATTTCCAGTTTATCGAGGTAGCCTTTTTTATCGGCGATGATTTGGTAATTGAGTGTGATGCCTTCGATGTTGGAGAGCACGTGCTCGACTTGCGATGGGAAGACATTGACACCGTTGACGATCAGCATATCATCGACACGTCCCATTACGCTTTTCATGCGCACATGCGTTCTGCCGCACTTGCACGGCGTGCGATCCAAAGAGGTGATGTCACCCGTTCGGTAGCGAATGATCGGAAAGGCTTGTTTGGTAAGGCTGGTGATAACCAATTCACCTTTTTCGCCGTACGGCAGGACTTCCAAGGTTTTAGGGTCGATGATCTCAGGGTAGAAATGATCTTCAAAAACGTGCAGGTCTTTGCTTTCAAAACAGTTAGAGGAAACGCCCGGTCCGATGATCTCGGAGAGCCCATAAATCTCGCAGTAGTGAATGCCCCAAACGCGTGCAACTTCTTCTTTGAGCCCCAAACTGGTCGGTTCGGCTCCAAAGATGCCGCATTTGAGTTTGAAATCTTTTTGGATGTCGTATCCTTCTGCCACCGCGGCTTCTGCCATATGCAAAGCGAAGGAGGGTGTAGAGGTCAATACGGTTGCTTCAAAGTCTTTCATCAGCATCAGTTGGCGTGAGGTAAAACCTCCACTGCTTGGTACAACGGTCGCACCGACGGTTTCAGCGCCGTAGTGAAGCCCAAGACCGCCTGTGAAAAGCCCGTAGCCATACGCATTGTGCGAGGTGTCTTCACTCGTGACGCCTGCCATTGTAAAGACGCGTGCCATCACTTCATTCCATGTATCCAAATCGGCTTTGGTGTACCCGACAACGGTGGGTTTGCCCGTCGTTCCGCTACTGCTGTGAATGCGCACGACCGCATCTTTTTTGACCGCGAAAAGCCCAAAAGGGTAGTTGTCTCGGAGGTCTTGTTTTTTGGTGAACGGCAATTTTGCAATGTCATCAATGGAGGTAATATCAGCAGGCGTGATGCCAAGTTCTTCAAACTCTTTTTGGTAAAAAGGCACATGCGCATAGACGCGCGCAACGGTGTCTTGAAGCCTTACGGTTTGAAGTTCGGTCAGTTTATGGCGTGGAAAAGTCTCCTCTTTTGACCAGATCATTTCACAGCCTTTGCGTCGTTCATGCCCTGATGAAGCACAGCGATATTTTTCTCTGCCACTTTCGCGTTCATCGCAGTGATCGCCTCTTCGATCTCTTTACATGTAAAGGGAAAATGCGTATCTAAAGCGAGCGTAACACCGAGCATGTAGACGTTAAGAGCATCGATGGGAAATTCTTTGGCTTTCGCTTTTTTAAATGCGTCGATGCTGTGGGTTTCAAAGTCGACTTTGGGGAAATTTTTCGGCGCATTCATGACAATGACACCTCTGTCTTTGCTCAAATATTGGATGTTGCGAAGCGCTTCATTGCCCTCAAGTGCGATGAGCAGATCGGCTTGTCCCTCGTCAATCGCAGGGGCATAAAAGTCGCCGATTTTGACGTAACACGAAACCGAACCGCCACGTTGGCTCATACCGTGATTTTCCGTTCCTAAACATTTTTGATTGGCAAGCGCTGAGGCAATGCTGAGCACTTTGACCAAAAAGACCGCACCTTGTCCGCCGATACCTGCGATCACGATTTGATACTTCATCTTGCTACTACTCCATTTTTAATACGATGCGAAAGCAAAGCTCCCGCATCTACGTTAGCCACTGTGGCACTAAAGCTTGCCCTATCGGGCAGAAATTATTTTTTCACAAACGCATCGGTTGGGCAGATGACATCAAGGCATGAGCCACAACCCGCACATAAAAACGGATCGATCTCCATTTTGCCAGCATCGTTATAGTGCATTGGAGGGCATTTGTAGTTGGTGATACACGAATCACAGGCGACACATTTGTCTTCATCGACTTCGACCACGACATTTCCAAGGCGACCAACGGCATTCTCTTTATCGAGCACACAAAATTCGCGCACGACGGCAACAACGGGAGCTGTGGCGGTTTTATATGCCTCTTGGAGCGATTTCATAAAGTCAACGGTTTTGTTCAAATCTTGCTCGTAAACGTATTCGTGACATGCAACACCACAGCCTTCGATGATACGTTTGATGTCGATTTGGTTCGGATTCGTACGCTCAGGCGTGGTTTGGCGACCCGTCATCGCGGTGGTGGAGTTATCTAAAATGATCAGCACAAATTTATGGTTTTGATACACGGCGTTAATGAGTGGTGCAACACCTGAGTGCATAAACGTACTATCACCAATCGTCGCCACAACGGTTTTATCGGGATCGGAGATGCTAAAACCACTTGCCATCGAGATGCTGGCACCCATACACAAAATGGTATCAATCGCGGCTTGATTGAGTCCAAGCGTATAGCAGCCAATGTCTGACGTGTAGATGGACTTTTTCTTTTTAAAGGTTTTAGTGATGGCATAATGCACATCGCGGTGCGGACAGCCTGGGCACATATTGGGTGGGCGTTTGGGGAGTTCTTTATTGTATTTTTCACTTTGGTACGCATGGTTTGGTTCAATCACACCTGCTTTGGCAAAGGCTGAGAGCACTTTGTCTTTGGAAAATTCATCGATGAGATGCACGTGTTTGGTCAGTTTGCCGTAGAGTTTTGGAGAGCTTAACTGCTCTTCGATACAGGGAAAACTCTCTTCAAAGACGATCACTTTGTCATACTTCACAAAAAGCGCTTCGAGGTTTTCTTTGGGAAGTGGGTAGGGCATATCGAGTTTTAAAATGTCTGCGTCGATGCCAAGCTCACTGACCGCTTCTTTGACATAGCCATCGCCCGTTCCACTCGTGAGGCACAGCACGCGTGAGCCTTTTAAGAGGTGTGTTTTAGGCTCGATAAGATGTTCCCAGTTCCACAGCTTGATCGCTTCCAATCGGTCGATCTGCTCTAAGCCTTGGCGAAATCTTCCCGCAGGTGGCACAGCACCCCAACGAGGAATATTGCGCTCAAAATTACCTTGATTTGCCTTTACATATAAACTATCATCGACCTCGCAAATCTCTCTGGCATGGCTGACGCGCATGACAGGGCGAAGCATGACAATCGATTCAAATTGATGGGAGAATTCAATGCCCAGTTTGACCATGTCGTACGCTTCTTGCGGCGTTGAAGGATCAAGCACAGGAATACGCGCGAATTTGGCGAAACTGCGGCTGTCTTGCTCCGTTTGAGAGGAGTAAAACCCCGGATCATCACAGGAGATGAGCAGCATCGCACCTTTAAGCCCGATGTACGAGGCGCTCATCAACGGATCACTTGCCACATTAAGCCCCACTTGCTTCATCGTCGCACACGTTCGTTTGCCTGAAATGGCACCTGCGTAAGCGACTTCAAAGCCCACTTTTTCATTGGTCGCCCACTGCGCGTAGGCTTCTAATTTAAATTTATCGCGAAATTTTTGAAAATTCCCCAAAATCTCACTCGAAGGTGTACCTGGATAGCCTGAGAGCATATCCACACCCGAATGAATCAGCCCCAAGGCAATCGCTTCATTCCCCATCAAAATCTGTTTCATATCGTTGTGCTCCATCGCTTCTGCATTGTAATTTAAAGGGTATTGAAACTAAGATTATAAATTACTTATCTAAGATACTTTGGCAAAATCCTTACATGTAAAGTGAGCAAATTTGAAACTAAATGATTTTTTTAGGATGAATTAAGAATAAAACTAACGTTTCGTTAAACTGTTTTATATTACTTTGAGAAACATTTAAAAGGAGACGTGGGCATGGGAACATTTGATTTGGGCGTTGGATCGGCATTTTGGTTGATGAATGCGAGTGCACTTTTATGCGTGGTTTACGGTGTGATTAACTGGAATAAAGACAAAGAGGAGAAGGTCTTAAACACGAAATCTTGGGAAAAAGATGAAGCGCGAATTAATAAGGATTTATGATGAATATGCTTGAAAACATCATCATCATTATTTACCTTGCGGTATTGGGCTATCTCGGTTTTGTGGGCTATAAACAGACAAAAAGCTCCGCAGATTACCTCATCGCAGGTGGCAATACTCATCCGTTTGTGATGGCACTGAGCTATGGCGCTACCTTTATCTCCACAGCGGCGATTGTTGGATTTGGCGGTGTGGCGGCGTGGCTTGGAAATTCGCTTCTTTGGCTTACATTTTGTAACATCTTCATCGGTGTCTTTATCGCCTTTGTCTTTTTGGGCAATCCTACCCGCAAAATGGGCATTCGCCTTAATGCACACACCTTTCCTGAATTACTAGGACGACGTTTTAATTCTAAGTTTATTCAAATTTTTGGTGGTGTTTTGATCGCATTTTTTATGCCATTGTATGCTTCGGCCGTTTTGATTGGTGGTACGGAGTTCATTGTGGCGTATTTTAAAGTGGATTATCATATGGCGCTTTTAGTCTTTTCAATCATCATCACAGGTTATGTTTTAGCCGGTGGATTAAAAGGGGTGATGCTAACCGATGCCTTGCAAGGTGTCATCATGTTTGTGGCGATGATGATTCTTTTGGTGATGGTTTTTGATGCTGTGGGTGGCGTTGATGCAGGATTTTCGAAACTGGAAACAGTCTGGAATGAAACGGTAGCATCGCTTGGAAATGCTAACCTCAAAGATCTTAAAGCAGGAAGCCCTGATTTTATGATGAAACTCTCTATGAATTGGGGATTTCAAGGTTGGAATAAGATGCCTATTTTCCTCTCAGAGGGATGGCTATTTGTGATCACGACCATTACGATGGGCGTTGGCATTGGTGTTTTAGCCCAACCTCAACTGGTGGTGCGTTTTATGACGGTTAAGAGTAAAAATGAGCTCAACCGTGCCGTTTTGATCGGCGGTGTTTTTATTATTGCGATGACAGGAATTGTTTTTATCGTGGGTTCGCTTTCAAATGTTTGGTATTATGAGTTTAATGAAGGCAAAAATGCGCTTCAAAGTGCAGGTGGTGTGAGCAAAGTGATTCCGCATTTCATCAATGCTGCGATGCCAAAATGGTTTTCATTTATCTTTTTGTTTGCGTTGATTTCTGCGGCTATGAGTACACTCTCAAGCCAATTTCATGCAATGGGGACGGCGATTGGTCGCGATGTCTTTGAGCAGCTTGCTGGAAAACACACATCCAATTCACTGCTGATCACCCGCACGGGCATTGTTGTCATGATCGTGATCTCTGTCTCATTGGCGTATCTGTTTGATAAGCAACCCGCGATCATTGCACGAAGTACTGCAATATTTTTTGCTCTGTGTGCGAGCATCTTTTTACCGACCTATTTTGGTGGGCTTTTTTGGAAGCGTATGACACAAAAAGGAGCGATTGCGTCAATGGTCGTGGGCACAGTTATTACAACATTTTGGCTTTTGTTTGTTCATTTTCAAGAAGCAAAAGAGTTGGGTCTGTGCAAAATGATTTTTGGGGTGAATTCGCTTTTAAGTGGAAAGATCATTTTTGTCGATGCGATGATAGTCGCATTGCCACTCTCCGCTTTAACCGCTGTAGTTGTTTCCTTACTGACAAAGCCAGAAAGTTCAACGCTACTGAAAAAATGTTTTGAGGATTGAAAAGAGGAGGGTAGATTTACCCTCTGTACTCTCGCTTAGGGGAAGATCCTAAATTTGCAGACATTAAAAAAGCACGTGTTTTTTTATTTTTTTCCATAGAATCACGTGTTTTTACCTGTTCTTCTTTCATAATTTTGAGTGCTTCTTGAATTAAAGATTGGGCTTGCTTAGCCTCTTGAATATCGGTGATGACGGGCATTTCTTGAATAAGTTTGCCCATCTTTTCTGGATTTTTTTCAATGATAGCAATGGTGAACGCTTTATTCCAACTCATTTTCAGTCTCATCCTTCCACGCTTCTAAAAGTCCGCGCGCAACGTTAATGACTTCATCAAGTTTTGCCGTATCGTTTTTTAAATTAGCTTCGGAGAGCAATTTAAGTTGGTAACTGTAAAGACCCCGTAGGTAGTACGCCACTTGTCCTCCATCGTAATTGAGTGAGTGAATCAGCTCTGCAAAAATAGCAGAAGTGCGATTGATCCAGTAGGTTCTTTTTTCAATATTTTTATCCTCAATTGCTTTTTTAGCCTGAGATGCAAAACGTAAAATTCCCTCATAAAGCATTTTAATCAACTTTTCAGGCGATTCTATAGCAATATTGTTTTGTGAATAGGTTGAATAGGCTAAATTGGTGTACATACGAAAATCCTTTAAAATTAATTGTTACTTTCTTCCTCAATAAGCATTGAAAGTGAGTTAAATGCTGTGGTCATGGAACTAATAATACTGTCATACGCAGCAAACTTTGTTGCCATAATTTCATATTTTGTATCTAAAGAGGTAACGGTTTTTTCTCTGTTTTCGGTTAATGTTTCCTCTTGCGTATCAAGGTATTCGGCATAGATTGCAAGAATGCCTGTACTGTCGTCAGAATAATTTTCTATCATTTCATTAAAATCGGTAAAAAACCCATTTTGGACGGTACTGTGACCGTAAATCGTTGCTGCTTTTAGTCCAAGGGTAGAGAGCACGCTGGATTCACCTGTAATGGTAATATCTTCTCCTGTTGTACTTTTTAAGATGATATTGCCATCAGATCCTACAGCTGCTGTAACACCCTCCACACCTGCTTTGTTAATTGCTTGTTGCAATGCCAAAGCATTTTCTTCCGCGGTTGAGCCCGCATCCGTGGTAAAGCGAATACTGGTTTCGTTGATATACAGACCCTTATATGTAATATCCAAAGCGCCTGAAGCAACACTACTGCCTGTGTAGGTGGTTGTATCATGCGTTGTTGAACCCATAAAAAAGTCTTGCACATCGGTTGCATCGTCTTCAACCTTTTCATCAAACGTATCTTCATCAAACGAAAGAGTACTATTTTCAAAGGTAAGACCGTAATCGATAAGGCTACGTCCATCACCATCAATGGATAAGATAGATCGTTTCATATCGGAAAGAAATCCAGTCAGTTGGCTAACCCCTTGAAAGACACCTGCCGTCTCTTCTTCATGATTATAACTGGTTGCTGAATCAAGATTGGAAAGAAGGCTATTAAATGCTGTGACAAAAGAGTTAATTTGTGTTTTGATATCTGTCCAATCTTGCTCAATGGAAACGGAAGTTATATCTCCCGTATCCTGAACTTCGTTGAGGGTAATTGTTGCACCTGTAACGAGGTCATCGATGGTATTGGAGGAGCGGGTGATGCTAATGCCATTATAGGTAAACTCTGCATCCTTGGCTGTTTGAATATGGTTGTCGGTGTCATCCCAGCCTAAGCTACTAAGAATATTGGTTGAAGCGGGATCGCTCTCATAATTAGCGGATGTAAGGGTCATGGCATAATCTGCACCGGTGTTATCTGATTTTAAAATAAGTTTATACGGTGTAGTTCCACCTGTGTTTAAAATAGATGCAGTAATGCTGCCATCAAACTTATCATTGATCATACTGGCAAGGTCACTCAATGTTGTGGAAGAAGAGACAGCTAAAGCGTATGACGTGCCATTTACTTCAATCGTTAACGTATCCGATGCTGTGGTAACAGCACTCGTTTCAGAGCTAAAGCCGGTACTTTGATAAATATCTTGTTGTGCGAGTTGATCTACATGTAATGTAAAATCTTGAACGTTGGTACCACCATCGACTGCTACTGTTACAGCATCATTCGAAACGGTTGTTGTTCGTTGCAAATAATAGGTATCATCCGATAAAGCATCTGCGGATGTTGCGAGTGCTGACGCGAGTGTTGTCAGCGTTTCTAAATCGGTTTGTTGTGTTGCATTGGTTTCTAATTTTGCATCAATTGGGTCTAACTGTCCCTCTTCATCAACGGCACGCAAACTATCAATAAGATCGTAACTTAAAACACTATCACTTCCCAGTCCAAGTGAACTCAAAGAAGATGTTGCCATGGCTTATCCTTTTTTATCAAATATCATTCCCACAATTTCTTTCATTTTAGCAGAAAGTTGCATTGCTTCCTCCGTTGGGATTTTACGGATGGTTTCTCCGGAGCTTTTCTCCATAACATTAACATACATAAGATTGATTTCATCGTTAAAACCAAAAGAGATATTGGTATCTAAAAGCTCCATTTGTGCATTAAGCTCTTTAACCGTTTGGCTCAGTGTTTTCGCTGTTTCATCAAATGTCTCTTGGTTCTGCGTTTCTATTTTATTCGATTCTTCAACGGGTCGGGTCTGTGCTACAGTTGATACCGTAGGAGTGGTTGTCGTTTCTACTTGCTTACTTGTTGTGCTAAAAATGTCCATAATTGCCCCCCTTGTTTTTCTTTTAAACAAGATCGACACATCTTTTTTTTTGTTTAATTGACCCAGTGAATTAAGATTGAGTGTGTTACTATTTCATGATTACAAGAAGAGGAATAAGATGAAAATAGCGTTAGTGTGTCAATCGTTGCTGTTAAGTCGTGCACTCAAGAGTTTTTTAGGCGAGAGCGTTGTGGCTTATAAACAGTGCGACTTTGTGATTAGCGATAAAAAAATTGAACTGGATAAACCTATTTTTTACATCTCTTCCCATGAGGGTAATTTGATGATTCCTTTTTCCAAATCTTCACTTCTACTAGAATTAGATAAATTTTTTCAACACCTTCTTTTACTCCAAGGCATAGTAGAGGATGAAGGGGTGGTCGCTTCTAAAAGCACCCATCTTCTTGAAGAAAAGATCACCGCACTGACTGAAAAATTTAGGGCAGAACTGATTCAGACGATCCGAGGCTATTATGGCAATTAAGTCCCTTTCTTCAACCATTAGTGCAGGTAAATACAAAGGAAAAAAGATTCTTCTTCCCTCTTTGGAGAGCACACGAAGCACCAAAGCCATTTTAAAAGGCTCACTTTTTGACAGTCTTCAATACGACATCATTGATGAGCTTTTTGTTGAAGTGTTTGGCGGCAGTGGTTCGATGGGGCTTGAAGCACTCAGTCGTGGCGCTAAACACGCCTATTTTATAGAAAAAGATAGAGCAGCGTTTCAAACACTGAAAAGTAACTGTAAAGCAATCGATGAAGAACACACAACGCCTCTTGAAGGTGATAGTTTTATCCTTTTCCCGACACTGCTAGGAAAGCTTACATGTAAAGCTTATTTCTATTTTGATCCTCCTTTTTCCATTCGTGAGGGGATGGAAGATGTGTATGAAAAAGTGATGGGTTTAATCGCCTCAATTCCCACGGATAAGGCACATTGGATCGTGATTGAACATATGAGCACCCTTGTTCTTCCAGAAGCCATTGGTTCATATACGTTAACAAAGCGTAAAAAATTTGGAAAGAGTTCGCTCTCCTTTTACATGTAAGAACATGGAACATTAATTGCTTCAAATTGGCAAGAACGCTAAATTTAAAGGGAATTGATGAAGATTGTTACACTCTCTTTCGTACTGATTTCAGCACTCAGCACACTGTATGCTCAGAGACTTGGTGATATTGCCAATGTCATTGGTGTGAGGGAAAACCAACTCATCGGTTATGGTCTTGTCGTTGGACTTAACGGCACGGGAGATGGTTCATCGTCTGAATTTACACTACGATCACTCTCGAATCTTTTGCAAACAGTTAACGTTAAAATTGACCCTGCAGATATTAAATCTAAAAATATCGCCGCCGTTGTGGTGACTGCCAAACTTCCAGCCTTTGCCAGGCAGGGTGACCAAGTTGATGTCTCAGTCTCTTCCATTGGGGATGCGAAGTCTTTACAAGGTGGAAATTTGCTGTTAACACCGCTCAAAGGTGTGGATGGAAAAATTTACTCTTTAGCGCAAGGCTCACTCAGCATTGGCGGTATGAACGGTAAAGAAAAAGGGCAATTCAATCACCCCGCGTCCGCGAACATCTTTAATGGTGCTTTGGTCGAGCGCGAAATTGAAAATAATCTCCATGACCAAGAATTTGTAGATCTCTCTTTAAAAGAAGCCAATTTCAATACAGCCGTATCCGTACAAAATGAACTTAACGGCAAATTTGGTCGAAAAATTGCCGTCGCAACCGATTCAAGAACCATTCGTTTGATGAAACCCGAAGGGCACTCGACCGTTGAGTTTCTAGCGAAAACATTAGATGTCGATGTTTACTACGAAAAAGAAGAAAAAATTGTTATTGATGAGCGTACGGGGACAATTGTCGCAGGTGTTAATGTTAGGGTTGATCCTGTTGTGGTCACCCATGGAGACATTACGATCAAGATTGAAGCCGAAGATGTATTAGCGGATGATCGAAATATAGATATTGGTGGTAATGTTAAGATCGCTGGAGCGGAAAATCGCATTAAAATCAAACAAGAGAGTATGACGGTTGCCAACATTGCACGTGCACTCAATAAATTGGGAGCTAAGCCTAAAGATATTATCTCCATTTTAGAAAATATCAAGCGTGCAGGCGCCATTACCGCTCCATTGGAGATCATCTAATGCAAACTGATAGCAGTATTGCTCTTTTAAATGCAAATTATAATACGACACCAACACCCGTAGACAATACAGAGCAAAATGATGCATTGCTAAAAGAGCAAACCGATAAATTTGAAGCATTTTTCTTAAAACAGATCCTTGATATTGCGCTTAGCAGTGACGAAGAGGGTGGGCTTTATGAGAAAGATGCGGGTGATAAAATTTATAAATCGATGTATAACGATACGATGAGTAATGCTTTAAGTGGTAATTTGGGTTTAAGCGAAATGTTATTTAGCTATTTAAAAGAGGGTCGTTAAAGTTTTATCATTTTAGACGATATAGTTGCAAGCGATATTAATTTAACTGTAAAGGTTCTAAAATGATTTCAACGGTTCAATCGTCCAATGTGGCGTACGTACAACAAAACAGTCTTAAAGAGGATGCCTCAAAAGGTGTCTCAAAAACAGAAAAAAGTGAAGGGGTAGACAAAGTCTCCGCGCTTAAAGCTGGAATCGAAAACGGAACGTATAAATTCGATCTAGCAAAAACTGCTCAAGCAGTCGCGGAAGAGTTGCTCTAAATCCTTACATGTAAAAGGATCATACGATGTTAACACACTATTTGCAAAATGCAATTAAAGATATTGATAGCCTTATAGAGCAGACTGAAAAAGATATTGTTGCTATCAAAGCTGCACAGCACGGAGATGTCGCTGAACGATCGAAAATTAAAGAAGATCTTATTCACTCTTTTGAGACTAAAAAGTCTCTTTTGGACAATGAACTTTCCAAAATGCTTAAAGAGAGCGGTAAAAAATCACTGGAAGAGTTATTAAACGCTACTCAAAAAGAGCTTTTAGCTCAAATGAAAACAAAGCTTACAGAACTCAAAGTCTGCAATAAACAGTATGCAAAATATGTGGTTTCCATCAGTCAATTTTACAATGTGTTACTCGATAATATCTTTCCAAGAGAGATGGATGGCTATAAAACAGCCAATCATAAGCCAGCTTCGTTACTCAAAATTGAGGCATAATCATGGGACTTTTTAGCACACTCAACACCGGAACATCGGCTCTAAATGCGGCACAAGTTGCCGTCGCCACTACCAGCCAAAATATTGCTAATCAAGATAATGCTTCTTATACCAGACAGCGCGTTAATTTTGCGGCAAGTTCGGCAGTAAGTTCGGGTGGCATTAGTGTTGGTTCTGGTGTGACAATTACTTCTGTTACACGAGTACACGATGAATACAGCTATGTTAAGATGAGAAATGCTGCCACAGCTGTTGCTTATGATGCGTATAAAACACAAGTATTGGAAGAAGCGTCTAATTATTTTCCAGATTTGGATGAATCGGGTATTGCTGTTGATCTTGAAGAGTATTTTTCTGCTTGGAATGATTTGGCTTCCAATGCAACCGAAGGATCTCAAAAAATCGCTCTGGTACAATCAGCTTTAACGATGACAAGTGATATCCAATCCGCCAGAGATTCGTTACGCGATCTTCAAGATTCTGTAAATTCACAGCTTGGAACAGCGGTTGATGAAATCAATAGTATTGCAGAACAAATTTCAGATATTAATAAACAGATTAACGTTATAGAAGCAGAAGAAGGCAACTATGCGAATGACTTAAGGGATCAGCGTGATGAGCTTGAACTTACGTTGTCTAACTTAGTTGATATTTCTGTTTACAAAGGAAATACAAGCAGCTACACCTCTTCCGTTTCATCAGACCTAAGTACTTCTGAGACAACCAGTACAGAGTACAGCCTTAATATTGCTGGCTATACGATTATTGATGGTTCGACCTATCATCCTTTGGTTGCGAGCAATACCTCAAACACAAGTGGCTATTACTCTGTTTATTATGAAACACAAGATGGTAAGCAGTATGACTTAACGGGGAAAATTTCAGGTGGTGAAGTAGGTTCCATGCTCGACCTTCGCGGTCGCGTTCTAAATGGAGAGAATGGGTATCCTACCGATGGAAAAATTCAAGATTATATTGATGAATTAGACACATTTGCCCAAACGCTCATTACCGCAACCAATAATATCTATGCACAAAGTGCACAATCAAGTATGCAATCTCCTATTTTGGATATCAAGGGAGACGACGCTTTAAAAAATGCCTATGATAATATTGAATCAGGTACTTTTGACGTGATTATCTATGATAAGAGTGGCGTTGAAGTTGCTCGTAAAACGGTTGCTGTTGGTAGCACAACCACTCTGAGTGATGATACTTTTTCGGATAGCATTGTGAGTCAAATTAATGCCAGTACGGATGATAACAGTGATAATAATTCGCTAAACGATGTCGATGACTACTTTACAGCTATTTATATGGAAGATGGTACGTTCTCACTCTCTCCTACGACAAATAACAGTGGTTATACCATTGCAATAGAAGATAATGGTACGAATTTTCCAGGAGCCATTGGTATTAGCCAGTTTTTAACGGGAAGTAATGCCTCCGACATTAGCGTCGCAACACAATATCAAAAAGATCCTTCTTCTATGGAAGGGTTTGCTGCGCCCATCTCAGGAGATAATACGGTTGCAAACGCCATGGTGCAATTGCAATACGATTCATTAAGTTTTTACAATAGTGGCATTGTCAGCAAGGGAACATTGGATGGGTATTACACAAGCTTAACGACACACATTGCTTCAGAGGCAAGTGCCGCTGCTTCGAGTCTTTCAACCAATCAGACGCTTTACAACACAGCTTATACCGAATTCCAATCGACGAGCGGTGTGAATGAAGATGAAGAGCTTGCGAATTTGATAATGTATCAAGCCTCTTATACGGCTGCTGCTAAAATTATTACAACAATCGATGAGATGTTAGATACCCTTTTAGGCATGAAATCCTAGTGAAACGATTTCCGTTTTTGAGCACCACTCTTTTGGTGCTCATCTTCTTTTTTTGCTTTGCTTTACCCTCTTTTTATACAGGTTCTGCGTATGAACTAAGCCCCAACGCTATTTTATTACCTCCCAGTTTTGAGCATCTTTTAGGAACCGATAGGCTAGGGCGGGATCTTTTGGCGCGTTTGATGGTTGGGGGTCAAGTCTCCTTAATGATCGGCATTTTAAGCGCACTGATTTCGAGTATTGTAGGGCTTATGATTGGTATTAGCGCAGGATTTTTTCAAAAGAGCGTTGATAAGCTTATTATCGTTGTGATCGATCTTTTCTTAACCTTTCCGACTTTTTTTCTTCTTTTAGCGTTAATTAGTTATATGAATGCTTCGGTGTGGGTGCTTGTTTTTATTATTTCCATTACAGGGTGGATGGGAATGGCGAGAATGATACGAAGTGAGAGCTTCGCCATCTCTAATGCTCCCTTTATTAAAATTCTTAAACTCTCCAATGTCAATACTTTCAAAATCATCTTTAAATACTTTGCTCCCTTGCTTGCTCCTATCTTTTTTATTAGCTTTACATTTGGGGTGAGTGGAGCGATTTTGGCAGAGAGTGGGCTGAGCTTTTTAGGCATTGGGATTACGCCTCCACAGATGAGTTGGGGTGTGATTATCAGTGAAGGTAAAGAAGTAATTGATATTGCATGGTGGCTGAGCTTTTTCCCAGGTTTTCTTATCTTTCTCGTCACCTTTTCCTTGATTAATCTCTCTGATTATCTTCAATCCAAGAGTAACGAAAAAGATGTCTTAAATGACGTTTGAAGCTATTGCAAAACTTTTAAATGAAGAGGCAACTAAACGCAATCATGCAGATGAGATCAGTTTAAATCGTCCTGATCCTTTACTGATTGCTTCACGGCATAACGATGAATTTATCGCCCTTATTTGTGCTCTGTTTGCGTATGGGAATGTTCCTGCCATCATTCAGTTTTTAGAGAGCTTGGATTTTTCGCTCTTGGATGCGGATGAAAGCATGATTGAGCAGGCATTAGCGCATCATTATTACCGTTTTCAAAATGCCAAAGACATTCAAGCGCTTTTTACAACGCTTGGGCGTGTTAAACACGACATTGGCTCATTCGAGTCAGTTTTTCTCCCTGCGTATCAAAAAAAATCAAATGTGATGGATGGTTTACGCGCACTGATTGCGTTGTTGTACGATATTAATCCTTATCGCTCACGCGGCTATCAGTTTTTATTGGGTACAATACCTCCCATAACCCCAGTATCGCCTTATAAACGATGGCACATGTATCTTAGATGGATGGTGCGTAAAGATCATCTTGATCTTGGACTTTGGAGCGGTGTTGATACCAAAGATCTGCTCGTACCACTGGATACACACACCTTTGCATTGGGAAAAAAATTGGGCTTGATTCAGCGAAAATCGTATGATTTTAAAGCTGTGTTAGAGTTGAGTCGCGCACTCCAAAAGATTGATCCAAGTGATCCTGTCAAATATGATTTTGCACTCTATCGCTTAGGACAAGAGAAAATTCTTCTTTAAGGTTCACAATGAATGTGAAGTATTGGCTCCCTAGGAGCTTTATGATTTTGAGGGAGGGCTACTCTGTTACAAAACTATCGTCCGATATTGTAGCAGGCTCTACGGTTGCGATTATCGCCTTACCTTTAGCAATGGCATTTGCCATAGCCAGTGGTGTTAGTCCTGAAAAAGGGCTCTTTACAGCGGTTGTCGCTGGGTTAATTATCTCTCTCTTTGGTGGGAGTAGGTATCAGATTGGAGGTCCTACGGGGGCTTTTGTTGTGGTACTCTATGCGGTTATTTTAAAACACGGATACGATGGCTTAGTGATTGCCACATTTTTAGCAGGCATTATGCTCTTTTTTATGGGTGTTTTTAAGCTTGGTAACATTATCAAGTACATTCCTTATCCCGTTACGGTGGGTTTTACAACCGGTATCGCCCTCATTATCTTCTCCTCACAGATCAAAGATTTTTTTGGGCTTCCTATTGCCAAAATGCCCGCAGAGTTTGTCGATCAGTGGAAACTTTACTCGACAGAGCTTTTACATGTAAACTATTATGCGATGGCTATTGGCGTGGTGAGCATGGCACTTTTACTTAAATTGCGCCACCGTTTTCCGCATATTCCTGCACCCATTATTGTCATTATTCTCTCAGCCCTTGCGGTTTATCTTTTTAAATTGCCTGTGGAAACGATTGGTTCAAAATTTGGTGCACTCCCTTCTACGTTGCCATATCCTTCCATGCCTGCATTTTCATTGGAAAAAGTACGGGCGGTGTTTCCTGATGCGATGACGATTGCCCTTTTGGGAGCGATCGAATCCTTGCTTTCGTGTGTTGTAGCCGATGGTATGACGGGAGATCGTCACCACTCGAATAAAGAGCTTATGGCGCAAGGTGTTGCCAATGTCGCTTCCGTTCTTTTTGGAGGCACTGCCGCTACAGGTGCCATTGCACGAACGGCTACGAACATTAAAGCGGGTGCATACAGTCCTGTTTCGGGTGTCATTCATGCCCTCATGTTGCTTGTGTTTATGTTTTTATTTTCAAAACTCATTGTGCTGATTCCCTTAGCGACGCTGGCGGCTATCTTGATCGTTGTAGCATGGAATATGAGTGAGTTTCACCACTTTAAAGCCATTGCTCTTAAGTCCGAGCGTAACGATATGGTTGTGCTTTTAATGACGTTTTTCTTAACTGTTTTAATCGATCTCAACACGGGTGTTCAAACAGGCATTATGCTTGCAGGTCTTCTGTTTATCAAACGTATGATTGATGTGACAGGCATTGTCGATACGAAAAATACGATTGGTATGCCTTTAGATGAAGACGATGAGCCCATTGAAATGGATGATGCAAATGCTATTTCTAAGAAAATTGTGCCAAAAGATGTCGAAGTGTATGAGATTGATGGACCATTCTTTTTTGGCGTTGCCGATCGCCTTAAAAATGTCCTTGGGGAAGTGAGCAATCCTCCCAAAGTCTTTATACTGCGTATGCGTCATGTACCAATGATCGATGCAACAGGGCTTCATGCCTTAGAGGAGTTTTTTGATCTTTGCCAAAGCAACGGAACGATTCTTGTACTTTCAGGGGTCAATGAGCACATCAAGCTTAAAATTCGCCGTCTTGGTTTTGAGAAAAAAATAGGGTTAGAAAACATTACCGACAATATCGATATGGCACTTTCGCGTGCTCATCGACTTTTAATGAAGGAGTAAAGATGCCTTATGTCACTATCAAAATCACCAAAGAAGGTGCAACAAAAGAGCAAAAAGCTGAGCTTATTGAGGGTGTAACAAACCTCTTAGTGAGCGTTTTGGGTAAAAATCCAGCCACAACGGTTGTTACGATCGACGAAGTGGATATGGATAATTGGGGTATAGGTGGGCAACAGGTCAGCGAACTTCGCAAAAAGCCGAAGCCTTAAACTACTATTAAATGATTTATAGATACAATCACGCAAATTATTAACGAAGGAAATGTGTAATGGGCGAAATGTTTACATTTTTAGGTCTTATTAACCACTCCCATGACTTCATCTTTGTATCACACATTGTTTTAGTCGGTGTTATCAGTTTTGTCTTAGCAAAACTTGCAACGTCTAAAATGCAA
This sequence comes from Sulfurospirillum multivorans DSM 12446, assembly GCF_000568815.1. Taxonomy (NCBI): domain Bacteria; kingdom Pseudomonadati; phylum Campylobacterota; class Epsilonproteobacteria; order Campylobacterales; family Sulfurospirillaceae; genus Sulfurospirillum; species Sulfurospirillum multivorans. The sequence goes on from NZ_CP007201.1 coordinate 1,352,430, forward strand.
TTGGTACCAAGTGGTGTTCAAAATGTCATGGAAGCGTATCTTGAGAGTGTCGTCTCAATGGGTAAAGATGTCATTGGTGAAGAGTTGGCACGTAAATATCTACCACTGGTTGCAACCCTTGGTTTGATGGTGTTTATTGCAAACGTTATCGGTATTATTCCTGGGTTTGAAGCTCCTTCAAGCAACCTAAACATGACATTGGCACTGGCATTGATGGTGTTTGTCTATTATAACTTTGAAGGTATCCGTGTCAACGGTGTTGTGCACTATTTTGCGCACTTTATGGGACCATTGAAAGTTTTAGCACCTCTTATGTTCCCTATCGAGATCGTTTCACATCTTTCTCGTATCGTCTCTTTGTCTTTCCGACTTTTCGGTAACATCAAAGGTGATGATCTGTTCTTAGCCGTTGTCTTGATGTTGGCTCCTTGGGTAGCACCACTTCCTGCGTATGCGCTTTTAACATTCTCTGCATGTTTGCAGACGTTTATTTTTATGATCCTAACATACGTTTATCTTGCAGGTGCTGTTTTAATTAGCGAAGAGCACTAAAAAGTACTCCCTTGTTGCAACACCAACAAACGCGTTTTGAAAAACTCCTCAGCTTTTTGCACGGTGCCTCTTGGGCACTTGCATTGGCTGGTGGCGGTTATACCTTCTTACTTTTTCTTCCTTTTGGCACTATCATCGCTTCTCTCATTGCGCTTTTCTTCTTTCTGAGTGGCTGTTTTTTTGTTATTATCTTTTCAATGGCACAACTGCAACTGGATAAATTTGAAGAGCTTAAAAAGCAGACGCAACTCTTAGAAAAACTTAGTCACGATGATCAAACGCTATCTCATCACTGATCCCTCCTTTTATACTTCCAATCCAGCAGAAGTCGTTCAAAAACTTTTACATGTAAAGGCTAAATATCAGCCTGACTACATCTGTTTACGCGATAAACAGACTTCAGCTTATACTTCGCTCGCCAAGATGGTCGCCAAGGCTTCCCTTCAAGATGAACGAACCAAACTCTATCTGCATACCGATTTTAAACTGGCGTACGATCTTGGCTGTGATGGTGTGCATCTGCCTTCCAATGCTTTACATGTAATAGAAAATGCCAAAGCGTTAGGTTTGGAAGTCATCGTAAGCACACATGCCCTCAAAGAGATAGAAGAGGCTGAAAAAAGAGGCGCAGATGCGATCACCTTTAGTCCCATTTTTGCAACGCCCAACAAGGGCGAACCGCTTGGTTTAGAGAAGTTAAAAGAAATAAATGATAGAATCCGCGTTAAATGTTTCGCGCTTGGTGGCATCATCAACGCTGATCAGGTGAAAGCTTGTGAAGAGGTTGGTGTGTACGGTTTTGCCTCAATTCGCTTTTTTTTAGATTAATCCAAAGGCTATTTAATGGAATTTGAAGTTGTTATTGGACTTGAGGTTCATGCTCAGTTAAACACAAAAACCAAGATTTTTTGCAGTTGCCCAACCAGCTTTGGCGACGAACCCAATACCAATGTCTGTGAAGTTTGCCTAGGACTTCCTGGCGCACTCCCTGTTCTAAACAAAGAAGTGGTTAAAAAAGCCATTGCTTTAGGTACCGCTATCCATGCAACGATCAATCAAAAATCTATTTTTAACCGTAAAAACTACTTCTATCCTGATCTTCCAAAAGGGTATCAGACCAGCCAGTTTGAGATACCTATCGTTGAAGCGGGTGAGATTTACATTGACTTTGAAGATGGCACAACGAAGCGTATTGGAGTGACACGTGCGCACCTTGAAGAAGATGCGGGTAAAAACATTCACCATGGCAATGTCTCGCATGTGGACTTAAACCGTGCAGGAACACCGCTTCTTGAGATCGTGAGTGAGCCGGATATGCGAAGCAGTGAAGAGGCGATTTTATACCTTAAAAAACTGCATGCCATTTTGCGCTACCTTGACATCAGTGACGCGAATATGCAAGAGGGAAGTTTCCGTTGTGATGCGAACGTCTCGATTCGCCCAAAAGGTGAGACTAAACTTTATACCAGAGCGGAGATTAAAAACCTAAACTCATTTAAATTTATCCAAAAAGCGATTGAGTACGAAGTAGAGCGTCAAAGTAATGCGTGGGAAGATGGCGTGTATGAGAGAGAAGTGGTTCAAGAAACCAGACTTTATGACACTGAAAAAAATGAAACACGAAGCATGAGAGGTAAAGAAGATAGTGCTGAGTATCGCTATTTCCCCGATCCTGACTTATTGCCCGTGCTTATTCCTGATGATATGCTCGCAGAGTGTATCCAAATTCCAGAACTCCCCGATCAAAAACGTGATCGCTTCCTCAAAGAGTACGGCATTAAAGAGTACGATGCCAATGTGATTACCTCCAGCGTTGAGATGGCTCAATTTTATGAGACGATGATAAGCGAGGGTGCAGGGGCAAAAAATGCTGTGACATGGCTCACCGTTGAGCTTCTCGCACGCTTAAGCCATGGTATGACCCTTATAACTTCGCCAGTGGACGCGGTTAAATTGGCATCGATCGTCAAGCGCATTGAAGATGGAACCATCAGTGGTAAAGCGGCGAAAGAAGTACTTGATTATTTGATGGAAAACTGTGCAAGTGTAGATGAAGCCATTGAAAAACTAGGTCTTAAACAAGTCAGCGATGATGGCGCTATTTTAGCGATTATCGATGCAATCATCAGTGCGAATGCTGATAAAGTCGCAGAGTATCGAGGCGGTAAAGATAAACTCTTTGGTTTCTTTGTGGGGCAAACGATGAAAGAGAGCAAAGGTGCTGCCAATCCTTCTAAAGTCAATGAACTTTTAAAATCCAGACTGGATGCGTAAGTGAGCAAAAGCGTGAGTATAGCTGTCATTGGAGCGGGGAAATGGGGGCAAGCACTTCAGTTTGCGCTCTCTTTCACGCTTACATGTAAGATCACCTCACGTCACATAAAACCTATTGAAAATTTTGTCAGCCTTGAAGAGGCATTGAAATGCGAATACCTTATCTTCGCTCTTCCTGCTCAAGTGGTTCGTGGTTGGCTTGAGGCGCATTTTACGTTTAGTGGGCAAAAAATTCTGGTTGCTGCCAAAGGCATCGAACAGGGCAGTGGTTCTTTTTTAAATGAGATTTTTGCACACTATGTTCCAGAAGATCATCTCAGTTTTTTATCGGGTCCTTCGTTTGCCTCAGAGGTGATGAAAGGACTTCCTACCGCAGTTGTGATTAACTCCAGCAATGAAACACTTTCCAAAGAGTTCGCCGCTTTTTTCCCTTCGTTTATTAAAACCTATACGTCAAAAGATGTCATTGGTGCGGAGGTGTGTGGCGCTTATAAAAACGTACTCGCCATTGCCAGTGGGATTTGTGATGGACTCAAACTTGGCAACAACGCACGTGCGAGTTTGATTGCACGTGGATTGGTTGAAATGCGCCGTTTTGGAAAATATTTTGGTGCGCACGATGAGACGTTTTTAGGTCTCAGTGGAGCGGGAGATCTTTTTTTAACAGCTTCAAGTACGCTCTCACGAAATTATCGTGTCGGGCTTTTCTTGGCTGAGGGTAAAAAACTTGAAACTATTTTAGAGGAACTTGGCGAAGTGGCGGAAGGCGTTTTTACTTCTGCAGCGATTTTTGAACTCTCTACAAAACATACGATCTACACACCCATTGCTCATGAGATAGCACTGATTTTAAAGGGAAAAGAGCCGCGCATCAGCGTGAAAGACCTCTTGTCGGATTGATGATGCTGAAATTTTTCTTCTCCTTCTTACTGCTTTCTTCGCTTTTGCACGCTAAAACACCTCCTTTGGAAGATATGATCGCACAGATGATTATCATCGGCTTTGATGGAACCAAAGAGGGCGATAAATGGGTTGAACAGATTGCTAAAGACATTAAACGTGAAAAAATTGGTGGGGTTTTTATCACCGAAAAAAATGTTCAAAACTCAGTACAGCTTAGAAAACTCAATGATTACCTCAAGTCACAAGCACCCGAAGCGCTTCCGTTGATCGTGGCAGTTGAACATGAGGGTGGAAACAGTCTGTTTGAGGCTAAAAAAGGTTTTAGCGACGTTCCCTCTGCACATGAACTTTTTCAAAACAAAGATATTGCGGAAAGTGAAGCACTGTATCAAAAACTCAGCTCAGATCTTTCTCAAAGTGGTGTTAATGTCAATCTTGCGCCCGTTCTTGACCTTCAACCTAAATTTGATGTGCTTGATAGCTCCAAACTGCAACGTAGTTACGCCGCGTATGAAGAGATTGTCACGACCTATGCGATGCTATTTATCAATGCGCTTAAAGCCGAAGGCGTGATGCCCGTTGTGAAGTATTTTCCCACCTCGGGTACCAATCTTTGGAATAACTTCTCTAGCGAAGAAGAGATCACCAAAACATGGCGTTTTGAGCAGTTAAAACCCTATTATGATCTCATCGCTTTTGGTAAAATGGACGCCGTTTTGATTTCCCATGTCATGCACCAAGAGCTCGATCCCAAAAATCCAACGCTCTTTTCAAAATTGGTCATTCAGGGCTTACTACGAGATAAAATGCACTTTGAAGGCGTCGTTTTTGCTGATAATTTGCGCACCAATTCGATTGCGAGTAGTGTTGATTTTAAACACCGTGTGATTCGTAGCATCGACGCTGGAGCTGATATTTTGGTCTTTACGAACTATTTTGCCGAGAGTGCGAGTATGACCTTTACCGTTAATAAAATTATTAAAGAAGCGATTCAAAGTGGGGAGCTGAGCTCTGAGCGTATTGCCCTCTCCTATGAGCGCATCGTGCGTTTTAAACAAAAATTATCCAAAAGAGGAAGCCATGTTAATTAAGAATGCTTTGGTGTCAACACAAGAGGGAGTTCTCAGACACGATGTACGGATCAAAGAGGGTAAGATCGTTGCCGTTGGCAAAGCGCTTGATGCAGCAGCGAATGATGACGTGATCGATGCTGATGGGCTTTATTTGCTTCCTGGTCTCATTGATCTTAACGTGCGCTTTTCCAACAGCTGTCTCAATCAAGAATACATCGATAAACTCTCCAACAGTTGTCTCAAAGGCGGCGTTACAACCGCTGTGGTGATGTCGGATTTTAGCCCACGCCTTGAGAGTGCAACCCTTTTGGAGTTGGTGAAATTTAAGATCGATCAAGCCAAAATCAATCTACATATGAGCGCTCCTTTGGCGGATGAAAAAGAAGATCAGCTCCATAATATTGCGACCTTGTTAAACAATGGTGCCGCAGCCATTTTGGCGGATTCTCATCGCAATGCCAACCTTCTAAGACGTGGTATGCAGTACGCAACGATGAAAAAAAGACCGCTTTTTGTGCAGTGTTATGAGCCAAATTTGGATGATAATGGGCTGATGAACGATGGTGTGATTGCTTCCAACTTAGGACTCTCTGGCATCTCTAAGATCTCTGAGACGGCGGAAGTCGCCAAAGTGGCTGAGATGGCACATTTTTACGGTGCAAAAGTCATTTTGAAATCGCTCTCGACCAAACGCTCTTTAGACATCGCCAAATCGCATAAAGCCCTTAAATCAGACCTTTACACAGAAGTTTCGATTCATCATCTCTCCAAAAATGACACCAGTTGTGATGGCTTTAATACCTATGCAAAATTGATGCCACCGCTTCGAGAAGAAGAGGAGCGCAAGGCATTAATTGGTGCACTGAAAGAGGGCTTGGTTGATATTCTCACCTCCGCACACTCTCCTAAATCGATTTTATACAAAGATGTGGCGTTTGAAGATGCTGCGTTTGGTATTGGTTCCATTGAAGAATTCTTAACGCTCGCCCATACATTTTTAATCAAAAATGGCGTGATTGATTTTGGGGAACTTATTCGCATCTGTTGCGTGAATCCTGCGCATATTTTGGGGCTCTCTTCCAAAGGGGCTATCGAAGTGGGGTACGATGCTGATTTGGTCTTATTTGACCCTACAGAGAGCTATGAAGTGAGCAATAAACACTCGCTCTATTACGGCGAGACGTTGCATGGTAAAGTCAAAAAAGTGGTTGTGGGTGGAAAGCTACTTTTGAATTAAGAACGAATGTTACGCACTTCTTCAAAAGAGCGTAACATCTTACCTTTTATTTCTCATAAAACTTGTTTTATGAAGCTTTAGGAGGTGTCGGGGATGTATCCCTGACCTTAAACAATGGGTTTTACTCATTGTTTAAGATACCGTTACGCAAACTGCGTAACATTAGTTAGTAAAAGACCCTCGAAAGATAAAGTCCGCACGCTGGAATCAGTGTTGTGGACACTTTCATTTTACGATCGCGTTGTGCGATAAGATCATTGTACTCAAGCACGCCATCGCACGCTTTGAGTAAACTTCCGCACATCATCCGTATCTGAGAGCGCAAAAAAGCATCGCCTAAAAAGTAGATAACAATCAGATGTTTGTAGCGATACGCTCCTGCTTTAAAGATGGTGCGCTCATCTTTGGTCTTTCCCCCACCCAATTTTTTAAAATACTCAAAGTTATGAAATCCGACAAAAACCTGTGCATATTCGTTCAATTTTATAACATCAAGTGGCTTTACATGTAACGCATAATGGGATAAAAACGGCTGATACGCTCCATCGTAAAGCACATAGCGGTAGAGCCTCTTTTTCGCATCAAAACGTGCATGAAACGAGTCATCAACAGGCGTCATGCGCTGAATGAAAATATGCGGCGCTAAAAAAACATTAAGCTGGGCTTGAAGTTTTGCAAGGTCACTCCAAAAGGGTGGAAGGTCTACATGTAAAACTTGATGGGTTGCATGCACACCCGTATCGGTGCGTCCACTGCCCACAACGGTGGTCTCAATGTTGATATGACGCAAAGCCCTTGTAAGCGCACCAGCGACACTTTGGCAGGTTTTGGTTTCATTTTTTTGAATTTGGAAGCCAATGAAAGCGCTTCCATCGTAACTTAGAGTGATTTTAACGCGCATGCGTATTTAGAACATAGCGCGAATGCGTTTTTGGTAAATTTTATAGGCACTCAAAAACATAATCAAAAATACAACAAGGGGTGCGCTTTGTGGATGCCATGTGGATAAAAGCGTTGCAAGGACAAGGTAAAATGAGATTACTACGAACATCTCAACATAGATGCCGCCTTTATTGTAGCGGTAGGTGACAATCCCAATACTTAGTGCTGCCAATGTTGTGGCAAGTGGGAAAAGGGAGATGAGCAGTAAAAAAGAGAGGTCGTAAGCGCGTTTATGATCGGTAAAAACACCGTTCCAATACTCAATAATACTCTGTAATTTTCCCACAATCGTTTTAGGCTGAGAGTTGATGTGCATGCGTTCAAAGTCAACTTGCTGAATGCCCTCTTTGGTAAATTCAAAAATTTTGCCTTGATCAAGATTGAGCCTGAGAACACCTTTTTCATTGTCGATGATCGCATTGGTTGCCACAATGAGTTTTTCATCCTCTTTTTGTGTGGCAGCTTGATAGAGCGTTACGCCTTTGTAGCGTCTGTCATTATCGCTATGCTCTATGTAGACGAGCCAATCGGAGAATCGTTGACCAAACTCATTGGCTTTGATGTTAAATTTGGCTTCAGCTTTTTTGTACTCTATAAAGTTTGAGTTGAGTTGTTTTGAGATCGGAATAAGCAATAAAACATCTAAAATCAAGATAAAAGAGAGCAGGGCGGAGAGTCCTAAAAAGAGCTGTGCGATTTTCTTAGGATTGTATCCGAGTGTGAAAAGTACAATGGTTTCGTTCTCTTTGGAGAGGTTAAAGAGTGTGATACACAAAGCCACAAAAAAGGTAATGGGCAGGGTATAAACAAGCGTTTTGGGCAGAAGATAGATGTAGAGCGTTCCTAATTCCCAAAAGTTCATCTTAATAATAGCGGTCAGTGCCGTTATCTTAATAAAAAATACCACGGATGTGATAAAAAAGAGAATAAAAAAGAGCGAACTAAAGAGCTCACTGAAATGTTTTAAAAGATAACGACTGACTCTATTCATACATAAATTCCATTACATGTAAAATTGGTAGATCAAAAAACCACGTGAGCAAAAGCCCTAAGGCGAGAAACGGGATAAAGGGAAGTTCATACCCCTTTTTGCGTACGATCATAAACGCAACCAACGCAATCAGCGCGCTGATATAAATCGCTACAAGCCCCAGTTTGATGCCAAGTACCGCACCGATAATACCCGCAATAATAATATCTGCTTCGCCCATCACCTCTTTTTTAGCCAGCGCTGAGATACCAAAGCGTAAAAACGTAAACGCTCCCATCAGTAAAAGCCCGTTTTGAAGCGATTGTAGAGGCTCTTGCGTGCAAAAAGCGAGGATGAGTGCGGGTAAACTGAGCGCATCTGGAACAGCTTTATACCGCAAATCAATCATGCTCAGAGCAAGCAAAAGCGCAAAGATTGTGCCTATCAAAAGCGCTTGTGTAAGACTCTGCAAACGCAAAAAACAAAGACCATAAAGCAGAGCAGAACCGAGCTCAACAAGTGGGTATTGCACCGAAATGCGATCGTTGCAAAACGCGCATTTCCCTCTTAGAAAGAGCCATGAAAAAAGAGGAATATTATGGTGCCATCTCAAAGGATGCAGGCATGTCGGACAGTGCGATGCGGGTAGATTGATGCTTTGATGACGAGGCATGCGCACAATCGCAACGTTTAAAAACGATCCTATGCACAGACCAAAAAGCAGGATGAAAACAGCTTCAAACACCATCGCCTAACCCTTCACATCTAATGCCACATCGCCCAGATCAAAAAGAGGTTTGAGCTCTTTTTGCAGGCTAAGGTGTGTAATCATACCCAATTTAGGGCTCTCTTTTTGTAAATAGTACACACTTTTCTCATACATCGCCGCAATTTCAACGCTTGAATCTTGAATGATTCCATACATTGGTCCTAAATGCTCATAAGCAATGTAAAACAGGAGCGATCCATCTTCTCTTTTTTGAAACTGCACCATCACTTTTTTACCTTCGTGAATTAAGGGAAGATGAATGATGGCTTTGGAGAGGGCTAAGAGCATATACGCATAAAGGGTGAAGAGCTCTTTAGGAATCTCACTGCTCAGCTGTTTCACTAAAAAAGCCCTAAATTCGTTATAGCTAAAGCTGTTAGAATCCAGTATTTGCTCCAAGCCCATGGGCAAAAAGTAAGCGTCATTTTCAAAGAGTTTGGGTTGTCGGTAGAGGTTTGAAATGGTTAAAAGTCCTCCTTTGCCCTCAGAAAAATTTGCCCAGTATTTTTCACCTACTTTGAGATTTTTACTGCTTTTGGTAGTGAGCTCTTTGCGTCCCACTTTGAGGCAGTAGCGTCCTCCATCAATTTGGCGTATGACTTCAATGCTCACGGGTAAATTGGCATTAAAATTGATACTTGAACTGCTGGTGCGTCCAATGTCTGAGCCAATGCCTGCTAACTTTTGAAGGGTTGAAATCATAGGTGTGAACACTGCTCCACAATATGTTCTGCAATTTCAAATTTACCTGCAAGAGCAAATTTTTGAACATGCGATGCGGTGATAAAATGAACCTCATTTTTGGTACTTCCAAAGCTATTTTGCTCTTTGAGTACATTGAGGCATACGGCGTCTAACCCTTTTTTCTCTAGCATTTTTCCTGCATTGGCAAGTGCTTTACTCTCATCTATCTCCGCTTTAAAACCCACCATTTTAAAGCCTCGTTTGGGAAGTGATGTGAGCACATCGACGTTGCGTTTGAGCTCTAGGGTGTACGTCTCTCCAAGCTCCTCTTTTTTGAGTTTGCCTTCGTGGGTTTTGATGGGCACATAATCGCTCACCGCCGCTGCCATCAAAAGATAGGGCGTTTTCTCGTTTTTGGTGACATACTGCATCTGCGAAAGAAGGGCGGCTTGAAGCTCTGCCGTACTCTTTACATGTAAAATATTGATGGCGTTGATCTGAGGGGTTTCGCCACTGCTGATCAGCGTTACATTGGCACCTCTGAGGTAAAACGCAAGCGCAAGCGCAGAGGCCTGTTTTCCACTGGAAAAGTTGGTCAAACATCTGACATCATCGATCTTTTCCATCGTTCCACCACCGGTGATAACGACTTCGCGCTCACTCCAAAAAGCTTCTTTAAGCAGCAACCGTGCGCAGTGGTAGAAAATCTGCTCAACATCTGCAAGCGCACCCACACCTTCGTCATTGCACGCGAGCAGTTTGGATTGGGGTGCGATGATCTCGTAGCCGAGCGTTTCAAGCTTTAAAAGGCTCTCTTGGGTGATGGCATTGAGCATCATATTGGTATTGGCCGAAGGGGCAATCACAATCGTTTTGGTAAAAGCAATCGCCGTTTGCGTCATAAGATTGTCCGCAATGCCATGGCTGAGTTTATTGATCGTATTGACCGAAGCTGGGGCAATCACAAACAGGTCTGCCCATTTGCCCGTGTGAATGTGACTCAGCCCTTCGCTCCAGCTTTCCGTGTCACTATGTAAAACCTTGTTTTGGCTGATCGCCTCAAAGGTGAGCGGTGTTATAAAGCGCTTCGCATCTTCGCTCATCAGCACTTTGACTTCTGCACCCGCTTTGATGAAAAGGCGAATGAGCTCCAAGGCTTTGTAAATCGCAATGCTACCGGTGACCCCTAAAAGGATTTTTTTCCCTGCAAGTTGATTATTTCGCATCTTTTTTCCCGAAGAATTTGTAGAAGAAGCCCTCTATGATTTTAAGGGGTTCTCTGTTGATCGCTAGGGCTCCTTTTGGGATGTTCTTGGTAACCGTTGTTCCTGAAGCAATCAAAACATCATCGCCAATACTCACGGGTGCGATCAGTTGTGAGTCACTGCCCACAAAGACATTTTTGCCGATGATCGTTTGGTATTTGGCTTTGCCATCGTAATTACATGTAATCGTTCCACAGCCGATGTTTGTTCCCTCATCAATGGTTGCGTCCCCTAGGTAACTGAGGTGGCCTGCTTTAACACCTTTAAGCGTTGATTTTTTGATCTCAACAAAGTTCCCGATGTGGGTATCTTCGATGATTGAGTCAGGTCGAACACGCGCCATCGGTCCAATGTCAGAGTTTTTAATCACACTTTTTTCAATGACCGAATGCGCTTTGATATGTGCATTTTCAAGCACCGTGCCTTTAAGCAGCGAAACACCGTTTTCAAGCTTGCATTCGCCGCTCATCTGGACATCGGCTTCAATGTAGATCGTTTGAGGCAGGCGCATACTCACCCCTTGTTCCATAAAACGACGTTTGATGCGCTCTTGCATCAATTCTTCAGCTTGCGAGAGATGGTATTTAGAATTGACACCCATAAACGTCGCTTCATCGACAAAAAGCGCTTTCACGCTTTTATTCTCTGCATTGGCTAAAGCGATCAAATCGGTGATGTAGTACTCTTTTTGGCTATTGTGATTGGAAAGTTTGGAAAGATTCTCGTTTAAAAAGTCGGTTTTAAAGAGGTAAACGCCTGCATTCACCGCCGTTACTCTCTTCTCTTCCGCGCTCGCATCTTTCTCTTCAACGATTCTTTGCACGTTTAAAGAAGCATCCATGATGACGCGACCATAGCCAAAAGGCTCTTTACATGTAAAGGCACTCATCACAACGTCAGCGTCCAAATGTGTAAAATTTTGCATAGTTTCCGCTTCAAGCAGAGGCATATCGCCATTGAGCACGAGTAATCGCTCATACTTTGGTGTAACCCCACGGATCGCTCCGCCCGTTCCTGGGAAGTTTTGATGATCTTGGATAATGTAATTAATGTTGGAAAAGTAGCGGTTCATACGCTCTTGCACAAGGTCTGCTTGGTGGTATAAAATGACGTGAATGTCGTCGCTGATCTTTTGAGATTCTTTGATGATGTGGTAGAGCATTTCAAAACCGCTGATCTCGTGAAGAACTTTGGGAAGGGTTGATTTCATGCGCGTGCCTAAGCCCGCCGCCATAATTGCAATCGAAATATTCATAAAGTGTGTTCCTAACAATCAGATGAAATCTATTTTAACGAAAAGTTGTTTAAAGATTAAATGGTTTTTAACGCAAAACCAACTAAAATCCTACAATACATTCAAAGGAATCGGGTTGAGAAAAATTATAAAGGTGCTCTTTTTATTGATGGTGTTTATGTCACCGCTCGCGTTTGGTGCCGACACGATCCCTACCGTTAACCTCTCTTTAAGTGCGCCCGATACACCCCAACAGCTCGTGACCAGCCTAAACCTTGTTCTTGTTTTAACGATTTTGACCCTCGCACCTTCATTGGTGTTTATGATGACCAGTTTTTTACGTCTTCTCATCGTTTTTTCATTCCTGCGACAAGCACTTGGAACGCAACAGATGCCACCGTCTCAAGTCATGGTCTCTTTGGCGATGATCTTGACCTTTTTCATTATGGAACCCGTGATGAAAGAGTCGTACGACGTGGCGGTCAAACCTTATTTAGAAGAAAAAATGGGCTATCAAGAGGCGTTTGAGAAAGGTGCTGCGCCGTTTAAAGCCTTTATGATTCGCAATACCCGTGAGAAAGATTTAGCGCTTTTCTTTCGGATTCGTAACCTTGAAAATCCTAAAAATATCGAAGATGTACCTTTAACCGTAGCGATGCCTGCGTTTATGATCAGCGAGCTTAAGACCGCTTTTGAGATCGGCTTTTTGCTCTATCTGCCTTTTTTGGTTATCGACATGGTGGTGAGTTCTGTTTTGATGGCGATGGGTATGATGATGTTGCCGCCGGTTATGATCTCCTTGCCGTTTAAACTGCTCATTTTTGTATTGGTCGATGGGTGGAATTTGCTGGTGCAACGACTTGTGGAGAGTTTCCATTAACGCGCAATACCTTATCTCAAACGATCTTTTCTTTGAGATTCACCATCCGCTTTTTGATGCGATCCTCCTTAAACAAGGTGCGCAACTCATTCACTTTCAACCCAAAGGTGGTGAGCCATTTTTTTGGAGTGCTAAGCGTTCAACGTTTCAAAAAGGCAAAGCATTTCGGGGTGGCATTCCTCTGTGTTGGCCTTGGTTTGGCAAAATAGGCACGCCTGCACATGGATTTGCGCGCATTGTGGAGTGGGAAATGGCGCAGTATGTTGAAAATGAAGAGGGCGTTCAGCTGATTTTTGAGTTACGAGATAATGCGTTTACGAGGTCGTTGTGGGATTATGCGTTTAATGCACGGCTTGAGATGAACTTGGGACATGATGTTGAATTGTGTTTACATGTAAACGCTGAAAAAGAGAGTACGGCGGCACTTCATACGTACCTTACATGTCAAAACATTCATGATGTAACGGTGATGGGGTTGGGTAGCGCCTACAACGATGCTTTGCAAGGTGGTGTGGCGTGTGAAACTAAAGAGCCTGTTTTACATGTAACCCATTCCATCGATAGAGTCTACACCATGCCCGAAGCGACTACGTTACTTTGCGAAAAGGATCGAATCTTGAGTATCACGCATAAAAATCACAGCGATGTGGTGGTGTGGAATCCTTGGCGTGAGGGCGAAAGCAGTTTTGCTGATATGAATGAGAATGATTACACACAAATGCTCTGCATCGAGAGTGCTCGCATTTCCAAGCCTTTGGCGTGTGAAGATCGTTTACATGTAAAGATTGCGTCGCTTTAAACGCTTTACATGTAAACTTGGTTTCACGCCTTTTTAGAGAGTTTGGGTTCGCACACCGTTCCTTCGCTAAAGGCGCCACACACGGTGACATAATCAATGCCCCAATCAAACATTTCATTGAGCACAGGGCGTAATTTCTCGCCAATTGGGGTGAGTGAATAGACCACTTTGGGTGGAATTTCAGGAAACGCTTCACGCGCTATAATACCTTTTTCTTCGAGCTCCCGAAGTTTCACGGTCAGGGTTTTTTGCGTAATCTCACACACCTCTTCAAAAAGCTCTTTGTAACGTTTTTCTCCCGAGAGTAGATGCCAAATAATGCCTAGTTTCCATTTATCGTTAAAAATGTCTTGTGCGATGGCAATGGCACAGGTGTACGCTTTTCCATTAACTAAATACATGGTTTATGACCTTTTTTAAAGTCAATTATAGCATAAATATAAAAATATATCATTACACACTAAAAGTATCGTAAGGATATGTTAAGCATGCTAACATTATAATTTTCCAACAATAAACACAAAAGGAAATCAAATGAAAAATGTACTGATTATCAACGGGCATCAAAAATACCCTGTGGTTGCAGAGGGGAAACTCACACAGTTTTACATCGACACCGCCACAGAGTTTTTTCACAAAGCAGGCTATGCCATCAAACACAGTGAGGTTGAGGGCGATTATGACGTCAAAGAAGAGGTTGAAAAATTTGCATGGGCCGATATTATCCTCTTTCAATTCCCAACCTACTGGATGGGCGTGCCTTGGCTGGCTAAAAAATACATTGATGAGATTTTTTCCACAGGTCAAGGAACCGTCACCTATGAGAACGATGGCAGAACCAGAAGTGACGCAACCAAACGCTACGGAAGCGGTGGCTTGATGCAAGGAAAACAGTATATGCTCTCCATCACCTACAACTGCCCAACGTCAGAATTTAACGATAAAGAGGGCTTTTTCAGCGGACTCAGCCTTGATGAAGCCAATGTTGCAACGCATAAAACCTTCCAATTTTGTAGCGCAGAACCGCTTGAAACCTTCTCCGTGCATGACATTTTTAAAGGCGATTTGGATTTGGAAAAAGAGAAAGTACGCTTTATGGCTCATTTGGAAAAAACTTTCAAATAAGCCTCACGGTGGCATGAACTCATGCCACCATCTTCTTTACATGTAAAGCTTACAAGCTGGATGCATCCAAAAAAGGCTGAATGCGTTTGCGCGTTTCAGGATGACTTGCAAAAGGCGTTTTGGATGCATTGGCATCGGGGTCAATGCGCTCTAATATCGTCGCAAAATAGTGCGGAGAAATCTTCGCTTTTAAAAGTCCTTGAAGCGCAAACGCATCGGCTTCCTCTTCCATTTCCCTAGAATAGCCTTGTTGAATCAGCAACAGTGGAATGCCTGTCGCAAGGTCTGAAAACGTACTCACATCGCCTGTTATCATCACGATCAAAACACCTGAACCCATCGCTTGAAGTGCCATTTTAAGCGTATGTGACGCGTTGATATGCCCTAGTTCATGTGCTAAAACAGCCACAATCTCAGCATCATGTTCTGCTTTTTCAACCAATTGATCAGTCACAACCATACTTTGACCCGCAAGGGCAAACGCGTTGGCGCCTAAAATTGGGCTACTGCGAAAGAGCAGTTGAAACGGAGCACAGTGAGTTGTGGCGCAAAAACGATTGAGCTGTTCCGTGATGGCCGTTTGTCGCTCTATCGGTAAAAGCGTCTCTTTGAGATACATCTTATCAAGGAGGGCAAGACTCTCTTTATCCATCATCAGTTTAATGTTTTCAGGAACAACGCGCGCAACATAAGCGGCAACGGTGGGAATGCCGTAAAAAAATCCTGCACCCAAAAGAGCAATGGTAAAGACCAACGTCGCGAACACATAACGTAGTTTGCTCTCAAAATAGTGGGCAAGGTATTCAGGTGATTTTTGTTTGAGTTGCTGTTCCAGTGCACGAAGTGCCTCAAGATCATGGCTGTGTATTTCTTGATGGTGAGGAAGGTAGACGATACTGCTTGCACTGCCCACCATCGGGTCTATTTTGATCTCTTTGAGTGCAAAAGAGGAGTAGCGTGTGGGCGTGTGCATAAAAAGCTCTGTTTCGCCCACTTCAATGCTGACACTGGTGGGACGAGAAGTTTTGCCATCGAAATACTCTCCTTCAAACGTGATCATGCCACACCAATATCCATATCAAACAGATCTGATATTTCAGAGCCAACAGCGGTTGTTGTGGCAAACGATTGTACGGCAAATTCATCTAAATTAGCGGCAATGATTTCAAGATGAAGTGAGCGATAACGCGCTAAACGCACACTCGCAAATGGGATGTACACTCCAAACGTGATCATAATCAGCAAAAGATTGGTGGCATAAATCCATAAAACATCACGAACGCGTTGGGTTGAATGAAAACGAACGTCTTCTAAATGCAGATGGTTGTAAAAAAGATTGATCGTTTGTGTTTTGATGATAGCGACGGCGATGGGAATCGTGATATAAAAGGCTAAGAGCCCAACTGAGATCGCCAGCCCAATCATCTGTTTGTGTGTCTCAGGTGAAAGGGCAGGATGCGTTACCATGTAAGCATAAATCAGTGCCCCTATCATGCCCCAAACCACAGCTAAAAAGGCGAGGGTGAAAAGATAGAGTTTCCAAAAAGGTTTTGATGATCCACTGTAAGAAGTTGTTGTCGTACCATACGCATAATGAGTGGCTAAAAATTTGAGTTGCGTGTAGGCAACATAAGGCAAAGCAAGTCCAAAGGTGATGATGGTAAGAACAGGCATTAAAAGGTACACTTTTGCCGCTTCTCCTACCGTTCCCGTAAAATTAAATCGCAACCCTCGATAGGCACTTTGGCGTGCGCCAAAACGAAGGGCAGCAACAATAATCCATGGTGAAGCGATACCAATGGCGACAATGATAAGCGTACTCACCAGCGGTGCAAATTTGGATGTTCCCACATAAAGAATCAACAGTGTTGCCGCAATCAACCTTCCTTTGAGAATTTGCATGGGTGTCGCTAAATACGAAAAGGAGTGGTTATCCAAAAACGTATGCCCATAAAACCAGCGCATGGTTCGTACTTTTGCCCACGCAGAGTAAATCCCAAGTGTAATGATGCTCAGCGCAATATTGACAATCCAGATGCGAAAATATTCGCTACCACGTCCCGTAAAATCCACAGCGTAATGTTTGATTGAATGCATCCTAATCCTTTGGGTAAACAATGATTTAGAAAAGGCATGGTATTGATTGAGAGGCTTTGTTAACTGAAAGAGACATACGAACATCACATCATACTTAAAGATAAATTAATGTTATCTTAGAAGCATGATGTGTGGAGTCTGTTTTTAATGCGGAAGGTAGCGTACAAAATGGTTTACATGTAAAGCTCAAAACCTTTTTGTTGCTTTAAGATACTTTCAAAGAGTTTTTGTGTCTCTTTGAGCATTTTTTCATTTTGATTTTCGACTTTTGCTAAGATTTTATCAAGGCTCGTCAAAATCGAGTCATTGATGTAATTTTGCGTGTTTTCATTACTCGTTTGAGGAAGTGCTGCGTTGACTTCATATGCGGTGTTGGTCAAGCTTGCAATGTTGGTGTTACTTGCACTCTCTTGTACGTTTTTGAGGTATTCGTCCATCATCGGCTGAATGGTTTCCATCGCCGCATCAATTTCTTTTTGATCATTGGCGTCAATACCATTACCTTCGTAATGAAAATTATAGCCATACGCGTGTGCAAGTGTGAATGTTGTACTTTGTGAGTTGCCATCACTCTCTTGTGAAATCTCTGCGTAGCGCGCGTCATACATGCTCAGATCGATCACATCGCCGCTACTGGTTTGCAGTGAAAAACCAAAGCTATTATAATTGTAATTATTGGCTCCGACGGTTTCCATAAAGTTGCCCCCTTATTTAAACATACGAGTAAGATCGGCACCCTGTGAAATTTTTTAAATCGTAATCAAACAATCCAGCTTGTTTTGCACCGATTCAATTTTTTGGTGCATGCCATCTGTGCGGTTAGGTCGTATGTCAAATTTCAAACACGCATACACACGCCCGCACGCTTCAAGCAGGGCATAGGCTTGCTCGACCAATTTTAGCGCTTCGCTCATCGTAGGTGTCTCAACCACCGTACTCATGGGAGTCAGTTTATAGCTGTAGCCATTCTCATGAATCATCTCGACAATGCGCGCCACATCGGCACTTTTACTGCCTTCACCTTCAAGAGGAAACATACTAAATTCCATTAAAACGCTCATTCTTTCTCCTTTACATGTAAACTACGAGAGTGCATAATAAGCACCACAAAATGTTCCAATCGTCAGCACGAGATAGCCACCAACATACGAGGCAATGCGGCGTGTGCCCAGTAGAAAAACAATGATACTTTTAAGCAATGAATTGGCGATGATCGCAAGCGTAATAGCGTTTAATGCGGTTGTTGTATCCAGTCCATTGTTGGACAAGGAGGCAAGGGAGAGTGCTATCGCATCGGTGTCCGTTAGACCTGAAATAAAGGAGATAATATAAACACCTAATTCACCAAAGGAAGTGTTTGCAAATTTGACTAAAGCGATGACAGCGCCAAATAAAACTCCTAAAATAAGCGCTTCGGAGAGTTGAAACGGGTTTTTAAACACGGTTTCTTGAATGATTTTCTCTTTTTCTGTGGTAACGTAGATAAATCCAAGATAGAGATACCCCACACCAGAAGCGATCAAAACAGGGTACAAAATCTCATGAGCCAGCGCGGCATTGATGATAAGAAGCTCGATGTAAATACGAAAAAGCATGATGGAGCAGGCAAGTCCTACCCCAATAGCCAGATTTTTAGAAAGCGAAGGATTCTCTTTGGAACGTCGTGCAAGGCTGAGTGCTACGGCGGTTGAGGAGACAATACCTCCTAACAGACCTGCTAAACCAATACCATGTTTAGCCCCCACAAGGCGTACGGCGATGTAGCCTAAAAAAGAGATGCCTGCGACCAAAACGACCATGAGCCAGATATTGTAAAGATTGAAATAGCCCCAAGGATCAAGCGGTTCATCGGGGAAAAGCGGCAAAATAACAAAGCTCATCATCAAAAAAAGAATCATCGCGCTCAGATCTTGTTTCTCAATCACTTTTTCATAGGTCTGGATTTTCTCTTTAAGATTGAGGATAAAAAGGACACTCATAGCAACAAAAACAGCCAGTGCCATTTTCTCATACGCGAGCAGGGCGCCTATGAGAAAAACCACCAACGCTGAAAACTCTGTGGTCATGCCGTTTTCTGTAGGTGTTCGATTGAGAATATACGCACCCATCAGAAGAGCGCCTAAAACAGATGTAGACGCAATAAGCAGGTAAGGAACAGACGCATTGAGCCACGCAGAGAGATAGCCAATGAGTGCGATGAGCGCAAAAGTGCGTGCCCCTCCAAAATCTTTCTGGCGGTTGGCATACAAAAGGTTCATTTCACGTTGCAACCCAATGATCAGCCCAAGAACAATAGCGATAATGATGTTTTGAAAAACAAGCGTATCCATTGTCGACCTCTTTGGGATTATTTTACCTGAATTTGGCTAGATCAGCTGTCTAATCCACTGTAGTATTTACGCTCTTTGGAGACAACAATCTCTTTTTGACGCTCTTTTTTCTGCATATCTTTTTCGACAAAAAGCGGTTTGCGCGTCACAGGATGAAGCCCTGTGTAGTACATCAACGTTGCATACGTTGAAGGGGTTGGCGTAAAGATTTGCGCTTGTTCGGGATTGATTTTGAGCACATTGCTTGCAAACTGTTTGAGAGAGTGCATATGCTTCTCCTCACAGCCTGGATGCGCGGCGATAAGGTAGTAGGTGAGAAACTGTTTTTTGCCCGATTCACGAGAAAGCCGATCGAAGAGCGCTTTAAACTCAACCAACGACTCTTTACCCGGTTTTCCCATCAATGCTAAGATCTCATCATCAATGTGCTCAGGCGCGATCTTCATCTGCCCACTGAGATGATGCTCCACAATCTCTTTAAGATACTCATAGCCATAGGCTTTATCTTCACTGATCAGATCATACCGAATCCCTGAAGCGACAAACGCTTTTTTAATGCCTGGAAGGGAGCGTACTTTTCGAAGCAGATCAAGCTGTTTTTTGTGCGTTGGTTTAAGTGCTTTACAGAGCTTTGGAAACATACAGCTCTTCTCTTCACAGGTGCCTTTGGTCACTTTCTTATGGCATTCATAGCCGTACATATTCGCCGTTGGTCCTCCAAGATCGGAGATGATGCCTTTAAAATCTTTATAAGTCGTAAAGTGTTTCGCCTCATTGAGAATAGAGTTTTCACTTCGACTTCGAATGGTTCTGCCTTGATGCACGCTGATCGCGCAAAAACTACATTCGCCATAGCAGCCTTGGTGCGTTGAGATGGAAAATTTGATCGTTTCAAGCGCTTTCACCGCACCCTCTTTTTTGTGGTACGGATGCACATCGCGCATAAAGGGAAGCGCACTGACTTCGTCCATCTCTTCGGTAGTGAGGTAAAGCGCAGGTGGATTTTGGATGAGGTAGCGCGAATCGACTTTTTGACAGAGTCCTTTGGCGGAGATGGGGTCATTATTGTGGTAGAAAATGTCAAACATATCCATAAATTTGAGTTTATCATCAAGGCACTCTTGATGGCTCGGAAGCGCTAAAAAAGCCTCGTTTGGCTCTTTGGAAATGTAACATAACCCTTTTACATGTAAAGGCTCAATCTCCTTTTTTAGGGCATCGGCAAACTCGACAATGCTGTGATCTGACATGCCATAAAGGAGGTAATCGGCTTTGGCATCAAATAAAATGGGTTTGCGAAGTTTATTGCTCCAAAAATCATAGTGTGTGACACGTCGCAGACTGGCTTCAATGCCACCAAGCATAATAGGAACGGTCTCTTTAAAGTGTTGGCGGATGAGGTTGGTGTAGACCAAACTGGCACGGTCGGGGCGTTTGTTGTTAATGCCACCAGGTGTGTAGTCATCGCTGTTGCGAAACCGTTTTGTCGCCGTGTAGTTGGACACCATCGAGTCCACACTGCCGCCACTGACACCCCAAAAAAGCTTTGGTTCTCCAAGGCGTGCAATATCATCTTTACATGTAACATCAGGTTGCCCGATGATGCCGACTTTATACCCCGCCTTTTCTAACACACGACCTACAACCGAAACGCCCATATAGGGACTATCAATATAGGCATCGGAGGTGATCAAAATGATGTCGAGTTGTTGCCAACCTCGATCCATCATCTCTTCGTGTGTGGTGGGTAAAAACATGCTTTTCCTCTGTGCTTAATATAGGTATTAATATACCACAACGCCTCTATGTTTTGGCTTTTTTAAGATTGTTAGTAGTAATATCACACCAATTATCATTTGGAGGATACGTTTGAAAAATTCACTCTATTTTAATATTAAAGTAGAAGAGGGCATCTTTGAAAAAATCGTGGCTGAACAGGACACCATTGGCTATTACGCCTTGCCCGATCAAGAGATTACCGATCTTGTAAATTACCTAGAAGAGTTTAAATCTAAAAATGATTACGATGCGATCAAAGATATCGCTATTATCGGTATCGGGGGAAGTTCATTAGGGCCTAAAGCGATTTTTAGAGCACTTCAAGGTATTCGTGATTTCGACAAACGATTGCACCTTTTTGAGAGTACTGATCCTGCGTCTATTCGCTCCACGCTCAATAAACTGGACATCAAAAACACTCACTTTTTTGTCATCAGTAAATCAGGTTCAACGATCGAGACCATTTCGGTTTACAAATACATTCTTTCCTTGTTAAAAGCCAAAGAGATTTCCCTCGATTATCGCTTCACCTTTGTCACCGATAGTGGCTCAAAACTCGAAGCCCATGCCAAAACATTGAACTCATTTATTTTACATATTCCTCTCAATGTCGGCGGACGTTTTTCCGTTTTAAGTGCCGCAGGTCTTGCACCATTGCTTTTGGTGGGTGTGGATATTCAACGCTTACTAGATGGTGCCAAAGCGATTAAAAAAAGCTTCTTTGAAGATGGTTACATCAA
The DNA here is from genome assembly GCF_000568815.1 of Sulfurospirillum multivorans DSM 12446. Taxonomy (NCBI): domain Bacteria; kingdom Pseudomonadati; phylum Campylobacterota; class Epsilonproteobacteria; order Campylobacterales; family Sulfurospirillaceae; genus Sulfurospirillum; species Sulfurospirillum multivorans. The sequence continues at coordinate 1,374,083 of NZ_CP007201.1, forward strand.
AGAGACACTGTTGAAAAAAGCGACCTACTACGCTAAAAATTCGATGCACTACAACATCAACACCCTTTTTGCGTACTCCGAGAGTTTGGACAGTTTTACCGACTGGTATGTGCAACTTTGGGGAGAGAGTTTGGGTAAAAAACAAAAACACAGCAGCTTTAACGTGGGTCTTACCCCTGTTGGGCTTATTGGCCCCAAAGATCAACACTCTTTTTTACAGCTCATTGTTGAAGGGCTTCGCGATAAAAGTGTGACCGTGCTTAAAATCGAAAACTTTGATGACAAAATCAAGATTCCTTCCATTACACTCAAAGAGCTTGAGAGCTTGGATTTGATGAATGGTATTGCGTTTTGTGACCTCATTAACATGCAAGCTGATTCAACGATTGAGGCACTTTTGGATAAAAAAGATATTCCAATCGACACCATTACCCTTCAACACATTGATGAAGCAAACATTGGAAAGTTAATTTTCTACTATGAGCTTTTAACCTCGCTTGTTGGTCAAATGATGAATGTCAATACCTACGATCAACCCGGTGTTGAGAGTGGTAAGAAGATATTGGAAGGTAAATTGATCGAAGAGAGAAAGAGTTTTCCTAAAAAAGGAAAATAATAGTGCAAGTCCCGTGTAAACGCCCAAAGGCGTTTACACTTAATCTGCTGTAAAAACCATCGCTTGTTCGTATAGCGCTGAGCCCATTTTCCCCCACATCGAAAAAAGGTGCATCTCTCTTTCTGAAATGTTGAAAATATGTGCGATTTTATCCATTGTTTTATGCTCATAAATGCCAAATTTGTCATCAACATGCACCAACACCATTAACGCTAGAATGGTGATTTTTCGGCTTTGCATCGATCTAAAGGTCTCCAACGTCTCTTCTAAATTGAAGGATTCTAAATTAATTTCCATATTTTCAATGCCCATCTCGGTACAGTATTCATCGACCAATTCGCGCTCTTTGAGCCCATATTCCCCATCGAGTTTCGCAACATACTGTGCGAGTTGTAAAAAAGCAAATTTTTCTTCAGCTTTTAGTTTCATAAGTAACAATTCGTACTCCTTTGAGATTCAATCAGAGAAATTATAGTCAAACATTTTAAATGAATATTAATAAAGATGGTAAAATAAGCAAAACGACACTTTGGAAGGATCACACACGTGGATAAAAAATTACGCAAAAGTGAAAAGATTTTAGATGCGGCGTTAATGCTCTTTTCAACACGAGGTTTTTATGCCACAACGATTCCCGACATCGCCAAAGCAATGGGCATGAGTGTGGGGAATATGTATAACTATTTTTCCTCCAAAGAGATGCTTGCCAAAGAGATCATCAAATACTCTTCCGATATTTTAGGCGCTGAGATCCGCCTCGTTAATGAAGAAGAGGGAAACGCGAAGGAGAAGATTCGAAAGATTGTGGCACTCTATTTTGAGATGGCTTCTTCAAAACCACAACACATCAACTACTTTTTACGTGTCTACCTTGCCAATAGGGAAGTCTTCAAAGAGGGATGCGAAGGGATGCTGTGCGTCTCATCGTTTGTGACCGAACTGATGATCTTTTTTGAAGAGGGAGTGGCGCGTGGGGAACTTCGCAATCAAGATTTTTTCTCTGCATTTGGGCTGTTTATGGGCTATTTGGGTGGGTTTGTTTTTTTAAGTGGGGAAGGTGTTTTGGAAAAAGATCTTAACCATTATGTCGATGAGATTGCGCTCAATATCTACAACGCGCTCAAACACTAATGTCTCAAAAATCCACTATTATCTGGCTTCAAGGTCTTACATGTAATGGTAACAGCCACTCCTTTTTTAACTACCCACAGATGCCAAGTTTCGCCGCTTCCTTTGAAATGCTGTATCATCCGCTTTTATGCGGTGCAGAGGATTTTCTAAGCTTCCTTAAGAGCGATACAAAGTTTGATTTTTTGATATTAGAGGGTGCTTTGAGCCACGATGAGAGGCTTATTGAGCGCTTTGGGATTCCGTTTCATGAAATCCTCGACACTCTTGCCTCTCGTGCCACGCATATCATCTGCGCAGGTAGTTGTGCGAGTTTTGGCGGTGTTTTTAGACTACGTGATCCACAAAAGATTACAGGCGCACTGTTTAGCGGTAAAGAAAAAGGCGGTTATTGGCTGGAGAAAAACAATGTCATTAACATCTCCGGCTGTCCCGTACATCCACGCTGGTTGGTGGAGACACTTTTAGCGTTGCATGTGGGTGAAAAAGTACTTCTAGATGGCTTCTTGCGCCCCAAAGAGGTCTTCTCTTATCTTGCCCATCATGGGTGTTTGCGCAACGAATATTTTGAATGGAAGGTCGATAGCAAACAGCTTGGAGAGAGAGAAGGGTGTTTGTTTTACGAACACGGCTGTTTGGGGCCAATGAGCCATGCCAATTGCAATAAGATTTTATGGAATGGGGTGAGCTCCAAAACAAGAGCAGGTTCGCCCTGTTTAGGGTGTACAGAGTTTGACTTTCCTAGAGTTGCATTGTATGAAACCCAAAAAAATATGTCTTTGCCTCAAACGCCTTTTGGCATCTCAAAGCGTGCGTATTACAGCCTTGCAGGTGTGGCAAAAAGTTTTAAAATCGAGAGACTTGAAAAGAAGCTGATAGATGAAGATAACTAAAGAGATTATACAGCGCATAGAGGGCGAAGCGACCTTGGAGTTGGAGTGGGAAGAGCAGAGAGTCAGCTTTGCTCGCATTAAATTTTTTAATTACCGTGGCATTGAAGAGATTTTGCAAAAGCGCCCTATTTTAGATGCGTTGGCTTTAACGCCCAGAGTGTGTGGTATCTGTTCTCATTCGCACGCCATCGCCTCTGTACATGCCATTGAAGCGTGTTATAAAAATGCAGGCGAGCGTTTACATGTAAGCCAAAAAGCCAAAGATATTCGTGAAATCGCCCTCAATGCTGAGAAGATTCACAACCACATCAAATGGTATTTTTTCACTATTTTACCAGAGCTTAAACGCGTTTCTAACCCAACCTATCACGGCAATGCTTTTAAAGAGAAGCAGTGGTTCCACGCACAAAATGCGATTATGGAGACGCTTAAAATGAGTGCTCATTTTACAGGGCAGTGGCCGCATGGCTCGTTTGTGATGGCAGGAGGCGTGACGTGTGATCCCCTTAAAAGTGATGTTCTCAGTGCACTTGGCTGTTTAGATGCGGTGATTGCTTTTTGCGAAGAGCATTTTTACGGGATGCGTTTGGAAGAGTTATTGGAGTTTGATTCTGCCTTGCAGGTGATGTCGGCACCTTCAGCGCTCTCTCACGGCATTGATGAGATGCTCAAACACGGTTTTGATCGTTTAGGACGTAGTTTTGATCGCTTTTTAGCGTTAGGTGAGTCTTACATGTACGAAGGAAGTCTCAAAGCCTCCAAAACAACCGTACTGAGTGCGGATGTCAAATACGTACATGAGAGTTTGGAACACACTTTTTTTGAAGACAAACACAAAGGCTATACCTATTCCAAAAGTGCGATGTACAAAAAGAGTTTTTGTGAAGTAGGCCCAATGGCACGTTTAATGGTGGCAAAAGAGCCGCTGATGCGTGATTTTCACCGCAGATTTAAAGACGCATCACTCACACGCGTGGTGGCACGTGCCGTTGAATGTGCCCATTTGCTCTGGCGCACCAAGCATCTTTTAGAGCGTTTAAACCTCAAAGAGCCCTCTTTTATTCCACCCAAAAAAGAGATTCACAGTTTAAGTGGCGAGGGAATGGGCGTGGTCGAAGCACCACGTGGATCACTCATCCATCATGTAAAAGTGCATCAAGGGATGATTCAATCGTATGATATTATCACGCCAACGGTTTGGAATTTAGGTAACGGTGATAAGCAAAATCCATCCACGGCACAAAAAGCACTTATTGGTCTACATTCGTTTACCAAAGCCGACTTTATCCTCAAAAGTTTTGACGTTTGTTCGGTCTGTACCACCCAATAGCAAGATGGTTCCATGTGTGACAATTTAGCCATTTTTAATACAATACACTTTTTATCTTCTTTTTTTGTTACCTTTCTACTCCGTTGATTTAAAATCTCCTGAATAATGTGCCTTACTAGCATAATATGAAATATTTTTTGATTTAATACTAAATGAATACTCATTCAGGTAAAGAAAATTTGTCTATTATCTGAATGATACCTTAATGTTTTGATCTTGGAAAATTTACACAGGAGAAATTTATGGAACACGCGAAACTGTACGAAAGGCTTGCTGAGAGACTGAGCAATCTTGAGAAGTTCCCCCGTATTAAGGAGGAAAAATCTATTGCGGCACTGATGGAAGAACATGGCATCAACCGTAGAGATTTTATGAAGTGGGCAGCAGGCGTTACTGCTATGTTGTCGTTACCTTCAACATTTACACCATTGATGGCACAAGCGGCTGAATTGACGGATCGTTTGCCAGTTATTTGGTTGCATATGGCTGAGTGTACGGGCTGTAGTGAGAGTTTGCTTAGAACGGATGCTCCTACCATTGATAGTTTGATTTTTGATCACATTTCACTCGAGTACCATGAGACATTGATGGTCGCCTGTGGATGGCAAGCAGAGCACAATTTAGAGAGTGCGATTGAGAAATACAAGGGCAAATATATTTTAATGGTTGAAGGTGGTATTCCTGCGGGCAGTAGTGAATTCTTCTTAACCGTTGGACCTCATGGTCAAACAGGACAAGCAAGCGCTAAAAAAGCTTCTGAATCAGCGGCAGCTATTTTTGCCATTGGCTCCTGTTCAAGTTTTGGTGGTATCCAAGCGGCTCATCCAAACCCAACCAATGCACAACCACTGAGCAAAATTACCAATAAACCCGTTATTAACGTTCCAGGTTGTCCTCCAAGTGAGAAAAATATCGTCGGTAACGTGCTTCATTACATTCTTTTTGGCACACTTCCAGCACTCGATGCGTATAACCGTCCAAAATGGGCTTACGGTCTTAGAATTCATGATCTTTGCGAAAGACGCGGTCACTTTGACGCGGGCGAATTCGTTCAAGAATTCGGTGATGCCGGTGCTAAAAAAGGCTTCTGTCTTTATAAAGTGGGTTGTAAAGGCCCTTATACGTTTAACAACTGTTCACGTGAGAGATTTAACCAACATACTTCTTGGCCCGTTCAAGCAGGTCATGGCTGTATCGGTTGTTCCGAACCAGGATTTTGGGATAACATGGGACCATTTGAAGAACCTCTAGGGGATAGACTCTATCATACCGTTTATGGTGAAGGTGCTGATAAAACTGCTGATAAAGTAGGCGTAGCGCTTTTGACAGTAACTGCGGTAGGTATTGCGGCTCATGCGGCGATTGCTGCGGTTAAGGGCAGTGGAAAAACTGAAGAATAAGAGAAGGATAAGTAAATGAGTAAAAGAATCGTAGTCGATCCAATAACCAGAATCGAAGGGCATTTAAGGGTTGAAGTTATCGTTGATGATAACAATGTTGTAACAGAAGCATACTCTTCTTCAACACTTTGGAGAGGTATCGAAACCATTTTAAAAGGTAGAGATCCAAGAGATGCTGGTTTTATGACCCAAAGAATTTGTGGTGTTTGTACCTACTCACACTACAAAGCAGGCATTGTGGCGGTTGAAGATGCGCTTGGAATTGAGCCTCCACTTAATGCAAAATTGACACGCACGTTGATGAACTGTGCGCTTTTTTTACATGACCATCCTGTTCATTTTTATCATCTCCATGGACTTGACTGGGTCGATGTTGTCTCAGCACTTAAAGCCGATCCACACAAAGCAGCCGCTGAGTCATTTAAATACACCGATGCGCCTATTGCATGTGGTGCTGATGATCTTGTTGCAACCCAAAAGAGAGTAGCGGAATTTGTTAAAAAAGGTCACCTTGGACCATTCGCAAATGCGTACTGGGGACATGCAACCTATAAATTAACACCGGAACAAAATCTTATTGCCGTTTCTCATTACTTAAAAGCACTCGAAATGCAACGTGTTGCGGCACAAATGATGGCAGTATTTGGTGCCAAACAACCGCATCCACAAAGCTTAACTGTTGGTGGTGTTACCTGTGTTATGGACCTTCAAACCCCTTCACGTTTAGGTGAATTTATGACGAAATTCAAAGAAATTGCGGATTTTGTGAATCGTGCGTACTATCCTGATCTTGTTATGGCGGGACTTGCCTATGCAGGTGAGCCAAGTGTTACTGGTGGTCTTGGTGTTGCAAACCTTTGGACGCATCAAGAATTCCAAATTAATGCAAAAGAGTTTTTGTTTGAGAGCGGACTGATGATGGCTGAAGATGTGGTCAATTTAATTACAGGGAAACCTTTCAAAGTTCAAACACTTGATGAAAGCAAAATTACCGAAGAAGCAACCCACGCATGGTACAAAGACAATGCCGCTTATCATCCGTATGAAGGTCGTCAAGAGCCTAACTATACAGGCTTTAAAGATGCTCAAACCATTAATGACAAAGGTGTTTTGGCTCCGACTAAAGTTATTGATGAAAAGGGTAAATACACATGGGTGAAAGCACCTCGTTATGATGGTAAACCACTTCAAGTAGGACCATTGGCAAACATTGTTATCAATTATGCGCTTGGCAACAAACGTGTTAAAGCCGTTGTTGATAAGTTCTTAAAAGATACAGGTCTTCCTATTACTGCCGTTGCATCAACACTCGGTCGTACAGCGTGTCGTATGCTTGAAGCCAAAGTAATTGCAGATCATGGCTTGGAAGCATTTACCGCATTGATTCAAAACCTTAAAGTCGATGATTCTACATGTACAAGTTACAAGATTGATAAAAACAAAGAGTACAAAGGTCGTTACATTGGCAACGTGCCAAGAGGTGTTTTGAGTCACTGGGTCAAAATCAAAAATGGTGTGATCGAAAACTATCAAGCCGTTGTTCCAACCACATGGAATGCAAGTCCAAAAGATGCAAAAGGTGTTAGAGGTTCATACGAAGAGTCTTTGATCGGCTTAAAGATCACCGATCTTTCTCAACCACTTGAAATCGTAAGGATTATCCACTCTTATGATCCATGTCTTGCATGTGCAGTACACGTCATGGATACCAAAGGGAATGAGATGAGCAGTTATAAGGTCAATGTTAACGGTGCGTCTTGCTAAAGAGAAAGGGAGTCTAAGATGAAAAGAGATATAGAATTTGAGTTCTCAGCAGGGCTTCGTTGGACGCACTGGCTTAGAGCAATTGCTATTTTTGTATTAACGGTGACAGGGTTTTATTTAACCTATGTGTTCATTGCACCTGAAGCATCAGATGAGCCTATCCTCTTCTTAAATGCAAAATTCAGAATGTGGCATGAAATCGCAGGATTTTTACTCATCGCCATTACGCTATTTAAAACATACCTCTTTTTTGCTGATCGTATCAGTTCAAAGGAGAGGGTATCGTTTTTAGATTTTGTCAGTCCAAAAGTGTGGTTTGGGCAGCTTAAATATTACCTTTTTATGGGGGAACATCCTCAGTTAAGAGGTGTGTATAATCCGTTGCAGTTTATTGCATACGTAGGTCTGTATACAATGATTTTTATCATTAGCATCACAGGTCTTATTTTGTATGTGCATTCGTATCAAGCAGGCGGTATTGGGGGCTTTTTATATGACTATATGCGCCCCATTGAAGCGATGCTTGGTGGACTTGCTATGGTAAGAGAGATTCACCATATCGTTATGTGGGGTATCTTGATCTTCTTACCGATTCACATCTATATGGCGATCTTTAACTCCATCATGGGAAAAGAAGGTTCAATGGATGCGATTATTAGTGGTTATAAATTTCATAAACAACACCCAAAACACTAAGCGAGTTTTGGCTTGAAAGTGTTGATTTTAGGCATTGGCAATGTGATGTTCTCCGACGAAGGCGTCGGAGTGCATCTGTGCCGTCTTGTTGAACAAAAATATCAGTTTTCTTCGCCTGAGCACACGATCACGTTCGTTGATGGTGGCACCCTCGCAGAAAGATTAATCCCCGTTATTGCTGAATATGAATACCTTGTCGTTCTTGATTGTGTGGATGCTCATGATGGAAAGATCGGTGATGTCTACTTTTTTGATTTTGACAATGTCCCCAATACCATCACCTGGCAAGGAAGCGTACATGAAGTTGAGATGCTTCAAACACTCACGATGATGGATCTCGTTGGAGATCGCCCTACCACAAAAATCGTTGGTATTATCCCAGAAGTGGTTGATGATACAACACTGGAACTCACACCTGCTGTTTTAAAAGGAAGCGTCGTGATGGAGAGTGTTTTACTGAAACATTTGGTAGAATTAGGCTTTACGTATGAGCAAATGAGCGATATTGACATCCAAAGTGTAGCCAACCTGTCTTGTCTGGAGGATCGATGATCTTAGCCTTTGAATTTAACTATGTCTCGCATAATGGAATTTTAGAAAATTTACTCAAAAAAATCGCGAGTGATTGTGGGATTATCCATAAAATCATTCGTAAAGAATCGATTGTAACGCTTTTTGTCGAAGCCGAGGAGACAACGTTAGGCGCGTTTGCCGATACGCTCTCCGCCTCACTACCTCTTTCCATTTTCTTTAAATCCTCCAGTGTTGAAGTTGTGGACGCCATGCCAGATGAGGCAGAAATTTTACCTCCTCTATCGTACAACGTGGAATTTACCCCTAAAAATTTAGCGTCGGTTGATTCGCCAAGTTCGCCACAGTATCTCTCACCGATTTTGGGTGAAAAAGAGTTACATGTAAGCCTTTTTCAAGATGATAAAGAGCTTTTACATGTAAACACATCGGCGGGTTATAAAACGCTTTATAAAAGCGTTGCTGAATTGATTTCAAGCGGTGAAAATGTGTCGATTCAAACCAAAAATGGCTCGTTTGTCTTTGGTAAAATTGAAAACAGCACTGAGTGTAAAGCCTTTGAAGTGATCGCGACCGATTTGTCGGTTGTTGAGCGCATGGTTGTGTGTAGGGAAAATGAGATCAAAGCTTTGGCTTCGTTGGAGCGTCCTGCGATTCGTTTCAAAGTCAATGCGCTGTTTGCACAAAAAGAGATTATTTCACAAGCGCGCGTGACCTTGCGCCTTGCCGATGATCTTTTCCTTTATCAGCTTTCTAAACAGCTGTTTGCAAAAGGCATTCAGTTCCTTTTCAAAGCGTCAACCTGCAAAGCACGTTACCGTGTTACATTGAATGTAACACAACAGGCTATAGAACCACTCACCATCAGTGTGCTTGAAAATGGGGCGATTCTTATCCTCAAGGGAAGTGATTATGCTTCCACTGCCCTTAAAGCCAGTTTGAAAAAGTTTGATGAGCCTTCGCATGCAGCGTTTGCGTCCATCATGCAAGAGCATCAACTTTTTGATGCCACAACAAGCTGTTTTTACTTTAGCACCCTTCACAATGATCGCATCATGCACTACTCGAAAGAGCATGGTATGCTCAATCTTGTGGAAATTTCACTGCCTTCTTCTTTTGAAGAACTCTTTGCCGAAGTCGAGCGCAGTAGCCCAAGTGCTGAGCGTTTAGTGGCACATTATAAAGAGCAGTTTCCTGAAATTTACGCCAAAGCAGTTGAAATTACCATTCCAAGCGATACACCAAAAAGTGTCTATTCTCTTTGGAAAATGATGGCGATAGCGTTAGGATTATGCGATGATTTTGAGCGTGCAGGTGAGCAACTTTTGGAAAATGCAGAAGATTTTGGTGGACTCAAAGGACCACGCATTGACTACTTTTTGCAAAAAGAGGACGCTCTTAGTTCCGATCTTGATTACGTCAGAATGCTTCGCAGCGGCATGAGCTTTAAACTTGCAGGTACCGATAACACGACGCTGAGTTTTGGGTACATGGAGAGTCTTTCGTATTTTATCTCCGATCTTGCGGATGCGCATAAAGAAAATTTAATGAGCATGAAGATTGCATTGTGCGGTTCACTCTTTGGGTATAAACGCTTTTCAGAGATGCTCATCAAAAATCTCAAACCCAATCACACGATCTGTTTGAATAAAGAGTTGCCGATTGATCAGTAAATCGCGTCTGATTTATCGTATAGAAGGTATTGTCCAAGGGGTTGGGTTTCGCCCCTTTGTCTATACGTTAGCCTCGCGTTACGCTCTTAGCGGGTTTGTGTTGAACAACTCTTTGGGTGTTGTTATCGAGATCGAAGGATTTGAAGAGAGCCTTAAAGCGTTTGAACTGGCTTTGTTTAAAGAGCTTCCACCTCTGGCACGCATCGATATTTACACAAAAGAAATCCTTACATGTAAAGACGATACCACGTTTGAAATCCGCCACAGCGATGAAGCAAGCACAAAATCCTCACTGGTACTTCCTGATATGTCAATTTGCGAAGCATGTCTCAAAGAGTTGCACGACCCAACCAATCGACGCTACCACTACTTTTTCACCAACTGCACCAATTGTGGGCCTCGCTATTCCATCATTAAAACTGTTCCATACGACCGCCCTTACACGTCGATGCAGCCTTTTGAGATGTGTGACGCGTGCAAAGAGGAATACACCAACCCGCTAAACCGTCGTTATCACGCGCAGCCCATCAGCTGTCCAAAATGTGGCCCGACACTCTCACTGCGTTCGATGCACGGTGAATTATTGGGCGTCAATGAAGCGGCGATTCAAAAACTAGCCGAGCTGATTAACACAGGGCATATCGTTGCGATGAAAGGCATGGGTGGTTTTCATCTGATGTGCGATGCGACCAATGACGCAGTGATTGAACGTTTAAGAGAACGAAAACACAGACCTTCCAAGCCGTTTGCCGTGATGTTTAAAAGCCTTGATGCTATCAAAGAAGTGTGTGTATTAAGCCCCAAAGAAGAGGAGGGCATTGTCTCACTGCTTCGTCCAATTGTGCTCGTGAAGCGTCAAACTACCACTTCCAAAATGAGTCCACGGATTGCGCCACGTATCGATCGTCTCGGTGTTTTTTTGCCGTACACACCTTTACATGTAATCCTTTTTGAGTACCTCAAAAATCCCATCGTGGCAACCAGTGCCAATCGTTCGGGTGAGCCAATTATCAGTGAAGCGTCTCTTCTGGTGGAAAAATTAAGCGACGTGGTGGAGTATTATCTGGATTACAATCGCGAAATTGTCAATTCAAGCGATGACAGCGTTTTACAATACTTGGGCGATAAAACACTCATTATGCGCGCATCGCGAGGTATGGCACCGCAGAGTTTTCGGGTGGACTCAAAGGATGAACGCAAAATTTTAGCCGTTGGTGCGCATCAAAAAAATGCGATCGCGATTTACCACCACCATCAAATCATCGTCAGCCCCTACATCGGCGATTTGGATAACATCGCTTCGATTGAACTGTTTGAGAAAATGATAGAGAATTTCGCCCGTTTTTATGACTTTACACCCGATCTTATTGTGGGTGATCTGCATCCCAATTACGCCTCAACCCAGTGGGCAAAGAAGCAGAAAATTCCTTTTATGCAAGTGCAACACCATTATGCGCATATTCTTTCAACGATGTTTGAGCATCATCTGAGTCAACCCGTACTGGGCATTGCGTGGGATGGTACGGGGTATGGGGATGATGGTACGATTTGGGGTGGCGAGTTTTTGGTGTGTGATCAAAATAGCTATGAGCGTGCTGTCTCGTTTGAGCCTTTTTTACTCTTGGGAGGGGACGCGAGCATCAAAGAGATCAGACGCATTTTAGCCTCTTTGTTGTGGGACGTGTTAGGCGATGATGCTGATGCGCATCTGCTGGATTATTTCGATGAAAAATCACTCAAACTTCTTAAACAGGTTTATACCAAAAAGATCAATGCCCCACGCTGTTCTTCTGTAGGAAGACTCTTTGATGCGGTGGCTGTTTTGTGCGGTATGGAAGGCAATGTGAGTTATGATGGCGAGAGTGGTTTGCTTCTTGAAGCGCTGTATGATCCTTTAATTACGGAATTCTATGAAGTCGAAATTGACGATAAAATAGTCTATTATAAGCCCATGTTTGCTCAAATGCTAAGAGACCAAGAACCTCGCTTGATTGCTTCAAAATTTCTCAATACTTTGGTCAAAATTCTCTGTGAGGTGCATTCGCGCTATCCATACCCCGTGGTACTAGGTGGTGGAGTGTTTCAAAATCGCACACTTATGGAACTAATTCTTCAAAATGTCACACAAAATCTCTATTTTCCGCTACAATTAGCAATCAATGACGGCGGAATTTGTGTTGGACAGCTCTCTAAATCCCTTTTAAAATAATATTAATATTTGTACCTTTTAATATTTAAAGATTAGTAAGATTAGAATGCAGATGAAGTCTATTAAGAAAGGATATACCATGGATAAAATTATTCGTTTTAGTGTTTCATTACCCGAAAAATTGCTAGAAGAACTTGATAAAAAAGTCGATGCACAAGGGTATGCCTCACGCAGTGAATTTACCAGAGATCTTATTCGTGAAAAAATCGTTAAAGACGATTGGCAAGACGATAACAGCGATGTCATCGGCGTTTTGACAATGATTTATACCCATCATCAAAATGAGCTTGTTCAAAAGATTTTAGAGATTCAACACGATGCGAAAGTGAATATTATGTGTAACACACACGTACACGTCAGTCACGAAAACTGTTTAGAAACCGTTATGGTGACAGGAAAAGTTTCTGAAGTCAAAGACTTTGCACAAAAAATTGCAGGGCTTAAAGGGGTTAAATTCTCCAAACTTGTAGAGGCATCCATCCCCGCTTCTTAAGCTTTTTTAACGAGAGTGAGTAAACGTTTTGTTTACTCACGTATCTTTACATGTAAAGCATACTCCTACAAAATACTAATACAATTCCACTTTATAATTCAAACGAACAATGCGAGGAGACCCCGCCGCAAGGCGCGTGCCACCTGCTGCCCAATACTCTTTATCGGTGACATTATCGACATTGATTTGCCAGATGTTTTTCTTACCATAGAGTTTGGTGACATAGCGTCCGCCTACACTGAAAATAGTCACATCATCCAGCCATGCTTGGTTCAGGTCATTCACAGGACGACGACCGGTATAGTAAGCCCCTCTGTTAATCGAAAGCCCAGCAACACTGCTTAGGTCATAGCTTAGAAACAGACTCCCTGTGCGACGTGCCGCGTTTTCAGGCAATTTGCCGTTCAGTGCGGTCGCATCACCCTCCATATCTTCAAAACGAGGATCTAACCATTGTGTGGAAGCAAGCCAACTGAGTTGTTCTGTCAGTTTTCCCTGAAGCGAGAGCTCAACGCCACTGTAACGTTTATGCCCACCTGCAACATAATAGTTCGCCGCATCGGTGTAGTATCCAGGACTCTCTATATCACACACCGCCGCTGATACTAGTGTTCCCGTTGGCATCAGCCAATGCGCGCCTAACTCGTACTGCTTGCTAATGCCAGGATTTAGACGTTCGGCTTCATTTTCGCTTCCTGTTGGTGCCGCTTCGCCTTCTTCCAACCCTTCAGAATACGAAGCATACAACGATACGCTGTCCAAAGGTTTGTAGACAAGGGCTACCATCGGCGTGGTTTCGCTCGCCTCATAGCGCGTTACATCTTGATTGCTCTCATATTTGGAATGCCGCAATCCTGCGATCACTTGCCACTGCGGATCAAGTGTGACACGATCCATCGTATAAAAACCAGTATCTTTCGTGGTATACGAAACGCCTGTGGTCTGTGTGAAAACCGTTGGGGGTGATCGTATGAGGCGTATAGAGATTTTGAGCAAGTGTTGAAGAGCTACTGCTTGAAATAGGCTTTTGGTTTTTTCAGTGTAGCTGGTACCAAAGGTGATGTCATGTTGAATATCCCACGTGTTAACAACGCCATAGAGTTCCGCACGCAACAAATCAGAAGTGTATTCGTACTCTTGATGATTGACTTTGACCGTTCCAGTACCTGTATTGAGCGTGGTTGCTTGAGGGTTTGAAAAGGTAAAAGTCGCAAGGTTGCGTTCGCGTTCCGTCTTCGCTCGTCCTGCTTCAAGCCCAAGGCTCCACGTATCGCTGAGTGCATAATCGGATCTGAGTAAAACATTGGTCGTTTCCGTTTCAAACTTTGTAGAATCTGGTCCAACCAAGGTTTTTGGATCGACGGTGTGGGGTAAGGTGATGACGCCATTAACCGCTTTTGGAAGAGTAATGCCCGCTTGTTCTGTCACTTTGCGACGATCATGCTCTACATCGGCTTTGATGGTTAAGCGATCATTCACTTGCCAATCCAGCGCCATGGAGACGAAGCTACGATTTCCATTGTCCACATCATCCAGATACGATCCCAACGTTCCTCCTGCGGCATTGACGCGTACACCGACTTGTTTTTCTTCTCCAAAACGTTCACTCACATCTGCGGACGCCACGGCTGAGCCGTAATTATCCATCATCAGACCAACAGTTGCCATAGGATCATTCGTTGGGCGTTTGGTAACGTAATTAATAATGCCAGCAGGGGAAGTAAACCCATAATAGAGTGCCGATGCACCTTTAAGCACTTCCACGCGCTCTTTGTTTTCCAGTGGAACTTGGCTAAAGTTCATGAGTGGCAAGGAGCTATTGAGTCGGTAATTGGTACGGTTTTGCACTTCAATGCCCCGAATAACCAGCTGATCCCACGTCTCACCACCGTTTTGTTGTTTGGTGACACCTGCGGTATTGCGAACCGCATCATACGTGCCCGTAGCCGCTTGCAAATCCAACGCCTCTTTGGTGATGACATTCACGGTTGAGGGCACATCCATAATGTTGGTTCCTCGAAATGAACCCGCTTCAACCGTCTCAGGTCGAAGTCCTTCGGCACGTATATCTTCGACTGTAATGCCTAAGAGGACTGACGCTTCATTTTTTTCTGTTGTATTATCTATATTTTTTGCAGACTCTGCAAGTGCATTGGCTGCCATTAAGCTCAAAAACACGCTTATTAGCGCATGTTTTTTGATGCAAACACCGTTCATACGACTCCTTCATTAATACCTAAATATGCAATTTTTTAACTCGAATTAATCAGAATTTCCGAGAAGATTGTGATTAATTGAGAATCATTATATTTATTTATCGTTTAAAGTTCACGTATGTTATGACGTAAAAAAGAATATTTTTAGCTATTTAAAAGGTTTTAAACACGGAGGTAATCAAAATTTGAAGATAAAAACCTTTACATGTAAAGCGTTTAGCGCAGTACTTTCCACGCTAAAAGAGCAATGATACCAAGCACCATCCAATGCGCACTGAAAAGCATACAGGCAAAGACGATCGTTAAAAAAAGTGCAGTGTAGCGAATGGTTTTCGTTGTTGCGAGTTTGTACGCGGCAAGAAGTGCAATCGTTGCATTGGCGATAAAAAATCCATCCGCCAAGGCGACTAAGTCTTGCATTGTAAAGACGTTTAAAGAGACTAAGCCTAAAACAATGGCATTGATGGAGCACAAAAAAAGTGTTGCACCGAGAGGTGCGCCATTTTCAAGTCGCTTGTTTAAAAGACTGCGTATCCCTTTTGACTCAGCGGCCAGTCCACAGATGAGTCTTGAAACACCACCTACAAAGAGTAAAACCGTGCTCAAACACAGAAGCATCGCTAAAATACCCATAACAAATGCACTGGCTGTTCCAAACAGAGGATAGATAAGCTCAGTGATGGCGTTCGTACGGTCTAGAGAAGCACATTGGATGGCGCAGACGACTAAAAGGTAGATGAGCGAGATAATGACAGCGCTGATCTTCACCGCTTTGGGAATCGTTCGCTTTGGATCATGCACTTCGTTAGAGTAGTTACCCACTACTTCCCAGCCCACAATTGCCCAAAAAGCAAGCAGCAACGCCCGTGAAATCAGTGTCATATCAAACGGTGAATCCACAGAAAAAGTGGTTTCGTGCCCTATCAAAACAGCAATGCTCCCAAGACTTAAAATAATGCCGATGATCGTCGTGACGATTAAAGAGAGCGTTCCCAAAAAATGAACAGGCCGCAAAAGGGCAAAAAGCGTGAACAGTAACATCGAAAATGCAAGCGTGTTAACGTTGATGCCAAGAAGAGGTTGAAGAAAATGAGCGCCTATGAGATAAACGGCAACGGGCCCAAAAAAAACGGCGCTGATCAGATAGTAAGACGTCAGGAATTTGAGTTTGGTGCTAAAGGCTTCTTGTACCGCGTTCGTCACCCCTTCGTCGCCTGGAAATTTGATGCTTAAATTCCCAAGAACAAGCGCAAATGTAAATCCAAGCGCTAAGATAATAAATCAAACTAGAATGGAAAGATTGCCCGTGAGATCATAAACAATGGGTGGCAAAAGAATGATACCTGAGCCTAAAATAGGTCCTATCATCAAACCAGTGAGTGTTACGGTATTGAGCTGTTTTTTCATGGGATTCGCTTTAAAAATAGTAAAAAAAGAGTGTAGTACGCTAGAGCTTTAAGTCCGCTTTTTAGGTGCTAGATGGGGTTTTAAATGTTTACATGTAAAGAAAAAAGAGGCTATTTTTCACGAATCATCTTTTCCAAAATTAGCCTCTGTTCTTCTTGCGTATAATTAAATTTAAATTCCGCTTCTTTGAGATAATAGATAAAATTCTCTTTTTTAATCCCTTTGAAATGATCCATCCATCCTTCTAAAAAATACCAAAAATCGACTAAGGCGTTGTCAAAACTCTCGTAATGTGCCACTTTATGCTGGTTGAGATAGCGTGCATAGGTCTCTTTTTCGATGGAATCTCCTTCTAAATTTTTCAGATGGGCGAATTGATCGGGGAGCAGAAGGGTGTGAATGCGTTTGCCATAGAGCATGCCTAAAATGCCGATAGCATCGAAGAGATACGTTGGTTTTCCTCGTTTACATGTAGGCAGGAAATAGTACTCATCGTACTGTGAAAACGTATCTGTTTGCTCTGCGTAGAGGGCCTCGGAGTGTGCTATGAGCAAAAGGCGCAATTTTTGGTAGGTTTTGGTGACGGTGAGATAATTGAGCCCTAAACGTTTTGCACATTCATGGGCACTGTGATTGGCGATAAAAGAGGCGATAATGTCTCTTTTTTTCTCCTGTTTTGCATGGCTAAAGGTGTGTTTACATGTAACGCAGCGATACTGTGTGGAAGAGACTTTGTAGAGTTTCGTGTGTCCACAAAAAATGCACGATTTTTCTTCTGTTTTCATAGACGTATTTTTCCTAAAAATAACTAAGAAACTTCTTTTTTTAGCTCCCATTTAAAGAGTTGCTCTATAATAGATCAAAAATATACCCAAGGATTTCAAAATGTGTAAAGATTGCGGTTGTTCAATCACTCCTACTCAATGGTCTGCGCATGCGCACGAGCACACTCACGATGGTCATACGCATAGCCATTCACACGATCATGACGATCATACAGAGCACACGCATCCTCATGCGCATGACCACGATCATCATGAGCACAAACATCACGATGAGATTCACGCCAATCCTCAACTAAACGATAAAAAAACCATCGCAGTCATCACCAAAATATTAGATGCCAATGACAAACAAGCAGGGCACAATCGCAAACATTTTGAAGAGCATGGTGTTTTGGCGATCAATCTTATGAGCAGCCCAGGAAGCGGAAAAACCACGCTTTTGGAAGCGACGATTGACACGAAGCAAATCAAATTGGCAGTCATTGAGGGGGATCTTGAGACCAACCAAGATGCCGATCGCATCATCGCAAAAGGGGCATTGGCGCATCAAATCACCACAGGTCAAGCGTGTCATTTGGATGCGTTTATGGTGCATGAGGGACTTCATCATTTACCAATCGAAGGGCTTGATGTTGTGTTTATTGAAAATGTGGGCAATCTGGTTTGTCCCGCGAGTTATGATGTCGGTTCACACCTCAATGTCGTACTTCTCTCCGTGCCAGAAGGCGATGATAAACCCGCAAAATACCCAGTGATGTTTAGAAGTGCAGACCTCTTTTTAATCACCAAGTGCGATTTGTTGCCTCATTTTGATTTTAGTGTTGAAAAAGCGATACGCGAAGCGCGCAAACTTAACCCAAAAGTCGATGTGATCGAGATAGACAGCAAGTCTGGCAAAGGGATTGATCAGTGGATCAATTACCTTAAAATGAAAAAAGCATTGAGATAACCATGTGCCTGTCCATTCCTTCAAAAGTCATTGAAATTGACGAAAATAATTATGCAACAGTCGACACCATGGGTGTTAAGCGCAAAGTCACGCTTGATTTGATCGCCGAAAAAGTAAACATTGGCGATTATGTGTTGATTCACGTCGGATTTGCGATGAATAAGATCAGCAAAGAGCATGCCGAAGACAGCATCGCTGCGTACAATGAAATCGCAGAAGCGATGCGTGATGGTGAGATTAGCGAAGATGAGGGAAACAATAACTATGTCTGAGGTCGATCTCATCGAGGGATTTCGTGACCCTGAGCATATGAAAGCCTTGGCGGCACTGATCAAAAAAGAGTGCAAGTCTAAGATCAACATTATGGAAGTGTGTGGCGGTCATACGCATACGATTATGAAGTTTGGGCTTTCTCAAATTTTGCCAGAGCTTATTGAATTTGTGCACGGTCCTGGATGTCCTGTGTGTATTATGCCTAAAGAGCGTATTGATCATGCGATTGCTTTGGCTTCGATGCCCAATACGATTTTAGCCACTCTTGGCGATATGATCCGCGTTCCTGGAAGCAAAACCTCTTTGCAAAAGCTTCGTGCGGAAGGCAAAGATATTCGCTCGTTGTATTCGCCGCTGGATGTCATCAAAATTGCGCAGGAAAATCCCGATAAAAACGTGGTCTTTTTTGCCATTGGTTTTGAAACCACGACGCCAATGAGTGCGGTTTTAATGCAACACGCGATCGAAAATAAACTCACCAATGTCTTTTTCCACATCAACCATGTCACCGTGCCTGAAGCGGTTGAGGCGATTATGAGTAGAGGTGACGCTTTGATAGACGCTTTCTTAGGACCTTCACATGTGAGTGTCATCACCGGCTATAAAATCTATGAGCCGATTGCTGAAAAATACCATACACCGATTGTCGTCGCTGGTTTTGAGCCGACCGATGTGATGGAGTCGGTTTTGCGCATTGTGCGTCAAGTTAATGAGGGTCAAAGTGTTGTTGACAATGAATACGCCAGAGCCGTTTCGCGTGAGGGAAATCTTAAAGCACAAGCGTTGGTGAACACCTATTTTGAAAAACGAAGTCATTTTAGATGGCGTGGCATTGGCGACATCCCCAACAGTGCACTCAAACTCAAAGCCGAATATGCAGCTTATGATGCGGAAATTGTATTTGATGACGTGCTTCCTAAAACGGAGTTGAACGACCATAAAATGTGTATTTGTGGCGACATCCTCAAAGGTCGTGCTAAACCGTTTGATTGTAAAGTCTTTGGCAAAGCCTGTACCCCAACCAATCCGATGGGATCGTGCATGGTCTCAAGCGAAGGGGCGTGTTCAGCCTACTTCAAATATGGAAATTTGAACCTCAAAGGAGCCAGAGCGTGAGCAAAAAGATACTTCTCTCTCACGGAGGTGGCGGTGAAGAGACCCAAAACCTTATTAAAGAACTTTTTTTTAAACATTTTGATAATGAAATTTTACTCCGCATGGAAGATGCCGCAAGTCTGGTGATGCAGAGCACAAAAATCGCGTTTACGACCGACTCGTTTGTGGTTTCACCGCTTTTCTTTAAAGGTGGAAACATCGGAAAGCTTGCCATTGCTGGAACGGTAAATGATCTTTCGATGATGGGTGCAAAACCCAAATACTTGACCTGTTCGTTTATGATCGAAGAGGGATTTGAGTATGCAAAGTTAGAAGAGATCGTTATTAGTATGCGCGATGAGATGGCAAAAAGTGGTGTTAAAATCGTCGCAGGCGATACGAAAGTTGTACCCAGAGGTGGCGTCGATGGACTGTTTATCAACACCGCTGGCATTGGCGAAATCCAGTATGAAGGCATTTCAGCGCATAACTTAGCACAGGGTGATGTCATCATTGTCTCCAATGAAGTGGGCAATCATGGTGCGTGCATTTTAGCAACGCGTGAAGAGATAGAGTTAGAGAGCGATCTTCAAACCGATTGTGCCAGTTTATGGAAGCCCGTGGAAGCGCTTATTAACGCAGGTGTGAAGATACATGCGCTTCGCGATGCAACCAGAGGAGGGCTGAGTGCCGTTTTGAATGAATGGGCGGAGACATCCAAGGTGTGTATCGAAGTAGACGAGGCGAAAATCCCTGTGGCGCAAGAAGTCAAAGGGGTATGTGAGCTTCTGGGTTTTGAGCCTTATGAGTTTGCCAATGAAGGAACGATGGTGATTTGTTTGCCTCAAAGCGAAGCAAAAAAAGCCCTTGACGTGCTTCAAAAATTTCCTGAAACCGCCAAATGTGCGCTCATCGGGAAAGTCACCACTGCCTTTACATGTAAAGTTGTTTTACACACACCATGGGGCTCGGAGCGCTTTTTAGAGCCCCCCAAAGGTGAGTTACTTCCAAGGATCTGTTAATGCACGAATTTTCGATTGTCACGGCACTTTTAGAGATGTGTGAAAAAAATGCTAAAGAAAATAATGCCACTAAAATTACCAAAGTAGAGATCAAAATCGGCAAGCTCAGTGGCGTTGAGCCGTATCTTTTGGAAACTGCGTTTGATACGTTTAAAGAAGATGGGATTTGTGCAGGGTGTGAATTTATCGTTCATCTGCAAGAGATTGTGGTGCATTGTGAAAGCTGCCACACCGAAGCAACGCTGACACAAAATGAGTTTGTTTGCCCTACATGTAAAAGTACCGATCTTCGTGTGATTGATGGTGAAGAGATGTACCTGATGCACCTTGAGATGGAGTAAAGCGAATCTTATAAATCTGTAATGTATAATCAGTGATTACATTAAAATATGGTTAAGGATGCTAATGCTAAACGAGTTACGACGTGCAACCCTTGAAGACTTACCCGAGATCATCAAGATCTACAACGAAGCCATAAAAGACGGCATCTCCACGGCAGATAGTAAAATCGTCAGTGTTGAGGATAAATTAGAGTGGTTTCACGCCCACGACGCATCGCGTCCTATTTTGGTCAAAGAGTATCACGGGCGTATCATTGCGTGGATCAGTTTGCAACCCTTTTATGCCAACCTTTTAGCGTATGCCAACAGTGCTCGTATCAATATTTACATCGATAAAAACTTCCAAGGTAAAAAATTGGGGCAACAGTTTTTAAGTGAGGCGATTGAGCAAGCCAAAAGCTATGAGATCAAAACGCTTTTAGCGCTGATCTTCTCAGAAAATGCGCCAAGTCTGAAGCTGTTTAAGAAGCTTGGCTTTAAAGAGTGGGGCAATCTGAACCGTGTTGCGACGATTGAGGGTGTGGATAAAGACCTTTTGATTTTAGGTCTTCGCATTGGAGCGTAAGTGAGCACAAAAGCGTCGATTATTTTTGATATGGATGGCACGCTCATTGATTCGAGTGCTGCCATGACGAACAGTGTTAATTACGTGCGACACAGTTTAGGACTAGAACCCATTGGGCAAAAATATTTAGAGTATCATATCAACCAACCCGATCAGCATCTGCCGAAGATTTTTTACAATACCGAGGCGTATGACCCCGATCATCGCGCGTTGTTTAAAGAGCATTATATGCAAAATTCTCCCTCTATGATAGCGCTCTATCCCGATGTTATGGCGATGTTGCAGCTACTTTCCCAAAAGGCACATTTAGCCATTGCGACCAATGCGAGTGATTTTTTTGCGCGCCATATGTTGGAGAAAATGGGCATTTTGGACTATTTTTCTGCGATTGTGGGTGCCAATAATGTTGCTGAGCCCAAACCAAGCCCTTTAATGGTTCATCATCTTATGCAACTTTTAGAGAGTGAGCCTTCCAAAACGATTTTAGTCGGGGATAGCATCAAAGATGAGGGTGCTGCAAAGAATGCGGGCATTGCGTTTATCTTTGCTGGATGGGGTTATGGTACGAGTGAAACAGCAGAGCGAAGAGCGGGGAATATTCATGAACTTTTAGCTCTTCTGAACACGTTTATTTAAAAAGCTCAAACGGAGCTTCTAGGGTTCGTTTGATGATATTCATCGGCGTCTTGAGTGTGTCTAAAATGAGATGCGTCTCAATCTTTGGATCGCTCAGAGAGCCTGTGACATCGACATTGGTCGCAATCCGCTTATCTTCCCCTAAAATAATGCCACCCACGATCGGAATCATATCAATCGCGTTACTAAAGCTTTTGAGCGTCTTGATTTGGAGTTGAAGATTGAGGGTGTCTTTCGCCAAATCCACTCGTCCTTTGCCTAAAATGTCGGCACTTTTACCTCTGAGTTGAAGATCTGTAATGTTCATCGCCTCTTTAGTTTGGTTAAATTCCACATAGCCATTGTCCACAAAATAGCCCTCTTGATTAAAGCTAGGGTCACTAAAAACAAGCAGCGAAGGGATGGTGTTGATCGTTGCCATCAGGTTATTGAAAAATTTCAGATCTTTGATGTAGGTTTGGTGCATAATGAACGTGCCTTTCATTGTGTCCGCATCGGTACCATCAATGTTGAGTGAAAAATCGCCTTTATGAAAGTAGCGTTTGTTAAACAGCGCATTGATCATATCAGCATCAAGCGCCGTTCCATTGATACCAAGATTGCCCTTGCGTGTTTCATATTCAAATGTCGATTTGCCTCGCTTGGAAGTAAGGTGAAGCTTGTCTTTGAACAGATTCATCGTATAGCGCTCGCTCAGAAGTGTTTTGTTGCTTTCCATGTCAATAAAAGAGGAGTTTTCGCCAAAAAGAGTCACTTTAATGGGAATATCCAACGGCGCATCATTGTGGGGTATTGAGATGTTAAGATCTTTTACATGTAAGGTTATCTCTTTGTCCAAATGAAGCGAAAGTTTCGTGTTGGTGGTGCTTGCATCGAGTGTTTTCGTATTGGTCGTGAGGGCTATATCAAAATTTTGTACAGGCTCACCGTTGTCTAAAAGTGGGGTGGTAACGTTTTGGAGATTGATCTTGGCATCAAAATCTTCAAACGTTTTGGTTTGGACACTCACAGAGCCTTCAGTGAGATTGGCATCGTGCATCAAAGGTGAAAAAGGAGCGATTTTGGTAAGGTTGCTAAAGAGAAATTGGTTATTCTCTTTGGAAAATAACAGTGTGGCATCAAGGCTGGGGAGCGTCATTTTAGTGATGTTGTTTTCAATTGCAAATGAAGCGTTAAGATCAGGAAGATTGGCAATGTTTAGAAGCTGGGTACCGCTAAAATCAAGCAACAAGGCATTGATATCGACCAATCCATCAAAGCGACTCTTCCTTGCATCAAAGAGTCCTGTGGCGTTAATATCAAACAGATTTTTATACCGTAAATTTGTATTTTCAAGGGTGATTTTAAAATTATCAAGCCGAATCTCACCATAATTGGTGGACATAGGAACACCGCTGAGCGTAAAGTCACTTGGGGAGAGTTTAAAGGTTCCTGAGGCATTAAGGTCGTACGGTAAAAAACGAATGTTAAGTTTTATATTTGCATCCGTTTTACCCGAAGTTTGGGTAATGGGCACATCGATTTTAAACGCATGTAAAATATTATGTATGGGCGCATCGAGTTTGGATGTGGCGTTTAGATCAACAATGATTCCTGTACCTTTGTTGATCAAATTATAGATAAACACATCGGCTTTTTCAATGGGGCGTTTTTCATAGGTGGGCTCATGAATGTCAAACAGGAGTTTATCCTCTTTAAATTCGATGCCGACTTCTTTAACAAACCCAGGCGTCACATTGGGTGCAAAAGTGACGGTTGCATTTTTCACCGTTGCTGCCGCGTGGAGTTGCATTGGATAATAATCCAGCGTTTCTATATCGAACTTGCCTTCAATGAAATGGAGAAGATACGATTCGCCGACGATGTTTTTATCGATCCAGTCTTTGGCTATCGGGTCTAGCTCAACCTGTGTGACCACAAAATCCATCAGATCTTTAAGCTCTTTATTGGTAAAAGGTTCGCTTTGGAGATGATAGGTTAAAAGGGTCTCTTTAAGATCCAAAAGGGCAATGCCTTTGAGCCCAAATGTCTCAAAATTGCCTTCAAACGTATGGTTTTTGGTCTTAAAATCCATACGCGCTTTTCCGTTTACATGTAAAGCATAATCTTTCAAAAATGCCTCTTGAATCTCAACCTCGATATTCCACTTCTCAATAGGCGTGATGATCAGATTGACACTTAAATGTTTGCTGTCAAATTTAAAGGTGCTCTCTTCGTAATGCAAGGAGAGCGTTTCATTGGCATAATGGATCAGCTCAATGCTGATTTTACTAAAAAATTGGTTCAAATAGGGGAAGTTTTTAATAAGTTGTGCAATCTCTTCAATCGACGTATCCGTCTGTGTCTCTTTTTGAATATCAAGAGTTTGGATACTAACAATCAATTTTTTATCTAGTTTAATATATAATTGATCAATTTTTATCGTCGGTAAGCTTATTTTATCGATCGAAATGCCATTTATTAGGGTTGCCATTAATGCTACGAAAAAAAGAACCATGAACAGTAAAAATATCCAGATCTTCCTAATCGTATGTGATGTTGCTTTCATAATCATCTATTCACTTCTCTTTCACTTGAGCAGACCCATGGTTTCAAGCTCGGTTGCGTTTGTGCCACAAGGCTCAATAAGCCAAATTATATCATATATGGTTGATAAAAATTTTGACCTCCACGAGAAGGTCGATAAATACATGCTCTGGATGATTGGCAAGCCTCAATCGGGTTGGGTGAACATCAACCAAAGCCCACTGACACGGGGTGACTTCCTCTACAAGCTATCACACGCAAAGGCACCGCTTAAGGTGATTACCTATATTCCCGGTGAAACCAAAGAGCTTCTGTTTGTTCAGATCGCTTTGGCATTTGATCTCTCTTACGAAAAACTGATGCAAGAGTATGCCCTTGCCACACCGTATGTGGATGGATTTATCGTGCCTGAGACGTATTATATTCCTGTGGGGATTAGCGAAAAGCATTTGGTGCATTTTTTACTCGCGCATGCTAAAAAGTACCACAAAGATGTGTTTGAGAAGATCTTTGGCGAATTTAATGAAACAAAGTGGCAAAAATTTATCGTGATTGCTTCGATCATTCAAAAAGAGGCGGCCAATACGGATGAGATGGCTCTGGTATCCTCAGTGATCTACAATCGTTTGAAAAAAGATATGAAGCTTCAGATGGATGGCACGCTCAATTACGGGCAGTATTCGCATCTGAAAATTACCCCTCAGCGCATTCGCGAAGACACGTCACCCTATAACACGTACATGTACAAAGGGCTACCGCCCAATCCCGTGTGTAGTGTGAGTAAAGAGGCGATATTTGCCGCTATTTTTCCAAAAACAACCAATTATCTCTATTTTGTTAAAAATAAGAACGGAACGCATACGTTTTCCCAAAATTATGAGACGCATTTGGAAAATATAAAAAATTAATAACCTTTATTTAATAAAGCGAAATAAAGAAACTAACTGGTAGCATTAACAAAATCTAGTCTATCAAAAAAAGGGGTAATTATGGTTCAACAAACAAGTAAAATCATCTATACGAAAGTCGATGAAGCTCCCGCTCTTGCAACATACTCTTTATTGCCAATCGTTCAAGCCTTTACCGCAAGTTCTAACATCGAAATGGAAATCAGAGATATCTCGCTATCGGGTCGTATTTTGGCGAATTTCCCTGAAAATCTTACCGCTGAGCAAAAAGTCAATGATGATCTGACCTATTTGGGTGAGCTTGCCAATCAGCCAGAGGCGAATATTATCAAACTTCCAAACATTAGCGCTTCGTTACCACAACTTCAAGCCGCAATCAAAGAGCTTCAAGATAAGGGCTATAATATTCCAAATTATCCTGAGAACCCTACAAATGAAGCTGAAAAAGAGATCAAAACACGTTATGCCAAAGTCTTGGGAAGTGCGGTCAATCCAGTGCTTCGTGAAGGAAACTCGGACAGACGAGCACCTCTTTGTGTCAAAGAGTACGCCCGCAAAAATCCACACCGCATGGGCAAATGGACGAGTGATTCTGCATCACACGTTGCTTATATGAACGAGGGCGATTTTTACGGGAATGAAAAGGCTGTCACGGTGCCAGAAGCGACCACCGTTCGCATTGAACTTCTTGGAAAAGATGGTACAACGACGGTTTTAAAAGAAAAACTTTCCCTTTTAAAAGATGAAATCATCGATGGCACGTATATGAGCAGTAAAAAACTCTCTGCCTTCTTTGAAGCGCAAATGCAAGAGGCTCAAAAAAGTGGAATTTTACTCTCGTTACACCTCAAAGCAACGATGATGAAAGTGAGCGATCCGATTATGTTCGGATATGCTGTGAAAGTCTTTTTTAAAGATGTGTTTGAAAAATATGCAACCCTTTTTGCCGAGATTGGAGTCAATGCCAATAACGGACTAGGCGATCTTTATACTAAAATTGCCACACTTCCTGAAGCGCAAAAAGTAGCCATTGAAGCTGACATTATGAACACCTACACCAAGCGCCCTAAACTTGCGATGGTGAATTCCGATAAAGGCATCACCAATTTACATGTACCCAGTGACGTGATTATTGATGCGTCTATGCCAGCATGTATCAGAGAATCAGGCAAAATGTGGGGTGAAGATGGTGCCCTTCACGATACGAAAGCGTTGATTCCTGATCGTTGTTATGCACGTATTTATGAAGAGACAATGAACTTTTGTAAGAAAAATGGCGCTCTTGATCCTAAAACAATGGGTTCCGTTCCCAACGTAGGTTTAATGGCACAAAAAGCCGAAGAGTACGGTTCTCATGATAAAACGTTTGAGTGTGCCACCGAGGGTATTGTGCGTATTGTTGACATCAAAAGTGGTAACGTTTTGATGGAACACAGCGTTGAAAAAGGCGATATTTACCGTGCGTGCCAAGCCAAAGATGCGCCGATTCGTGACTGGGTCAAATTGGCGGTGAATCGTGCACGTTTAAGTCATACACCTGCGATTTTCTGGCTTGATCCTGCGCGTGGTCATGATGCACAGATGATTCTAAAAGTTGAAAAATACCTCAAAGAGTACGATATTTCTGATCTTGATATTAAAATCATGACACCAGAAGAGGCGATCCGCGAGTCTTTAGCGCGCATTGTTAAAGGCTTAGACACGATTGCGGTCACAGGTAACGTTTTACGTGATTACCTCACCGACCTTTTCCCTATCTTAGAAGTGGGAACGTCTGCTAAAATGCTCTCCATTGTCCCTCTTATGAATGGTGGTGGTTTGTTTGAAACAGGTGCGGGCGGATCTGCACCGAAACACGTGCAACAATTTGTCGAGGAAAATCACTTGCGTTGGGATTCTTTAGGTGAATTTATGGCACTCACAGCTTCATTAGAGCATCTTGATAACGTTGTTGGGAACAAAAAAGCTTCTGTATTAGCCAAAACACTCGACGCGGCAACGGGAAAATTCTTGGACAATAACAAATCGCCATCCTCAAAAGTAGGTGAATTAGACAACCGTGGAAGCCATTTTTATTTAGCAATGTACTGGGCAGAAGCTTTGGCAGCACAAAGTGAAGATCAAGCACTCTCTGCGCAGTTTAAGCCACTGTTTGAAACACTCAAAGCCAATGAGCAAAAAATCGTTGCAGAGCTTGCAGTGGTTCAAGGCAAAGCAGTGGATATGGGCGGATACTACATCCCTAGTTTTGAAAAAACAAACCAAGCCATGCGCCCAAGCGCGACATTTAATAAAGCGTTGGACGCGCTCAAAGCATAGTTTTTTGATTTACATGTAAAGAAGGAGTCTCTTTGTCACAAGGGAAAAAAGTTTCGATTATTGGTGCAGGAAATGTCGGTGCAACGGTCTGTTATTGGCTTGCGATGCGCAAACATTGTCGTGAAATTGTGATGATAGACCGTTATGAGGGTCTTGCCCAAGGCAAGGCTCTCGACATCCTCCAAGCGACCAGTCCTGAGGGGAGCCATACGCAAATTTCAAGCTCTTCTGATTATCACTCGATTGCCAACAGTAACATTGTGGTTATCACAGCAGGAAGTCCCAGAAAACCTGGTATGAGCCGAGACGATCTTTTGATGATTAATGCGAACATTACCAAAGAGATCATTGAAAAAATCACACACTACGCTCCCAATGCCATCATCATTATTGTCTCCAATCCACTGGATGCCATGACCTATGTTGCACTAAAAGTAGGGCATTATGCACGCAATCGTGTCATTGGTATGGCGGGAATTTTAGACAGTTCCAGAATGGAAACCTTTATCTCTCAAAAGCTTGGATTTGGTTATGGGCAGGTGACGGCAAGTGTGATGGGTGGACATGGTGATGACATGGTTCCACTTCCTCGTTACTCTTCCGTTAATGGTGTGGCGCTTACCGATTTACTCACTGATGTGGAAATTGAAGAAATTATTGAAAAAACACGTCATGGCGGAGCAGAGATTGTGAGCTATATGGGAACATCTGGGTATTATGCGCCTGCAAATTCTACGGTTAAGATGATCGAAGCCATTTTGAGTGACTCTCGCTCCATTTTCCCCTGTGCTGTTTTGTTAGAAGGCGAGTACGGTTACCATGACACGGTAAACGGTGTACCCGTTGTTTTGGGCGCTAATGGTGTGGAACAAATCGTTGAATTACCCCTCAATGAACATGAGAAAAAGCAATTTTCAAAGAGTGTCGAATCGGTCAATAAATTATTAGAAACATTGCATAAAAGTGAGTTTTTTGTTCAGTAGATGTGTTTTTTAGAAACATTTCTATTTTTTAAACTTTATATGTAAGGAATTTGAGAGAAAGTTAAGAGAAAAATTTTTTACAGTCTAAAAAATAGCATACAAAAAGGGTTTTCTTTGACAAATGCACTCTCTTGTAAACAAATGCTTTTCGTAGAAGATGATGAAGAATTATCTTACATGATGATACCCATCTTCAAAGTCTGTGTTAAAGAAGTCTTTTATGCTTCGACATTAGAACAAGCACTTACACTATATCATAATCAATCAATTGACCTTATTTTTACTGATATTCATCTTCATAATGAAAATGGACTTGATTTTGTTAAACAAGTAAGAAAAAGTAATGAAGAAATTCCTATAGTCGTTTTAAGCGGCTATAAAGATGAAACATTACTTTTAAAAGCGATTCCTCTTGGTTTAACTGATTATTTAATCAAACCAGTGAATTACACACAACTGACACTAGCATTTGAAAAATGTCTTTCAAAATTTTCTAAATCTTCAAGTCAAAGTATCCCATTAAGTAATGGTTTTTTCTATTACAGTGAGGAACAAGTACTCTTTAAAGATGGGCAATATTATGAACTCAAAAAAAAAGAGATTCTTTTTATGGAGTTATTGAGAAAAAATAAGAATCGCTTGATTACTAAAGATATGATTCAAGTATCGGTTTGGGAAAATGAAGATATGAGTGATGCAGCTTTATATAATTTTATTATGCGGATTCGTCATCGCTTTGGAAAAGATTTTGTTCATATGGTTTCAAATTTGGGGTACCGTTTGGGATAAAAGAAATCTTTACATTTAAGCCATTAGGTATCGTATTATAGAGTATTTTTCCACCATGTTTTTTTACTAACTCAATACACATATAAATGCCTAATCCCATATCGGACTCGTTAGTTAACGAAGGCATACCTCCAGCATTATCAAAAATATCAATTTCATCGTGAGAAAAAATAATTTTAAAATAGGGCAGTTTAACGTTGTTTTTCAAAGCTGCATTAATAGTATTATCAATAAGATTTAGCCAAACGTGTACCCATTGGTTTCTAATACCTATCATTTTGTGATGATTTTTGCCTTCAATTATAAAGGTCAAATGGCTTCTTTGTATTTTTGGTTCGAGGATACCTCTTGCATGGTTTACAGTTTCAATCAATAAAAATTCTTCGATATTTTTAGAGGGTTTATAAAATTCCAAAAAATCTTGCATCGTATTAGACATAAAATCAAGTAACTTTCCTATCTCTTCAGACTGATTTGTAATAAAGGCTCTATCAATTGGTTGATTGTTTTTGAGTTGAACCAATGTAAAAAGATTAAGCGCGCCGATTTTGGCTAATATACCTCGCCATTGGTGCGATATATTGGCAATAATCCTACCAATCTCGGCTTCTTTAGAGGCTTGAAAAAGTTTGTTTTGAATAGCTTGACTTTTTGCAACTTCTTGTGCAATTTTTTTTCTTAAGTAAGTATTCCATAGGACAAATGTGGTCAGAACAAAAAAGAAGAGAACGATTCCTAAAATAATGTATTGAATCACATGTTTACTAATACCTTTTTCGATAACAATGGAAATATGTTTGTTTACAATAAGTTCTTTCTCTTCCATACTGATGGTTGCGATGGCTTTATTGAGAAGGCTTAAAAGCAATGTTTCATTATTCGTAATGGAGAGTCGAATGGTATTTTCATGGTATTCAAGATTCCCAGAAATTTTAAGATTGAATAGCCTCTCTTTCTTAATAGCATAGGCAGCAGCAATCATAGGGTAGATTGTCATATCAGCTTTTTGCATAGAGACCATATTAAGAGCTTCTTCTTTATTACCTACAGGAATAACTGCTAAATTGATGTATTCTTTATTGATACGTGAAAATAAATCGGAAATGATTGGGATAACGATACTTTGATCCGTTAATGTGGACAAATTTTCAATATAAGCGTGATCTTCTCGCGTAATGATGACATTAGGTTCTGTAAAGAGTGGTTCCGAAAAGAGTAACCATTTGTTGTCTTCTTCTGAGGGTGACATAAATGTTAAGATATCACATTGACCGGATTTAGCAAGTTTTAGACTATCTTCCCATGTCAGTACGTGCTTAACTTCTAAAGAAAAGCCTATACGCTTAGCAATTTTATAAATCAAATCAGCTGTGATGCCCTTGTAAATTCCATCGGGAGTAATTTCTTCAAATGGAGCAGATCTCGGGTCAACACATAGTTTAAAAATTTTTTTTTCTTGAAGATAATGAAATTCATCGTTTGTAAGCAAAAGAGATGATCCTGCATTTACATATAAACAAAATAGAAACATGTAAAGAAAAAATTTGAACATCTACACTATCCTCTAAAATTTTTCAAGCCATATTTATTATAACATCTTCATCTATTTGTTTACTAATGCAACATCTATTTAGAAACTTTTTTTCATTGTTCTATTTTTGGCATAAAATGGCCAAGAGAATTTTATAATCCATTCTAGACAATGGGAGCAAAGATATGATTTTAAAGTTTTTATGCACATTTCTATTATTGATATTATCTTTAACCACTATCCTCCAAGCCTCTATTAATCCAAAAAAATATGTTATCGCTACTGCTAGTACTGGAGGAACATTTTATCCTGTAGGTGTTGGGCTTGCAAAGCTTTTATCTTTAAAGTTAAATGAGAAAGAGAGTATGTCTTTTTTAGCAATTAGCAGTGACGGAAGTTTTGATAACGTTAGAATGTTAGAGAATAAAGAGGTGAATTTTGCAATGATTCAAGGACTTTGTGGCATGATGGCATGGAATGGTACACATGTTTATCATAATAAACCCTACAAAAATCTTCGTTCAGTATCTTTGTTATGGCAAAATGTAGAACACTTTATGGTACGGAAAGAAATTGCTACCACAGGTAACATACTTGATCTAAAAAACCTCTATGGTCAAAATTTTTCGATGGCAGAAAATGATTCTGGTAGTAAAGTTTCAGCTGAAATTATAATGGATACATTAGGGATAGATTATACCAAAATGAATTTGTACTATTTCGGGTATAATCAAAGTGCAGTTGCATTACAACAAGGTAAAATCAAAGGTATGAATACTCCAGCAGGAGCACCTGTTGCTGCTGTGACATCAGTGTGCAATGCAATGGGTCCACTCAAAGTATCTTTGTTGGAATTTAGTGATATAGATTTAGAAAAGATTCAAAAACAATTCCCCATTTGGAAACGTTATGTTATCAAAGCGAACACCTATCCTAGGCAAACCAAAGATATTAATACGATTGCTCAATCTAATCTTCTCATTACCGATGTTGATACTCCTGAGGATATTGTCTACCTTGTGACGAAGACATTATACGAGAATCTCTCTTTTTTTAATTCTGTTAATAAAGGCACCATCTCTCTTTCACTCCAAAATGCCATAGATGGACTCAATATTCCTTTACACAAGGGAGCTATTCGTTACTATCAAGAAATGGGTATCACGATACCTTCCCATCTTTTACATGTAAGCCCATAGTCTCTTAGAATTCTCTCAAAAAAATGCTTTCTACACTCTTTTTTTAAGAGATTGTTGATAGAGCAAAACAGTAAACTTTCCTTAGATAAAATTTAACGTAGGAGGTTATGGTGTTTAGTAGAAAGAAAATGGTTTTTATACTTCTTGCTTTGGCTGCGATGCTTTCCATGATTTATCTCACTCCCGAAATGGTTGGATTGAGTTATAAAGGAAAAGTAGCGCTTGGGGTTGGCATCTTTGCCATTATAGTGTGGATTACCCAAGCACTTGATGATGCACAGAGTGGTTTTTTAATCATTACTTTCTTAGTTCTTTTTGGGGCAGGAAAAATGGGAGAAGCACTGATTGGTTACTCTTCAACGGGAGTCTGGATTGTCGTGCTTGGCATGATTATGGCTGCTTGTATGGGTGATAGTGGGCTTTCTAAAAGGCTTGCCTTAGTTGTTGTGAGTAAAATAGGTAAATCGGCGACCAATTTATATTGGGCGATTTCGCTAGTTACGCTTGTTATGACCTTTTTTATCCCTTCCCTTGCAGCGAAAACCCTTTTAGTTTTGCCAATTGTTACCTCTATGGGATTAGCTTTCGGTGCAGAAAAAGGGGAAAGTTCTTTAGTGAAAGGTTTGATTTATATTGTCACCATTGCTGGCACGATGTACTGTATGGGCATCATGACTTCTCACGCCGCAAATCCAATATCTGTAAGTCTTTTAAAGAATGCTACGGGCATTGAAGTAGGTTGGATGGAATGGTTTAAAATCGGTATGCCTCCTGCATTGCTCATGGGTTTAATTGCAACGTATATTATTATTAAGTTGTTTCCACCAGATATTATAGATATATCCGCTGGTCGTGATGTGATGAAAAAGCAATTGAGTGCTATGGGGAAAATGAGCTCCAAAGAGATTTATGCTTTTATCATTTTTATCGCAACACTTCTTTTGTGGGCTACAGATAAACTTCATGGATTAGATACTGCTCTTGTTGCTTTGCTTGCCGTTACCGCCATGATAGCACCGGTTCCTGCTCAACTGATGACATGGAAGGAAGCCGAGAGAAAAGTTCCTTGGAATGTCTTTATTGTTTACGGTGCGGGTTTATCTATGGGTTCGTTATTGGTTAAAACAGGAGCCGCTACATGGCTTGCAAGTACATTTTTTCATCCTTTGTTAAATTTGGATGTTAGACTGCAAGTTGTCATTTTCATTTGGCTTATGCTTGCTCTTCAGGTTTTATTTACTGGTGCTGGTCCAAAAACAACTGCCCTTACACCCGTGGTAATTGCCCATGCGATTGCCATTGCGGCACTTCCAGCCAATGCGGGTATGCAAGTCACAGCGTTCGTCATTCTAATCAGTATGAATATGCTACATCAATATCTACTCCCTGTCTCCAATCTCCCCAATATCATTGGTCTAGCCACAGGAGAAATCACTTCTAATGAGTTGATTAAAGTCGGTGCAGTTATGAGTTTATTTGGTGCTGTGTTTAGTACTATTATGGTCTACACCTATTGGAGTTGGATAGGTTTATTTTAAATCATAAAATGAAATTATCAATATTTGTTGCTAAAGAAGATAAAAGGCTAAAAATGTTTAAAGAATTAAGTCTATTAAGGAAGAACGCAAGACATTTTCCATTAGTTACAGAACTTAGTTTAGGTATGGATAATCTTATTCATACCTTTTTCATTAAATACAAAGAATGTATTATAACAATTTTAAATACTGAAGATAAACGACGCTTCAGTAAAACGGTGTAAATGATGTTTAAATTTAACGTAACGAGCGATGCCTGTGTCAAGTGTGGCAAGTGTATACCTGTGTGTACGATTCACGAAGTTAACCGTGATGAAGTCACGAGCCCTAGAGGTTTTTTAGACCTTTTAGGCGCGTACCAACGAGGTGAACTTGAACTCGACAAAAACGCTAAAAACATTTTTGAGAGCTGTTTTTTGTGTACTAACTGTGTCGATGTCTGTCCGAACGATCTGCCTGTGGATATGCTCATTGAGCAAGCGCGCAACGACATACGTAAAAAGTTTGGTCTCGCGTGGTATAAAAAACTCGCCTTT
Organism: Sulfurospirillum multivorans DSM 12446; assembly: GCF_000568815.1. Taxonomy (NCBI): domain Bacteria; kingdom Pseudomonadati; phylum Campylobacterota; class Epsilonproteobacteria; order Campylobacterales; family Sulfurospirillaceae; genus Sulfurospirillum; species Sulfurospirillum multivorans. The sequence continues at coordinate 1,408,434 of NZ_CP007201.1, forward strand.
TTCTTACTTCGTAACCGCAACATCATGGACGTTCTCGCACGTTTTGGTTTTATGTTCCAAACCTGTGGTTTCAAAATGGTGGGAAAACAAAGCTCGATGTATCTCAGAAATTTCCCGATCATCAAGATGGACAGACTTTTCCCAAGTCTTGCCAAAAAGACCTTTTTGAACTCCCATCCCGATGTTATTCTTAACGGTGGCAAAGGCAAAGTGGGCATCTTCATCGGTTGTTTAGCCAATTACATGTACACCGACATCGGCAAGTCATTACTTGAGATATTAAAAGAGTTACAGATAGACGCATACCTCATCAAACAACAAAAATGCTGTGGCGCGCCTCAGTATTTTACGGGCGATTTTGATAGTGTGGATTTTCTTGCTAAATTTAATATCGAATACATCGAAGGTTTCGTAAACGAACTCGACGCCATCATCATTCCCGAAGCGACCTGTAGTGCTATGATCAAAGAGGACTACGCGCATTTCTTTCACGATCAACCTGAATGGAAAGGAAGAGCTGAAGCGATCAAACCACACATCTTTATGGCGACGGAATACTTAGAGAAAAAGACCAACTTAGCGCAAATCCTAGCCACAAAAGCACGTCAAAGTGAAAGCATCACCTACCACGACCCTTGCCACGCACGCAAAATGCAAGGTGTGTGGCAAGAGCCACGAAACTTACTCTCACAAAATTATGTGATGAAAGAGATGAGCGACCCGAACCGCTGTTGCGGTTTTGGTGGTGTCACCATGCAAACCGAAAAATACCGCTTCGCCAAAGCCGCAGGACTCCCAAAAGCGGCAATGATCAAAGAGACGGGTGCAGAGTACGTGAGTGCAGAATGCAGTGCGTGTCGTATGCAACTGAGCGACGCCATGCACGGACAAAAAGTTGATGTTGTGTTTAAAAACCCGATTGAATTGATTGCTAAAGCGTTGAGAGAAGGGTAATGATAACAACTTACATGATAAGAATATTGCATGGTAGGTAGCATTTAGAAATTGAAAATTCGTTTTGTTACGCGTTTCAAACATAATGAGCATTCAATCTTTAAATGTAGTGAGTGTTAAATTAGAAAAGCATCATGATTTCGTTGGAGTATTTTATAGGCTTCTAAGTAATATGAAATCTATAAATATTTACAAATTCATGTCAATGTTTTAAAATAAAAAGGATACCTTATGGAAATAAAACATATTGCCTATTTTAAAAACTTTATTGGCGCTGAGAATGTTTATGATGACAAGGCGCATTTGATTGCGTATTGCTACGATGCAACCCGCGCACGTTACGAACCCGATGCGGTTTTGTTTCCAAGAGATGAGAGCGATGTCAGTGAGATTTTGAAGTATTGCAATGAACACCGCATTATCATCACGCCTCGTGGAGCTGGAAGTGGCTTCACAGGAGGTGCTTTGCCTGCAAACGGTGGCATCATCCTAGCGTTTGAAAAACACATGAACAAAATCCTTGAGATCGACATGGAAAACATGGTCGCTGTGGTACAACCTGGCGTCATCAACATGGCATTGCAGCGAGCCGTTGAAGCACGAGGACTTTTTTATCCGCCCGATCCTGCCAGTGAAGAGTACTCAACACTGGGTGGCAATGTCAGTGAAAATGCAGGTGGTATGCGAGCAGCAAAGTATGGCATCACGAAAGATTACGTGATGGCATTGCGTGCTGTTTTACCCAATGGCGAGATCATTCGTGCGGGAAAACGTACCATTAAAGATGTCGCAGGCTACAACATCGCGGGCATTCTTATCGCCAGTGAAGGCACGCTTGCTTGCATCACCGAAATCACTTTAAAACTCATCGCTAAACCTAAAATGGCGCAAACGGCTATGGGCGTTTTCCCTAGCGTAGATGATGCAATGAATGCCGTGTATAAAACAATGGCGGCAGGCGTTACACCTGTTGCGATGGAATTTTTGGACAATCTTTCGATTAACGCGGTTGAAAAGAAGTTCAACAAAGGCTTGCCAAAAGATGCAGGGGCGATTTTAATCACCGACGTGGATGGCAACACCCAAGAAGAACTCACAGCGCAACTTGACATCATCGAGCAAGCGTTTTTGGAAAATGGCTGTAGTGGCTTAAAAAGAGCAACCACGCCTGAAGAGTCTAAAAATCTCTGGTTCGCCAGACGTAATGCCAGTCAATCCATCACCATTTACGGCAGCAAAAAACTGAACGAAGACATCACCGTTCCTCGCAGTAAACTGCCTGCCCTTCTTAAAGCCATTGGTGAAATTGCGCAAAAATACAACGTCACCGTGCCATGTTTTGGTCACACAGGTGATGGCAACGTTCACACAAACGTCATGGTCGATGGCAGTGATCCTAAACAGCTTGAGATCGGGCATCACGCGATCGAAGAGATATTTAAAGCAACTGTAGCCTTGGGTGGCACGCTCAGTGGAGAACACGGCATCGGGCTGAGTAAAGCACCGTTTATGCACCTCGCCTTTAGTGAAGGTGAAATGGAGCTTTTCCGCTCGGTCAAAAAAGCGTTTGACCCCAATAATATTTTGAATCCTGCCAAAATGGGACTCTGATGTGATCGATTGCAAAGCGTCTTGACATCTCTTCTTTTAATGACTATAGTTATCAGAGCTATTATGGGGTTTTTGATTTAATATATTTTTACTAGAATGTGAGATTTTTGGTGGATTGGAATGCTACACTATGAAACTTAAAGATGTAACAAAAAAAAGATATAGTTGATATTTTAATTGACTAAAGTATTCGTTTCTCAATACAGTCTTAAAACGCAAATAAAAAAATTCTGAAATGGAGGTTTTATGAATATTCATGAGTATCAGGCCAAAGAGATCTTTAAGAGATACAATGTTCCCACGCCAAGTGGCTATGTCGCCTTTAGTGTTGAAGAGGCTGTTGAAAATGCAAAGAAACTGGGTGGCTCTATCTGGGTGGTTAAAGCGCAAATTCACGCAGGTGGACGCGGTCTTGGTGGTGGCGTAAAACTTGCTCGAAGCTTAGATGAAGTCAAAACACTTGCAAACGAAATTCTTGGTATGACCTTGGTCACTCACCAAACTGGACCTGCGGGCAAACTGGTTCAGAAAGTCTATATCGAAGAGGGTGCTGATATTGCAGATGAGCTTTATTTGGGTATTGTTTTAGACCGCGCTCGTGAAATGCCAGTGATTATGGCATCACGTGAAGGCGGAATGGAGATTGAAAAAGTAGCCGCAGAAGCACCTGAAAAGATCATCAAAGTGGCAGTAGATCCTTTTATTGGATTTCAAGCCTTTCATGGTCGTGAGTTAGCGTACGGTCTTGGTCTTGCAAAAGAAGAGATCAGCAGTTTTATTAAATTTGCAGCAGCTTTGTATAAAGTTTATATGGAAAACGATGCTGAGATGATCGAAATCAACCCACTGGTCAAAACCAAAAGCGGCGCTTTTATAGCCCTCGATGGTAAAATGGGCTTTGATGATAACGCACTTTTCCGTCACCCAGACATCGAAGCAATGCGCGATGAGAGTGAAGAAAACCCCATTGAACGTGAAGCTTCAGGCTATGGGCTGAGCTACGTCAAACTCGATGGCAATGTTGGCTGTATGGTCAATGGCGCTGGTCTTGCGATGGGTACGATGGATACCATTAATCATGTGGGTGGGAATCCTGCAAACTTCTTAGACGTGGGCGGCGGAGCCAATGCTCAAACCGTTGCTAAAGGCTTTGAGATTATCCTCAAAGACCCCAACGTCAAATCAATCTTTGTCAATATTTTTGGTGGAATCGTACGATGTGATCGTATCGCCAATGGCATCTTAGAAGCGACAAAGCTTGTGGATGTGCATGTTCCTGTCATCGTTAGATTGGATGGAACGAACGCCAAAGAGGCCGCTGAAATTTTGAAAAATGCAAATATTAAAAATATTATTACGGCAAGTGATCTTAACGATGGTGCGATTAAAGCCGTCGCTGCTGCTAAAGGAAACTAATTATGAGCATATTGATTGACAAAAATACAAAAGTAATCGTTCAAGGTTTTACGGGCAAAGAGGGTAGTTTTCATGCGGAACAATGTTTAGCATACGGTACGAAAATAGTCGGTGGTGTAACACCAGGTAAAGGTGGCACAGAGCATTTGGGTCAACCCGTATTTAATACCGTTCGTGAAGCCGTTGTGGTAACAGGCGCAACCGTGAGTATGGTATTTGTTCCACCTGCCTTTGTGGGTGATGCTGTCTTAGAAGCAGCCGATGCGGGCATTGAATTGGCGGTAATTATTACAGAGGGTTCACCCGTACGTGACATGCAAAGAGCTAAAGCGTACGCCGTTAAAAAAGGGATGAAAACCATTGGACCTAACTGCCCAGGTATTATCACTGCAGAAGAGTGTAAGATCGGCATTATGCCAGGCTCCATCTTCAAAAAGGGCAACATCGGACTGATCAGTAAATCAGGCACATTGACCTATGAAGGTGCGAACCAAGTCTGTAACGAAGGCTTTGGCATTACGACGGCCGTTGGTATTGGAGGCGATCCTATTATTGGACTCTCTTACATTCAACTTCTTGGCATGTTTGAAGCAGACTCTGAGACTGAAGCGATTGTCATGATCGGTGAAATCGGAGGTGATCTTGAAATCCAAGCTGCCAAATATATTCAAGAGCACATCAAAAAACCTGTTGTTGCCTTTATCGCAGGTCAAAGTGCGCCCAAAGGTAAACGTATGGGCCATGCAGGTGCAATTGTGAGTGGCAGTGCAGGAACAGCAGCGGAGAAGATGGAAGCGCTGAGCAATGCAGGCGTACACGTTGTAAAATCTCCTGCTGAAATTGGAAAAAAGATAGCTGAAGTTTTGAAAAAATAATAATGATTAAGTGAGCTAGATGGTGCTCTATTGTACAATCTAGCCACTATTAAAAGATAATTGCAACGAAAAGATTTAGGATAAGGAGAGAGAAGAATGGGTTTAATTACCGCTCCAAGTAATACACCAGTATGGGTTAATGTCTCCAGGTGTAAAGCTTGTGATATTTGTGTCAGTATGTGTCCAGCAGGTGTTTTAGCAATGGTTCAAGCACCCAATTCGACACTGGGTTCGATGATAGAGGTTGTTGTTCCAGATGCCTGTATTGGATGTCGGGATTGTGAATTACATTGTCCTGATTTTGCTATTTACGTAGCGGATAAAAGCGAATTTAAGTTTGCAAAACTTTCTGAAACCTCTAAAGAGAGAGCCGAGAAAGTCAAACAAAATAAATTTAGAAAACTGAGCGAATAAGGATCATTGATGGCAAGAGAAGTAATATCAAGCGGCAATGCCTTAGTAGCAAAAGCGGCAGTAGAATGTGGATGTAAATTTTTTGGAGGCTATCCTATTACGCCTTCAAGTGAAATTGCAGAGGATTTAAGCAAACTTCTTCCACGTGTGGGTGGAAAGTTTATTCAAATGGAAGATGAAATCGCAGGTATCTGTGTCGCCCTTGGCGCTTCTATGAGTGGAACAAAGTCGATGACAGCCTCATCAGGTCCTGGTATTTCACTCAAAGCGGAGCAAATTGGTTACAGCTTTATCACCGAAGTTCCTTTGGTGATCGTCAACGTTATGCGTGGTGGCCCTTCAACGGGTCTTCCAACACGTGTTTCTCAAGCCGACATTGGTCAAGCAAAGTACCCAACACACGGTGATTTTGCCTCTATTTCACTCTGTCCAGGCAGTCTTGAAGAAGCGTACACTGAGACGATTAGAGCATTTAATATCGCTGAAAAATACATGACTCCCGTTTTTGTTCTTTTAGATGAAACGTTAGGACACATGCACGGAAAAGCGATGCTTCCTGATCTTGCAGAGGTTGAAAAAAGCGTTGTCAAACGTGCTGAATTTACAGGCGATCCAAAAGACTACAAACCTTATGCCGCAGGCCCAACTGAGCCAGCCGTACTCAATCCTTTCTTTAAAGGGTATCATTACCACGTCACAGGTTTGCACCATGGTGAAATGGGCTTTCCAACGGAAGATGGCGCGATTTGTGAGTACAACATCGAGCGTCTGGTCAATAAAATCAATACCAAATCAGAAGATCTTGTCCATTACGAAGAGTTTATGCTGGATGATGCTGATGTCTGTATTATTGCATACGGAAGCATTAGCCGTGGTGCTAAAGAAGCGGTAATGAAACTTCGAAATGATGGCATCAAAGCGGGTCTGTTTAGACCGATTACGCTCTGGCCAAGTCCTGTTGCTAAGCTTCAAGAGATCGGTAAGAAATTTAAGAAGATCATGGTAACAGAACTCAATATGGGACAATACTTAGAAGAGATTCAGCGCGTTATGAAACGAGATGATTTTGCGACACTGCACAAAGCAAACGGTCGTCCAATCGCTCCACTTGAAATGGTTGCTAAAGTTAAGGAGATGATGTAATGGCATTTAATTACGATAAATATCTACGTGTAGATAAAATGCCAACCTTATGGTGTTGGGGTTGTGGTGATGGTGTTATTTTAAAATCCGTTATTCGTGCCATCGATAAAATGGGTTGGGATATGAACGATGTGTGCATCGTTTCAGGTATTGGGTGTAGCGGACGTTTTAGCTCTTACATCGACTGTAACACAGTCCATACAACGCATGGTCGCGCGATTGCGTATGCCACAGGTATCAAACTTGCGAACCCTGAAAAACATGTCATTGTTGTCACAGGCGATGGCGATGGTCTTGCAATCGGTGGTAATCATACGATTCATGGTTGCCGAAGAAATATCGATCTGAATCATATTTTGATCAACAACTTTATTTACGGTTTGACCAACTCACAAACCAGCCCAACGACACCACAAGGGTTTTGGACATCAACGGCAAATTACGGTAATGTCGATCCAACCTTTGATGCTGCCAAATTAGCCGATGCTGCAGGCGCTACCTTTGTTGCGCGTGAGTCAGTCCTTGATCCACAAAAATTGGAAAAGATGTTTGTTGCAGGCTTTACGCATAAAGGGTACTCTTTCTTTGATGTGTTCTCAAATTGTCACATCAACCTTGGACGTAAAAATAAAATGGGCGAAGCGGTACAAAACCTTGAGTGGATTGAAAACCGTATTGTCGGTAAAAATAAATTTGAACTCCTCAGTGAAGAAGAGCGTGTGGATAAATTCCCAACAGGCATCCTCAAGCAAGAAGAGGGCAAACTCGAATACTGTGAAGCGTATGACAAAGTCATTTATGCTGCACAAAATAAAACAACCGTTGTGCTATAAGGAGCCCCTGATGAGAAGACAATTACGTTTCGTAGGTGTAGGTGGTCAGGGTGTTATCTTGGCGGGTGAAATTTTAGCGGTTGCAAAAATCAAAGAGGGCGGTTATGGCGTCAAAGCTTCAACCTATACCTCTCAAGTACGCGGAGGTCCAACAAAAGTTGACATTTTACTCGATGAGAGCGAAATCCTTTTTCCTTACGCCAATGAGGGTGAAATTGAGTTTATGATCGCTACGGCGCAAGTGAGTTTCAATCACTTCAAAAATGGTGTCAAACCCGGTGGTATCATTGTTGTTGAGCCAAACTTGGTAACCGTCAACGAAGAAGATCGTAAAAAATGGAAGATCATTGAAATTCCTATTATCACGATCGCCAAAGAAGAGGTTGGTAATGTTATCACCCAATCTGTCGTTGCACTTGCCATTACAGTCGAGATGACACAAGTACTAGCACACGACTTGGTACGCGAAGTTATGCTCTCCAAAGTGCCTGAAAAAGTTCATGTCGCCAATAATAAAGCGTATGAATTGGGTGTCAAATACGCCAAAGAAGCACTCGCTACACTTTAAAACTTCAAGCTCTTCGGGATCATAACCCGAAGAGCTTACTGCTTTACATGTAAAACTATTTTAGAAAAATAACCACACGAGTAAAACCACACCAAAGCCAAGATTAAACCAACTCATACCATCTTCAAAGAGATAGATGAGCAGTTCGTAGTTGTAGCTTTCAAGCGTTGTTGGGTGCATTGATAAACCATTTTGAGCAAAATGGACAATGTCAGTGGCATAAAAATAAGCGATGATCTCAGGAGCGATAAAAAAGAGTATGACGCCTACAATGCCCCAGAGTGTTTTTTTGGGTTTCATATCCATGAGGGCTTTTTGTGTGGCAGGATGGCGTGCGATTTTTTGGAATTTTTCTTTCAAAGGAAACCTTGTGATGTGGAGCGGGTGACGAGAATCGGACTCGCTACTTTCAGCTTGGGAAGCTAACACTCTACCAATGAGTTACACCCGCATTTTCAAGCAGGCATTATAGCATAGGAAACGCTTAAGAGGAGTATAATTCGGTAGAAAATCCAAAGGAGTCGTGATGGCACATACGTTACATGTAAACAAAGCATTGAAGCAACAGCAAAATGAGATAGACGATTTTACGATCTATTCAATGCTTTCTCTTTCCGATAAAAATAAATCCAATCAAACCATTTTTCGCAAAATTGCCAAAGAAGAGCAAGGGCACTACACGTATCTGAAAACCTACACGCATCAAGAACTTCAACCTCGCCGTTATGTCGTTTTGTTCTATCTTTTCCTTTCAAAAATTGTGGGCATCTCGTTTACGCTCAAATTTTTAGAGGGACGCGAGGAGGGTGCGAAGGCATTTTACAAAGAGCTCATACTCACTGACCCCAAAGCACAAGAGATTTATGAGCAAGAGATTCACCATGAAATAGAGCTTATCGACATGTTGCATGACAAAAAACTGCTTTACGCAGGTGCGATTGTTTTGGGAATGAACGATGCCTTAGTCGAACTTACGGGCACGCTGAGCGGCATTGCATTAGCGTTTGATAAAAGCATGGTGGTGGGAGTTACGGGACTTATTATGGGCATTGCCGCCTCGCTTTCAATGGCTGGGTCTGCTTATTTGGAGTCCAAGGAAAATGTCGGTGATGATGTGAATCCTTTGACCTATTCACTGTACACAGGTGTTTCGTATATTTTAACAACCGCCATTTTAGTCGCACCTTTTTTCATCTTTGAGAAAATCTCTATTGCCATTATTTGGATGTTTGGTTCCGCACTTGTGGCAATTTTTCTCTATAATTTTTACATCTCCGTTGCCAAAGATTTGTCCTTTTGGAAACGGGTGCGTGAGATGTCTTACATCACCTTTGGGGTTGCCCTTATCTCGTTTGGCATCGGTTATGTGGTCAAACATTACTTTGGCATTGAGATCTAAAAAAGCTAGATTAGGTTTTACATGTAATTTAAAAAGTGCTATTTTTTTCAAACTCCGCTGTGCCATAATGAATGAAATGAAATCAAGGAGTCATTATGGATTATAGAATCGAAAAAGACACTATGGGTGAGATCAAAGTTCCCAATGAGCGTTACTGGGGAGCTCAAACAGAGCGTAGTTTGGAGAACTTTAAAATCGGCACAGAGAAGATGCCCAAAGAGCTTATTCGCGCCTTTGCACTACTCAAACGCTCTTTAGCCACGGTCAATCAAAAGCTAAACAAACTCGATGCCAAAAAAGCAGGCGCTATCATCCAAGCATGCGATGAGATTCTTGCAGGTAAATTTGACGGTGAATTTCCCCTCGCCATCTGGCAAACGGGCAGTGGCACACAGACCAATATGAACCTGAACGAAGTCATTGCTAATCGCGCGACAGAAATATTAGGAGGCGATTTTAGAAAAGAGAAACTCATTCACCCCAACGACCATGTCAATATGTCTCAAAGCTCTAACGACACCTTCCCCACAGCCATGCACATCGCCAGTGTCATCGAAATCGAAGAGCAACTGCTTCCTTCTTTAGAAAAGCTCAAAGAGACACTGGAAGCCAAAGAAAAAGAGTTTGCTGGCATCATCAAAATAGGTCGAACGCACCTGCAAGATGCGACACCACTTACATTGGGGCAAGAGTTTAGTGGCTATCGTAGTATGTTGGAGCACTCTTCTTCACACATTCTCTTAGCGCTTCAATCCTTGCGCGAGCTTGCCATCGGCGGAACGGCTGTGGGCACGGGCATCAACGCGCATCCAAAACTGAGCGAATTTGTCAGTGAAGAGCTTACGAAACTCACAGGCAAAACCTTTGTCTCTTCTCCCAATAAATTTCACGCCTTAACGTCGCATGATGCGCTCGTTTTTGCCAGTGGTGCAAACAAAGGACTAGCGGCGAACTTGATGAAAATCGCCAATGACATCAGATGGCTCGCTTCGGGTCCACGGTGTGGCATTGGTGAGCTGAACATTCCTGAGAATGAGCCAGGAAGCTCCATCATGCCAGGCAAAGTGAACCCTACGCAAGCCGAAGCAGTGACGATGGTTGCATGCCAAGTGTTTGGTGCCGATACGGCGATTGCATTTGGGGCAAGCCAAGGTAACTTTGAGCTCAATGTCTTTAAACCCGTCATCATCCTCAATTTCTTGCAACAGGTCAGGCTGTTAGGCGATGTGATGGAGTCGTTTCGGATTCATTGCGTGGAAGGCATTGAAGCCAACAGTGAGAAGATCGCATCCAACCTTCAAAATTCGTTGATGCTGGTCACGGCACTCAATCCGTACATCGGCTATGAAAACGCCGCTAAAGTTGCCAAGCTCGCACACAAAGAGCATCTCAGCCTCAAAGAAGCATGCATCAAACTCTCACTTTTAACCTCTGAAGAGTTTGATCGTTATGTGATTCCCTCAGAGATGATTCACCCCAAAGCGTAAAAATGAGACACGTAGCGATCAAAATGCGGTCGCTACGCTTTACATGTAACACTTTTGTGACGCATGGTATGGCTTTTGCATAAACTCCTTAAAATCTTCAAGGAGTTCTCTTGGAAACAATCGTTAAAGGTATCAGTAAACCCTTACTTAAAAATGAGCGAAAAATGGGCACCGAAGCTCCTGCTATCAGCCTTACCATGCAAAGTGGCGAAAGCAAAGTCATCGGTATGTTGGCAACCAAAGTTCAAGTGATGATCACCTTGCCGTATCACGATTCTCTAAGCCCCGCACTTTTTGAGATCACACAAAAATACCACGAACAAGCGTTTATCTACTTTATCGGTCCACAGCCGTTAGATCAATCAATCAATCCTGCCTGTACTTCGGTTGATTTTGAGGAGTTCACCAAAAAATTTGGTGTCTACATCGATGAAACACTCTGTGCAAAATCTATCTTCATCATCAATAAAGATGGTCAATTTGTCTACAAAGAGATCACGAGCGATGTTGAAGATGCGTTTGACCTTGAGATGTTTGAGACGAAGCTTCATGAAGCGATCCATTTTAAGAAAAAAGGGCATGTGCACGAAAATTGGATGGGCGCATGAGTGAGCAAACCCTGTTTTGGCTCTCTTCCAATGGGTACGATGCAAATGATCTCAATCTCGTTGGCAAGTATGGCAATTCTGCCCTGATGAAAGCGGTGCGCGAAGGCAATGCGGCTGTGACTACGGAACTCATTGAAGCAGGTGTGGATCTGGAACTTAGAAATATCGATGGCAATACCGCCATTTGGAATGCCTGTTTTGGTGGGGATTTTACCTGTGTAGAGCTTTTGGTGAAAGCGGGCATTGAGCTCAACAGCCAAAATGACAATGGCGTAACGGCGTTAATGTACTGTGCTAGTTCAGGAAAAGAGGCGATGACACGGCTTTTATTAGACTTTCATGCCGATACAACCATCGCTAATTTGGATGATTTTAAAGCGATCGATCTTGCGAGTACGCCTACTATTTACAAGATGCTCAAAGCAAGCATCTCGTAAACAGAGCGTTACATGTAAAGGTTAGTGTAAAAAGTTTTTAATGCCTGTAAAGATGAGTTGCGCCGAAAGTGCTGAGAGCACAAGCCCTGTGACTTTACTAAACACGATCAGTCCTGTTCGCCCGATCAGTCGTTCGATGTGCCCAGAGAGATAGAGCAACACACCAATGCTAAAAATCGCTCCTAACAGTGCGCTTGAACCAAGCACCAAGTCTTCAATACCCTCCATATCGGCACCCATAACCATCAGCGCACCCACGGTTCCAGGTCCTACGGTGACGGGAATCGCCAAAGGCACAACGGCATGTTTGAGGATGTCAGCTTTACATGTAGGCTCAGCATTGACATCTTTTTGCACCAAATCAACAGCGGTAAGAAACAAAAGTGCGCCCGCCCCAATGCGAAACGCATCCAGCGTTATGCCAAAAAGTTCAAAAATGTATTTGCCAAAAAAGAGAATAATCATACAGCTGATCGCAATCGCCAAGGTTACTTTGATTGCAAGGCGTCTTTTGTCACTTTCACTGATCCCTTTGGTCATCGACAAAAAGATGGTCGTGACAAAAAAGGGCGTCATAATAAAAAAGAATTTGACATAAATCGCAAAAAAAGCAGAGAGGTGAATCATGGTGTCTCCTTAAAAAGAGTTGGCATTATAGCACTTTTTCAGTTGCGCTTTGGCAGAATGGAGGCATGAAAAAAGAGATCCTTTACCTAACCGAATATTTAGCCAAAAGTCAAGGCGAACAAGAACGCGCTTTTTATGAATTACTAGTGCAAAACCTTACTTCCTTAGAGCTTTACACGCCCACTAAATTTACGCAAGTACAGATCAGCGCTTTAATGTCCCGACAAGGGTTTTGTGCTCCTTCTGGCTTTATTGAGGGAACAAAAGCGCTAGATGCTGCTTTTGAGTCTGCTCTTCCTAAACCACTGCAAGAAGCTAAGAAAAGCCTTTTTATGACACTGTTAAGCGTCAATTTTCCTAAAAAGAAAGGGTTTTTGAACGTCTCATTAGACCTTTTTCTTTCCCAACTCGAACCCGTGGAAAAAAGCATCTATGAAAACCTTTTAGCCTATGTGTCAGGACTCAATCGCGCCCTTGCGCTATTTTTTGTCTTAGGTAAAGAAGATGTGCAAAACTTCACACCAGAGCGGTTAGTGGTTTTTGGAGAATCTTTACATGTGAAGCTTTTGGAATTTCTCTTTAACGAAGAAGAAAACGCTTTGCTGAGTCAAGGACTGAAAGAGTTACTTGGGGTTTACCTGAGCCTTTATGGCAAATATCTTTACATGTAACCCTAAACGGTCAATTTTAGTCTTTCGTTTACGTTATAATTGTCATTATAAATTCTAAAGGTTTAGACAATGAATAAAGATGAAAAAGAGCTCAGTTGTGCTGAGTGTGGAACGCTGAACTGCCATAAACACGAGAGCCGTTACCCTAAGTTTTGTTTGACGACCAATGTTGATGAGGATATGCTCGAAGAGTCTCTTGAGTGCTACCAAGAAGAGGGGATTGACCGCAAAATTGCCATGGCGGCGGCTGACATTGAGGGTGAGTATTATGGACAACTCACACGTGTCGAAGAGATACTTGCTTTTGCAAGACGCATTGGTGCTAAAAAGATTGGCATAGCTTCGTGTGTTGGATTAGCGGCTGAGTCTAAAATTTTTGCTGAGATTCTCAAAGTCAATGGCTTTGATGTTTTTATGGCAATCTGTAAAGTAGGCTCACGCGATAAATGCGAAATAGGACTCAAAGAAGAGCAAAAAATTCGCCCTAATACGTTTGAGCCGATGTGCAATCCTGTCCTTCAAGCCAAGTATTTAAACAAAGCCAAGACGGATCTCAATGTCATTATGGGGTTGTGTGTCGGGCACGATTCACTGTTTATCAAATACGCCAAAGCGACGACAACCTATCTTGTCGTAAAAGATCGTGTTTTAGGGCACAATCCTGTTGCAGCACTCTACACTACAGGTACTTACTATAAAAAGTTACTCAGTCCAAAAGAGTATTAATTTTTTACATGTAAAGAGGAGAGTACCTAGAATTTGTATTCTCTTATTATTTAATATCCGCCAAAAGTTTTGCAAAATAACGCGATTTGATCTGCTCACTTGCCATGATCTGTTTGATGGGTGGAAGTTTAAGCAGCACGCCCAAAATTGCTGCCATTGCGCGGTGATTCCAGAGTGCGTGGTTATCAAAAATAAGATCTTGCAGTTTCCCTCGCTCTATCGCCATCATCACTGTTTTATGCGCAGCGTTAACGGGGGTAATGATGCGTTTAGCACGCTCTTTTAAAGAGATGACATGATCTTTGCATGCAGTAACACAAATACCGCAACCCAAACAGCGACTCTCATCTAACGTAGCTTTTAGTCTCTTTGGCTTTTGCGGATCGTGTGCTGAAACCATTGAGATAGCCTCTACGGGACAGGCTTGAGCACATTGGCTACAACCATGACATGTAATAAGATCCATTTGGGGTAAAAAATTGGTGGTTTCTACGGGATTTAAAAAGGCAAAACGGCGCGCGGCGGTGAGTGCTTCGCAACAACAGCTGCAACAATTGCAGATAAAATTGACCCCATTTTGTGCATTTTCACCAAATTGCACCAGTTTATATTCTCTGGCTTGCTCTAAAAGTTCTAACCCTTCGCTTTTTTCTACGAGCCTTGTATAGCCATGTTTGGAGAGCGAGTGTGCTGTGTGACCAAACGTCATACAAATCTCCAGCGGAGCATCACAAGCCGTTCCTAAATGTTGCTTTTTATGACGACAATAACAGAGTCCCACACCCATAAATTTAGAACTCTCAATGATATGCGAAGCACGCTCATAATCAAGCACATACAGACTGTTTTGAGGCGAGAGCGCATTTTCATTGACAAAAGTACGCCCTGGTTTGGTTTCACCCGTAAAGAGCGCTTTGATGAACTCCTCTTCAACACTGAGGTATTGGTAAAAAAGTTCTGAGATCAATTTTTGATCAACATGTCCGCCTGTGCGCATCAAGCTAAACTCAAAAAAACCAGCCATCGGAGGAGGGAGCACATAGGTAGAACTTCCCTCTTGTTCAATATCGATCAAAAGTGCTTTGGAACAGAGTGTATCGAGTATTTTGTGGGCTTCCAAAACACTGACGCTCCAGCTTTGCGCGGCGATTTCTGCTTTAAAAGGTTTGATGGGAAGGAGAGCAACAAGTTCGGCTTCTTTGGGCGTAAAAAGAAGGCTTAGAATTTTATGGAGGGTTTGAGAGGGAGGCGCACCCAAAGGAAAGTGGTTGAGCCGCTCAATGAGGTGCGTGTAACCTTCTCGTGAAGTGAGGTGTGACATGTGATCATCTCCTTTAAAAAAGGTAGAGAACTTATTTAAATAAAAGCGCCAAGGGTGCGTGAGCTTTCCGCTGAGGAAAACCCAGTGTTAACGTAGCTTAAGAAGCTTTGCTTTAAAAGCGTGTTAAGAGTTCTGTAAAGAACTCTATTTAAATAGGATACTTCCTAAACGAACCATATTTGACCCACAAGCGATGGCAAGTTCAAAATCCCCACTCATGCCCATAGAACAGTATTTTGCACCATGACCTTGGAGTGATTCAAAAATTTTATGGGTGGTTTCAAAACTCTTTTGAATGATAGCAGTCTCTTCGCTATGCGCGCCAATGCTCATGACACCTTTAAGTTGAAGGTGTTTACATGTAAGCGCGATTTGTTCATACACTTCTACTGCCTCTTCAGGCATAACACCCGCTTTTTGCTCTTCATACGCACTGTTGATTTGAAGTAAAACATTCATTGTTTTATTCTTTACATGTAAACGTTTGTCGATCTCTTGCGCGAGTTCTAAGGAGCTTAGAGAGTGCATTAACGAAGGCTCTAAGTCGATGAGCTGATTGATTTTATTGGTTTGTAAACGCCCGATAAAATGCCATTCGAGTGGAAGATGAGCGAGTGCATGAACTTTGTCACTCATGTCTTGGATTTTATTTTCGCCAAAACAGCGTTGCCCTGCGTTATACATGGCTTCGATCATCGAAGGATCGGCACTTTTACTCGCCGCAACGATCTTCACAATCAGGTGTTGATCGACACTCAAACGCGCTTTTTCAACGCGTGTGAGAATTTCATCCAGTGTGGTTACGAAATTTTTAGCTTCCATTGGTTAGCCTGTAAATATCATTAAAAATGCTCAATGCCATCAGGCTTAAAAGCAACATCCATCCCGCGGTTGTCATACTGGTAAGAACCCGCTCGCTCGGTGCTCGTTTAGTAATAAGCTCGTACAGATTGAACATAATGTGCCCGCCATCAAGGGCAGGAATCGGCAAAAGATTGAGCACGCCAAGGTTGACTGAAATAAGCGCTGTTAACGCAAAAAGTGCGACAAGACCCGCGGCACTCGCTTCAGACGTGACTTGAACGATAGAGATGATGCCACCTAACTCTTTGGGAGAGACAACGCCTTCGATCAATTTTTGAAGACTGGTCAAAATAAGCGTGGTTGATTTAACCGTCTGTTCCCACGCAAAGTTTGGAAGTTCGCTGATGCCATAGACGACTTCCATTGTTTTTCCACTCGGTGCAATGCCGATCATCTTTTTCTGTTTGGTCTCGCCAAACATATTTTGGTATTCATTGATTTTTGGGGTTAAAAGAAGAGTTTGGACACTGCCTAAACGCTCGATTTTGACTTCGAGTTTGCTCGTGCTCTCTTGGATCAGCTGACTCACTTCATCCCACGCCTCAATGAGCGTGCCGTTGATCATCACAATGCGGTCATTTTCTTGAAGACCTGCTTCAAGTGCGGGTGAGCTTGGGCTAATTTGACCAATAATCGGAGCAAATTTGGTAACACCCATGGAGCCAATGGCGATGAAAAGTAAGAAGGCGAGTAAGAAATTTGCAAAGGGACCTGCAAAAAGGATGATGATGCGCTTCCATGGCGTTTTGGTCGTGTAGCTATCGGCGTCATAACTGATTTTGGTTGGATCGCGATCGTCTTGTCCTTTCATCTGCACGTAACCGCCTAGAGGAATGAGAGAAAGGCAATACTCCGTCTTTCCAACCACTTTTGTGAAGACTTTTTTGCCAAATCCAATGCTAAAAACTTCGACATGCACGCCAAAAAAACGTGCCGCTAAAAAGTGACCCAATTCGTGGAAAAAAATGAGAAACGAGAGAACCAGAATGGAGGTAAGTGTTCCCATTAATTGGTTCCTTTTTTGGTATAGCCGATGATGTATTCATAGCCAGAGTAAAGTGTCAGTGCCACAGCTGCCCACAAAAGGAGGTTCGCATATGGCCAGTTCATCATTAAAAAACCAATGGCGATCATCTGAAGAACGGTTTTGACTTTGCCCGCCATACTGGCTGCAATGTCTTTGCCTTCACCCATCGCAGCCACACGAAGTCCTGTGATGAAAAATTCACGTGTGAGGATGAGAAAAATCGCCCAAGGATTAGCACGATCGATCATCATTAGTCCTAAAAAAGCGGCTAGAGTGAGCATTTTATCGGCCAATGGATCTAAAATAGCACCGAGTTGTGTTTTTTGATTCCAATTGCGTGCGATGTAGCCATCAAAAAAGTCCGTCGCACTTGCGATGACAAAAATGAGTGTCGCAAAATAGTCTATCCAGCTTACATGTAAACCTGAAAAGAGACTCAAATCGCGATTGACTAAAAAAATAAACATAAGGGGTGCTAAGGCGATCCTCATGCTTGCAAGTGCGTTAGGTAGGTTCATCATTTAAACGTCGTTCCACCATCAATAAGCATGGTATGCCCTGTGATCCACGAAGCTTTATCTGAACAGAGAAACAGACATGCACCCGCTAGGTCTTGTGGTTGACCCATGCGTCCCAAAGGAGAGAGTTTTGCGGTAACATCACGTACCTCTTCGTAGTTGGTAAACGCTCTCAAAGCATCGGTTTCGATGGGGCCACCGCTGACCGCATTGACACGAATGCCTTTACAGCCAAGTTCCGCTGCGGCGTAACGTACCATCGTCTCAACCGCCGCTTTGGCGGTACCATGACCTGCATAGTTTTCGATGTAAACCAGATTGCCCGTAGAGGAGAGAGAGATGATGCTTCCGCCACCCACTTTTTCCATACGTTTGGCGGATTCTTGTGCTCCCACAACAAAAGCATTAACAGTTGCGGTGAAAATGTTGTTAATACCACGAGGTTTGAGTTTCATGAACTTCGTGTATCCGCCGACAGCAGGGCGCCCCGAGATGATGGCATTGGAGATAAAATAATCGACACGATCAAACTCTTTATCGATCTCTAAAAAGAGGTCTTTATAGGTCTCTGGCTCTAAGATATTAAGGGCGTAGGCTCTGGCTTTAATGCCATAGTTTGCCTCCAAATCTTTGACTTGCTCCATTGCAATCTCTTCATTGGAGTTATAGGTAAACGCAATATTTACACCCGCTCTGGCAAATTCATACACAATAGCTTGTCCGATACCTCTCGTACCGCCACTAATGACAAGTGTTTTTCCCTTCATTAAAATCCTTTGATCGTATATTTTTTGAGCGTATTTTCAATACGTTTCATGTTCTCATTACTCGGTGCGCACAGGGGTAAGCGGTACTCTAAGCTCTCCAATAATCCTGCAATGTACATCGCCGCTTTAATCGGAATAGGGTTACTCTCACAAAAAAGTGTTTTATTGATCTCATAGAGTGAGTCATTGATGGCTTTTGCACCATGAAAATCACCTTTGAGTGCTAAATGCGTGAGCTCTGCAATTTGGTCAGGCAAGATATTGGACGTAACTGAAATAACGCCTGATCCACCATTGGAGAGAATAGGGTAGTTAATCGCATCTTCACCGCTAAAAACGGAAAGTTTGGGTTGGTGTGCGAGCAAATCAACACAACGATCAATCGAACCTGTGGCTTCTTTTACCCCGTAAATATTGGGGCAGGCTTCAAAAAGTCTAAAGATGGTATCGGGAAGTAAATCACACCCTGTTCGTCCTGGAACATTGTACAACAGCACAGGAATATCTACAGAACCCGAAATCGCTTTGTAGTGCTGAAACAGCCCCTCTTGCGTTGGTTTATTATAGTATGGTGTGACGGAGAGAATGCCGTGTGCGCCATGGGCTTGGGCAAATTTTGCCAAACCAATCGCTTCATGCGTTGCATTGCTTCCAGCCCCTGCGAGCACTTTAACATCGCTGTGTGAACAGACATCAACGGCTATTTCGATACAGCGACGGTGTTCGTCATGATCCAGTGTTGCACTCTCTCCAGTCGTTCCTACAGGAACAACAACGTCGATGCCATTTTTAATCTGTCTTTCTATCAGTTTTGCGTATTGAACTTCATCGAGTTTTCCATTTTTAAACGGAGTGATAAGCGCGGTCATCGCTCCTAGTAACGCCTGTTGCATGTTAGTAATCCTTTCTTAATATCACAGTTGTGGATGATTGTGGAACCAAATAGGTCGTGACAGCTTTGATAATATCCTCTTTTTTCAGCGCATTGATGCCTTCTTCATAGGTTAATAATGGGGAGATGTTCCCCTTGGCATAATATGAGCCAAACAACGTTGCAAGCTCGCTTGAACTCTCTAAATTGTGTATGAAATCGGCTCGTGTGTTGATCTTAATCTTTTCAATATCGCGATCACTCACATCGCCTTTTTTAAGGCTTTCAATGATGTTTAAAATCTCTACTTCAACGCTCTCCGCTTTCACACCAGGGTTACAAACGGCTAAAAACAAGAAGACAGAAGGGTCTTTGGCTTCCATCGCATAACCATAGATTTGATTGACCAGTTTTTTTTCATCAACCAAAATTCGGTGAAGTTTACTGCTCTTTCCACTGCTTAGAAGTTCGCTTAAAGCAGATAATGCGACTTGATCTTTGTGTGCAAAGTTAGGGATTTTGTAGGCGATTGCCACCATTTCCACTTCGCTCTCTTTTTTAATGAGCAGACGTTTTGCGCCATCTTGCTGTGGCTCGACTTGATGATGCGCTGCTGGAACAGAAGTCGCGTTTTTAATCTCACCAAAGTATTTGGTAACGTTGCTAAAAACCTCTTCAGGTTCAATGTCGCCTGCTACAACAACGATAGCATTTGAGGGTTGATAATACTTAGCGTGAAAACTACGAATGTCTTCAATGCTCCAGTTTTTAATGTCGTCTTTAAACCCAATTGGTGTCCAGTGATACGGATGATAGGTAAATGCGTTATTAAAAAGTCTGAAGTAGAGATACCCAATCGGAGAGTTATCGGTTCTCCAAAGGCGCTCTTCGAGTACCACATTGCGCTCTGGTTGAAACTCTTCATCGGAGAGTTTGAGATTTTGCATCAGTTCTGCAAAAAGTTCCAACGATTTTGGCAAATTCTTGGAGGAACTTTTGATGTAGTAGTGTGTAAAATCAAACCCTGTAGAGGCGTTATTCACCCCTCCAAAGCCTTTGACAATTTCGTCAAATTCACCCGTTTTGAGGTTTTTGGTGGATTTAAAATTGAGATGCTCCAGCATGTGAGCAATGCCGCTTTTTCCCATAATTTCATTACCACTGCCGACTTTGTAAAAAATGTCTGTTGTGATGACATCACTTTTATTGTGCATGGGAATGACAACGATTTGTAGACCATTCTCCAAGGTTTTGGTAAAGTGCTCAGGAAGTGAATTAGCCATCAATGCTCCTAAAAATGTTAAAAATAGTAGTACCTTTTTCATCTGTTATCATCTCCTGTCGCTTCCTATAACTTCGTTAATATGCGTAAATCCATCTCTGTCCATACGCTCTAAAATGCCTAAATTGATCGCTCGATTGAGCGAAGGTCCTTTGAAAATGAAGGCTGAATAGACTTGGATCAAACTCGCTCCCGCTTTAAGCCTTCGGTACGCTTCATCGGCTGAATCAATGCCACCGACGGAAATGAGGGTTGTTTTACCGTAAAACTCTTTAGCGAGTGCTTCAAACATCGCAAAACTTTTCTCACACAACACTTTACCACTAATGCCACCAAAATCTTTGGCGTTGGGAAGCAAGGAGTAGTCAATCGTTGTATTCGTTGCCACGATACCCGCAGCACCATTTTCAAGCGCAGTTGAGCTTACATGTAAAGCATCATCCATCGCAAGATCAGGCGCAATTTTAAGTAAAACAGGTTTACATGTAAGCTCTTTTGCCATTACAAAAAGATCTTTAATAAACTGCTCATTTTGCAAATCTCTAAGACCTGGGGTATTAGGCGAAGAGATATTGATGACCAAATAATCGCTCAAATCTTTAAAACGCTGAATCAACTTTTCGTAATCTTTAAGCGCATTTTCTGCCGTTGTTATTTTGTTTTTTCCAATGTTCGCACCCAAAGGCGTTGCAAAAGGGTAGAGGGTTTCCAGTCGTTTGCCGACCTTGTACATGCCTTCATTGTTAAACCCCATCGCATTTTGGATGGACTCTTGCTCGACAAAACGAAACAGGCGTGGTTGTGCATTACCGCTTTGTGGCTCAGGCGTAATCGTGCCATACTCGATATGTCCAAATCCAAGGGCAGTGAGCATTTTAATCATCGTGGCATTTTTATCAAAACCAGCACCGAGACCCAAAGGATTGAGAAAGGTTTTACCAAAAAGCTGCTGTTCAAGGCGTTTATCGTGGATGAGAAAGTGCTCTGCTAAAGGTGTAAGGATAAAAGGTGTTAAATTAGCACCCTGTTTAAAGAAAAATTCTGCGATATGGTGTGCATTCTCTGGCGAGAAGTTAAACATACATTTTTTCATCAAACCAAAATAATCAACCATCTTCGATTTCCTTCAATATTAAGTACGCGATTATACCCCATTAAAGATAAAAGATGGTTGATTTTTGGGCAGTTTTAGTGTTGCAGACCTTTTAGATTGAGGTACTCTTTGGAGCTGTTTAAGAGCTCTTCGTCGCTGCCAATGGCAGAAATTTTACCGTGCTTGAGCAGGACAATTTTATCTGCTTTTTTAATCGTGCTCAAACGGTGCGCGATCACAAAGGTAATCTTGTCTTTAATCAGATATTCAATCGCTTCGGTGATTTTTTGCTCACTGTGTGAATCAAGTGCCGAGGTGGCTTCATCCAAAATAAGCACTTGAGGATTGGTGTAAATGGCGCGTGCAATGGCGATGCGCTGGCGTTGACCGCCTGAGAGATTGGTGCCAAATTCATCCAAATGGGTATGAATTCCCAGCGGCAGATTTTGTACAAACTCGTACGCATTGGCTTTTTGAAGCGCATCAATGACGTTGGCTTCATCAACCTCTTTGCCATACGCCACGTTCGCTGCAATGGTGTCGTGAAAAATGTAAACGCGCTGTGTGACCATCGCAATATTATGGCGAAGATTGTGCAACGTGAATGTTTTAAGATTCTTTCCATTAATGCAAATACTCCCCTCGCTCGGGTCGTAAAAGCGCATCAGCATGTTCATAAGCGAACTCTTTCCGCCACCGCTATCACCAATGAGTGCGATCATTTCGCCCGATTTTGCCTCAAGTGTTACCTCTTTTAAAGCCTGTTTTTCGCCGTATGAGAGCGAAACATTCTCAAAGGTGATGGTCTCAATTTTGGAAGGAATTTCTTCTTTCCCATCGGTAATAGAAGGGATTTGATCCAACAAGAAGAAAATGCGCTCGCTTGCCACAATGGCATCTTGCATCTTATTGTAAAGCCCTGAGATCTTTTTGATAGGGGTGTAGAGCATAAAAAGAGCCGTTAAAAAGGAGAAAAAGGAGCCCACACTCATCGTACCATCGATGACTTCATTGCCACCAACGATAATGACAACTGCAACACCAATGGAGCCTAGTGTCTCCATAATGGGGCTGACGAGTTCATTGACTTTAACCGATTTCATTGTAAGTTTAAAATAGCGTTCGTTGTCTTTTTTAAAGAGTGAATGTTCGTAGCCTTGGGCATTATTGGCTTGAATGATTTCAATATTGTTGAAAATTTCACTCAGTTTTGCGGTAATGTCTGAGACTTTTTCTTGGGAAGCGCGTGAAACTTTTTTCATGCGTTTTGAAAGTTTGCTGAGCGGATAAATAGCCAACGGCATGATAATCAACGCATAAAAAGCAAGCTCAGGGCTTTGATAAATGACAACGCCCACAAGCCCAAAAATAGTCAATGTCTCGCGTAAAAATTCAGGAATAAGATTGGAAACGACGGTTCTAACACGCTCAACATCATTGGTATTACGACTGATAAGCTCGCCCGTTCGGTACTCATGAAAAAACGTGAGGTCGAGTTTTAAAAGATTTTCTAAAATGTTTTCACGAAAACGTTTGATAATATCTTGCCCAATATACGCCGTAAAGTAAACTTGCATATAACGCCCCGCCTCTTTGGTTGCGTAAACGGCGATGATCGCATAGGGTAAGAGTTGCAGCATCTCTTTATCTTTGGCGATGAAAATTTCATCTAACAGAGGCTTCACCAAATACGCCGAATACGCCGTTCCACCACTGGAAAGCACCATGCCTAAAATGGCTAAAAGAAAGTAGGGAATATAGTCTTTAAAAAAAGGAAAAAACCGTGCGAGAACACCTTTAATACTGAGCATTTAGTTGACCTTTTCCCATTGTGTTCCTTGTGCTGTGTCCATGAGTTGAATCGCTTTGGCTTCCAAAAGCGTGCGAATCTCATCCGCTTTGGCAAAATCTTTCGCTTTTTTAGCAACAGTGCGCTGTTCGATCAATGCTTCAATCTCCTCTTTTTCGGCCTCACTCACCCCAATTTGAAAATACATGTAAGGATTGTACAGTCCAATGCCCAAAAGGGATTCGATCCACTGTAAATTGGCATGGGTTGTGGCTTTGAGCACTTTGTCTTTGGGATTGGTATCAAGCGTTTCATTGGCTGAGGAGATCATCTCATCCAAACTTGCTAAGGCTTTTGAGATGTTGAGATCATCGCTCAAAGATTCAAGCATTGCCTCTTTGAAACTCATCAAAACTTCACTTGGCGTGCTTTCAAAGACTCGTTTTTTGAGACGGTAGAGTTTATCAAGACGTTTTTTTGTGTTGAGAAGATCCTCTTCTGCAAAGTTGAAATTAGCCCTGTAATGCGTTGCAAGCAGGTAAAAACGAAGCACTTCGCCGCTGTAAATCGTTAAGGCATCTTTGAGAAAGAAGCTATTGCCAAGAGACTTGCTCATCTTCTCACCGCTAATCGTTACAAAGCCATTGTGCATCCAGTATTTTGCCAATTCTTGACCACTTTTGCACCTCGTTTGCGCCGCTTCATTTTCATGGTGAGGAAAGAGGAGATCTGCGCCTCCTGCGTGAATATCGATCTGAAAATCACCACTGCTAGCAAGGTGTTTTTCAATCATCGCTGAACATTCAATGTGCCAGCCAGGACGTCCCACACCAAAAGGAGCAGGGTAGCTTGGTTCATTGGCTTTGGAGAATTTCCACAGTGCAAAATCTTTTTGGTCTTTTTTCTCCTCTTTTTGTTTTACCCGTGATTGGGAGGCATCATCTTCAAGGATTCGGTGGCTTAAGGAGAGGTACTTAGCATCTTTTGCCGTATCAAAATAGATACCATCACTGGTTGCATACGCGACTTCTTTATCCAGCATTGAGGTGACAAACGAAATGATTTCCGCAACGCTCTCCGTCGCCTTTGGCTCAATGTCGGCATCGTTTACATGTAAAGCGTGCATCTCGTTTTTATAACGCTCAATGTAAAAGGAGGTGATCTCTTCGAGTGATTTACCACTCTCTTTCATTTTATGAATAATTTTATCATCAATGTCGGTGAAGTTTTTAACAAACGTGACGGTATACCCTAGTGCTGTAAACACGCGACGCAAAAGATCAAAGGCAATCGCACTTCTAGCATGTCCTAAGTGCGCATCATCATAGACCGTTGGTCCGCAGACATAGATTTTAACTTCGTTTTCTTTAAGGGGAATAAACGGTACCTTTTTCTTCTGTACCGAATCATATATAAACATGAATAAGTTCCTTTGCATAGCGTAAAATGCCCCATTCCACAAGAAGGAGCGCTACTAATATAAGTGTTTTTTTACTATACAGTATAGCAAAAAACTTCGCTAGCCCAAACGAGCGAAGGGTAAAAAAGAGCAAAACAAACGCCGACAAGGAACCGGCAAGCGCTAGTCCTGCGGCGCCCATGGGCTTGATCAGCGAAAAGGAGAAGATGAGATTGGCAGCAAGCGCGTACATCGCGATGATGGCCGCCTCTTTTTGGCGCATCCTCGCATACAGCCACAATGAAAAAAGTTTAGAAAACCCAAAAGGGATCAGTCCGATCATGTACATCCCAAGCACAAACCCTGTATTGGCGGTATCTTGCTTTGAAAATGAGCCATGCTCAAAGAGTAACCAAACGATTTCATCGCTGAGCATAAAGCCTCCCAATGTGGAGGTCGTGAGTAAAAACGCTAACAGCCAAAAACCTTGAGAAAGAAGGTTGGAAGCTTCTTCTTCTTTGTCTGCTTTGAGTAAGCGGGTCATTCTAGGAAAAAGTCCCGTCGTAAGCGCAATCGCAAAAAGAGCCAACGGAAGTTGAAAAATACGGTTCCCATAGTAAAGATAGCTGATACTACCTGTCACGAGAAAACTTGCCAGCGTGGTGTCAACAAACGAGACGATTTGCGGTGTTGAATTGCCAATAACTGAGTGCCAAAAGGAGCGGTTAAAGCTTTTACGACTCTCTTCTAATGCCGCATCTTTTTTGTGGCGGTACTTAAACCCAAGGGCTAAAAATTTGAAAAAGCGATCTTTTTTAAGCGCCAAAAGATGTGCGATGACTTGCAAAAGTCCACCGACTAAAACACCGTAACTTAAAGCATACACAATTGTTTTACGGTCATAATTTTGAAATAAAAGCAGTGCTGCTATCATGCCAATGTTCAGCAGTGCTGTTGAAAAAGCCGTGACCGCAAAATGGTGTTTGTACTGCAGCAATGATCCAAAAAGCGTGACACAAAAAATGAGCGGCAGATAATAAAAGTTAATTGCAACAAAAGGGGCGGAAAGTGCTACGGTTTCATCATCAAAACCAAAGGCAATCATTTTGGCAAAAAATTCACTAAAAATTGTGACAATTAATGAGAAGATAATGAGGAAAAGTAAAAATCGTGAAAAAATGGTATAGGTAAAAAGTGCCTTGCGCGGTGATTTGATAAAACTGGGAATAAAACTTTGTGTAAACGCACCTTCGGCGAAAATACGACGAAAAAGATTGGGAAATTTAAAGGCAACAAAGAAAATGTCGCTGTAAATATTAGCCCCTAAAATAGAAGCACTCAGCATATCTCGGATAAATCCAAAGATACGTGAGACCAGTGTTCCGATACTGTTTGTGAAAAATGATTTTATAAGCATTTAGAATTTTATCTAAATAACGTTTAAACGAAATTTTTATCTATTTTTCGCTAAGATAAGCAACATTTATATCACATTTGTCGATATTTAATTCAGAGCATTATTAGGGCTCATACAAAAACTGAGGTACATAACATTGGGGCTATTTGACAAAATCAAGGGAACTCATACTGACGGGGCAAATCAAAATGATGGTGGAACCTCTGAATTTAAATCCATCGTTATCGACACCACAAATGTCATCAAAGAAGTTAAAAATGTTGCTATTGCGAACCATCTGAAAGTAACGGATCTTGCGTTTACGCTGCTTCGTACAACCACTTACTACAGTGATGAAAAGAGCGAAAACAATGAGATGAATGAAGATGAGCTCAAACTCTTGCACGATGATGGTTTTTTACTCAATCCCAATCTTAAACTCACACAACACTACCGCATCGAAATTTATAAAATTGAAGATCAAGAGGACGATCACACGTCACTTCCTGATATAACACTAAGCGGTAATAAAAGCCTTACCAAGATTATTGCTATGGTTGCGAAAAGCAATGATGTGCGATTTACCCCAAAACTTGAAGAGAAGATGATTGAAGATATTCAGATCAAAAAGATCAAAGCGGGTATTTTGGTAGGCATTCGTGACCAGAACATGTACAAAGAGGTCAAAAAAATTGTTGCCAATATTCGCGTTAATGGCATCATTGATCAAAATCAGACCTTTGTTGTGTGTCAAGGTGTGGATGAAGTACCGTGTGTGAATGACGATCTGATCTTTCATTATAAAAAGAAAATTAATGCGAAAAGCAGCGATGGAAAAGTAGACTATTCCAAGCGAGGGTTCGTTTTAGCAGTGGACAAAGATGAGTGTATTATTGAGTACATTAAACCGCAAGCTGGTACCCCTGGGCGCAATTGTAGGGGTGCTTTTATTCCTGTGAAAGAGCCTCGAAAAGCCAATGATGCCCCTGTCTTGATCACCCCTAATTTGACGAAAAAAGAGAGCGAAACGAGCATCAAATACATCGCCAGTCGTGGTGGTTATGTCAATTTTGACAAAGGTACCTACGATATTCAAGATCAGATGGAGATTAACGAGATTAGCTTTAAATCCACGGGATCTATCGATGCAAGCTTGGGCTCAAACATCAAGATCAACATCAAAGAAAAAGACATTTTAAAAGATGCCATTGGTGCGGGAATGAGTGTGGAGACCACTGAAGTGCATGTGGACGGTAACATCGGAAGTGGCGCTAAAATTAAAGCCAAAATCGCTGAAATTGGTGGGCAAACCCATCAAAGCTCTTACATTGAAGCCGATAAAATCATCATCGCAGTTCACCGTGGTGAAGCCAATGGTGTTGATGTTGAAATTGACCGCTTAGAAGGCGGGAAAGTAGTTGGCGATACCGTACATGTAAAACATATGATCGGTGGTGAAATCATCGCCAAAATTGTCAAAATCGACAATCTTATGTCTAACGCTAAAATAACGGCTTCGGAAATTTTAGAAGTGACGGAGCTTAAGGGAACCAATAACAAATTTATCATTGATCCAAGTGTGACTAAAGAGTTTAATGAGCTCATTGAGTCGATCAATAAAAAGATCGAAAAGCTTGAAGAAGAGCTCAAAGCATTTCCAAGGCAGCTCAGTTCTAAAAAAGAGTTTATTGATAAAAATAAACCAATGGCAGAGATGGTCAAAGAGAAGATTATGGAGCTTAAGCGAACCGGCGTTGAGCCTCCTGTGACACTTTTTGCTAAGATCAAAGATTTTCAAGAAAAAGTGATTGATTACAACACCTTTTTACAAACGTTTAAAGATAAAAAAGAGGAGTTGCAAGAGTACCGAGAAGAGCTCAATCGCGTTCAAAATAAGGTATTCTCCGCCAAAATCATCAACCATTCGGCGTGGAAAGAGTTTAATGAAGTACGCTTTAGACTGATTTATCCGCCAAAAGATGTCACGTACAACCCTAAAGAGCGGGAAATCGCACGTGAAATTACGCTTAAAGATATGGGAACGGGTGAACACAGAGTGATGCGTTCAACGGAGTACAGCAACAAATGATAGTAGGAATTGAAGGACACGTCGTTAAAAAAGAGGTGACGTTTGTTCATATTAAAACAGCCTCAGGACTGACCTATAAAGTCTTTGTCTCCTTGGTCTGCATTGGAAAGATTACCACCGATGTGATAGCGTTACATGTAAGCCAAATTATCCGCGAAGATCAGCACAGTTTGTACGGATTTATCGATGAAAATGAGAAAAAAGTGTTTGATACATTGATTAAACTCAATGGCATTGGCCCTTCAACGGCTTTGGCGGTTTGCTCCACTTTAAGTCCTGATGATTTTGCGCAAGCCTTGGTGAGTCAAAATGTGCAAGCCTTTCAAAAGGTTCCGGGCATTGGCCCTAAAAGTGCCAAGCGTATCTTAGTGGAACTCAGTGATTTTTCATTGCAATTAAACTATGATGATCACAGCTCTGGAAGCATGATCGAAGCCTCTTTGGCACTTGAAAGCCTTGGATTTAAGAAAGAGATGATTAAAAAAGTCCTGAGCACCTGTCAGGGAGTTGATACCCAAACACTGATCAAAGAAGCTCTTAGAAAGCTTAGTTAACAAAGGAAGAAAATGACTGTAGCCGTTTTATTTGGCGCCCAAAGTTTTGAACATGAGATTAGCGTGGTGAGTGCCATCGCGCTTAAAAAAGTCCTAAAATGCGACATTGTTTATATTTTTTGTGATTATGAACGCAATTTTTACCTGATCCCGACCGATAAAATTACCTCCAAACGCTTTAGCAGTGGTGAGTACAAAAAAGACAAAACGCTTTTTCTCAAACAGGGTGGTTTTTACGCTAAAAAGATGTTGGGTGAAGAAAAAGTTGCCTTTGATGTGATGATTAACCTTGTGCATGGAAGAGATGGCGAAGATGGAAAACTTAGCTCCATGCTTGATTTTTTTGGTGTGCCTTACATTGGTCCACGCACAGAGGGAAGTTGCATCAGTTACAACAAACTTTTTACGAAACTCTACGCTGGGGAAGTGGGTGTCAATGTGCTCGATTACCAAGCGCTTCGCAAAGGCAGTGATGAGCTGATTCGTATTCCGTATCCTTTTATTGTCAAACCGCTTCGTCTTGGAAGCTCCATTGGTATTGGTATTGTCAAAGAGAAAAAAGAGCTTGAGTATGCGCTCGATGTTGCCTTTGAATTTGATGACACGGTTTTAATTGAGCCTTTTATCAGTGGCGTTAAAGAGTACAATCTTGCAGGGTGCAAGACTGATACGTTTCAATTTTCGATCATCGAAGAGCCTCAAAAAGAGGAATTTTTAGACTTTGATAAAAAGTACTTGGACTTTTCACGTACCAAAAGAGTCAATGAAGCCACGCTTGATGCCCAAGAAGAAGCAGGCATTAAAGAGGCATTTGAGAGGCTTTACGATCCACTCTTTTTAGGCGCACTCATTCGTTGTGACTTCTTTGTCGTTGAGGGCAAAGTTTATTTGAATGAGATCAACCCCATTCCAGGAAGCATGGCAAATTACCTTTTTGATGATTTTGATAGCGTGATTAAAGCGCTTTCAAACTACTTACCCAAAGATATTACGATGAGCAAAGAGTACCGTTATATTAACTCGATTCAAGCCGCTAAAGGGAAGTAACAGTGTTGTTTATGTAAGATATTACATAAAATTTTGCACAAAGGTATGGAATGACCTACGCTAAAAACGAGATAATGACAGCAACCGACATGGTGCGCAACTTTAGCTCCGTCTTAGGAAGCATCAGCAAAGGCGAAAACAAACGTATCGTCATCGTGAAAAATAACCGTTTTGAAGCGGTGATGATCACGGTGGACGAATACGAAAAAATGAGCGAAGCGGTTCATATTTTGGAAAAAATCTACGCTAGCACGAAAAAGAAGAGTGATGGCTAAGAGAGAGATTGTATTTCAAAATAGCACGTATGCGCTCTCCTACGAGCTACTCAATCAACATCAACCTCAAACGATTCTGTTTCTACATGGCTGGGGAAGCAGTAAAGAGATCATGAAGCAGGCGTTTGGCAAGTGCTTTCCCGCGTATCAACATCTCTATCTAGATCTTCCTGGATTTGGAGCTTCTTCCATTAATGATGTCATTGAAACAGGAACCTACGCAGATATTGTTCAGGTTTTTTTAAAAGCGTTACATGTAAAGCCTCTTATCGTTTTTGGACACTCCTTTGGGGGAAAAGTCGCAACCTTGCTTCAGCCAGAGGTGTTGGTGTTACTCTCCAGTGCTGGCATCCTTGTGCCAAAATCCTTGAAAATCAGAGTAAAAATAGCGCTTTTTAAAATGCTCAAACCTTTTGCTCCACGCTCGTTCTACCGTTTCTTTGCAACCAAAGATGTGGAAGGAATGAGCAACGTGATGTATGAAATTCTCAAACGCGTTGTCAACGAAGACTTGAGTGCGCAATTTCTTACATGTAAAGCCAAAAGCTTTCTGTTTTGGGGAAAAGAGGACACCGCAACCCCTCTTTCAAGTGGCGAAAAGATGCACTCTCTCATTAAAGGAAGTCATTTTTATGCGATGGAAGGCGATCACTTCTTTTTTATCAAACAGGCAAAACAGATTGAAAAAACACTGGGAGAGTTTGGATGGTGAATACCTATCTGCTCAATGTCACAGGGCATGTTCAAGGCGTAGGGTATCGTCGTTTTGTGCTCAGTGTGGCAAAGGCTTTGGACTATGTCGGGTATGTGAAAAATCTTGAAGACGGCAGCGTTGAAGTGGTCATCAACACTGAATTTGAAGAAGAGTTGGAGTTTTTTATCAGCAAGCTTTACGATGGAACACTGTTTTCAGCGGTTCATGACGTTACATGTAAAAAGATCGATGCAGTGATCTTTGATGATTTTGAAAAGAGATAAGGGTTATGGATCAAATGGTTTTAAGTGTGGTACATCTGTGTTTTATTTTAGGAATCGGGTTTTATTTTATCACCGCAATGCAGTGGTACAGCTACAGGCTTGAGCGCATTTTCTTTCATTACAACCGTTACGACTGGCATCTATACTTCTTTGCGCTCCCTTTAATCGGTTACTATCTTTTAGAAGGCATTTTTCTCTACGCGTTTGTTGCACTCTTTTTAGCACTGCTGTTTGTTTGGCAAAAAAAGATGGACAAAAAATTGGTTTGGACGGCACGCGTCAAACGCTTTTTCCTTTTTTTAATGGTAGCAACCTTGTTTCAAGATCTTTTATGTTTAATGCTTGCCTCATGTTTCAAACTGGGCATCATCATTCCTTTGGCGGTGGCTCAATGTGCAAGTATGGTGTACGAAAAGATCCTTTTTGAAGGGTTTAAAAAAGAAGCACAGCACACATTGATGAATAATCCAAAGCTCAAAGTGGTTGCCATTACTGCCAGTTACGGAAAAACGAGCATTAAAAATTTTCTGGCACAGATTTTAAGCAGCCAACTCAAGGTCTACAAAACGCCTCGCAGTGTCAATACTCTTGGAGGCATCATCAAAGACATTAATGAATCACTACCTGATGTATGCGATGTTTACATCGTTGAAGCAGGAGCACGTGTGCGAGGTGACATTGATGAGATTGCGCGACTGGTTCATCCGCATATCGCCGTGGTTGGGTGCATTGGAGAACAGCATATTGAGTACTTTAAAACGCTTGAAAACATCCGCAATACCAAAATGGAGATGATCAACTCAACGCGACTTGAACACGCTTTTGTGCATGAGAGTGCCAACATTAAACCAACCTCGATGATCCTCTCATTTGGCTCTGAGTTGAGCGATATTGAAGCCTCATTGCACGGTTTGAGCTTTTCTATGATGCTTGATGGCGTTAAAGAGCACTTTACATGTAAGCTTTTGGGCGCGTTTAATGCTATCAATATTGCCGCTGCGATTCACGTTGCGCGTGCGTTGGGGTTGGAACTTTCTGTGATTAAAGAAGCGGTTGCAAATCTGCAAGGCGTGGAGCATCGTCTGCAAAAAATTGAAGCAGGTGGAAAGCTTATTATTGATGATAGTTACAATGGTAATTTAGAAGGCATGCTGAGCTCATACGATCTTGTTGCAACGCACGTGGGGCGCAAAGTGATCATCACGCCAGGCATTGTTGAAAGCAGTGAAGAGGCCAATGCCGCTCTAGCGCAAAAAATAGACGCTGTTTTTGATCTGGTGATCCTCACAGGCAAGGCTAATGTTGAGATCTTAGACTTACATGTAAAAAAAGCGCAGAAGATTATACTCAGTGATAAATCAAAACTCCAAGAGACCTTGGCGGAACAAACGCATGCGGGAGATGTGATACTTTTTTCGAATGATGCTCCAAATTTTATCTAAAAATCCTATTTTATTATACGAATGTTATACGATCTAAAGTATGATAGGGGATAATTTAAAAGGAGTGAGATGAAAACGAAGAGTTTATATATCTCATCGCTTGCGCCAGCAGCGGGCAGTCTGATCGTAGCGATGGGTATTATGGAGCTGTTAAAAAGCCGTCTTGGGAGAGTTGCTTTTTTTCGCCCTGTCATTTTAGATGGCAGTGGAGCCGATAAAGATATTAACTTTATGTTAGAGTATTATGCACTGGGTATGGAGTATAAAGATGCCTATGGTTATACGGTACATGAAGTTGAAAGCTTAATTGCAGAAAATAAGTTCAATCACGTTTTAGAAAACCTTATTGATAAACTCAAAATCTTGGAAAGCCAGTATGATTTTGTTCTCATTGAAGGGCTCAATCAGTCTAACTTTTCGCAAGCACTTGATTTTGACATCAATCTCTCCATTGCTAAAAATCTCAGTAGCCCTTTTATTGGTGTCCTCAAAGGCAAAAATAAGAGCGTCAAAGAGGTGATGGATGAGATTTTGATTGAAGCAGAGGCGATTAAAGGTGCAGGCTGTCAACACTTTGCAACCTTTGTCAATCGTTTAGGCGAAGACGAAGCTGAAGAGCTCAAAGCGCTTTCAAAACAAGATGCTTTACAATGCGCACCGCTCTATTTTTTACCCGAAGTTCCAGAACTCGACACTCCAACCGTCGCTGAAATCAAAAAAGCGCTTGGCTGTATGCACATTTACGGTGAAGAAAAAGATCTCAGACGTGTGGTCAAACAGAGCAAAATTGCAGCGATGAAACTCGATAATTTCTTAGAATACATCGAAGATGGCGACTTGGTTATCACTTCAGGTGATCGCTCTGACATTATTGTCGGCTGCTTGAGTACGGTTTTTTCTAACAATTACCCGAACATCTCAGGTATTTTACTGACCGCTGGTATGATGCCTCACAAATCCATCAACAAGCTTGTTGCAGGCTTTAAAGATCTCTCCATTCCTATCTTAAGTGTGGAAGATGGCACCTTTAATACAGCAGTCAATGTTGCGAAGGTTCCTGCAACCATTACCCCGCAAAGTGTGCGAAAAATTGCGCTGGCTATGGGACTTTTCTCTTCCAATGTCAATATCACAGAGATTGAAAAGTGTATCGACACCGAATCAGCCACAAGCGCTATTACCCCTATTATGTTTGAGTATGCACTTTTTGAGCGTGCGAGAAGAGATCGTAAAAAAATCGTCTTACCTGAGAGCAATGATGAGCGTATTTTGCGTGCAACAGAGATTTTGTTGCGTCGTGATGTTGCTGATATTATTCTTTTAGGTGTTGAAGAAGAGGTTCGCCAAAAAAGTGCAAGTCTTGGACTAGACATTAGCAAAGCGACCATCATCGATCCGTTAAATTCTCCGCTTATGGATGAGTTTGTGACGTCGTTTTACGAGATGCGAAAAGCCAAAGGGCTTGCGCTTGATGTGGCACGCGATAGCATGATGATGAAAAATTACTTTGGAACGATGATGGTCTATCTTGGACATGCAGATGGCATGGTTTCAGGCGCTATTCACACGACACAAGAGACGATTCGACCTGCGCTTCAGATCATCAAAACTAAGCCGGGTATTTCCATTGTTTCGAGCCTTTTCTTTATGTGTTTGGATACACGTGTGTTGGTTTATGGCGATTGTGCTGTCAATCAAGACCCAAATGCGGAAGAGCTTGCGCAAATTGCTATCTCCTCTGCCGATACCGCGAAAATGTTTGGCATTGAGCCAAAAATCGCGATGCTCTCTTACTCTACGGGTGATTCAGGCAAGGGTGAAGAGGTTGAAAAAGTTCGCCTTGCAACCAAAATTGTCAAAGAGACACGTCCTGATTTATTGGTCGAAGGTCCGATTCAATACGACGCTGCCATTGATCCAAGTGTTGCTAAAACCAAACTGCCAAACAGTCAGGTCGCTGGTAAAGCAACGATCTTTATCTTCCCCGATCTTAATACAGGCAATAACACCTACAAAGCGGTTCAAAGAAGCTCAGGTGCGGTTGCCATTGGTCCCGTTTTACAAGGCCTTAGAAAACCAGTTAACGACTTAAGCCGTGGATGTTTAGTCCCTGATATTGTCAATACCGTAGCCATTACAGCCATTCAAGCACAAACCAATGATGGAGATATTAAGTGAAAATTTTAGTCTTAAATGCGGGTAGTTCTTCTGTTAAATACCAACTCTTTAATATGGCAAATAATGCCGTTCTCGCCAGTGGTATGATTGAGCAAATCGGCGAAAAAGAGTCGATGGCTAAAATTAAGTACAAAGATGCGGACGATGTTGAGCATAAACGGGAGCAAAAATGTGCTATTCCTGATCATGATGAGGCACTCAAATGGATGAGTCAAGCGTTGATTCACTCGGGTGTGATTGAGGATCTGAATGAACTTGATGGCATCGGGCATCGTGTCGTTCAAGGAGGCGCTTCGTTTCAAGAACCTGCGATGGTCAATGAGTATGTCATGTCGGAGATTGAGCGGCTGATTCCTCTAGG
The DNA here is from genome assembly GCF_000568815.1 of Sulfurospirillum multivorans DSM 12446. NCBI lineage: Bacteria > Pseudomonadati > Campylobacterota > Epsilonproteobacteria > Campylobacterales > Sulfurospirillaceae > Sulfurospirillum > Sulfurospirillum multivorans. The sequence goes on from NZ_CP007201.1 coordinate 1,443,454, forward strand.
ACCCTTGCACAATCCTGGACATTTAGCAGGAATGAGGGTCGCGGTGCACCAAAGCCCTAATGTGCCTCAAGTGGCCATTTTTGACACTGCTTTTCATTCAACATTGCCAAAATACGCTTACATGTACGCGATTCCTTACAAATATTATGATGATTTACGCATTCGTCGTTATGGTTTTCATGGAACATCCCATCGCTACATTGTGAAAGAAGCCGCCAAATACCTGAAGCAAGATGTCAATACCCTCAATGCCATTACGCTTCACTTAGGCAACGGTGCGAGTGTTGCTGCTATTGAAAATGGTAAAAGTGTGGATACGTCTATGGGCTTAACGCCGCTTGAAGGGCTCATTATGGGAACACGCAGTGGCGATATTGACCCTGCTATTTTGTTCTATTTGGCACGAAAGCGTGGGCTGACACTCGATGATCTAGATAAAATGCTCAATAAAGAGAGTGGTTTAAAAGGGATATGCGGAAGCAACGACATGCGAGAAATTACACAAATGGCAGAAGAGGGCGATGAAAAAGCTCAGCTTGCGCGTGATATGTTTAACTACCGTCTGAAAAAGTACATTGGCTCTTACAGTGCAGTACTTGGTCGTGTTGATTGCATCGTATTTACGGGAGGTATTGGTGAAAATGATAGCGGGGTTCGCCTTAAGTCGTGTGAAAATTTAGAGAATTTTGGCATTATAATTGATCCACTGCTCAATGAAATGCGCTCAAGTGATATTCTGCAAATTAGCGCACCAGATAGCAAGGTCAAAGTATTAGTTATCCCTACAAACGAAGAGTTGGAAATCGCAATGGAAACGATGGAGATGATCGAAAAACATCACTAAAATTAGTGTTTACATGTAAAGAAAAATCTTTACATGTAAACCTTCTTTATTAACAGAGTTTTTAAAGCTTTGCTTTAAAAGCGTGATAAGCGTTCTAATAGAATTCTAAATTAAAAGTTCTTTGGCAATGGCGTTGATGCGTTTACCATCTGCCACACCTTCGCATTCCGCAAGGACTCCTGCCATAATCTTTCCAATCTCTTTCAGACTCGTGGCACCACTGGATTGAATGTGCTTTTGAACGATGATTTTAAGTGCTTCATCATCCAATTGTTGTGGCAAATACGATTTTAAAATAGCCGCTTCTGCCATCTCTTTATCGTAAAGATCCATTCGGTCTGCTTCTTTAAAGGCGGTTGAGGCGTCATCGCGTTGTTTGAGTGATTTTTGGATGATTTTCATGATGTCCGCATCACTCAGCTCTTTGCGCTCATCGACTTCGATTTGTTTGAGTGCACTCATCAAAAAACGAATCACATCACGTTTAAAATTGTCTTTGGTTTTCATTGCCTCTTTGAGATCATCTTGGAGTTTTGTTTTGAGTTGTGACATCTTTTTTCCTTGGGAACTTAATTTGCTTTAGAGGCGTACATTTTATAGTATAATGGTAAAAAATAGAATAAAATGGAGTTGTATGAGAGTTCTTACATGTAGCTTTGTAGCTGTTTTGGCTTTAGCGGGTTGTTCTGCACATCCTGCGAGTCCTCAAATTAGCATGAAAGCGCCTGTTTATGTCGATGAAATTCCTTCGCGCGTGAATGAAAATGTGACCCCTAACCCTGGAAGTCTTTTTGGTCAAGGGGATAATCCTCTCTTTGCCGATCTTAAAGCAATGCACATCAATGATGTCGTAACCGTGACGATTACAGAGAATACAGCCCAAAGTTCTACAGGGAAAAAAACACTTGAAAAAGAAAACTCAAGTAACCTTGGTGCAGGTATAACAACTGCTGGTGGGGGCGTGGCTGGTAATGCGGCGAGGCAACTCAATAAAGTAGGCAACATTGGCTTTACCGCAGGATCAAGTAACTCTTTTACGGGATCAGGAACAAACACCCGAAATGAGAGTTTTTCCACGACGATTTCAGCACGTATCATTAAAATTTTAAATAATGGCAATTATTTTATTGAAGGGAGTCGTGAGTTATTGATCAACGGTGAGAAACAGATGATTCAAGTGAGCGGTGTGATTCGCCCGTATGATATTGATCAGTACAATAACATTGATTCTAAATACATTGCTGAAGCGAAGATTCTCTATAAAACAGAAGGCGATATTGATCAAACGAACACAAAACCATGGGGTACCAAATTTATGGAAACCATTTGGCCATTTTAATGTATTTATGACAAAGGACAGTGATTGGAAAACGTTAACGCACCTAAATTTATCGAACGAGATAAAATTTTTAAAGCCAAAGATATTATTGTAGCCCTCAAGTATTTTGGCGTCAGTTTTGATAAACTAAAAACCGCTACCCCTGAGCGTGCTAGAGCTATTGTGATTGGCTACAAAGCATGGCGATTAGGGCTGAATGAGACGCAACTACGCTCCGTGATTGAGCGCAAAATTGATGATAAAGAGATTATCGATCTTTTAGGGTATAAAGAGAAAAAGAGTATTCGTAGTTGGAGCATTTATACGAAAGTAAAAGAGGATGATTACCGCATCAAAGTAGAGCGTTTATGGTGTAAAAAACTGGGTGCTTTATGTTTAATCGCCAAAATAGGGCAAAAAGAGCTCATTATCTTAGCCAATGAAACGTTTAAAGACCAATTGGATTGTACGATTCCTAAAGAGTTTTAAGCGCTACCCTTGCCTTACATGTAAGGCAAGGGTTTTGATTACGATTTAACCGCTTTTGCCATATCCCACATTGGCATAAAAATACCAAGTGCCATTAAAAGAACCATCGCTGCAATAAATCCAAGCAAAATAGGCTCAATATAACTTGCAATATTGTCGATAATTTGGCTAAAGCGTGACTTGAAATATTGTGTCACTTTTTCCAGCATTTTATCCAGTGTACCACTTTGCTCACCTGCTTGAATCATCTGAATTAACATTCCCTCAAAAAGCCCTGTATCACGAAACGATTCGGTTAGCGAGATACCACGCTGAACGGAAACTTTAACCGCCGAGAGTCTTTTTTTAAGATGGGTGTTATCCAGCGTTAACAAGGCTGTATCCAACGCATCAGCGATCGGAATACCTGCACGAATAAGCTCGGTAAAGACAAGGCAAAAACGACTCAGAGTGGCATAAAAGATGATGTTACCAATAAGATAAAGCTTGAGAATATATTGATCATACTTTTTTTTGAACTCTTCGTTGTGCACTAGAAGATATTTAAAGAGAACAATGGTAATAAAAATCGCCGCAAGAAGGTAGAGACCATAATTATTAATCAGATTTTCCATAAAAAGAAGGATCTTCGTAGGTAGGGGAAGTTCCGCCTTGAGCTTTGAGAAAATATCTTTAAATTTGGGAACGACATAAACCATTAAAATTGAAAAAGCAATGGCAATGGCAATGACGACGGTAATTGGATAACGCATCGCTTTTTTAAATTTTTGTCTATTTTCTTCAATTTCTTCCAAAATTTCTGCGAGTTTTTCCAAAGATTCTGCCATGTTACCGGTACTTTCACCCAGCTCAACAAGAGCCAGTGTCACATCGCCAACCTCTTCACGGTAACTCATTAAGGCTTGTGTGAGGCTAAGACCCGAGTTGAGATCGTCATTGACACTGTTAAAGATTTCTTTGAGTGATTTGTCAACAGTGGCATTGGCAACTTCTTTGACGCTATCGTGAATAGAAATCCCTGCATTGGTCATAACGCTGAGTTGTCTGATTGCGGCAATGAGGTTTGGCATCTTGATTTTTTTACGAAAAAGCGCGCCTAAAAACTGCGTTTTTAATTCACTCAGTTGGTCTTCAAGGGGTGCGGAAGTCTCTTTAACATTTAAAATAACACCAGGAATTTTAACTTTTGCAATGGCAATAGCATCGCTACGGTTCGGTGACTTAACAACAGTTTTAGTTTTTTGACCTTTAAAAAGGTAATTCACTTCAAAATATTTCATCCTTTGGCCACCCTTGCAATCTCATCCAGTGAGGTAATGCCATTGGCTGCACGCGTAATACCATCTTGATACATATCAAAAAATCCCTCTTTGAGGGCTTGCTCTTTAATTTCGCTTTTAGACGCACCTTGGGCGATCATGCTGGAAATTTTCTCACTAATAGGTAGAATCTCTGAGATCATTTCACGCCCTAAATAACCCGTTTGAGAGCATTTTTCACACCCATTATGTTTGTAAAATTGATACTCTGCAGGAAGCAATGCTTTTATTTCATCATAGGCCGTTTTAGGAAGGGTATATTTTGTTTTACAATAAGGGCAGAGTTTACGCACCAATCTTTGGGCTTCAATAGCAATGAGTGAACCACTGATCAAATAGGGCTCAATACCCATATCCACAACCCTTGTAACGGCACTAATGGCATCATTGGTATGGAGTGTTGAAAAGACCAAGTGACCCGTAAGTGCTGCTTGAACAGCAATACGCAAGGTTTCAGTATCGCGTACCTCACCAATCATGATAATATCAGGATCTTGTCGTAAAATAGAACGCAGGGCCGAAGCAAAGGTAAGGTTGGCTTTTTCATTCACTTGGACTTGCTGTGTTAAGTTCAGTTGGTATTCCACAGGATCTTCAACGGTAATAATCTTACTTTGCACACTTTTAATCGCATTAAGCGCTGCATAAAGTGTGGTTGTTTTACCGCTACCCGTAGGCCCTGTTACAAAGATAATACCATAAGGAGTACGCATCGCTTGCGCAAACTTAGCATACGTGGCGGGTTGCATTCCCAAATCTTCAATCTTAATCATTACCTTGGATTTATCCAAAATACGAATAACAATCGACTCTCCATTGATGGTAGGAAGGGCTGAAATCCTAAAGTCATACTCGCGCCCAAGGATCGTAGCAGAAAAGCGACCATCTTGAGGTTTACGCTTCTCGGCAATATCCATGTTTGAGAGTAGTTTCATGCGTGATGCAAGGGGAGGGTAAATATCTTTGTCAAAAATGAACGTTTCTGTAAGCATTCCATCAATTCGGCTACGGACAATACAGTTATTCTCCGTAGGCTCAATGTGAATATCACTTGCACGGGCTAGAATCGACGTTTTAAGAATGATTTCAATCAGTTTTAAAATACCTGAAGACTCTTGAGGATTTTCAGCAGCACTGGAGGTGATCTCTTTGCGAATCTCGCCAATCAAGCCTTTAATGCTCTCGCCAAGCTCCATTTTAATGAGGTATTTATCAATTTGTGAAGGCTCAGCGATGATGACTTTGAGTAGTTTTCGTGGGAAAATTCGTTGAACACCCTCTTGGGCATTAATATCCAGAGGATCTTTGAGCGCTACAAAAATATTGATCTCATCTTCGCGAATTGGCAATGCTTTGTATTTTTTGAGCTGTGTAAAAGGGAGTTTAGAGGCGAGCCGATAGTCAATGTCAATCGAGTCAAGATCAAGATACTCATAGTTAAGATTTTTAGCTAAAGCTTGTAAGAATTTTTCACTGTCAATGGCAAAATTGGCATTCACATCTTCTAAATTCAAATACCCTTTTTTAAAAAACTCTATCACTAAAATAAGCAGATCTTCTTTGGTGAAAAAGTTGTTCTCTAAAAGAATTTCACCTAAAACCTTATGACTGTTTTGTTTTGTCTCTTCTTTGATTTTGGCAGCACTGTTTTCATCGATAATACGGTTATGAATAAGATAGGTTAAGAGGGTTGTTGTAATATCGTTCATTGTCTCTGCCATAGTTGATAAATTTTGGCTATTGTACCATTTCTCATACAAAGAAACCAACTCATTTTAATCAATAACTTCTCCTACGGCGATTTGGTTTAGCAGACTTTGCGCCGCTTGCGATTTATTATTTTTCAAATAGGCTTTAAGCGCTAGTGCCGCATCTTCTTTATGCCCCAATTTGATTTTGGATTTCGCAAACCAAATCCAGCTTTTTTCATTTTCAGAATCAACATTATTGGCAATCAATGCCCATTTATTGCTTTCATTATAGTTTTTAGCAAGATAGTACTCTTCAGCAAGCATCAATGCAAAGGTAATGCTATGCGTTTTTTCAAATTTTTCTTTGAGATACTGGATGGAGTTAACCTCATGGGTTTCAATTTTAATAACCCCTTTTTGCTTAGGCTCTTCCAAAAGAGGTGGGGGCAGTAGCATTGTATCGATCTTTTCTTCTTTGCTACGATAAAAACTCTCATCATTAATGGTGTTAGGTGTTTTTCGTGTAAGAATTCTGTTTTCAAGTTCTTCTTCTTGAATTCCAAAAGCGCTCTTTTTCTCTACGGGTTCAGGCAGGTAGGATGACTTTTTATCAGAACTATTTTTTCCAATGATGGGTAGCTGAAGCGTAAGTGTTTCATCTGCTTTTTGCTCGTTATTGGATGTGGAAGGCATGTATTTTGCTGTGCTGTTATTGGCTTCAACGACAGTAGTTGTTGAAAGATTATTGTCCATAGCTGTAATTTCATTTTTCATCAGTGTCGCGGTTGCCGACTCTTTTTCTTTGGAATTGAAAACATCTAACACTAAAGGGTAAAAGAAGAGTCCGACCAGTACAAAGAGGAATACGGATGAGCCGATAATGAGATAATGCAAACGCTGCTTAAGTCGGTACTGAAAAACTTTTTTTTCAAGCTCAACAATTTCAACAGTACTAAGCATGGATCATCCCTAGACTAATGCCAGCCATTTCAAGGTATTTTACATGTAAAGCATTACTCTTAACAACAGAGGGTTTATGCTCATCATAATACTCTAAAATTTCAAAAAGTTTATAGAGAAGTTTGTTGATCGTTCTCAAATTTCCACCAGTAAGTTTTGCAATTAATTTATAGTGTTTATCTCTAAAAAGATTCAAAAATTCAAAACGATTATGAAACAGGAGTTTTTTTTCGATATAGGTTTTAATCTCATTTTGTGATGCATTGTCTATCTCAATCGTCTCCCAAATGCGCGTTTGGAAGTAATCTTTTGCAAGTAAATCCTCTTTTTCTGTTTTATGAACCGTAAACAAAAATTTGAATAAACGAGAATCTGCCATCAGACGAATTTTCTCAATCAAATCGGTTGGATAAAGCTGCGCCTCATCAATTAACACCGTAATGGCTTGATCCGTAGACGTAATATGTTTACTAAGCAATGCTAAAAATTCATTGTAATTGGAAAACTCAGGAGATGTTCTTCCAAAAATATGTTCATAAAGTGCTTTAATGAAGACTTTCTCTTCAAAAAAAGGACGTGGAAAAAAAATAATACGTTTTTTTGGCTTTAAGTCATTGTAAATTTTTTGGAGCAAAAACGTTTTACCTGTGCCTGGTTTTCCATAAAACAAGATCAGCTTTAAAGGCTTATCTAAGGTTTGCACCAATTTGTCATAGGTTATTGCCGATTTGTCCAAATTCACATAATCAAAGATTTCACCATCCACAAAGATAGTTTTAAGATCGCTGTATTGGTTATTCATATATTCTTTGACTGTATCCAAGATCTTTAAGCGTTGCTTTATCGCTTCCTTTTACCCCTATGATGCGCGGTGTAATGACAAAAACAAGCTCATTAGTTGCGATGGTATCCGCAGAGTGTTTAAAGGCTTCCCCTAAGAGAGGAATGCTGCTTAGCAGTGGTACGCTGCTCTCTTCTTTCCCTTTGGTTGAGGCAATCAGTCCTCCGAGGATGATGGTACTGCCATCTTTCACTTTAACAACGGTGGAGAGTTTTTTCTCTTGGGTATCTGGGGCAATCTCTCTAGGATTGGTTTGCTGAGAATCATCATCGGAATATTTAAAATTACTGACAGAAGGATTGATACGTAAAATAATTTCATTGTCTTCTGAAATTTCAGGGGTGATGTTAAGAAGCACGCCAATAAAAATAGAGTAGTTGGTGTAGGTTGTCGCTATACTTGAACTCGTTTCAGTAGAGCTTGTTTCTTCAGGGATTCGGTAATTGATATTATCACCAACCGTAATCAGTGCTTGTTGATTATTCATTGTTAAGACTTTTGGACTTGAAATCACTTTGGTATCGCCACTTGATCCTAGAAAATCAATTACACCTGACACTGAGAAAAGGGCATCATTAACAACGGTTAAACTATTGAGATTACTTGATGCATTAGCCGTACCTGTACTTGAAGAGTTGTATAAAGTATTTGGGTTACTTGTTGACAAAGCCCCTTGATTACTATTATTGAAAATAGAGTTACTACCAAAGCTTAAAGAAAATTGACTCCAATCTACACCTGTTTTATTGCTGCTACTGAGTGCAACGGAGATGATAGAGACGTCAATCAACACTTGCCTATGAAGCCTATCTTTCAAAAGATCAATATAATCAGAAACACGATCCAACTGCTTTTTAGTTGCTGTTACAGTGATCATGCCCGCATTTGCGTTGATAATAGGCGAAGATGCTATATAATTTTCCCCGCCTGTATTTAAGACGGAAGTAAGCTCTGCTGAAATCGTCTTCCAAAAATCAAATGATTCATTGGATGAGATAGAGTTTTGACTTTGGGTTGTTGTGTTTTTGGTTCCAGTCCCTGTTGCTTCAACAGGGGTGGCATCTACAGAAGCGTTAATAACGGCTTTACCCTCACGAATGGAGGAGATATAATCTACTTTAAAAGACTTGGTGCTGAGGGCTGAAACTTTCAAATAATTTTTGTCATACGTGTAAAAAAGATCATTGTCTTGAATAATCAATTGAAAAACCTCATCTAAAGAGAGATTTTTAATATTGACACCGTTTAAGTTTTTTGCAAGTGCTTTTTCTGCTTCGGTATCTTTAACAACAATACTAAAATCACACACTTCTCCAAGTTCAGCAAGTAGCTCGGCACTTGTAGCTTTGTTATTGGTTTTGATATTAAACGTGCGATATTCACATGGCTTACTTTTTTCAGCAGCGTGAACGGGCGAAAGAGCGATCGCTAATATCGCTGCTATTGCAATAATGTTATTTGGAAAATATTTTAACATTGCTCTCATCTTTTGTCCTTATTACAAGTTCTTTTTTTTCAATTTCATTTTGGAGAATAACACTATTGTGCGTAATTTTTGCCAGCTTGTAGGAGCCTATCGTCTCATTTCGTTTATACCAAGTGCCACTAATTTTTGCTTTTTGATCAAAGGTTGCTTCTAACGTATAAACTATGGGTTGTGCCGTTTCATTGCCATCGCTATTTTGTTGATCGGCCGTGATACTAATAAATGGATTTTCAAGCTTATCTATCATCATGACATCAGCACCCACTCTACGCTCAGCAATACGTTCAAAAATTTTGTCATACTCTTTGACCTCACTTCCCAAAGACAAAGATTCTTTTGCGTTTATTATGGTGAGATAAAAACATAACCCTATAACCGTTTTTAGTAATGTTTTCAATACTTCATCCCCCAAACAGCGATATTAAATTGTCCATCAATATTTTTCTGGCCAGTGCAATTAAGCTCATAAATATCAACAACCAATTCACTTTCTTCAATGGCATTCATAAATTTCATTGTATTGGCAAATGAACCACTAAAATCAACTTTGAGGGTTAAAATTTGTTCAATTTTCTGAATACTTGGTTCATTGATTTTGTTTTCAATGACCTTAATGCGCACAGCGTATTGTTGCGCTAATTGTGCAATCGAGTGTAGAAAATTTGCCCAATTTTCATCATTAAAAAGAAGGTATGAGAGCTCTTTGAGCTTGCCATCAACATAGGCATTGGTAAACGTCGTTTTTTCTAAAAGAAGTTTTGCATTTTCAATATCAGACTTTACTTTTCTGATTAAAAAAGTCGAATCTCCATCGCGTGAAACAGAAGCCAAATAGGCTTGCTCATTGTGTAGCTTTTTTTCAACCTCTTTAGCATTGCGCATGGTTTGATTGAGCATGGTTTCGGTAATAGGAAAGAGATAGCTGTAAAATACAAAGCCAATCAGGGTAAAAACCATAGCAAAAATAAGATACGTCTCACTACTTTTTTTACCTTGGAAGTAGAGATCTATTTTATCCATAAGCGTATCAATACTATTCATCGTTCAATCCTATAGAGATTTTACTGGTATAGAGTTTGATTTTATCATCTTGAATAATTTTATCGGTTGTGATCCTGTATTTTTTTAACGCTGTCAAATCTTGAATAAATTCCGTAATCCTTTTTTCACTTTGATTACGAACGAAAAAGTTGAGTTGTTTTTGCTTAAATTCTATGGCTTCAACTTTGCAGCCATTTTGGTTTGAAAGTTGGAAGATTTCTAAAAGCATTAACGCTTTCATTGGGTACGAGATCTTTTTATTATAGATTTCACTTAAGAGTTTTTTTCTAAATTCAAACTTAGTGGTCTCATTGTTAACCAAAGTATCCACTTTCTCTTTTTCAGCTTTGAGCTGAGCTAACTCTTGTCTAATTGCAGATGTTTTTTGAAAAATCTCATTGTATTCACTTGTCTCTTTTACTGCTTTGAGGCTTAGAAAAGAGTGGTATGCAAATTGATATGCAGGGTAAGCAAGACTTAAGATAATACTCGCAGCCATGATGCCTAAAAGTTTACCAGAGGCTCTGTATTTAAGAGGTGGAGGTCTTTTGTAGATTGAAAAATTGAGATTATCGTCTTGATTTTCCATATAAAGCTGAGCACTCAGCATCATTAAAATATGAATTTGATCGATGTACCACTCTTTCGAGTTAATAGCGATGCTAAAATTGAACTCAAAAGATTCTAATCCAAGGTAACTTTTACCATACTCTTCAATGCCTGAAAATGTACCAATTTCAGATCCTAGATAGATACGATCAATAAAATCGATGTTATAAGAGCGTTTTGTAAAGACTAAAACATCGCTAATGTATAAGAAAATTTCTCCAAAAAGTTGCATTAAACTTTGTTGGTATTGGTTATTGGTTGCTCTAAGCCCTTCGTTGGTTAAGAGTTTGTAAAAATCTTCTTCATCGATGCGCTCACCGATGAGTTCACAAAATTTTTCGTTGATCTCTTTGAGTGAGTAGTGCAGTGATTTCGAGTAGATATATTCACCGCCTTTATAGATGGTTAAAAAGGCATCTGCTTTTTGAAAATAGACAAAACAGTGTGTTCCCTCAGCTTCAATAAAATTTTTACGGTAAAGCGCTTTAATTAAAAAAGGTGCAGCGGTAACATAATCAATATAGCGTGTTTTTTCTTTAATAGGTGTGAGTTTGGAATGAATAAGGGTTGCATCAATAATAAAGATATTAAAAGAGCGATTTTTAGAATCTTTTGATTCAGTTTCGATATAACTTATAGAATATTCAATAGCAGAATCTAGGGCTAATTCATCATACACTTTTATTTCAATAGCATCTTTAAGATCGCTGTCAGGAATATTACGACTTACATCAATAGTAGCACTTATAACATCACGCGTTTGCAGATACGAGGTATAAAACGCATTTTTATCACTTTTTTCTAGCTTGTTAAGTTTGATTTCATTTTTTGAATAGGTATAGGAGACGAGCGATAAAGGGTCTATTGATACAATTTCTGAGCTCAAACGTCTATCCTCAGTTACGGCCATTTTAAAAACCCCTTTTAAATAATTATATCTCTATGATAACGATGATATTACAGTAACTTTATTCTACTATATAACCAATTTTCTTCAACATTTCTTTATCTTGACTCCAACCCTGCTTCACCACAACAACAAGTTTCAGAAAGACACGTTTTTGTGACAAGGATTCAATGAGCAAACGAGCGCTAGAACCGATTCTTTTGATCGTTTGACCTTCTTTACCAATTACAATACCTTTCTGACTTTTTTTATCAACAATAATAGTAGCATAAATATTATCGATTGTCTCTTTTTCATCTACTTTATCAATGATTACATCCGCAAAATAGGGGATTTCATCACTCGTATTTTCGAAAATTGCTTCTCGAATCAGCTCTTTATAAATGTCACGTGAGCGCTCTGTTGTAAGAATTTCAGGGTCATAAAGATAAGGATGCTCTGGCATATATTTTGAGATCGCTTCTAAAAGATAGGATTGTGAGATTCCTTTTTTTACTGAAACAGGGATGAGTGCCACAAATTTATCTTGATAGGCTTGATATTCTGTAATCTTGTCAAAAAGTGCTGTTTGGGAAACACTGTCTGTTTTTGTAAGGAGAACCATATGGGGAATATTGTTTTTATTAAGGGATAAAAAATCTACATAATGCTGAAGAGCATCGCTTGCTGGAGCTAAAAAGAGAATGAGATCACAATCACCCATAGCTTTCATTGCTTCTTCAAGCATAAATTGGTTTAACAAACGTTCTTGTTCATGAATACCAGGAGTGTCAATAAAAATAATTTGTGTATTTTCGTGCATTGCGATGATATTTAAACGTTTTCGTGTCGCGTTGGCTTTATGTGAAACCATTGCAAGTTTTTCACCTACAAGCCAGTTGAGTAGGGAACTTTTACCCGCATTGGGTCTGCCAATAACGGCTACGTACCCTGTTTTTGTTTTTTCAGTCATTTGTCTTCTTTACTTATAAAATATAGCGACTACTATCTTCGCTTTCTACAATGGCATCGAGTTTAGCATGGACTAGTTCTTTTGTGACATGTAATATCTCTCCAAAATGCTCATCGGCTGTATAACTGATATCTTCTAATACTTTTTCAATAATGGTATGCAATCTTCTTGCTCCAATATCTTCTGTTTTTTCATTGGTAATTTGCGCAATTTTTGCAATCGAAGCAATAGCATCATCATCAAAAACAAGTTCAACACCTTCAGTTTTTAGAAGTGCTTGGTATTGGCGTAAAAGTGAGTTTTTAGGTTGTGTTAAAATTTGGTAGAGGACCTCTTCTGTCAATGAACTGAGCTCTACGCGGAGAGGGAAACGCCCTTGTAATTCAGGGATAAGATCACTTGGTTTACTCAGATGAAATGCACCTGCTGAAATAAAGAGAATATGGTCGGTTTTAATGCTTCCATATTTGGTATTGACATCACTACCTTCAACGATAGGGAGAAGATCGCGTTGAACACCTTCTTTACTTGGATCACTTCGGTGAGATTGTGAAGAGCTTACGGCAATTTTATCGATCTCATCAATAAAAATAATACCACCATTTTGAGCTCTCTCTCTGGCTTCACTTTTGACAGCTTCCATATCCAAAAGTTTTTCGCTTGCTTCAATTCTAAGTGCCTCTTTGGCATCTTTCACTTTCATCTCTTTTTTAATGTTCCCTTGACCTGCGCCTAATATTTTAATAAAAGACTCTTGTACTTTAATCATTTCAGGTGGTAATGAAGAATCCCCTAAATCATTACTGTTTTGCGAAATCTCTACTTCAATTTTAAGATCATCGAGTTCACCATCACGAAGTCTTTGTCGCATTTTCTCATAACTTTTTTCATAGTCTGCTTTTTTTTCTTCACTCACACCTTTTGGAAGAGGGGGAAGTAGTTTTTCAATGATGGCTTTTTCTACATGTAAAGCAATATCGTCTTGATTTTTTTCTTTATGTTCTGCTTTGACAAGATTAATGGACGCCATCATAAGGTCACGCACCATTGACTCAACATCACGTCCTACAAAACCCACTTCGGTATATTTGCTTGCTTCCACTTTAACAAAAGGAAGAGAGAGCATTTTTGCCATACGACGTGCTATTTCTGTTTTCCCTACACCTGTTGAGCCAATCATTAAAATGTTTTTTGGCATCACTTCTTCTGCCATTTCACCTTCAAGCTTCAATCTTCGATATCGATTTCGAAGGGCAATAGCAATAGATTTTTTTGCATTAAATTGCCCAATGATATACTCATCTAAGTAGGCAACAGTTTGTTTGGGTGTTAAATTCATGCTTCTTTACTCTCTAAAACATATGTTTTGATGTTATCATTAGTATAAATACAAAGCTCACTAGCAATTTTTAAACTCTCTTTTACGATCGTTTCTTCGTCAAGATTAGTGTGGCGATCCAGTGCACGTGCAGCTGATATGGCGTAGTTTCCACCGCTTCCAATTGCTGCGATTTTACCGTCCTCTGGTTCCACCACATCTCCATTACCACTCAAAATGAAAATGTGATCACAATCTAAAACAATCATCATCGCTTCTAAACGACGCAACATTTTATCTTTACGCCACTCTTTGGAAAATTCAATGACCGATTTGTACAAATCGCCTTTTTTCTGCTCTAAAATACCTTCAAACATATCAAAAAGGTTAAACGCATCAGCAGTACTTCCTGCAAAGCCTGCTAAGATTTTGCCGTTATAGAGTTTGCGAATTTTCGTGGCATTACTTTTAAGCACGGTATTGCCAAAAGTGACTTGCCCATCACCGCCAATAACCGCTTTTTTGTCGCCGCGACACGCAAGGATGGTGGTTGCTTCAAACATTGAATTTATTCTCCAAGAATAATAAGCGCCAATGTGGCGTGAATACCGTGTCCTAACTTAATACTTACATCAAAATTACCCGTCGTTTTGATCGCATGTTCAAGCTCAACGGTTTTTTTATCGATTTCGATTTTGTGTTGCTCTTTAAGTTCATGCGCAATTTCCTCTTTAGTCACTGCACCAAAAAGACTTCCATTCGCGCCAAGTTTACGTTTGACTGTAAGTTTTAATTCACCAAGTTTTTTCTCTATCGCTTTAAGATTGGCGATTTCTTCCGCTTCTGCAGCTGCTTTTTTGCGTTGGTCTGATTCGTATTTTCGCATCACTTCATTGGTCGCCAAAAGCGCAAAGCCTTTACCAATGAGGAAGTTTTGACCGTAACCGTCTTTAACCTCTTTGATTTCGCCTTTTTTACCCAAATCTTTAACATCTTTAATCAATAAAACTTTCATATAAAATCCTTTAGTTTTCTATTTCATCGTTTTTGGAAGTGGGGCATTTTTCAGTTTTTCACCATGAAAGGCATCAATGCCACCACTGAGTTGGGCAATGTTTGAAAAGCCCATTCTTCGTAAAATAAATATCATTTGTGTTGTGCGTCCACCAATATGGCAGTAAAAAATCAAAAGCTTATTGGCGAGTTTTTTAAGTTCGTCCATGTGTTGATGAATGGTTGAAGTTGGCATAAGAATGTCTGTTCCTCTGATACTTGACTCAGAATACTCATACATCTCTCTGATATCAATAAGTACAAAATCGAGCCTTTTTTGCGCTCTGAGATTTAGCATTACATGTAACTCTTCTCCACTGACTTCGCAGCTTTTTGTTACGGTTTTGACTAAATTCATCATCGCTTCTTCACTCCATTCATCGTTAATTGGCTTATCCACTGGGGTTTAAGCTTTGCCTTGATTTCTTTTATTCTTCCCACTAATGATAAAACGTAGGGCATTAAGTTTAATAAAGCCCGCTGCATCTTTTTGGTTATACACTTCATCTTCTTCAAAGGTGCAGAATGCTTCACTGAAGAGATTGTTGGTCTTAGAATCTCTTCCGATGACCGAAACATTGCCCTTATACAGTTTAAGTTTTACGGTGCCGTTTACGGTTTCTTGCGATTTATCAATGGCTGCTTGCATCATCTCACGCTCTGGAGAGAACCAAAATCCGTTATAAATGGTTTTCGCATACGTTGGCATGATCTCATCTTTAAAATGTGCCGCTTCACGATCTAGTGTAATGCTCTCAATCGCTCTGTGTGCGCGAAGCATAATCGTACCACCCGGTGTTTCGTAACAACCTCTACTTTTCATTCCCACAAAACGGTTTTCAACGATGTCGATACGACCGATGCCATGTTTACAGCCAAGCTCATTAAGTTTGGTAAGCATTGTGGCAGGACTTAATTTAACACCGTTTAGTGCGACTGGATCACCCTTTTCATAGGTAATTTCAATCACTTCGGATTGATCAGGCGCTTTTTCAGGGCTGACCGTCCATCGCCACATGTCTTCTTCTGGCTCTGCTGCTGGATTTTCAAGCACGAGTCCCTCATACGAGATATGAAGCAAGTTTGCATCCATAGAGTAGGGCGATTTACCTGGTTTTTTCTCAATTTTGATACCGTTTTTCTCTGCATACGCAAGAAGTTTTTCACGAGAGTTTAAATCCCATTCTCTCCAAGGTGCAATGATGACAAGATCTGAATTCATGCTCAAATATCCCATCTCAAAACGAACTTGATCATTGCCTTTACCTGTAGCACCATGACTGACGCCATCAGCACCCACTTGTGCTGCGATTTCTGCTTGGCGTTTTGCGATCAAAGGTCTTGCGATTGAGGTTCCTAGAAGGTATTCACCCTCATAAATGGCATTGGCTCTAAACATAGGGAATACGTAATCTTTAACAAATTCTTCTTTTAAATCTTCAATAAAAATATTTTCTGGCTTAATGCCTAAAGAGATGGCTTTTTTGCGCGCTGGCTCTAACTCTTCACCTTGGCCAATATCCGCTGTGAACGTGACTACTTCACATTTATACTCATCTTGGAGCCATTTTAAAATAATACTGGTATCAAGTCCACCTGAATAGGCTAAAACTACTTTTTTAACATCTTTTTTCATAATACGAATCCTCACAGAATTTATAGAATTGTGTGATGGTAGCGCAAGTTTGTAAAAACTTTGCTTATGCTTTAGGCAGGGTTTTACATGTAAAGTCAAAAAAGCAAGTTTAAATATTCTTTTGATAGAATGAGCGTTAAATCCTAAGGATGGGGTATGAGAGTCGATAAATTTTTAAACAGCGTGAATATCACCAAACGTCGTGCCATATCGGAAGATATGTGCAAAAATGGCGTTGTTTGCATCAACGATGCCGTTGCAAAGCCTGCAAAAGATGTCAAAGTGGGTGATATTATTACGATTAATTATCTTGAAAAAGCAGTAAAATACGAGGTTTTGCAAATTCCTGAAGCCAAAACCATTCCAAAAACGAAACAAAACGAATACGTAAGGGAAGCGTAATGAATTACCAAGAGGCCTATGAACAGTTTAATGCGCTCTTTGAAAATGAACTAAGTTCCGAAGCAGCAGCACAATTTTTAGTCGAACTCTACGATCGAGGTGAGAGTTTTGAAGAGATCGCAGCCGCGGCAAATGTGATGCGCGAACACAGCATTAAGCTCGATATTCCAGCACACTTGAAAGCTGAATTGATTGACATCGTAGGTACTGGCGGTGATAAAAGCGGAACGTTTAACATCTCTACAACAACATCCATCGTTTTAGCCGCACTTGGGTGCAAAGTTGCCAAACATGGCAGCGGTTCTGCCACTTCACTCTCTGGCAGTGCCGATGTACTTAAAGCCTTAGGACTCAACCTGAGTTTAACACCTGAAAAACAGATCAAAATGCTTGAAGAGTGCGGCTTTGTTTTCATGTTTGCAATGAATCACCATCCGTGCATGAAGCATATTATGCCCATTCGAAGAAGTCTCTCACACCGTACGATTTTCAATATGTTAGGACCTCTTGCCAATCCTGCGGGTACTCAAAAACAGATGGTTGGTGTTTTTCATGTCGATTACATTGATCGTTTTAGCAAAGCGTTACGCGAGCTTGGCACAATGAAAAGCATGGTGGTAAGTTCTCTTGATGGTTTGGATGAAGTGAGCATTACGGCTCCAACGCGTTACACGATGATTGAAAATAAAATCATCACCGAAGGCGAAATCAACCCTGAAGCATTTGGCTTTACCTTTGCTCCACTTGAGGCAATTAAAGGTGGTGATAGCATCCAAAATGCTGAGATTACGCGCTCAATTTTAAGAGGTGATGAGAAGGGGGCAAAACTCAATGTTGTACTCTTAAATGGTGCCTGTGCTTTAGTGCTAGATGGAAAAGCGAGAGATATACAAGAAGGAATTGCGCTCATGAAAGATGCCATTGAAAGCAAAAAAGCATGGGATAAACTGGGCGAAATTATTAAGCTCTCTTATCTTATATGAGTCAATGTTATGAAAAAGTGTGTGATTTAGCGCACTTAATTGCTTTTGCTGAAGAGATAAAAAATAAACTTGGGAATTCAGGTGTGCTTTTATTACGAGGGAATCTCGCAAGTGGAAAAACCGCTTTCGTTAAAGCGTTTGCTAAAACACTAGGACTTGAAGAAGCAATCTCATCGCCAACCTTTTCGATTTTGCATGAGTATGATGAAAAACTGTTTCATTATGACATTTACCAATGTGGAAGTAATGGTTTTTTGCAAAGTGGATTGATCGAAAAATTAGATGTTGAAGGTTACCATCTCATTGAATGGGGTGATGCTGAGTTTGAAAAATTACTGCACCATTTTGGTGTTGAGTATAGTACAATCGATATCGAAACAATGGATTTAAAACGCAATTATAAGGTTCACATTAATGCATACGCTTAAAGTTCAAGAATTACAAAAAGTGATTAAAAAAACAGAAATTATTAAAGGGGTGTCCCTTGATGTTCAAAGTGGCGAAGTCGTAGGACTTTTAGGTCCCAATGGTGCGGGTAAAACAACCATGTTTTATATGATTTGTGGACTTATCCCTCCAAGCTCTGGCGTTGTTTTTCTAGATAATCAGGATGTCACTCAAATACCTTTACATGTAAGAGCAAAATTAGGTATTGGTTACCTTCCTCAAGAATCAAGTATTTTTAAAGACCTGAGTGTAGAAGAGAACATTATGCTTGCCGCTGAAATTGTTTATCCTAATAAAGAGGATGCAATGAAGCGCGTGGAAGAGCTTTTAAATTTGCTCAATATTGAACCTATTCGTAAACGCAATGGTGTGAGCCTTAGTGGTGGTGAGAGGCGTCGTTGCGAGATCGCACGCTCTTTGGTCTTAAAACCAAAATTTCTCCTTCTTGACGAGCCTTTTGCGGGTGTTGATCCTATCGCTGTATCCGATATTCAAGGTATTGTTCAAGAGCTCGCAAAGCTGGATATTGGTGTTTTGATTACGGACCATAATGTACGCGAGACTCTCGCCATTTGTGATAGGGCTTATGTACTTAAAGATGGGGCTCTTTTGGCAAGTGGTGGTAGTGAAGAAGTTGCTCAAAACAAACTGGTGAAGACGTATTATCTTGGTGAAGATTTCAGGTTTTAATAGATAAGGAGATTGGTTTTGAAACTTAGGGTTTCTAGCACACAAACAACCAAACAAAAGTTCTCCTCAACGCTAAGAGGTTGGCTTCCTATACTTCAAGCCAATTTAGATAGTTTGGTGGAAACACTAGAACCCTTTGTGCAAGAAAATCCTTTTATTAGTGTCAAATCAGGTTCAGAAACACCCGATAAACATTTTGAAAAGAAAAGTTTTTTCTCCGAAGTGGCTAAAACATCGGTTTCAGATACCATTGAGGCACTGACTTTAGATAAAAAATCGCTTTATCAAGTCCTTAATGAACAGGTCAATCCTCCACTTTTTCCTACTGAAAAATCGCAACAAGTCGCGTATGAAATCATTGAAAATATTAATTCCGAAGGATATTTTGAAATAGCAGCATTAAGTGAAATTGCAAAAAAGTTAGGCATTAAAGTTGAAGAAGTTGAAAAGATACGGCAGCGCTTTGCTTATCTTGAGCCTTTGGGTATTGGAGCTCTTGATTTAAAAGAGACCTTCTTATTCCAACTTCAAGACCTTTCATTAGACAATGAACTCTATAACATGGTAGAAATGCTGATTATCAACTTTGAAACTATCGAATCCTTTAGTAAAGAGCCACTGTTTCATGATGCCCTCGCTATTATTAAACGATTTCACAACCCTCCTGCAATTGATTTTATGGAAGATGAAAAAGAGGTTATTCCTGATATTTTTATCTATGATCTTGAAGGGGCAATTGAAGTCAGGCTCAATGATGCGTATTATCCTGAAGTGATTCTCGACACTGAAGGACTTGATGAAAATCATAGTTTTGTCTCTCAAAAAATTAAAGATGCTAAAGATCTTATTGACGCTCTTGAGATGCGCAAAGCAACGCTCTATAAGATTGGATTGATGATTGTGGAGTATCAGTACGATTTTTTCTTTGGCAAAGCGATAAAGCCGATGAAACTTAAAGACTTAGCTGATGATCTAGGACGTAATCCCTCAACCATTTCACGTGCCATTGCGGGTAAATACCTCTCGTGTTCTCGTGGCGTTATCCCTTTAAAACAGTTTTTTGCTACGGCGCTTGAAGAAGATATTTCCAATAGTGCTATTAAAGAATATATGATTGAACTTGTTAAAAATGAGAGTAAAATAAAACCTCTGAGCGATATTAAACTTCTAGAACTGATAGAAGGAAAATTTAACATCAAAATGGTACGAAGAACCATTACAAAATACCGACAACAGTTTAATATCGCAAGCTCATCTGAACGTAAAAAACTCTACACTCTTAAATTTTAAGCACTCTTTGCATCGGCATGTCTGAAGTGCATTTTGAGCATTTCATAGGCATTTTGAACCTCTTGAAACTTTGCCACATACTTTACATGTAAATCACCATCATAAAGGCCACAACTATCTGGATGATATTTTTTTACCAGTGTAAGATAGTTACTGCGAATCATATCAAAAGAGTCTTCCATTTTACATCCAAGCACACCGAAATACTCTTCAAGTAAAGAGAAGAGGGCGTTATGTCGGCTTCTCTTAGCACGTTTTGATACAAAACTCTTTTTGTAGGCTAAAAAATCGTCCATAGAATAAGAAAACTCTACAAAACAACCAAACAACTCTTTTTGTGCCAAGAGTTTTTCTAAAAGACGCACAGTAATATCTGAGTTCGGATAGAGCGTAATCGTGCCATTTTTTGGGCGAATTCTGACCAAATGGTCTTTAAAATAGCTTTTCAGGTAGGAAGCAAAAAGCGTATTGTGTGACCCCATGTAAAAGACAACAGCATAATTGTCTTCAATGGAGAGATTAATGCTCATTTTTTGAAGGACTTGATTGGATTTGAGAAGCGAAATCTTGATGCTTTTATCTATTGTATTTTCGATGATACGTGCTTGTTCGACATTACCTGTTTTTCGCAAATAAATTTTACTGATCAATTTTAAAAAGTAACGGCGTTGCACTAACTCATCTTGCTCTTTAAAAATAATCATTTTATCTTTGCGTCCAATCTTTTTTTGAAAGTTTTTATCGGCAATATTTTGCAAAAAATAAAAGGTTTTTGAATCTTCTTGTATTGTAAGTGCGAGCATATCATGAGAGAGAGAAAGGTGCATCTATCCATCCTTTTTGTATCAAGTTATTTATCTTGAAGCAAAAAGAATTCCAAGTTTTAAAAAATTATATCCAAATGGCATCTTCATCTAAATTTGGATTGCCTTGAAGTGTCTGATAAGGGGTATAAGACGCTTTATATTTAAGGCTTTGACACTCTTTGACATAATAGCCAAGGTAGATCCATTCAAGATCATACTCTTTTGCCAAAATGATCTGCTCGTAGATGGAAAGTCTTCCTAAAGAGAGTTTTTCAAAATCAGGGTCGTAGTAAAAATAGATCGAGGAGATGCCATCGTCTAAAAAGTCAATAAGATCAACACCAATAAGCTTCTCACCCTGAAAATAAAGTACCTCTTTTCCAAAATTATGTGCGCCACTTACATAGAGTTCGTGGTAACTTTGTGGCTTCAGGTTGTAGTATTGCCAGCCTCGTTTTTGTTCCATATGACGATGATATTTATCATAAAGCTCAAGATGTTCCG
Source organism: Sulfurospirillum multivorans DSM 12446 (assembly GCF_000568815.1). Lineage (NCBI taxonomy): Bacteria > Pseudomonadati > Campylobacterota > Epsilonproteobacteria > Campylobacterales > Sulfurospirillaceae > Sulfurospirillum > Sulfurospirillum multivorans. Next base: position 1,465,040 of record NZ_CP007201.1, read on the forward strand.
TGCTAATGGTTGGTGCTTGAATGACATAACGAATACCTTCTGCTTTTTTGAAAACACGCTTAGCAGAACGTGAAAAATTGTAATTTCTAACATCAATACGTAGGCTTAAACACAATTTACAGTTTTGACATTGTGGTCTTGAGTAGTAGTTTCCAAATCGTCTCCACCCACGTTCAATGAGTTCTTGATTGAGCTCCATTGTCGCATTTTCAATGTACTTATATTCCATGCGTGTTTTACAGTCATCAAGGTATGAACATTTCGTTTCTAATGTTGAAAATTCAATAATGCGTGAAAATGATCTCATGGATTAGTCTAGTTTTCTAACTCCAGAGTTTTGCATAAACTTTTCAAATTGGTCATGAAGTTTTTTTTCTTTTTCTTGCTTTTGTTCTGTAATAAGTTTTTCTTGAACATTTTTTTCTTCTTGACTTATTTTCTCTTTGAGTGATTTAAGATCATCAAATAAAATTCCTTGCATTGCGTATGCCTTTACATGTAAAAATAAACAAGGTTTGATTATAGCAAAATTTCGTATGAAGAAGTTGCAATACATTCTGACAATGTTTAATGGATTGCCAAGCGAAGTACAGAAATCATTAGTTTTTTAAATCAGAATACTCCCAATCAAGCTCTCTAAACTATGCATATCCTAAATCATAGTTTAGAAATATTCTGAAAAATCAGTGCGTTTGAACTTTTCAATCACCTTTTTTAAATGATCCATACGCATTGTGACATCGGGTATGTACTTTTCTTATTGAGAGCAGGATAGGAAAAGAAAGTTAGGAGTGTCGCGGAATAAAAGCCTACTTGTAAGAGAATAAGCTATACCGAGAGGATGGTTACAAAGAGAGAAGGAAGAAGCAGTGATTTAATAAGCATTAACTTCTCATTGAGGTATGGTTTAAGCTAAGAGTCTATACTTTCACTTGTAACACACATACCTCCTTTCTGTAAATAACCTACCAATTTTTAAGATGAACGCTCGAATTGCCCGGTTCGAGCGTTTCTTTTTCTTAAAAACATCCCAAATCCTTCTTTTTTCATCATAAATTTCCCTTCACGTGTATTAATCTTTGCTATAATCGAATGAATTAATCATAAAGAAGTATCGTGAAACTGATTCATTTTTCGGACACGCATTTAGGCTTTAACGATTTAGACATTATCAATGAGCTTGGTATCAACCAGCGCGAGGCTGATTTTTACGATGCTTTTATGCAAGTCATTGAGCAAATCAAAGCGATAAAACCAGACTACATCATCCACACAGGTGATCTTTTCCACCGTCCATCTCCCAGTAACCGAGCTATCACCTTTGCCCTTGAGCAATTTAAAATCATCGAAGCACTGAATATCCCTTTTATCATGATAGCGGGCAATCACAGCACGCCACGCACCAATCTAAGCTCACCAATACTCAAAATATTTGAAAACTTTAAAAACGTTTATGTCTCATACAATCAAGAGTACAAAAAGATAGAGTTCGATGATGTTATCTTTCATACCTTACCTCACATGCACGATGAGAGCAAGGCGCTTTCTCAAATCGAGCTGTGTGAAGCAAACATCGATACAACCAAACGCAACATCATGATGCTTCACTGCTCTGTCGGTGCGCACTATCTCATGGCTGAGTTTGGCGAGTGGGTCTATCCACACGATAAAGAGAGCCTTTTTTCTAAAGTGGATTATGTCGCTCTTGGGCATTGGCATGGCTTTGGAAAAGTCGGTAAACACGAAAACGTTTACTACGCAGGCTCAACCGAGCGAACCAGTTTAAATGACAAACGAAACTCCAAAGGATATATCGAAGTCACACTGGATGAGTCTTTACATGTAAACTACCACGAGATACAAATTCGCCCCATTAAAACCTATGAGATTGATTGCGAGGACTACGAGCACTCAGTTGAGTCTTTACATGTAAACGATACAAAAGACGCTCTTGTCGAAGTCAAACTGACCCATCTTACCCCGTTGCAGTCCATCGACATACAAACCCGTGATATCAAAAATCTCTTTGGCGAAGCTTTACATGTAAGCATCAAACGAGAGTTCAAACAAACCAACGGTGAAGCCACACTAAACGACATCGAAGCACTCTCTTTGGAAGCGTACTTTTTAGAACACATCAAAGAAGAAAGCCAGCCTGAAGAGTTTGAACGACTCAAAGGCAAAATCCAAGGCTTGTTTAGTGCCTACGAAGAGGTGAGCGATGATACTCTCTAAACTTCACCTTGAAAACTTCAAACGCTACACCTCTTTTGATATAGAGTTTGGCGAGGGGCTTATCGGCATCATCGGTAAAAATGGCAGTGGCAAATCGACCCTTTTTGAAGCGATACTCTTTGCCTTGTATGGCGAGCTGAAAAATAGAAAATACAAAGAAGTCATACGAAACGCTAGTGCGAGTGACAAAGATGCTGTTTTGGTTGAGCTTGATTTTGAGTTTGAAGGCATAGCGTACAAAGTCATTCGTGAGTTTCGTGGAAAAGCGCTAAATGCCAATGCTAAACTGTATAAAAATGGTGAGCTGACTACCAGTGGGGCGAGAGAAGTCACCGTGGCTATCACGAAGCTAACGAAGATGAGCAAAGAGGCATTTTTGCATACACTTTTCGCTTCTCAAAAAGAACTTACCAGCCTCAGCACGCTTAAAAATGAAGATCGAAAAAAGATGATACGCAAGCTTCTTGGGCTTGAAAAGATAGACTTTGTGGAAAATGAACTTATCGAAAAAAGCAGGGAACTCAAACGAGACATCGCAGCAAGTGCCGAGTTTTTATTAGGAGAGGAAGAACTCAAAAGTAAAACAGCGTTGATAAAAGAAACTACCGCCATAAAACAAGCGTTTGAAAAAGAAGTCAAAAGCAAATCCACGGAACTAGAAACCACCAAAAAACAAGAGTTACATGTAAAGCAAGAACTGGAACTTTTTGTCAAAACAAAAGAGCAGAAACAAAAGCTCATCAGCGAACTCTCACTCATCAAAAACTCTATAACTTCAAACCTAGCTACGCAAACCAAACTCACCGAAGAGCTCAAAAACTTAGAAATAAAAGCCAAAGAACTTAAAGGTTTAAGTACCGTTAAAAAAGAGTACGAATCTTTGTCAACAAAACTCAAAGAGCAAGAAAATCTCAAAAACATACAGATCAAAAAAGAGGGCTTAGAAAAAGAGCAAACCCAGTTACGTGCCCAGTACACCAAAGCCAAAGCCGACATCGCAATTTTGGAAGAGCAAACTAAACCGTATGAGACACTTTTAGGGCAAAAGAAAGAAAATGAAGCTTTACATGTAAAGCTAAAAACCGAACTTGCAGGGAAGCAAACAGAGCAAAAGCAACTCCAAAATGAACTCTCAGCCGAACAGCGAATTGTCTTAGACACGCAACAAAAGATAGCCAAGATACAAAGTCTAGGTCGAGAATCAAACTGTCCTACCTGTACAAGACAACTCCTTGACGAATACGACAATGTCATCGCATCCCTAAACGACATCGTGCAAAAGACGCAAACTCAAAAGATAGACAAAACCAAAGAAAAGCTTGACATCCTCACCAAACAGATAGAACAACTCGAAAAAGAAAAAGAGCAAACCCAAAAAGCCTTACATGTAAACGAGACGGCGCTAAGTTTGATAGCAAGCAAGCAAAAAGATTTGGCAAGTGCTAAAGAGCATTTTACAAAGGTCAGTGAACAAGGCAAACGCAACAAAGATGAACTTGACACACTCTCAAAACACGTTTACGATGAAGCCTTACATGTAAGCCTACAAAAAAGCTTTTTGGAGCTAAAACCAAAGTACGAAGCTGTCTTAAGTCTTGAAGCAGAACTCAAACGAGAGCAGGGCGTGAGGGAGGATCTCGCACTTACAGTAAAAAGTGCAGAAGCTTTACATGTAAAGGCAAAAGAGAAAGAACTGGAAGTTTCAAAAACACTGTACGATGAGCCAAAACACACCGCAAAACAAAGCGAGTACGACGAACTTCAAAAGCAAAAAGAGAAACAATACAGCGTTATCTCAGAGCTGAAAGAAAAGATAGCCAAACATGAAGGCGAGATAAAAACCTTGCAAAATGCTCTTGAAAATAACGACATACAGCTTAAAAAAGTACAGAGTAAAAAAGACGATTTGCAAGACTATGAGAAAATCAAACTAAGCCTTAGTGAGTTTAAAACAAAACTCAACTCAAAAATAGCACCACGCATCTCACAGATCGCCTCCCAAATGTACGCCACCATCACCAAAGGCAAATACCAATACATCGAAGTGAACAACGACTTTGACTTTTTCATCTACGATGAGGGCAAATGCTACCCCATAGAACGCTTCAGCGGAGGTGAGATAGACCTTGCCAACTTAGTGCTTCGCATCGCCATCTCCAAAACACTGAGTGAACTGAACGGTGCCAGTAGTGTGGGATTTTTAGCCTTCGATGAAGTCTTCGGAAGTCAAGATGAAAACCGAAGAATGGAAATCTTAGAAGCGTTTCATACCATAAAAGAACAGTACAGACAGATATTTTTGATAAGCCATGAGATGGAGATAAAAGAGATGTTTGAGAGAGTTGTAGAGTTGTAAAATAAATAAATTGGAGGATTCTTATGCGTGATTTTAATAGAGGCTCAGAATGGAGAAAATGGGATTTACATTTTCATACCCAATCATCTTATGATTATAAAGATAAAAGTCAAACAAATGAACAAATTATTGAGAAGCTCATAGAAAATAATATTTCTGTAGTAGCAATTACTGATCATCATATAATAGATATTGCGCGGATAAAAGACTTATCTAGGCTTGCTGATGGACGTATTACAATTTTGCCTGGCATTGAATTTTTATCTGAGACAAGAGGAAATGAACCAATTCATTTTATTGGAATTTTTCAAGAACAATCAAAGTGTAAGTTAGACTATATATGGGGACAGCTTGAAAATAATACAGCGATAAAACATATAAAAGGTGAAAATAAAGAAGAAAACGAAGTGTATTGTGATTTGGAAGAAACTGTAAAACTGATACATAAACTAGGAGGAATAGTTTCTATACATGCAGGAGGAAAGCATTCAAGTATCGAAAATATAACGCATTGTTTACCACATGCTGCAGCACAAAAAACTGATATTGCACATGCAATTGATATTTACGAATTAGGGAAAGAATCTGATCAAGATGGATATAAAAAAGTTGTTTTCCCATCAATAAAGAAAGTAATCCCTATGATTATCTGTTCCGATAATCATGATATTAAAAATTATACATTAAAGCAAAATTGTTGGATTAAAGCAGAACCAACTTTTGAAGGACTTAAACAAATTATTTATGAGCCAGAACGTGTAAAAATTCAAGAAGAAAAACCTGAAATAAAGACTGCCTATGAAGTTATCAAAAGTATTAAGATCATCGATGCTAAAAATGTTTTTACCACTGAAAAAATAGGATTTAGTAGTAATTTAAATTCTATCATAGGTGGAAAGTCATCAGGAAAATCTTTATTATTATTTCTTCTGGCAAAAACTGTTTTATCTCCAGAAAAATTTGAAGAAATTAAGAAATATAAGAATTTTGTAGTATATGATAATTTAGAAGGGATTGACTGTGAGGTAGAATGGGAAGATGGGCAAATATCTAAATTGTCAAGTAATGACAATAAACGTCATATTGATTATATCCCTCAAATGCATCTAAATAATATTGCTGAAGATAAGGAGAAGAATATTACATTTAAACAAACAATTGATGAATTGCTGCATAAAAAACTAGGATATACCAGTGAGTTACATGAGTTGCAATCAAAAATTTTAGAAAAAAATCAAACCTTGAGCAATGAAATAGATAAATATTTTGACAATGAAAAAGAATTAAAAAGATTAGAAAGTGAATTAAGTCTTTTAGGGGATAAAAAAGCTATTGAAGCTACTATTGTTATGTATAATGCAGAATTGCAAGAATTAAAATCCAAATCTAATTTAACTCCCGAAGATGAATTGGAAATCAAAAAAATAAATGATTTAATATCAGAGGAAGAAAAAAAGAAAACTACTCTGAATAATGATATAGTACTCTTTGAAGGGACTAAAAAAGTTTTTGAAAATTTAAATCTACGAGTCAGTAATTTTATTGACGAAGAATTTGCTAATGTTGTGACTACGTTAGAAAATAAAATTCTTCTTGAAACCATTAAAGTTAATTTGTCTAAACAATTAATTTCCACAATAGATAGTTTTAAATCAGCCAACCCTTTCAATACAGAAACTTTAAGTACAAATATTTTACAGATAAATGAAAATATTGATAAACTGAAACTGTCGTTAGAGCCATATAATGAAAAGTTTAACGATAAAAAGAAATTTTTAGATACTCAAAAAAAACTAGCTGATGAAGAAGAAAAATTAAAGAAAATTTCACAAAAAGAAATAGAAATTGTGTCACAAAAATCAAAGTTAAATTTAGAAGTTTTTATTTCTAGATATGGTGAGCTTTTTGACTCTTATAACAAAATAATAGAATTGAATGAACCTTATAAATTAATAGGTAAAGATTTGGAGCTAATTACTGAAATAAAATTTGATACAGAAAAATTTTATTCAAATTTTTCATCTTTCATAACCAAAAATCAGACTTTAGATAAACTTTTCAATGCCACTATTTACACTAATAAAAATGAATTTTTGTACGATTCAGAGAAGCATATCGAAAAAATTAATGGTATTTTACTAAAGTTATTTGAGGGGACTCTTTCTTTTAATCAATATAAAATTCTAAAAGAAATGGTTACCTACTTGTTTGATGATTATTTTAAAGTCACCTATGATTTAAAACAAGGATATGATAGATTGGAAAGTATGTCACCAGGAAAGAAAGGAATTATTTTATTTCAATTATTTTTAGAAATAAGCTCAACAAAAACACCTATTTTAATAGATCAACCAGAGGATAATCTTGACAATAGAACGGTTTATAATACGTTGAATGAATTTATAAAAAATAAAAAACTTGATAGACAAATTATTATGGTTTCGCATAATTCAAATTTAGTCGTATCCACAGATTCTGAAAATATAGTTGTTGCAAACCAAAATGGACGAGAAGAGGGGCAAGTAAGATTTGACTATATTAACGGGGCATTGGAAAATACTTTTAAAAGTCAAAGTGTAAGTACATCAGTATTAAAATCGCAAGGCATTAGAGAGCATGTTTGTGAGCTGTTAGAAGGTGGCGAAATAGCATTTAAAAAACGTGAACAAAAATATAATATCAAGAAAGGATAAATATGGGATTGTATTATAAAAACTTGGATGAAGCTACAAGGAAATATATGCTTCTTGAATTTGAAAAAGGTGAATTTTATAAGAGCGAAAGGCTTAATGAGAATAAATTTGAAGAGTGGAAAAAGATATTACATGAAGGACTTGAATTCCATGATGATGATTGGATTGCTCATCAACTACAACTCAAAGGGTTATTAAAAACTCATGAACTCCGTAGAAAACCTAATGGAGGTATGACTGAAGTTAAAGTTCCGTCAAATGCTGCACAAATGCTAGCAGAAGGAGAATTTAATAAATTTTACTTGAGAGGTATTTGTAGTAGAGCTATTGAAAGTCATGATACTCATGTGCGAATTTATAGAGGAAAAGAAGTAGCTTCACCTCGAATAGAATCTGAAAGAAAAATAGGTACAACGTTAGAGGTGGTTGCATTGCTAGAAGAATTAAGAAAAGATACTCTAATTGATAGTGTGTTAGGACTACCAGCAGGTCCTAATTCTGGGTTGACAGCAGAAATTGTTTTTGAATAAAGAAATACTAAAATGACCCTCTCCAAATCCCTCTACACAAGAGCCATCCAATGCCCAAAATCTCTTTGGCTGAAAAAGTACAAACCAGAGGTTTTAACCCCTCCTGATGCCAGTGCCAAAGCACGGTTTGAGACGGGCAATATCGTAGGAGATTTGGCGTGTGAATTGTTTCCTGATGGGCGTGAGATACCTTTTGATGCACACGATTTTAAAAGTATGGCGAGGCTAACCCAAGCGTATCTTGATGAGGGTGTGGAAAACATCTATGAGGCGACGTTTATTTACGAGGGTATCGTGGTGATGGTGGACATCTTGCGCCAAACTCCTCTTGGCTTGGAGCTGTATGAAGTGAAGAGTTCCACCGATGTGAAGCCTATCTATCTGCATGATGTTTCCATTCAGCTGTATGTTTTAGAAGCCCTTGGGTTTAGGGTTGGGGCGTGTCATGTGGTGCATATCAACTCAGGTTATGTGCGAGAAGAAGCGTTGGAGCTTGAAAAGCTTTTTGTGGTGGTCGATGTCACAGGTGAAGTGCGAGATTTGCAAGGCGCAATTCCAAAAAAACTTGAAGCGTTTGAGGCGTATCTGGACGATAAAGTCCATGAGCCAAACATCGACATCGGAAAACAGTGCAATGACCCGTATGAGTGCGATGCAAAGGCGTATTGTTGGAAAGTTCAGCGACATATACCAGAATACAGCATCTTTAACATCTTCAACCTTGGCAGTAAAAAACAACAAGAACTTTATGCCCAAAATATCGTGGCGATTGAAGCTATACCCGAAGACTTTGCAATGACACCCATCCAATGGCAAAAGGTCGAGAACTGGAAAAATCAACAGACTTTCATCGACCATGAGGCAATCGCTGAGTTTTTAGAAACACTTACCTTTCCCATCTATCATCTTGACTTTGAGACCTTTCAACAAGCCGTGCCACAGTGGAACGGTGTCAGCCCTTACAAACAGATACCGTTTCAATACTCTTTACATGTAGAACACGAAGATGGCACTTTAGAGCATAAAGAATTTCTAGCTGAGTCAGGAGTTGATCCAAGACGTGCTTTAGCGGAGCAGTTGACGAGAGACATACCTTTACATGTAAACATTTTGACATACAATATGAGCTTTGAAAAAGGCGTCATCGCCTCACTTGCGCAGCTGTTTCCAGACTTACATGTAAAACTGATGCACCTACACGACAACATCAAAGATTTGATGCTTCCTTTTCAAAAAGGACACTATGTCACCCCAAGTATGCAAGGCAGTTACTCCATCAAATACGTTCTTCCTGCACTCGTGCCTGAGATGGAATTAGCCTATAAAAAACTTGAAGGAATTCAAAATGGTGGGGATGCGATGAACGCCTTTGCATCTTTACATGTAAAGCGTTTGGACGAGCAAATGAAAGTGCGTGAGCAGTTGTTGAAGTACTGTGAGTTGGATACTTTGGCGATGGTTAGGGTATTGCAAAAATTGAGAGAGGTTTTAAATGATAGATTATAAACAAAAACTAACCACCGATAGAGAATTTTACCCCATTGAAAATTTGGAGTATTCCATCGAAAGTGATCGTGGGCGCATTCTTTCTTCTCCTGCCTTTCGTAGGCTTCAAAAGCGCACACAAGTCTTTGCACTTGAGCTCAATGCTTCCATTCGCACCCGTTTGACGCATTCGTTGGAGGTTTCGCAAACAGCACGTTTTATTGCCAAAAATATTTTGTCAATACTCCAAAAAGATGGGTTAGTAACGTATGGCTTAGAAGGGTGTGAAAACGCATTTATTTCAACCGCTGAAATGACCAGTTTACTGCACGACATCGGCAATCCTCCCTTTGGGCATTTTGCAGAGCAAACCATCAATAAATGGATAAAAGAAAATGCACTACCTTTCATTGAAACATTTCCTGCAATATCTGATAAGACAAAAGAACTAAAAGTGACGCTCTCGCAAGACCTGTGTAACTACGATGGCAACGCACAAGCCATTCGTGTCATTACTAAATTACAGCGACTCAATCTCTCTTATACCCAAATAGCCTCTGTGGTTAAATATACACGTGGTGCATATGAAGCAAAGCCTCAAAAAGGTGAGCCGTTTGATTACCTGATGAAAAAACCAGGGTTTTACTACAGCGAGAAAGGTTTCATTGAAAAAATTCAAGATAAGCTTAATATCAAACATGGTTGTAGATTTCCTCTAACCTACATTATGGAAGCTGCAGATGACATCTCTTATTTAACCGCTGATTTGGAAGATTCTGTTGAAAAAGGCATTTTGAATCTGGATAAAGTCTATGAGCTTATAAAAGCAGAGTGTGAGAAAGAGGGGGAAACCTATCTTTTAGAAGTTATTCAAGAGAGATATGACCAAGCAAAGAAGAACGATGAGCCATATCAATTTAGTATGTTTTTTACATTAGTGCGTGCAAAGCTAGTAACCTCTTTGGTCTATCACGTAGTGGATATTTACATCAACAATCACGAAGCGATTTTTGAAGGATCATTTAATAGTGCTTTACTTGAATATGACAAAGAGAGTAAATACTACAAAGCGATAAAAATCTTACAAGCGATTTCTGCGAAGCATATTTATCAAAATAAAGATGTTCAAACGCTAGAGTTGCAAGGCTATACGATTATCAATGAGCTTTTAAATATTTTCAAACCCTTATTGGAGCTTACATGTAAAGATTTTGAAGCACTGCTTCATGATGAAAAAATAGAGTGCTTTATTGCAATGAGGTTGATTAAGCGTATTTCTTCCAAGCAGATCGTAGCGTATCAAAATGATGTAAAGGCGTTGGATCGCGTAGATGAAGAGCAATTTGAACTTCTTGAATGGTATCATAGAGTACGCCTTGTCATTGACTATATTAGCGGCATGACTGACGATTTTGCATTACATGAATACCAAACATTGTTAGCACTTTAAGATCATAGATTATAGAATGAAACAGATGAAGTCAATCGCAATCATTAAAGTTTAAGGTTGGGAATATCGTATTTTAGGAAGTTAGGGTGGTACTGAGGCCGGACTAAAATATATGCTTCAACTACAGTAATATCAGTCTTTAATTATTTTAATGTGGACAAGTACTGTCAAAAGTACTGTTATTTTAAAGTGTTTCAACTATCAGCTTATGCGTGATCTAGTTTTTAGGATGGGAACATAATTGTTATATTATTTTAATAGTAAAATACAAAAATCACTTCATTCAGTTAAAACAATATAATCTGCGATTCGTTTTATAACCCCAAATTAAATACTTTTTCTGAACCAATACTCATTTAACTATAAAATATTTTAATTAATAAAAAAAATTGAAGTATTTAAAACTTATCTACAATTTCCCTACAACTTAAATGTATATTTACCATGAAAATATATAAATTTAGATTAATAAACCCAAACTGCTAGTTAAACAGAAGGGCTTTTTTGTGATCACTAAGCTTCAAAAAGCAGTTGATAGCATAAGCAGTGATGAAGAGTCTAAGCTTTGTTAAAAAGCCACCAATGGTTGTAGCCTTGATTACTTTACCAAATTTAGCAGTTATCATAGAAAAGGCAGTTTCTACACCTTTTCTAATTCTACGCTTGGTACAATACTCATTAAAATCTTCTCTTGGCATATTGCTACGTCCAATAGGCGATAGTACAATATCAAATCGTTTTAAAAAAGCTTCTAACTTTGATGAAATATAACCTTTATCTCCAATCGTAATCGATTCTTTGGGGAGATTGTGCATGAATTGATACCCAGCCGTAACATCGTGTATAGAGCCTTGTGAGATATGAACCATCACAGGTTCTTTATCTGTCGTCACCACCATATGGACTTTAAGCCCATAAAAGAATCTCCCTTTGGATGCATTGTAACCTTTCAAAGATGGATCACTCCACAATCTGACTCTGCTTTGCCTCGTTATCTGACACAATTCAACAGGAAAAGAATCTACGGAGTAAATCTTGGCACCGTTTAATCGCTGAAACAATGAGCCTAAAAACAAAAAAAGTGTGGACAACACGTCATTGATTTTTACTAAGCGGCGCAAAAATCTCGTGTAGTCAATCTCTTTCACCAAGTGCATCATCTTAACATACTGATGTGCTTTGAAATAGTTGCCATTAAAATCATTCACTGCCATATACCCGATAAGCAGCACTTCTGCATTACTAATCTCAGCTCTAACATCATCTTTTATCCCTGATACCTTCAAATACTCATCAATTAAACAATAAACGGTTATAATATCTCGCTCCATAATCTCGCCTCCCACGGCTTTTTATGGAGTTTAAAGCAACTTTCAAACCATCTTCTCAACTAGCAGTTTGGGTTAATAATGATGAAAAATAGTTAGAAGGAGGATTATATAAGTTCGGTTAGTTATTGTTTTGTTGACTTACTGTTTGTAGTTTGCTCTCTTTAATTTTAGTGTTTTACTATTGATTAAGAGTATTGGTGACGTCTTTTTGTTTTGCTGTATGTTACCAATTGTTAAAAAACGAACAAGTAACTTTTTTTATGGATCTGTGGTAGTTACAATTATCATAGGTCTTCATGTTAGCGTTAATAAATATTTATTAGCAAATAAATACAAAAATCAAGGTGCTAGCCCTATTACTTTCAGATATATATCAAAGTAAAGGTTAATTTAAGATTCAAATGAGATTTTAATTAGAATATGTTTTTATACTAGTTGAAACAAAACTATTTTTAGGAGGAGTTTATATGAAATTAGCAAAGTTAAGTTTGGCGACATTGATCGCTATGAGTTCAGTTGTGTATGGCGCGGATACACTGGAAGATGCATTTAAAAATGGTAAGGTTAACGGGGAAATTAGAGCATTTTATTTTGGTCGTGATTATGATGCTGCTGCACATGGTGGTCCTGGAGCAACAGATTCTTCGTTAATGGCTTTTGGTCTAAGACTAAGCTATGAGGACGGCTGAATTAAAAGGATTTAGAGTAGGATTAGGTTTTCAAGGACAAAGTACTCCATGGGCTGATACTGATACGAAGCTGGACCATATGTTACCATGGGATTTAGGTGCATCAGGTGCTATTTTATCTGAAGCATACCTTTCTTACACTATGAATAAAACAGTCGTTAAAGTTGGTCGTCAGTACTTTGATAAGCCACTTATGAGCAGCGATAATCATGACGTAATAAAACAAGCAATTGAAGGTGTTACAATTGTTAGCAATGACATTCCTGATACAACACTTTATGCAGCGTATGCATGGAGAATGTCTTGGATGAAGGATAATGGGGTTAATAATGATTTTGCAAATTTTGGCAAGTTTGGCCTTTTGTATAATGTTATTCCTGGTGCTGAAGGTGGCGACTATGCTTATGTGGTGGGTGCGATCAATAAATCACTTCCAGATACAACATTGACATTGGCTTATGGTGAGGAAGATAAATCTCATTCTCTTTTTTTAGCACAAGCTGATTATATGCCAAAGATTAATGATAGCGTAACGTTAGTCACAGGTCTTCAGTTCTGGAATACAGAATTAGATGAAAGAAGTGTGGCTTGGGCAGATTCAACGGTTTACTCAGCCAAACTTGGTCTTAATGTTGGACCTGTTGGGGCTTATGTAGCGTATGCTAAGATTAATGATGGACGTGGCGCTTGGGGCGTTGGTATGACAGATGATCGCCCAAGACTGTATACTTCAACACTTACAGATGCTGGACAATTTGAAGCGTCAACTCAGTATGCTGTTGATGTACATGCATTTGTTCCTCAAATCGCAACCGTTCTTGGCGTGCGTTATGTCAATATTGATTTAGATGAAAAAGGTGCAGCATCATCACAGGTTGGTATTGGAAAGATTGATCAAACAGGTTTCTATGCTATACACAACTTCAGCGGTTCACTCAAAGGTCTCTACTGTATGGGCTTTTATGAAATTGCAAATAATAGTAATGATGCATATAGCAGAGATGAAATCCGTTTTAGAGTTGGTTACGAATTTTAATAGCAATATATTTTTTCTAACGAAACAAGTATAGATCTCCTTGTAATAAAATGGGTTTTGCATGTAAGTATGCAACGCCCATTTTTTATTTACATGTAAAGCTTTAAATGTATGGCTTTACATGTAACTAAAAATACATGCTCAAGGATTACAGATATGAAATTGCAACAGAAGATTACACTTTCTATTGTGTTAGGATTGGTCACTGGATTTGTTGTTTTTTTAGTCATTAACCATTCGATGATGAAAGAAACGACAAGTTCAGAAATTTATGAAAAGCTTAAAGATAAGTCATTTGGGTTGACTCAAAACATACAAAATTGGTTTGAATCAAAGCAACAAATCGCAAGTGCGTTAGCAGATGTTGCGCAAAAGATTGAAGATAGATCCCCTGAAAATTTACGAAGCTATTTGAATCTTGTCAATAAATCTGCGAAGATAGATGCTTCTATGGTTTACTATAAAGGTATGCCACTTCGTCATACCGATCCTAACTGGGCACCTTCTCCTGAGCAAGAAGAAGCCAATATGCCATATCAAATGATGCTCTCCAAAAAATTTAAAGAACAAGCGATCAGTCCTATTATTAAAAGTCCTATCGATAAAGTGACTGATTTGTTGGTTATTGTCTCTCCTTTTAATGGTGACAGTGAAGTGACCTTGGTTGTTGAGATTAAAGATATTAATGAAAAAGTACGTGAGAGTAAGTTTGAAGGTGGTTATGCTGCGTTGATAGGGGCTGATCACAAAATTATTGTTGATCCAAATGTAAAGATGCAAGGGAAGTCACTTTCTGAAAATGCTCCTGAATTAAAGTGGCTGGAAGAGGAAATTTTTTCTAAAAAATCAGGTTTAGCTGACTATAAAATGGCGGGGAAAGAATGGATAGCAGTATTTGATACCGTTGAAGCTACCGGCTGGAAAGTTGTCGTGACCGTAGACAAAGAAATTGCTTTTTCTAATCTAAATGCGCAAACTCAAAAATTACTCTTTATTAGTTTTGGCTTTTTCTTGTTAGGTTTGATTGGAATTTATGCTCTTTTAAAATGGCAGTTTAAACCACTGCACGCATTGCAGACGATGGTGAAAGATTTGTCATCAGGAGAAGGGGATCTCACTCAGCGTTTGAAAGTGCAAAGCAAGGATGAGTTAGCGGATATTGCTACTTCAGTAAACCTTTTTATTGAAAAGATTCAAATTTTACTTACCAACTCAAAAGAAAGTAGCAGTGAAAATGCATCGATTGCGCATGAACTTTCTACCACCTCTTTATCGGTAGGGAAACGCTCAGAAGAAGAGAGTTTAATCGTTTCCGCTTCCGTTACAGAGGGGCGCAATGTTTTGCAAGAAGTACAAAACGCTGTGAGTATTATCAAACATAACAGTGAACAATTAGATTTGGCAAATGTAAATTTTAAAACTATTCAAAAAGAGATGGATACAGTCAATTCAATACTACAAGTGGGTTCGAAAAAAGAAATAGAATTAGCAAAAAAACTTCAAGTTACTTCTGAGAATACAGAAGAAATAAAATATGTCCTAACCGTTATCGCTGATATTGCGGATCAAACCAACTTGCTTGCACTTAATGCCGCCATTGAAGCTGCACGAGCTGGAGAGCACGGACGAGGTTTTGCTGTGGTCGCTGATGAAGTTAGAAAATTAGCAGAACGCACTCAAAAAAGTTTGAGTGAAATTAATACCACCATTAATGTTGTTGTTCAATCAATTGCTGATGCAAGTGGAGAGATGGATTTTAACTCTAAAGAGATATTTAAACTTGCAGAGTTATCCTCAGAGCTCAAAACTATTGTAGGTGATAATGCAAAAATACTTGAATCTACAATTGCGAACAATCGTCAAAGTGTTCAAGACTTTGTACACGTCAATGAATCAGTCGATACTATGATTAAAAAAATACAAGAAGTAGATACTATTGCAAGTGCTAATGCTAGAAGTATTGAAGAGGTAGCAAGTGCTAGTGATCACCTCTCTTCGATGACTAATAAACTCGATAATGAACTTAAAAAGTTTAAAGTTTAAGCATGTCAGATATGTCTTCATTTTTGTGTCAAGACTGTATTGTTGATTTTAAGCAAGATGTGATGAATATGCTAATTCACACCATAGAACTAAAAGATATCTATACATCAGGCCATTCAGAGCAAGTGGCTCGTTATTGTTGTTCAATTGGTAATGCTCTTAACTTAGGGTTAAAGGATACAATTCTTTTATACCAATCTGCTTTTATGCATGACATAGGAAAAATTCTTATTGATCCTAAAATTTTGCAAAAAAATGATTATTTGACGAAAGAAGAATATGAGAGTGTTAAAAAACATTCTACTTTTGGAGCTCAAATGCTTCAAAATATCAATTTATTTCAAGAGCATGCTCAAATCGTTAAACATCATCATGAAAGATGGGATGGAACAGGCTATCCAGATGGTCTTACAAATAAAAAGATACCATTTTTTTCCAGAATCATTGCGATAGTTGATGCTTTTGATGCTATGACATCTATGCGAAATTATAAAAATAAATGCACATTTGATGAAGCTCTTAATGAGTTGGATCGTTGCAGTGGAACGCAGTTTGATCCGGAACTTGTTTCAATTTCCGTGAAAGTCCTCAGTGCATTTATTAACAACAACGCATTCAATAAAAAAATATGTTAAAGTTTAATAATGACATATAATAAAGTTTGATGAATAAAGGAAGACTATGTTAGATGAAATAAGAACAATTACCATCAAAGAATTAAAAGAAGAGATCAAAGAAAATCTAGAATATGCTCATCCCGAAAAAAATGAAAGTGTAGCTGCTGCCAATGCCTTTGGTGTACACTATGGATTTAAACCCTATGTAAATGATATTTTTTTTGCAACAGAAGATGAAGCGGTTGCCTATACGTTTAACACAGAAACAATCTATCAAAACATTAAAGAGCTTAATGATAGTGCAAAAGTTATTGAAAGTTATGATGATACAGAAGATACCTTGTGCTATGCTATTTTTAATGATATTGATAAAATTGCTCTTAAACAAGTCTTTTTTAGCCCCAAATCACAAAATGAAATTACAATCAAATTTCTCTTTGAAGAAGAGCAACTTTGTGTCTCTGATGAGAGTTCTCTAATGTTTACATGTAAACTAATGGATAGCGGTGAGACTGTATGGAACGAGGAAGAAAGTATTGAATTAATGTTCGAAAAAGAAGGGATTTTATACCCTGAGAATATTCGTAAGTTAGTAGAGGGCTTGTGGCTTTCTTGGAGAAACTATGAAAGAACTCTTGAAGAACTTGAAAAAGATCTAAATGCTTTAGTAGCATGGATTAATGCAATGACAAAAACAAAGCCCAATTTTATAGAATAAGTTGAAAGTTTTTATAATTCATGAGAAAGGAAAGCTAAATGAAGTTGGAAAAAAAGATTATCCTTTCTATTATGGGAGGTATGCTCTTAGGATTTACGGCATTTCTTAGTATCAACTATTCTATGATGTATGAAACAACCAGTACAGAAATCTATGATAAACTTAAAGGTAAATCTGCTGATTTAACACGAGATATTGAAGAATGGTTGGGAGATAAGCAGCGAACAGCTCTTGCTTTGGCTCGGCGTGCACAGAATCTTCAAGATAGATCACCTGCTAATGTACGAAACTATCTCTACCTCGTCAATCAATCTGCCAATATTGATGCTTCTATGGTTTACTACAAAGGTCAAACCCTCATTCATACAGAACCTGACTGGGCACTTACTCCACAAGAGGAAGAAGCCAATATGCCTTATCAAACGATGTTGGCTAATGGTTTTAATCCTACAATCAGTAAAGTTTTTAAAAGCCCTATTAATAAAATTGATAATATGGTTGCGGCGATTGCTCCTTTTAATGGAGATAGTGTGGCAACGTTGGTTGTTGAGATTAAAGATGTGGAAGAAAAAGTTTCTTCGAGTAACTTGGATGGAGGTTTTGCAGCACTTATCGATGTAGACCGAAGACTTCTTGTTGATCCAAATCCTAATTTTATCGGTAAGAAAATTTCTGAATTTAATCCAGAACTTGGCTGGATGGAAGAAAAAATATTTGCACTAAAGTCAGGATATATTGAATACCTTGTAAAGGGGAAAGTTTATTTGGCTTTTTTTGATACGATTGAATCTACAGGATGGAAAGTGGTACTCACGTTAAAAAAAGAAACTGCTTTTGCAAATTTGACGGTGCAAACAAAGAAGTTGATCTTGATTAGTGTAATCTTTTTTATTCTAGGTGCTATATTTATTGTTATCATTAATATTTTACATGAATATTGGAGACGCGAAATTGAGCTGAAACGAGATGAATATGAGTTTATTTTAGCACATCGTTCTCGCATCAGTGAGATAGGTGAACTCATCTCTGGGATTAATCATCAATTGCATCAACCTTTGAATTCTTTAAGTCTTTTATCCTCTTCAATGCTTTCCAAATCAAAAAATAAAACACTGACTTCTGAAGTTTTAGAAGAGAACCTTATCATGTCTCAAAAAGCTATTGCGCTTATGTCTACGACTATTGGGATGTTTCGAAACTTTTATAGGTTTGATGGAAATGCCACTACTTTTTGCTTAAAACAGTGTATAGACGGGGTTTTACAAGTTCTTTATATTGATTTTTCTCGTCACAATATCAGTGTTGAGATTGACTGTGATAGATGTGACATGTTAAACATTACTTCTGTAGATAACTTCATTCAACAAGTATTACTGGTTCTGCTTCAAAATGCAAAAGAAGCATTACTGATGACGAATGACAGAATAGATAATAAAATACAAATCCATGTTTCTCTTGATGGTGAATTAGTCAACGTTGATATTGCAGATTGGGGAGAGGGAATTAGTAAAGCGATTGAAGAAAAACTTTTTGACAATATTAAAAGTTCTAAAAAAACTTTAGGCAGTGGTATTGGGCTTTATTTTGCAAGAAAATTAGCCAGAGAAAAACTCAAAGGTGATCTTGTATTGGTGCAATCTTCAATGCCAACAATATTTAGATTTTCTTTTAAAAATTATTTATCTCCAAAGGAGCAAAACGATGCATCTGCAAACGCTTAATTTACTTAATGATATCTGTGTACTTATAGTCGAAGATGATGAGATTGCAAGAACGACGATTAAACAAGATATTAAGCCCTATTGCAAAGCTTGCTATGAAGCGGCAGATGGACTAAGTGGATTGCAAAGTTTTAAAGAACATCATATTGATGTTATTATCACGGATATTCATATGCCTGGTATTAATGGACTGGATATGATTAAAGAGATATTAAAACTCAAATCCGAACAATTGTTTATCGTTATGACTTCTTATGATAATGATAAAAACTTGATTGAGAGTATGAAAGAGGGAGCGTGTAGTTTTTTGCGTAAGCCTTTAGATATAGAAGAGTTACAAACAGCTCTTATAATGAGTTTAGGAAGAATCAAATATACGACAAAAATTCTTAGTGAAAGTGTTTATATTGATTACCAAAAAGAGATTATATATATAGATAATCAACCTGTTTTTCTCTCACATACAAGCAATAAAATATTTTGGTTATTGTCTTACAATATAGGTCGTTTGGTTTCTTATAATATGATAGAAGATTACATTTACGATGGCGAATCTGTTAATAAAAATATCTTACACAATGCTATCCTGAGAATTAAAAAACAACTTCACTCTATTGATATTGAAAACATCCCAAGTGAAGGATATATTTTAAAAGTTAAAACATTGTAATTAGTTTTAGCGAGTCAAATTAACTATCAAAAAATTTATTTCTGAAGCAAATGATTAAATGTACAGGACAGAATAGTGTTTTTGTTTGTGTACAAGGATATTTTATAAAGTAAAACTACTTCATTACATGGTTTACATGTAAGCATTTTCTATCTTCAACACCTCCTTTAATTTTAAGTTTTTTTTAATTTTCAGATGAGTTCTCTGATAGTGTATTGCTTTATACTTAAACTTAGAAATTAAAAAGAAAGGTTGTAACGTGAAAAGAGTTTTTCCAATACTTGGCATCTTTCTTTTTTCCATTGTGTTACTGTGTATCTCTGTACAGGCTGTTGACAATGCTATGTCACCTACTACTACAGCCAAAGAGGCTACACCTGTGATAGAAGTAAGCAAGGAATTAAGAGACCAATACCCAATCAAATCGCACCATGCGAAGTTATCCATAGATTGTATTCACTGTCATGATGACCAAGGACGTGTTCCTGCTAAATTTGAATACATTGGGGATAAAGGGTGTCTTAGCTGTCATGGAAGTAAAGAAAAAATGGCCAAACGAACAGGATTTATGGATATGTTCCATACCAATCCTCATAATTCCTATCATGATGGCCCAACATTATCATGTGATGAGTGTCATAAAGAACATGAACCTTCACAAAATAGATGTATGGAGTGTCACGAAAAAGAGGTTCCTAATTGGATGAAGAAGGTAATGCCATGATAAAAAATATTTTTACGTCTATTAAAAAGAAAATTCCACTTCTTTTAGTTGTAGGAATTGTTGTAGGCTTTATCGTTTCTTATACATCCTATGAAGCAATATCAAGAACAGGAACGCCTCAGTTTTGTGTTGTTTGTCATGAAATGGCGCCGATGAGAGCATCATATGATAACGATGTTCATGGTGGCAACGGTAAAACAGGCATAAGAGTCAATTGTGTTGATTGCCATCTTCCTCATAATAATCTTGTCAATTATGTTTTTACAAAAGCAAAAAATGGAATGTCTGAAGTAGGTACTCATTTTTTTGGAAATCCAGATGCTATAGACTGGCAACAAAAGAGAGAAGAGCGAGCTAAATTTGTTTATGATGATGGATGTATTAAGTGTCATAGCAATTATGCAACAAATGAAAAAATAAGTCCAAAAGCTCGACAAATGCATGAGCATTATAATGGACTTCTTGGTACAAATAAAGAATTGGGTTGTGCAAGTTGTCATGCAGAGATAGGACATAACGGACTTAATAATATGTTAAATATTTATAAGCCAGAACACGCTCTTTATGAAAAAGGCTCTGCAAAAGAAAAAATTAAAATAAATGAAAAATTATACGGAAAAGGAAGTTCTAATTAACAAAGTATCCCCTAAAACAAAAATAAAAAACAGAACAGAATAAGGTGCTCGCAAGAGTCAATACATACGAAAAATCAAAAAAGGAAAAAAGATGACAAATCAATCAAGACGAAATTTTTTTAAGACCAGTGCAATTGGTACAGGAGTTGTGGCATTAGGTGCAACAGGAATTGGTTCAAGTTTGAGTGCTGCAGAAAAAGGTCCAGATTTAGATAAAGCAGCTGCGCAACCTTTTATCACTGAAAGAGGAATTGCTCCTTCAAAAAATCCTGCATATCCAAATACTTTACCAAAAGTTGATGCAAGCCAAGTTAAAGAGACTGTTGAAGCTGATATTATCGTCATTGGAGCTGGTTTTGCAGGTATGTGTGCAGCTATTTCTGCTGTAGAAGTTGGTGCAAAAGTAATTGTGTTGGAAAAATATAAAAGACCAGGTGCCCGTGGTGGCCATATTACTGCATTTGGTTCAGATTTTCAAGATAAACACGGAATCACTAAAGATATTCATCCAAGACAAATCGCGAAAGAACTTGAACGATGGGGACAAGGACGTGTTGATGAAGACTTACTAAGACTCTTTATTGAAAAAAGTGGCGCATGTATGGATTGGCTCGATAACACATTGAAAACAAAAGGCTTTCAAAATGGTCAATGGTTTGAAGGTTGTAAAGATCCATTCTATTATGAACACCCAGTAACACATATGTTTAGAGATAAAAATGGCGTACCTGGTAACGCACCTGTGGTTGATGCTCTTGTTGAAATTGCAAAAGAGAAAGGCGTAGATGTAGTTTTTGAAGCGAGAGCACTTAAACTTGTTAAAGATGGTAATAAAGTTACAGCAGTTATTGCTAAAACCAAAAAAGGTTATGTTCAATATGCAGCTAAAAAAGCTGTTATTATAGCATCAGGCGATTATGCTTCAAATCATGATATGGTTTCTTACTACTCTCAAACATCATCACTTGCAGATGCTCAAATTTATTTTCCAAGTAAATCCAATACCGGTGATGGTCATATGATTGCTATGGATATTGGTGGTGCTATGCAAAGAGATGCAAACCATGCTGCAGTTATTCACTTAGAAGCAGGTGCAAAAAGTTATAACTTTTTACATGTAAACGCATATGGTAAACGTTTTAAAAATGAAGATATCAATACACAATCAATGAGTTGTGGTAAATTGTATCAAAAAGATGGCATTGCTTGGTCTGTTTATGATGCAAACGGTCTTAGCTATGCAGAAGAGATGATGAAGAAAAAAATTGGTGGTGGTTTATTCTTTGGCCAACAAGATAAAATTGTAGGCGTTAAAGAATGGAGCATGGACGATGAAAAACATATGCTTGAAAAACATATTTCTGAGGGAAAAGTTGTTGTTGCTAACACTCTCGAAGAACTTGCAGATAAAATGGGTGTTCCAAGAGCAGAATTTGTTAAAACTGTTAAAAGATACAATGAAATTGTCAAGGTTAAGAATGATACAGATTTTGGTAAAAGATCTGAATGTCTTTATCCTGTTGAAAAGGCACCTTTTTATGCTGGTAAGCTTTTGGCAACATTACTTACAATGTGTGGCGGTCTTAGTACGGATGATAGAATGCTTGTTCTTGATAAAGATGATAAAGCATTTGATAACCTCTATGTTGCTGGTGCTGCACAAGGTAACTTCTTTGCAGGCGATTACCCAACAATCTGTCCAGGTATTGGTCATGGACGTTGTATGACATTCGGACGCCTTACTGGTCTAGTTGCTGCAGGTAAGAGTGTTAATGATGTTAAAACAAAAATGACACTATAAGTTACATTTTTGAGATAGGTCTGCTTGTAATAAGCAGACCTTGTATGTACCCTTGCGAGGTTATATACAAGGTCTTTTATCTTATATCTCTACATAGCAATAGATAAAACGTTATTAAAGGATATGGAATGAACATTAAAATCTCAAATATTGCTAATCTTCCATCCAAATTTGGAAATTTAAAAATCCAATCTTTTCAAGAAGGTATTAAAGAGCATTTAGTGATTTTCAAAGAACCTCTTGGGCAGATTCCATTGGTTAGAATTCATAGTGAATGTTTAACAGGGGATGCACTTGGCTCTTTAAAATGCGATTGTGGTGAACAGCTTGAGTTTGCATTGCAGAATATCTCATCACTTGGTGGAATGATCATTTACTTACGTCAAGAAGGACGCAATATTGGTTTGTTTAATAAAGTAAATGCCTATGCGCTACAAGATCAAGGGTTCGATACTATTGAAGCAAATCATCAGTTGGGTTTTAAAAGTGATGAACGTAGTTATGAAGTGGTAGAAACTATTTTAGAGCATTTTAAAATTGATAAAATTCGTTTGCTTACGAATAACCCTAAAAAAATGAGTTGTTTAAAAAACATTATGATTATTGAAAGATGGCCAATTATTATACCTTCAAATAATCATAACGTTGATTATTTGAAAACTAAAAAAGAAATGATGGGTCATTTACTTTAAAGGAAAAACATGAATGCAATATTAAGCGATCAAAAAACATTCCAGGCTATTATCCGCGTTAATCAAGCGATTGAGGATATTAGACAAGGCAAGATGGTTGTTATGGTAGATGATGAAGATAGAGAAAATGAAGGTGATTTAGTTTATGCTGCTTCTTTTTCTACACCACAAAAAGTTAATTTTATGGCAAGTCATGCAAAAGGGCTTATCTGTGTTGCTATTTCAAAAAAGATAGCAAATAGATTGCAATTAGAGCCTATGGTCAAAAAAAATGATTCATCATATGAAACCGCTTTTACAATTACAGTCGATGCAAGAACAGCAGCAACGGGTATATCTGCAGGTGAGCGTGATATGACCATAAAAATTTTAGCAGATGGTGGATCGCATGAATCAGAACTCGTTCGTCCCGGCCATATTTTTCCATTGATTGCTAAAGAGGGTGGTGCATTAGTAAGAATAGGTCATACTGAGGGTTCTGTAGATTTATGTCGTTTAGCAGGACAGGGTGACTCTGCCGTTATTTGTGAAATCATGAAAGAAGATGGAACAATGGCTAGACGTCCTGATCTGGATATCTTTTGTGCGAAGCATGAATTAAATATTGTCTATATTTCTGATATTGTAGAGTATCGCATGATGAATGAATCACTTATTCGTGTTATTGCCGAATCAACAACGCAATTTTTAGGCAAAGATGCCAGACGTTATGACTTTGTGGATCATAATGATAACCATCATATAGCCTATGCGTTTGGAAATATTAAAAATAGATCAGCAGTAAAATTTCATAGTATTATGCCTGATAATGAACTTTTAGCTGATACAAAAAAATATAATAGCTTAATTCAAGCCATACACTATCTGCAAAAAAGTGGTGGAGTATTGATTTTTATGGATAATGGAACACAAGATATGTCTAAAATTCGTGAATACGGTATAGGTGCGCAAATAATTAAACATCTAGGTATAGAAAATATAGAACTTTTAAGTGATAGTAAGAATAAAGAGTTTGTTGGCATTAGTGGGTTTGGCCTTAGCGTCATTAAAAGTACGAATGTTAATGAAACTGTTGCTTAAAATAACAAGTATTTATTGTCAATGAAAATAAAGAGTAAAAAAGGTATCAGTGTAATGGGTTTCTATCTTGTAGCGTATGGTTTAAGTTGTGTTGTGTTGGGAATGATGATTGGCACATGCATTCAATTCTCTAAAATTAATAAATGAGTCTGCAATGGATTATATCAGTATATCCATTTTGTTAAAATGTATGATATGAAGGATAATAATGAATATTGTAGAAGGTAAATTGTCCCTAAATGGTGACGAAAAAGTTGCTATTATTAATGCACGCTTTAACCATATCATCACAGATCGTTTGGTAGAAGGAGCGCGGGATGCCTATTTGAGACATGGTGGCAAAGATGAAAATTTAGATCTTGTTTTGGTACCGGGTGCATTTGAAATTCCAATGGCACTTAATCGTCTTTTGGCTTGTAGTAAATACGATGCAGTATGTTGTTTAGGTGCAGTAATACGTGGTTCAACGCCACATTTTGACTATGTGTCTGCAGAAGTGACCAAAGGTGTGGCCAATGTAGCACTTCAATTTGCTAAACCAGTCGCTTTTGGTGTCCTGACAGTGGATAGCATTGAACAAGCAATTGAACGAGCAGGTAGTAAAGCAGGTAATAAAGGTTTTGAAGCAATGGTTACTGTCATTGAACTATTAAGTCTATACTCTGCATTAAAGAATTAAGAAAAAGTTATAGATGTAGATATTGATAGAATTGATGGTGTTTTTTTGAGCATCGAGATAGATAGAAATACTACTGAATATTATTTAATGATTAAAGAATTAGTAGAAAAATTATTATTATCTACAAACAACCTATAATTATTTTCTATACTTACATTTATAATAATTAAATATTTTAAAAATAAGGATAGAATATGGCACACATAGCACTTTGCGTCTATGAAAATATGAGTGATTCTGTTAAAAAACATGCGGATAAGAAATTGGAAAAAACGGGTAGCTTGGGTGAGATATTTCAGCTACTTGCATTAAATGAAGACGTTTATTTTGCTACAGATACTATGGTTTCCAAGTTTCTCTTGAAAGAAACATTACTCCCTTATGTCACCAAACAAAGAATTGCAATATTAGTATCATTGGATAATGGGTGTAAAATGTGTGCAGGTGTACACAAGCAACTTGCACGGGCTTTAGGTGTGAGTGAGGTTGAAATTGAAGAAATAGCATTAGGTATTGATGCCCTAAGTTGTAGTGAAGCTGAAAAAAGGTTACTTCATTTTTGTATTCGTGCCTCAAAAAAAGATAACTATAAAATCATGAAAGAAGATATAGAAGTTATCAAGGCGTTTGGATACAGTGAAAAAGAGATCTTTGAAGCGGTTTGTATTGTTGGATATTTTAATTATATCAATACCTTATCTAATACATTTGGTCTTGGAAGCGAATAAAACATAAAATATTAGGGACGACTTTTTATCTTACTTTTTTTTTAAAAGCGTTCCTTTAACACAAATTATTGTCTGATATATTGACAAAATCTTTATAAAATCTCCAAAAATATAAAAAAAGAAAAGTATTTACTTATTACTTCGTAAATATTATTAACTTTCATTATTTTAAAATTAAAATCTATATCTTTCCTATAACAAAGCTATAACTTTTGTATATCATTCTTAAAATGTGAAATTAATTCATAAACACATTAAAAAATAAATAACTGTACTTGGGGTTATTTATAAAAGGTTACAAGAAGGTTTGAATACCACTGTGTAAGTTGTTACTCTTGGTATTTTTTAAGGAGGAAGTATGGAAAAGAAAAAAAAGCCTGAACTCTCAAGAAGAGATTTTGGTAAGTTGATTATCGGAGGTGGAGCTGCAGTAACGATAGCTCCATTTGGTGTACCAGGTGCAAATGCAGCTGAAAAAGAGAAAAATGCAGCTGAAATTCGTCAACAATTTGCAATGACTGCAGGTTCTCCCATCATAGTTAACGACAAATTGGAAAGATATGCTGAAGTACGAACAGCGTTTACTCATCCAACCTCATTTTTTAAACCAAACTACAAAGGTGAAGTGAAACCTTGGTTTTTATCAGCATATGATGAGAAAGTACGTCAGATTGAAAATGGTGAAAATGGTCCTAAGATGAAAGCTAAAAATGTAGGAGAAGCTAGAGCAGGTCGTGCACTTGAAGCTGCTGGATGGACCTTAGATATTAACTATGGAAACATTTATCCAAATAGATTTTTTATGTTATGGTCTGGTGAGACTATGACTAACACCCAATTGTGGGCACCAGTAGGGTTAGATAGAAGACCTCCAGATACAACTGATCCTGTGGAACTTACAAATTATGTAAAATTTGCTGCACGTATGGCAGGTGCTGATTTGGTAGGTGTTGCAAGATTAAATCGTAACTGGGTTTATTCTGAGGCAGTAACTATACCAGCTGACGTACCTTATGAACAATCTTTGCATAAAGAGATTGAAAAGCCAATCGTTTTCAAAGATGTTCCACTACCAATAGAAACTGATGATGAATTAATTATCCCTAATACTTGTGAAAATGTTATCGTTGCAGGTATCGCTATGAACCGCGAAATGATGCAAACAGCTCCTAACAGTATGGCATGTGCAACAACAGCATTTTGTTATTCACGTATGTGTATGTTCGATATGTGGTTATGCCAGTTTATTCGTTATATGGGTTACTATGCAATACCAAGCTGTAATGGTGTTGGACAATCAGTTGCCTTTGCTGTTGAAGCAGGTTTAGGACAAGCTAGTCGTATGGGTGCTTGTATTACTCCTGAATTTGGACCAAACGTAAGACTTACAAAAGTCTTTACAAATATGCCTTTAGTTCCAGATAAGCCTATCGACTTTGGAGTAACAGAATTTTGTGAAACATGTAAAAAATGTGCACGTGAGTGTCCTTCAAAAGCAATTACTGAAGGTCCAAGAACTTTTGAAGGACGAAGTATTCATAATCAATCAGGTAAATTACAGTGGCAAAATGACTATAATAAATGCTTAGGTTATTGGCCGGAATCTGGTGGATATTGTGGCGTATGTGTAGCTGTTTGCCCCTTTACAAAAGGCAATATTTGGATTCATGATGGCGTTGAATGGCTTATTGATAACACAAGATTCTTAGACCCATTAATGCTTGGTATGGATGATGCATTGGGCTATGGTGCAAAACGAAATATTACAGAAGTTTGGGATGGAAAGATTAATACATATGGTCTAGACGCAGACCATTTTAGAGACACTGTAAGCTTTAGAAAGGATAGGGTTAAAAAATCATGAAATTATTAAATATTTTAAATTATAAAGCGCTTGGTTTGAGTTTACTTTATTTGGCATTGATTTTGGTTACTTTCCAAATTTCAATGGGAAGTTATGGAGAGGATGAGCCACAAGCTGGTAGTATATTAATGGTTGCTGGATTGATTTTTTCGATCATCGGCGTTTTTCTTTTAATGAAGTTCAAGCCAACATATATTTTATGGGAAAAGCTTAAGCGTTAATTTCTAAATCTATGCATAAAGTAGGGTTTACATCATTACATGTAAACCCTACTTTTCTCTTTTTCTAAGTCATAAATATGCTTAAATATACAGCACGTTTAGCTTGACATTCCCATTATTTTGGAGTGACTCCAAAGCGCTGATGAAGTGGCTGACTTGATTATGACATTTATGCAGGGATTACGAGTTCAATCACGAAATCAATACTCTGGTGATGCAATCAAGCGAGCCATAAAAACATTTTTGGCTTTGATAAAGTCAATGGAAAAGAAAAAAAGTATATTTTTAGGTTTGTAATTGCTATAAGAAAACGTTATAACTTTTTTTTCAGTTTTAAGAGAGATGACTTGGTAAATAACTCTCTTTTGAGCTAGATCGCCAATTATCTCTCTTGTTTTAAAAAGTTAGAGTCGTAATGCGCTCTTCTTTCTCTTTTTCATAATAAGCTTCTACGCACTCTTTATACGCTGTTAAAAATAACATGCTGCATCGTGATTCTTTAGAATCGTCATCTTTGATTTGTTTCAAAATATTACCAGCTAAAATGTAAGTCTCTGAAAGCGTAGCATTAAAAGCAGAATCTAAATAAAGCGAAGCTTGTGCAAGCAGTGATGGGCAACCTTTGATTTCAAAACCACATCTGACAGTCTTATCATCTTCAATTTGCATAGTAAGGACAACTTTACCTTTTCCATCGGGGTGAAGGCATGTCGCTTTGGCATTGTAATTATCTAATAGTCCATAAAAACGAGGGTTTTTCATATGGTCTTCTAATTGGCTTATGAGCCCTGTGTAGTCAAAATCATCACGCATAGTGTTTATTCCTTTAGTTATAATTTTAATTATGGCAAAAAAGTATAGGACGTTTATAGGTAAAATATAAGTTAATTAGACGAAAAAACCTATTATCTCATACTGCGCATTCCTAATGTCTAGAAGTATTTTCATACAAATATAGCATATTAATTAACATGGCTAAGATCAATGATAAATTTTGCGCCTTTTTTAGAATTCTTTACATGTAAAGAACCACCGATGTTTTTTTCTATGATAATTTTTGCCATATAAAGCCCCAAACCAGTGCCATTTTTTTCTTTTTTAGTGCTAAAGTATGGGTCAAATATCTTCTCAATGATCTCAAGATCAATTCCTTCTGCATTATCTTCTATGAATATTTCTTTGTTTTTGATAGTAATCCATATCTGTTTGTCTTCTTTGGTTTTCAAGGCATCTTTGGCGTTGCTCATGAGAATGGTTAAGACTTGAATGAGTTCATTTTTACATCCAATGATAGTACTTTCATCGCTCTTTACATGTAAAGAAATTTGTTCTTGTTTAAAAGGTGTTCGGAGTAATACCATGGCACTCTCAACGGCGCTTTTAAGGAGAAAAACACGCTCCTCTTTTTTTGTAGAAAAGAAATTTAAAAAATCATTGATAGTATTTGACATGTATTTTATCTGTGTATTGGCTTCATGGACCTTTGTTTTCAATTTTTCATGTGAAAGCATTTGAAGTTCACTGGTCATTTCAATGTTGGCCAAAGTTGTTGAGACATTGTTAAGAGGTTGTCGCCATTGGTGAGCGATACTTGCAATCATCTCGCCCATTGCAGCAAGGCGTGATTTGGCTAAAAGCTCTTTTTGAAAAGAGAGTTTTTCATAAAAGAGTTTACTCAACCTGATATAAATAGAAAAGCACAGTAAAATTGCAGCAATAGTATTGGTGACCTGCATATTGTTGATGTAGGTGCCCTTGTTTAAGTAGGTATCAAAGAATTTGATATCAAATGAAGAAAAATAGAAGATAAATGGGTAGTAGATAAAGGCTGAGCTGATGATGTATAAAACGGAGACTGTGAAATCTTTTTTGAGGTTGACAATACCAACCATGAAAAAAAAGGGTAGAATTAATGCTGCTATAATGTAGCTGTAGTGGTCAAAGATAAAATTGTAGATATTTAATATTAAAGAGAAGAGAAGGCTTATATTGATAAATTTATCAACCCAAAGATAATTATTTTCTGTTTCAAAAAAGTATTTAGTAAAGAGTAGAAAAGTGATAATGTGAAGGGCAGGGAAGAAGATATTAAAAAGGACAATGATATTTTTATTGGAAAAGTTTAACCACTCTAATAAGACGACAATATCAGGAGAACAGTAGAGTGTTGGGGGTAAAAGTACCAAGCAATAGTATCCCAAACTTTTTTCTTTGATAGAAAAAAATACGATTAAGTTAAAGAAAAATATACTAATTAAAATTCCGAAAAAGAATCCATTGTCAAAATAAGACTTATCTGTTGAAATAACACTAAAGGTTTTTTCTTGATTAACTATTTTTATGGATTTAAAGACATCATACCCTTTTTTTTCATTAGATTTTACATATAGGGTTAAAGTTTCATTGGGGCTAATGATAAAATTATCAAATACAAACCCAGTGCGATCTTGGTCATAAAGTGAAGAATGTTTTAGTATTTGATTATGTTTAACATAATAAAGATCCAATTTGGCGTTGTACCAAAAGAAGATAATGCTTTTTTCAAGTTGTTGAACATTATTATTGGACATAGGTATTTTTATCCAAAAATTTCTGTTATCTAAATTTCGCATATCAGAGTATTGTAGATTTACTTTCGAAAAACTAGGATTATTAATAGCTTCATCAATAGATATATCTTTTTTAAGGAGATACGTTGATGGATTTTCTAAATTAATATAAGGCAAAGCACAAGCAGGAGAAAGTATTAATAAATAAACAATCAAAAAAGAGCGTAGTAGTTTCATTTATAGAGTTTCAATTTATAACCAAGTCTTGCTACATTAATAATAGTCTCTGGAGGCAAATGTTTTCGGATATCTCGTACTAACGAACGAATAGCGGCACTACTCATACCTTCTTCCCAGATATTATTTTCAAACTCTTGATA
Source organism: Sulfurospirillum multivorans DSM 12446 (assembly GCF_000568815.1). NCBI lineage: Bacteria > Pseudomonadati > Campylobacterota > Epsilonproteobacteria > Campylobacterales > Sulfurospirillaceae > Sulfurospirillum > Sulfurospirillum multivorans. The sequence continues at coordinate 1,495,967 of NZ_CP007201.1, forward strand.
ACTAACAATTTCATTAACACGTTTTAGTAAATATTCTAAAAAAGTGATTTCACTTCTTCTCAAAATTACATCTTTCTCATTGACAAAAAGAGCACGTTTAATAGTGTCATAATAAACTATATCAGAAAAATAAATTTTTTCATTTTTATTGTTTTTAAGATTAGCAACACATTTTTTAAGAGCATTTTTGAGATCAATCGCGGTGACAGGTTTTAGGATATAAGCTGCTAGATTAAGTTCAACGGCTTTTAAAAAATACTCAGTGTCTGTATAAGCAGTAGCAATGACAAGAGGTATTTTTTGGTTAAATTCACGAATTTGTTCACACACTTCAAGTCCATTAAAGTAGGGCATTTCGATGTCAAAAATAGCAATATCAATAGTATTGTTTTGAAAGATTTGAAGAGCTTCTTTCCCATCTTTGGCTAAATATACTTTTTTGCAAAAAAGAGAAAGTATTTCTCCTATGTTTTCACGAGTTTGTTCTTCATCATCTGCATAGAGTATTGTATAAGAAGCGAGCATGTTAAATCCCTGAAATTTTATGAATAATGTACGTATCATAAAAAAAAGAAATATAGAACTTGTAGATAAAAAATATTTTCCTTCTATTTTAGTTATACAACGGTTGCATAAGTTTTAAATACAATTTTCATAATAAGTCAGATGTTAAATGGTTGTACTTGGGATCATTTAATTAAAGGTTACAAGAAGGTTTAAAATCATTATCATGATTGTATGGTAGATGATTTTTTAAGGAGTAAATATGGAAAAGAAAAAACCTGAACTTTCACGTAGAGATTTTGGAAAGATAGTTGCTGGCGTTGGTGTTGCGGTTACTATTGCACCATTTGGGGGCACAGATGCTCATGCAAAAGAAAAAGCATCGCAAGAGATTCGTCATCAATTCGCGATGCCAGATGGGGTATCTCCTATCAAAATCAATGAAAAGTATGAAAGATTTAATGAGGGGCATGTGGCATTTTATCATCCCTCTTCAGTGATGATTCCAAACTTCAAAGGAGAAACTAAGTTTTGGGTGTTTTCTATGATGGACCAAAAGCAAAATTTGATTAATACAGCACAACATGCACCTGGCGTTAAAGCTCCAAGTGTTGCTGAGGCAAGATCTGCTAGAGCATGGGAATCAGCTGCGTGGACACTGAATGAAATGCTAGGATATGGAAAGCCAAATAGAAAGATGCATTTATGGGATAATTTTAAAGCAGCAAAGGATTGGCCACATATCTATAACAAAGCACCAGATGAAAAAGATCCTGCCATATTAACAAATCAGATTAAATACGTTACAAGATTAGCAGGGGCTGACTTAGTGGGTATTGCAAGATTGAACCGAAATTGGATCTTTAAAGAGGCTTTTACTACAGTATCAGATAAGCCTGAGGATGATAATAACTTTATCACAAAGCCAATTAACTTTAAAGATATTGAAAAACCAACGGAAACAGAAGATGAATACATTATTCCAAATAGCTTTGCCAATGTTATCGTTTCTGCTTTTGCGATGAACCGTGATATGATGCAGTGTTTGGCTACTTCTATGGCACATGCAGCTGCGGCACTTTGTTACTCTCGTATGGTGGCGCATGATATGTGGATTTGTCAGTTTATTCGTAACCAAGGCTACTATGCAATACCAAGCTGTAATGGTGTTGGACAATCAGTTGCCTTTGCTGTTGAAGCAGGTTTAGGACAAGCTAGTCGTATGGGAACTATCATCACCCCTGAGTATGGACCAATGGTTCGTCTTTCTAAGATCTTTACCAATATGCCTCTTATTCCCGATAAACCAATTGATTTTGGTGTTACAGAGTTTTGTGAAACATGTAAAAAATGTGCAAGAGACTGTCCTTCCAAGGCAATCTCAGAAGGGCCACAATCCTATGAAGCACGAGATATTCATAATGCAAATGGCCGCTACCAATGGCACAATGACCATAAAAAATGTTTACAGTATTGGGTTGAATCGGGCGGAGACTGTGGCATATGTGTAGCTGTTTGCCCCTTTACAAAAGGCAATATTTGGATTCATGATGGCGTTGAATGGTTGATTGATAAAACAAGATTCCTTGATCCTGTAATGCTAGGTATGGATGATGCACTGGGTTATGGTAAAACACGAAATGTAGAAGAAGTATGGAAAGGTAAAATCAATACCTATGGTTTAGATACATCTCACTTTAAAGATACGGAGACAACAGGAAAGGATAGGGTAAAAAAATCATGAAATTATTAAATATTTTAAATTATAAAGCAATTGGTTTGAGTTTACTTTATTTGGCATTGATTTTGGTTACTTTCCAAATTTCAATGGGAAGTTATGGAGAAGATGAGCCACAAGCTGGTAGTATATTAATGGTTGCTGGATTGATTTTTTCGATCATCGGTGTTTTTCTTGCAATGAAGTTTAAGCCAAACTATATTTTATGGGATAAACTTGAGCGTTAATCTTTGAATTGATTATTAAATAAAAGGTACAAAGTCTACCATTTTTTGGAAGTAATGTACCTTTTTTGTTTTGTATTTCTGTTAAAGCGATATTTTTGGGAGTAATGGCGATAGTACTATTTTAAAAAACAAGAGACTATGGAAGTTTTAAGATAAACTCGGCTCCTCTTTTATTGTTTGCAACTTGAATACTCCCTTTTATATTATTTTCCATAATGATTTTTGCTGTGTAGAGTCCAAGTCCTGTTCCATTCTTTTCAAGTTTTGTTGAAAAATAAGGCTCAAAAATTCGATGAATAATTTTGCTATCAATTCCCCCTGCATTATCGCTAATGGATATCTCATTTTTACTTGTTTTAAAATAAATCTTTCGATCTTCTTCAGGATTATCTTTGAGTGCATCTTTTGCATTCGTTAAGATGGTGATAATGACTTGTATAAGTTCATTTTTATATGTATTGATTTCAAACATTGCATCGCACTGTGTGTAAATTTGAATATGATTGCTTTCAAAGGATGTGCGCATAAAAGAGAGTGAATCATCAATGATTTCTTTACATGAAAAAGTAGATTTTTGCTTTTTCTGAGAAAAAAAGTTCATGAAATCTTCTATGGTATTGGTCATATGACGAATCTGCAAATGCATCTCATTGAGTTTGTCTTGTAAGGTTTTTGGTGAGAGTTTATCAAGCTGGCTGTGCATGTCTATATTGACAACGATAGAGGAAAGATGACTCAGTGGTTGCCTCCATTGATGGGCAATATTGGCAATCATTTCTCCCATCGCACTAAAGCGTGAGCGTGCAAGTATCTCTTTTTCAAATTGCCTTTTTTCTTCTAAGATCGAGAGTAGCTTTATATAGGTTACAATGCTTAGGCATAAAGAGCATAGTGTGCTGGTGACTTGAAGGTAATTGTTCATATTTTGTACACCATCAAAATTGAATATTCTAATAAAGGACTCCATAAATAGAGGGTAGATTAATAAAATCATCGCGATAGAATAAAGGGAAGCTTGCAGTTTGTCTTGTTTTAACATAATGAGACCAATTAAAATAAAACCTGGTAATAATATACCTGGATAAAAAATAATCAAAGATCCATTTGAAAAGATGAACTGTATAATTACCATTAGTATACAAGAGAGCATGTAAAAATTTAAAATGCTATTAATCGTGGCATGCTTATATTTGAGATCAAAAAACTCTTTGGTGAAAAGGGTAAGTGTCATCAAAATACTAAAAGGATTAGCCACTTTCATAATGTTATAGAGTATTGACTTTTCAAGGTATGGACTCAGTGCTGAGTAAAAGCTCCAGTGTAAGTTTGAGGTAATGAAGATAATGGACATTACAAACAAGACATAATAAAAGTAGCTTTTTAAGGATGTCATAAAGTACATAAATAAACTTGCAAAAAGAATGGTAAGTAAAATACCAAATAAAAGACCATGTTTATAAACGCTCCCATAGTTACTAATTTCTGATATAAGTTGTTCAGTATTGATGATATAAGCAGCAGAAAAATCATCCACTAATGGGTGATCATTGACTTTGATATAGATGGTACTTTCTTCATTAGGTCCTATAATGAAAGAGTAGTAAGAAATACCATTGTTTATGCCATCACTTACAGACTTAGTTTCGATGATTTTATTGTCTTTGCTATAGTAAACTTGGAGGTTGATATTCTTCCAGTAAAAAAGAAGTGTTTTATCTAGCTCTTTATTGAGTGTGTTTTTGAGAGGTATTTTTAACCAATAGTTCTTTGTAAATTGCTTTCTTAAAAAAACGGAAAGGTTATTGTTTTTGATGAAATCGCTATGCTTGAGAGCATCTTCTATAAAGATATTTTCATTTAAAAGATACGTATTTCGATGTAATAAGAGTTTCTCTTCATTTAAAGTAATTACGCCACTAAATAAAGAGAGTGTCAAAAGAAAAAAAAGAAAGAAGAACTTCATTTTTGAAGAACCAGCTTGTATCCAATTTTTGGAATATTTTGAATGCTCTCTTTGGTTAGGTGCTTTCTTAGATCTTTGACAAGGGTTCGAATAGCTGGACCACTCATCCCTTCTTCCCAAATATTATACTCAAATTCACTATAGTTGATAACTCTATTAGGATTTTTCAACATATATTCAAGAAATTGCATTTCAATATTCGTTAATCTGACTTCACTATTATTGATATACAGTGTTCGTTCACCTACATTATAATATGCGCTCTGATTGATGTGAATTTCGCTATTTTTAGAATAACTTAATTGCTCTTCACATTTTTTAAGTGCTTTTTTCAAATCAGAAGTTTCTATTGGTTTTAAAATATAAGAGGTTAGATTTAATTCAACTGCTTTTAAAAAATATGCCGTGTCTGTATAAGCTGTAGCCATGACAATCGGGATATTTTTATTGCTTTTTCTGATTTTTTCGGCCACTTCTAAGCCATTAAGATAGGGCATCTCAATATCGAGTACCATGATATCTGGAGACTCATTTTGATACAATTCATATGCCTTTTCCCCATCTTGTGCTAGAAGTACATCATCAAAAAGAAGAGAAAGAATTTCTCCAATATTTTTACGAATTCCTGCATCATCTTCTGCATAAAGTACTTTATAGTTTTTAAACATGTGTGAACCTATCCTATAGTTTATAACTATGATTCTATCAGATATTTTGTTAAAAATTAACTTAAAAGAGTAAAAATTATCTATTTAATAGTTACCCTATATTTCACCTATAAGTTACCTATAAATATTCATAAAATTCAAGGTTCTCTCTTTATTGCACACAAAGTTACTACAAGTTTTATGTACTATGGAGTTTTAGTGTTGAATGTTGATTGTATTAATACAAAAATAAAGGAACGACATGTTTAGACAAGTAGTATCGTTGACGTTATTGGTTTCATTGCTGGCAGTTGGGAGCTCTGGTATTTTGATGATTATACTGAATAGTTTTGAGTTTCAGTTTCAGATGCATCCTGTTCATAAGATTTTTGGAGTCTTGATGGTTTTATCCGGTAGTCTACACCTGTATCTTAACTTCGGTTCAGTAAAAAAATACTTGAATATAAAAAAGATGGCACTTTTTACAGGAGTATTGAGCATAATAATGGTTTTACTTTATGGTGTAGGTATTAATAAACCATTAAACATAGAAAAAATAAAGCAGATGGAAAATATTGCAAAAACATTAGAAGAGTAAACAAAATTTCCTCAGAACTGGGTTAAAACTTCTCTGAATATCTACACATAATGAAGGACTTTATGATAAAAGTCCTTCTTCTATCTTATTTGATTTTATGACTACAAAGAGATAAAACTTTATGTTGTATTAAAAAAAAGGTAAAATTTTTTATTCATCTATTTTCTCCGCACAACTTATCTATTTTTTTTTCTTATCATTACATAGCAATAAAAATAAGTAATGATAAGAGAGTCTTAGTGCTAGGACAATCTTTAAGAGAGAAAAAGATGAATTTTAATCGAAGAAAATTTTTAATTTACAGCGCAGAAGCAGGAGCGATGTTCGGTCTTGTTGGAGCTGTTCCGTTAATGTCAGGAGAACATCACTACTTACGACCTCCAGGCGCCATTAAAGACGATACTTTTTATAAAGCATGTATTAAATGTGGTGCTTGTGTTTCAGCATGCCCCACTAAAGCGGTGACACTTATTGATCTTTGTTGGGATGTTAAAAATATCGGCACACCTATAATTGATATCAAAAATGGTGGCTGTATTGCTTGGGGAAAAGAGTGTCTTTTATGTGTTAAAGCTTGTCCAACAGATGTTTTGAGTGTAGTTAAAGATTTAAAAGAAGAAAAGCTTGGTCTTGCCATTATAAAAGAAGAAGAGTGTGTGAATTGTATGGTTTGTTTTTTACATTGCCCCATTGAGGGAGTAGTACTCTTTCCAAATCCAGAAGTTCCTGATAAACCTTATACTAAAGAACGTGATATACCTACAAAAATAAAACTCAAAGATTCCCCGTTAAAGCCTTATATTGTTAAAGATAAATGCATTGGGTGTGGATTGTGTGCTCATTATTGTCCTCCACGGTGCATTGATATGATTCCTATAGCAGACGTAAAAAAGGTAGCAAAAAATGAATCAAATTAATAAAGTTATTAATGTAAAAAAATTACAAATCATTAGAAAAAGTGTACATAACTTTTCTATGCTAAGCATTATACTAGGTGCATTTGGCATCATAACTGTTGCCGGAACATGTTATGTAAGTATTGGTTATTTTAGGCTTATTTGTCCAGTTGGTTTTATAGAGCTCTCTCTAGCAACACACACTATTAATACAAAACTTATCGTACCTTTTTTAACAATTTCAGTTCTTCTTTTTTTAGCGGGAAGATCGTTTTGTTCTTGGGGTTGTCCTACGTCTTATATGGGCGGAATTATACGTAAAATGACATCTAATGAGACCTATAAAAAATACACTAAAGTAAAAAATAAAGTGCAAAAGTATGTACCGCAACCTGGTATGGATGATATCTTTGTCATGATGATAGGTACATTAATAGGAATATTTGTATTTCAGTATCCACTACCTTGCACAATTTGTCCATTAGGAATCATTTCACGGGCTCTTATTGAAACAGTCAATCATTCTACAATTACGCATTTTCACATTGCACTACGTTATGACACTTTATTGTTAATAATTCCTATCGTATCTATGTTTTTATTTGTAAGAGGTTGGTCACAAGTTTGCCCTGTCGGTTCATTGAAAGGGCTTATGTCAACGTATAACAAGACAATCGTTCCTTCAACAACAGAAGCATGTGTCAACTGTAAGTTATGTGAACAAGTATGTCCTGTTAATATTGGACATCATAGAGGGCTTCCTGATATGAGTATTTGTATCAAATGTATGCTATGTGCAGAATATTGTCCGCAACATGCCATAGACATTGTTGCTTTATACGAGCATAAAAAAACAAAATTTAAAGAAGTAAAAGATGTGAATGTACTGAATACATCCATTGAAACAATGAATAAAACAGCTTAATTAACTTTACAAAAGGGATTATAAAATGGGCGTAACCAATGGTTACAAGAAAAAGTATATAAGTTTGGCGGCTATTCTCACTTGTGCCGTTAGAACAATATTTTTTTCTGAACACGTTGCATTAATACAATGTCTTAAATTGTTTAACTAAAGAGGTTATCTCTTTGATTAAACTCAAGAAAAAAGGATAAAGAATGAATACCGCATTAATAGCTTTTTTTGCGTATATCGTCGATAAATTTGTTGGTGAATTTACAGTTATAACGCATCCAGTCATTTTTATTGGGCGTTATATAAGTTGGTTTGAAAAAAAATTTTATAAAAATACTTTTCAACGAGGCTTAGTGCTTGCTGTGAGTACATTAGGACTTACATACGTAGCTATTTGGCTGTTAGAAACTCTTTTATCTTCTCTTCCACATGGTATTTCAATATTTATTTCAATCGTGATTGCTTCGATGTTTTTGGCGCATCATATGCTCTATCATTCTGTTTTGGACGTCATCAATTCTTCTGTTCCAAAAGAAAAAATAAAGTATTTAGTCAGTCGTGACACTGAAGATATGGATGACCACGAAATCTACAAGGCATGTATAGAAACGTATACTGAAAATATTAATGATGGGGTTATAGCACCTTTATTTTATCTTCTTCTTTTTGGACTAAAGGGGCTTATTATTTTTAAAGCGATTAGCACATTAGACTCCATGGTGGGTTATAAAAATGAACGTTACTCTCATTTTGGAACTGCAGGAGCAAGGTTGGATGATATTGTAGGATGGATTCCTGCTCGTATTAGTGCATTACTTATTTATTTAGCTGCTAAAGGATCGTACAGCTTTAATACGTTAAAAAAGTATGCTTCAGGGCATGAAAGTCCTAATTCAGGCTGGCCCATTGCAGCAGCTGGATTGGCATTTCATTTAAAACTTGGTGGTCCTACACGCTATTTTGGTGCAATCAAAAATAAGCCTTATCTTGGGGATGGTTCCCTTCCCTTAACACAGCAAGACGTATGTAATGTACTCACGCTGCATTCAAAGATTGACTATATTGTATTGGGAAGTATGGCAGCAATGATTACATTTCTATGGTTGATACAATGAATGCACGTAACACTCAATTTACGAAAGCGTTTCATGCGTTAAAACAGAATGCGGGAAGTCATAGTCCAAGTATGGAAGACTTGAAAAAAATGTTCCCAACATTGGAAATCAAGATCGATGCATGCTATTTGTCAAATCCTTATGCTTCTGAGCTAGTACTTGATTATATTGACCGTGAATTAATTCAAACCAATGCCTATAAAAAGGTACTGACACACTACCCATCACAGCAACGTTCTTTGCAAAAAGTTATGGCGGAGTCTTTACATGTAAAGCCTGAAAATATATTTATCGGGAATGGTGCCACTGAAATTATTCAGATGCTTCTACAACAAGAAGAGGTTCAAAAAGTTGCCTTAATGATTCCTACTTTTTCATCGTATTATGAGTTTGTGGGCAAAGGGTGTGAAGTTGTTTATTTTCCATTGAATGAACGTGATGATTATAGCTTTGATGCGGATAAATACTGCCAATTTATTGAAAATGAACAACCCGATACCGTTGTGTTGATTAATCCAAATAATCCAAATGGTGCCTATCTTTCTTTAGAAAAGATGCACATTTTATTGAAACGCTTAGCCTTTGTGCCGCGCATTATTATTGATGAAAGTTTTATTCATTTTGCCTATGAAGACGAGGCATTGACATGTCTTAGCTCAACTGTTTTATTTGATATGTATCCTAATGTCATCATTGTTAAAAGTCTCTCTAAAGATTTTGGCATAGCAGGGGTTCGCCTTGGGTATGCCTTGATGGATTCACGTAAGATTGATGCACTTTTAGAGCATGGATTTTTATGGAATATCAATGGTATTGGTGAGTATTGTCTTCGACTTTTTGTAAGGGAAGATTTTTTAAAGCGCTATGAAGAAGCTAGAAAGCAGTATATCAAAGAGATGTGCAGATTTAAAGAAGCGCTTTTAGGGATAGAAAATGTGTATGTCTATCCTTCGATGGCTAACTTTGTGATGCTCAAACTTCCGTCTAGAATAAAAGCAAGTTTTGTGATTAGTGCACTCCTTGTTGAGTATGGAATTTATGTTCGCACCATGGCAGATAAAATTGGTGTTGAGGGCGAATGTATTCGTATTGCAGGAAGAACGCGTGAAGAGAATAACTGCATCGTTATGGCGCTCAAAAGCATACTAAAGGATAGTAAGTGATTACATTTATCACCGGTGGTGGACGTAGCGGGAAAAGTCTGTTTGCAGAAGATAGGGCTAAACGCTATAAAAATAAATGCTACGTAGCAACCGCCATTGCTTTTGATGACGAAATGAAATACCGCGTTAAAAAACATTTAGAGCAGCGTGGAAGTGATTGGGTTACTATTGAACAATACGAAGGTATCGCAAAAGCTTTACATGTAAAGGCAAAAGATGCACAGGTTGTCTTGGTAGATTGTTTAACAAATTTGGTCAGCAATATGATGATTATGAACCGCGATGTGGATTGGGAAACGCTCAGTGATGAAGCAGTTTATGAAATTGAACAAGAGATATTAGAAGAAGTGAATGCATTGGTGCTGTTTGGGCATGAGTTTGCTGGTGAAATGATTATCGTGTCCAATGAAGTAGGTATGGGACTCATTCCTGAATATCCCTTAGGACGTCGCTTTAGAGATATTGCAGGACGAATGAATCAGCACGTAGCACGTGCAAGTGATGAAGCATACTTGGTAGTCGCAGGATTACCGATGAAATTAAAATAGAGACACTAATGAAACATAAAAATTTAATGGTTTACGGTACAGGTTCGGATGTTGGTAAGAGCGTTATTGTGGCAGGATTATGCCGTATTCTTAAGCAAGATGGTGTGCGAGTTTGCCCTTTTAAATCTCAAAATATGGCCTTAAATTCTTATATCACCAAAGATGGAAAAGAGATGGGACGTGCCCAAGTGGTGCAAGCAGAAGCCGCAGGGCTGGAGCCTGATGTGATGATGAATCCTATATTGCTGAAACCTTCAACAGACCGCAAGGCACAAGTCATCTTGCATGGAAAAGCTTTACGCAATATGGATGCTCGAGAGTATTTCACCAATCGTGGTGCTATGAAAATAGAGGTTATGAAGGCTTATAACAAGATACGCGAAAACTATGATGTATCTATTATCGAAGGAGCTGGAAGTCCTGCTGAGATTAATTTGAAAGTAGATGACTTGGTCAATACCGGTATGGCAGAAATGGCTGATGCGCCAGCTGTTTTGGTTGCAGACATTGATAAAGGAGGCGTTTTTGCCTCAATATATGGAACGATAAAACTTTTGGAAAAACATGAAAGTGCTCGTATCAAAGGGGTTATTATCAATAAGTTTCGTGGTGATGTAACCTTACTTGAACCAGGGCTTCGTATGATTGAAGAAAAAATCAATATTCCTGTTCTTGGCGTTATCCCTTATATACAACTGGGTATTGAAGAAGAAGATGGTTTTGGTGATAGGCATTTAGAAAAAAAAGCACGTGGGGCAATTGATATCGCCGTTATTGTACCTAAGCGCATTTCAAATTTTACCGACATGGATGCCCTTTTGAGACACAGTGATGTAACCGTGCGTTATGTTCGAAAAGTACATGAGATTGAAAATCCAGATGTTATTATCTTGCCAGGGTCAAAAAACACTATCGAGGATATGCTGGATCTTCAACAAAGAGGCATGGCCGAAGCGGTGATTAAACATGCAAAAAATGGGGTGATTATCTTTGGTATTTGTGGTGGATTTCAGATGTTAGGTCAAAAAATTCAAGATGAATTTGGAATTGAATCTTCCATTCAAGAAATAACCGGACTGGGTCTTTTAGATATCGAAACAACGATGTTAAAAGAAAAGACAACGACGCAATTTGAAGGCTTACTCAGTTGTAATACAGGTTTTCTTCAAGGAATGACTAAATGCCGTATCAAAGGATATGAAATCCATCAAGGCATCACGTATGGCAATGAAGCCAATTTATTTGAAGGTACTGAGGCATTACTCGGGGCAATACGGGACAATGTTATAGGAACCTATATCCATGGGGTGTTTGATAATTCTGACTTTACCACTGAATTTTTAAATCGTATTCGTGAGAAAAAAGGCATTACAAAAGTCGATGAAGTCTTTGACTATGACGCTTATAAACAAGGTGAGTACGACAAGTTGGCTTTATTGTTACGTGAAAATCTAGATATGAGAGCTATTTACAACATTATAGGAGTTGAATGATGCATCTATTAGAAGAGACTTTACTTGCTATAACCGGAGTAAATGAAGAAAACCAAAAAAACCAAAAAGAATATATTGCGACATTATTGAAGACGCCTGATGGGCTTGGTAAATTAGAAAAGATGAATATTCAACTGAGTGGAATAGAAAAAGAGTACCGCGTTAAGAAAAAAGCAGTCGTCGTGATGGCTGCAGATAATGGTGTTGAAGAAGAGGGCGTGAGTGCTTCTAAGCGTGTGATAACACAATATGTCGTTGAAGCGATGGTTGCGGGGGAAGCGTCTATTAGTTCACTGTGCAAATCATTGGGCAGTGAACTTTTTGTGATTGATCTTGGCATTGATTCGACACGTGTTTTCAAAGGGGCAATTACGCATAAAATTATGCCTACAGGGACATATAACATTCGAAAAGGCCCAGCAATGAGCCGTGAACAGGCCATTGAAGCTATTGAAGTTGGTATTGATATCGTTCGTGAACTCGTAGAAAAAGATTACAACCTTTTTGCTGTGGGTGAAATGGGTATTGGCAATACAACAACTAGTAGTGCCTGCTTAAAAGCCTTAACGAATCTTCCGTTAGTTGAACTTGTGGGATATGGCAGTGGTATTGATGAGCGAATATTAGGATTGAAAATAGCCGTTGTAGAGGATGCCGTTCGTATCAATAAGCCTGATGTGAATGACCCTATCGACATCATCCAAAAATTGGGTGGTCTTGATATCGCCGCCATGACGGGGGTCTATTTGGGTGCGGCTAGGTATAAAGTACCTATTGTTTTAGATGGCCTTATCTCAGGCGTTTCTGCCTTGCTTGCATACCGCATGAACGCGCATGCAAGAGATTACATGATTCCTTCTCACATCAGTGAAGAGCCTGGTGCAAAGTGGATAATGGAAGCACTTTGCTTTAATCCGATGCTTCATATGAACATGAAACTTGGTGAAGGTAGTGGTGCGGTACTCGTGTTTCCTTTGGTTGAAGCGGCTAGTAATCTAACACGCGATATTCGTGTCTACCCAGAGGTATAAGATGAGCTATAAATTTGTACAAAATAAAGCGTGTGAGTATTTTCCTTGTCATAAGATAGAAGAGGACACTACCTTTAATTGTCTTTTTTGCTATTGCCCTTTGTATGCTTTGGGTGAGCAGTGTGGCGGAAAATTTACCTATACAAAAAATGGAATCAAAAGTTGTGTGGAATGTGATGTTGTTCATCATAAAGATACGGGCTATGAATACGTCCAAGCGAAAATGCATTACATCATAAAACTGGCAGTACAGAAATGAACGGGATACTGTTATTAATTCAATTTATGACACGCCTTCCTGTATTTAGTAAAACAACCTATGACCCTATTGCGATTGGGCGTGCTATAAAGTTTTTTCCCTTCGTTGGTTTGCTTATCGGTTTAATTTTATGTGCGGTGTTTATGGTCATCAATCCTTTGATTGACAATAAATTAATTGTTGCCTTAATCATTGTTGTAGTTGAGATTTTACTCACGGGAGGGCTTCATCTTGATGGTTTATCGGACAGTTTTGATGGCTTGTTTAGTTACAGAGATAAAGAGCGCATCTTAGAGATTATGAAAGACTCTTGTATCGGGGTCAATGGGGCGTTAGCGCTTATTGTCTATGTGGTTGCCAAAATTTTATTTCTGAGTGAACTTGGCTGGGAATATATCGTTTTTATACCTGTCGTGGCACGTTTAAATACTGTTCTTCATGCAGGCTTAGGAAGGTATGCAAGAGAAGAAGGCATGGGAAAAAGTATTGTGGATGAAACGAGTATCCAAGGCGTATTTTTTGCCATTTTGAGTGTCTTAGTCATAGGCTTTATCCTCCTAGGTTTAGATGCGCTTTGGCTTGTTGTGGGTGCTTTGAGTTTTGGTTTTATGAGCCTTTATTATATTCAAAAGCGCATTGATGGCATCACAGGTGACACGATGGGAGCAGTATTAGAATTAACATCTTTAGTTGTGTTATTTATAGGAGTACTTTTATGAAAACAGAAATTTACCTTCTTCGCCATGGAGAGACAGGATTAAATAGGCAAAAAGTTTATTTTGGCCATTTAGATGCTGCTATGAATGAGTTAGGCAAAGAATGTATTGCGCATGTGGCAAATAACTTTTTTGGGCCATTAGATGTGATTATTTCTAGTGATTTGGAGCGTTGTGCCGAGTCAGCAAGAATATTTAGTCGCTCAAAAAAGATTAAGGTCACCTATGATCAGCGTTTACGTGAATTGGACTTTGGTGTCTTTGAAGGACGAACCTATGCGTCATTAATGGAAGAGTTTCCCAAAGAAGCTGAGCAGTTTTTTAGTGGCGATTATGATTTTGTGATACCCAAAGGTGAAAGTGTCAAAATGCTTTTTGAACGCACATATGAAGCGTTTGAAGAAATCATAGCAAACCATGCTGGTAAGCATATTCTTATCTCAACACATGGTGGCGCGATAAGGGCAATTCTTTCTCGCTACCTTGCAGGCAATAAAAAAGCTTACTGGAAGTTTGCCGTTGAACATGCTTCTTTGACAAAGCTCGTCCATGAAGATGGCTTTGTGTACCTGGAATACCTAGGAAGAGGAGAGAAAATTCAACAATTAGCCGTGAGTACAAAGATGAAAAAAGGAGCATGAAATGAAAAAAACTATAATGCTGATCTCTATGATGATGATAGTGTTTATATTTAATGGGTTTACGCTGTTTCAAAACAAAGACAAAAAAGCGATTCTTTTTGTTAATTTTGGAACGACATATAATGATACAAGAGTCGCTACAATTGATACGTTGCAGAAAAAAATAGCAGATACCTATAAAGACTATGATGTTAGATTGGCGTATACATCAAGACAAATCATTCGAAAACTCAGTGAGCGTGATGGTATTCGAATCGATACGCCCGAAGAGGCTCTTAAAAAGTTAAAAGCTGATGGATACGGTACGGTTATCGTTCAAGCAACGCATATCATTAATGGTGAGGAAGCGGATTATCTTAAACGCGAAGTTGCCTCCCTAAAAGATGATTTCTATGTCATTAAATTAGGTCATCCACTTTTGACGCATATTAAAGATTATGAGTTGACAATGAAGGCGCTTCAGTTGCAATATTCTGAATTAAAGGCAGATGAGGCTGTTGTGCTTATTGGACATGGTACACATCATCCTTCTACCTCTGCGTATGCCATGATTGATTATTTCTTCCAAGACGCATCTCAAAATGTCTATTTTGGAACCGTGGAAGGGTTTCCCTCTTATGACAATGTTCTCACAAGACTTAAGAAAAATGGTATTAGAACAGTAACTTTGATGCCGTTTCTATTTGTAGCAGGCGATCATGCAAACAATGATATTGCCGGTGACGAAGAAGATTCTTGGAAAAGTATGCTTTTAAAAGAGGGTTTTAACGTCAATGTTTATCTTCATGGCTTAGGTGAAAACGAAGCGATTCAACAGATTTTTATTGAGCATATTGAACATGCAATTACGAATAAAGAAATAGATATGAAACGAAAGAAAGCAGGTTATGCACTTGGCAAGTAAAACACATTTTCTATCATCCGACACCAAATTTTTAGTTTGGACGCTTGGTGGAATTTTATTAACGCTTAGTGGCGTGATTGCATTTGCCGGAATGGGATATATCGATATCCCCTTCTTTGATGTCTGTAAAATCATGATAGGCAGTAAAGAAAATGTAATAGGTTCTACGGAGTGGTTTGTCGTGCATGATATACGATTGCCACGTATTTTAACAGCGATTTTAACCGGCGTTGCATTAAGTTTAAGTGGGCTTGTCTTTCAAGGGGTTCTCCTTAACCCTTTGGCAGACCCTTATACTTTAGGTATCTCCTCAGGTGCATCATTTGGTGCCGCATTAGCGTTGTTATTAGGATTGAGTGGCGTGATGATTCAAGGAAGTGCTTTTTTCTTTGCGATAATCAGCCTTGGAATTGTGTTGCGTTTGGCAACGTTTGAAGGGCGCATCATTCCTGTATCGTTGATTCTATCCGGTGTTATCATTGGAGCTTTTTTCTCCGCAGGGCTTAGTTTTTCAAAATACCTAGCAGGGGATGAAATAGCGTCTATTTTCTTTTGGTTATTAGGTAGTTTTCAAGGTAAAACATGGATGGAAGTGATGATTCTTTTGGCTGTTGTTTCCTTTGGCTCTATGGTGATTTACTTTTATGCCGAGGAAATCAATATTTTGTCATTGGGAGAGAAAAATGCTAGCTCAATGGGCGTAGATACACACCGTGTACGTCTTATTTTACTCGTTGTTGCCTCATTGATGTCCTCAGTGACCGTATCTATTTGTGGGATTATCGGTTTTGTGGGATTGATAATCCCTCATATGATGCGATTTTTAGTGGGAACGGACAACAAAAAACTCATCATTGTTTGTTCTTTGTGGGGCGGAATTCTTCTCTCAATGGCTGATAATGTTTCTCGTGCGTTACTTCCACATGAAGTCCCTATTGGGATACTCACAGCGCTTTTAGGTGCACCATTCTTTGCCATAGTTTTTAGAAATAAGATGCGAGGGAAAAAGAGATGAGTGCTTTACATGTAAAGAATCTTGGCTATAAAAGTGGGTCTACTTCTATCTTAGAAAACATCAACTTGAGCCTTGAGGTGGGAAAATTCTATGGAATTTTGGGGCCTAATGGCAGTGGTAAAACAACACTATTGGATTGTTTGGCTGGTTTAGTACCAAAATCACATGGTGAGATTGAAATATTTAATGTGCCTTGTCATACCTATTCTCGTAAAGAGTTCGCCCAACAAATAGCACTTGTTCCTCAAAATTTTGATATTTCCTTTCCCTATAAGGTTCAGGAAATCTTAGAAATGGGACGTTATCCCTTTAAAAAAAGAATGCATGGGCTTTCAGCAAAAGAGTATGCCTTAATTGATCAGATTAAGGATGTTTTTGAATTGAACTTTTTGGTAGATAAAGAGGTTACAAACCTCAGTGGTGGAGAAAAGCAACGCGTGGCTTTCGCTAAAGCATTAATTCAAGATACGCCTATTTTATTTCTGGATGAATCAACATCAAACATGGATCCTTATTTTGCACATTTTGTTTTAAAAGAGGTGCAAAAACGAACGAAGAATGAACAAAAAACAGTTCTTGCGGTCTTTCACGATATGAATCTTGCCTCACGTTATTGTGACGAGATCATCATGCTTAAAGATGGAGGACTTTTAGAAATGGGTACTACAAAAAAAGTATTAACACCGATCAATATCAAAAGACTTTTTGGTATCGAAAGTATTGCCGTTCATGATAACGACAAGAGCTATATTATTCCAGTTTAAGGAGCGAAAATGAAAATATTATGGTTAGTGGCTTTGCTGATATCAAGCCATCTTTATGCGCTAGAAATTGAAGATCAGAATGGAAACAAAATTATTTTTGACAAACCTTTTAAACGTGTTATCTCTTTATATCCTGCACATACAGATCTTATCGATGATTTAGGAGCAGGAGCATTATTAATAGGTGTTTCTATTGATTTAGATAATCCTGATAAATTCAAAGATATACCTACGTACTCCTATTATGATAATGCAGAAAAGTTCATTAGTGCAAAGCCTGATCTTATCTTGATTCGACCAATGATTGCCAATAAATTCAAAGGTATGATAGACCTTTTAAAATCACGAGGAATTGAAGTTGTTTCACTCCAACCTTCAACCTACCAAGAGTTACCAACGTATTGGAATAAGATTGGAAAATTAGTAGGAAAAGAAGAAGCTTCCACTCGATATGTAGAATCTTTTGAGAATGAAGTTGCAAAGATTAAAGCTAAGGTAGCTTCCATTCCTAGTGAAAATAAAAAAGGACTTTTCTTTGAAACGCGTCATAAAGATTTTTTGACAACCAGTCCTGGAAGTATGCCTTATACAATCATTGAGATTTTAGGTGTAAAAAATATTGCGAAAGATGCTAAATCAATCAGAAATGGTTCCACTGTTGCGCCCTATGAGATTGAAAAAATTCTTTCTCATGCGCAGGATATTGATGTTTATATCGCACAGAATGGAGCGATGAACCGTGTTAGTGAAGAAGATATTTATAATACACCTGGTTTTAAAGCAATTAATGCCATCAAAAATAAACACGTCTATTTAATTCCTGAAGAGATCGTTTCAAGGCCCACAAAAAAATTGCTTGACGGAATGTGGGCACTCGGTCAGATTATCTATCCCAATTATTTTAAAGAAAGGATTTAACCATGTCGTATGAAAGACGGCCAATGAGTATTGAACAAAAGAGTTTTGAGATTATTACCCAAGAGATGGGAAGTGCTATTGATGCCTTTGATGCTACGTTGCAACCTGTTGTTAAACGTGTCATTCATACCACGGCTGATTTTGAGTATACCGATCTTTTAGATTTTTCTGATGATGCAGTCCAGAGTACGTTTGATGCCCTCAAAAGTGGATGTAAAATCTATTGTGATACCAATATGATTGTTAATGGCCTCAGTAAAGTTGCCTTAGGGAAATTTTCTTGCAAACCGTACTGCCTTGTGAGTGATGAAGATGTCAGTAAAGAAGCTAAAGAACGTGGTGTTACAAGATCAATTGTAGGCATGGAACATGCGGCAAAAGATCCAGAAACTAAAATATTTTTAATCGGCAATGCCCCAACAGCACTTTATACTCTATTGGAGATGATTAAATCAGGTGATTGTGCAAAACCTTCCCTTATCGTCGCTGTACCTGTTGGATTTGTGGGAGCGGCTGAATCTAAAGAAGAAGTTCTAAAATATGATGTTCCTTATATTCGAGTAAGAGGTAGAAAAGGTGGAAGTACGGTTGCCGTTGCTATTTTACACGGTCTTATCTACCAAATTTTTCAAAGAGAAGGCATCTAAAAAATGCAAAAGTATGTGATTCATGAGGGAAAGAAGCTTCGATACGGTTTTACGACTGGCTCATCCGCTGCAGCTGCTACAAAAGCGGCATGTATGTTATTAATGAATGCGCCTTTAAAAAAAACCGTTGCAATCACTTTACCAACAAATGAAATATTACACATACCTATTTATACGGCAAAGAAAGAAAAAGAGTTGGCAATTGTTACTGTTATTAAAGATGGTGGTGATGATGCAGATGTGACGAGTGGACTAGAAATAGGAGCACGCGTCTCTTTTTCTGAGGAGAGAGGCATTCATATCAAAGGAGGCGAGGGTGTTGGTGTGGCAACTAAAAAAGGCTTACCTATTGGTGTAGGCGAACCCGCTATCAATCCAGTCCCTCAAGTGATGATTAAACAAAGCGTGATTGAGGTGATAGATATTTTAAAGCAAGGGATTGAAGTAGAAATTTTTGTTCCAAAAGGTGAAGAGATTGCCAAGCGAACGCTTAATTATAAATTAGGAATTCACGGGGGTATTTCCATATTGGGATCAACTGGTATCGTTAAACCTATGTCTGAAGAAGCATATAAAGACTCTTTGTCTATTGAGTTAAAAGCAATGTACCAACAGCAAGATACCGATACCTTTGTCTTTACCTTTGGTAATTATGGACGCAAATTTGCCACAAACAATCTTGGATTAGTGGATGAAAATATCATCATTATCAGTAATTTTGTAGGATTTATGTTGGAGAAGGCCTGTGAGTTTGGTATCAAAAAAATACTGTTTGTTGGCAATATCGGAAAGATTGTCAAAGTAGCTGGAGGTATATTTCATACCCATAGTCGCGTATCGGATGCAAGGCTTGAAATTATGGCGGCAAATGCAATAAAAGCAGGAGAAAAACTTGATGTTATTCAAAAAATACTCAAAGCCAATACCACAGAAGAAGCAGTGGAAATGTTAAACAGAAAAGATACGTTTGACATAATGGCACAAGAAATACGAGAAAAGTGCGAAACTCATGTGAGACGTAGTGGATATGAGTTAGAGGTGGCTGCATTGATTTATTCAAGTGAACAGGGAGAATTAGCGCGAACGGATAATTTTTATGTTGGAAATCATACCAATGCTTAAGATTCATATACTTGGAATGGGTCCTGGAAGTATAGATTTTATTGCACCTTATGTGCTGACATGTATAAAGGACGCAGACATACTTATTGGTGGAAAAAGACATTTTCAAGAGATAGAAGTGGAAGCATCAGGAAAAGTCTGTCAATACATAAGTAGTGATTTATTAGGACTTGTGGATTACATCAAAACAAACAGAAATAAAAAAATTGCGGTATTGGTCTCTGGTGACCCAGGATTTTATAGTTTTTTAGTGTATTTAAAAAAGCATTTTAGCAATGAGGAGTTAGTGGTAATACCAGGACTTTCTTCTATGCAGTATATGTTTTGCAAGATTGGGTTACCTTGGCAAGACGCTGTGATTAAAAGTCTTCATGGTAAAACGTTTGATTTTATTGAAGCTTTAAATGATTCTGGACTTGTAGGGGTGCTAACGGATAGTGCTTTTACACCTCAATTGATCGCAAAAGAGTTAGTAACTCACGGACTAGGAAACGTATTAGTATATGTAGGAGAAGAACTTTCTTATGCGGAAGAAAAAATAACAACGATGATAGCAACGCAAATGGCTAATAATGAACGAAATTTTGGCATGAATGTTGTGGTTATTGAAAGGACTGAAAATGTTTCATATAAAAGATAGTGAATTTATTAGGGGCAATGTGCCTATGACAAAAGATGAAGCACGTGTTGTTTGTATATCAAAACTTGAACTTGATAGCAATAGTGTCTTGATTGATGTGGGTGCAGGAACAGGTAGTGTCGGTATAGAGGCTAGTAGGTATTTAAGCTCTGGTAAAGTCATTGGTATAGAAGTTAATGAAGAAGCCAATGCTTTGATAGAAGCAAATCTAAAAAAATTTGACATAACGAATTACGAGTTATACAAAGGTTATGCTCCACAAGAACTACCAACTATTGCCTTCGATGCCATGTTTATTGGTGGCTCTAAAGGGAAACTTGGTGATATATTTCAGTATTTTGATGATCATGCCAAAGTAGGCGCTAGGTTGGTTATTAATGCCATTGTCCTTGAAACTTTTACTAAAACACTTAGTTTGATGAAAGAGTATGGCTTTCATGACATTGAGGTTGTTTCATTAAATATCTCAAAAAATAGATTACTTGGTCAATATAACATGATGATGGCTGAGAATCCTATATTTATTTTAAGTGCGAAAAAAGGAGAAAAAAATGTCTAAATTAATAGGAATTGGTGTAGGAGTTGGCGATCCTGAAATGTTAACCATCAAAGCAGTGAATGCTTTAAGAGAAGCAGATGCGGTCATCTTACCAAGGGCTAATACGAAAACGTATAGTACGGCTTTTGAAATTGCAAAGCAGTATATGAAAGATGATATTGAAAAAATCTATGCAGATTTTACAACGGTTGATGATGATAAGCTTAGAGAAGAAGATAGATTACTGTATGCCAAGGTAGTCAATGATTGTATTAAAGCTGGAAAAACAGTAGCGTTTATCACCATTGGTGATCCTATGACGTTTAGTACTTTTGTTTATGTCATGGAACTTTTAGAAAAAGATGTAGAAGTCCAAACTATACCAGGGATAACATCATTTGCTTCCATTGCTGCACGTCTGAATACTCCACTTGTTATGGGTGATGAAACACTCAAAATAGTACCTATTTCAAAAGATACAGATATTGTAAAAGAGATTAATAGCTCTGATAACGTTGTTTTTATGAAAGTTACACGTAACCTTGAACGACTCAAAGATGCTTTTAAAAAAACAGGCAACATGGATAATGTCGTACTTGTTTCTAATTGTGGAAAAGCGGATGAAAAAGTAATTTATGATCTTGAAAATATAACGCGTGAGGATATCTCTTACTTCTCAACCATTCTCCTTAAAAAAGGAGGGCTGAGTTATGTCTAAAGTTTATTTTATAGGAGCAGGGCCGGGTGATCCTGAACTTATTACTATCAAAGGTCAGCGCCTTGTAAGGGAAGCAGATATCATCATATATGCGGGCTCGCTTGTTCCTATAGAAGTTATTGCATGTCATAAGGAGGGAGCAGAAATTTATAACAGTGCCAGTATGGATTTGGATGAAGTGATGGATATTACTATTGCAGGTGTTAAAGAAGGAAAAAGTGTTGCAAGAGTTCATACAGGAGATCCTTCTATCTATGGGGCTCATCGTGAACAAATGGACATTTTGGAGAGTCATGGTATAGATTTTGATGTCATACCAGGTGTTAGCTCATTTTTAGCATCAGCAGCAGCCCTTAAAAAAGAGTTCACGCTTCCAGATGTATCGCAAACGGTTATTTGCACACGATTAGAAGGTCGCACTCCCGTTCCAGAAGCAGAATCCTTAGATAAATTAGCCTCTCATCAAGCTTCTATGGCTATCTTTTTATCCGTTCAAATGATTGATAAAGTAGTGGAAAAACTTGTGCTTCATTACCCGCCTAATACTCCAGTAGCAATTATTCAGCGTGCTAGTTGGCCGGATCAAAAAATTGTTGAGGGAACGCTTGAGACTATTGAAGAAAAAGTCAAAGAAGCCAATATCACTAAAACAGCGCAAATTCTTGTGGGATGGTTTATGGGAAATGAGTACTCTAAATCTAGGCTATATGACAAGTATTTTACCCATGAATACCGAGAAGGTATGGCACGCTCATGAAAAAAGAACTTGCCATTATTAGCGTAAGTAAGCAAGGATTAGAGAAAGCAAATTCTTTACATGTAAAGAACGCAGACATTTATGCCTTGCCAAAATACAGTGATGGCAAGTGCATAGAGATGATAGAGGGTTTTACACTTACAGTAGAGCGAATTTTTTCTCAATACAAAACGCTTTTGTTTATCATGGCTAGCGGGATTGTGGTTCGTACCATTGCGCCACTTCTTAAAGGTAAAGATATAGACCCCGCTATTTTGGTGATGGACGAACAAGGTATCTTTGTAAACTCTTTGCTTAGTGGCCATTTAGGTGGAGCAAACGAGATGGCAGAAATCATTGCCAAAGCATGTGATGCAATTCCTGTGATATCAACAGCCTCTGATGTCAGTCATAAAATAGCCGTTGATACGATTGCTATGAAATTAAATGCAAAAATAGATTCTTTGAAAAAAGCAAAGAATGTGACTGCTTTGATACTTAATGGGCAGAGAGTAGCGCTATGTTTACCTGAGAATATAGTCGTTGAGAATAAAAATATATCAGGGGTTATTGTGGTGTCAAATAAGTTACATGTAGAGATGAGTCAAATTATTCCACAAAATATCATAGTGGGTATTGGGTGCAAAAAAGATATCCCAAAAGAGGCGATTATTGAAGCTGTCAAAAAAGAGTTTAAAAAATTAAACCTTAGAGAAGATTCGATTAAACATTTTGCGACAGGATGGGTAAAAGCAGAAGAAAAAGGTCTGCTTGAAGCCGTTAACTATTTTGAGCGAGAGCTAAAAATAATAGAAAAAGAAGAAATAAGAGCAGTACAAGATAAATTTTGTGGATCAGATTTTGTAGAAAAAACCATTGGTGTACGCTCCATCTCAGCACCTAGTGCCTATGTAAGTTCTAGTAAAAAAGGAGTGTTTTTGTTAGAAAAAAATAAAAATTGCGGAATTACCATTTCGATTTATGAAGAGGAAGTTGGAAATGAAAAATAATATTTATGTTGTAGGTATCGGGCCAGGCTCATTGGAACATTTGAGTTTTAGAGCATATCATGTTTTAAAAGAGGTAAATGTCATCATTGGGCATAAAACCTATGTCAATTTAGTAAAAGAGTATTTTCCTGAGAAAGTGTTCATTAAATCAGGAATGAAAAGAGAAGTGGAGCGTTGCCTCGAGACTTTGGAAATAGCCAAGAGTGGTAAAAGTGTCGCCCTTATCTCTAGTGGTGATGCCGGAGTTTACGGCATGGCGGGCATTATGCTAGAAATTGCTCTTGATAATGGCTTTAATGTAGAAATTATCCCAGGGATTACCTCTGCCAATGCCTCCGCTTCAGTCGTAGGTGCACCCATTATGCATGATCATGCGACGATTAGTTTGAGTGATTTATTGACGGATTGGGAGCTCATCAAAAAGCGTGTTGATTTGGCATCACAAGGAGATTTTGTGATCTCTTTTTACAATCCTAAAAGTAAAAGTCGTCTAACTCAAATTGCTGAAGCAAGAGAAATTATGCTGAAGCATAAAAATAAAGATACGGTTGTTGCCATTGTGCGAAACACGGGACGAGAGGGCGAAAATCACGTTCTTACATCATTGGAAAATATGTTAGAGCATGAAATTGACATGTTTACGACGGTAATCGTTGGAAACTCAAAGACGTTTATCAAAGAAAACAAAATGATCACTCCTCGTGGGTATCACTACTAAAACAGGAAAAAAGATGAAAACAGGAAAAGTATATATCGCAGGTGCAGGTTGTGGAGATTTTGAATTGATGACATTAAAACTCAAGATGTTGATTGAAGAAGCAGAGTGTATTATTTATGATCGTCTTGTTAATAAGGAAATTCTTGCGTTAGCACCCAAAAGTGCCGAACTTATTTATTATGGTAAAGATAATTGCGAAGGCGGCCTTATCCAAGAAAAAATTAATGCAACATTAATCGAAAAAGCCAAAGAGGGCAAGAATGTTTTACGCCTTAAAGGAGGACACCCTTTTGTCTTTGGACGAGGTGGGGAAGAGGCCTTGGACTTAGTAGATGCAGGCATAGAATTTGAAATTATTCCAGGTGTTACTTCTGCTATTTCAGTACCCGCTTATGCAGGCATTCCTATAAGCCATAGAGGTATCAATACATCATTTCATGTTTTTACAGGACATAGTAAAGATGATGGAGAAAAAATTGACTTTGAAACAGTATCCAAGCTGAGTGGCACTTTAGTTTTTTTAATGGGTATTAAAAATATAGAGATGATCACTTCAAATCTTGTAAATTTTGGAAAAATATCATCCACACCTGTTGCAGTAATTGAAAATGGATCGACATGTCATCAACGAACGGTTGTCGGAAACCTAGAAACTATTTCAAAGATTGTTGAAGAAAATCATATTCAGTCACCTTCTATCATTATTATAGGTGATGTAGTAAATTTACGCGAAAAACTTGCTTGGTTTGAGCATAAAGCATTGCACGGGCATAAGGTTCTGGTAACATCAGAAAAAACCCAAGCAAAAGTGACTTCACGGTTGGTCCGAAGTTTAGGTGGAGAGAGTGTAGAATGTCCTTTTTTTACATTAGATAAAAAATCGTTTACTATTCCAAGACTTATTAATTTTGATACTGTGCTCTTTACAAGCCCTCAAAGTTTACATGCTTTTTTTGAAAAAATAGAAGATATACGCCAGTTACTTCATTTGCGTATTGGTGTGGCCGGCGAAAAAACTAAAGAAGCATTAAACACGTATAAATTACAAGCCAATATTTATTCGAACAGCTATCGCACACAAGAGTTGCTTAATCTCTTAACTGAAAAAGAAGAGAAAGTACTTTTAGTCAGATCTACCTCAATTTCAGCAGAACTTGCTGTATATTCTCAATCTATTACTGAACTTGAGACCTATTATGTTGATAAAGTTTTGCGAAGTGATGAAGAAGTAATTGCTTATATCAATGATGTCGATATTATCGCTTTTCCTAATGCATGTACGGTTAAAACATTAATAGATAGTGTAGGGCGTGAAATATTAGCCACCAAATTAATTATTGCTTCAAATGAAAATACAGCATTAAAAATCAAGTCTTATGGTTTACATGTAAACGCTTTTGGCAATGGTGAAATCACAGAAGAAACATTTAAAACATGCATGGAAACAGAGCATTGTATCAAAGGGAAAAAAGATGGTGTGGTTAATCGGAGGAACAAAGGATTCACGCATTCTGCTCGAGCAGCTAGTTGAATATCACGACCAGTTTATCGTGAGCATTACTACGAGTTATGGAAAAAAACTTTTAGAAAATTATAACGTTAAAATTATTGATAAACGTCTCAGTAAAGAAGAAAAAAAAGTATTGATAGAAAATGAATGTATAACTTTAATTCTTGATACGAGCCATCCTTATGCGGAAGGAATTTCGCATAGTGCTATGGAAATAGCAAAAGAGTGTGGTGTTGAGTATTTACGCTTTGAGCGCAAAAATCTTGAATATGAGGGTGCTAAACATTTTGAGGATATTACGTCATTGGTAGACTATATTAATCTTACATGTAAAGGTGAAAAAGTGCTGAGTACGTTAGGCATAAAAAACTTGGAAGACCTTCAAAAAATCAAGGATCAAGAAAACCTTTTTATTCGTCTTTTACCCGTCGTTATATCAATACAAAAAGCAGAAACTTTGGGTTTTTTAGCCAAAAATATTATCGCGATACAAGGACCTTTTAGTAAAGAGTTTAATACTGCAATAATTAAAAACTATGGGATACAATATCTTATAACAAAAGAGAGTGGTGATGAAGGAGGAGAGATGGAAAAAGTTTTAGCGTGCAAGGAAGAGGGAGTTCAACTTTTAGTACTAAAACGTCCTTTTATCAATTATCTAAAGACATGGGACTCTCTTCAAGAGATTGTTGACGAATTAAAGTGTAGATTGAGTTTATGATGCGCTATATTTGGAGCTATTATCAAAATCACTTATCATTGTTTTATACAACGGTGGCCAGTACTTTTCTTTTAGCTTTTTTGGATATTTTATTTCCTTATATTGTACAATTAATGATATCTGAGGATTTCATTGCTTCCAATGGAATGAAGATGACATTGATGTTTTTACTTTTGGGTGGGATTATTATTTTACGCTCACTTGCCGTATGGGTACGGAACTATTGGGGAAGCTTGCTTGGGATAAATGTTGAATTCGATATGCGCAATGATTTGTTTAAGCATATCAATACGCTTTCCTTTTCGTATTTTGATAACACCAAGACGGGTTCATTAATGTCTCGAGTGGTGAGTGATATCGCTGAAGTTTCCAAAGTTGTTACGGAGATTCCTAGAGATTTATTGCTTATTCCTATTACGTTAATTGGGGCCATTGGTGTGATGCTTAGCCTTAATTTAAAACTGGGAATGGTTGTACTGTTATTGATGCCTGTTTTGATTTTCTTTACATACTATAAAAACACCAAGTTACGACATGCGTATATGTCCTCAAAGCGTAAAATTGCACATCTAAACGCTCAGTTAACAGATAGCTTTGAAGGCATTCGTGTCGTTCAAGCGTTTAGCAACGAAGCCCATGAGATGCATAAGTTTAAGCAGAGCAATCAAGCCTATAAAGAGATGACAGCCAAAGCGTTTAAGGCATTGGCAGACTTGCGAAGTATCAGTAACTTTTTCTCGGGAGCCTTGCAAGTTATCATTATCGCTTATGGTATTTACCTTGTGCAGTACGAACACATGTCTATAGGTGTACTATTTGCCTTTGTCCTTTATATCGATCGTTTTATGCGCCCCATTCGAAATTTTATCTCATTGACAGAGGTTTATCAAAAAGGTTTAGTTGGCATGGATAGGTTTCAAGAGTTGATGCAAATAAAGAGCACTGTGCGAGATGATGCAAAAGAAGAGATGGAATCCGTTAAAGGGCATATCGCCTTTAATAATGTAAATTTTACATATGAAGAACAAGGGGAAGGTATTTTAAAAGATATCAATTTTACTATCACTCCTCAAGAGCATATTGCATTAGTGGGAGGTACGGGTAGTGGTAAAAGCACCTTGTGTGCGTTGATTATGCGTTTTTATGAGCCTCAAATTGGCTCCATAAAGATTGATGGTAAGGATATCAAAGAGGTGTCTGTTAAGTCATTAAGAAGGCAAATCGGCATTGTACAACAAGATGTTTTTTTATTTAATGGAACTATCAAAGAAAATATTTTATACGGACGTTTAGAAGCAAGCGAAGAAGAGGTCATAGCAGCCGCTAAAAAAGCAAATATTCATGAATTTGTGATGGGATTAGCAGAGGGGTATGAGAGTGTTGTTGGGGAGCGTGGGATAAAACTTTCAGGTGGTCAAAAACAGCAACTTTCTATTGCCCGTATCTTTTTAAAAGATCCGGCTATTTTGATTTTAGATGAAGCAACCTCTGCCCTTGATAATATCACAGAACATTATGTGCAAAAATCACTTGATGCCTTGGCTCAAAATAGAACGGTTATTACCATCGCTCATCGATTAAGTTCAGTGAAAAATGCATCAAAGATTTTGGTCATGAAGAATGGAAGGATTGCAGAAGAGGGGACACATAAAGAATTACTTTCTTTTAATGGGGTATATCAAACACTGCATGACTTACAGTTTCGGGAAGGAAAAGAGCGTTAATGAAAAAAGCAATTTGTATTGGTGCAACGAAATCTAATGATGGTAAAACACTTCTAACAACGGCACTCTTGCACCATTTCAAGAAAGATGTATCAGCGTTTAAATGTGGACCAGATTATATCGATCCACAGTTTCATGATGCCATTACAGGAGGCCATAGCGTCAATCTTGATGGTTATTTGATGAATGAAGAACAACTTCGATGGACATTTGAGCATTATCATCACAACTCTTTCGCAGTTATCGAAGGTGTCATGGGTTTTTACGATGGCATGGATAAGGGTGCTAGTGCGTACGATGTGGCAAAATCTTTACACGTTCCAAGTGTCATTGTCGTGGATGCCAGTGGAAGCTATATCACTATTGCCGCGGTCATCAAAGGATTGTTAACCTTTAGAGACGATCATACCATCAAAGGAGTGATTTTAAATAAAGTTAGTTCATCCATGCATTTTTCACTTTTAGAAAAAGTAATAGAAGAAGAATTGCCTCACATCGCCGTTCTTGGTTGGATAAAAAAAGACCTCATTACTTTAGAATCAACGCATCTAGGGCTTGATCTCGAACATTTGGATAGGGAGCTTTTAGCACTCGTTTCAAAAGAAGTTTTAGAACATATCGATTTGGAGCTTCTGATGAGTTTAGCTACGTTTGAGCCTTTACATGTAAAGATTTATCCATTTGAAAAAATACCAAAAATACCACAAAAATTAGCCATCGTTCATGATGCAAATTTCTCTTTTTTATACCATGATAATGTAAATTTTTTAAAAGAGGTCTTTGATGAGGTTGTGATGGTATCTGCTGTGAATGACGAAAAATGTGAAGCAGATGTTTTATATATCCCTGGAGGGTATGTCGAAACCAAAGAAGCGTATAAACGCATCGAAAATTCTCACACCTTTAAACACAGTGTGCTAGAGCATGCAAAAAACAAGCCAATTTATGGTGAGTGTGCAGGACTTATTTTTCTTGGAAAAAAGATTGATGAAAAACCAATGCTTGGGCTTTTAGATGTTGAGTTTAGTTTGCAAAAACGTTTTAAACGCATGGGGTATTATGATGCTGATTTTGATGGCATAAACACCAAAGGTCATGCTTTTCATTATAGTAGCCCCCATGATTTAGCAAACGGATATTTTCCTCTAGTTAAAAGAGATAACGGAGAGAATGGCGTATGGAAAAAAGATAAAGTATTTGGAACTTATTTACATACTTTTTTTAGAACGAATCCCCATTTGATCAAACAATATTTTAGTTAATATTTTTTAAAGTAAAGTGGCATTATGAATAATAAAGATGAAAAAATTTGTCCATTGTGTGGAGAACGTAATGCTTGTCAGGTTGGAACTTCAAATCAATGCTGGTGCCATACTATTAAAGTGCCACAGGATTTATTAGACAAAATACCGCAAGAGAAAAAAGGTAAAGCTTGTATTTGTTATTTGTGTATTAAAGAATATTTACAACATCAAAAAATAAAATAGTAGACTAGGACTAAAAATGACATACATGCCTCTTTTATTTTCTCTGGAAGGAAAAAAAGTTTTGTTGATAGGTGCTGGTGCTATTGGACAACGAAAATTGGAAAAACTTTTGAATTATACTAGCTCAATTACTATTATGACAAAAGAGTGTTCTCACTCAATGAAAAAAATCATACATGAAAACAAGCTAATATTAATTACTAAAAGTTATGAACCAAATGATGTAAAAGACTATGATATTATCATAGCCACTATCGATAATCTTGATCTTCAAAAAAGCATCTATCAAGAGGCTAAGAAGTACTCAAAGCTCTATAACTGTGTTGATTTCCCAGAATATTGTGATTTCATGTTTCCTTCTATTGTACAAAAAGGAGATTTACAAATAGCGTTTTCAACAGGAGGGTATTCTCCTGGATTAGCAAAAGCGTTACGTGCGTTATTTGAGAGGATTATTCCTGATGCTGTAATTCCATTTTTAGAGGAAATGAAAGTGTTACGAAAAATGCATCCGAAAGGAGAAAATAGGCAAAAAATTTTTCATGATAAAGTTAATGTATTTGTAAAACAGCACTTTATAATGCCTACTAATGGAGAAGATTTAAATGGCAAGACCCGTTAAATACGATTTAATAAAAATACTTGATGATGCAATGGAACTTTTTTGGGAAAAAGGGTTTGAAAATGTATCAATTGTAGACTTGATTCTACATACAGGTATCAATCGAAGTACAATGTACTCTTTATTTTCAGATAAAGAGGCGTTATTTGTCAAGCGAAGCGCAGAACTGGTCAGTTTTTAGTGTAAAAAAGTTGCGAATTGAAACTTAAACCACCTCTTGATTTTGACCTTCTATGTTTGAAGATTTAGCTTCAAACTTATAGATTTCTGAGTGTAAAACTCCTGTTTGTTTCTTCTCTTTAAGTCGGTAGCTATCTCCTTGAATATTGATGATATGTGAGTGATGTAACACTCGATCTAATATAGCGGTTGTAACGATTTTATCTCCTGCAAAGACTTGAACCCATTTACTAAATACAAGATTTGAAGTAAAAATGGTAGAGCTTTTTTCATAGCGTTTAGAAATAATTTGAAAAAAGTGATTGGCTTCTTCTTTGCTCATATTGAAATATCCAATCTCATCAATGACAAGTACCGATGGAGAGGCGATAGATTTCAAGAAGCTATCATATTTTTTCTCTTTTTTGGCTCTATTTGCATTACTTAAAAGCTCACTTATGGTGGTAAATCTTACTTTATAGCGATGTTGCACCGCTTTGAGTGCTAGCGCAATAGCAAGATGTGTTTTACCCACACCACTTTCACCTAAGAGGATGATGTTCTCATACTTTTTAACAAATATTAGGCTTGAGAGTTCTTCAATCTGTTTACGGTTCACGCCAACGGAGAAAGTGTAATCAAACTGCTCTAATGTCTTAATAACTGGGAATCCTGCGAGTTTGGTCAACATATTTTTAGACCTTCCTAGTCTATTATCTACTTCCACTCGTAATACCTCCTCCAAGAACTGTGTATATTGCCAATTCTCTTTAGCTGCCATACTGGCAATATCATGATATTTTTCGCCTATGATAGAGAGCTTGAGTTCTTTACATAACTCATCGATAGAGGTATCTAACTCCATAATGCACCACCATAAAATCCAACAGGAAGGATGATGTTTGCAACCATGGGTATAAACTCATCGTAACATTGAATGTCTCTATTGGGGATATATAATTTTTCCAAGTCTTTGTGAGAATTGATTGGGGAATATTTTTTAGCTACACTTTCAATCAAAGCTTTAGGGTGGATTCCTTGATAGGCTTTAGGCACAGGAAGTAGCTGTAACTGCTCCTGTGCTAACAACTCAAATGGCATCTGTAATGTCGTTTGGTGGATGCGTTTATTGGCGGTATTGTCCAACCATTTTAGAACTTCCGCATTTGCATTATCAAGCGTTAATGTGTAATGTTTCATAGAGAGTCGCACCCGTAATCCATTGTGAAAGTTATACCGCAGATAATGGTTAAATCTCTCAACTTTTCCTTTGGTCTTAGCACGATAGGGTTTGCATACTTTGATACTGAATCCACAATGTTTAGCAAAGTCAGCAAACAAGGGATTGAATCTATGATCACCTTTGCTATAGTCATTGCGCGACAATATAACCGTTTTCATATTGTCATAGAGACAGTTCCTAGAAACACCGCCAAAGTAGGCAAAAGCGTTCATATGGCACCCTATTAAGGTCTCAATCTTCTCATTATTAACGTATTCCACATAAGATGCCCTAGAGTAACCCATCGTCGCCACAAAGGCGGATAAATTATCCTTGGGAAACTCTACCCAGTCGACCTGCATTTGCTGGGCTGGTTTGGTTTCAAAGCGTATAATAGGCTCATCTAATTTGGCTCGAGCTCTAAGCTCATATCTTAGTATGACTTGTTGAAGCCACCTCAGACTTCCATCGTATCCTAGCTTCTTAATCTCTTCGTAAATAACAGTTAATGGTATTTCACTTTTCTGCTGCTCTGCCGTCTCTAACATCTTGGCAATATGTGGCAAATAAGGATCAACACTGTTAATCACAGGAGGTCTATTGATATGGGGAATATAATCATCTGGAAGATTGGCATAGCGCCTTACAGTTTCTCTTGAAATACCTAACTTTCTAGCAATGGCACTTTTACTAAAACCTTCAGCTAAAAACTTCTTTATCATTTTAATTTCACCTTTTTTTAACACTCAACTCCTTTCCAAAAATTTGAAAATGGAGTTTAACCAATTTAACTTGGTTCTTTAAGGTTTTAAATAAAAATGCAACTCTCAAATTACATTTTCTACTGACCAGTTTAGCAGTTCGTTTGACAGTTATTTAAAGAAGCACTCCATCACTATTATGCAAAAAGAGCTTCAATGATGATAGGAATATTGCAAACGAATACCGGTAAAAAAGGTGTAGAACTATTTTTAGGTAAGTTCATTTTTCGTGAAGAATTTAGAGCTTGTCTTTTTAGCATCTGTATGGGAAAAGGCGACTTTATGCGAGAAGAAGTATTTGATGTTCCAAAGAAGTTTTTTTTAGATTTAAGACAGCAACTTGAAAAAAATTTAATGGATGCCTCTGCAAATGGTGAATTTAATGGTAATGCAAAAGCAATAGCACTTACCATCGTAACTATATAGTTCATGGCTTTAGCATTCATGGTAAATATAACCACCAAAAAGAAGATGGCGAATTAATTATACAAACCATACTAGCACTGCTCAAATAATCACACAACTCCTAACTAAGTTTAAATTATCTTAAATAGTATTTTGGAACAAATATTCCAGAATACGTGATTATCTACTTTTACTCCACAAGTTACCTATATATTTTCATTACAATCTTCAAATATAACAAAGAAGGAAGAACAAATGAAAGTTTTAGGAGTATCCGGCTCACCGATTAAAAATAGTAATAGTGATCGTGCTTTGCAAGCTGTGCTCGACGCAATTGGATTGGAATCAGAATTTATTAAATTATCAGACTATACCGTTGGACCATGCAACGCCTGTTTGGGATGCGTGACAACGAATCGTTGCGTTATAAAGGATGATGGAAATACATTGTGCGATAAAGTTAAAGAAGCGGATGTTCTAGTGGTATCAGGATTTACTCCCTATTCAACATTAGATTCAAGAACAAAAGCCTTTATGGAGCGGCTCTACCCTTTGCGCCACAACAATGGATATTTGGCCGGTAAACTCGGTGCTGCTGTTATTACTTCGTGCGTAACTGCACCAAGTGAAATGTTGCCTCCTGCTGCACAATTGGGTGCAAATGCTATTCATTATTTTATGATGGAAGAAGGAATGAACTTTGTAGGATCACTTCTAGTCCACGGTAATGTCCCTTGTGTTAAGTGTGGGAATGGCGATGTATGTCAAATGTCTGGATTTAAAATGCTCTATGGTGCTGAGGCTACGGTTGATTCTGTGGGTATTCATGCGTTTGAAAATCAACTAGAAATCATACAACAAGCAAAAGATTTGGGAAAAAAACTACGAGAATCATTAGTATTTTAAAGGATTATATATGGATAACATTACATTTTTAAAGAGAGGATTTTTTGAAAGAGTTTCAGGAAAACCTGCAACACATGAGCCTAAAGATAGTAGTTGTTGGGGATATTTAGATGGGAAAATTTGTATTGACCTAAATAAGGCTGATGAATTAAAAATACGTGGTGGTGCAGTTCGTCTTGAAGGGAAAAGCCTTCCTTTAAGAGTGTTGGTAATACAGAGTAAAAGTGGAGAATACAAAGCATATCAAAATAAATGTACACATATGGGAAGGCGGTTAGATTTAGTGCCTGGTACGGATACAGTGCAATGCTGTAGCTTGAATAAAGCGACCTTTGATCTTTATGGAAATAAACTTTATGGTCCTGTTTCAAAATCTATCAAGTGTTATACTGTGATAAAGGAGGATGACAATCTTATAATTTCAATTTAAAATCATTACTTTAGGCGTAGGTGGACGGTGTATAAAACTTGTCTCAAAATGATAAAAAAATTAAAAAAGGAAAATAGTATGATCACAATACCAGATAATGTAGCAACTTTGCTCAATGACGACGGAGCATCAAAAGTTTTAACAACAGTAGCTGAAGACGGTGTACCACACTCTATTGTTGTAGGCAGCATCATGGCGCCAGATAGTCAAACAATTTGTGCAGCTGAAATATTGATGAAAAAAACTGCTAAAAATCTAGAGACCAATAAAAACATCGCAGTTTTATGTCTTAAAGGAACAGAGTCTTATCTTGTAAACGCTACTGTCGTTGAAAGACAAACTGAGGGCGAGTTATTTGAGAGCGTAGCTGCGCAAATGAAAAAAGCAGGATTACCAATGAGTGCTTTATGGATATTTAAACCAACAGCTATATTTGATCAAAGTGCCGCAGAAAATGCTGGTACACAAATCGCATAATCAATACAATAAATTTTAGAGGATGTATACTATGAGTTCATTTCAAATTGATTTTTTAGGTATGTCAATTATGAATAATACACCTGGTCACTTTTTTCTTTCAGGGATAATGATAGGTTTATTCGTTTGGGCAACATTTTTTGCAAATGAAGAGCAAAAAGTAAAAGCAGTAAAAATAATGAAAGTTTGGTTTGCTTTGGTCTTGTTATCTGGATGTTACGTGTGGACGCTTGTTCCTTTTAGCATTCCATTACTCATCAAAAGCGTTGGTGGAATATTCTTGTTTTGGTTTATGCTACAAATTGTTAAAGATCCAACAAGTAAACCATTTTGGGGTCTTGCTGTGCTTACAACAATTGTCGGTCTAGGGTTAGCATTCACTGTTATTTAAAGCACAGAAAATTTATAATAAAAGAGTTTCCCTATAATTTTATATTGAAGCTATAAACCTTTCATCTTTTCATAAACGAAGAGTGAGACTATCGATTTAAAATAGATAGTCTCTTTAAATAATCTTAAGGTATTGTCTTTTGTCATACGAATAGCAATATTAAACGTATTATTAAAAACATATGCTTAATTTAGGATTTAGTGTAAATTTATCATTTATAAAATTGAACTTCGTCTGCTATTTGGTTCTTTTTTTACGTGTTTGTCGTGAGTTTTAGCCCTTTTTTCATTTAAAATTTTCATCATTTCCTCATGAAAAATAAAGTGATCTTTGTTGGCTTTATTTTTGAGGCGCTCTTCAATCAAAGGGGGCAAGCTCTTTAGCCTCTTCTTTGTCATAACACTCTTGTAATATCTTATACTCCGCATAAGGCAGTAAAACACATTGAGGAATTTCTTTTTCATCGGTGATAATCACACTTTGAATTTTATACGAAGCCACTTTGTCTAAGATTGTCCATAGATGTCGTTCAAACTTGACACGGGTGGTGGTGAGAAACATAACATAATCCAGTAATGCCTTTTCTTCCTGACGGCGTTGTGCACGCTGTTTGGATTCCTCTTTTTCAATCTTGTATAACCAGTAGGCTACAGCCATCATAAATAGGCATATAATCGCTTTCCCTAGTGTTGTTTCACCCATTATTTCTTCTCCTTTATTTGCCTTAAATAATAGACCCATAGAGCCAACGCGGTTACGAATATCATTGTTGGTGTTATTTCCATTATATTTCTCCTATTTTCTCCATGCCGAAAAAAGCCATCGAGTGCTTTTACGTATCGTTTGTATCAGCTGCATCTGTTGAAGGATGCGTTTTGCGGTGAAATAATCCCATAAGAGCCAAGCAAGTACCATGACCACCAAAGCAGCATAGATTGAAACAAAGCAGAGCATGTATAAGGCAACTGCATAGATTCCTGCTACAAGAGTGGCAAAAGGGTATTTAAACACCTTCACATCCCAAATCCTAACAGCCCAATACCATCCTAACCAATAAGCAGGTATCAGGATTATCATTACAAGTATGAGTCCTAGAATAAGTGCGATACCACCTCCTGCTTCTTCATTGTTAATACACCACTGTGGTCCATAATTATCGGACATAGCTTTTTCTCCTTCTTAAAATAAACGATCCAGCCATTTCTTCACCCAAGGATGATGACCAAATAGCACAAGCCCTAAAGCAACTATGCCTAAGAACACACAATAGAGTAAAAAGACAACCATCTCTGTTTTCATCCCTGGTTCATAGAGCACGTAAGAGCCCAAAAACAAGAACAGTGCTAGTGCACTGTTGTTAAACATTAAGACTCCTCTTTTAGTGCTTGAATGGGATGGCTATCAGCAGCCACTAAACGCCTAAACTCTTTAAGCGCACTCTGTAGCATTAAGTCCTCTTTAGCTTCTCTTTGTTCATGATAGTTAGAGGAGATAAAAAGTATCCAGAAAATAAAGAGAGCTGGCCACACTAGCGCAAGGGTAGGGAAATCAAAGCAGCTCATATCTTTTTCTCCTCTTTAAGACTTTCATAAAGTTTTCGGGCTATGGTTTTAGCCAATAGAACATCTTCAATATGTGCTTGCCTTCTCTCTAAGCGGTGTAATATCCCGTATACAATAGCGCCAATACTGATTCCCACGATAATGGTGATTAGAAACGGTGTGTTAACACAGATGAGATGGTTTAAATCCATCATGCTTTCTCCTTTTTTTAGGCATAGTTTTATCCTTGTTTTTTTTCTAAAAACCTGTTTTTTTAGACAGAACTAGGGTAGGGTGGTTTTTACATAATGCTCAAATGGTTAGGAAATATTCCCTTAAAGAATAAGGGCTAAGAAGGCAGTGATCCACGAGGGAGATGCGAAAAGAAAAAAGCTTGGTATCTAAAAAGCACCATGGTTTTACAAATGAACTTGATGGTTAAACACATGGTCTTTTACTCCTTTTTTCTTTTTTTACACATCATATTATAATCCTAAAATAATGCAAAGTCAAGCGGGTAAATGCCGATAGAATAGGGCTTAGATGCATTGTTGAGCGCTTTGATTTTTGAATAATTTTAGCTATAATGGCGCACGCACGCACTCCTGCTAAGAGAAATTTAAGCTCTTTTTTCATTTTTTCAAAAGGGTATCATTTAAATTCTCTTGTTTTTTATCACCTAAATCGTAAGAGGGTGTTATAACACTATGATAAAGCCCATGGCTTTTTACCCAATCGTATAAACACTTTTCACAAATATCCATGTTGAGTCTACTTATATCTTCCAATAAGGCACCGTCATACCCAAAGGTATGCTCACTGTGTATCAACTCTTTATGCAAGCTATTACTTTCATAATGTTCACCACAGACATCACACCGTATTTGGTTTAAGACATCCACTTCTTGTAACTCTTTTTTAAAATAATGCATGAGCTCTTCTTGCTACAGAGCATGCACAAGATGCACAATAAACTCAACACTAATGACAAACAGTGCATAATGATGCTCTCTAGTAATCAGTTTTCGCTCGTTTATTTTTTGTTTCATGTTCGTATTCTCCTTGTGTTTTAGTACAGTAATTATAAAATAAATTCGAAAAAAATACAAGAGCCTAAATATTTAAATAAATACAAAGAATAATTATAATATAATTATATAAGCATAAAAAGCACTAAAAGTCAAGCAAGGAAAACCATGGAGCGAGAAAAACTCAATACACTTTTTAAACACGCAGGCCTCAGTAAAAAAGAGTTTGCTCAAAAGCTATCAATGAATTACCAAAGTGTTAACCAATGGGAATCTACCCAAAACGCTCCTTTATGGGTATGGTCTTGGTTAGAGAACTATGCTAAAGCGAGAAAGTTTGATGAAATGATGGCATTAGGGAAAAGTATGGAGGAGGGTAAGCGATAGATTTCTTTATTGCTCGTCGTCTGTCAATAATACTATTAAAGCTTTTTATAGAACACAAAATCCCATATTAATGCAAAATGCTTTGATGCTTTAAAAGCTGAAGCGAATAGTTATAAAGAATATTCATTTATAGTAAAAACATTATTGAAAAACAAAGAAATTCTATAACAAAACCTAGCAGTGAACGCATGGCGTCACTGAAGTAAAACATTAAATGATAAAACTACTATCACATCATAAAAAATCATAACTCTCCTTATGTTGTATTAACTACACTCTGCGGTTGTAGTGACCGAAAACTCAGTTGAATATAGTCTGCACTTTTATAGCATTGCATCGTGCTTGATAGAAGCTTTCTATCCCCTTTGAGAGCGAAGGTTGGCGCGTTATGTAACGTAATGTACATAAATGATACGCGTGTAGGCTATGCGCGTAACACCTAATAGCTAATTTGTAGCTATATAACAAGAATAGTAAAATAATAAGATAGTGAAAGTATAGCATGTAAATAAGTCTCTCTTTGCCTTTTTACCGTTTTGGTATAGAAATAAAAATGCGTTTATAAAGATAATAAATGCTTATTGGCGGGCTTTAAAACAAAAAAAATACAATCACAATTTATAATTATTCAATACTAAAATTCAATTATTTTTTCAACGTTTTATATCGATTGAACATGCTATTACAAAAATATTATTAAATATATCAGTAAGAAGACTAAGTACTATATCTTAAAACAAACAATGCAAAAGTAAAATAAAAATTACAAAATTCAATTTGGAGTATTTTAAATTTGCAAGTAAAAAAAGTTTTTTGACTTTATAATAACTATCAATATGACATTGAGTATCTTAATAATACAATGTAAGTAAATATATTTATCAGGAATAGGTACAGTGAACTTTGTACGAGTGCCGATGAACTTCAAGGCAGAATGGATGCAAGTGAGTATAAAAATTATATATTTACTTTACTATTTTAAAATATTCACAGATAAAAAAAGATGATGCAAGCAGTTTAATAGAAGTGCCAGAAAGTGCAAGTTTTATGATATGGAAAAGCTTGTAGTTGACAAGATCAACAAAATCATCTCAGCTCTTGCAGAAGCAAATAACTTAAAATGTGTCATCGATAAAGCTGATTTTAATGACAAAACTAAGCTTGGCGATTGCAAGAACTCTATCAAAATATTTAACAATCTTGAGCTTGATGGCAACACCGCAGAAGGCAATGATATACTTGGTAATACGCTACTTTGCAACAGAATGTGGCAAAAGTAAAAGACAGTTTTATAGACCATCTGAAGTCTCCAATATTATATCGCAAATTATCGTCATAAAGAAAAATACCACTCAAAATCAAACGATTTATAAAACAAAACATGTGGAAGTGTGTCGCTCTTTTTAAAAGCCTTTTCTAATTCTTTTAAATTTAAGTTTATTTTAACATTCCTATGAGACATTGGTTAGTTCTTTTATCTAAAATACTATTGATAAAATTTATTTAAAGGAACTTACCATGAAAAAGACGCTTAGTCTGCTTGTTAGTAGTGTTGCGCTATTGGCTGTAACAGGAGGTGCATTAAACGCATCTGAACAAATTGCAAAATATGACAATTTAAATCATGTTGTCAACCCGGATGGCAAAAAGGCATATGTCTTAAACTATGTTGAAACAGCGGATGGAAAGCCTGATAAAAAACTAACAATTAATATTCCAGAACTTCCCTACAAAGCCAGCTTCAATTTATGTCCAAATGTTGAAGAAGCAGATAAATGCAAAGGGTCTGTCTTTGTTAGAAAAAATGACGCTGAATTTTTAGTAGACTACAATGTAGTATTTTTAGACAGCATGAAAGACAAAAAACCAGCTATAACACAAATTGAGAGTACAGAGGTCCCAATGGCTCTAAATGTCAAAAGCGATGAAGAGGAATTGTTTCTTTACCAAACATTGAGCGTTCACAACCGTTATTGGATGTTAAAAAACAAATAAAACCTTGTGAAGAAGTGGGTTTTAACAAGAAAGAGCCTGCTTCTTTTTAAAACATTGCTCTTACCTTTCTATTTTTCTATTTTAACATCGTTTTTAAGCCATAAAACTTAATCAAAAGTGCCGTCCCTCTTTTTGAAGACTTAATATATCAATACATTCAGATTATGATTGTGTACTTGAAGATGAAATACTCACGCTTGAGAGTTACAGATTTATTATGCGTTTAAACTTTAAAGCTTGAAATTTTGAATCAATGGATAAACAACTCATCAGAAACTATTTCATCATTAGCGGCAAAAGAGCGATTGATTAGCAAAAAGTGTATTAAAAAGAAAAAAATAACTCTTAAATTTTGAGCTTGCAAAACAGCCTATTGAGTGTATAAAATATATCATCGTTCATGAGATGATTCATCTACTTGAGCGATACCACAATGATA
The DNA here is from genome assembly GCF_000568815.1 of Sulfurospirillum multivorans DSM 12446. NCBI lineage: Bacteria > Pseudomonadati > Campylobacterota > Epsilonproteobacteria > Campylobacterales > Sulfurospirillaceae > Sulfurospirillum > Sulfurospirillum multivorans. The sequence continues at coordinate 1,536,357 of NZ_CP007201.1, forward strand.
ATTTTAAATCTTTGATGGATAAATATATGCCAAATTGGATTGAGAGAAAAAAACTCCTTGAATATTATCCTCTTTGTTGCTGTTGATTGAAATAATTATACTGGAGTTTTTACCCTAAATAATGCTCTGAGATATTAGCTCTTTCATGTTTCATGGCCCAAGAAACCTCCTGAAGAGCTTGTACGTAAGAAAGCCCACCAATAACTTGAATTTTAAAAAATCGCTCTTGTGCGTAATTCCATCGTAATCCATGAGTCGCATCATATTTTTGCCCTGTCTGATTTGCTGCTTTTTTAAGAGCTAATCGATACTTATTTTTATTAATAATGAATTTTGAGTGTTGTATAAGATAAGCTTTTAGCTCTTGATAAGTTTCAACTTTAACCGATAAGTTCCCTGGCTTTCCTCCTTTCTCAACATCAAATATTCTTCCTTTTTGCATAGCCTCATATGTGTCGTATTCGTAGCCTTGCAGTTGAGGCACGCTAGAGTATGTATCATCTACTCTTGCATACTCAATAGTGTCACTTAGCGTATTATCTTTTAACTTATGCGTTTGCACTCTCATATATTCATCAATACGTAAGACCCCTTCTAATCTAGCCCCTGATTCATATTGAATTTTTGCAGCAAGTTTGTACAAAGGATCTTCAATAGCATTAATAAGTGCTTTGGGGTTTTCATAAATGCGTGAAAAGTTAGGATCAGCACTGGTCTCTATCACGAGTTTGTGTTTTCTTGCATCATTAAGGATGGTTTGGCGAATGCTAAAATCGTATACATAGTGCGTATTCGTTGCATATCTTTGTTGTTCTTCAATAAATTTCTCATGAAGCATTGTTAATGCATGTTCAAGCTTACCAATTGCGCAACTAATGGTTTCAAGATATTGTTCACTTACTCCTTGAAATACCTTTTTCATCATAAAGCCCATGATATACTCTGGGGTAAGCTTTTGAAGATCTTTAATGCCATAGTTGTCTTTTACATAATTACCTAATTGATTCCATATCTCTCTATATGTTTGAATCGTCCTAGTATTGGCTAGCTCTCCAGTTTGTTTTTGAAGAGCCTTGGATAGTCCTGGATGAAAAATGACTTCTGAGAGTAGTCCTGTTTGGTATTCAATTTTACTTCTCATTCGTACACCTTAGGTGTTTTGAGTTTAAATGATTTTTCACTGTAAAAACATTCGACACTTTCATTGAGTGCTTCTTCAACGATTGTCCCACTATGTAAATAGTAATGCAATTGTCTTACCAAAATACGACATTCAACTTTACATAATAGACATCTTGCAAAACTCAAATAAAAGGCACTAAAAATGCTTGGCAAGAGGCATGAAAAAATATGAACAAATGCAAAAGCATAAACCCAAAGATTTTAAGCGCCATATTGGCGTTAATGAAGAGACATTTAACGCAATGATAGAGGTGTTTAGGCAATACGATGAGAATCGTAAAAAAGGATTAGGTGTAGGAGGGAGGAGATCTCTTTCACCAGAAAATAAAGTACTTTTGATGCTTGGCTATTATCGTGAGTATCGCACCCTTGAACATATTGGATTTGATTATGGTGTGAGTGAATCAACGGCTTCAAGGATTGTATGTGAAGTAGAAGAAGTGTTGATTAAGTCTGGTAGATTTTCATTGCCAAGCAAGAGAGAACTCTATAAAAGTGATGTTGCCCTCTCTTTTGTTGTCATTGATGCGACAGAAACGCCTTGTCAAAGACCCAAAAAAAGCAAAGAGAGTACTACTCAGGTAAGCAAAAGCGTCATACCCTTAAAGGACAGATTGTGATTGATAAAGAGGAGAGGATTATGTGTGTGCATACCGCTAAAGGTACGACACATGATTTTAGACTGTTTCAAGAATCTAATCTCCCCTTGATGCCCAAGACCTGTGTTTATGTTGATTTGGGATATCTGGGTATTGCCAAAGAACATAGCCATTGTCAAATTCCCCATAAAGCCTCCAAACTTCATCCTTTGAGTGAGGAGCAAAAAGAGGAAAACAGACAAAAAGCAAGTGCTAGAATATGTGTTGAACATGTGAATGCTAAAATCAAAACATTTCAGATACTCACCCAAAAATACAGAAACAGAAGAAAACGATTCAATCTACGCTTTAATTTGATATGTGGATTAATCAACTTTGACCGTGGTTTTGCTGTGGAATACAAATGAGTTTTGCAAGATGTCTAATGTTTCAGCTAAGATAAAATTCTTTGCTTTCCTATCAAACACTTCGATACAAATATTGGTTGGCTTTTTAGGGTGCAAATAGAGCTTGATTCCATTCGCTCTTTCATAATTAAATATGGCATAGTTCTTTTGACTCATAAGCTGGGAATGGATAAATGCCAGTAGAATCTCTTGAAAATGAATAATGAAGATACGATTCACCAAAGGTGTTGTTCTCCAATAAAGTGTATCTATTTCGTAATAGGGATGACTTTTTTGTAACACATACCCACTCTCAATTTTTCCATTTTTCCCAGCACTGGTTGGGATAATCTTATTTTCTGGGATTTCTATTCTATCTGTAGCAAGATAAAACTCTTGAATCAATGGTATTACATGTAAACTCATACGAACTCCTTATATAGTTTTTTTGTAAAGATAAAACCCTATAGATACTATTCGTTTTAAAAAGCATAATTTTTAAAAATCACTCTTTACTTGCCTTACAGCATATTTAAGATCTTCAACTTTTTGTTTTATGTTGGGATAAAGTCTGGCTATAAGAGTATGATCTACTTTGAAAGAATGGTGTTTTGCTAAAAAGGCCTTTACTTTTGGAAAACTAAAATGTTCTTCTTTAACTAAGCGATAGACCAAAGGGGCATAGTGTCCTAATAGCTTAGACGACTTGGTAACCTTTTTCTTTTTGTGGGCTGCTAATGTCACTTTTATTTGCATGTTAAATTTCTCCTCTAGGGTAGTTAATTCCTTTGAATGCTTTTTTGCAGAACCAAGGTGTAAGGTATGGTAATGTGCTTCAAGGGAGAATAGAAGCGCACTATGTAAAAGATGAGAGCGATTTAGCTTAGAATCATTTCGTGATTTAAGAGCGTAGTAACGCTCTAAACTATTTTCCAAAATTTCACATTGCGTTACATCTGGTATTTTTGAAAATTTCCGTAAAAGCTGCTCTTGGGTATATGTTTTCAAGAAATATTATTTAGATTTATTTTGTAGATTTATTTCATAAGCTATAGGATCTTTTAAATATTCCATTAATTCACTTTCCCTCCACCGTGGGCTCCTAGAGCCTAAATAGATGGGAGAAGGCGCTTTTTTTAATTTCATTAGATTGCGCCAGCTACCTTCTTTTTTATTAACTATTTGAAGTACATTTGCAAGACGATATAATTTATCCATTTTTTATTCCTAGTATGATATATTTTTTTACAAAATAAATCTGCATTTATTGCGGTATAATATTGTATATTTTATTAATATTAGCTTATAAATGCAGTTATTTGCATATTTTACGGTTTATTTATACTACTTTAACTATTTAATTATATGATATTGTCTAATACTTCACTTAGATGATAAAACTTTTTTATCATTCCTTGCCTTTTTTGTGATATAATGATGTAATTAAGAATTTAATGCGCTTTATTCGCGGTATATTATTGTATTTAAATTTAATAAGCTTTAAAAGGGGATATATGCAGTTTAATGCAAATTATTTTATCGACCGATTACTTGATTACTATAAAGTTGCAACCATTGTTGCACTATCTTCTAAAATGCAAATATCGCAACAAACTATAACGTCATGGCGGACACGTAATTCTGTTTCAGCAATTCGTAAAAAGTGCCGAGAATTAGGTATTTATCACGATATTTTTAATAATTTAATATCTTCAAACAATAATTTTCAAAATGCAAATTTAAGTGGCGGTGCTACTGGAGTTGAAATTGGCTCCATAAACAAATCAATTCATTCTATTGCGAATAATGATTTTGGTTGTGATGATCTTGTCAAATCTCTTGTTAAAGAGCTTTGCAAGAAATATAAAGACGATATGGACACTCTTAAAACTTTATTGTTTCAACTAACTCTCCAGAAGTAAAAAAATGGATAATTCAGATATTACTACTTCTATTGATACGATAAAGAATGATTTTAGAGATGCAAATTTCCAAGATGAATCAGCAGGGGTTAAATTAAATAATTGCAAAATCAACTTATTGACTAATCAATTTAATTTCCCAAAACTTCATTGCATCTTTGATAAACCAAAATTTGATTCTCAAAAATTTATACAAACTGGGGCACATACTCTTGTCTATTTTTTAATTATTATTGTTAGTGCTTTTTTGATTTTAGTAACTGTATTCGATTCGCAATTTAAAAATTTAAAAGATTTAGAACCTTATCTTGTAAAAATTCTAATTGATTTAATTATGTTGGTTTTGGTACTTGTGGCTTTTTTTGAGGTTTTCTATCGAAAATATAAAATAAATTTTTCAAATAAGCTATGCTCTATTATTAGAAAAAGTTTTCTTTTCTACATTTTACTTTTTACTTTTTTAACATTATTATATATTTATTTTGGTTTGTACAAGTTTGCATTGCTATTTTTTATGGCCGCCACATACACTTTAGTTATTTTATTTCTGGTAAAAAAATAACTATAGTAGTTTTAAATTAATTTGTTTAAATACTTAACTTCAACTGGTCTAAATAATCACTCCACCATTGCATTAATATCTTTCTTTCTTTTAAATATTCAGCATGATTGTATGCGGCTTTTACACCAGAGCGTTCAGCGTGAGCCAATTGCCTTTCTATAGCATCACTATGAATTCCATGCTCACTGATTTGTTCATGTAAGATTGTTGAAGCCATTGCGCGAAATCCATGATAGACAATTTCTTCTTTTGAATATCCTAACCGTCTCAGAGCATAGTTAAGCGTGTTTTCACTCATTATTTTTATATTAGAGATTGAAGAAGGGAAAACATATAGACTACAATGTGCATTAATTGAATATGCGTGTTTCAAAATTTCTATTGTTCGATCTGTAAGTGGAACAATATGAGGAGCTTTCATTTTCATTTTAGCTGCTGGAATTCTAATTTCTCTTTTTTCAAAATCTATTTCTTTCCACTCTAATGATCTTATATTAGAAGACCGTAAAAAAATATAAGGTGAAATCATCAAAGCTAGTTTAGTGTTAATATCACCTTTGTAGCCATCAATAGCGCGGAGGAGGGCACCAACTTCTTGTGAATCTGTTATTGTTGGGAAATGCCTACGCTCTTGCGCTTGAATAACCATACTTTTTTCAATATCGGCAATAATATTATGCTCAACAATTTGCATAGTAACAGCATAACGCCAAATATTATTGAGCATGTTTAAAACTCGATCAGCTACTTCAAAAGCACCTTTATTTTGGATTTCTTTTAATATAGCTATTACTTCTAAACGACTAATTGTTTTGATATCCTTTTGCCCAATACTAATATATACATGATTAACTAAAAAGCTTTTTTTCTTTTGAATAGTTGTTTGAGCAAGTTTTCCAGCTTTTATATTAAACCATTCTTCTGATATATTTTGTAGAGTTGTACAATGTGCCAATTCTTTTTTATTATCTTTACGCTCTTGAGACGGATCAATGCTCTTGAATATTTTTTCTTTTGATTCCTGTCTTAACTTTCTAGCTTGTGCAAGTGTTATTTCTGGATATGTTCCAAAAGAGATTGTTTTTCGTGTACCTTGAAATCTGTAATCAAAACCCCATCTTTTATTTCGTTCTTTTTTAGACCAAATAATAATATATAGTCCATCACCATCATAAAGTTTATAGTCTTTTTCTTTTCGCTTAGCATTTTTTATCTGCATCTCAGATAGCGGTATAATCGACTTAGCCATGATAAATGACAGTACCTCACTTTATTTTTTTTGTAATTGTAGCATGTACTGTCAAAAATACTGTCATATATTTTGAATGTCAGTAAATTTATCTGATGTTATTTGAAGGTAAATAGAGCACATAAAGCGCTATTTAAAAGGGTTTTATGAGGTTAAATGAACTTTTATGATTGTGTTTAAAAGAAGAGATGGTACCTGAGGCCGGACTCGAACCGGCATATGTCTCCATACTAGATTTTGAGTCTAGCGCGTCTACCAATTTCACCACTCAGGCACTGTAAATAAGAGTTTGGAAGTGTACAAAAAAAAAGCTTAAACATCAGTAAAACTGAATGTTTAAGCTTTAGAAGCGAGATATTAAGCTTTTGCTACAACGTCTTTAAGTTTTTTACCAACTTTAAATTTGACAGCTGTTGTTTGTGCAACATCAACGACTCTGTTTGTACCAGGAACTCTAGCTTTTCTAGCAGCTCTTGTAGCAGTACTAAATGTACCAAAACCGATAAAGCTTACATCTTTGCCAGAAACTAGTGCTTCGCTGATTGCTTCTAAAGCTGCATCGACAGCTTTTTGACTATCTTTCTTAGAAAGACCTGCTTTCTCAGAGACTGCTTGGATAAATTCCGCTTTTTTCATGCCCATTCCTTAATATAAAGTGTTGTAATGTGAGGATTGTACAATTTTTTTTAAAAAAAGACAATAATATTTTTTAAAAAGTTAAAGAATAGTCCCAAAAAGCCGATATTTTGCACAAGGAATTAAAATTGCTTGTATTTGATACAAAGAAAATGGATGGAGAATATCATGAGAATCACAAATAACCTTTTGTATAGTAATTCAATTCGTAATTATAGAACAGCCAGTGAAAAACTCTACAATGTCAACCAACAACTAGCCTCTGGTCTAAAGATACAGAACAGTTATGAAGATACAGGTATATATGTTGATACCATGCGTTTAAATTCTCAACTCAGCTCACTTTCTCAAACGACTGAAAGTAGTTCTAAGGCAAGTTCTTTCGCAACCAATACGGATACGACCTTAAGTGATGTTACCGAGCAACTTGAAAATTTTAAAACACTTCTGGCTCAAGCAGCCAATGCTTCTAACTCTACAACCAGTTTAGAAGCGATTGCTTTAGAGCTTGAAACGATTCGAAACCAGATACAAAATTTAGCGAATACGTCTATTAATGGACAGTATCTTTTTTCCGGCTCAGCACTTAATACAAAACCTATTGGTAGTGATGGTTCCTATAATGGTAATGGAGAAAGTTTAACAGCCGTTGTCGGCTCAGGATTGGAACTTGCTTACAATGTAGATGGCAAATCACTTTTCTTGGGCAGCGATAGTGACTATACAAAAACAATTTCTACGAATGTATCGATGTACAATCAGACATCTTTGCATCCTGATGTTATGTCGACCAGTGGAACGAATAGTACGTCCGCAGAAGAGTATTTGACCGAAGATGACACAATACGCGATATGGTTGGTGATACGGACAGTGATGCCACCAATGATCCCAATACTGTTTTTTACCTTTCAGGTCGTGACATTGGCGGTGAAACATTTGCGACTAAACTGACAATTAGCTCTTCTTCTACTGTTTCAGACCTTCTAGAGAGTATTGGTAATGCCTATGGTAATACATCTACCAATACGCTTGTTGATGTCAGTATGAATGCCCGTGGACAAATAGAAGTGACGGATTTGACGGGGGGCAATAATGTGATCGAGATGAATCTCTTCGCTGCTGTGGATCGTGATGCTGCTGCTGGAACCTCTGGAGATGCCGATCAAAGCAGCGTTGAAGCCCTTGTCGCTCAAGGGAACGTTGATATTATTGAGTTTAATGCAAGTAACTACACAACAACCAATTCAGCTTCTACGATAGCGTCACGTGCGGATATCTACGAATCAGATATTTATTATATTGGTTATCCTCTTGAAGACAGCAGTGGCAATACAGCAAAAGCATCAACGCTTTTAAGTGATATGATGCCCTCAGATGTTGATAGCATTTTAGTGGGTGCAACAACCTTATCTGTAACAGCTACCACAACGGTTCAAGATTTATTGGATGCCGTTTCAACAGAAACGGGTGGAACAGCACGCATCGAAAATGGACAAATGATTGTTGAGAGTGCAGCCGCAGTGAATCTTCAGCTTACGGCACAAGATGTTACCTCAACCGCTACGGCTGGTTTTAGTATTCCAGATGCTGCTAATTATACTGCTCGTGGTTTTGAAAAAGAAGGCAATGCTCTGACTGGAAATGTCTCTCAGGTGGTAATTGGAACCAATGAGTATGCAACGGCAACTACAAAACTAAGTGAAGTTGCAGGCGATGACTTAAATGGCAAAGCATTAACATTAGACTATACTGATAAAAACGGAGCAAGCTATACTGCAACTATTAATTTAAGTAATGCTGGAAGCACGGTTGCAGTAGATCTTAATGGCGATGGTGATACTACAGATACGGATGAAACCTTTACTATTTTTGATAGTCAAGGTAATACCACTGCAGCAAATGATGTGACGTATCAACAATTAACAGATGTTATGAGCATGCTTACATCTGGTACGCTTCCAACTGATGGTGTCCCTGCAGCAAGTACTGATTTTGAAGAGTACAATTATGCACTTAAAACAGCTGCCAGTAGTGTTGCCGCCAGTATCGATGATGAAGGAAAATTGTCTATAGTCGATCGCACTGCTTCAGAATCTAAAATTCAGTTTAGTATGTACGATAGCGACGCAGGCGACTACAGTGGAACAACCAGTACAGCGCTCTCTTTTATGGCAAATGACTCTGTAACAACTGCGAGTCCTTATATTGATCTTTTTGATCAACTCGATGAAATGATTGAGGCTGTTCGTACAGGAACGTATCGTATGGATTCAGAATCAGACGATCCTCGTAATATGGGTATGCAAAACTCCTTAGCTGTTATTGATCATATTTCAGATCACGTTGAAAAAGCACATACTAAAATTGGTGCTCTCTCCAATGCCCTTACCAGTGCAAAAGATACCGCTGCGACTCTTACGACGAGTATTACAACGATTCAAACCGATATTGTTGGCGTTGATTTAACCGAAGCTTACTTAGAATACACCTCTGTTTCGACCTCGTATCAAACGATGTTGTCGACAATTTCTAAGGTTATGTCAATGTCGCTAGCGGATTACATGTAATAATTTGTTATAATACCTACACTTATTACATGTAAAGGATCTGCTATCTTTAAAGAGACTCTTTTTATTATTTTCATTGCTATTGCACTTTTCTTGGGCGTAGCAACCATTTTGCCCGACGCTTCTGTTGTGGGAAAATTTGGTGCATTTCTTGGGCAATTCAATCAACATGCCTTTGGGTATGCGGCTTTTATCTATCCATTTGTATTGATATTTCCCGCGTTTACACTCTATAAAGAGAGTAGACTCACAGAGCGACGCATCGGGGTGTTTTTAGCTTCTACTATTCTGCTGTTTACTTTTTTAATGGCGCAGTCTATTATGGTCAAGAGTGAATTGCGCGGTTCTTTTGGACGTGCTATCGTCGATATGCTGATCGCTTCTATTGGTATTATGGGTGTGTGGCTTTTTATTGTTGCAATTTTTCTTCTCTCTATGACACTGTTGGTAGAATCGAGTATCAGCGATTTTCTCACGATTATGAAGCCGACTTTTACCAAAACGAAAATCAAAGAGTATCAAGCCGAAGAGGAACCAACGGTTGATACAAAAAAAAGTCGCGTTATCAAAAAAGAGGTTTCAGCTCCTAAAGAAAAAATCGTGCTTAACGATGATCTTCCCGATGAAAACCCTGTTATTATAGAACCACTGTATCCTGAAAATACAGAGCCAAAAAAATCGCTGGTTCATCTTAAAAGCGCTAAAAAAGTTGAGATCCTCAGTGAAGTAGCGGAAAATACTAAGTTACTTTCCGAGATTGATCAAGGCGAATGCGACAAACCCAAAGATTTTAAGCTGCCACCATTGTCTTTTTTGGCTAATCCTCCTGCCAAAGTTGTGCATGTCAATGAGAGTGAGATCGATCAAAAAATTCAAGACCTTTTAGAAAAACTCAGACGCTTTAAAATTGAAGGCGATGTTGTTCGCACCTACTCTGGACCTGTGGTAACGACATTTGAGTTTAAACCTGCACCTCACGTTAAAGTCTCACGTATCTTAACGCTTCAAGATGACCTTGCTATGGCATTAAAAGCCAAAACGATTCGTATCCAAGCTCCAATTCCTGGCAAAGATGTTGTGGGTATTGAAGTACCAAATCAAAAAATAGAGACCATTTACCTCAAAGAGATTTTAGAGAGTGATATTTTTAAAAAATCTTCTTCGCCATTGACGATTGCACTGGGTAAAGACATTGTTGGCAATGCATTTGTCACCGATCTTAAAAAACTTCCTCACTTACTCATAGCAGGAACAACGGGCAGTGGTAAAAGTGTGGGAATTAATGCGATGCTACTTTCCCTTTTATACCGCAATTCACCCGATACATTGCGCTTTTTGATGATTGATCCGAAGATGTTGGAGTTTTCGATTTATAACGATATTCCGCATCTGTTAACACCGGTGATTACCAAGCCAAAACAGGCGATTGTTGCACTGGCGAATATGGTCAGTGAGATGGAGCGACGTTATCAAATCATGAGTCGTTCGAAAACCAAAAACATTGAAAATTACAATGAAAAAGCAAAAGCAATTGGCGTTGAACCACTTCCGTACATTGTCATTATTATTGATGAGTTAGCGGATCTTATGATGACGAGCGGCAAAGATGTAGAATTTTATATCGCGCGTTTGGCACAAATGGCACGTGCCAGTGGAATTCACCTCGTAGTTGCGACGCAACGACCTTCGGTGGATGTTGTCACAGGTCTTATTAAGGCAAACTTACCTTCTCGTATTAGTTTTAAAGTAGGGCAAAAAATCGATTCAAAAGTCATTTTGGATGCCATGGGAGCTGATTCACTGCTTGGAAATGGTGATATGCTTTTCACGCCTCCAGGTACTTCGGGGCTCATTCGTTTGCATGCTCCCTACACCAGTGAAGATGAAATTGACCGCGTGGTTGAATACCTCAAGAAACAGCGCCCTGTCGTATACGACGAGAGTTTTCTTAAAGAGAGTGAAGAGGGTTTTTCGGCTTCTTCTAATAGCAAAGATAGTGGTGAGTTGGATGAGCTTTTTGATGATGCAAAAGCCATTGTCCTTAATGAAAGAAAGAGCTCAATTTCTTATATTCAAAGAAGATTGAATATTGGCTATAATAGGGCAGCGACGATTGTCGAGCAACTGGAGGCTATGGGAATACTCTCTTCTCAAAACGCTAAAGGGCAGCGTGAGATCATCGTAAACTAACCAAATCGTAAGGAGTCAGTCACAATGAGTTTTTTCCAAGCGTATGAAGCAGAAGTGAATGAAAGAGCAAAGTTAGGGGTTCCTCCTTTACCTCTTGATGCCAAAAAGACAGCCGAGGTAGTAGAGCTTTTGAAGAAAGAGGAGGGTGATCAAGCCTTTTTAAGAGATTTGTTGGCAAATCGTGTGCCACCCGGTGTGGATGAAGCCGCCTATGTTAAAGCAGCTTTTCTGAACGATGTCGCTCAAAAAAACGTTACATGTAAAGCAATTTCTCCTGTCTACGCGATAGAACTTTTAGGAACCATGTTTGGTGGTTACAATGTTCAACCCCTCGTTGATGCACTCAGTTCAAAAGATGAAGCCGTAGCACGTGCCGCCTGTAATGCACTCAAACATACGGTGCTCGTTTATAGCTCTTTTAACGACATTGAAGCTCTCTGCAAAACCAACGTTTATGCGAAAGAAGTGATGACCTCTTGGGCAAATGCGGAGTGGTTTACCAATAAACCTTCTCTTGCTGAAAAAATCACGGTAGCTGTTTTAAAAGTAGCCGGTGAAACCAATACCGATGATCTAAGCCCAGCGAGTGAAGCGTTTACCAGAAGTGACATCCCTCTTCATGCCAATGCGATGTTGGTTAAAAGACTTCCCGGTTCTATTGAAAAGATCAAAGAGCTTATTGCAAAAGGCTATGAAGTCGCTTATGTGGGCGATGTTGTAGGAACAGGAAGTAGTCGAAAGTCTGGTATTAACTCGATTCAATGGTTTATGGGACGTGAAATCCCGAATGTTCCCAACAAAAAAACAGGCGGCTTGATCTTAGGATCGACCATTGCGCCTATTTTCTTCAATACCGCCGAAGACAGCGGCGCGCTTCCGATCGAAGTCAATGTTGAAAGCTTGGAAACGGGCGATCTTATAGATGTCTATCCCCTTGCTGGTAAAATCGAAAAAAATGGCATAGTCGTTGGAACGTTTAAACTTTCCCCCAATACCTTAGCCGATGAGTACCGAGCCGGCGGTAGAATTCCTCTTATCATTGGTCGTGGACTCACCACAAAAGCACGAGCGAGCCTTGGTATGGGCGCAGAGAATATCTTTGCCAAACCAGAGCAACCTGAAGAGCAAAAAGGTGTTGGCTACACATTGGCTCAAAAAATGGTTGGACGTGCGTGTGGGGTTGAAGGTGTTCGTGCTGGCATGTATGTGGAACCGCATACGCTCACCGTTGGTAGTCAAGATACCACAGGACCGATGACGCGAGATGAGATCAAAGAGCTTGCAGCGCTTGGGTTTAGTGCCGATCTTGTGATGCAAAGCTTTTGCCACACCGCGGCGTATCCCAAACCAAGCGATGTTAAACTTCACCATACGCTTCCTGCATTTATCACATCACGCTCAGGTGTGAGTCTTAATGCAGGCGATGGTGTTATCCACTCATGGCTTAACCGTATGGTGCTTCCAGACACTGTAGGAACAGGTGGGGATAGCCATACACGTTTTCCTATTGGTATCTCATTTCCAGCAGGTTCAGGTCTTGTTGCCTTTGCCGCTGTAACAGGAAGTATGCCGCTTAATATGCCTGAATCGGTTTTGGTACGTTTTAAAGGTGAAATGCAACCGGGTATTACGCTTCGTGATCTTGTCAATGCTATTCCTTACTATGCGATCAAAAAAGGGCTTTTGACTGTTCCTAAAAAGAATAAAAAGAATATTTTTGCAGGAAAAATCCTCGAAATCGAAGGACTTCCAAAACTCAAAGTCGAGCAAGCATTTGAACTCAGTGACGCTTCAGCAGAGCGAAGTGCCGCTGCGTGTGCTGTAGCGCTCGATGTTGAGCCTATCGTTGAGTATCTCAAATCCAACATCACTCTCCTTGAAGCGATGGTCAAAGCAGGTTACGCGGATGCCAAAACATTGCAACGAAGAGCCGACAAAATGAAAGCGTGGATAGCGGATCCTAAGCTTTTAAAAGCAGACGCCAATGCGCAGTATGCAGAAGTGATTGAAATTGATCTTACAGAGATCAAAGAGCCAATTCTTGCATGCCCGAATGATCCTGATGATGTCGCAACACTGAGCGAAGTGCTTGCCGATGACAATCGTCCTAAGAAAATCGATGAAGTCTTTGTAGGAAGCTGTATGACGAACATTGGTCATTATCGTGCGCTTGGTGAAGTGTTACAAGGCGAGGGAAAAGTGCCAACGACACTGTGGATCGCACCTCCTACGAAAATGGATAAAGATCAACTTACCAACGAAGGGTATTATTCCATCTTTGGAACATCGGGTGCACGTATCGAAATCCCTGGGTGTTCCCTTTGTATGGGAAATCAAGCCAATGTTAAAGAGGGTGCGGTTGTCTTCTCCACATCAACCCGTAACTTTGATAACCGTATGGGGCCCAACTCCAAAGTCTATCTCGGTAGTGCTGAGTTAGCGGCACTTTGCGCGCTTTTGGGACGCCTTCCAAGTGTGGAAGAGTACATGAGCTTAGTGCCTAAAAAATTAGCAGGTAAGACGGACAAAGTCTATAAATACCTCAATTTTAACCTCATAGAAGATTACGAACTCGCGAACTAATAGAGTTCTTGAAAGAACTCTTGACACGTTTTTAAAGCAAAGCTCTAAAAACTACGTTAACACTGGGTTTACTTCGGCAGTAAGCCCACGCACCTTTGGTGCTTTGCTTCTTTTACAAGAAGCATAAGACCCACAAAAGCCACTCGTTTTGAGTGGCTTTTACTTTTACATGTAAGGATATTTTTGATTATCACTAAAAACTGCCTTGTAACCCTTGACTACACTGTTTTTGACACGGAAAACAACCTTTTGGACAGTGGCGTTACACCGCTTGTTTATCTGCATGGAGGGTACGGCGATGTTTTTGAAAAAATCGAAAAAACACTTGAGGGTAAAAGTGTGGGAGAAAGTATTCACATTCAACTTTCACCCAAAGAGGCATTTGGAGAGTACAAGCAAGAGTTTGTTTTAATCGAAGAGCGCACGATGTTTGAAGATGATTTGGAAGTCGGGCAAAATGTTGAAATGGTCTTTAGTGAAGATGATGAGAGCGAGATCATGTTAACATACGCGGTGGTTGAAATCCTAGAAGATCGCGTGATTTTAGATGCCAACCATCCTCTCTCAGGTCTTAGCATCATCTTTGATGGCACTGTCATCGGAGTTCGAGATGCAACCAGTGATGAAATTGAGAAAAGACTCCTCGGGAATGAAGAAGAGTCTTTAGTCGCATACCAAGACTAAGTCAGTTTCGCTTCCAACGCTTCCACCACTTGGTGCATTTTGTACAGTGAATCAGGATTGAGTGAGATCGAATCGATCCCATTTTTCACCAAAAACTCCGTAATTTCAGGGTAATCAGAAGGCGCTTGCCCGCAAATACCGATGTATTTACCGTGTGCTTTACATGCTTCGATTGCCATTTTCAGCATTTTTGTCACGGCAGGATTACGCTCATCGAAAATATGTGCGATCATCCCACTCTCTCTGTCTACCCCTAAAACAAGCTGTGTCAGATCATTCGATCCAATCGAATAGCCATCAAAGATTTTCAAAAACGCATCGGCAATGATCACATTGGCAGGTATCTCGCACATCGCGTAAATTTTAAGTCCATTTTCCCCTTGCACCAAACCTTGCGCGTTCATAATGCCAATGACTTTTGCCCCTTCTTCGGGTGTTCGCACAAACGGAAGCATGATGACAACATTGGTTAGTCCCATATCGTCTCGCACGCGCTTAAGCGCTTCACACTCCCATGCATATGCCTCTTTATAACTTTCATCGTAATAGCGACTTGCCCCACGAAACCCTATCATGGGGTTTTCTTCGACGGCCTCGTAAGCTAGACCTCCTAGCATATTGCGGTATTCATTGCTTTTAAAATCACTCGTGCGAATGATGACGGGTTTAGGGTAAAATGCCGCAGCAATCATGCCCACACCTTCGCTGATCTTTTGCAAGAAAAACTCTTTAGCATCACGATAAGGAGCCATAAAGGCTTTGATGGCTTCTTCATCTTTGACCTTATTGCCTTTGTGCATATTCACCAGTGCCATCGGATGGGCATTGATGGAATGCGTCATAATAAACTCCATACGAGCCAGTCCGACGCCATCATTGGGCATTTTGGCAAGATTGAACGCTTCGGCTGGATTGCCCACATTCATCATGAGTTTTGTCTTTGTCTCTTTAAGGGAGCTTATATCCATCGTTTTACATGTAAAGGCAATTTCACCTTCATAGATATAGCCTTCATCGCCCTGCGCACAGCTGACGGTGACTTTTTGAGTGTTACTGAGCACTTCGGTGGCATTGCCACATCCTACGACCGCAGGCACACCGATCTCACGTGCAACGATGGCGGCATGACAGGTTCGGCTGCCTCGGTTGGTAATGAGCGCGGAAGCTTTTTTCATGATAGGTTCCCAATCAGGGTTGGTCGTATCGGCAACCAAAACATCTCCCTCGTTAAAGCGAGCAAATTCGGAGGTCGTGTGGATGACGTTAACTTTTCCACTGCCTATTTTATCGCCCACAGCGCGACCTGAGGTGAGAAGCTTTGCCTCTTTAGTGCTATCAAGTGTATATTTTTCGATGGAAATATGGTTTTGAAGCTTGCTCTGCACCGTTTCAGGGCGCGCTTGGACGATGTAGAGTTTACCATCCAACCCATCTTTTGCCCACTCAATATCCATCGGGCGTTTGTAATACTCCTCAATAATGAGTGCATGACGCGCTAATTGTAGCACTTCGCTCTCAGTGATGCAGAAGCTATTTTGCTCGTGCGGTGTTGTTGGAACATTGATGGTATGGGTTGCTTCGCTGTAGAGCATTTTCTCTTTTTTACTGCCCAAAGAGCGTTTTAAAATCGTATTGAGCCCTTGTTTAAGGGTTGGTTTAAAAACAAAAAATTCATCGGCATTGACTTTACCACTGACCACATTTTCGCCCAATCCCCAGATAGCATTGATTAAGATGATATTTTCTGAGCCACTCTCGGTGTCAATGCTAAACATAACGCCACTGCTTGCTTTATCGCTTCGAACCATCTTTTGAATTCCCACAGAAAGCGCAACCTTAAAATGATCAAACCCTCGACTGCTACGGTAACTAATAGCACGATCCGTAAACAAAGAAGCATAGCACTGCTTCACACTTTGCAAAAGTTTTTCAGGTGTGTCAATGTTTAAAAAGGTCTCTTGTTGTCCTGCAAAACTGGCATCGGGAAGATCTTCAGCCGTGCCTGAGGAGCGCACAGCGACATCGATATGTTCTGAGCCATACTCTTGTGAGAGCATATGATAAGCACTTTGTAGCTCTTTACTCAGCTGTTCAGGAAGCGTAGCATTTAAGATGAGCTCGCGAATGGTATGACCACACGTTTGCAGAGCAAGCGTATCGGCACAATCGAGATTTTTGAGGGATGCTTGGATTTTTGCATCGATGCCATTTTCTTTAAGTAACAGACGATACGCATCACTCGTGGTTGCAAAACCATTGGGAACACGAATGCCTTTGGTTGATAATTTTTGGTACATTTCGCCAAGACTGGCATTTTTACCGCCCACAAGGGCGATATCACTGAGGTGAAGTTCATTGAAGAATCGAATGTAACGCATCATAACCTCCCGTACGAAAAGTTACTCCTATAGTAGCACAAAACAGAATTAAGGTCGCTATAAAAAGAAGATTACATGTAAGGTGAAAATGAGTTATTTTTGCTTCAACCAACGCTTAGCACAGACCAAAGTCGTACCCAATAAAATCAACGATGCGAACCAAAAAGAGGCATAAGGATGCACAAACTGGTTCATGACATACGCCAGCATTGGTCCAAGTGCTGCACCAAAGTCTATAAGCAATGAGTAGGTCGTCATAATTTTGATTTTGGCACCATTACTGGCCGTATCGGCTGCCAAAGCATCGGCAATGGTGGTAAGCGATGTAGCGGTAGCTTGTAACAAAAGAAGTACGCCGATCCATAACCAAAGGGGCAGATCAAACGAGACGAGTGCAAAGAGAATACTCGCTAAGAGCGTTGAAATCAAAAGCAAAGGGTACCGACCGGCTTTTCCATCGG
The DNA here is from genome assembly GCF_000568815.1 of Sulfurospirillum multivorans DSM 12446. NCBI lineage: Bacteria > Pseudomonadati > Campylobacterota > Epsilonproteobacteria > Campylobacterales > Sulfurospirillaceae > Sulfurospirillum > Sulfurospirillum multivorans. The sequence continues at coordinate 1,553,757 of NZ_CP007201.1, forward strand.
TTAAGCTGCCAAACAGAGGGGCTAAAAAAGGCTCAAATCCCCAACGAATTGCTTGGAGAATACCTGCAAGTGATGAAGCACCAATGAGGCAGCCAAAGATCAATACCACCGAACCATTATGAATATTAATCAGATACGAGAGTGTTGATGTCACAATTCCTTGGTAAATGAGCGCAAAAAACATCCCAATGCCTAAAACCGATAAGACCGTACGATTGCTCCACAGTGAAAAGTGTCGTTCATCTTCGACGTGGTGCGCCACCATACCTTGGGATGTTGGTTTAATAACGATAAAAACAACGGGTAACGCGCAAAGGGTAACAAGACTAAAGATCACCGATGTGGTGGTTAAGCCATAAAAATCTGCTAAAAATCCTCCAATCAACATGCCCACTAAGCTTCCAAGGCGATACAAGCCATTGTAAAGCCCCATACTTTTACCTCTCGTCGCATCGGTTGCATATTCTAAAATCGTAAAATAAGCACCTAACCTTAAAAATCCCCACGCAACGCCCCAAAAACAACGCGCAATCAAAAGTCCAATAAATCCTTGAATTAAACCATACGAAAGAGTCGTTCCAAATGCCAACAAAACCGCGATCAAAACGCCTGTGCGCGCGCTAATTTTCGTGTAAAGCCAGCCGATAAGAGGATTGAGTGGGAGTCTGACTAAGCGGTTGATGGATAAAAGAATGCCTACTTGCCATAACGAAGTAAGCCCAGCTTCTTCAAAGTGCGTAGGTAAAACAACGTAGAGCATAGAATCGCCCACTAAGCAGACAGCGGTAATAAGTGCGATAATAATGATAGGATTTTTCTGAAAAGTGGGAAGCGTTTCGGGTTTCATAAAACCAGCTATGCTATTGGATTTCACATGTAAAAGGAAAAAAACGTATTAAATGGTCGGAGTGACGTGATTCGAACACGCGACCTCTACCACCCCAAGGTAGCGCGCTAGCCAGGCTGCGCTACACCCCGACACATTTAAGAGTTTGGATTTTAACAAAGATAACCAAAAAGTTTTATTATAATTAAGAAAAAATCATGAATGGAATGAATGAAAGAAATTCTCTTAACCACGTTTAACGCGCGCTATGCACACACCTCCATCGCACAACGCTATTTGTTTGCAAATCTTGAAGAGCTTCAAGAAAGAGCGAAAATAGTGGAGTTTGTCATCAACTCTCAAGTGGTCGATGCCGCCGAAGAAATTTTGAGGTACCAGCCCAAAATCGTAGGTATTGGTGCGTATATTTGGAATGCTTTGGAGGTGCAAGAGCTTATAAGCATTCTTAAAAAAGTTGCGCCTCAAATTCTCATCATTTTAGGAGGTCCCGAAGCGAGCCATTTTCCGCATCGTGTGGATTTTAGCAAAGCAGATTATATCATCCAAGGGGAGGGTGATATTGCTTTTTATCAGCTTTGTAAAACACTTTTAGAAGGAGCGCTACCGCCAGAGCGTGTTATTAAAGCGCCTATGGTTAATTTAAGCGCCATCAAACTTCCCTATGATTATTACACAGACCACGATATTAAAAACCGATACTGTTACGTGGAAGCGAGTCGTGGATGCCCGTTTACCTGCGAGTTTTGTCTCTCTTCAGCGGATAAAAAAGTGCGTGATCTAGAGATAACACGCTTTATTGCAGAACTTGAAAAACTCTGGCTTCGTGGGGTGCGCAATTTTAAGTTTATCGACCGAACATTTAACTTAAGCATTGAAAATGCAACGAAACTTTTGGACTTTTTTCTCTCAAAAACGGAAATATATTTTGTCCATTTTGAAGTCATACCCGACCATTTTCCCTCCGTTCTTCGTGAAAAAATAGCACAATTTCCTCCAGCAGCACTGCAACTGGAAGTGGGCATTCAAACGCTTGATCCTGAAATATCGAAAAATATCCACCGACGCCTCAACATACCAAAGATTGAAGAGAATCTTGCCTTCTTGCAAAATGAGACGCATGCCCATTTACATGTAGACTTGATTATCGGTCTGCCAGGGGAGAGTTTGGAGGGGTTTGGGCGCAATTTAGATAAGCTCTATTCGCTGACACAGTGTGAGATTCAAATTGGAATTCTTAAAAAGCTCTCAGGTACAACGATTTCAAGGCATGATGAGATTTACGGTATGGAATACTCTGACAAACCGCCGTATGATATTTTGCAAAATGATCTGATTCCTTTTGATCAGATGCAAAAGATGAAGCGTTTTGCGCGCTTTTGGGACATGATCTACAACAGTGGCAATTTCAAAAAAAGTGCCACCTATTTGTGGCGCGAAGGTAAGGTGTATGAAGGCTTTTACGCCTTTAGTGAATGGCTTTATACGCAAACAAAATCAACATGGCAAATTTCGCTGGATCGTTTAGCGGAGTTGATCTTTCGGTATCTTTGTGAGGTGATGAAACACGAAGAAGTGATCCTAAAAGCTAGTTTGATTGAAGATATTATGACGGTACGTGGACGTAAAATGCCCTCTTTCTTACGTGATAATTATCTTCCAGAAGAGGCTCAAAAAGAAGGTTCATTAAAACACAATAAGCGACAGTTAAAACATGTCACATCTTAAGGAGAAAGAATGAAAATTGATAAAAGTTGGTTAACCGATAGTTTAAGTGCGTCACTGGTTGTGATTTCATTTGTTCTACCAGAACCTTATGCCCATTGGGCGCTGCTTGCAGGTCTTTTTGCGCTCTCGGGTGCGATTACCAATCAAATTGCAATTCACATGTTGTTTGAAAAAGTGCCTTTTTTGTATGGAAGTGGCGTGATTCAACTGCAATTTGAGGCGTTTAAAACTTCGATTAAACAGTTGATGATGAATCAGTTCTTTACCAAAGAGCAGTTGGATGCTTTTTTTGAAAAAGAGAAGAAAACGCTTGATTTAGCGCCTATCATTGTAGATATTGATTTTTCACCTGCCTTTGATGCACTGACTAAAACCGTGATGGAGTCATCATTTGGTGGAATGCTCGGTATGTTTGGCGGGGAACGCGCATTAGAGGGGCTTCGAGCACCTTTTAGCGAAAAACTCAAAGATGCCATCATTGAAATCAGTGAAAGTGATGTATTTCAACAAAAAATAGCACAAAGTATACAAAATTCATCACTTAGTGATGATATGCTTATCACAATAGAGCAGATGATCGATGCAAGGCTGAGTGAGCTGACACCACAGATGGTCAAAGAGATCGTGCAGAATTTTATCAAAGATCATTTAGGCTGGCTCGTTGTTTGGGGTGGATTTTTCGGAGCATTGATCGGGCTTCTTTCGACTTTAATTCTATAATACATAAAATAATACATAGTAAAGAGGTTTCATGGAGTGTTCGTATTTTGGGAAATGTGGTAGTTGTACGCTGTATACATTGGACTATGAGGCGCAAGTTGAGCATAAAAAAGCACAGATGCAGACGTTATTTAAACCTTTACATGTAAACACATTTGAGTACTTCCAAACACCCTCAGAACACTACCGTGGACGCTCTGAATTCCGCATCTGGAAAGAGGGCGATACGATCAGTTATGCTATGGGTTCCTTCGATAAGAAAGGGGCTGTATGTATAGAAACATGCCCTAAAGTTGAGTTGAAAATCTATACATTGATGCCAGCGCTTCTCAAACAAATAGAAACTTCCACCATGCTTCGCGAGAAGCTTTTTGCGATTGAATTCTTAGCTTCCTCCGAGCATCTTTTGGTCACGCTCATCTACCACAAACCTTTACATGGTGAATGGGATGAAGCAGCCAAAGTGTTGGAAAAAGCGTTTGGTATTTTGATTATTGGGCGTAGTCGCGGCATGAAACGTCTCCTTACACAAGATTTTGTGGAAGATCGTTTTGAAATTGCTGGAAAAGCGTATCGCTACCATATCATCGAAGGAGGCTTTTCCCAACCCAATCGCTTGATGAATCAAAAAATGATCAGCTGGGTGCTCAGTCATCTTGAAAATTGTGAAGATTTATTGGAGCTTTACTGCGGTTATGGGAACTTCACGATTCCCATGGCGCAGAAATTTCAAAAGGTTTTAGCCACTGAGATTTCTAAAACGTCCATCAAATCAGCACTTCAAAACTGTGAACTCAATGACGTCCATAACATCGCATTTTTACGCATGAGCGCTGAAGAGTTAACGTCTGCTTTGAAAAAAGAGCGTGAATACAACCGCTTGGCGGGCATCAATTTAGAAGAGTACCATTTTAGTCATGTCTTTGTCGATCCTCCTCGTTCGGGGATGGATGAGGCGAGCTTAGCATTTATCTCTCAGTTTGAAAACATCATCTATATTTCATGCAATCCCGAGACACTTAAACGCGATTTGGAAGTGTTAACCAAGCAGTACGCCATCCTCCATTTTGCCTTGTTCGATCAATTCCCGAACACTGAGCATTTGGAGTCTGGCGTCATTTTAAAACGCCTTTAGCCCTTTTACATGTAAAGGGCTAAATCTTAAAGAGTGCTAGCTTTGAAGCAAGGGTGTTGGAGAGATTGAGAAGCTCATCGGATGAGGCATTGAGGTTTTTCACATCGCTGCTATTTTGCAAGGATGATTCGTAAATCTGACCAATATTTTTAATAATTGTCGCCGTATTGAGCGAAAGACGCTGAGATACCTCTGACGCGATCTGCGAAGCATCTGATGCCTCTTTGATAATGGCTTCCGTGGTGCTAATTTTAAGCTCAACCTCTTCAGAATTGTTCGCCATTTGTTCAATAAATTTATAATTTTCACTCATCTGACCACTCGCATCCATAATGTTTTGAACAATGACATTAATGGTCGCATTAATCTCCGTAAGACTGCGTTGGGTGCGCTCCGCCAAATTTCGCACTTCATCCGCCACAACGGCAAACCCACGACCATGCTCTCCCGCACGCGCAGCTTCAATAGCTGCGTTGAGCGCCAAAAGATTGGTCTGATCGGCAATATCGGAGATGACGGTGAGGACATTTTTCACTTGATTGGCATCTTGGCTGAGCTGTTGCAAGCGCTCAGATGTATGCGATTCAACCTCGGAAGCTTGTTGAATATTGGCAACCAAATGTTTGATCTCTTGGGCTGTAGTGTTGAGTGTTTTAGACGCATTTAAGATATTTTCACTCGTTTGTGTTGCATTGAGCGTATTTTGCTCCAGCGTTGTTTTCATCGCATCGCCCAAATCTTTGGTCTGTTTGACAAAATCGCGCTCTGCAACCATACGTTTATCGACTTCATGGGATATGCTTGAAAATTGATGTGCCATCGAAGCACTCTCGGTTGATGTTTTCGTTGAAGCTACCACCGTTTGGTGAATTTTTTCAATAAACTGATTGATATTTTCAGATAAAGCTGCGATTTCATCTTTTGAATTGATTTGAATGCGCTTGGTAAGATCACCGCTTCCTTTGGCGAGATCGAGCGTAATAGTAGAGAGCGCATCGATTGAATTGGTCATACTGATGACCATAACACGCGTAAAAATAAAGAAAAAGACCATCCCAAAAACAGACCCTGCAATTAATATCAGTCGTTCTGTTCCTGTGATCAGAAGTGAGACTAAGATAATATTTGCCATAAAACCACATAAGGTTCCGATTGCTAAAAACCAACCTTTTGTTTTAATCTTAATTTGATTAAGAAACATTACTCCTCCTTGAATGTAAACCATTGGATTATAACAAATTCATATGATAAAAGGAATGGATAATCGAGGCAAAAGATTGAGTGTGCTATACTTCCCACTTAAAATTTTTTTAAAGGAGCAATAATGGAATGCGACATTTCAAATATTAGCATGCCTGGTGATGCAGGCATAAAAGACATTTTTTCGATGTGTAAGAGTATTGCCATTATTGGTTTATCTCCTGATCCTACCAAAGATAGCCATAAAGTGGCACGCTACTTGCAAGAATGTGGGTTTAAAATCTATCCGATTTATCCTAAAGAGGAGATGATTTTAGGTGAAACCGTTTACCGAACTCTTTTAGAGATTCCCGAACGTGTGGATATGGTAAATATGTTTCGAAAGCCTGAAATCGCCGATAGTTTGATCGAAGAGGTTTTAAAAAAAGGTGATGTGAAAGTCTTTTGGTTGCAATTGGGCATCGTCAATAATCAAGCGTGTGCCAAAGCACATGAAAACGGCCTCATTGCCGTACAAAATCGATGCACCAAAGTAGAATATGAAAGGTTAATGAAATAAAATGATAGCTCTTAGTGAAATAGTCAAAGCAAAACGACAACTGGCCAATGTGGTCACAAAAACACCTTGCGCACTTGCTCCTCATTTGAGTGAAGAAGTAGGCGCACAGGTTTATCTCAAAAAAGAGAATCTCCAAATTACAGGAGCGTATAAACTCAGAGGTGCTTACAATAAAATCGCCTCTCTCACCAAAGAAGAGCGTGCTCAAGGCGTGATTGCGGCGAGTGCGGGAAACCATGCTCAAGGCGTTGCTTACTCGGCTCGAAGTTTTGGCATTTCTGCCACCATCGTTATGCCCGAAGCGACTCCTCTTTTAAAAGTAACAGGGACAAAAGCCTTAGGGGCTGAAGTGATTTTGAGTGGCGATAATTACGATGAAGCGTATGCGTATGCGCTCACCTACGCCAAAGAGCACGGATTGACGTTTATTCACCCGTTTGAAGATGACATCGTCATCGCAGGGCAAGGCACCGTTGCATTAGAGATGATCGATGAGATCAATGATCTTGACATTATCGTTGTTCCTATCGGTGGAGGAGGGCTCATCAGTGGTATGGCTTCTGCCATCAAGCAGATCGATCCTAAAATCAGAGTCATTGGTGTCAATGCTTCGGGGGCACCCGCGATGTGTGAATCGTTTTATGCCAAAAAAGCGATCAACTCTAAAAGTGTACGCACCATTGCTGATGGTATCGCCGTACGCGATGTGAGTGTGTCCAATTTGGAGCATATCTTAGAGTGTGTGGATGAAGTGGTTACGGTGGACGATGAAGAGATTGCAGCGGCTATTCTGTTTTTGCTTGAACGTCAAAAACTGGTTGTTGAAGGTGGCGGTGCGGCGAGTGTTGCAGCCATTATGCACCAAAAATTTAACTTTACCAAAAATATGAAAATAGGTGCTGTACTTAGCGGTGGAAACATTGATGTTCAGATGCTCTCGGTGATTATCGAAAAAGGTTTGATCAAATCGCATCGTAAGATGAAGTTGGTGATTACACTTATCGATAAACCGGGCTCACTGATGCGTCTGACAGACCTGTTTAAAAATGCTAATGCCAATATTATTCAGATTGATTACGACCGATTTTCAACCAATCTTTCGTACGGTGATGCGCAAATTACGATTATGCTAGAAACCAAAGGGATTGAACATCAAAAGATGATCGGTTCACTTTTAGAAGCCGCAGGGTATGCTTTTAAAGAAGAGGTCTAAACGAAGTCAGTGAGGGGTAACCCCTCACGTTTAGTCGAGTTGTTGGTAGGCTTCTAACAGTGTTTCACGAAGAGCGTCTGAGAGTGTCTCTCCATTTTCACAATACTCTTTTAAGAAACCATCCAAATGACTCAGAAGCTCAAAGAGATCGGCTTCGATCTCTTTAGCACTCTTCTTTTTTGCCATCATCGTCTCAAAAAAGACCAATTTACGAATAAAATCAGAAAGAATCTCTAAAGCCTCATCTTCATTTTTGCCTTCTATTAGTTTAAAAGGACGCTCATCGGGTGTTTTAGAACTATCAAGACTGAGCTTTATGTTGCGCACATGATCTTGGATGATGGCTGAAAACTGCGCATAACGCTCAAACGAACCCTCATCTGAAAAGGCATCCAGTTTGTTGGTTAGTTTTCCTATCTGTTTTATCAATACAAACGCCACCATCGCTACAATCATCACAACTGGAATCAATTGTTCCATCATCTCTTATCCTTACATGTAAACCAAAATTAGTGCGATAAGATTTGCTCCAAAAAGAGTTTTAGACGGTCTGACTCAGGGTTTTGGAAAAACTCCTCAGGTGTATTTTCCTCGACGATTTGACCTGCATCCATAAAGATAATCCTATCGGCTACCTTTTTTGCAAAACCCATTTCGTGCGTTACACAGACCATCGTTTTATCTTCGCGCGCTAATTCTATCATAACATCCAAAACTTCGGCTACCATTTCGGGGTCAAGTGCGGAAGTTGGTTCATCAAAGAGCATAATTTTAGGGTTTTTACACAAACTTCGAGCAATCGCAACACGTTGTTGTTGTCCACCTGAGAGCTGGTTAGGGTATTTGTGTGCTTGATTGGCAATACCTACACGCTCCAAATACTTCATCGCAGTCGCTTCTGCCTCTTTGCGTGGCGTCTTTTTAACCCAAATAGGCGCAAGCGTGAGGTTATCGAGGATGGTTAAATGCGGGAAAAGGTTGAAGTGTTGAAACACCATGGCAACCTCTTCACGAATCGCTTTAATTTTCTTAACATCATTCACAAGCTCAATACCATCCACAATGATACTACCTTCTTGAAACTGCTCAAGATAGTTGATACAACGAATGAGCGTTGATTTACCCGAACCTGAAGGTCCACAGACAACGATAATTTCACCTTTATTGATGGTTAAGTTGACATCTTTTAAGACGTGAAAATCACCGTACCACTTGTTTAAGTTTTTAATTTCTATAATTTCTTTTCTATCTTTCATCTTCTATTCCTATCTCAAATTAGTATTAAATCGTTTTTCAAGCTTTTGGCTAAAGTTAGACATTGAGTAACAAAAGAACCAAAAGATAAAGGTAACAAACACATAGCCTTCCGTCTCATAGCCCAGCCAGTATGAATCAGCAGCACTCAAACGTACCATAGCGAGTAAGTCAAAGAGACCAATAATAAGTACCAGTGTGGTATCTTGGAAAAGGGAAATCGCAACACTTAAAAGGTTAGGAATAGCCACTTTTAACGCTTGTGGAAGAATAACCAAAAACATCTTCTGCCAGTAGGAAAGCCCGATGGCATCAGCTGCTTCAAATTGACCTTTGGGGATGGACTGAAGTCCACCACGAATATTTTCAGCAATATACGCTGCTTCAAACATCGCAATACCAATGAGCGCACGTAATAATTTATCAAACGTCACTCCCTCAGGAAAGAAGAGTGGCAAAATGATGGATGACATAAAAAGAATCGTAATCAGTGGAACACCCCTGATAAACTCGATGTACGTCACACTGATACTTTTAATAATCGGCAAATGCGAAGCACGACCAAGAGCCAAAAGAACACCAATAGGGAAGGCACACACAATACCAACGGCTGCAACCATAATCGTGAGCATCAAACCGCCCCATTTATCGGTTGGAACCATTTCAATTCCAAAAAAGCCACCGTGCACCAATAAAAATCCAACAATAAAATAGACATGGGCTAAAATAACTTTGACCAAAGGACGTTTAAGATACTTAAACGCGGCAATCAGTACAAAGAAGAGTCCATAAACTGTGTTGATTCTCCACCTAAGCTCTGAAGGGTAAAAACCATACATAAACATATCAATTTTCATGCGTATGAAGACCCAACACGCACCACCACTGGTACAATCTTCACGCGTCGTTCCTGCAAAGTCGGCATTGATGTAAGCCCATTTGACAAAAGGAGGAATAATCCAAGAAAGCACCATAAGTCCTAGAAGCGTTAACGCAACATTAAGCGGAGTCGAGAAGAGATTTTCCCTGATCCAAACGGTGAGACCCTTTGTATTTGAAGGAGCTTTTCGTTCATTAATTTTGTTATAAATTGCCATATTAACGCTCCTGAATCTTCATTTTATGATTGAACCAGTTGAGTATCGCTGATACAATTAAACTGATAATAAGATAGACGAGCATTGTCATCGAAATAATTTCAATGGCTTGTCCTACTTGGTTGAGAGATGTACCTGCAAAAACAGTCACAATCTCAGGATAACCAACGGCTGTTGCCAATGAGGAGTTTTTAATAAGATTGAGATATTGATTAATAATCGGAGGGATAGAAATACGAATGGCTTGAGGTAAAACAACCAATTTTAAAGATTGGTAAGGACTAAAGCCGAGTGAAATAGCCGCCTCTTTTTGTCCATGACTCACTGCTTCAATGCCTGAACGTACCGCTTCAGCAATGAACGTAGCCGTATAAATGGTGAGCGCAAATGTCAGTGCTAAAAACTCAGGTGAAAGTGTCTTTCCCCCTTTGAAGTTAAAGCCCATCAGCTCTGGATAACTAAAATTAAGGTGTGACCCCCCAATGAAATACGCCAATACGGGAAAGAGAATCAACATGCCTATCGCAAAAGGGAAGACCATAAAATCTTTTCCTGTGGCTAATTTGCGTCTGTTCGCCCATGTATTAAGCACAATGGAAGCAATGAATGCACCAATGACGCTTGCAAGCATTGTAAAAAACGTTGCATTGTATTCGGGTAATGGAAAGTAAAGTCCGCGATTGTTAATGAAGAAAATGTCGAAAAAATTAAAACTCTGTTTGGGACTTGGCATAGAACGAAGTACGACGTTGTACCAAAAGAGTATTTGGAGTAAAAGAGGGATATTTCTAAAAAAATCAATATAAGCTTTCGCAAGTCTTGCAATGAGCCAGTTGTTTGAAAGTCGCAAAATACCGATTAGTAGACCTACAATCGTTGCACACAAAATGCCCACAAAAGCGATAATAAGGGTATTGAGAAGTCCTACAATAAAAACACGCCCATGGGTGTTTTCTTCCGTGTAGGCAATAGGGGATTGGTCGATACCAAATCCTGCGGTTCCATCCAAAAAGCCAAAGCCTGTTTGAATGCCTCTTTGTTCTATATTGGCTACGGTGTTGCTACCAATATACCACAAAAAAGCAACCAAGCCAATAACGGTTAAGAGTTGGAAAAAAATTCCTCGAATCTTTTGATTTCTCAAAAGTGCTAACATACGTGTCCTTTAATAGTTAAAATCAAAGGGCAGCGAACTGCCCTTTTTGCATCTTTGAATAGAGTGACGAACGACTATCTAAAAGGAGGCGCGTATTGTAATCCGCCTTTAGTCCAAAGGGCGTTATAACCGCGTGCAATTTTAAGAGGAGAACCAGCCCCTACGGTTTTATCAAATGATTCACCGTAGTTACCGACTTGTTTAACAATGTTATAGGCAAAATCTTTTTTAAGACCTAAGTTTTCACCCATTTGACCCTCAACACCTAAAAGACGTTTGATGTCTGGATTGTCAGATTTAAGCATTGCATCGACATTTGCAGTAGTGACACCTGATTCTTCAGCAGTTAACATGGCATAGAATGACCATTTAACAATGTCAAACCATTTATCATCACCTTGTCTAACAACCGGTCCTAAAGGCTCTTTAGAGATAACTTCTGGAAGAACGACAGACTCATCTGGTTTAGCCAATTTGATTCTCAAACCGTAAAGTTGAGATTGGTCAGAGGTTAAAACATCACATCTCCCTGATTCATACGCTTTAACAACTTGATCGTTGGTATCGTAAGAGACAAGTTTGTATTTCATTTTATTGCTTCTAAAATAATCAGCTACGTTAAGCTCTGTTGTGGTTCCTGTTTGAAGACAAATAGAAGCACCATCTAGCTCTTTAGCACTCTTAACACCAAGTTTTTTAGTAACCATAAAGCCTTGACCATCGTAATAGTTCACAACCATAAAGTTAAGACCAAGAGTTGTGTCTCTGGTTTGTGTCCATGTTGTATTACGTGAGAGCATATCGATCTCGCCTGATTGAAGCGCAGTTAAACGCTCTTTTGCATTGAGCGCAATGTATTTAACTTTTTTAGCATCGCCTAAAACTGCTGCTGCTACGGCACGACATAAATCAACATCGATACCTTTATAAACACCATCACCGCCTACTTCAGAAAAGCCTGGAAGCCCACCATCAACACCACATTTTACGAAACCTTGTTTTTGTACTTCGCTGAGTGTATCAGCACTGAGTGTTGTTGAGCCAAGACCCAAAACTGTAATTGTTGCTAAAGAGATTTTAGCGAGTTTAGAACGTAACATCATTATCTTCCTTTCAAAGTTGATGCAAGAATTCTAACACTAAATTTTATTTTTTGGCGAAAAAACTGCCTATTTATTAATCACCACAATCAGGTGAGTAAAATCTACATCCTATTGAAACTATGTTCATTTTTTGCACATTCTTTTATTAGTTTTAGTTTGAAACAACTTTGTAATTTTAAGTGCACAGCTTAAAACTTTATAACTCCATTTGGCTATTCAATTCTCTTTAAAGCCAATCTCATTATAATAAATAAAAATTCTAGTAAGGGTCATTTATGAGTTCTTGGACGCGCGCATCATGGAGAGAAAAACCAATCAAGCAACAACCAACCTATACCAACCAAGAGTTGTTAAAAAGTGTTGAGCAAGAACTGAGCAAATATCCGCCCCTTGTTTTTGCAGGAGAAGTAAGACAACTCAAAGCCTCATTAGCCGATGTGGTTGCAGGAAAAGCTTTCTTGCTTCAAGGTGGAGATTGTGCGGAGAGTTTCAGTGAGTTTAATGCGGTCAATATCCGTGATATGTTCAAAGTCATGCTTCAAATGGCGGTTGTTTTAACCTTTGCAGGAGGCTGTCCCATCGTTAAAGTAGGGCGACTAGCGGGTCAATTTGCCAAACCTAGATCATCTGATTATGAAGAGATGGACGGTGTTTCACTTCCAAGCTATCGTGGAGACATTATCAACGACATTGAATTTACAGAAGAGTCACGTGTTCCAAACCCAAAAAGAATGCTCAAAGCTTACAATCAGTCTGCTGCGACGATGAACCTTTTGCGTGCTTTTTCACGCGGTGGTTTGGCCGACCTTCACCAAGTTCACAAATGGACATTAGGCTTTGTCTCTGAGAGTCCTTTGGGGGAACGTTACCAACACCTTTGCGACCGCATTTCTGAGACATTAGCGTTTATGGAAGCGTGTGGCATCACCTCTGCCAATACCCCAAACATCAACGAAACCGTTGTCTACACATCGCATGAAGCGTTGCTTCTGAACTACGAAGAGGCGTTGACGCGCCAAGATAGCTTGACAGGTGACTGGTACGACTGTTCCGCACACATGCTCTGGATTGGGGATCGTACCCGTGATGTAGATGATGCGCATGTGGAATTTCTCACAGGCGTTAAAAATCCTATCGGCATTAAAGCGGGGCCTAGTATGACCGCTGAGGGCTTGATGAAGCTTGTCTACAAACTCAACCCTGAAAATGAGCCAGGACGTCTCAATATCATCGTGAGAATGGGCGCAGACAAGATCGAAAAAGAGTTCCCAAAATTGGTTCAAGCGGTTAAAGCAGCAGGAGCACATGTGCTTTGGAGCATCGATCCGATGCACGGCAACACCATTAAAGCATCGAACAATTACAAAACACGCTCGTTTGATGAAGTGCTTCGCGAAGTCAAAGGCTTCTTTAAAGTTCACGAAGAAGAGGGCACCTTCCCTGGTGGCGTTCACTTAGAAATGACCGGTCAAGATGTGACTGAGTGCATCGGAGGAGCGCAAGAGATCACCGAAGAGAAACTCGCATGTCGCTACCACACCCAATGTGACCCACGCCTCAACGCCAACCAAGCCCTAGAGCTTGCATTTCTGATCGCAGACTCCCTCAAAGCCGCACGTCAACGATTTTTAGCGCAGTAAAACTTCTTTACATGTAAAGGTGAAAATCTTTACATGTAAAGATTTTTTATACCATTTGATTATTTAATTTGCTAATTTGCAAAGCTATCTCTTCCTCAGACATATCAGGTAAGCTTAAAATATATAAAAGAAGCTCCTGTGTTAGAATGTCATTTTGAGCAATATTTCGTAACTCTTCACTATATCCTGCAGGCAATAAGGCTTCGATTGCTTCAATTTCAAAAGCTTCAAGTACGGGGAAAGGATTATCTATTCCAACTTTTTTATCCCAATCATATTTAATAATTGAAATTGGATACTTCAAAATATGTAAAGTTATCAGCAAAATTATAATGTCTTTATATACTTCAAGCCATTTTAAAACAATACTTTCTTCAAATGTCTGATAATTGGGTTTCATTAAACCTAAACGATTTGAGTATTTCCATCCTTTTGAATGAACATAGTTATGTAAAAAACTTAAAGCTTCGAATTTTTTTTGTAAATCATATTTCTCATTAAATCTTTTAATATTGCTATTTGAATTTAAAATTTTCCATATTTTTTCTGCTTTTGGTGTATTTGAATCCCAAGAATTCTGCGATTTTAGCCAATTTTTAACAGTTTCATGTCCCAAATCATTGATATTATAATATACAGATAATAGCCCTAGTTCAAGTCCTGAACGTAAAGAAACAAAAGATTGCTTATAAAACCCAAAAAAAAGAAGATTGAAAGATATTTGAAATTCGTCATATGATTGTATATGAGGAAAAGTGTGTCCAGACCAAAAATTTTCTATTGTTTGTGGAATGATTTGCCAAATACTATTATATGCCCAATTTAACTCTTTATATTTTTGTTTTAAATCAGGATTATGTTGTAAAAATATATTAGTTTTTTCTAAAACTTCATCGCTATGTTCAGGAGTATAAATAAGTCCAAATTCTCCAAAATAATTCTCCAAATGTTGCCTTTTTTTAATTTTATCTTCCACAGAGCCAATCGCTCTTCGAAAACGGATACTGCTTTTTAAACTCAGCTTCATCAAAATCAAACCGATAATTTTCCATATAGGCTTTGATTAACTGGTACGCATCGTTGATCTCTTGAAATTTGGCTGTATCGCCATTTTGGGCATCGGGGTGGAACTCTTTTGAAAGAGATAAATAGAGTTTATGAAGGGTTTTTCTGTCGGTTTTGGCGACAACGCCCAAGGTTGTGAGCGCTTTATCAAAATCGCTGTACTCTAAACCTTGGATCATTGTTGCTCCTATAAGATCTTTTTAGCTCTGCGTTTGCGCTCTTTTTTCTTATGCAACCAGATATAAATAGCGGCAAAAATGACGATAAAAATAATCACTGCAATGGTAATGGTATGCAAATGCTCATTGAGCAGTGCTTCATTTTGACCAAAGTAATAGCCTAAAAAGGTCAAGATGCTGACCCAAATGGCTGCACCAAAGCCTGTGTAAAAACAAAAAAGCCACACATTCATCCGCGCAAGCCCTGCAGGTAATGAAATGTAGTGACGAATGACAGGAATCAGTCTTCCTGTAAACGTTGAAAATGAGCCGTGCGTTTTGAAAAAAACTTCCACTTTTTCCAGTGTCTCAGGCTTGAAGAAAACGTAATGTCCGTACTTTAAAATAAGCTTTCGACCCAGTTTAACGGCTAAATAGTAATTCAAAAGTGCGCCTGCAATGCTTCCAAGTGTACCAAGCACAATGACAATCACCAAATTCATCTCGCCTTTGGCACACAAATACCCCGCAGGAATCATCACCACTTCACTCGGAAGCGGGAAAATACTGCTTTCAATGAGCATCATCACAAAAATACCAATGTACCCAAAAGCGCCAACTGTCTGAACAATCCAATCAATAATCGCGTGCATAAAACTCCTACTTTTTGTTAATTAACACTCACTTCGACCTCTTTGCCTTGCCATAAACCATGCTTCGTGCAGTAGCATTGAGCATTGAAATGGTAGACGTCTTTGCTCGGAACAATGGAAAAAGCCACTTCTGCATTACCTTTTCGCTCCTCCGCACTCACGATGCACGCGGCCAGTTCGACTTTAGCAAGCATATGATCGGCATCAAAGAGCGTAATGGTCGAGATGTAATGGTTAAAATCATCGATATGCGCATGTTCACTTCCGACACGAACGCGCACAAAGGCAGGAACACCTTTTTGCAGCGCTGTATCACAGTAGATGTACGGCGTATGTTTGTCGATAAAATCTTTGCGAGCTTCGCGCTCTTCAGGACTAAATGTTTCGGGTGTAAAAATTTTTGGCATGGTTAATCCTTTCTTTAAGGTTGTGCAATCCTACAATGAATATCTTTAAAAATTGAAATAATTAGGCTTTTAATTCAATCATACGGTCGCTACACCATGCGGCTAAATTTTTATCGTGGGTGATCAGCAAAATGCCCACTTGGTCTAAAAACTGCATCAGTAATTGCATTACATGTAAGCCGGTGATGTTATCGAGCGCTGAAGTGGGTTCATCGGCTAAAATGAGGGAAGGCTTCATCAAAAGTGCTCTTAAAATGGAACATCTTTGAAGCTGTCCACCGCTGAGTTGATGGGGTTTTTGCGCCAAGACATCGGGGTCAAGATCGAGTGCATGGCAGAGTTGGTGCAGGTCATGCAACGGCGCGACGTCGCTGATTTGGTTGATGATCGTATAGGTTGGATGAAAGGAGGTGTAGGGGTCTTGGAAAATTTGCGACAGTTTTGAGGTCGTGATCGTGCCACTTTTGGCTTTAAGATTTCCTGCAATGAGTTCAAAAAGCGTGCTCTTGCCACTGCCGCTCTCGCCCAAGATCGAGACAACTTCTCCAATGTTTACATGTAAAGAAAAATTGTCGTACAAAAGCTTGGAATGAGGGTAGGCAAAACTTAGGTTTTCAATGCGTAAAACCTCTTGGTTCATGCGCGAATCTGCCCTTTGCCATAGACTTTAAATTTATACGTCGTTAGGTCGTTAATGCCCATGGGACCTCGTGCATGCAGTTTATTGGTGCTGATGCCCACTTCCGCGCCAAAACCAAACTCGCCACCATCGGTAAAGCGCGTTGAAGCGTTGATGTACACGCACGCTGCGTCCACTTCGTTTAAGAAGCGTTCCGCCGTTGTATAGTTCTCACTCAAAATCGCTTCAGAGTGCGAAGAGCCAAACTCGGCGATATGCGCGATGGCTTCATCAACATTTTCAACAATCTTGATGTTAAGCGCGTTACTCAGGTGTTCGGTATGATAATCTTCCTCGTTCGCAAGCTTTACATGTAAAAGCGCGTGGGTCTTATCACATCCCTTAATCTGCGCACCTGTCGCATCAAGCGCTTCTTTCATGCGTGGTAAAAAAGCCTCCGCGATAGCTTCATGAACCAAAAGCGTTTCCAGTGAATTGCAGGCACTTGGGCGTTGGCATTTGGCGTTCAGGACTATCTCTATCGCTTGGTTTAAATTCGCCTCTTTATCGACATAGGTATGGCACACACCTTTGTCATGTTTGACCACAGGAACGGTCGCATTTTCACTCACATAACGAATCAGTGCTTCGCCGCCACGGGGGATAATGAGATCAACGTAGGCGTCCATTTTGATCAGTTTTGCAACTCCCTCACGACTGTAATCGGGTAAAAGCGAGATGATCTCTGTTGGAAGGTTGAATTTTTCAAGTACCTCTTGCAACAATGACGCGATGATAGCATTACTGTAAAACGCCTCTTTACCGCCTTTGAGCACGCACGCATTGCCACTTTTAAAGCACAGTGCCGCGGTATCACTCGTGACATTCGGACGACTCTCATAGATGATAGCAATCACACCAATCGGAATGCTTACTTTCTCAATGCGAAGGCCACTTGGCACAACCCAACCCTCTAAAATACGCCCGACGGGCTCTTTAAGGGCAGCGATTTCACGAATCGCGTTTGCCATCTCCGTAATGCGTTTTGGATTGAGTAAAAGGCGATCAACGAGGGCAGAACTGAGGTTGTTCTTTTTGGCTTCATCTAAATCTTTTTGGTTTTCTGTGATGATGCGCTCGCTGTGTGCTTCCAACGCATCTGCCATCTGCATTAAAACATCGATTTTTGTTTTAGGATCAAGTGTCGCAATGATACGACTAGCAGATTTGGCGTGTTCTAAAAAATTTTGCACGTTCTTGCTTCCTTAGAGTGGAATTTAACCGCGATTTTACCACGTTTGTATTTAATATGTCATAAGTATGATCGGGGTATAATAGTTACCATTAACAGATAATTAACGAAGGGATACAAAATGCAGCAGATTTACGATTTAGTCATTATCGGTGGAGGTCCTGGAGGCATTGGTGCAGCGGTTGAAGCAAAAGTCCTTGGGCTAGAACATATCATGATGATCGAAAAAGGTGACAACCATTCGCAAACCATTCGCAAATTTTACAAAGATAATAAACGCGTTGATAAAAATTATAAAGGTCAAGAGATTGAACTTCAAGGCTCGATCGATTTTCGCGATGGCACCAAAGAGAGCACGCTCAACTACTTTGATTCACTCTTAGATAAAGGGGAGATAGACTACGCTTTTAACGCTGAAGTGGAGAGCATCGTCAAAGAAGATAATGAATTTCGCATCGTAACCACCAAAGCGGGATATCGTGCAAAGCATGTCATTGTCGCTATTGGTACAATGGGAAAACCCAATAAACCTGATTACACACTGCCGCTTTCACTCAAAGAGCGCATCAACTTTAACCTCGACAAATGTTCTCAAAATGAAAAATTACTCATCGTGGGTGGCGGAAATTCCGCTGTTGAATACGCCATAGAGCTTTCCAAAACCAACAATGTCACCCTCAATTACCGTCGTGATACCTTTAGCCGTCTTAATGAGATCAATCTTGAGCTGATTCAAGAGTACAACGGACAAGAGAAACTTCGTCTGCGCCTTGGGATGGACATCGTTTCCATAGAGAATGAAAATGGTCTGGTCAAAGTCAATTTTAGCGATGGGTATTATACGATTTACGATCGTGTCATTTATGCCATTGGCGGTACAACGCCGGTTGATTTTCTGAGAAAATGTGGCATTACCCTTGATAATGATGGTAAGCCAGAATTTGATGAAAATTTTGAAACCAAAGCCAAAGGGCTTTACTTAGCTGGCGACATTGCGGTTAAAAGTGGTGGAAGTATTGCTATTGCGCTCAACCACGCCTATCATATTGTGTCACACATCTTAAAATCAAACTAACGAAGGCACCTACGAATGGCTCTTACTTCTTCTCAGGTTTTAAATATCGCACTGGGGCTCGCTCTTGTCGTTGGAGGCTTTGCCTCCGCTCAATACGGTAATTTTGGTGGAATTTCTTACAATGAACTTACCGAAAAATACATCAGTAAAAGTGATGTCAAATTTAGTGATCTTCCCCTTGAACTGCAAACGCAGTTCATCGATAAAGAGGCAATGATAGAGCAGAGTAAAGATGGTACGTTATTTGAAGATGCCTATTACGATGAACAAGGCAAGCCCATTCCTGAGTCCGAACTCTCCAAGCAAGATTTTAAACGCATGATCAATAAACTGCAAAAGACACTTCTTTTTGTCCAACATGACAATTTGTTAATGTCCAATGAGAAAAGTGAGCTCTCTAAAAAAATTGAAGAGCAACAAAACGAATTGGAAGAACAGCGCGATCAATGGACCAATAAAAGCACTGAACGCCTGAACGAAGCCGAACAGCAACATTATCGCAACATTAGCGATTTGACGATGAAGATCAATGAGCTTCAAAAAGAGAATGTCCTGATCTCCCAAAAAGCCAACATCGAAGCCAATGCATTGAACAGCCAAATCGAAGAACTAAAAGCAAAAGCACTCGATGATGAAGATAAAAAGCAGATAGCCATTACCAAAGCCAGAGAAGAAGAGCAGTCAAAATTGGGCGATTATAAAGAGAAAATCAAATTTTTAAATGATCAAATTACCCTTTTAAATGAGCAAATCAACACCACCAATGAAACGGCTAAAAGTGCTTTTGCACGCAAACAAGAGGAGATCACGAAACTCAAAGAAGAGATCGTACTCGCGGCGAAAGAGAAAAATGAGATCATGAGTAAGCAGACGCAAACGCTTGTGATCAATGAGCAAAAACATAAAGAAGAGATCGCACAATACACCAAAACGATTGAGCAACTCAAAGTCGATACGGAAAAATTGATTGCGCAAAATCGTCAAGATATGGTTTTTCAAGATACAGAGCATGCGAAAAAAATGGTACTGCAAGAAGAGAAAATCAAAAGTGTTACGACCGAACTTGCGAGTGCTAAAAAACACATTGACGCTTTGATGTTAGAGAACGAAAAAGACTTTAATAAATTTAGAACCTATCTTGAAGATGAGAAAAAGCTCAACAAAGAGCTTAGTAGCGCGAACAAAGCCCTCGAAGAGAGTGCTCAAAACAGCGAAAAAACGCTCAACGTTTCCATCTTAAAGCTCAAAGAAGAGATCGCTAAAAAAGAGAGTACCATCAAAGAGCTCAACGATAAAATGGCCCTTCTTAACAACGAAAAAGCCAACTTTGAAGTCGAAGTGAAAAAACGTCTTGATGAAAACGATAAAATTCACAATAAAAATTACAAAGTCTTTAATGAAAAAATAGCCAATTTTGACGCTTCTAAAAAAGAGCTTGTCGAAAAACTTGAGAAACAGATGAATGAGTATAAAGCTGCTTCCACAGAAAACAGCGAGCGTGTTCAGTTTCACATCAATGAACTTGCCACCTCCAACAACGAACTCAAAGCCAAAAATGACGAAAAAGAGAAAGAGCTTCAAAGTTTAAAAACGCAAATTATCTCCTTTAGAACTGAGACTCAAAAAGGCAAAGAGAGTGATGAGAGCAAGCTTAAAGAGCTTCGTTCAACATTGGAAGAGTTAAAAGCCAGCAGCAAAGCAAAAGAGAGCGATTTCATTGCTAAATTGCAGTTACTTCAAGCAGAGATCAAAGAAAAAGAGAGTGTGATCGCATCAGCGAAAAAAGAAGAAGCCCTGAAAATCGCTGCATTAGAAAAAGAGATCAAAATCAAAGCGATAGATCTTCAAAAAATTCAAACGGAAAATGCACGTCATGAAGGCACGATTCAAACCTTACATGTAAAGCTCAAAGATGCGGAAAATAATGCAACCAAAGCGACCACTAAAAATGTTGAGGAGCTCAAAGCGAAAGTGGCAACATTTGAGAAAAATCGTATCAGCGAAGATGCCAAGATGGTCGGACTTAAAGAGGAACTTCGTCGCAAAGAGATTGAGTATTTGGACATCATCAAAGAAAAAGAAAAAGAGCTCAAAATCAAAGAAGCGACGATAGTGGCAAACAAAGAGGGAACGAAAAAGATAGAAATGCTCAAAGCATCAACCGAAGAGAACCTCACAAAATTTAAAGAAGAGTTCAAACAAAAAGAGCTTCAACGCCTCGCGGAAATCAAAGCGCTTCAAAGTGATCTTAAAACCAAAGAGAGTCAATTAGCAGCGTTTAGCAAAGAAGATTCTCTTAAAAGCAGCGCGTTAGAAAAAGAGCTGAGAGCCAAAGAGGCAACCATTGTTGCCAACAAAGAAAACTATAAAAAAACAGAAACGCTCAAAGCTTCTTTGGAGGAGAATTTGGCCAAACTCAAAGAGGAGTTTAAACACAAAGAGCTTCAACATTTAGAAGCCACCAAAGCCTTGCAAACAGAACTAAGAGCCAAAGAGAGCCAACTGGGCTCTAGTAAAAAAGAGGAAACGCTGAAAATCATAGCGCTTGAAAAAGAGCTCAAAGCCAAAGAGAGTGCGCTTGCTCAAAGCCAAGAAGAGCTGAACAAACGCATGGCATCCAATGAGCAGACGATTAAAACGCTCAATGAAAAAATCAAGCTTTTAGAGACAGCCACACCAAAAGTTGCAACAGCTAAAACCGCGACACCTTCCCCTAAAGGTCAAAAGCTGAGCATGGTCGACAAAGTGACATGTGCGGATATGGGAACGGGTGTGAATGCTATCACCGAAGCATGTAAAAAAGAGGTGCAAACCGTTCTTTCCAAATACGACAGCAGTTACTTCTTTGAAGTTGCCCCGATTGTTGACAATGGTGGTTTTACATCGCTTAAACTGATCAAAAGCAAAAAAGTGGGCGTTGAAGATACGGAGATCGATCGTATCAGCGGACTTGCCAACATCGGACTTGGAAAAGCCAGAGCCAAAGCGGGTGGTGAACTGGTCGAATCTTTCGTGGGAGAAGGGGCAAAAATCAGTTACGCACTCTCCAACATTGAACAAGATAAAGCACGAGGCTTCCAAATCAGGGTGTACCACTAAATCATGAATCTTTTTCAACCAAAGCAAGGGTATCGTTACAACAGCGACACCCTTTTACTGTACGATTTTATCAGCTCGTTTGCGCCAAAAGGGGAACTCTTGGACGTGGGCTGTGGCTGTGGCATTTTAGGACTCTTGCTCAAACGCGATTTTCCTCATTTACATGTAAGCCTTTTGGACATTCAATTTCTGAGTTGTGAAATCGCCAAAGCCAACGCAGAAGCCAATCTTTTACTCCTAGAAAACATTACATGTAAAGATTTTTTAGAAGCAACCTTTGAGCATAAATGGGACATGATTGTCTCTAATCCTCCTTTTTACCACAAAGGTGGTGTTAAAAATGAAGACAATGCCCTTTTCCTAAGTCGCCACAGCAGCGCACTTCCTTTTGATGCTTTTGCTAAAAAAGTGAGTAAAACGCTCTCCAATCGGGGATATTTTTGTTTCTGCTATGATGCGAAACAGATAGACCACGTGATGGCGTCACTGCTTGGAAATGGACTCAATGTCGAAGACCTCTGTTTCGTGTATCCTAAAGAGGAGAAAGAGGCATCTTTGGTGTTGGTACGTGCGCGTAAAAACTCAAAAACACTCTGTAAAATTCATCCGCCACTTTTTATCTATACGGGTGAGCATATCAGTGTGCGTGTGAAAGCTATTTTTGAACAATCTGCTACGAAGAGTTGTGAATGGAGCGTTTAATGAAATGCGAAGGCTATCCGTATGCGTTTGATCCAAATGCCTGTCAAAACTGCTCGGGGAAGTGTTGTATTGGTGAGAGTGGGTACATTTGGGTGAGCCAAGAGGAGATAAGTGCGATTGCTTTGAAACTTTCGTTATCCAAAGAGGCATTTATCAATAACTATTTACTAAAAATTCGCTATCGTTTCACGATCAAAGAGATCGCATACGAAGGCGGCTATGGTTGCGTCTTTTTCGATATGGAAAAAAAGATGTGTCGTATCTATGACGTACGCCCACAACAGTGCCGTACATTCCCTTTTTGGGAATATTTTAAAGAAAATATTGACGAGGTAGTTACAGAATGTCCCGGTATTATTCGCTTATAGTCGTTCTTGTTTTATTGGTGGGATGTAGCACCAAAGAGGTTGTTATTACGAACGAAACAACTAAAAAAGTTTTTGAAGAAGAGGATAATCTTATTTTGCAAGCGTTAGATTATCAGCAAAATGGCGATTACGTCAACGCACGCAAAATTTATCATACCCTGTATGAACAGAGTCAGAAAAAAGTGTACCTCACCGAAGATGCAGGGCTTGCCTTTGTCTTGGGCGATCCTGATGCGCACGATCTCATTATGCAAGGTATTAAAAAATACCCCGATGAGAAAAACTTCAACCGTCTTTTGGTGGGACAATTGGTCAAAGAGAAGCGCTATGAAGAGGCTGAAAAAGAGATACTTAGGCTCATTGAATTCAATAAAAGTGTCCAACATCTGAGCATCGCAGGTAATCTTTATTTGCAGATGAAAGCCTATGATTTGGCACTCAAATATTTTGAAAGTGCTTACAAACAAGAGCAAAATGAAGATATTTTGATCAACATTGTCGAGCTGTTAAACCGCTTCTTAGGACGCAAAGACGATGCCATTGCCTACTTAGAGACCTATGCCAATATGGAAGGGTGTGGCAATACGGTCTGTTACAAACTCATCGAAATCTATGGGCGTGATCGCAATGTTCAAGGCTTAATTGCTACCTATAAAAAACTCTACAAAGAGGAACAAAGCGAAGAGATAGCCAAGAAAATTGTTGAACTGATGCTGTACATTAAAGATGTCAAAGGGGCGACAACCTTTTTGGAAAAAACAGGCTTTAACCAAGATATGTTGCTTCAAATTTATGCTACACAGAAAAAATTCAAAGAAGCCTATACATTGGCTGAAAAACTCTACGATGAGAGTAAAAATCTTGATTATCTAGGGAAAATGGCTATTTATGAGTATGAGCTCAATAAAACCAATCTGGCACCTGAAACCTTGCAATCAATTTCGCATAAATTTGATGAAGTGACCAGTTTGCTGAAAGACTCTGTCTATCTTAACTACTATGGGTATCTGCTCATTGACCATAATATCGACGTTTCAAAAGGTATTGCACTGGTGCAAGAAGCGCTTAGATTAGAGCCAAATTCTCCTTATTATCTTGACTCATTAGCGTGGGGACTTTACAAACAGGGTCAATGCGATGAGGCGTATAACATCATGAAATATTTTGGTGAGCATGTGATGGAAGAAGAGGTCATCGCGCATATTGAAGCGATTAAAAAATGTTTGAAAGAGAAAAAATGATTCTAGACGAAATTATCAAACGCACGCGTGAGGATTTAGAAAAGAAGAAAAAAGAGTATACGATTGATTGGTTGGGTAGAAGCCTTGCGTTTAACCCTTTTATGCCACGCGACGTCAAACCTTATCTGAAAGCAACACCCCAAAATCCGTATCGCATCATTGCTGAAGTGAAAAAAGCTAGCCCTAGTAAAGGGGTGATCAAAGCTGATTTTGACCCTCTGATGATTGCCAAAGCGTATGAATTAGGAGGTGCTGATGCTATTTCTGTGCTGACTGAGCCTCACTATTTTCAAGGAAACTTGGAGTACTTAACCCAAATTCGCCGTTATGTTCCCACACCCTTGTTGCGTAAAGATTTCATTGTTGATGAGTACCAAATCTTAGAAGCGCTGGTGTATGGGGCTGATTTTATTTTATTGATCGCAAAAGCGCTTTCCAAAGCAGAACTCAAACACCTTTTAGAGTACGCATTACGACTAGGGCTTGAAGTTTTAGTCGAAATTCATGACAAAGAAGACCTCGTTAAAGCCATCTTTGCAGGAGCAAATATCATCGGAATTAACCACCGAAACCTAGAGACCTTTGAGATGGATATGAGTTTAACTGAGAAACTGATGCCACTCATTCCGCAAGGAAAAATCATCGTTGCAGAGAGTGGATTGAATGACAAAGAGACGATTCAACACTTAAGCAAAATCGGTGCGGATGCCTTTTTAATTGGCGAGTATTTTATGCGTGAACCAGACATTCAAGCCTCACTTGAATCCATTAAAAAGGTCGATTGATGGATTACATGTACGCTCCTTGGCGGGATGTTTATTTTAGTGATAAACCAGAAGGGTGTGTTTTTTGCAACATAAGCGAGCATCCAGAGCTGGATGAGCAGCATCATGTCTTGTATCGCGATGCGCTCTGCTTTATCGTAATGAACCGTTATCCTTACACGCCTGGGCATTTTATGGTGATTCCTCATTATCATACCGATGCGGTTGAGGAACTGGAACCCGAAGTGTGGCTGCATCTCTCGTTTATCGTGCAACGCTGTGTAAAGATGCTTAAAGAGGGCATTGGAGCGCAAGGGGTGAATCTTGGTATGAACCTTGGCAAAAGTGGCGGAGCGGGCATTGCAGAGCACATTCACTACCATGTGATCCCACGCTGGATAGGCGATACCAATTTTATTACCACCATCGCTGATACCAGAGTTTATGGAACCGATTTTGAAAAAATCTATACGCATCTTAAAGGGCTTGTTCCTGAGTATCTGGCATGCTGATTGAGCTTGACATTGACGCCTTTATTTCCCAAAAATCAGAGTTTGATCTTTTAATCGACGCGCGTAGCCCCAAAGAATTTTGTGAATCTCACATTCCAAATGCTCAAAACTTTTATGCCCTAAATGATGCAGAACATCAAGAAATCGGCACGCTCTACAAACAAGTCTCACGCAATGACGCCAAAATACTCGGTGCTCGTTACATCTGCCAAAATGTAGCATCGCATCTTGAACGAATCGCAAAAGAGTACAAAATTGGCTCTAAAATCGGCATCTACTGCGCTAGAGGAGGGCTAAGATCTAGCTCCATTGCGATTATCCTCTCGCACATTGGCTATCAAGTCTACCGACTTCAAGGTGGCTATAAACAGTACCGTATGTATGTGCTCACCTATCTTGAAAATTTACCGCATCAGCGTTTCATTGTCCTTGGTGGCAATACGGGCTGTGGAAAAAGTGAACTCTTGCAATCGCTTCATCCTTCCATCGATCTTGAAAACCTTGCCAACCATCTGGGTTCGAGCTTTGGAAGTATCAAAGGCGCGCAACCCAGTCAAAAAGCGTTTGAAAATAGTTTATGCGAAATTTTACATAAAATTGATCCCAATGCCACAATCTTCATCGAGGCCGAAAGTAAAAGAATGGGAAAATGCACCATTCCAGCGCTTTTACATGTAAGGATCTTACAAGGCTATCGTATCGAAATTACAGCACCGCTTGTGCAACGTGTTGAGCGAATACTCAAAGACTATCAGATGATTACGCCTGCCTTTTTTGACCAATCGATGAAGATGATTGCGCCGTACATTAAAAAAACGGTGAAAGAAGATGTTTTACACGCATACGAAGAGGGCGACCTTGCGCAAGTGGCGAAGATACTATTAGTTGAGTATTATGATCTTGTGTATAAAAAACCGCATCATAGCGATACAACCCTTGATAATGCTGATGAAATGGCAACTTTGGAAGCTCTTAGATCTTTACATGTAAAACTCTCAACCGTTTAAACCACCTCCTCTTAAGTTTTTTTTTATCCACAAAATGTCACAATAATACCAGATATAGTTCAGTATTATTTAAGAGGAGTATTTGTATGAAAGTATTATTAGCATCACTTGTGTGTGCTTCATCGCTGTTTGCACATTTTCAAACCGTTATGACAGATAAAACCGTCATTGAGCAAGGTGGAAACACGAAAGTTTCTATTCAATACGAATTTACCCATCCCTTTGAGCAACACCTCATGAACATGCAAATGCCTAAAGAGGCGGGCGTTTTCATGGAAGGCAAAAAGACATCGCTTTTGGGCGCATTCCAAGCTGTCGAAAAGAACAAACTCACGACGTGGAAGAGTGAATACACGATTAAAGAGCCAGGGGTTTATCAGTTCTATGTCGATCCTGTGCCTTATTTTGAGCCTGCGGAAGAGAAATTTATCCGCCATCAAACCAAAACGATTGTGGATGCCTTTGGTTCAGGCGAGGGCTGGGATAAACCTATTGGTCTTAAAGCGGAGATCATTCCACTCTCACGTCCTTATACACTCTATGCAGGCAATCTATTTAGCGCCCAAGTGCTTTACAAAGGCAAACCCGTCCCAAATGCTGAAGTGGAAGTAGAGTTTTACAACACCAAAGGGCTCAAAGCACCCAATGAAATGTACGTCACACAAGTCTACAAAGCCGATAAAAATGGTGTCTTTCATGTCGCACTTCCGACTGATGGATGGTGGGGATTTGCCGCTTTAATGGATGATGATGAAAAAATTAAAAAAGATGGTAAAAGTTACCCTGTCGAATTGGGCGCTGTACTTTGGCTCAAAACAGAGGCAATGAAATAAAATGCACCTCAGTGAAGGCTTACTCAGACCTGAGATATTAATCGGTGGAGCAGTCGTTTCGGCTGCTTTTACTCTGTATGCGTTTAAAACACTCAAAGATGATGAGATTCCTAAAACGGCGGTACTTTCGGCGCTGTTCTTTTTGGCATCGTTCATTCACGTTCCCATTGGTCCCACATCAGTGCATCTTGTCTTAGGCGGCATTGTTGGAGCCATGCTGGGTTTTCGTGCTTTTATCGCTATCTTTGTCGCTCTTTTACTCCAAGGCGTTCTATTTGGCTTTGGCGGACTCACCACGCTTGGTATCAATCTTTTCAATCTTGCCACACCCACGCTGATTGGCTATTGGCTTTTTATGCTTCCTTCAAACAACCGTTGGCAAAAAGATCTGCTCTGGTTTTTAGTCGGTTTCGTTCCTTTAGCCCTTTCTGCCTTCTTGCTTTCACTCACCCTAGCTCTCAATGGCGACGCGTTTGTGGACGCCGCAAAACTAGCTCTTTTAGCGCACTTACCGATTATGTTTATCGAAGGGTTTATCACACTTTTTGCGCTTCGTTTCATTGAAAAAGTCTCCCCACATCTTTTACATGTAAAGGAGCAGTATGTTACGCATCGGGCTGCTTAGTTTACTCTTTCTGAGTAGTCTATGGGCGCATAAAATCAACCTTTTTGCTTACGATGAAGCGGGGAAGCTCTATATTCAGAGTTACTTCACCAAATCTTCACCGTGCAAACAGTGTGTCGTAAAGCTCTTAGATGCAAACCAAAAAGAGCTTTTAACGTTAAAGACCGATGATGAGGGCAAAGCTTCGGCTAAACTGCCCTTGGCTGAATTTGACATTATCGTTGAAGCGGGTATGGGGCATCAAACGCAAACACACTATGTTGCACAAAGTCATACCAAAGAAGAGGCAAAAACACTACCATCCGACATGCCTTTGGATAAAATGCTTTTAGGATTGGTTATAATTGTCTTTTTCTTTGGAGTACTGTATTGGATCAAACGCAAACCCAGCCACGCATAGCACCGACGACAGCGCTTCTTTTAGCACTGTTTTACAGCACTGTCGTGGCATTACAAGAATATCTTTATGCCCCCATGCTTCTGCCATTGTTGTTGCTTAGTTGGCTTCACAGAGCATCACTTTTGAGTATCTTCAAGCGACTCTTTTGGCTCAATACGCTGATTGCTATTGTTGTTGCAAGCATGTTGTGGCAAAAAAACTATGAGCTTGCACTGCTTGTTTTTTTACGATCCAATTTCATTTTGCTCTTTATGTTAATGCTCTTTCACGGTAAAGATGAATTTTCCATCGCCATTGCAATGCACCGTTTGCGTCTGCCTCATAAACTCACCTCTATCTTCTTTTTCACGGCAAAGTCCATTTTTCTCATCAAACGCGAGTTTACACTTTTCAAAAATACCTTACATGTAAGAGGCTTCACACCCAAAACCAATCTGTTGACCTATAAAACGATGGCGGGATTTGTGGGCATTTTGTTCATTAAAGCGTTGGAGCGTTCATTTTGGCTTGAAAAAGCGATGCAACTTCGTGGTTTTTGTGGTGAAGTCTATACGTTAGAGGCGCATCAAGACTTTAGCACATACGATCGTTTGCTTGCGTTTATCACGATTTTATCACGATTTTATCGCTACTTTGGCGACAAGGAGCCCTTTTATGAGCTGTTCGGTTAATATCAAAAACCTCTCCACCTCGCGCGATGGTGTGCGTTTGTATGAAAACGTGACACTCGATGTCTCGCACAAAGAGAAGATCGCCATTATTGGGCCTAATGGGTGTGGTAAAACAACGCTTTTAGAGATCATTGCGGGACTTCGACCTTTGGAAGAGGGCACATTAGAACTCTTTCACCAACCGATGCGCTCTTTGGATGAGTTTAAAAGCATGCGTCATCTCATCGGCTACCTGTTTCAAGACTCGGACAATCAGTTTTTAGCCCCCGTGGTGGAAGACGATGTCGCCTTTAGCCTATTAGCCAGTGGTGTTTCCAAAGAAGAGGCAAGGCTCAAAACGGCGATGATGCTCCAAGACTTGGGCATTTCGCATTTAGCGAAAAAGATCGTCTACCATCTCTCAGGCGGAGAGAAAAAATTGGTTGCACTGGCAGGCGTTTTGATTATGGAACCCAAACTGATGCTTTTGGATGAACCCACCAATGGGCTCGATCAAGCGATGCAACTGCGTTTGATTGATATTTTAGGGCGCATTGATAAGAGTATTATTATTGTTTCGCATCATAAAGAATTTATAGAATTGGTGGTTGAAAAGATTTATGAGATAACGCCCAATGGGCTAAGCTGTTCGGTCAATCTTAAAAATGAGAGTAACCACCACCACGACCATGGCGATCACCCTCATTCACATTAGAGTTAAAACGTTAAAAGAGGCTCTTTACCAGATGAGAGTTTAACCGCTTCTTTGATGGCATTGATGTAGCTTAAGCACGAAGGATTTCCCTCTTTGTAAGCGATGTCAAAGGCGGTTCCATGATCCACCGATGTTCGCACGACGCCTGCATTGAGGCTGACATTGATGCTTTCGTCAAAATAGAGCGTTTTTAAAGGAATCAGACCTTGATCGTGGTACATACAGACAAAATAGGTAAAATTCTCACGATTGTTTTTTGAAAAAGCAATGTCAGGCACGAGGGGTCCCACAAACACTTCACGCTCTAAAAAGTGATTGACTTTTAAGATCGCTTTTTCGATCTCCGCGTCTTCATCTCCAATCACACCATGATCGCCTGCGTGGGGATTAAGCCCTAAAACAGCGATACGCTCGGCGCCTAATTCTTCATAGACTTTGAGCAAAAAAGGTTTGAGTTTTTTGGCTTTAATCTCATGCGGTACATCGCGCAGTGGAATGTGGTGCGTGTACAAAATGGTAAACATCTCCTCACATCCGAGCATCATAATCGCTTCGCAGCCCAAAAGATCACTGAGGGCGTCTGTATGCCCTTTGTATTCCAGTCCTGCCATCGCCCATGATTCTTTGTTGATCGGAAGGGTCACGATACCACTCACTTCATTGCTTTTCGCGAGTGCGACTGCGGTGATAAACGAGTCATAGGAACTCTCACCGGCTTCTGCACTACACACACCTGGTTCTATCTCAAAAACTTTCCCACAGTCACGTATCTCAAAATCACTGGGGACATCCAACCCTAAAAGCGCGGCGCCCCAGCCTAGCATATTTTCATTGATGCAGTAGAGAGGATAGCAGTGTTTTTTCACCTCGTTGTGTGAGCGCAAGGCAATTTCTAAGCCAATACCGTTTAAATCACCAATACTGATGGCTATTTTTTTCATCTCATTAATCCTAACATCTCTTTGACTGCTTGCTCAAAGCCCACAAAAACAGCGCGCGCAATGATGCTTTGACCAATGTTGAGCTCGCTAATCTCGTTGATCTCTAAAATGCGTTTCACATTTTGATAATTAAGTCCATGACCTGCTGCTACTTTGAGCCCCAATTGGTGTGCTAGTTTAGAGGCGCGTTCCAGCTCATGCGTTGCTTCAAGCAGTTTTACATGTAAAGATTCGCGGTCTAATTCAAGCGCTTTAATACTGTGGCGTGAACGTGAAAGATTGGAGTAGAGCATCGCGTAAATATTGGCGTAAGAGCCTGTATGAAGCTCGATCCATTCGGCTTGGATCTCTTTTGCCGCTTCGATCATTGCGTTAGTGGGGTCAATAAAAAGTGAAAGCTCGATCTGCTCTTTTTTTAGCCTTTGCGCAATTGCTTTAATGACCTCTTTGTTTTTCACCACATCAAGGCCGCCCTCTGTCGTCACCTCTTCACGTTTTTCAGGCACTAAGGTCGCACGATGAGGACGCAGTTCTATCACTTTTTCGATGATTTCCGGGGTAATCGAACACTCCAAATTGATAGGTAGCTGGGAAGTTTCAATGATTTTTTTCGCATCATCATCGTTAATATGACGGCGATCTTCTCGTAAATGAATCGTGATTTGATCCGCACCTGCGCGTTTGACTAAAGAGATGGCGTCCAATGGATCAGGATCATTAATCTTTCGCGCTTCTCTTAGCACTGCAATATGATCGATATTTACGCCTAGAAGCATCATTGTATCCTTCGTTTTTTAGGGATTATTATAGCCAAAATATGATTTCTAAAAAATTTCAATGGCTATTAGGAATATGAATCCGTGTGTTATCTAAAATGCCGTACTCAAAATCAGGGTGACAGGCAAAACAGTTTGAAGCATCTTTTACATGTAAAGAGTGATAGATATTTTTATCGATGCTTTTGTGTGTTTCTCTCCAATAAGGAACCTTGCTCATCGAAATAGGGCGCATTTCGCCCAAAGATTCGAGTGTTTTAAAGGAAACTTTGTGCGATGAACTCTCCGCGCTGTGGCTTAAAAGGTACGCTTTGATGCTCATCTGCTCGCTTTTGGTGATGTTATTTTCTCTAATTTGCTCGCCAAAATGGTTATCCAGTCCTTCCATAAGACGCACCCATGAGTCGTGCGGTAACATAAAGGGAGGATAGAGTTTATGGCAGGTGCTACATTTTTCAAAAAAGGCAGGATTTTCTGCTTGAAAATCGCGCTTCTCAAACCTGCTTTGTGTCAAAAATGTCTCGTTAGAACATGCCACGTTATACAGCGTCACCATCGATAACCCAATCACCGCGTAGGCAAAAAGATGGCGCACCATCGAAACACGCGCATCGTTACCTTCTGCTTTTTTATAACCCGTGATCATCGCAAAAAGCATGTGCGTTTTATGGTAAAACTGTTCAATTAAAACACCCACAATGTGAATCAATGCCCAGATAAAAAGCAGGTACGAGAGCACTTCATGGAGACTCAAAAGGATGGATGAAAACTGAAAATAGTGCTCATTGAGCTCTTTAAAAATTCCACTACCTTCTTGGATTCCTTGCAAAAGTAGCCCACTGAGAACGATCCAACTTCCCAAGCCTAAAACAATCAACGTAAACCAACTCGAAGCGGCATTGTGCCCTGCATGAATTTTGCGCCATCTGTTTTGAACTTTCTGGACAAAATATTCTTGAAGCTCTTTGGGGCTTAATGTAAACGTTTTAAACGTGGCATAATTGGGTCCAACAAATCCCCAAATGAGTCGAAAAAGTAACACAATGCCAAAAATAAGACCGAAGGCTAAATGCCATCTAAAAAGATAATGGAAAAATGAGGTACCAAAGGAGAGGAGAAAGGATGTTGCCATAATCCAATGAATAATGCGTGTACACAAAGGCCATACAAAAACTTCATGAATTCTTTTGTTCATTCGTAACTTTCAGATGTTTTTTGATGCGTTGAAACACCAAAAAACATCATACTCAAATTTTTATTTGAGCCCATTAAAGCTATTGTGAATGTAATTCGCCATCATTTTAATGTCGTAGTCATACCCTTTTTCAGCCAATTTTTTCATGTTATGTTCCATAACATCGTGCTCGGTAGCAGTGGATTGCCCAAGACCGCCGTTTTTAATGTCAAAGAGTGACATCTCAAGTTCTTGAACACTCTGTTTGGTCAGAGCAGGTCCTTTTTTCTCAGCAACTCCTTCACCTTTTGGCCCATGACAGTGCAAACATGTCTCTTTATACACTTGATCTGGCGTGTATTTGTACTTCATAACATCCGATTTTGGTTTATCACCACATCCACTTAAAACAACCAAGGCAATGAGTGAGAGTGCTAAATTCATTTTTTTCATGCGTTTTTCCTTATTATGTATCATCATCAAAACTAGGCTCTACCAGAGAGCATGCCATAAATTGTCATAGGTTTGAGGGCATAAACTTTAAGCAGCCACCATATCCAGCGCTCTTGGGTTGGATCAAGAGGGAAAGAAGGAGCGGGTTTGGCTGTCCAGTTAAACTCAAGCAGTGCCACGGTTCCAATACTCGTGATCAACGGACACACGGTGTAGCCATCATACGCAGCAGGAAGTTTTTCTTGTTTTTCCATCACAGCAATCAAGTTTTCGGCCACGACATTGTATTGTTTACGCGCACTTCCGCCCGTTTTTCCCATAGGAACAGCGGCAACATCTCCCAATGCAAAAATATTTTTGTAGGTAACGTGTTGCAAAGTCTCTTTCACAACAGGAATCCAGCCTTTGCTAGAACCAACCGGTGATTTACCAACAAAATCAGGAGCTTTTTGAGGAGGCGTGATGTGGATAAAATCGTATTTTTTCTCGACCAATTTGCTCATAGAGACCATCGTGTACTCTTTAAGATCTTCGTCGTATTCACCTTTTTCAAGCCATTTTTTCTCAAAGGTTGCCATTTTTTTCTCAGTATCAATCGCGACTAAATTGGTTTTAAACTCCCATTTAAAATCTCTGACTTTAAACTGTTCAAAAATGGCAGCATTGTACTCAGGCACGCCAAACATCTTATCGCCTGATGGACAAAAGGTTAATTCTACTTTATCTCGCACACCCGCTTTTTTGAGTAAATCATGCGTAATGTACATAATTTTTTTAGGGGCTCCACCGCATTTAATTGCGGTATCTGGGTCTGTAAAAATTGCTTGAAGTTTCTCTGGACCCTTATGTGCTTTGGCTTTAGCGATCAGCTCTTCAATACCTTTTTTGGTATCCACGGCGCCATCGGCAAAATAGACAGAGTAAACGCCATCTTTTCCCACTTTTTTGCGCACAACATCATTCGCACCCATGGAGGTAATTTCGCCTTCTAACCCTTTAATAGCCCCAAAATTCAGTGTTAAACCCATCGCAACGACTAAATAATCGTAACTAATCTCTGTGCCATCAGCTGTTTTGACTTTATTGTTTTGTGGATCGAAACTCACAACCGAGTCTTTAATCCACTTGACACCTTTAGGGATAAAATTCGCCGTTTCATAGGTAATGTCACTTTTTTCCCACACACCAGCTGCGATCAACGTTTGCCCAGGTTGATACGAAACGGATTGTGGATTTGGCTCGATAAGCGTAATGTCAGGGTTTGCAAGTCTGTTTGTAAGCTTTGCAGCGGTCGCAACGCCCGCAAGACCACCGCCTACGATTACAATTTTGCCCGTTGCATTCGAACTCGAAGCCTCAGCTTCGGTAGCGATTGTTGCACTTGCTATAACACTTGCAGCAATTGGAGATGCTGCCAATAACTTCATCGCATGACGGCGAGACATCCCACCTTCATGCTTTTCAATCTCAAAGAGTATCTCCTCAATGATTTTGTCTGATTTCATCGTTTTCCCATCCTTTTTGGTTGTATATTTCCCCATTCTACTTCCAACAATCTGAGGCTTTCCTTGGTTAAAAATATTATACTTGATTATTTTAGTTGTTTATAATCTTCTGAAATTGTCCTCATAATGTAATGTTATCCAAACCAAACATTAAGTTTCTTTTTCCTAAAATCTTCTATTCACTTTAGCTCAAGTAGGCATTATGTTAAAACGAGAAGTTCTTATTTTTATCGTCATTTTTCTCTTCCTATCCTTAGGAATGCACATGAACCAGTGGCTGACACATCCTTTAGTGCATTTACAGCAACTCTCCATCCACAAAATGCCCTACCATCCGCTGCTTTACACCGTAATTGTCTACCTTCTTTTAGCATTAATTCGCGCGTTTATCAACACATTTATGAAACTTTTTAGACGGAAATAGGCTGAAAATGATTGGGTGTGATTTAGGCTCCAATACCCTGCGTATTGTGGAAATAGCGTGTGAGAGCAAAACCCGTGTGAAAGCGTTTGAGCGCATTGTGCGCACGGCAAAAGATTTACATGTAACGGGTATGATCAGTGAAATTTCAAAACAGAATATTTTGAATGCTTTAGAAGAAGCTTCAAAAGTTTTTGATTTTCAACAGGAAAAATGCTTCTGCGTGACGACTGAAGCGATGCGCGTGGCGTCCAATGCCAAAGCAATTTTAGACGAAATTGAGGCACGATTTGGACTGCATTTTGAAATTATTTCAGGTGAAAGAGAAGCGCACCTAACCTCATTGGCGATTGAGCATGCGCTTAAACGTGAGGGTTTTGAGCATCAAACCTACGCCTTATTCGATCTTGGTGGCGGCTCAACGGAACTCACGTTTTGTCTTAATGGTATCAAGCAGTCTCAAAGCTTTCCTTTTGGCATTATTAACACCGCGGAGCGTTACACGCAGGACCTGGAAGCGCATGTTGCACGCATTGTAGAGTCCATTAGCCCATTTGCGCAAACACAACCCGATATTTCTTCCACTTTTTTACAATTAGTAACAACTGCAGGAACACCAACCACGGTTGCCGCTTTTTTAGAAGGGCTGGATTATGCCCATTACGATGCGAACAAAGTCAATGGAAAAATCTTACATGTAAAGGATTTTGAAGAGGCGTATCAGCGTTTAAGTTGCATGAATGAGAGCGATGCAGAGCGCTTTACAGGTACGAACCGTAGGGATTTGGTGGTTGTAGGCATTTTAATTGTCAAAGCGATGATGCGTAAACTTGGCTTTGAAAAATGTATTGTCGTTGATGATGGACTCAGAGAAGGGGTTGTTCTAGAGCAGTGTTACAATTTAGCACGATCCTAAAATACGCCTTCCAAATGAACCCTTTTTAATCTTTCTTTGCTATAATAACCCACTTTTTTTACAGAGCTTTACGGTACTTTGTAAATAATGATTGAGTCTTAGCCGACCTGTTCGGCAAGCTTTAGCGCCCAAACATCGTATAAAAATTATGTAAAGGAGAGGTCATGGAGTTAAGCGGTTCCCAAATGGTCATAGAAGCACTACGTAAGGAGAATGTCAGCGTCGTCTTTGGCTATCCTGGTGGTGCTATCATGAATGTTTACGATGAAGTTTACAAACAAAACTATTTTAAACATATTCTCACACGACACGAGCAAGCAGCCCTTCACGCAGCCGATGGCTATGCACGTGCAAGCGGAGAAGTAGGCGTTGCCTTTGTGACCAGCGGCCCTGGTTTTACCAATGCGGTTACTGGACTTGCAACGGCGTATATGGACTCAATTCCGATGGTCGTCATCAGTGGTCAAGTACCTATTAGTATGATCGGAACCGATGCGTTTCAAGAGATTGACGCGGTGGGTATTAGTCGTCCTTGTGTTAAACACAACTATTTGGTTAAAGATGTCAAAGATTTGCCACGTATTTTAAAAGAGGCGTTTTACATTGCACGAAGCGGCCGTCCAGGTCCTGTTCATGTTGATATTCCTAAAGATGTCACTGCACAGATGGGTCACTTTGCATATCCAAGTGAAATTAAGATGCAAACCTATAAACCAACTTATAAAGGTAATCCGCGTCAGATTAAAAAGGCAATTGAAGCGATTCAAGCGGCTAAACGTCCTGTTTTATACATCGGTGGTGGTGCGATCAATTCCAATGCCAGCGCAGAAGTGAGGGAATTTGCCAAACTCTGTGGCATTCCTGCTGTTGAGACGTTAATGGCACGTGGTGTTATGGGCGATGAAAACCCACTGCTTCTTGGAATGCTTGGAATGCACGGCTGTTACAGTGCCAATATGGCAATGAGTGAGGCTGATCTTATGATCGCATTTGGCCCACGTTTTGATGATCGCGTTACAGGAAAACTGAGCGAATTTGCCAAACATGCCAAAATCATTCATGTCGATATTGATCCTAGTAGCATTGGAAAAATTGTTCCGATTGATTACCCCATAGTAGGTGATCTTAAAAACGTTGTTGAAGCGATGATTCCTCTGGCAAAAGAGCAAATCGATGAGAGTAAATACAAACCATGGCGCGATCTGTTAAAGCGCTACGATGAGATTCATCCTCTTAAATACGAAGACTCAAATGAGATTCTTAAACCGCAATGGGCGATTGAGCGCGTAGGGCAATTACTCGGCGATAAAGCCATTATCTGTACTGACGTTGGGCAACACCAAATGTGGGCAGCACAGTTTTATCCTTTTTCCTACCCTCGCCAATGGCTCAGCAGCGGCGGACTTGGAACAATGGGGTATGGACTTCCTGCCGCCATTGGTGCGAAAGTAGCCGTTCCTTCTAAAACCGTTATTAACTTTACGGGCGATGGCTCCATTTTGATGAACATTCAAGAGTTAATGACCGCGGTTGAAAACAAAGTTGCAGTGGTTAACATCATTTTAAACAACCAATTTTTAGGTATGGTTCGCCAATGGCAAACGTTCTTTTACAATAAACGCTACTCGTCAACCGACCTTTCCGTTCAACCTGATTTTGTCAAATTGGTGGAGAGTTTTGGCGGCCGTGGCTTTAGGGTTACCACCAAAGATGAGTTTGACAAAGCCCTTAAAGAAGCGATTGAGAGTAACACGGTCTGTATGATCGATGTTCAAGTCGACCGTTTTGAGAATGTTTTACCGATGGTTCCAGCAGGTGGAACGCTTTACAATATGATGCTTGAGTATAAGGAGTAAGCGATGGAACATATCAGAAGAGTTTTATCGGTTATCGTTTTAAACGAAGATGGCGTTTTATCGCGCATATCGGGTCTTTTTGCAGGTCGTGGGTACAACATTGATTCCCTCACCGTGGCTCCTATACCCAAAACAAATCTATCGAGGTTGACGATTGTCACCTCAGGCAGTACGCCTGTTTTGGAACAGATCGTTAAACAGTTGCATAAGCTGATTCCGACCTATAAAGTCATTGAATCAGGTCAGTTTGTTGAAAAAGAGATGGCGCTTGTTAAAATTCCCCTCAGTGAAGATTTTAACGGTCTTGATGCGATGCTTAAAGCGTACAATGGAACGATTGCGAGTAGTGGTGAGGATTTTATCGTTGTTATGGTTGCAGATGATTACGATCGCATCGACAACTTTTTAAAAGCGGTTAAAAAATACAATCCAACAGACATCGTTAGAAGCGGCTCAGTCGCGATGGATATTTAGATGAAACTGAGCCTTCTAGCCCAAGCGATTTCACTTGAATTTTCAGGAATGGATCAAGAGGTTACCTCCTTTGCAACACTCAAGGAGGCGACCTCTTCGCAGATCGCTTTTTTTGTCAATCCTAAACTTTTAAGTGATTTACAAAACACCAAAGCAGGGGTCGTCATTCTCCCTGCTACTTTTTTAGAACACCTTCCTTCAAACTCCCAAGCGCTTATCAGCGACAATCCTTATTTGAGTATGGCGTATGCGAGTGCCTTTTTTGCTAAAAAACCGTTTGATACCTCGTCTCCTGCTACGATTTGCGAAAAAAGCAGCATTGGCGCAAATGTGGTTATCGGCAGTGGCAGTGTTGTGGAAGAGGGTGTGCAGATTATGCCCAATGTCACGATAGGTGCGAATGTAAGCATTGGTAAAAATGTTGTGATTTACCCTAATGTTGTGATTTACGATGGTTGTGTCATTGGCGAGGGTTGCATTATTCAAGCAGGAACGGTGATTGGAAGTGACGGTTTTGGTTATGCTCATACAAAGTTAGGTGAGCATATTAAAATCTATCACACGGGGAATGTCATTCTTGAAGAGAATGTGGAAGTAGGGGCGAATACAACGATAGACAAAGCTGTTTTTGGATCGACGATCATTCGAAAAGGGACAAAAATAGACAACCTTGTTCAAATTGGACACAATTGTGAACTAGGACAATATTGTATTATTGTGGCACAATCTGGCTTAGCAGGTTCATCCAAACTCGGACGTAACGTTGTGATGGGTGGACAAAGTGCAACAGCTGGACATTTGGAAATTGGTGATTTTGCAACGATTGCTGCACGTGGTGGCGTTTCAAAATCAATACAGGGCGGTAAAACGTACGGCGGTTTCCCACTGACTTTGCAAAGTGAGTGGCTTAAAACGCACGCAAAAATAGCGAAATTTTTTACAAAGAATTAAAAGGATCAAGCCATGGGCGGAAAAAACACAATATTGACAAAATTTCCATTAGCAGGAACAAAAAACGGAATTATTTCGATCTCGCATTTAGAAGAACCGTATGGAAGTGGTTCATTTCCAGTGGTAAGTATCGGTATTGCTTTAAAGAAAAATGGTGAAGAACCCGATTGGAAAGCACATATCCCTTACGAAAATCTTGATGAACTCATTGCAGCCCTTCAAGATGCCAAAGTACGTTTTGGAACACCTTCAAAATAACAAGAGATGGTTTTACATGTAAAGATTCTTTACATGTAAAACTTTTTTACTTAAAGTGAATCAACATACTCTTCGATTGCAACTGCAGCACGTTTTGAAAAAGCGACCGCTTCGACCACGGTTCGAGCTCCCGTTACCACATCTCCTGAAGCAAAAACACCTTCCATCGTAGTTCTACCACTCTCATCGGTAATGACTAAACCTTTTCCATCCACTTCAATTTGGCGTGCCGATTGAACAATATTGTCATTAGGACTCTGGCTAATGGCGATCAAAATAGAATCCGCCTCCAATAATCCCTCTTCGCCACTCTCATCTGTACTAGCGTAGATAACACCTTGTTCGGTAATTTCAATAGGCTGTTTGTAAAGCTCAAACTTGACACCATCGATTTTGGCACACTCGACCTCATGATGCGATGCAGGAATGTCTTCCATCCCTTTTCGGTACATAATAATAACCTCACGTGCACCATGACGCACAGCGGTTCGTGCTACATCCATTGCAACATTTCCAGCCCCTAAAATAACCACTCTATGCCCCAAACGATACACAGCAGGATTTTTAAGATAGTCAATCGCAAAATGCACATGTCCTAAGCTCTCGCCTTTAATGCCCAATTTTTTTGGAGCCCAAACTCCCGTTCCGATAAAAATAGCTTTAAAATCATCACGGAAAAGATCGGCGATGGTGATGTTTTTACCAATGGTAATGTTCGGGCGAATTGTGACGTCTAACTGGCGAAGTTTCGTCTCAATCGTATCTAAGATCTCTTTATTGAGCCTAAAATCAGGAATACCATAGCGAAGCACGCCACCGATTTTATCGTGAGCATCGT
This sequence comes from Sulfurospirillum multivorans DSM 12446, assembly GCF_000568815.1. NCBI lineage: Bacteria > Pseudomonadati > Campylobacterota > Epsilonproteobacteria > Campylobacterales > Sulfurospirillaceae > Sulfurospirillum > Sulfurospirillum multivorans. The sequence goes on from NZ_CP007201.1 coordinate 1,594,114, forward strand.
ACATCGTAATCTCATACCCTTTTGCTCCTAAAATAACGGCCAAAGAGATACCCGCAGGGCCACTTCCAATGATCGCAACTTTTTTGCCATTTTTGATGGGTTTTTCAAACTGAAGATCGTTCATGTAGAGATCGGAAATATAATTCTCAATGCTTCCAACACTCACCGCCGTTCCTTTTTTATTGAGAATACAGTGTCCCTCACAATGTTTTTCATGAGGACAGACCATGGAACAGATGACAGAAAGAGGGTTATTATCAAACAGCAATTTACCTGCTTCTTTAATTTCGCCTGCTAAAAAAAGACGGATCATTTCAGGAATGGGCGTGCCAACAGGACATCCCGTACGACAGGATGGCTTTTTACAGCCCAAACAGGTTTTTGCAAGTGTAATGACATATTTGTTCATCGCGTTAAGCCTTTATCTATGTGTGTAAAAATAGTGTCGGAATTGTATCAAAACTATAAGATTTTTTTGAGAAGTTTTAACTTAACGAAAGAGGGTACTTTTTTTGGAAGTACCCTTTACAAGCTTACTTGTAATTTTTAACAAAAGAGGCGATGCGTTCAATGCCATCCCTAATTGTGGCATCATCGGTTGCGAAAGAGAGTCTAAAATAGCCTTCACACCCAAACCCAATACCAGGAACAACCGCAACACCTTTTTCTTCAAGCAATTTTTGAGAAAATTTCATGGAGTCATTTTCAACCGCTTTGGTGTTTACGAAAAGATAGAAAGCGCCTTCTGGTTTTAACACAGAAATACCTTCAATTTGATTTAAAAGCTCATGAGCAAGATTGCGCCTTCGCTCAAACGCTGCGCGCATGATTTCAATATCGGCATCGGCTAAACCATTGAGTGCAGGAACCGCTGCTTTTTGCGTAATGGAGTTGACGTTTGAGGTACTTTGTCCTTGAAAATCAACAATAGCATCCGTAATCTCTTTAATAGGAGAGGCAAAATATCCAAAACGCCAGCCCGTCATAGAGACCGATTTACTCAAACCATTGACCGTAATAGTACGTTTAAACATATCTTCGCTGATCGATGCCACTGAAGTGAATACAAGACCATCAAAGAGAATTTTTTCATACATTTCATCAGAAACGACTAAAATATTTGTTCCTTTTAAGACTTCGGCTAAAGCAGTAAGCTCTTCTTTGGAATAAACAGAACCTGTTGGGTTAGAAGGCGTGTTAAGTAAAAGTACTTTTGTTTTAGGCGTAATCGCCGCTTTAAGCTGTGCAGGGGTGATTTTAAAACCACTGGTTTCATCGGTATCAATAAACACGGGTGTTCCATCACTGTACTTGACAATTTCAGGATACGTTACCCAGTAAGGGGCAGGAATAATGACTTCATCACCTTCGTCAATGATCGCTTGGAAAATGTTAAACAATGAATGTTTCGCACCCACATTGACCACAATATCGGAAGGTTTATAGTCAAGATTATTTTCACGCTTAAGTTTTCCAGCAATTGCTTTTAACACTTCTGGAGTACCGCCAACCGCGGTGTATTTTGAAAAACCATCGTTAATCGCCGCAATCGCCGCATCTTTGACAATTTGTGGCGTATCAAAATCAGGCTCACCCGCTGAAAAACTCAGAACATCTCGACCTTGTGCTTTAAGATCTCTCGCTAAGGATGTAATCGCCATAGTAAGAGACGGTGATAAAACTTGGATTCTTTTAGACAGCATGAAACTTTCCCCTATAAAAATATCGTGCAGATTATAGCGAAAAATTAGCCTATTTCTCTTATATTTTTTACAAAAAAAGCTATTCCCATGGTGCTTTTTGAAAAACAGTTGTAAAGAAAGGATCCTCTAGTGTTTGAATGAGTTCATGTGCAAAGCTAAGGACACCGGCATAGCCTATAAAAGAGGTTTGTAATACAGGTGAAACCTCCATAAAAGCGATTTTGGATGCAGCCGCAGCATGATAGTGATGAACATCACAGAGTAAAATATCCACCGCTTCTTCGTCAATTATCTCTTCAAGCTCTTCGTAAGAATCACGAATGACCATACCTTGACCTTTTAATAATTCAAAAACTTTTTCACTATCATCTTGCGTGCATTGGTAAATGGCAGTTGCTGCGATGCGAACATTCAGCTCCTTTAACATAGGAATAAACTGCCATGAGTACTTCCCTTTCAGATCGAGTAGTGCGACTTTATCCTTTAAAACCGTGCGACAAGATTCTAATGCTTGGTTGAGACTTTTCTCTTCACGCGCAATAAACTGCTCTGAAATGCGTGTGAGTTTTCCATCGGCAAAAGTCTCTACGATGGAGCGAATCGCATCGGAAGTTGCGTGCCTTCCATAAAAAGAGACCTCGACCCAAGGAATATCCCACGCCTCTTTCATCTTCCTTGCTAAACTGCCCATCGGTTTAGCGCCAATCAGGACATTGAGTTTTGCACAGTGCGCTTTTTGTGTCTGTTCCACATCTTCCCCACCTCCAAACATCCAATGAATGCGAAACCCAATGCTTTCAAGGAGTGTTTTATACGCATTCATTTCATTCAAGGAGGCGTTAAAACCTATGAGATTAATGTCGTATGCCAAAGCATCAAAAGGCTCTTTCTGCCCCATTAACTGCTGCATCAGTGTCACGCCTGCGATGCGCGCACCAAACGGAACGCCTCCCATAAACCCTGCTGCATTGATGAGGATAATCGGTATACCAAGGGTTTCTTGCTGGGTGTTAATAATGCGTTCAATATCCTCACCAATGAGAGAGCTTACACAGGTCAGATAGATAAAGATGACGTCTGGATGAATGTGCGTATAGATATACGTAATGCTGGATGAGAGTTTGTCTTCACCACCAAAAATAAGATCGTGTGCGTCCATTTGTGTGGTAAAAATAGAAGAGGGTGCATCCTGAAAAAGATACGTTACCTGAGGACAGGTACTCGGTGAATGAATAAGATGCGCCGCATTTTTAAAAGGCAATAAGGCTTGAATCGCTCCCTCAAACGAACACCCACCGATCATAGTGCCAGGACTAAGCCGCTCACAGGTCACTTTTTTCTCTGTATCGGCATTGTGACTACAGCTGGATTCGTTGAAAAGCTCTTTAATGCTCTGATAACGCGACATTTTTCTTCCTTATTGCTTAAAGATATTCTTCAACACCAATCTCAAATTTTTGGATTTTATACCCAATTTGACGGTTGCTAATGCCCAGTTTTTTTGCCGCATGAATCTTAATGCCACTGCACTCCTTCAATACTTTAATAATCGTCTGACGTTCCAACTCCTCCAAATCTGCCTTCGTTTCAAAGACTTTGATATCGACCTGTGTCTTTGCTGGAAGCACGGAGGATAGGACATGCGCGTTTACATGTAAAGAGGGAGCGAGCAGAACAATGCGTTCCATACAGTTTTCAAGCTCACGAATATTTCCCGGCCAATTGTACGCTTTAAGCAGTGTTTCCGCATCGTTCATTAACGAGCGCTCTTTGGCATGACGCCTGCAAAATCGTTCCAAAAAGTAGCGTGAAAGCAAAATGATATCATCGCCTCGATCACGAAGAGAAGGGGAGTGAATCGGAATCACATTGAGCCTGTAAAAAAGATCTTCCCTAAAACTTCCTTGACGCACCATCTCTTTGATATCACGGTTTGTTGCCGCCACAATGCGCACATCGACTTTAATGGTCTTGGTTCCACCCAGCCTTTCAAACTCTTGTTCTTGAAGCACGCGCAACAGTTTGGCTTGAAGGTTTAAACTCAAATCGCCCACTTCATCCAAAAAAAGCGTTCCCTCATCGGCAAGCTCAAAACGCCCTTTGCGCATCTCTTTCGCATCGGTAAAAGCGCCTCTCTCGTGCCCAAACAGCTCGGTCTCCAAAAGATTTTCAGGAATGGCAGCACAGTTGAGTTTGATGTAAGGTTTTTCTTTGCGCAGGCTATAGTTATGAATCGCTTTGGCGATAAGTTCTTTGCCCGTACCCGTTTCACCGCTGATCAAGATGGTGGAGCTCGTACACGCCACCTTGCCCACAATGTCCAAAACACTCTGAATCACCGCGCTATGACCGATGATCTCATTTTGTTTGAGTATCTCTTCTTTGTAGTAGAGTTTTTCCTCTTTGAGGCGCTTTTTTTCATCATTGATCGTCTGATAAATTTGCTGTGATTGCGCCATCAAAGAGGCGGTAATCGTTAAGATGGTAACCATTTCTTCAATATCTGAGAGCGATTTTTGTGTCAAACTCACGCCCAAAACACCAAAAAGTCTGTTTTGAGAGAGTGCGGGGATAGCAAGGTAGGAAATTTCACTCTCTTTAAGACTGCAACTTTTGTTGAGAAAAAGGATGTTTTGATGAACGTTTTCTATAACAACGGGCTCTAAAAATTGCGCACATAACCCCGTAGCGCCTTCACCCACTTTATAGGTCGCTAAGAGTTCTTGCCGTTTACTGAGCCCCACAGAACTTAAGACTTCAAGTTCATTGCTCTCATCATTGAGCGCATAATAGATGCTTTTATCCATGTAAAAGTGCCGTTTAAGCAGGCTGAGTGTTGTTTCAAACGCTTTTTCGATGCCAAGCTCACTGCCTTTGAGTGCGACGGAGATTTCGTATAAAACCCGAAGCTCTTGATAACGTGGGCAATCTTTGATGGGGCTGATGCAAATTGTATCCACAGGCGCTCTCCTCAGTTTTGATGAATGGCAATGTATCGTAGTATAATTTATTATACTACGATAGTATACTGCTTAGCTGGAGGAAGATGAATCACAAAAGTGCCTCTTTATTAAACAATTCACTCTCTTGCGCAATGTTTTCTTTTGCACTGAGCTCATAAGGTTCTATTTTAAAGACAGAGACCGCTTTGCCATCGTGCGTGGAGCGATACTTTTCGATCAAACTTCCCGAGAGTTGGTGCTTGTAGTAGTGTGGCGTGTATTTATCCAACAATTTTTGAAGTACTAAAGCGGACTCTTCGGCGTCCATTACTTTCTCAGCCACACCAAAAATGATCACACTGCGATACGCCGTATCGGCATGACAGGGAACGGGATCGACAACGGTGCCGTATTCATGGAAGAGGGTAAAGCAGACGGAGGGTTTTTGAAGCAAAATACTCTCTTTTTTACCGCTTCCCATACCATGGAAATAAACCGCGCCCTTGTACCACACGTAATTCACAGGCGTGGCGTAAGGCATGTTTTGCTCATCCACCATCGCTACAATGCCCACACGCGTCTCGTTTAAAAAGGCTTTAATAATCGCTTCATCGGTACAGATTCTTTTGGTATAACGAATTGTGTGCATATTTTCTCCTCATAATGAAGGGATTTTAGCTTTACATGTAAAGAAAAAACCCCTCAGTTTTTCTACCAAACGTTGAGTAACCACTCTTTGTTTCGTTTGTATTCCATATCACGAAAGAGCGTATTGGCGATCTCTTCCGCAAGCCAAATCGCCCCTGCATAGCCTACAACTGGGTGACGGTAAAGACCGGCTCGATCAAACGTTGGAAAGCCCACGCGCACCATCGGAATGTTATTGTCAATCGCGGTAAATCTGCCTTTGGAGTGCCCCATAATAAGATCAAGCTTTAAGCCCTTGTTTTTAATGCGATCTTCAAGCTCCCAAAGGTCGGCATTGGTGATGATCTCCATATCAAAGTCCACTTTGGATTGAAGATTTTTGATGCGCGCATCTTTTTTATAGCCCGAGTTGTCATCTCCCAAAAGAAGGAGTACGGGTTTCATCTCCATATCGATGCAAAACTCCGCCAAACCGATCACAAGATCAGCATTGCCGTAAATTGCCACACGTTTGTCCGCTAAGAACATATGTGCAAGATCGGTAATCGCATCTAAGGCAATACCGCGCTCTTTGACCAATGCCGCAGGAATAGGCTTGCCCGTCATCTCTTTAAGGTGTTGCAAAAAGGTATCGGTGTTGCGAATCCCAATAGGCGTTGGCCCTATGATTGAAGGTACTTGAAAATTTTTCTCCAAGTATTTCGCCGCTTTTCCCCCTTCATAACGATTGAGTGCAATTGTTCCAATGGCATCACCCGTGCTGATCATATCTTCAACCGTCGTATCACCATGAGAAACTTCGCATTGACCACTTGGCATAAGCGGTGAATCGAAGCTTTCAATTTCAAACAGAACCGTCGCATCAATCTCCATCATTTTCAAAAGATGTTTAAGGGCTGTTACATCGCCCGGATTGACCCAACCGGTGATCAGATTGATCTTGCCATTGGGCGTTCCACTTTTTTGTGCAAAGGCTTTGAGCATTGATTCGACTGCAACATCGTAACCACTGACCATACTGCCTTTGAAACTCGGTGTATGTACAGGAACGAGATGCACTTCGCGCCCTTCGTATTTATCTTTTAAAAGCCCATTGTTAAGCTTGGTGATAACACCTTCGATATCATCGCCAATAATTTCCGTTGAGCAAGTCGTAATGATCGGAATGACTTTGATGTCTGGGTAGCGCATTAAGAGGACATCGACTGCCGTTTCAACCCTTCCCGTTGCTCCAAAAACAGCGCTGTCTTCATGTAACGACGAAGAGGCGATGTCAAAGTTATCTTTAAAATGTTGTGCAAAAAGCATCCGCACAAACATAACGCACCCTTGTCCACCGTGAACAATGGCGATACAATCTTTGATGCCAATACTCACGTACTGTGCGCCACACGGCTGACATGTAAAGATCGGGTTAATAATACCCGTACGATCTTTTGCTCTGAGTTCACATGACATGGTTTATCCTTTTTTAGTATCGTGCAACTGTCAGCTCTTTATTGAGCGAACCGCTAATCGTGACGTAGTCAATACGTTCTTTAAGCTTCTCTATCAGCACCTTGATACTCTCTTTATCCATTTCCGCAAACCAAGAAAAACGCGCTCTAAAGGCTTCAGTCAACGAGAGGGCATCAACCCAATAACAACGATCTTCGGGTGTCTCTTTCGCCACTTCTTCATCGCATAAAAGTTGCTTTGTTTTACTCAAAACCCCTTCGTTTTGCCTCTCTCTATCCCACGATCTTGAGTGAAACTGCCAAAGGCAATGTTTCATAATATAATCTTCCATCTGCATGATTCGAGCACTTTGTGTCGATTGTATTTGCATATTTACTTTTTCATCGCTCATTGGTTTCTCCTTTAAACCGCTGCTTGCTCGTGATTACGAGACAATTCGGGGTCATACACTTTACCTCGAAGTTTCGTCACACAATCAAAATCACCCGTGTACGGTCTCTCTCCCTCCACATTCGCTTCTTCTGGTATCAATTTTACATCGGAGATCATTTTGCGTGTCATAAAGCCTTTATCCGTCGCAATCGGGTCTCTGCTGATGTCAATGCCTGAGAGCTGATGAATCGGAGAGAACGCAGCATTGTAAATATCACGCGCAAAGCGAACCCACCCCTCATACCCTTTGTACGGTCCATTATGATAGGCGTGGGCATTGAGGTATTGAACCCGACGTTTTTTAGCCACTTCTCCAGGGCGCATACCCGTGAAGATGACATCGGGTTTGAGCTTATCCATCGCTTCGATGCCTTCAAGCTCGTTCGGATCATCAATGGCAAGTGTGCCGGGTTGGGCTCGTGCTACGCCTTTTTCCATATCACCTTGGTGCCCAAATTTGGTGTACAAGGAGACAACTTCAACGCCCATCTCTTCATGAATCACATTCGCCCAATGCCACAGTTTTGACCCTCCAGGCCACAAACATACTTTGACACCCGTCAGACGTTTTTTGTACCAATCAAGCTCAGGCTTCCAACGTGCGGTCTCTTCATCAATAATCGCTTGTGCGCGATCTTCAAGTCCAAAGAAGCGTGCTACTTTCATCAATGAATCGGAAAGTGGCTCAAACCCAAATCCATCGATATCAAGTCGTGGAATACCATACTTTACGCGAAGTTCGTTGCAGATATACTCAGCCGAACGTGCGCACTCAAGGACATTTAAATGCGCTCCGTGCATGCTTCTAAGCTCATCATACGATCCATTGCCCGTAAAGCTTGAGAGCACTTGAATGCCCATGCGTTTGAAGTAGTCGCACATGATTTCACAATCGCCTTGAATGTTATAATCACCGACGTAGTTGATGACATAATCACTCGTAATTTTGGGCTCAACGGTTCCTACTTTTTCATGAATCCACGCAATGTTGATCTTATGATGCCCGCCTGATTGGCTAGGACCCGCAAAACCTGGCGAGTTACAGACAAAAATGTCTTTATCAGGCATCTCTTTGAGCACATCTCGTGCGATCGCTTCCATATCGTCCCCAATCAACGCTGACGCGCAGGTTTGATACACGGTCATACGGTTGATCGTCGGGTGCGCTTTGAAGGCTTCGATAATGTTCTTTTTGAGCAAATCGCCGCCACCAAAAACGACATGAGACTCTTTCATATCAGTGGCATAGGTGTATTTGAGCTGAAAGTTGTCGTTGTCGCTGATGTAACGTTTGGTGTGCCATGTATCATACGTACATCCCACAGGGCCATGACTCATATGAATCGCATCTTTCATAGGAGTGCCAATAACGTGTTTGGCGCCACAATAAGCACATCCTCGCTCCGAAATGGTTCCGGGGATGGTCAGAAGATGTCCTTCTGGAAGACATGAGGTCAAATCCTCGCCTTCACCTTTCACAACCGCATGTGACTTTCGCTCCGGAATGCAGGAACTGCATTCAAATTCATGATGTGGCATAGCTGGTTTCTCCTTTTTAATGTAGTCAATCATCCCCACACCAACTGCACGGAGTATTCCTGAGATTTAAAAAGGATAAAAGTGCCTATTGAAGGGCTTTTGAAAAACTTATGGAAAAAAGGAGGAGGGCTATTTTGACAAAATTGTAAGGGTAGGTATGTACAAAACAGTGAAAATGTAAAGCTTACATGTAAAAGAGTTTGGGAAGTAAAAAGGGGAGAGAAGAGTAAACGCGTTTAAAAAAGTTTACTCTTTAACGGATTCTAAATAGCATTTATAAATGGCTTCAAGTTCGTCATCTTTGATTTTGAGATCTTTGTTGGTGGTTAAGACCGCTTCTTCTAAAATCTTGATGCGTTTGAACATATAGATGAAAAGCTCTTTGTTGATGTCGGGGATTTTGTTGTGTGCCATAGGGTTTTTGTCGCGCCCTTTATCAATGATACGAGCAGGCAAACCCACCGCTGTTGAGTCATCGGGGATGCTTTTGACCACAACGGAATTAGAACCAATACGGCAGTTTTCACCGATGGTAATATCGCCTAAGATTTTAGCACCTGAGCCAATAACCGTATGATTGCCAATGGTTGGATGACGTTTAACGCCACGCTCTAGACTCACACCACCAAGTGTAACGCCTTGATAAATCAAAACATCATCACCCACAATCGCCGTCTCACCGATGACGACACCAAACGCATGATCGATAAAGACACGGCGACCAATGGTGCACGCAGGGTGAATGTCAGTGTTAGTGATAATCTGCGAAATGCCCATGAGTGCGCGCGCAAGCGTTTTAAAACCCTTTACATGTAACGCATGCGCAATGCGGTAATTAGCCAAAGCCCAAACCCCTGGGTAGTTAAAAAAAAGCTCTACTTTCGAGTTGATAGCGGGGTCATGCAGAATCGGTTGGGAAAAATCTTCTTTAATTTTTTCCCACAAGGAGACAGAGTTCATTGCGAATTATCCTCATTGTTAATCGTTTTAAGATAGCCGTTGTCATTTAAGAAGAGGTAAATCTCACCTAAAATGTGTTTTTTCTCTTTTTCACTGATGATGTCAGACGCCTCAATGCGATCATTAAGATTTTCTTGAACCTCTTTAATGTCGTAATCAAGATCTTCTAAAATATCACTAATGCTTTGCGATTCCAAGATATTTTCAATCGCATAGCCATCGTCGTCGATAATAATAGTAGCCTCAGTTGGATGAGTAAAGAGGTTGTGTTTCATACCCAATACTTCTTGATAAGCCCCCACTAAGAAAAAGCCTAAGAAATAGTCACGGTTTTTAATGTCAACATCGTGCAAGAAAAGTGGTGTTTCGGTGTTAAAACCTATCTCGCCATCGCTATCGCACGTGATGTCCCACAAAGAGGCTGAACGTGTTGGGACTTCATCCAAACGATCCAAAGGCATAACAGGAAACGTTTGACCAATACCCCAAAAATCAGGCAAACTCTGGAAGAGTGAGAAGTTAACCAAGTAGCGCTCTTGCACACGATCTTGAATGTCTAGTATCTCACTGAGTTTTTTATCGGCAACCAAACCGACCGCTTTTTTGATGATCAGATTAACCAAAATCTCCGTATTGGAGCGATCTTGAAGGTCAATATACCCCAAATCAAATAGGGTCAATAATGACTCCATGTGATCGATACTATCGTGTAAAAATTCAAGCGCATTTTTACGGTTCATCGTACCTAAAAGATCGTACAGTTCTTGCACAAGAGGAGGATTGATCTCTTTGGGTCTGAGTTTTTGATCGGTGTACTCTTGCGAGAAGAGCTCCAAAACAGGCGCAATAAGTACGGCATGGTGAGCGGCGACAAAACGTCCTGATTCGATGAAAATGTCAGGTTCATGAACCCCTTTTTGGGTTGCAATATCTTTGAGCAGATAGACAACATCGTTGGCATACTCGCTTAAGGTATAGTTTTTATGTAACGTTGTTTTATGTTGAGAGTATTCAACCGCCAAACCGCCGCCTAGATTGATCGCTCGAAGATGGGTTGCACCCATGCGACAGAGTTCGGCGTAAATATTCCCCGCTTCCCTAAGTGCTTTTTTCAAAGGAGCAATGTCGGTAATTTGCGATCCGATATGAAAATGAATCATCGTAAATTTTTCAAGCAAATTGGCATCACGAAGCATATTAACCGCTTCTAAAAGCTCGGTAGAAGTCAAACCAAACTTGGAGTTAATGCCGCCACTCTTCGCCCAAATACCAATGCCTGAGCTATGAAGACGAATGCGCAAACCAATATTAGGCACACATCCAAAACGATCTTTAGCAATAGAGATAATACTCTCAAGCTCATTCAGCCCTTCAATCGTAAGCGTGATGTTATGACCCATCTCTGCGGCAATAAACCCTAACGAGATCATTTCATTGTCTTTAAAACCATTCACGGTGATCGGAGCATCTGGATTGTTGTACGCCATTGCTAAAATCAGCTCTGCTTTACTACCAGCTTCTAGCCCATAATGATATTTTTGCCCTAAAGTGACAAGGTTTTTGACAAAATTGGGAAATTGATTGACCTTAAGAGGGTAGACCGCACTAAAATTGCCTTCGTATCCAAACTCTTTTTTTGCATCAGCAAAACTTTTGTAAATCATACGGATCTGTTTTTGAATCAGATGTGGAAATCGAAGTAAAATAGGACCACGGATACCATCTTTGCGTATCTCTTGAATGATCTCTATCAAAGAAGGCTCACAGCCTGTGTTCACTTTTACCTTACCGTCTTCGATAAAAAAGTTATCGTTTCCCCATGTTTTGATTCCGTAGTCCAATGTTTTGCTCCTTAAAAATGTGCCATATTGATAATTTTTTCTTCTTTACTCTCAAGATCTTTCACCCAAACACTCTGCTTCGCAAGCTCGTCTTCACCAATACATACACAAAATTTTACATATAATTTATCGGCGATTTTAAGATGATTTTTAAGTGATTTTGACTCATACGAGGTCAAAACTTTCTCCGTTTTGCGTTTTTCATCAACTAACTTAAAGACGATCTCTTTCGCCTCATCGCAAAGTGCAGCGATGTAGTAGCCCTCACGTCCAGTTTCAGGCATCTTGACCAGTTCCATCAAACGCTCGATGCCCATTGCAAAGCCAACAGCAGGCGTTGCCTTACCATCTAAAAACTCCACCAAACGATCGTATCTGCCACCGCCAGCGATAGCACTTTGCGCCCCAATTTCATTGCTTACAAATTCAAACGCCGTTTTGGAGTAATAATCAAGCCCACGAACCAGCTTTGGATTGACCATGTAAGCAACGCCAAATTGGTCTAAAATTGACTTTAATGTTGCAAAATCATCTTTACATGTAACGCATAAATGATCAATTATAAGTGGTGCATCCGCAAGCAAAACTTTACAGTGTTCGTTTTTACAATCCAGCACGCGAATCGGATTGGTCAGTTTTCGTCTTTCACAATCTTCGCATAAACCCTCACGCGTCTCTAAAAATTGAACCAGTGTTGTGCGGTACTGAGGCATACACGAAGGGCAGCCCAAAGAGTTGATTTCCAGTGTAAACCCAATGCCAAGCGCTTCAAACATCGCTTTAAGCATCAAGATAATCGTTGCATCTTCTCTGACATCGCTTTCGCCAAAACTCTCCGCACCAAATTGGTGAAATTGTCTCAAGCGACCTTTTTGAGGCCTTTCATAGCGAAACATCGGTCCATGGTAAAAGAAGCGTCGTTTTTCACCCGCTTTGTCGTATTTTTGCTGAATAAACGCTCGTACAACTCCTGCCGTACCTTCAGGGCGCAAGCAGACGTCGTTTTCACCTTTGTCGATGAACTGATACATCTCTTTACCGACAATATCACTGCTCTCACCCACACTGCGTTTAAAAAGTGCGGTCTCTTCTAAAATAGGCGTCTCGACAAACGAAAAGCCATACTGCTCCGCAATGCGTGAACAGGTTTTAATCATATAAAGATATATTTCACTGTGTGGCGAGAGGGTATCTTTCATTCCACGTAAAGCATTAATCATTTAAAAAATCCTCAATCTGTTTATAAATCATCTCAATTTCGTGTGAAGCATCGACTTCCAAGACCTGAATCGGCAAGGTTTTAACAACGCGACGCATTATATCTTGAATCCGTAACAAATAGCTTACACCGCGCTCTTCAATGGCATCGTGCTCTTTTGCGCCCATGCGTTCACTCATCAGTGTCTTATTTGTGAGAAAAAGTACGATTTTTTCAGGGTAAGACTCTTGTAGGGCTAAGCGGTTCATCGCAAGCAATAACTCGCCATCCACCTCTGCATGATTGGCACACGCATACGCAATCCCCGATAAAAAGCCACGATCGCTGATGACCAAGCGCTCATTGCGCGCAGGTTTGACAACACGGTCGTAATGCAAAGCCCGATCAGCTAAAAACAAAAAAAGCTCTGCGTTAAAAGAGCTTTTCAGCGCTCCACCCAATAACATTTCACGAAATTTCAAGCCTGTGGGCGTTCCACCGGGCTCTTTGGTCGCTAAGACTGTTTTATAACGCTCAGCAAACAGTGCCACTTGGGTACTTTTACCCGTTGTATCAATGCCTTCGAAAATCACATACATGTAAATCTACTTTGTAAATAAGGTAAAACCATAGGAGGGACTAAATGCGAAACATTCCCGCCGTGTTTTGCGATGGAGCGTACCACAGAGGAGCTAATAAACGCATTTTTAAGACTGGGCATTAAGTAAACTGTCTCAATTTCACTCCACAACGAGGCATTGGCATAACCCATTTGGAGCTCAAATTCAAAATCGCTTACAGCACGTAGTCCTCGTATCATCACGCGAATATCTTTCTCTTTTGAAAAACTGACCAAAAGGTTATCAAAAGGCTCCACTTCCACACCTTGCATATCTTTAATGGCGGCTTGCACCATCTCGACACGCGTGGTGATGTCAAAAACGGGGCGTTTTTCTTCCGAAAGTGCTACGGCAACCAAGACTTTGTCGAAAAGCTTTTGCGCACGTTTAATGACATCCATATGTCCATTGGTGATAGGATCAAAGGTTCCTGGGTAAATTGCGACTCTCATGCTCCCTCCCAACGTTGAAACAGGTTGTGTTCAATCCCTAAAAGATCAAACCATTTGCCAATCAAGAAATTTTCCATCGCTTCAAGGCTTGACGCCTTGGCGTAATAACCCAAGATTGGAGGTGCGATATGGATACCAAGCATGGAAAGTTTGAGCATATTTTCTAAAGCAATCGCTGAAAAAGGCATTTCGCGAGGAGCCAAAAGAAGAGGGCGCTTCTCTTTAATCATCACCGAAGCAGTACGCGTAAGAAGATTGTCGGCAATGCCATGCGTTATTTTAGCCAGCGTGTTCATACTACACGGGATAATCGCCATAGCGTCTGTTTGAAACGAACCCGAAGCTGTAATGGCTCCAATGTTTTCATCATCCAGCAAAAAAGTATTGGCCTCTTTTGCGAGAACGATTTTGGCATGATCGGAGATAATAACGTACTTTTCAATATCACTTGGAAGTGCCTTGATAAAGGCAAGCCCAAGCTCAACACCACTGGCACCGCTAATGCCGACAATGATACGTTTCATTCGAGGATAATCACTTCATAGGGTGATAGGATTTTTGCACTCAAAATTTTGCCTTGTTCTGTTCTGATTTTGACAACATCACCTATATTGCCGTCTTCTAAAAGGGTAGCTTGCACTTCTATGACCAACCCTTCCTCTTTTAGTAGCGCTTTGATACTCGCTTTTCTACTCAGCATTTTTTTAATATCCAGATGAAAATCCGTCAAAATCTGACCTTCTTTAACACCGTTTTTGATCACAGCATTTTGAGGTATTTCATTGGTAATCACACGGTTTGGAAGGGCATCTAAACTCTCCCAAACACTCTCGTAGTCATCGTTTGTGAGGATTTTACCGTTAAGCAAATTATGTTTTGCTTTAAACACCATCACTTTCGCATTCATCTCATAAGCAAAATAGAGCTTTTTCTCTCGATCACCTACTTTAAAAACAGCCACAAAGGAGCCACTGTTTTTCTTAAGCATAGCATCGGAGATTGAAATATCAACAAGCTCATAACGTTCAAAATCGGTAGGCAGGGAGGTTTTAATGGAGATACGCGGTTTTTCATCAATTCTTACGAAAGGAGAGGTTTCTTGAAATTTTTTCAAAAAGAGCTCAGTCATTGCATCTGCTTTACCCATAAGCGAACAGTGGCGCCTAAAAATCACAACACCATCGCTGCTATCAATAATGGTCGCATTGAGGTCGTTAAAGGCTGTGCGTAACGTATTGGTAGAAACGGTATAGTGCATACGCCCTGTTGGAATGGTAACAATAATGGGATCATCACTGCTTTGATAGCCAAAAAAAGAGGCTCTAAGCGTGTCTTGTTCAATGCAATAGGTCTTATCAATATAAAGAGGTTGTGAAAAAAGGGAGGTGATAAAAAGAAGTAGGATTAAAATGGAGCGGGAAACGAGGTTCGAACTCGCGACCCCGACCTTGGCAAGGTCGTGCTCTACCACTGAGCTATTCCCGCAAAACGGACGGAATTCTACCAAAAAAAACCCTTTGTGTCAATCTATTTTGAAATAATTGTAGCACAAATAGATTTTAAAGGGCTTAGAAGAGCTTTTTATACCTTGAAAATCGTAATTTCTTGCTCCAACTCTGCGGTTGAGAGATTTAAACTGCTGGAAACGCTCATCAATTCATCGGCAATCTTTTTATTTTCATGCGCAAGTCCTGTCGCTTCTTCAACCCCTTGCGTAAGATGGTCGATCTCTTTGGTGATGCTTAATGTTTTTTCATAGGCAATATTCGTGATTTCTAAACTTTTCGCTGTTTTTTCTTTGGTTTCATTTGCCAAAGTCGAAATTTTGATAGCATTTTCATTCAAATCAACCACTTTTTGGCTGTTCTCTTTGATATTATCGCTTGCACTTGAGACACTTTGAATGACCACACTGATGGTTACATCGATCTCTGAAAGTGATTTTTGGGTTCGCTCAGCCAGCTTTCGTACTTCATCAGCAACCACGGCAAACCCACGTCCATGCTCTCCCGCTCTGGCTGCTTCAATGGCGGCATTGAGGGCTAGTAAATTGGTCTGATCGGCGATATCTTTGATCATCTCTAACACTGAGCGAATTTGGCGTGTCTGCTCGGAGAGGTCGTGCATTTGGGTTGAGATATGCTGTTCATCTTGGCTAACTTGATTAATGCTCTCAACGATAGAATCAAGGGTCACAATCATTTGATCCAACATCGTATAATCTTCTTTCATATACGCAGCAGAGGTTTCAGAGATGTCGCGAGACTCTTGCAACTCTTGGTTGATTTGTGACGTCAATTTTTTAACATTATCCACAATACGATCTTGATTTTGGGCAACACTGGTGATGGTCTGTGCAAACGTTTGCATGCTTTTATTCGTTTGAGAGTTTGCCGCCATCGTCCTTTTTGCTTTGATCAATGCTTGCTGAAGCGTGAAGAGTAGGGTGTTGAGATTTTCGCTGATATGTCCTATTTCATCTTTGTTTGAAATCTCGATAGGGCGATTGAGTGCTAAATCTTTTGTGATGTCTGAAAGGTGATCACCAATACGAGCGATACGTTTGACAATATAGCGCGTAATAGCGAGTAAAAGTGTGGATGTAACCACTAAAACAAGCGAAGAGATCACGATGACCAAATAAAGATTGTTGTTTAGTTTGGCACCGATTTGCAGGCTAATATCCTTCACTCGCTGTGTTGTGAAGTGTGAAATGTTATCAAAACGTTGGGAGATATACTTACAATCTGTCTCGATTTCAACCGCCATATCACCGATGTCTTCACGATTGTCTTTGACATAAAGTTCATGGATACGTTTAAATTTGGGAGCGATTTTTTGGTTATAGCGTTCATACGCCTCATGAAGATTTTGTTTCAACGTTGGCTCAGCATAAAAATCACTCACAAGTGCTTTTTCAAAAAACTCTTTGAGCTCTTTTTCAATCACGGGAAGATGATCTTTCGCCTGTCCTGTGGGTAAAAACTCGCTGGTGACATGAATAAGATCGTTTAATATCATCTCAAAGGTATTATGAGCAAGCGTAATTTCACTATCGGGAATGACATTTTTTTGATAAATGGTTTCCAGCGAATTTTTACCAATAAGACTTGAATTGATACTGATATATGAGAGAATAATTAAACCAAGAACCGTTACAATCGAGATAAAAAGAAGCTTCGTCGAAATCTTTATTTCGTTAAACATTACACACCTTTACCAGAGCACTTTCAAATTTTGTGTAGCAATAGTATCCAAAAAAGATTCATAAGGTCAAGTTTTTTAAACTAACTAAAAATAAGTAATATTTAATCGTAACATATATTTCTAAAATACGAAAATAGCTATCGGTACATTTTCTGCAACACTTCCAATACTTTCGTCACTGATCCATAACGCATTGCTCTGAACAAGGGGTTTTACCATGCCTGATCCATATTTGTTAGCGCCAAATACGTGAAATTTTCCGTCCACGAAGGTTCCTAAAACAAGATTGACACGACCTGATTTGACTTTAAAAGGCTCAGCATTTTGTGCATAACTAGGTTCAAAGTTAAACTTTTTTTGACCTTGTAGCTTTTTCAGTAAAGGGATCAGAAACAAAAAGGCATTGACATACGCCGCCAGAGGATTTCCTGGCATGGAAGCGACGATGGTTTTACCCATTTTACCCATCATGGTGGGTTTTCCAGGTTTGATGTTGATGCCATGAAACGAAGCTTCAAAACCATTTTTCAAAAGAGCTCGTTCCACAAAGTCCGCCTCGCCTCTGCTCACACCGCCACTGGTGACAAGGACATCGTACTGTTTCATGCGCGCAAAGTAGTCCGTTGCCGCTTCTAAATGATCGGGAATAACGCCACAATAATGCGCCACAAAGCCATGTTCTGCCAAAAGCGCAATTAAAGAGAGTGCATTAATGTCATAAATTTCATCTTCAGTGGCATTTTCCCAAGGCGATTTGAGCTCATCGCCCGTTGAAAAAACGGCAATGGAAAGCTTTTTATAGACTTCAACCATGCTAATGCCTTGCGATGCAAGCAGAGCAATATCACGTGACGTTAAGCAGGTGCCTTCGCTGAGTAACGAAGCGCCCACACGCTCTTCTTCGCCTTTGAGACGAAGGGCATTACCTTTTTTAACATTGGGCGAGAGAACAATGTTGTGCTCATCGTACGAGAGGCAATCTTCAAAAGGGATAATCGTATCCGCATCGCTTGGAACTTTCGCACCCGTCATGATTTTATAGCACTCATTGTTACTCAAACATGGCTCAACCACACTGCCTGCTAAAATCGTTGTTTTAATAGCAAGTTCACTCAAACCTTCTTGGTATTTGAAAGCAAACCCATCCAAGGCAGCGTTGTTGTAAGAGGGGAGATTTTTCTTACATATAATCTCACACGCAAGAGTACGACCCAGTGCTTCAAAGACACTGACCCACTCGTGATGGGGCTTTGTGCGAGCAAGATCTTCACTTAAACGCATCGCCTCATCAAAACTAACTACATGCTCATTGCCCATGGTTTACTCCTCAAGCCTTTCGATGTGCGCACCGAGTTTGGAGAATTTACCTTCCAAATCTTCATACCCACGATCCAAGTGATAAATTCTGTGAATTTTTGTCGTTCCATCCGCCACGAGGGCTGCTAAAATAAGCGCCGAACTTGCGCGAAGATCGGTTGCCATGACATCAGCCGCATTCAGTTTTGCTTTGCCCTCAACGGTTGCACTGTGCCCTTTGAGTTTGATGTTCGCACCCATACGCGAAAGCTCACTGACGTGCATAAAGCGGTTTTCAAACAGACGCTCATCGATGATGCTCGTTCCTTTTGCTTGGGTACACAGTGCCATAAATTGTGCTTGAAGATCGGTTGGAAAGCCTGGGTATTCGGAAGTTTCAATATCAGAAGGGGTGATTTTCTCCGCAGGATGAAGGGTGAGCGTATCGTCTTTTTCATCGATCTTAAAGCCCATCTGTTCTAATTTTAAGATCACCGCATCGAGGTGTCGTGGATTGACGTTTTTAAGGGTAATTTTTGACTTTGTAATCGCTCCTGCGCACAAATACGTTCCCGCCTCAATACGATCAGGAATCACGCTAAAATCAGGAATATCCAAAAGTTTTCCACCACTACCTTGTATAATCAGCTTTGAAGAGCCAATGCCTTCGATGCTGACCCCAGCTTCGGCTAACACTTCGCACACTTGAACCACTTCGGGCTCTTTGGCGACGTTGACAAGTGTGGTCGTTCCATGCGCCAAGGCTGCTGCCATGATGATATTTTCACTGCCTGTTACGGTGACTTTATCAAAAATGATCGTAGCACCTTTGAGTCCTTTAGGCGCTTTGGCTAAAACATACCCTTGCTTGATCTCGATCTCCGCGCCCATTTGTTCCAACGCTTTTAAGTGAAGATCAATCGGTCGCTGACCAATGGCGCAACCACCTGGTAATGAAACTTCGCAGTGTCCAAAACGTGCTAAAAGAGGTCCAAGCGTTAAGATGGAAGCGCGCATTTTACGCACGATGTCATAGTTTGCACACGCAGAATTGACCGTTGTGGCATTGACTTCTACCACATTTTTATCTTTACATGTAAAGCTTGCACCTAGGTTTGTCAGCAGTTGTAAAAGTGTTTTGACATCGGCAACTTGAGGCATATTTGAAATCGTAATCGTTCGTTTTGAGAGGAGGGTTAACGCTAAAAGGGGCAGTGCGGCATTTTTTGCTCCTGAAATCAGAACCGTTCCGCTAAGTTTTTGTTTCCCTTTGATCGCTAAATAATACATCATTCGTCTGTTCCTTTTTAAATATTAAAGTATTGTAGTTAAAAAATGATTAAATTTTCTATGAATTTGGGTAGAATTTGGATTACTATGATTGTGAGGAATTTGGATGCTTTTAGAACAGTTTTTGCATGAAACGCGCTATCTTTCTATCGCTCACCTCTATTTTGACGAAGAAAAACTCACCATTTTGAGTCGCGCCAAAAAAGAACACACCTCATTTCAATCGTTTGATCTTGCAAAAGATCTTAAAACCATTCCGATGGCAGACATACTTTTTATCGAAATAGGCGAAAGCAGCAAAGACAAACTCAAACTTCTGGTCAGTCTTTTTGCCAAACATAAGCCAATTATTGCCTATATTTTCGCCGATGATGTGGAAAATAGACTTTTGCTTAAATTTGCACTGCACTTTGGCATTACCGATGTTTTGCCTCTGAAAAATGAAGAAAATCTCCTCTTTTCCATCTTCTCAAAAAATGCCAACAAACTTGATGACAAACTCTACACGTTCCAAAAAATTGAACTGGAAAAAAAGATAGAACACTTTTTCCCTTTTCTCGTCTTTCAAGGCGAAACGCTCACCTATGCTAACGCCAAAGCGAAAATGCTTTATGAGACCAATGATCTTACTGCCCTTCAAGCCAAACTAAACCGTGACGAAGAGCTCTGTGAAGCGCTCAAAGGAGATGAAGATGCGCAAGGAAGCATCGTCATCGAAACGGCTTCGGCTGACAAAGAGGTCTATCTGTGCATCATCAAATCGTTTCCGCAAAGTAGCGAAAAGATCGTGACACTCATCAATTACGATCCTGAGAGTGAGACCAAAAATTGCTCGTCCATTTTAAACCGTTTTGATTTTGTCGACAAGCTCAAAGACCGTTTAGCACAACAAAGTGTGACACAAGCGCCTATTTCATTGGTGTTTATTAACATCTCCAACCTTGACAAACTGAGCAAAACCTTCACGAGCACAACGCTTTATGACGCCTTTAAAAACTTGATGCTCAAACTGTTTCAACTCAAAGAAGAGAACCAAGATGTCATCCAATGGAGCCCCAATCTCTATATTTTAATGGGAGAAGAGCGAAGTTTTGAACATGCATGCGAGCAGACGAAACACCTACAGCAAGAGTTGATTCGAGCCACCATCAATGAAAAAATTACGCCAATTATTTTGACTTCTGCATTTCATGTGGAATCCGATGATCTTAATGTTGTCATCGACTATATCGAAAAGATCAATACCAAAACACTTCTGCCACACGACATTGAAAAGATCAAATATTTTGAGTTAGAGTACCTCGATAATGTCATCGAAGAGCAAGAGCAGATTGCGTACCTTATGCACAACTGTGTCAATAACAAAATTCCGATCAAACTGCTCAATATCTACAAAGGGCTTTGCATCAACACCATATCATTCATTCAGAAAATGGCGGAAGACAGCTATCAGATGAGTTGCGAAAACCTCCAAGGTTACGCGATGCAGATCGAAAAAGAGACGGTTTTACAAGCGCCAAACTTCCCCAAAGACATCAAAGCAGAGGTCTCGTTGGTTGACATTAAACGCTCGTTTGTGGTTATTCGAAATCTCTCGTTTATGCCAAGCAGTGCTAACAGTAGGCAACACACACGCGTTCAAACCAGCATCCGAACACCCGTGCTCATCAAATACGCCCAACGCTCATCCGCCCAAGGAGACATTCTCGACATTTCGGTCACTTCGATTGCGATGAAAGTCGGCAAATCGTTCCGCGAAGAGGAGATGCTCAACCAAAAAGTCCGCCTCAATTTTTCCCTGCCCAACGAAGAGGGCGAAAATGGCTACGTCATTATGGACATTGAGGCAAAAGTTACCTACATTTCGCAAAAAGATGACGCCACAAAAATCGTCGTCTTGCTCGGGAACCTTCCAAAACCGTATGATGACTATTTGCTTCGTTACATGTATAACCGCCAAAAAGAGCTGATTTTTGAGATCAAAAAGGCAACTAAAGCATATAATTGAGCTTTACATGTAAACGTTAGTCGGTTTTTTTCTCGATGTATTTAGCCCCATCATTGACCTTTTCCTTGCTCCACTGAGCACCATCAGACGTGTCTTGTTTGACACCACGCCACGTCTCACAACCACTCGCCAGAAATGCCACAAACAGAAGCATTAGAAATAGTAAACTTTTTTTCATTGTAAATCCTTTTTACTTTTTAAGGAAAAGATAGATGCCAACCACAAAACTGATAGCACCAAAAATATAATAGGTCATGACTTTATCGGTATCGGCACCTGTCACAGCTTGGGTTACTTGCGAACCAACAGAACCCGACATCTGAAATCCCCATACGGCAAAACCAATCCCTAGAACGACCAGAATAAGACCAATGATTTTGCTAGAAGAGCCAAAATTTGCTTGCATAGTAAACTCCTGTATTTAAAGAAACTGAAATGATGTACATTGCAGTTAACTACACTATACATCAATATTTCTTGTTTGATGTCGTAAGATTTAGATTTTAAAATAGCTTTATTTATCCTTTGTTTTATTTCCTGTTGAACCATTAAAATGAGTTAATTTTTTGAGGTAGAAGTTGAGTTTTTTACAGTATAGAAGTTTCTAAAAGCGTTAGAATCAGGTGTATTACCTTTTCTAACGCTAAATCTTCCAAAAGAGCAGGGTGATTTTTAATGTTTATGGTTACAGCTGTGGTTAGGGTCTATTTTGGCCGTTTTACCTGCTAAAAAATCATGAAGAGAATCTTCAAGGTTTTCATTTTTGTCATCAAAAAAGACATCAATATTGGCAGCCAAAAACTTTTTCAAAGGCTCGCCACCTATGCCTGAAACAACCAGTTTATCGGCACCTAAAGATTGTATGTTTGCAACTGCATCCGCACATCCTCCTGTAACATGTCCTGGATTTTTGTGAACACTTACCTCTTTAACCATGCCATCTTCTACATTCACAAGGGTGTAAAAATTGGCTCTACCAAAGTGAGCACCGCGTTTTGCTTTCAGTCCGTCTTCTTTCATGGTTGGAAATACTATCATCATAACGTATCCTTTATATCTATTATTTGAGTTTTTGCAAAACTCTGAACACGCCTTTAAAGCTTTGCTTTAAAGGCTACACTAACGCTGTGTTTTCCTCGGCGGAAAGCCCACGCACCTTTGGTACTTTTACATTTTGCCACACTCTTTTTAGTGTGAACTCAATTTCTCAAGCCTATTTTCTTGATAAGCTTTATACGCATTACTAACCGTTAACTCACCAGCACCTACAAATATCGTTGTTCCCATCTTCTCAAGTACGGCAAGTGCATTAGCACCAGGTCCATTACCCGTGATAATTACATCTGCTTTCAAATCAGCCATTGCTTGAGCCATTTTGGGACCTGCTCCGTGCTCTTGATTTGCAATGTCCGCGTTATTATGAATAGTGATACCACCACTTTGCTCATCGTACATGACAACATATTCAGCACGCCCAAATCGTGCTTCCATCATAGAATCCCATGAGGGCTCTTTGGTTGTAAAGGCTAGTGTCATTTAAACTCCTAATGTTTGTTTAATGGTTTCAAAACTCTCTTCAAGTAATCTTTTTAGTTCAGGATCGCTGTATTCACTCACCGTTTGACCCTGAATCATAGCGTGAGAAAACGCTTTCGTATAAGGAATATTCTTTACATGTAAAATAGCCTCTTCCTCTAAAAACTCCTCTATTTGGGCGCAAACCGTTGCATTAAGGTCGGATTTATTGATGATGCAACCCGCTTTTATGCGAAATCGTTTGACCACTTCATAGACTCTTTTTAAATCATGAAGCCCTGAGAGTGTTGGCTCGGTTACCAGCAAAACAAAGTTCGCACCACTCAAAGAAGAGACCACAGGACAGCCTATACCAGGGGAGCCATCTACAATCATGAGTGATTTATGCTGAGCAAGCGCCATCGCTTTTCCCTCTTTTTTCACTTTGGCAACCAACTTGCCAGAATTTTCAGCCCCAATGCTGAGTTTTGCATGCACCATGTCACTGCCGTATTTTGTCTTTGACGTGTACCACGCTCCCACAAGGCGCTCACGCATCTCAATGGCACTGGGTCGGCAAACCCTGGCACAGTAACCGCATCCCTCGCATAAAAGCTCATCAATAACATAATGTCCCTCTTTAAAGCCAATCGCATCAAAACGACACACATCCGCACATCGTCCGCAATTTCGGCATAACATTTCATCAATCTTCGCAACTTGCCCACTGTAAAAATCTTCTTTGTGTGCAAAATCAGGTTGCAATAAAAGGTGCATATCCGCCGCATCCACATCACAATCCACAACAACACATGACTGCTGTGCTAAGCTCGCAAGTGCTGCGGTAATAGACGTTTTGCCTGTTCCGCCTTTTCCTGAGATAACCACAATCTCTTTCATTGCACCACCTCTTCTTGTGAAAGTGTTTTGATAAAAGTGGCAATTTCTTCCAAAGCTTGTTTAAAAGAATCAACCTCTGGATAAATCAATTTTCCCGCAGAATAACATTGCGCAATTTCAAGCAAATGCGGAATTTTAGCAAGGATAGCAATATTTTCGTTTTGACAATACGTCTCCACAGCATCATCACCCATGCCATAACGGTTGATAACCACGCCAAATTTTTTACCCAACGCTCGTGTTGTTTCAACCGCAAGGGTTAAATCGTGCAAACCAAAAGGGGTAGGTTCGGTCACTAAAATCACAAAATCCGCATCTTTAATGGACTCAATGACAGGGCACGATGTACCTGGAGGCGAATCATACAATGTAATAGTCTCATCATAAAAATGCTTTTCAACATATTTTTTTGTCTGTGCGATTAACGATACAGCTTGTTCTTCGCCTATGTTTAAACGACCTTCCACAAACTCTATGGGGTGTGCTAAAAAGTGGCTTAATTCTCCCATCTTTTGAGCTTCCATAGGAAGTGAGTGGGTCGGGCATAACTCAGAACACGCATAACAGCTATGGCATAAATTGGGAAAAATCAAAATTTCATTGCCAAGGCAAATGAGCGCATGAAAATTACACAGCTCAACACACTCGTTGCACAGCGTACACGAACCGCTTTCCCAACGAGGAATCATCTTCATTTTATCTTCCTTCCTCAAGAGTTCGCTCTTGAGAAAAAGATGGGAATTGGGCTCTTCGACATCTAAATCAACCAGTACAACCGATTCGCTTTCGCCTAAAAACATGGCAAGATTGGTGGAAAGGGTTGTTTTACCCGTTCCACCTTTGCCACTTGCAATGGCTATTTTCATGCTTGAATGACACTTTCTTTAGCGTGTAAAAGTTCTTCTCTTACCAGTGTGTGCCCACATGATGGGCATTTTTGCGTGGTGCATTTAACCCCTCGTTCATGAGCAATTTTTGCGCCGCATTTGGAGCAGACACAAAAACCTCCCTCTCCAAATGCACCACCATGGTTACGTCCACCATGATTGCCATTGCCATTCATACCTCTTCTATTTCCATTACCGTTACCGCATTGGTTACGATTTGTTTTTCCGAACATTGTAAACTCCTATTTTTTTTAAACGTTAGCATTCATTTTTACGTGCTTTTTTATGACAACATCTTCCATGCCCAAAGCCTTTTGCAAAATCAACTAAGTGCTCAGAATGACACAGAGGACACTTCTCTTTCTCTTCGTGAATTGTTGATTTAAAAAAATGGTGACAATCAAGACATTGATACATATTTTCTTTAAAATGAATACTTCCACCATCAATCATGAGTTTTAACCCATCGATTAACATTGAAGCCAATTTTTTACGCGCACGCTCTACCAGTCGTGTAAACGTAGAGCGTGAAATTCCCATCGCCTCAGCCGCTTGCTCATGCTCAAGACCTTCATAATCAGCCAATCGAATAGCCTCATATTCGTCAAGCTCCAATATCACCGTTTCTAACTTCATACCACCAATGCCTGCAGGTTTAAAGGTGGTAAACAAAGGAGGGTGACTCACTAAACGCTCTTTTGGATTTCTAGCCATTGAACATCCTGTTTTCTTATAAGATGCAAACATTATAATACACTTATGTGCATAATGTCAAGACATTGCTCAAAATATTTTAGGGAATAAAAGAGAGAAAAATTGTTTTACATGTAAAGATTATTATTGACATATGTTCATATTAAAAGATGGTACAATGTGATAGAATAAACAAAAGAAGAAAGGGAAAATCCCTTTTAGAGATGGTTGATAATACTCGCGTTATACGCTGCGCCAAAGCCGTTGTCGATGTTGACGACACTGACACCACTCGCACAGCTGTTGAGCATGGACAGAAGCGCTGCGATGCCTCCGAAACTAGCACCGTAGCCGACACTGGTGGGAACAGCGATGACGGGTTTATCGACCAAGCCTCCGATGACACTTGCAAGAGCTCCTTCCATGCCAGCGATGACGATGACCACTTTGGCGTTTTGGATGACCTCTAAGTGTGCAAACAGACGGTGAATTCCCGCCACGCCCACATCGACTATTTTTTTGACGTGATTGCCCAAGATGCGAGCTGTCTCATAGGCTTCTTCGACCACGTACAGATCGGACGTTCCTGCCGCGACAATGGCGATGTAACTGGGAGGTGGTGTCGTGATCTCGCGCTCGATGGTGATGGTTCGTCCCATCACATTGTACTTGGCTTCAGGTGCGATGCTTTGAACGGCTTGATACGCCGCTTCATTGGCGCGAGTGATGAGAATGTTATTGTCACGATCGAGCAATTTTTGGGTAATTTGAGCGATCTGATCGGGTGTTTTGCGCTCACCGTAAATCACTTCGGGATAGCCCAAACGAACTCCCCGATGATGGTCGATTTTGGCAAAGTCTAACTCTTCAAAGGGTTGTGCTTTGATCTTTTGGAGTGCGTCAGCAACGCTGACTTCGCCGTTTTGAACGGCTTCTAAAAGTTTTTCAATGCTTTGTCCACACATGGTTAGGCTCTCAAACTAAGTGATTCTGCAACAGAATTGTGTCGATAGCCTTCAAGATCAAGCGTTACATGTAAAAAGCCTAGCGACTTGAAATAAGCACACATTTCGCTCAATCGTTGGTCTTTTAAAAGATGAATTGCATGCGATTGTGGCATTTCAATCCTTGC
The DNA here is from genome assembly GCF_000568815.1 of Sulfurospirillum multivorans DSM 12446. Classification (NCBI taxonomy): domain Bacteria; kingdom Pseudomonadati; phylum Campylobacterota; class Epsilonproteobacteria; order Campylobacterales; family Sulfurospirillaceae; genus Sulfurospirillum; species Sulfurospirillum multivorans. The sequence goes on from NZ_CP007201.1 coordinate 1,620,835, forward strand.
CAAACCCTCTTCATAGCGCACGCGTATGTTGCCATAGCCTTGTTCTATCATGTAGCCCTCAGCCATTCCTACCATGCCCAGTGCTGTTTCATCGATCGTTTTACCGTAAGGAAACCGCGTCAACAAGCACGCATAGGAAGGTTTATCCCATGTGGAGAGCTCCATATCTTTGGAAAGGGCGCGTATCTCATCTTTGGTTAGACCTGCATCGAGAAGGGGTGTTTTGATGCCAAGCTCTCCTAGTGCCACACGACCAGGTCGGTACTCTTTGGTGTCATCGACATTGCTTCCCTCAGCGACAGCGCTGAAACCTTTTTGGTGTGCTACTTCAAGTAAAGAGGAGAAGAGGGCGTGTTTGCAGAGGTAACATCGGTTTTTTGGGTTCTCACGAATTGCTTCGATCCAAGGTTTTTCAACGACTTCATGACGTGCACCGATCTCATCGGCGATGCAAATCGCATCTTTAACTTCCCAATCCGCAATATACGGCGTTGAAGCCGTAATACCGATGGCTTTTTCACCCAAAACATCATGCGCCGCTTTGAGCAAAAAACTGCTGTCAACACCACCCGAAAAAGCGACCACAAGGCTGTCGTAAGAGCCGATAATTTCCACTAAACGTTCGTATTTTTTATACATTTTCTTTTCCCATCGCTAAAGTGACACTCTCATAGACCAATGCTATGGAGACATTATACTCACGTGCGGCTTTTTTGCACTCTTCGTATTCGGCTTTGTATTTCACGCGTTTTCCCTCAAAATAGGCACATTTAACGCTGATTTCACCGTAAGGCGTTTTTACATGTAAAACGTTACGCTCCAACGCAATTTTTTGAACCAACGAACGTCTAAGACCGATGGAGGTTGTCTCCGAAAAGATAATGCGCTTCGCCTCAGCCTCTTTGTCCAGACCGACTAAGACGCTGAGCTTCACGCCCATTCGGTTTTTCTTGGTCGTAATGGCGGTCGTATAGACATCTTTCACACCCAATTCAAACAGTCGCTCTTGCACATAAGAGAGTATTTCAGGGCTCATATCGTCTATATTTGTCTCTAAAATAACCTCTTCGTCCACGCTTTCATCTTCCTCACCTAAATAGACACGCAAAACATTGGGGATACTAAAATCCTTATGCCCGATGCCATACCCGATTTTCTCAATCACCAAAGAGGGTTTGGCTTCATACGCATTGACATTGGCTTTGAGAATGGCCGCACCGGTGGGTGTTGTTGTCTCAAAAGGAACGCGATTTAAGGTAACAGGTACGTTTTGAAGAATTTCCACTGTCGCAGGAGCAGGCACAGGAAGTGTGCCATGCGCGCAGGTGACAAACCCACCGCCTAGCTCAATTTTGGAAGCGATAATTTTCTTTACATGTAAAGCTTCTAAACAGATGGAAGCGCCCACAATATCGACGATAGAGTCAATCGCACCGACTTCGTGAAAACCAACGTCATAAGGCTCTTTACCGTGGATTTTCCCCTCCGCTAAAGCGACTGTCCAAAACATCTTTAAACTTCGCTCTTTGATGCTTTGAGCCAGCGTACTGGCATTGATGATCGCTTCGATACTTTTGAAAGTTCGATGTTCATGAGTATGCGGATGTGCGTGCCATTGAGGGGTGAGTTTGACCGTCACTTTGGTGCCGCTAATGCCCATTTTACTGGCTTTTTCAACCACCAATTCAAAGGCAGCATCCAAAGAGAGCTTGAAGAGTTCTTGCCTTAAATGCGCTTCATCGACACCCAAATCCAAGAGAGCTCCTAGATTCATATCGCCGCTGATACCGCTAAAGCAGTCGTAGTAGAGAACTCTCATATTTATCCTTGAACTTAATTACTCACAACTTTAGGAACGGTGATCGAACCAAAAGGAAGCACGATGATGCTTGCATTTTCACCTTTTTCTTTGATGGCATCCGCCAAAGCTACATGTAAATCATGATACGGTTTTAGATGCACCGCTTTCATCTCTTCATCGCTCAGTTCGCTGACCGCCCAACTTTGCGCCCAAAGGTTGATCTCTGCCATTTTAGCTGCTTTATGGTAGCCTAGTTTGTAACCACATTTGATTTTATTGAGCACTTCTTGTGGACAGTGGGCTGAACTCATCAGATTAAAGAATCCCTCTTCACCAATTCCTGTACGACACTTCGCAACCATAATGAGAATGCCTTTGTCTTTAAGCGCAAGTTTACCATTATCAAGTGCTTTTTGAGACTGATAGAGGTCAATGTCCATAGGATAGGGCGCGACAGAGATGACGATGTCTGCTTTTTGAGGGATATTCACACAAAAAACTTCATCGGCTTTATCAATCGCAGCGTAAAAGGAGTCACTCAAGTCACCTGCTGTTACGGCACAAATGTCATGATCGCTGTCCAAAACGGTCATAATCGCAAAGACATCAATGTGCGTTAACACTTTCATCGCGTCCATCATATCTTCATGCACAGGATTCCCTTTTAAAGAGAGTGCTTGAGCATTGGGATGAAGCGCTAAAAGGTGATTTTGCTCAATCGTCTCAAATGCTGCGACACCGGGTAAAAAGGCTTTGCGACCACCCGTATAGCCAGCAAAATAGTGCGGTTCTACAGAGCCGATCGCGCAGACTTTTTTCGCTTCGGCGACGATTTTATTGAGGTACATCTCTGTGCCATTGGTGGATTTTCCAAGATAAACCATCGCATCCTTGCGTGAGTCGTGGCTCCAGAGACGATTCTTTACATGTAAATCTTCATAGATCTCTTTGCCCAAGATAAAATGCCACTCTTCTTCGCTTGGCGCTCTATGACAGCCCGTTGCCACGATAAAATAAATATCTTTTTCTTTAATTTTCGGATAAATTCGTGCGAGCACTTTACGCGTTGGAGTAGGGCGCGTGCCATCATTGACAATGAAGACGATGCGCTCATCGGTATCGATAAAATGATCAAAACTCTCTTTGCCAAGAGGCTGAACAAGTGCTTCATCAAGTGCTTGATTGTAGTCAATTTTAGAAACACTATTGGGGTTATAAACACCCACCAGTTGTTTCTCGCTAATCTCTAATTCAAATGTTTCATCCCTGCCATAACCAACACTGACCTTCATTGGGCATCCTTCTTTTTTACTTAATTTTATTTATGCGTTTTCGCAAACAGATATATGTGATATTTTATCACCGTTTAGAACTCTGGAAAAATATTTATCGAAACGAGTGAATCCAAAAAAATCAAACACGTTTTAATAAAAATTTTCGATCAAAAAAAGATGCGAGAGCTAATGAGCCCTCACATCGTAACGCAAACTGTAACCTAAAATACTTCGTATTGTGCGCGACCAATTTTATAAAGATCGGCACCATACGTATCGTTGATAACGGTCAAAGGGAAGTCAACGACTTCGAGTCTACGAATCGCTTCAGGGCCTAGTTCTGGGTAGGCAATCACTTCAGCACTTTTGATTTGACGCGCAAGAAGTGCACCCGCACCACCCGTTGCACCAAAGTAAATGGCTTTAGAGTTAACACATGCATCAAGAACTTCTTGACTTCGTTTACCTTTACCAATCATACCTTTAAGACCTTGCTCATTGATAAGTTTTGGAGAGTAGGAATCCATTCTGTAAGAAGTTGTTGGACCCGCACTTCCGATTGGATCGCCCGGTTTTGGCGGCGTTGGTCCAACGAAATAAATCACCGCACCTTTCATGTCAAAAGGAAGGGCTTGACCTGCATCTAAAAGATCAACCAATTTTTTGTGTGCTGCGTCACGTGCTGTATAAACAACACCGGTTAAATAGACAATGTCGCCCGCTTTTAATGGTGTAATATCTGCGTCACTGAGTGGTGCTGTTAAATGATATGTTTTGCTCATGATAGTCTCCTTATAGCTTGATATGCATGTGACGTGAACTGTGGCATTGAACGTTAACGCTCACTGGCAAGCTCGCAATATGGCAAGGGTTTTTCTCGATGTGAACACCAAGAACCGTATTCGTTCCACCCATACCCATAGCACCGATACCTAAGTTGTTAAGAAGTACCATTAACTCTTCTTCCATTGATTCTAAAACAGGATCTGCATTTTTGCTTCCAAGCTCTCTGAAAAGTGCATGTTTAGAAGAAATTACCGCTTTTTCAAAGGTTCCACCAATACCAACACCCACAGTGAGTGGAGGACAAGGATTTGGACCAGCGTCTGAAATCACTTGTTTAACGTATTCGATAATACCTTTTCTTCCTTTTGCAGGAGGAAATACGGTTGCACGAGAGACGTTCTCAGAACCGCCACCTTTTGCAGCATACTCAATGTCTAAGCTATCGCCTTCAACAAGGTCGAAATGGATGATCGCAGGAAGGTTGTAACCGACTTCGTCTTTAAGGTTAGCACGTGTGTCCCAATGACAGGTAGACGCTCTTAAATAGCCCTCTTTATACCCTTGTTCTGTTCCCTCGTTGATCGCTTTTTTCAAGCTACCGCCAACCACTTTAACATCTTCGCCGACTTTGACAAAGAAGACGGCTAAGCCTGTATCTTGACACAAAGGTCTCTCTTCATTTTTGGCGATGTCTGCATTTTCCAAAATCTGCTTCAACACTTGTTTACAGACTTCACTTTTCTCATTTTTATAGGCATCTTCCAATGCTTTGTAAGCATCTTTTGGCAAGTTGGTTGCGCTGAAAAGGATCATATCCTTTACACTCTTGACGATCTCTTCGTACTTGATTTCTCTCATTTTACCTCTCCGAAAAAGTTGGTTTTTGGTTAAAACTGATTTTAAGCACTTAAAAAGTACCTGAAATCAATTTTATCATCTTCTACCCAAAATGATGGGGTAGAGGTGCTTAGTTGAGTTTACATTAAAAGGGGAGCACCTCTAGAGATCTTTACATGTAAAGATCTCCAAAAGCTTCTGCCCCAAATATCGGGGCAGAAAAGGGATTATGTTAGATCAAACCGTAAAGTTTTGCAAACAAGAAACCACAACAACATGCAGTCGTTACACCCACAAAGCCTGGTAAGATAAAGCTGTGATTGATAACGAATTTACCGATTTTAGTTGTACCGGCACGATCAAATGCAAGGGCTGCAATGTCGCTTGGGTAGGTTGGAAGAATCCAGTAACCATAAGCTGCCGCAGCAAACGCAGCGATCATACCTGGTGCTACACCCACTGCAAGAGCGATAGGAACCATAGCTGAAACAGCCGCTGCTTGTGAGTTGATGAGTTTAGAGATAAGGATCAAAACAATCGCATATGCCCATGGATAGACTTTTACAAGATCACCCATGCTTGCTTTAATATCTGCTGTGTGCGCACCAAACATTGTTGAAGTCATCCAAGCGATACCAAAAACAGCGATAACCGCAGTCATACCAGCTTTGAAAACGTCACTCTCAACAAGTGTTTTTGATTTAAGATCAGCGACGATATAGATAAGAGCTGCTGCTGCTAACATAAACATTTGGATAGCATCAACCATTGAAAGAGGTGTTAATTTACCTTTAATGGTAAAGGTTGGAACCAATGAAGGGAACATACCAAGGATGGCAATCAGTGCAATGGTACCAAGGAATAACCATACAGAAGCGTATTGTTTACCTGTAAATTCTTTACCGATTAAAGTAGCCGTTGAACCATAAACATATTTTTTAGCTTCAGGATCTTTGATAAGCTCTTGGAATTCAGGATCTTTATCCAAGTCTTTACCTCTGAACATACTGACAAAACCAACCACTAGAACACCGATCAATGCTGAAGGCATCGTAATTTGAAGGAGTTGAATCAAACCAAGATCTTGACCATTAACTAAAGGGTGTCCTTTCATAAGTGCGATCATAGAAACAACCGCAACCGATGCTGGAGAAATCATAATACCCATTTGAGCGGCAATTGTACTTGCTGCCATGGCACGTTCTGGTCTATTACCTGTTTTGATAGAGATATCATAGATAATAGGAAGCAATGTATAAACAACGTGACCTGTACCACAAAGGAAGGTTAAAACGATGGTTGTAAGCGGTGCCAAAATCGTAACATAACGAGGATGTTTTCTGAGTAATTTTTCCGCTTGTTGTAACATAACATCCAAACCACCAGACGCTTGAAGAGCCGCACCTGCACAGACGACAGAAAGCATAACGAGCATAACAGCAATCGGTGGCTTACCTGGTGCCAAACCAAAACCAAATACGAAAATAATAACACCAATACCGCCAATAAGACCGAGTGCTATACCACTTTTTCTTGCTGCAAAGAACAAGATAGCTAGTACTACAAGCAACTGTATCCAAAACATGCTTGACATGAAAACCCCTTTGAGATAATTTTTTATATTTTAACTTTAACTTAGAGCTAAAATATAATTTTCAGGTAGCATTATATTCTCCAATTTAGGATATAAATGAGACCTTTTTGCTAATATAACAAAAAAATAAGTCTGGAAACCCATGTTAAACTTAAAAATAATTATTATTTTATTTATTTACAGCTCTTTTTTATTTTCGAATGAAATTTTGCTGCTTCATTCCTATAACAAAGGACTCAAATGGAGTGATGGCATTTCGCGTGGTGTGGAAAACATTATGCAAAAGCATCCACAATATGAACTTACGACGGAGTATATGGATAGTAAAAAAATAGAATCAGACCATTACTTTGAAGAGCTCCTTGATCTTTATAAAAAGAAATTTAGAAATCGACGCTACAAAGCCGTCATCGTAGCCGATAACTATGCTTATGAATTTGCCCTTAAATATCAGCAAGAACTTTTTCCTAAAACGCCGATCATCTTTTGTGGTGTTGAGAACTTTAATCCCAAAGATATTAATGATACGATGAAGCCATATGTAACGGGTGTGGTAGAGTACAAAGATATACGTAAAAACCTCGAATTGATCTATCAACTCTTTCCTGCCATTAAAATGGTATACATTATAAGCGATGATGCGTACTCTTCTTTGGTGATCAAAGATCAGATTATTGATGAGTCCAATAATTTCCAAGATAAATTCCGTGTCGTGTTTGACAATCAGATCAATTTTGATGCAATTGACGATAAAATTGAAAAACTCCCGAAACACAGCGCCATTTTGTTTACCAGCTTTTATCGAGACATGAATGATAAGTATGTTCCGTATTACAAGCTCCAAGCCTTTTTCCAACGCTCGCCTTATCCTATCTTTGCACTCAATCATATCCATGTTGGCGAAGGTGTCATTGGCGGCTATATGGTCAATCCTTATGAACAAGGCATGCTTGCTGCTAAAAAAGCGTTTGAGCTGATTAATGGTAAAAAAACCAGTTCACTGCCTGTCGAAATACCAAAAGGTACCTACTTTTTTGATAATAATATTTTGCGAAAATTTGGTATTTCTCTTAACGATATTCCAACCCCCGCAGAAGTGCTTAATGGCGTTGAAAGCTTTTACGAAAAACACCGTAAATTTGTAGAGAATGCGTTTGCCCTGATGCCACTACTCCTTTTGCTTACAACGATTTTGGTTTTAAACATTATCAAACGTATTTCACTGGAAAAAGAGCTTCTGCGCCAGAATAAACTGGACTATGTTCTGCTTAACAACATCCAAAGTGCCATTTTTTGGAAAGCAAACGATGGTATTATCTTAGGATGTAATGATCTTTTATGCCATATTTTGGAGCATGAGAAGATTGATATTATTGGAAAACATGTACGTGACGTGATGCCAACCATTTGCGATGCGGTTCAAGAGGTGCCGCTTGATTGTCCTACGAGTGCTGAAATTGAGATGCACATTCCCTATAAAGATAAGATCATTTTCTCTGTTCGCAGAACCTATTATACGGATGAAAACAACCAAGAAGCAGGCGTTGTCACCATTCTTACGGATATTACCGAGAAAAAACGCATCGATACCGAACACAAGCGCCACGAGCAGTTTGTCATTCAACGCTCCAAACAATCCGAAGTAGGGGAGATGATCGCCAGCATTGCACACCAGTGGAAAACACCGTTGGTTGAGATCTCTGCGATTGCGCAAGAACTCATCTACAAACGGCGTAAAAAAGCATTGGATGAAGAAGATACCCAAAAATTTGTCGATGACATTATGACCCAAGTCAAATACATGTCCAATACCATCGATGATTTTAGACAATTCATCAAACCTTCATCGATGCAAACCGCCTTTGATGTCAGAGACGCGATCGATTCGCTTCTTGCCGTTGTCAACCATAATGTCAAATATAACTATATTACGATCCACATCGTCCAAAAACAGCAAGGAATACTCTTAGCTTTTGGTTACCCTAATGAATTTAAACAGTGCGTTTTAAACATCATTAATAATGCAAAAGATAGTATTGTGAAAAGAAGAGAGACACAAAGCATTGATGGTATTATTGACATTGAGCTTGATAGTGATGAAAACAACATCTATCTCTCCATCAGTGATGATGGTTGTGGAATTGAAAAAAGTAAACTCGAATCCATTTTTGATCCGTTTATGAGCACTAAAGCCAATGGCGATGGCTTTGGACTCTATATGGCACGTTTGATTATTGAAGATAAAATGGGCGGTAAAATTATCGCTAAACAAAAAAAGAGTGGCGCACAAATCTTTATCACCATTCAAAAAGCTAAAGGAGATGCATGAAGCTATTGGTCTTAGAGGACAATGAACGCTTAGCCAATCTGATTGTCGAAGCATTGGAGCAAAAAAAATACCATGTCGATCTTTTTAGTGATGGTAAACTAGCGCTTGAAGCCATTGACAATGGTTATGACTGCTTTATCCTAGACATCAACGTTCCAGGCATGGATGGGCTCAGCCTTCTCAAAGAGATTCGCAGTATGGATGATGCCACTCCAGCCATTATCATCAGCGCCAATGTTGAACTAGACACGATCCAAGAAGCATACAGCAAAGGATGCGATGAGTACCTCAAAAAACCGTTTTACATGTACGAATTAGAGACGAAGATAGAGCGGCTCTGTAAACCCAAAATTTGCCTTATTGCTTTGCCGGATGGTTTTACCTACTCCATGGAGCACGAACAGTTAGTCGATGGCAGTGGTGAAGAGGTTAAGCTTGCTAAAAAAGAGATTCTTCTGCTCAATCTTTTTACCAAGAACCTCAATAAAAACATCTCGTTTGAACGTATTGAGCAGTATGTTTGGGGTGGAGAACTTACCACCACAGAGAACATTCGAGCGTTAGTGAAGCGTTTACGCAAAAAACTCCCTGAAGACACCATCGAAAATCAAGGTGGCATCGGATACAGACTCAATTATGAACATTAAAGCCTTCTTTTCCACACGTGAACAACTGCTCTACTTGTTTGCAGCAGCCGTTCCGATCGCGTTTACCGCATGGAATTCACTTCTCAATAACTTTGCGATTGAATCCGCACAATTTGATGGTGAAAAGATCGGTCTGCTTCAAAGTATTCGTGAGGTTCCTGGACTTTTAGCCTTTAGTATCGTCTTTGTTTTGCTCATCTTTCGTCAGCAAAATGCAGCGTACCTTTCACTCTTTCTTTTAGGACTTGGTACGCTTTTAACGGGATTTTTTCCCACGACACTGGGGCTTTACACCACAACGCTGATTATGTCCGTTGGCTTTCACTACTTAGAAACGCTCAATAACTCGCTCAGTCTGCAATGGATCGACAGAAAAAATGCTCCCTCTTTTTTGGGTAAACTCTCAGCCATTCGCTCCTTTATTGGGCTTGCAACATTAGGCACTCTGTATGTGCTGATGAAATTTTTTGATGTCGGCTATATTGGTATTTACCTGCTCAGCGGTGGTATGACGATGTTTTTAGCCCTTGTCGCATGGCTCGGGTTTGAACATTTTAAAGACGATGTATTGCAAGAAACTAAACTCTTTATGCGCAAAAAATATTGGCTTTTTTACGTATTGACATTTTTAGCAGGGGCGCGTCGTCAAATTGTCGTTGTCTTTGCAGGCTTTTTACTCGTTGAAAAATTTCACTTTACGGTCGAAAACATGGTACTTTTGCTGATCACCAACACCGTGTTAAATATGATTTTTGCCCCTTATGCAGGTAAGCTGATTGAACGTTTTGGTGAAAAACTCTCCTTGCGCATCGAATATCTAAGCATTGTTCTCATTTTTATCCTGTATGGTTTGGTACAATCACAAACAATGGCGGTGTCACTTTACATTCTAGACAACCTCTTTTTTACGATTGCCATCGCCCTGAAGACCTATTTTCAAAAAATAGCCGATCCCAAAGATATTGCGATCACTTCAGGAGTGGGGTTTACGATTAACCATATTGCGGCGGTTTTTCTACCGTTTACCTTGGGTATTGTTTGGATTTATTCGCACAGCGCTGTCTTTTTTATAGGGGCTGCCATTGCAGTGGTTTCGTTTGTTTTGACATTTTTTATTGCAAAAAAGGAGCAGGGTTGCGTTTACATGTAAGCGAAGATTTTTTACAATTAGAGTACACTAAAGAGCTTAAAAACTACGATGAAGAACGCTATTTTGAAGAAGAGGGCAATGAAGCATTTGATGCACACTCTTTAAAACAGATGCAGATCATGATGACACGCATCGGCGAAGCAATGGAACTTGATGAGTACTCTTTGAAAAAACTTGAGGTTTTTTTGCGCACAGAGCTTCCATTTTTTGCGGTGACACGACGACTCGTTTTTCAATGGGTCACAAAGAATTTTTTATATTAATCTCATATAATCTCATTATAATGCTTCAAGCGTAAAGGATAGTAATGAAAAAAATTTATTTAATCAGACATGCAAAATCAAGCTGGAAAGATACAATCCTCAATGATTTTGAAAGACCCCTCAATAGTCGTGGTAAACGTGATGTTGTCTTTATGGGGAGACGTTTAAAGATGTTTAATGTACTGCCAGATATTATCTATGCCAGTCCTGCGAAAAGAGCGGAGAGAACGGCGAAAGAGCTCGCACGTGAGGTTGATTATGATAAGAAAAAAATTAAAAGTGTGGATTCCCTTTATGAAAGCTCATATGAGAAGTATCTTGAACTGATTCATGCGACCGATGACAAACATGAGTCCATTTTCATCATCGCACACAATCCTACCATTACAGAAGTAGGTGAACGCCTTAGCGGAGCCATTTTGAGCAATATCCCCACATGTGCGATTGTCTGCATCAGTTTTGATGTGCACAGCTTCAAAGAGATCTGCGAAGAGAGCGGTCACATCCTCTTTTTTGACTACCCCCAAAAACACCTCAAAGATTAAGCGGCTAGAGTCTCTTTTTCAAAAAGAGAATCAACCCAGCCATCGCTATGGCACAACTTGCCATAATCAGCGTTACCAAACTTGTACCATACGCAATATCACTAAAAGGCAGTCCTTGGCTGTTCATGCCAAAGTAGCCTGCCACAAAATGCAGGGGTAAAAAAATGCCTGAGAGAATCGTCAAAAGGTAGATCGTGCGGTTCATCTTTTCATTGCTACGACTGGTGTAGAAGTTGTATAAGTTGTTCAGTTTATCGGTTGCAAGAAGGGCAGAGCGATTGGTTCGTCCGATATGTTCGTGAATATCTTGAAAATGAATCGCTAGAAAATCCTCTGCTTTAAGATACGTCTCAATAAATTGACTCAGCACCTCATCGCCCAAGGTGAGTACTCTTTGAATGCGGCTTAGATCTTTTTTATTGGAAAGCTAATAGTGCATAAAGTTTGAAAAATTGGCATTATCGTACAGCGCCTCTTCCATCAAATCAATACTTTCGTGCATCGAAGCAACCAATTTCATGACATGATTGGTCTTTTCATTCAAAAATTCATACACGCGTTGCATCGTCTCAAAATTGACAAATTCAGCTTTTTGTTTATCGAAATAGTAGTACGATTCATGGTCAAACACAAACGCATGCGACTCCATTTTCAGGTGTTTTCCCTCTTTATAAGGAAGCACTAAAATCAAAATATCATACGCAGATTCTTCAATAAAAATAGAAGGATGCGTAGGATTTTTTATATCCGATAAGTGGAAACTGTCGACTTTTTCAAAAAGATTTTTCATTCCATACCATCCATTGTGTCAGCTGCAATTTTAAGACGTTCTTTATCGAAATGGGTATAAATACGCGACGTGTTCAAGTCTGCATGTCCAAGGGCTTCTTGCACCAAAATCAGGTCGTGATTTTTTTGGTAGAGCAAGGTTGCAAAGGTGTGGCGAAGCATGTGCGCACCGTTTTTCTCTTTGCGAATGCCCGCATGAAGCAGCATCTTCTCCATAATATAACTCACATACGCCTGCGTCAGAGGCTTACCCGTACGACTTTGGAACAACAGCATACTCTCAGAGCTTCGATACCCCATCCACTCTTCCAAATCATGCGCGATGTGTTCCACTTTGATCATCGCCGTTCGAGGCTTATTGCCTTTTCCACGAATCTGAAAGACAAAATACTCTCCATCTTTGACCATATCTTTGAGCCGCATCCCAAGCGCCTCGCTCACACGCATCCCCGTATAGATAATGAGTTTGATCAAAAGCCTGTTTTTGGCTTGAGCGTAAGGTTTGAACTCGGTCTCTTCGATCGCTTTGAAAAAACGGGAAAGCTCTTCTTTGAACATGTGCGCAGGCAATTTCTCACCTTTGCGCCCACCAAGCCCGCCCCAGTTTTTAAGCTCAATGCGAAATTGATACGAACTGCCAGTGTCATCTTCATTCTGTTTATCGATAAATTTAAAAAGCCCCAGCAATGCAATCCGGTAGTTCTTTTTCGTCGCATCGGAGAGGGAGCCTGTTTGAGAGGCTAAAAATTCGCTTAATAGCTCCTCATCGATCTCTTTTAAAGAGCCTAGCTTCATAGGAGTGAGGTAATGGTAAAACTTCTCCAAGGGATTGATAAAAAGGTTGATCCCAATCAACCCAATATTGCGTGCTTCCTTGGCAAGATTTTTAAGATCATCCATGCTTTCGCTTCCATGGTTGAGCGAACCGATAATAGCAGAGAGTTTAGCATTTTCTTCGACATGGCGGTTGGAAAGAGAGGTGAGTTTTGACTTGATAAAACGATCGAGCCAAAAAAGCAGGCTTTGCTCAACATTCTCTTTCACATCCACCTTGTAGCGCATCTTAGTTGGCTCGCTTGGCGTAAAATTCTGCTTTAAAAGCTTTAAAACGACCTTCAAGAATCGCTTGGCGCATCTGTTTCATCAATGTAAGGTAGTAATGCAAGTTGTGAATCGAAGCCAGTCTAAAGTAAGTGAGCTCTTTAGCGCGGAAAAGATGGTGCAGATAACCCCTTGAATAATGTTTACATGTAAAGCATTCACACTCAGGATCAAGCGGTGCCTCATCTCGTTGAAACTTGGCATTTTTGATGCTGATTTTTCCAAAGGAAGTGAAGAGTGAACCGTTGCGCGCGTTGCGTGTAGGCATCACACAATCAAACATATCCACCCCTCGCTCAACATTCTCTACCAAATCCTCAGGTGTTCCAACACCCATCAAATAACGAGGCTTGTCGGTTGGCATCAAAGGCGTTACAAACTCAACCGTTTCATACATCAGAGCATTGCTTTCACCCACACTCAGACCGCCAATGGCAAAACCATCAAAGGGTAGGGCACAAAGCTCATTTGCACTGATACGTCGAAACTCTTTATCGGTTCCTCCTTGAATGATCGCAAAGATATTTTGATGCAGACCAATCCCCTCAGACTGTTTTTGTTTATGATACGTTATGGCACGCTGTGCCCAATCGGTCGTGCGTTTGATGGAAAGCGCGATGCGCTCTTTGGTCGCAGGCAAAGCGACAAGATCGTCCAAGATCATCATAATGTCAGAGTTAAAGTTATACTGAATATCGAGCACCTTCTCAGGCGTAAAGTAGTGCGATGAGCCATCAATGTGGCTTTTAAACATAATGCCATTCACATCGGCTTTGGAGATGTCACTTAAGCTAAACGCTTGAAATCCACCGCTATCGGTTAAAAAACTATTCGGAAACTTGGTAAAGCCATGAAGCCCACCAAAATGTTTGATCACTTCATCATTCGGGCGCAGGTAAAGATGGTACGTATTGCCTAAAATAATTTGAGCTCCAAGCATTTCGCTCATATCAACAGCGTCTAAGCTTTTCACACTGCCCACCGTTCCAACGGGCATAAATACAGGGGTTTGGATGGTGCTGTGTGCCGTTTTTATCGTACAAGCACGAGCACTTCCATCGGTTTTATCTATCTGAAATTCCATTTTAGTTACAATATCCTCTCATATTTTAGGGAGTCGCTTACAATGAAAAAAATTTTGATCATCGCTGATGGCATTCTAGCAAAACAATTTTTAGAAAAGGTTATGGAAACCGAGGCTGGAGAGAATAGCTATACCATTGTGACCTATAAAGAAGAGACTTTACCTAAAAAGCGCCCTGAAAACTTTAAATTTTTTGAATTTGACCCAACCAGTTACGAAAAACTCGCCATCGTCCTCAATGAACAATTTTTCCAAGTGATGATTATGATGTCCAATGAACTCGATGTCAAAGCCACCTACACGAATATCAGACGCGTGGATGGCAAAGTGCGTATCGTGATTATGGACAGATGGGATTTAAAGATCGAAGATAAACGCCTTTTGATGCTCAACTCTCGCGAGATCCTCGCCTCTCGTTTTACTGACCACCTTCCAAACACGCCGATTGTCGCGCAAAACATCGGTCTGGGCATTGGCGAAATCATGGAAGTTTCCGTACCTGTGGGAAGCTCTTACGCGTACCGCCATCTTGCCTCCATCGAGCAGAGCAGGTGGAAAATCGCAGCGGTGTATCGCTCCAACACGCTCATTTTACCTCGTCCTGCGCTCATGCTTTTACCCAACGACCTTTTGTTGCTTGTGGGCGATCCTAAGGTGCTGCAGAGTGTCTTTAAAAGCATCAAGCGTGAGCTCGGTCAGTTTCCTTCACCGTTTGGTAGCAGTATCTACTGTTTGATCGACATGTTGCGCATGAGTGACAAAGAGATCGATGTACTTCTGAATGACGCACTGTTACTGCACTCAAAACTGAACAGCAATAAGTTACATGTAAAGATTATTAACCCGACCTATTCTAAAGCACTCGATAAGGTCAAAAGCTATAGCAACCACCACATCAACGTCATGATCGACTACTTTGAGACCAATCCACGTAAAGCACTCAGAGAGGATACCGAGAGCATGGATATTGGGTTGATTGTTGTGATGAACCGCTTTTTCCAAAAAAATAAACGCACTCTGTATAAAACCAAACTACCTATCTTCAAAATGGGAAAACAGGGCTTTGCAAGCCTCAACCAAGGCGTTGTGTTAAGCAATGACGCGCATGAAATCGAACAAGAGTCTTCCGTCATTTTTGACGTCGCAACCCAACTCTCACTCGATCTCAAACTCTACTCCTACAATCCTGACCATGAGAGTGAGAAAAACAGCCTTATTGAGCACTTTGATAACCTCTCTAAGATCTTTGGTCGCGAAGTCGATGTCATCCAAAGCGACAAAAACCCACTGGTAAAACTGCGTCACAAAGATAATATTTTGCAATTTTTACCGTTCAGTCCCAAAATTTTGGAAACCAATATCCTCTCGATTTTCTCAACCGAT
Organism: Sulfurospirillum multivorans DSM 12446; assembly: GCF_000568815.1. NCBI lineage: Bacteria > Pseudomonadati > Campylobacterota > Epsilonproteobacteria > Campylobacterales > Sulfurospirillaceae > Sulfurospirillum > Sulfurospirillum multivorans. The sequence goes on from NZ_CP007201.1 coordinate 1,636,418, forward strand.
ATGGAAAAATTACACTTTAAACTTGCCGACAATTACCAGCTATTCATCCCAATCAATGCATAATTAAGTGCTTTTTGAGTAAGATAGAAATAAAAAACGGAAAGAACATGCACGTCAATGTTGTCTTAAACAAAACCACTTCAAAAGATTACAGTGTCATTATTGGCCCATTAGAAAAACTCGTCTTTGAGACCAAAGTGATGATAATCACCAACTCCACAGTAGCAGCACTTCACCTCTCAAACCTTCAAGCACGCATCGAGGCGAAAGAGCTTCATACGCTCATTCTTCCTGATGGCGAAATGTATAAAAATTTTGAGAGCTTAAACCTCATTTTAAACGCCTGCTTTGAGCACCGATTGGATCGCAAATCCATTTTGATCGCTTTTGGCGGTGGCGTCATTGGCGATATGACAGGTTTTGCCGCTTCAATCTATCAGCGAGGCATTGATTTTATTCAGATTCCTACCACGCTTTTAGCCCAAGTCGATGCCAGTGTAGGTGGCAAAACGGGCATTAACAACGACTATGGCAAAAACCTTATTGGCTCATTTTGGCAACCACGCGCCGTGTATTGTGATAGCGCATTTCTTAAAACTTTGCCCAAACGTGAATTTGCAGCGGGTGTGGCGGAGATCATCAAAATGGCAGTCACGTTTGATAAAGCCTTTTTTGAGTGGTTGGAAAGCCATGATCTGTTTGATGAAGATAATATCAAGATGGCGATTCATAAAAGTATCTCCATTAAAGCTGACGTCGTTTCACAAGACGAGACAGAGCAGGGCATACGCGCGGTGTTAAACTACGGACACACGTTTGCGCATGTCATCGAGAACCAAACCCATTACACGACTTACTTGCACGGTGAAGCTGTTGCAATTGGAATCATGATGGCAAATGCCCTCGCCCAAAAACTAGGGCTTTTAAGCCACGAAGAGGTGTTGCGCATTCAAGCACTTCTTGAGCGTTATGCGCTTCCAACTCACTATGCCATCGATGATTTAGAGACATTTTACGATGCCTTTTTCTTAGACAAAAAAAGTGCCAACGATAAAATCACCTTTATTTTAGCCAAGGGAATTGGCGGTCATGTGATGCGAAACAATATCCCAAAAGAGACCGTTCTTGAAGCGCTAAAGGATCTTAATGCCTAAAAAAATCCTGTGGCTTATTTTTCTTACATGTAACCTTCTTTTAGCCGAAACCAACACGACATCCAAGCTTGAAGATAGCATCAAAACCGAAGCACTGCGCCAAAAAATCACGGCAATTGATGAAGCGATTAAAGACAACTTGTGGTTTAAGCGCTATGGCAACTACTTAAGTTACCAAAAGCTCATCGAAGAGCTCTCTACCGTTGATGCTGAAGTCAAAAAAATCAAAAATGCGAAAGATAAAGCCTCGATTGAAAAACGCGAACGATTGGTGAGTAAACAAGAGTCGCTTGAAAAACAGATCGAGCTGTTGCAGGAGTTTAAAAACTCACCGTTTAGCAAGATGGTTGAATCCATTGAGCTGGAGAGTTACCCTAAAATCACCAACCCTTTTGCGATTATTTCAGCGCTTTCATACATTAAAAAAATCAAACAAGAGAGTGCTGACTACCATGCGCGCATCGATCGTTTGGACTTTTTGGTTGGAAAACTTAGAGAAAAACTCGCGTTAATTGAAGAGATCAACCAGATCGAGCCGATCATCACGAACGAAGATATGGCGTATGAAGCGCAAAAAGAGCTTAACGCGTTTATCGCCGCGCAAGAGATTGCGAGTACGAGTTACTCTTTACATGTAAAGAAAGTGGACGAGGCAAGCATTCGCATTACCCAAGACATTACGTTGCAAATGAAACGGGCGTTCAACATCGGTATTTTCATTATCGTGGTCATTGTCATCACGCTTTTACTCAAATTTGTTGCCAAACGTTACATCAAAGACAATGAGCGTTTTTACACCGCCAATAAGATCATCAATTTTCTTAACGTCACGCTGATTTTGCTGATTTTGCTCTTTTCGTACATCGAGAATGTCTCCTACCTTGTCACCGTTGTAGGATTTGCCTCTGCGGGTATCGCGATTGCGATGAAAGACTGGTTTATGAGCATCTTAGGATGGATGGTCATTATTTTTGGTGGTAGTTTTCATGTGGGAGATCGCATCAAAGTCAAAAAAGATGGGCTCTCGTATGTGGGCGACATCATCGATATTTCACTGCTTCGTATGACGTTACTTGAAGATATTACGCTCACATCGTACATGGAAAACACACGTTCAGGAAGGGTTTTTTTTATTCCCAATAACCTTATATTTTCCTCCGTCATTTCCAACTACACCCATGGCACGATGCGTACGGTTTGGAATGGCATTAACATCTACATCACGTTTGATTCCAACCACAAAAAAGCGGTGCATTTAGCGCGCGAAATCACGAAAAAATACGCCAAAGGCTACACCGACATTGCGCGAAAACAGCTCAACTTACTGCGCAATCAGTACAGCCTTAAAAACACCAATGTCGAGCCTCGCATCTTCTCATTTGTCGAGGCACAAGGATTTTGTATCAACTGCTGGTACATGACCAATTCGTATGCCGCGCTTTCCCTTCGTGGTACCATTGGTTGCGAAATCATCGATGCGTTTAATCAAGAAGAGGACATCACGATCGCTTACCAAACACAAAATATCAATATAGCTCAGCAACAACGCCCCTCATCTCCACCAGATGAGCCAAAGAGTCCTGATGAAAAAAGTCTTTTTTAAAACCTTCGGGTGTCGCACCAACATCTACGACACCCAAGTCATGATGGCAAATCTGAGCGATTTTGAAGTAACCGAAGTTGAAAGCGAAGCGCAGATCATCGTGGTTAACTCCTGTACGGTGACCAATGGTGCGGACACGGGTGTGCGAAGCTACATCAACCACGCGACGAAAGAGGGCAAAAAAGTCATCATTGCAGGGTGTGGCGCGATCAGCAAAGGGGAGAGTCTCTTTAGCCAAAACAAGGTGTTTGGCGTTATGGGACACTCCGAAAAAGCGCAGATCAACACACTTCTAAAACAAGAGAGCCCATTTTACGAAATCGGCGATCTAACCTCTTTAGATGAGACGATCGTTCACGAATACACGGGCAAAACCAAAGCGTTTATCAAGATTCAAGAGGGGTGCAATTTTAGATGTTCTTACTGCATCATTCCCTACGTCAGAGGCAATGCCAGAAGTCAAGATGAAGCCAAGATCATCGAACAAGTGCAAAAACTCGCCCTCAATGGCTACGGTGAATTTGTGCTCACGGGTACGAACATCGGCAGCTACGGCAAAGACAAAAGCAGTTCCCTTGGAAAACTCGTCCAACGTTTAGGCGCCATTCGAGGAGTTCGTCGTATTCGTTTGGGAAGCATAGAGCCTGTGCAGATCGATGAGAGTTTTCGTGAGATTTTAAGCGAGCCGTGGTTAGAGCGCCATTTACATGTAGCGCTTCAACATACTTCTGAGCGTATGCTAGAACTGATGCGAAGGCGCAATAACGTCAAACGTGACTTGGAGCTTTTCCACGAACTCAGTGAGCGTGGCTTTGCACTTGGAACCGATTTTATTACAGGGCATCCAGGCGAAAGTGACGAGATTTGGCAAGAAGCCTACACAACGTTGGAGCAGTTTCCACTGACTCATCTGCACGCATTTACCTACTCCAAACGCGATGGAACGCCCTCAAGTACGATGAAACCAGAGGTCAAAGGCGATGTGGCGAAAGAGCGCCTCAAGAGCATCGAAACGCTTGTAGAGTCGAAAAACATTACTTTTAGGCAAAAAAAGAGTGAAATACCTTTAAATATCCTCGTCGAAGAGCACAAAGACGACCACTACATCGGTTACGACCAGTTTTTCAATAAAGTCATCATCCAAAGCAATCGCGACTTGCTTAAAGAGTGGGTTACGATCGAAAACTACGAGATTCAACAGGAGGCGAACTATGCGCACTTTTAAGTCCCCAAAACTGATGCTCTCCCTTATGGCGCTGAGCATTTTTGCGGTACTGCTCGCTTTTGGGTATTTACGCATTACGCCAAAGATCATTGATCTACCGACGTATCACGCACTTTTGGACAGCGGAAGCATCAAAAAAGCCAAAGTCGAAGAGAACGAAGTGTTTCTTTATGGGATTAATGACGAGTTTGTCATCATCAAAGACGGCATCGACATCGAAGCACTTCTTAAAAAAGTGCCCATCGAAGTGCAACGCTCCCATCCATTTTTTGAAGATCTGATCATTTTAGGTATGCTTGGAAGTCTGCTTTTTGCACTTGTTTTTTATGCACGCAAAAAACGCGCAGAAGATCTCAAAAAAGAGCAAGAGACCAGCCAAAAAGCCTATGCTTCGTACGATCCATTTATGAGTAGCATCATCCGACCCGTAAGAGCAAACGTGAGCTTCAAGGACGTTGCGGGCATTCAAGATGTCAAAGAAGAACTCGAAGAGATCGTGGATTTTCTCAAAAATCCTGCACGCTACAAACGCTATGGCATCACGCTTCCTAAAGGTGTGCTTTTAGTAGGCCCTCCAGGTGTGGGTAAAACGATGATCGCCAAAGCCGTCGCAGGCGAGGCGAGTGTGCCTTTTTTCTACCAAAGTGGCGCAACCTTTGTACAGATTTACGTGGGAATGGGCGCAAAGAGAGTCAAAGAGCTCTTTTCACAAGCCAAAGCCAACGCTCCTTCCATCATCTTCATCGACGAGATCGACGCTGTAGGACGCGCGCGTGGTGGCATGCGAAACGACGAGCGTGAATCCACACTCAATCAACTACTGACTGAAATGGATGGCTTTGAAGACAGCAGTGGCGTCATCGTCATCGCCGCGACCAATAAAATCGACATCATCGATGAAGCACTGCTTCGCTCAGGCAGATTTGATCGACGTATCTTCATCTCGCTTCCCGATAAAAGCGATCGCTTAGAAATATTAAAAGCCTACATGCGCAACAAACCGACCGAAGTGGACTTAGAAGCGCTCGCCAATATGAGCGTTGGTTTTAGTGGTGCAGCACTGGCAACCTTTGTCAACGAAGCCGCTATCAACGCGCTTCGACGAGGTTCCACCATCTTAGAACTGGGCGACTTCGTGGCAGTGCGTCAAAAAGTGCTCATGGGAAAGAAAAAAGTACTCAGTTTCTCCGACGAAGAGAAGAAAATCCAAGCGCTCTACCAAGCCGCAAAAGCGCTGTGTGCGTACTGGTTTGAGATAGACTTTGACAAAATCACCATCGTCAATGACCGCCTCAAAGACATCGACCGTGAGATCGAGTCTAAAACGCAAATGCTCTCCAAAATCAAGGTCTATCTAGCAGGTATGGTTGCAACCAAACTGGCGTACAATGAAAAATTTACCAACGCCACCGAAGATTTAGAGCGTGCTACCACCATAGCCAAAGAGATGGTCGAAGTCTATGGCATGGGCGAAAAGCTTATACCGTATGACAATGATGTTTTGATCATCCTAGAAAACGCCCAAAAAGAGCTCGAACACTTTCTAGAAGGGATGAATGCCATTTTAGAGAAAATATCGCATGAACTCTATACGGTGGAGAGCATCTCCAAAGTGCGTCTTAAAGCCATCATCGATGAAGTTCTTTAGTGGATTTTGCCTTGCAAACGAGCAAGAACTCTTTACTCCGTATCTAAACCAAAGCGATTTCACCGTCGCTGGGTTTAGTTACGGAGCCATCAAAGCATTCGAATACGCCCTTACATGTAAAGAGCGCATCGACACCCTCCAACTCTTCTCACCCGCCTTTTTCGGGGACAAAAACGCAAAATTTAAAAAACTTCAAACGCTCTCCTTTTCCAAAAACAGTGACCTTTATACACAAAATTTTATGCGAAATTGTGTGTATCCATCCACGTTTGATATACAATCATTTTTTCAAAAAGGAAATCTTGAAGAGCTGAATGAGCTTTTGAACTACACATGGGAAAAGGAGCGTTTACGCACTTTGCAAGAGCGAGGCATGAACATCGAAGTCTATGTTGGCGAATGTGACACCATCATTGATGCTTTACATGTAAAAGATTTTTTCGTACCTTACGCAAGCGTTTACTACCTCAAACGAGTAGGGCACATCTTAAAATGATGCAACCTTTAGATGAAGCCGCCGTTTTAAAACGCTTACACGAGCCTTCTCCTCGTGCTTTTTTCCTTCTGTTCTACACCAACCAATGCAGTCAATGCAAAATCGCCCGCGCAAGAGTAGAACGAGTGATGCAAAAAAGTAAGTTTGAAGTGGATTTTTTCAGATGTAATCTCGATGAAGCTCCCGCAGTAGCCGAATATTTTAACATGCGCTCTGTACCCGTTTGTATGACATACAACCAAAAAGGCGAGCAGCAAAGGGTTGAATACGGTCTAAAATCTGAGGCCGTTTATGAGAGTATGGTATTGGGAGTTAATACGCAAAAAGGCGACCCGAAGTCTCGGTTGTTGGGGTTTTAGGGGTATGATGATGTTTTTACATGTAAAAAAATTCTGACCCTATTTTTCTATTTTTATTTCTTTAATGCAACAAAATATTTGATAAATTACCCTACAGCTAATTTGTTTCTCAATCTCAATGTTAGGATAGTAAAAAATGGTTATTAATTCAGAAAGAAAATATTCATCAATTGAATCACAAATTGATGAAGAATTTATGCATATTTCAGATTTCATATGGAAAAGTAACTACTTAATATTAGAAGAGAAAAAACGTGAAAAAGAAATATATAGTATGTATGAAGAAGCTGCCATTGATATGATAACTGCAAACCTTAGATGGGAATATGAATCATTCAAGATAAATAAAATTTTTCCTTATCTTACTAATGTTAGTAATTTATTCACACTAATCTCAATTCTTGAACATAACTTATTAAAGCTTGCAAAAGAACTAGAAAGTAGAGATAGTTCCTTACTAATAAGTGATATCAGAGGAGTAGGAATTAATAAACTTTTTGAATACTTTAAAAAGAAAAATATTAATCTAGAAAAAGTAACTTTGTTTAAACAAATACAAGCATCAATAAAAATTAGAAATTGTTTTTTTCATGCAAGTGGTGTTATTTCATGGTCAAAAGATGATATCGAATTAAAAAATATTGTAAAGAATAAACTTTATTTTGATCAAGAGTTTAGAGAAAAGCCAAATATAAAGAATAATAAAGAGTGGATAATTTCAATAGTTAAATCAGACTATGGTCAACAATTACAATTAACTCATAAATACACATTTATTTTATCAAGTTATATTAAAGATTTTTTAAAGGAGTTATGCCGTGTTTTGTCTGAAAAATATGTAGTATAACAGGAACAGATTACTTTAAATCTTTAACTAAAGAAAATAATATAAAAAGTAGCCTCTCATCACTCAAACCAAACCCCCGAAATCAACTCATAAGATTTTATTCTATCCTCTGGGTTATAGATCATAGAGTTTATCATCACTTCATTCGCACCCGTTCGCTTAATAAGGCTTTCAAGTTTTTCTTTCACAAATTCGGGCGTTCCCCAGATGGACTCACGTGTTTTATGTCGTATGCTCTTCTCTTCCCACGGTTCCCATAAACGACTCATATCGTGTGTTGGCTTACTTAACGGACTATTATCACCACGTTGGAGATGAAGAAACTTTTGAAGTTCTGTTGTCGCTAAGTAGTGTGCTTGTTCCGTTGTTTCGGCACAGACGACATTAATGCAGATGATGATATAAGGCTCTTTTAACGAGGAAGAGGGTTTAAAGTTTGCACGATAGAGTTTTATGGCATCTTCCATGGCATCAGGTGCAAAGTGTGATGCAAATGCAAAAGGCAATCCCTTTTCTGCCGCTAATTGCGCGCTAAACGTGCTCGAGCCAAGCAACCAGATGGGGATGTCGAGTCCGTATCCAGGGACTGCTTTGATCCCTTTTGTGCCTGCACGATCTGATAAAAAGTATTGCAACTGTTCAAGCATCAGAGGAAAGTCTGAGCCGTCATTGTTTATGTCACGTCTAAGGGCAAGCATGGTTTGTCTATCGGTTCCTGGAGCTCTTCCTAAACCCAAATCTATTCTATGTGTATATAAAGACTCTAACGTTCCAAATTGCTCAGCAATAACGAGTGGTGCATGGTTTGGTAGCATGATTCCACCTGAGCCTATTCTGATCGTTTGAGTTTTTGCTCCAATGTAACTTAATACGACCGATGTTGCGGCACTAGCAATTCCGCTAAAATTGTGATGTTCTGCTACCCAATACCGTCTATATCCAAACGCTTCAACCCCTTGGGCTAGTTTTGTGCTGTTTTCGATGGCTTGAGCTATGGTGAAGCCTTCTCCTACGGGAATTAAATCTAAAACCGATAATGGTATTTTTGGACTATTCATGTTTTTCTCCATTTAAAAGCATCGCGTCTAAACATTTCTCTCACTATAGTCAAATAAGATTAAGAATAACATTACCTAAAGATAGAACGTTTGCGCCTTCAGGAAGAGAAGAGGGCTAAACTTTTGACCTTTACATGTAAAGAAAAAATAGCTCATCTTCACTCACTACAGATTAGGCTGTGGGAACAGTCCCACCATCAATCACATATTCCATGCCCGTTATGGATGCGGCACGAGGGGAGACCAGAAACGTGATGAGATCAGCCACTTCTTGCGTCCGAGCGGGGCGACCAAGTGGAATGCCACCTAAGGCGTCCATGATAATCTTTTTTCCACCTTCGTAATCAGTCTTGGCTTGATCCGCGAGCCGTTCGGCAAGTTGAATAGCCGCCTCGGTCTCAACCCACCCTGGAGAGACACGCACCACGCGGATACCTTTTGGCGTAATCTCTTTAGAGAGACTTTTACTGTAAGTGGATAACGCCGCCTTTGCCGCCGCATAAGCGGTTGTTGATTCGGGTAATGGCAGTTCGTGTTGTATGGATGTCACATGAATGATAACACCTGAGCCTTGCGCAATCATAGAGGGAATTAAACCTCTGTCAATGCGCACAGCAGGCATCAGATTTTGATTGATCGCGGCATCCCATTCACCGTCATTGAGAGCTAAAAATCCGCCGCCTGGGGCGTTCGAACCACCGAGGACATTGACAATGACGTCAACGCCTCCGAGGCGGTCAAGAACAGCTTTTGTAACGGTTTGACATCCCTCTGCGCTCGTAAGATCTGCCGCTATGTAGATGATGTCAGAAGGTGCCGTGTCAGGGATCGAACGTGCCGTTGCAACGACCGTCATACCAGCATCATGCAATGACTCAACGACGGCCGCACCAATCCCTTTTGTGCCACCTGTCACAAGAGCCCTGAGTCCCGTGAGTTCAAGGTCGAAGCTCATAGGATGACTTCTAGGGACGCTATTTTAGTGCCCTCTAAGGTAAAGAAATAGCGAAGGTCAACGGGGCTACCAGGAAAGTTACCTTCAACGCGACTCGTGACCATTGTTATACCATCTTTTTCTTCGCATGCGAAGGGCACACACGTGTAGGTATATTTCGCTGAAGAATCTATTTTCCATTGTTTGATGGCGGCTAAACCATTGTAGGTGTTGCCTTCATCTTTTACTACGGCGTTGTCAGTGAAACATTTGCCAACAGTCTCACTATCACCTCTGTCTGCGGTGAAATAGTCGTCGATGGGTTGTGGAAGATTGAGAGACTTATTCATAATTTTAGTTCCTTTCTCGTTCGTAGATGTGCCAAATGGCTGTATCCATTATACAAACGATAACTGGACTACATTATGTCATGTTATAAATTTTCTCTGATATTTTTTAAAAATTTTCTCTGATTGCCTATACATTTCATCACGAATGTGTTGCGGTTCAACCACTTCTAAATCATCTCCAAAAGAGAGCAGATAGCGCATCAGCCACTTATTATCTGGTAAAACTGTCTCTATCCTTAACGAACCGTCTTCATTTTTGCTGATACTTTCCTCATTGAACTCTTCATACGCCTTATATGCACCATCGTGAGAAATTTTCAATTTGATAGTGATCCATTGTTCATGCCCGTTATCTTGAGGCTCTTCATTCTGTTCAGCACGTTTGGTAAAACATTCTTGTGTGACACCAATACTTGATATGCGTGAAATCTTAAATGTTCTATAGCTATTTTTAGATAAGCAAAACCCATAAAGATACCACGCATTGACCTTATACACAAGCTTTATAGGTTCAATCTTTCGTCTGCTTTTTTCTCCAAAGCCGTTTATATAGTCAAATTCGATGATCAAACTGCCAAGAATGGCATCTTTAAGAGTGGTAAATTGAGATATTTGATTTTGATTGCTCCCCCAAGGAGAAAAGTCAACCTCAATCCAATTTACCCCATTTTTTTTAAATAAACCACTTAACCTTGAAAGTACCTTATCGTCTTCTAAATGATGCGTTATGCTCAAGCTCTGCAAGGCATACAGTATTTCGTTTTGTTCCTTGTCTGAAAGAACAGATTTGTTCAGTACATAACCATCTGTTATTCCTATACCGCCACCTTTTCCACGACTCGCATAGATAGGTATCCCCGCGGAAGAGAGCGTGTTGACGTCACGATAGATTGTTCTGATGGAAACCTCAAAATGCTCAGATAGTTCGCTCGCCGTTATTGTTTTTTTATCCAGAAGGATATAGACAATTTCAAATAATCGATTGATTTGCATTCTTTTCCTTCAATTTCTTTACATGTAAAGATAGAAACACGATAAAATATAAAAATAGTCTATCCTCATTATTTTATCGAAAACGCCAAGGAATCCTCCTCATGAATGCAACACCAAGCGATTCCAGAGAGCTGTTTGCCCTCAACAAACCAAAGGGCTATCTAGTCACACGCTCTGACGATCTTGGGCGAAAAACCGTTTATGATCTTTTGCCTGAGTGGGCTTTTAAGGAGGGATGGATGCCCATCGGACGGCTTGATCTTGAATCAAAAGGGCTTTTACTCTTTACGACCAACAGCAAAATAAACCACGCATTGACCACGCCTAAAAATTGCATCAAGGTCTATGAGATTTGGGTGAGAGGTCATGTGAGCGATGAGCATATCGCAGAAGCATTAAAAGGGGTGGAAAGCCCGCAAGGGTTACTGAAAGCGCTTGAAGTCGTAAAAATGGGCATGGGAGGTGCTAAAACAAAACTCAGGATTATCATTGACGAGGGGAAAAATCGGCATATCCGCAGACTGTTTGGAGCACTGAAAGACCCAAAATTTGGCACGCCTTTAAAGGTCTTAGAATTGTGTAGAATCAGCATTGGCAGCTTTAAACTCGATATTAAAAGTGCTCAGTGGCGTTTTCTCTCCGTTGAAGAAGAAAAACTGCTCATTAAAAATCTTGATTAATACAAAGCGTTACATGTAAACATTTTATGACTCAAAAGTCTTTACATGTAAAGACAAAAATAGCTTTTTTCACCAACCCTTATTTTCCAAAATCAGACTCAATATTTTATCTCCATCAAGCATAAAAGGATTACAATGGCGTCATGTCAACGAGATAGAAAGGATTTTTCATGAATGACAACATTGCGATGTACTTTGCTAAGCTTTTAGCCGAAGTAGGGATTAAGAGAATATGGGGAATTACAGGTGATTCTTTAAATGGATTGAGTGATAGTTTGAAAAAATTGGGACAAATTGAGTGGATGGGAACGCGTCATGAAGAAACAGCAGCTTTTGCGGCGGGTGCTGATGCGAAAGTGAGTGGTAAAATCGCCGTTTGTGCAGGCTCTTCAGGGCCTGGAAATTTGCATCTGATTAACGGTCTTTTTGATTGTCACCGAAATGGCGTGCCTATTTTGGCGATCGCTTCGCATATACCTTCGAGTGAAATCGGAAGTGGGTATTTTCAAGAGACGCATCCTGAAAATTTATTTAAAGAGTGCAGTGTTTATTGTGAGTTGGTCTCGACTCCTGAGCAGATGCCTTATATTTTAGAAACAGCTATCAGACAAGCCATCTTAAAAAAAGGGGTTAGTGTCATCGTCATACCAGGGGATATTTTGCTTCGCCCTATGCCAAAAGATGCCAAATATTTGTGGAGCGAACCGCGTTTTCCAAAGGTGATACCAAGCAGTGAGGACATCAACGAACTTGCAAAAATTTTAAATGACAATCAAAAAGTAACATTCCTGTGTGGGGCAGGGTGCAGTGATGCCCATAATGAAGTGATGCAGCTTGCAAAACTTCTGGGCGCTCCCGTTGTCCATGCACTCGGAGGCAAAGACTCCATGGAAGGAAACAACCCAAATAGCGTCGGCATGACAGGACTCATCGGGTATGAATCGGGTTATTATGCGATGGAAAGCTCCGATGTTTTGCTCATTTTAGGCTCAGCATTTCCATATAAAGCGTTTTACCCACAAAAGGCAAAAATCGTTCAAATCGACATCAAACCTGAAGCGCTAGGAAGACACACCCAAATCAATCTAGGAATGGTGGGCGATATAAAATCGAGCTTGGAACTTTTAGTGCCCAAAATCAAACAAAAAGAGAATGACACCTTTTTAAAAAGTGCCTTGGAACACTATAAAACAACGGTTGAAAAGTTTGATAAATTAGCCAGTGGAGACAGCAAAGAGGGGTTGATTCACCCACAATATTTGACAAAACTGCTTAACACCTATGCGAGTGATGACGCGATATTTACATGCGATGTCGGCACACCTACGGTTTGGGCGGCGCGGTATATAAGCATGAATGGAAAGCGAAAACTGATCGGTTCGTTCAGTCACGGTTCCATGGCAAATGCCCTTCCACAAGCCATCGGCGCAAAAGTGAGCAGTCCTGAGAAACAAGTCATTGCCTTGTGTGGCGATGGCGGTTTTGCGATGCTCATGGGCGATATATTGACACTGACTCAGCATAACATCAAAGCAAAAATCGTGATTTACGATAACAGTTCATTAGGATTTGTCGCCATGGAGATGAAAGCAGGTGGCTACTGGTATGACAACACAGAATTAACCAATCCAGACTTTGCCGCAATCGCCAATGCCGCTGGCATTAAAGGCATGAGAGTCGAAAAACCTGAAGATTTGGAAGAGCGCGTCAAAGAGTTCCTTGCCTATGATGGCGCCGCTTTGCTTGATGTAACCATAGCAAAACAAGAATTGGCAATGCCTCCAAAAATCTCTTTTGAAAATGCAAAAGGGTTCGGCATCTACATGTTAAGAGCGATTATTAATGGCAAAGGCGATGAATTGATCGAAGTGGCAAGAGAGAATTTGATACGATAAAATTGATTAAAGGTGACAGGTTCTTATATCTTGTCACCTTTTTTACGCTTAGAATTTTACGACACTCAATGACCTTTTTTTTCTCTTCATTTCAATTTGCATTAACCTAAGTCAAGATAAAATTTCGCTCGAAATATGTTCAGGTGATTCATTTTCACTAAGAAATTTAACGTGATTTTGGGGTGTCGCCAAGCGGTAAGGCTCTGGTTTCTGGTACCAGCATTCAGGGGTTCGAATCCCTTCACCCCATCCACTTTTTTACTTCAAACAAACCTTATTAAACGCTCACAATATTTTACATGTAAAGCGATTCTCACTTGCTATAATAGTGTATCTTAAAAAATAGGGCGATGTGATGTTAGAGTATCAAGCGATTCTTGACGAAATTTTGCATGAGATCACGCCATATTTAGGTGAGGGAAGGGTGGCTTCGTACATTCCTGAGCTTGCGCGCGTTGAGCCTAGTTCCTTTGCGATGTCGCTTATGTGCGTTGATGGAAGAGAGTTTCATGTGGGAGCGTATGAAAAACGCTTTTCGATTCAGAGTATTTCCAAGCTTTTTACGCTCACTTTGGCGATGCAATTAGCGAATGATTCGCTTTGGGAGCGCATCGGTAAAGAGCCTTCGGGCACGCCTTTTAATTCACTCGTCCAGCTCGAATACGAACATGGCATCCCCCGCAATCCTTTTATCAATGCAGGCGCCCTTGTCGTCACCGATGTCATTTTAAGCCACCTTCAAGACGCGCACCAGAGTGTTTTGGAGTTTATTCGCACACTGTGCGCAAAAGATGACATCAATTTTGATTTTAGCGTGGCAAAGTCCGAGGCACAAACAGGTTTTCGCAACCACGCCATGGCAAACTTTCTCAAAAGCTTTAACAACCTAGAACATGAACCCTCACGTGTGCTGAATGCCTACTTTCATCACTGCTCCATCGCCATGAATACCCAAGAATTAGCCAAATCGGCACTCTTTTTAGCCAACGGCGGCATTCAACATTGGAGCAATACACCCATCTTAAACGCACGCCAAACCAAGCGCATCAACGCGCTTATGCTAACCTGTGGCACGTACGACTCAGTCGGAGATTTCCGTGTGGGATTGCCCGCCAAAAGTGGCGTCGGAGGAGGCATCTTAGCCACACTCCCTGGCAAATTCAGCCTCTGCGTCTGGTCGCCACGGCTCAATGAAAAAGGCAACTCGTTTGCAGGCACGAAAGCGTTAGAGCTTTTTACCACTAAAACGAAGCTTTCGATCTTTTAGTGGTTTGATTTTTGATACAATAATTTGGTGAAAGTAAGAAAAAAATCTTTACATGTAAATAAAATTAAAATTCAGCCTTAACTCTTCTGGAGACTTATACTATGCACAGCTTTACCGAACTTGTAAATAGATGCGCAATCTTTACCCTTAAAACCTTAAGTGATACGAACGAACGAACCATTGAAGCGTTACAAACGAATGGCGCTACTTCTTTAGTAAAAACTCTTCAGATGATACAGCTACAAAAAGTGATTTTGGCAGTCGGTATGTTCTCTATTTTTGAAGCTAACTTGCAAGAAGGGTTAGATTGTACCGATGGATTTGGAGAGGCTAAAAAAATCTTAGACAATGAAGGGAAAACAGATCTGAAAGAGTGCTTTGATAATCTTATTCTAGCTATCAACGTACTCAAACATGGACGCGGTCGCAGTTATGATACGCTCATAGCAAAGGCTAATACGTTACCTTTCAGAATAAAACTACCTGACGAATTTTTCTTTTCCGAAGGTGACGTATCGGAGGTATCGACATTGATTGAAGTTAACGATATGTTCGTCCAGCATTGTGGCAAAGTAATTAATGATGTGTCCAGAGCAATTCGTCAAATACGTCCAGAGTTCATATAAGATCAACCAAAGTAAAAAAGAACTAAACTTTTAATTTTGCCTCTTATAACTCTCTCTTTACATATAACCCCAACCAAACCTTCGGGCTTACCCCATACCACTTCTTAAACGCCCGTAAAAAGGGGCTGGGTTCGGCGTAGCCTAGGTAGGACGCGATGGTGGGGGTGTCCAGTCCTTTTTGGAGGTAGTGTGTTGCTAGCTTTTGACGTACTTCACCTAAAAGCGCTACAAAACTGACTCCTTCTTCTTTGAGCTTTTTTTGAAGGGTTCGTGGGTGCATGCCGATTTTGCGTGCTACGCTCTCTAATGAGACGTCGAGCTCTCCTGTGGCGATGAGAATGTAACCTAAGACTTGATCTTTGAGGCTTCCGTGTACGCTCATTCCCAAACTTTGTTCCGCCTCTTTTTCAAAGACGCTGAGCAGATACGGATTGTCATAACTGGTTTGCATCGCCAATTGTGTTTTATCAAAAAAGAGGGCGTTTTCGACCTCATCAAAGAGAATTGTCTCACCAAATATGCTCTGATAGGCTTTTACATGTAAAGGTTTTGCATGCCGAAAAGTTGTCTGTTTTGGGAAAATAGGATTGGGGATGATTTTGTTAATGAGATGGAGCAGGGCACTTAAATGAATCTCGGCACTGTACTTTTCAAGATGCGTCATCTCTCCCTCTTTGTGAATGAAAAGCGTGAGTTTTGCCCCTTCTTTTTCAGCCACAAAAAGAGGTTTGAGCGTTTTTCCGATGAGCGGATAGTAACGACACAACTTAATGATCGCCTCTTCAACCGTGCGCGAATGCAGCATCAAATAGCCCAAAACACCCAGATTACTAGGCGTAACGGACTCGGCAAATTTAAAGAGTAATCCCGCATCGCCTGAGCGTGCGATCGCTTCTTCGATCAGTTCATGAAGATACGACGCTCTGATCTTACCACCTTTTACATGTAAGGATTGCAGAGTGATGTCGCGCGCCTTCATAAACGCTGTTGCATCATACGCATAGTTCTTGGTTAAAAAAGAGAGAATCACCAAAAACGCTTCCGCAGGAGCCTGCTTAAAGTCATCGAGTCGCAAAATGTCATCCCTTGAGTCGTAAAATGTCACTGGAAATTTCTGGGCAGATTATATACTAACGAGCATTAACCCTGCTTAATAAGGAACCAAAATGGATACCTACAGCGTTGTACTCGCATTTCACGTTATCTCCATCGCGACATGGATGATCATGCTTGTGTATCTTCCCAAACTCTTTGTCTACCACATCACGGCAACCCATGATGCACAGGCACAAATTGCCGTACAAGAGAGCAGTCTTTACAAAGTGGGAACCATTGCGATGATCTTATCGATCAAGTTTGGGCTTATCTTACTCTACCTCAATCCTTATCTGCTCAAAAGTGGAGGGTGGTTGCATCTAAAGCTTACGTTGGCGGCATGTATGGTCGTTTATCACTTTACATGTAAGAAATTCATCACGCAATTTACCAAAGAGGGCGTCTCTCAAAACCTGCTCTTTTTCAGGGTTTTTCGAGTGATTCCTGAGATTACGACAGCACTCATTATACTTCTTACGATCATCAAGCCATTTTAAAAAATGGCTTGAAATTCCATTGACAATCTTCTTTAAAAAATGTAGTATTTCAAAAATGAATGACCGTCAGTCATTATTGAAAGGGAGTAGATGGCACGTATTATAGACAAAGAAGAAAAACGACTCGATATTGCCAGCGCATCGATTGAATTATTTGCACGAAAAGGCATTGCACAGACCAGCATCGAAGAGATTGCCAAAAGTGCGGGTGTTGCCAAAGGAACGATCTATCTCTACTTTAAAAATAAAGAGGAGATTATTTTTGCTATTTGGGACATGTTAGCCTCACGTCACCAAGAGACATTTCAAGCACGTATTACCGAAACAATGAGCGCTAAAGAGAAAATCTTGGAGCTTTTTAATTTCAGTGAATGCAAAGAAGAACACGACAAAGAAGACCTCTTGACCCTTTACCAACACTTCCTAAGTACCATGCTCATTGATAAAACAGGGCTTTACACCAATTATTTTGCAACGATTTGTCAAAGAGATTACGACATTATCTTTCAGTGTATTCAAGAGGGTATTGCCAAAGGAGAGCTTGAAGTACACGATGTGGACAAACTCACCAATACCATTATTATTTTCATGGAAGGTGTTGTCATTCGATCCAAAATGAACAATTTTAATTTTGAACAAACACAATTACATTTAACCCAACATATTGCCTTTTTACTCGATCAATACCTAAGGAAAGAACCATGCAAAAACTAACCCTTTTATGCCTCTTTCCACTGTTTGTTTTTGCGGGAAATTTACCTGAACTCGTAAGCCTTGCAGAACAAAACAAACACGTGGAAGCTTCACGTTATAGCTTAGAAGCGGCAAAAGAAAAAGAGTATGCCACGAAAAGTGGTTATATGCCCAGCCTCAGTTTAGGGGCAAATCAAACCTACAACCAAGAAGAGAGCATACTTTATCCAGAGCGTAGCAGGACAGGTTCTGCCACACTCTCCTTTACCATTTACGATGGTGGGAAGCGTGAAGCACTGTTTGACCAACAACAAGCCCTTGTTAAATCCGCTACGTTTTCACTCTCATCGGTGCAAAATGATGTCTCTTTGAACGTCATCTATTATTATTACAACTACATCAGCACACTGGCTAGCAGAGAATCAACCTTGCAAAAGATGGAACAGCTTGAAGCGGAGCGTTACCGACTTGACAAATACCTCTCTGTTGGCAGTGCAACCGCCGATGAGCTTCAAAAGATCATCTCAACCATCGAGCAAACCAAGGTCGATCTTTTAACCCTAGACAACACGCTCAATAACATCTCAAACACCCTTGAATACCTCACAGGTAAAGAGGTAAGTGTAGAATCAGGCTCTATCATAGCCTTTCAAGAAGGAAAAGTGGAAGATGCCACACGTTTTGATATTTTGGCATTAGAACAGAGTGCGCAAAGTGCCAAAGCCGAAGCCAACGTCGCCAAAGCGCCACATCTTCCAACCATCAAAATAGAAGACACCTACTCACGTTTTAAATACGACTACGCCAACCCTGCATGGGACTCAAACGCCGATCGTCAAAACACCGTGCAACTTTCCATGCAATGGAAGATTTTTGACTTTGGTTCCACTTCCGCGAGTTATCAAGCGGCACAAAAGACGTACCTTTCCAAAAACAGTGATTTGGCGTATGAAAAAGCCAAAGCCAAAGCGAGTTTTAAAAGTGCTCAAAACAGCTATAAAACAGCGCTTGCAAAAATTGAAGCAGCTCATGCAAAACTCACCGCATCTGAAATGACCTACGAACTCGTCAAAAAGAAATTTCAACAAGGTATCGTCAACAACGTCACGTATCTTGACGCCCTTAGCGATAAATTCAATGCCAAATCCCAGCTTCAAACAGCCTTGAATGAAGTGGAATACCAAAAAGCCGTCTTACTCTACGAAATGGGTAAAGAGATAAAAGGAGCCATCCAATGAAAAAAATTTTAATCACTACTCTGTTTATGTTTCAAGCCCTCATTGCAGGGGAAGTTTATGCAACGTTTGATGTTGTCAGCGAGAAAAGTTCCGAGCTTGGTCTTTCCATTTCAGGCGTTGTAGGTGCTTTACATGTAAACGTTGGCGACCGTGTCAAAAAAGGTGATTTGCTCCTTGCTTTAAATAATGCACAAGAGAAAAATGAGTATGAAAGTGCTCGTAAAAATGCAGAACATTCGGTTAAAACATACGAACGCTACGCCAAGATAGCAGATGTCATCGACAAAGAGAAGATGGAAAATTACCTCTATGATAGAGACATTCAGCTCTTGAACGCCCAAAACAAAGAGATTATCTTCAAAAAAACAGAACTTCGCGCTCCGTATGATTTGGTGGTGAGTAAGAAAAACACGGAACTTGGCAACATCGTCCTAGGTTCACAAACCAAACTTTTGAGCGTTGAAAGTACCCACGATGTCAAGCTTGTGCTTAAATTCGATGAAAAGTACTGGACCCAAATCAAAGTAGGGCAAAAATTTACCTATAAAGTTGATGGTAGCGATAAAAAACATGAAGGGGTCATCAGTAAAATCTACCCAACCATTATAGCCAGTACGCGTGAAATGCAAGCCGAAGTCAAAGCGGTCGATCTGATGCCAGGTCTATTTGGCAACGGCACGATCAGTGTGGAATAAGCAATGTATAAATTAGCGATCAACCGTCCCATTACGACCCTAATGGGGGTTTTAACCTTCATCGTCTTTGGTTTGATGTCCTACAACACGATGCCCATCAACCTTTACCCTAATGTTGACTTTCCAATTGTCACGGTTCAGACTATTTACAATGGCGCTGATCCTTCCACGGTCGAGACCAAAGTCACCGACAAGATCGAAGAAGCAGTTTCTGGCGTGGATGGCATCGACAAGCTTATGTCGACCAGTTATGAAGGCTTTAGTGTTGTTACGATTCAGTTTAAGCTGACCAAAAATATCGATATCGCAACCAACGATGTCCGCGATAAAATCGGCGCACTCAATCTTCCCAGTGAAGTTGAAAAACCTGTGGTTAAAAAACTCGGTGCAACGGGTGGTGTTATAAACCTTTTTGTGGCGAGTGATGGTAAAAATGACATCGCTTTGATGCGGCTTGCCGATGAAAAGCTCAAACCAAAACTCCAGAGGGTTAAAGGTGTCGGTGAAGTCAACATCATCGGTTTTCAAGAGCGCGAAATTCGCATCTTTCTTGATCCTTTTTTGCTGAACAAATACAACCTCAGTGCCTCCGATCTTAGTGGCATTGTTTCGGTGCAAAATGTGAAGCAAGGTGCTGGAAAGATGATCAACAAAGATCAAGAGATCATCATCAAAGCTGAAGGCGACGCGGAAAATATTCAAGAGATTGAGAATCTTTTGGTCAAACCAGGCGTTCGTCTCAAAGATATAGCAACTATCGTCGATGGGCTCAGCGATGCGAAAAGTTTTTCTTCCTACAACGGACAAAGAGGGGTTACGCTCGAAGTTAAAAAAATCGCAGGTGAAAATGTGCTCAACATCATCACAGGCGTTAAAAAAATCATGCCTGATTTGCAGCTTCTTGCAGGGAAAAGCAACGAAATTAAGATATTGCAAGATCAGTCTGAAAAAATTATGGTCAACATCGACAATGTACGCTTTGACCTTATTTTTGGTGCTTTTTTATCGATTATCATCGTTTTTGCCTTTTTACGCAATGTAACGGCTACAATTGTCTCCGCACTTGCCATTCCTACGTCGGTCATTGGTACGTTTGCGATTATGAACGCGTTAGGATACGATCTTAACCGTCTGACACTCATTGGTCTCACCCTTGCCATTGGTATCTTCATCGATGACGCGATCGTTGTGATTGAAAATATTATGAAAAAGATGGAAGAGGGCATGAAACCTTTTGAAGCCTCGTTTGAGGGTATTAAAGAGGTGGCATTTTCCATTTTGGCGATCTCTTCCGTACTTTTAGCGGTATTTATTCCTGTCGCGTTTATGGATGGCATCGTGGGTATGTTCTTTAACTCCTTTGCGATGACCGTGGCTTCGGGTATTGTCATCTCGTATCTGGTGGCGGTTATGTTTGTTCCCTCTATTGCAGCGCGTCTTTTAAATGCCAAAGAGAGTAAATTTTACCATGCCACAGAGCCCATCTTAAAAGCAGTCGATAAAGGGTATGTGGCACTTTTAAAACCACTGCTTCGCTTTAAAACGCTGACGGTTTTGGTAACATTTGGATTTTTGATTGCCTCGATGACACTCAAAGTGGGCATGGACTTTCTTCCGATGCAAGACAACAGCGAATTTCAGATCACCATTAAAGGTCCTGTAGGTATCAATCTTGAGACAATGAAACAAAAAGTGATTCCGATTGATGAGATGCTTAAAGGAGATGCTTCTATCGAATATTCTATTGTCTCTATTGGGTATGATTCTGCGCAAAGTATCCATAAGGCACGTATTTACGTGAAGCTAAAACCGGTTAAAGAGCGCACGATTTCACAACTTACGCTGATCGAGCAGTACCGCAACAAGATGAAAAATGCCAAAGATTTGGTTATTGCAGTTGAAAAAGTCGATGATTTCAACACAGGTGGCACCACCGCACCGCTGCAAATCGTTCTCACGGGTGATCGTTTTGAAGTCTTGGATGAAACGTCTACGAAACTGATGGAGTTTTTAAAATCCAATCCGGGCATTGTCGATGTCGATCAAGACTACGAGAGTGGCAAGCCTGAGATGAAAATAAGCATACTTAGGGAAAATGCCCAAAGAGTCGGCGTGAGTGTCAAAGAGATCGCCGCTGTTTTAGGCTCAGCGTACTCAAGCGATAGCGCCATCTCGTACTATGAGGACAATGGCAAGCAATTTGACATTACGATTCGTTTTAGGGATGATTTTAGAATGTCGTTGGAAGATATGAAAAAACTTCAAGTCAAAAATGCGAATGGCGATTTTGTGGCACTTGAAGGGTTGATCGCCTTTGAAGAGAGTTTAGGCACAGCGTCCATTAACCGTTTTGATCGTGAACGAAAAATCTTAATTACCGCCAATATCGTAGGAACATCTCTCGATAAAGTCGTTGCGCTTGTCGAAGAGAAGATGAAAGAGATCTTACCAGAGGGCTATCACTACCGTTTTACGGGCGATGTTGAAAACATGAATGACACAGCAACAGCCTTTGGTGCCGCGGTTCTTTTGGCGGTTATTTTGATCTATTTGATCTTAGCCGCACTCTATGAGTCACTGATTCAGCCTTTTATCATTATGATCTCTATGCCACTTTCGTTAACGGGTATTATGGTGGCGCTTTATTTAAGCGGGTATACGTTCAGTCTTTTTGTTATGATTGGTATTATCTTGCTTTTGGGAATGGTGGGGAAAAATGCCATTTTGGTGGTTGACTTTGCAAACCGTGCGATCAAAGAGGGCAAAGCGATCGATGAAGCACTGTTAGAAGCGGGCGAAAAACGTCTTCGACCGATTTTGATGACCACCTTTGCGATGATCGGCGCGATGATGCCACTCGCTTTTGGCAGTGGAGCAGGGCATGAAGCCAACGCACCAATGGCACTTGCCATTATCGGTGGACTTTTAAGTTCGACTGTTTTAACCTTACTGGTCGTTCCTGCCATCTATAAGTTTATGTATCCAATGGATGCGTGGCTTCGTAAATGGTACGAAAAAGGTACGATTTAAACGTTACATGTAAAGGGGTGAAATTCCCCTTTACGCCTTATTTATTGCGTTTGCGATCTTTCTTGACTTGCTTCGCTTTGGCTTTTGCTTTGGCTTTTTGAGCATCGCTCGGTTTTGCTTTATCCGAGTTTACCGCTCCAACATTGGTCTGTTTTCCCTCGTAAGGAACGGTATGCTTTTGGAGTGTTGCTAGACCTGCAAGTTTGTAACCATTTTCCATTTTAACGCTATTGTTGAGTAATCCACCCATACTATGTCCTTCATGATAATTAAATGTGATTGGAGAAAAATCGTTGAGAGTTTCGTAACGATAAGCGCTATTATACTTTATCCTTGCTTTAAGCCATGTAAAAGCGTTTACATGTAAAGAAGAGGGCTCTTTTTTCAGCCTAATTGATTACAATATCGACGACTATTTTTTTACATGTAAAAGGGAACGTATGTTAGAGCAAAACCTCATAACGATGCAACAGTACGCCGTAAAATACAAAATGAGCACCTTTGGCGTTGTGAAATTGGTCAATGCCAAAAAACTTAAAACGATTAAAAAAAACGTGGAGGGCGAAGAGCGTGAGTTTATCATTGATGAGACAGTTCCAAGTTTAAAACCTCTCAAAAGTGAAACACCCACAGAGTCAAACGATGAGACAACAATGAACTACGAGGTCGAATTTCACAAACTTTTAGCCAAATACATCGAACTTCAAGACAAATACACGAAGCTGATTGAGTCTAACTAAGAAACATTACATGTAAACAGAAGAGGGCACGCAAAATGCCCTTTTGAACCTGTTTAATGGCTGTTGAGAATGCTCAGAGTTTTTTCATATACACTGAGTTTGCCAAGTTCCGCTTTGAGTCCATTGGTCAATTGAGATTGCGATCGTAGCTCTTTGGATATGATCTGACTTTTTTCTGCCAAATTTTCCATATCGGAAGAGAGCGCGTTGCTTTTGGAGGAGACTTCTAAAAGTCCGCCACTCACACTACTCATCGTTTTGCTGATATTCTCAACTGCTTGGATGATGGTACTCACCGACACATTGGTCTCAGAGAGGCTTTTTTGCGTGCGTTCTGCAAGTTTGCGCACTTCATCGGCAACGACGGCAAAACCACGTCCATGCTCACCCGCACGCGCCGCTTCTATCGCCGCATTGAGTGCTAGTAAATTGGTTTGATCGGCAATGTCAGAGATGACACTTAAAACAACGCGAATATCGCGGACATTGTTGGTAAGATTTTCCACTTCATGGAGAAGATTGGCATTGTCAACACTCCCTTTTTCCATGCTCGAAGCAAACACAACAAACTCTTTTTCCACCGATGAGAGTTGCGTTTCAATCGCATCGATGGCACTCACAGCATTTTGAAGCGTTGATCCCATCGTCTCAATAACAGGCATGCTCTCTTTCATTTGAGCCAACATCGCTTTGTTGATGGTATCGACCATATTTTGGCGATTGATCTTTCGTAAAAGAAAATAGCTCTTAAATCCAGCGTATTTCTGCACAAAATTATCAACATAGTCATCTTCAAAATTAGCACCTTCTACCTGATAGAAAAAGATCGCGGTCAAGGTTTGGTTGACATTGACCCCTAAAAGCTCGCCAAAGGTCGAAAAACCAGCCACAGGAATCTCATTAAAGACAGAAAGCTGATTGATCTCACGCGTATTGCACAAACGTCTTAAAATACAGTCATTGAAAATTGCGCCAATAGCTTTGGGCTTGTTATGGCAAAACTGCGCAAAGTCATGGTTCGTGGTCTGAACAAAGTCCGTTTTTTCAAGCAAAAGAAGCTCTTCACCCGCTTCGATGTCACAGTAAAAATGAATCGTCTCATTGGGCACATCAAGCGATGCAATGGAGCGAATATAGATCTCACCATCAATTTCAATCCCAAACGTATAATTGGCAAGCTTAGCATTGAGCTCACTCGCAGAGCATCTAAAATGGGTTGTTAACGCAGAGATGCCGCCAACACTCATATTCGTACTTCGATCGAGAAAGGCACGCACGGTACGCGTAATCGGATTGGCATCCAAAACGGTAAACGACGTAGACGTTTTTCTAAAATTTTGACTCTTAAAAACACCAAAACGGTACTGCGGCGTGAGTTTGATAAACGTCACCACCGCATGGTGCCTTAAGGTACGCGTTCCATCGTAAATGTAGGTATTTTGGAAATCCAGTTTACCACCCGCACTTCCACCGATAAGCAAACAAGGGAATTTCGCCACATGGTACACCGCTTCCATAAAAAAACTCTCACTCGCACTGAGTCCATCAATGAGCGTATAGCCTAGCGTATCATCCGAGCGCATTTTAAAAGGCACACGTACCTTTTTAACCTCTTCTGCAATCAAAGCAGAACGTTGCGCCGCTGTTTTGCCACTCGTTGCCATATCTTCACTTTTGAGAGGTATTGAAGCAACATACACATCACTGATCATTTCGGGAGAAAAAAGCATTAAAACAATGTTATCGCCTTCACCAGCGCCTGCCGAGGAATAGAGTGAGGGAAGGGGGTTTGTGCCACTGAGGCTACACAGTTCGCCCGCTGTTGTTGAGAGAATCAATGTTGTCTCAGGAGGAAGCGCTTGTTTGAGCTTTGAAGCAATCGCGTTAAAATCCAAAGAAGGAGAGACAAAACCTAAAACAACTTTTGGTTTAAACGAAATGGTTTTAAAAGCGGTGGAAATGGATTGTTCTTGAAGACTTAAAGTTACAATAACATGACCCGTAGATGAGGCGTTAAAGGCTGTTTGTTCGGATGGACGAAAAAAACTAAACATGGCACTTCCTTATTAGAATAACTTATGTTTTTCATAGTAAATTCATACTAACTCACCAACCATAAAGATGTACTTAAACATCTTTTGCACACACACATTGACAAATAGACCATCTCAATTCAGTAACGATCGTTTTTATTAATTATTGAAAACTGTAATTTTCAAAGTTAAAGCAATGTCGTCATTAATAGAAAAATCTTTAAAAAATAGCTTCAAAAACAAAATAAACACTTATTTTACCTCAAAAAATATTCATAACCTTAAACAGACTAAAACTATCTTAAAAGGAGTTTCCCATGCATAATGGTGAGCTTAATCTTGGTGATTACAGTTCAATTGGCTTTAAAAGATTACGAAACGTTCTACCGTTTGATTTAACACAGATTCAGCAGTGCTTTATTAAAGGTGACGTATTTGAAACGATAAACAAAAATGGTGAGTTATTAACCTACCCGGCACGCTTTATTGTTTTAAAGAAAAAAGCATCATAACCATGCTAGTAAAAAACAGCCTACCTGAATTTTACGTGAAACTTGCTGCAACAGTTGAAATTTTCAGAACGATTAATAAGACAAATGAAAGTCTTGAGAAATCCATTGTGGACGCAATCCCCGTAATCCAAGAAAAAGACTTAGATCCAATTAGAAAAAATGGATTAGACGATTATCAAGATTACATTCTGTCTCGAATTAAAACAGAGGAGTTCTCAAATCTTGCAAAATATCTAATGCTCTGTATGCATGAGTTCAATTTTAAAGGAGTTTCAAGTGTTCCAAATAATACGACTCTTATTTCTGAATTCTCCGCTCTCTCTGATTATGAGATTCTTTCTAAGACTAATTTACATAATCATACGTTGAATTGCGCATTATGCTCTTTTGAGATATGCAAAGATCAACCGCAAGTCATTAAGGACATCGTTGTCAATATCTGCTTACTGCACGATTTTGGTAAATCTCCAATTGTGCAAAAACGATTTAAAGACAAAAATGAAAGACACGATCAAACCAGTGCTAGATTTGCGATTGATGTCTTAGAAAAATTTGGACTCTCAGAAGAACTCAAAAAAATAATCTACACAACACTTTTTAATCATCACAGTGAAGAGAAAAACAAAGAACAAACTATTTATTCACCATTCCTAATTCAATCTGATATTGCAGCTAGAACTATTGAAAAAAGATTTTCAAAGGCTAAGCGATGACAGCAAAAGGGCACATGTTATTAGCTTCAACCATAACGTTTGGCGCATTAACTTATGTTAAACAGCACTACCCTATTTACTCGCCCTCCTCACTTGTATCTGTTGTGATAATCCTAAGCGGAATAATTGTTGGCTCAATCTTTCCAGATATTGACGAAGATGAAAGCTATATTGGGAATAAGTTGAAGCTATTCAGTGTTGTTATATCGTCTCTTTTCAAGCATAGAACGTTTACGCACTATCTCATAACCCCGATACTTTGCCTAACTTTAACATATTTTTTTGTGGAACCCCATAGTTATACCCAACTTTTCTTTTACTCTTTTAGCATCGGTATTTTGATGCATGATTTAGGTGATATGTTAACCAACGGAGGAATTAGAGGATTTTTCTTCCCCCTCTTCCCAAATACGCGTATTGCATTGCTTCCTTCATTTTTGCGATTCGGAACATTCAGTTTAACGGAATATGTATTTATTGGGCTTATTCTGTTTCCATCACACACATATTTAGTACTCCATTATTTCAACATAATCCGATGAAACATCTTGCCAATCCTGAATCAAACCTACTTTTTACGGCAGTTATTCTAGTGGAGTCTGCCATGAATAAATTGCAAAAAAAGTTCGAGGACAGCGAAATAAGTCCAGAAAATTACATTGCAACTAGAAAAAAGATTCTTAGTTTGGTTCAAGAGTGTTCTGAATCAATAGAACATGAATGCATGAAAAACGTATCTAAAAAACCTCATTTAAACAGAGTAAAGGCTAATAATGAATAGTTCTGGCGGACATACAAACGACAATAGCACACATCAATATTCCGGTGGTCACAATATTGCTCAATCACAACAAAATATTTTTTCAGGATCAGACCAAAGAAATGTACCGAAAGACCCACATCATTACTGGAAAGAAACACTTGGTGATAAAAGCAGTCAACGAGAGAACTCATGGTTTAAAGATTTCATGTTGCATTGGTCAATTCAAATGCTTGAGCAACAACTACAGCAGGTTGCATCATCAAAAGTTGATTTTGTAGCAAACACAAGTGCTTTGATAACTGATGTTGATTTTAGATGGCTCGGTATTAGGAATTTACGAACAATATACATTTCAGTCCTATCTCTAATAGTTGGTATCGCCCTCTTCCTTGGTATCTCGCTTTTTACGAAAAGTATCTTAAGTGCCTACTGTGCTTTATTGTTTGTGCTCTCACATAGTTTCTTTCCAGGGTATATCACATTCAGGATGAGAAAGTTTATTTTGGGTCCTGCGAAAACCAAAAGATACGCTGACATTTTGAGAAAAAGTTGGATGGTTTTTGAATTAGTCTACATTGCCACTACGGTATTAGTTTATTGGTCAATAAGCGCAATAAATTGGATAATCGTAAAACAACAAACACTTCAATTGCTTGAATCACACAAAGTACTCAAAAGGCTTCTTTATCGTTTTATTGAACCCTTGCCTATTGACAAATTAGATTTCATTTTAAGTCATCTTCTTAACGGGTTATTGCTTGCAGGAATTTTTTATATTTTGATGGTCTTTTTGGTCAATAAAAGAGCCAAACAAGAACAAAAAAGAATTCATCGTGCTGTAGATAAAGAGCATTTGAGACCTGCTGAAATCGTGCGAAAAATGGCAAGTGAAGACCAAGGTGCGACACTATGATTACGCTAAGAAACGTTCTTAAACCTCCATAAAAAAGCACTAGCAAAAAAAATTCAATATAAAAAAAGGAGCACTCATGGTTAAAGTCGTTACCAATACGGATGGATACCAAGTAATTGGACATGTTGCCGTCAACAAATTAGCGCAACCAAATCTGGTCAAGCTAAGTGTAAAAATAAAAGAGTTGTTTGGTCGTTTAAACGGTACCACGAGAGAAATGTACCAAGGTCATATTGACGATGCAAACCAAAAGGCAGATGAAGCGTTTGACAAACAATTGAAAGATATGGGTGCTGATGCAGTCACACAGATTCGCACAAATACACAAATGTTTGAAATCAGAAGTGATGTTTACATTCTTTCTACGATTGAAGCTGTCGCTTTAAAAGAAACCAAAGTGGAGTAGCTAATGAGCACATCATGTATTTACAGACCAAATTCTTTAACACCGGCAGAAGAGTATAAAAAAATTTTAAATGTGACAGTTTTGGTTTTTGGAATCGTCGCATTGATTCTTTTTGCACCCATTGATCTTGTTGCGGCTGACCCATTAGAAAGTCTCAAAAGTATTTTCAAACAAGAGGCTTCTGATCATGCCTTCCCAGTAATCATCATGTGGCTACTCATTGCGGGTATTGTTGCTTCCGTGATTATGTCACGTTGGCTTCCATTTATTTTTGCGATTATTGGATGTGTTGTTATCGGTGTTGCCCCAGAGGTATCCGATGCCTTCACTTCAACAAACATCAAACCAGCAGCAGGTTGGTAAAACAAGGGTGGTTAACACCCTTGTTTATTATCTAGGAGGATCAAATGCGACATAAACGAGTACAGTTTTTAAGGCATTTTAACGACTTTAGAATGCTCTCAATGTTTACTATTGATGTGGTAGGTATAACACTCTTCGTATTTGTTGCATTTTACTCTGTATTAACATTTGGTGGAATACCTATTTTGCTTCTAATGCCTTCCTCTATGGCTGTGACTTGGGTTGTTGTTTATGTTTACGTAAAAGCAAAAAAGAATTCATCTAAAGGTTATTTAAGACATTGGTTATTCAATAAAGGGCTATACCAACTTCATCATGATGAAGAAAAATGGCCTGAATTAAAACACGCAGATACTAAAAATTATCTTCCTCATGGAAGTGATAAATTTTTTGCTGATTAGAGAGGAGGAGAAATGAAAAATTGGTTTATCATAAAAGCTGGAACTGATTACGAAGACATCAATTCAGCATTAATTGAAGTCAACGAAATACTATGGAAAACATGTATCTTTTTTATCATCGTAATTATCGCACTTGTCATTGGATACTTAAATTTAAAAGATACCGTCACTGTAAATGTTGAAATGCCGTCAACTATTTATCAATCCAAAGATCTCACAATTAGACGTGGGCTTAACTGGGCAGACGCTTCATACTATGATGTTTGGGGTAGATACTTAGCAGATGAAATGACCAACTTTGAGGCAGGAGATATAGCACACAAATACGCAATTTTACAAAAAATGATGCGCCCCTCTCTTGCAATTAAAAAAGATGCCCAAATCCAAGAATTTGTAAAAAATATCGTTACCAACAAGATCAAACAAACGTTCACAATTATGCAAGCATCTGAACCACAGGAACTTGAGAAAAATAAATTCAGACTAATCTATAACGGCATTTCTCAGATATCAATCGGTACTAAGACTATGCCCAAAAAAGAATGTCATTTTGCGGTTGATTTAAAAATATACGATGATGGAGTTTTATATGTTGAAGATTTCGGCACTAACTGCTTACAGTAGCATTATCGCTCTTGCTTTGATAACAAGTCAAGCTCAGGCTAAGGACATCCCTATTGTGCGTAAAATCACTTTTTTGCTCCCTCTAAAAGAGTTTAGCACTATTGAGTTTCCTTTTGAAATAAAAAGCCATGATTTTACGCCATTTGTATCTTTATCATCTGCTAGTGCGAATAAAGATGGTTTGACTGACAATCATTCTTCAAGCGAATCTCAGGATTACGCATTACCAAGCCTTGATGATAAAAAAAATCCTATGCAGGCAACACCAAATGGGCTAAAGCAAACTTCTTCCACGCCACCATTGCCACCTATGAATGGCAATAAAAAACCGATCGAATGGCAAAAAGGAGGAAATTTTTTCAAATTCTATCCTCGCAAAGTCGGTGAAACGCAACTGATTGTTTTTGGATACGAAAAATACCCCATTATTATCAACTTAAGTGTTGTAGAAAATAAAGATGATGTGC
This sequence comes from Sulfurospirillum multivorans DSM 12446, assembly GCF_000568815.1. NCBI lineage: Bacteria > Pseudomonadati > Campylobacterota > Epsilonproteobacteria > Campylobacterales > Sulfurospirillaceae > Sulfurospirillum > Sulfurospirillum multivorans. The sequence continues at coordinate 1,666,736 of NZ_CP007201.1, forward strand.
AGGATAGTGTTTACAAATTTGTAGATTATGAAGCAAAAAAAGATGTTGCTCAAAAATTTGAGTCAACCAATCATGATAAAGTCGTTGTAGGTATCACGAAATCACTTTACAACAATGAGCCCCCAAAGGGATACGAGGTTATATCAAAGCAAGGCGAATTTACGAGTCAAGGGTTGCATTTTCGTTTAATAAAAGAATTCCAAGGCAAGAATTATTCAGGTGTCGAATACATTATGCAAAATACAACAAAAGACACGATCAATACTGATGCAGGAATCTTTAAAGGACAAAAAGGAATCTATGGTATTACCTTTGTCCACGACATCTTAGAACCAGGAAGAAGCACGCGCTTATTCATCGTGAAACAAAGGGGAGCAGATGATTAATCCCTTCAAAAAAGGTTCTATCTATGATCGAGATGTAGATGAAAATACTTTACCTAATGCAGATCCCGATCAAACAAAAAATTCTTTAATGAACTTCACAGATAAGGCATTAGAATTATTAAAAAAACTGAATAAATTCTCTGTTCCAAATGACCAAAATAAAAATTCTGAAATGGATGCTTTAGCTGAATTATCTACGCTTGATCAAAAAGTGAGTGACATTAGAAAAAAAACATTACAAAGAATTTTTGGTGTCATGATGTTTCTTTCCTTTGGCCTTTTCCTTATTTTTGTATTTGCCAAATGGGGCTTATTCATGTGGCGTGATTCTAAACGACCAGAGGTAGAAACCAAAGTTCAAGAACTCAAACTTGAAGTCAATCCATTAAATAAATGGCAAGAGATCAAAGATCAGCAAATTAATCAATTAGGTGAAGATATTAAAAAAGTCGAAGCTAACGTTGATAAAAAAATGAATGAAGTGCAAAACACCATTTCTTCAGAACTTAATGATACAAAAGCCAGTGTGACACAAAGTCTTGTGGTTTTACAAGAGGCAAATAAGCAAACCATAACTGATGCCCTCTCTGATATTAAAAATGAGATTAAGAGCATCGGTGATGATGCAAAACAATATACCGATCAAAAAAACTTAACAATTTCAGAAAAAATTGCTCAAATTGAATCAAGAAAAAAAGACACTAATACCTCTTCTTTAGACTACAGCAAACTATCTCTCCCTCCACTTCCACAAATGGAGGGGAAACAAGGAGATATGTCACCAAGTCAAATACAACAAAAATTAGCTCAAATCAATCAGAAGCCTCAATATGTCGAGGATGATATCAACGACAATTCTGCACCTCTTAATTTTTCTACAATGACAATAGAAGACAATAATACCACTATTGTTATGCCAAAAATGACCATGATGGCTGGTGTACAAAGAGCGACACTTGTCGCTGGTGCAGATGTTCCAACACTTCAAAAAGGAAATGATCTAACCCGTGTTGTGTGGCTTTCAACTTCTGGTGAAATGCTTATATCAAATGGTCACACTGCAAATATCAGAGAGTGTATTCTTCAAGCCGCTGCAACGGGAAATTTTGCTACGTCTAGTGCAGATATTAGACTTACTAAAATTTCTTGTTCTGCATTAGATAATGATGGAAAATATTACAAACTTGTCGGCAATGTAAAAGGTTGGGTCAATGGAGAAACAGGCAAACAAGGATTAAAAGGTCGCCTTGTAACGAAAGAAGGTGAACTTATTGAAAAAGCAGTACCTTTAGCAATACTAGAAGGCGCGATTAAAGCATTAGAAAACTCAACGAAAAGCAGTAGCACTGTTTACACTTATCCTGGTGCAACATCCACTACTACAGCAGATAATTTAAAAGATTCATTCACAGAAGGAACCACTAAAACTGCATCAACAACGCTTGATAAATTTAGTGATTATTATTTAATGATCTTGGAACAACTCAACCCAACAATTGAATTAAAAGCAGGTAGAGAAGTCTCAATATGGTTTGAAGGTGGTGAACAATTAACCATGGAAGAATACACACCACTTGATGTTGATTATTTTGAACACAAAGGATTTGAGCAATGAAAAAAATCTATTTAACTCTGTTATTTATCCCTTTACTTTTTACAGGCTGTATCGGAAAGATAATCAACATTGGTGAAGAAAAAGGCTACTGCGAAGAGAACGGATGCGATTACTCCGACGCAGGTATTTGTGGTGACGCATATTTACTCTTTAAAAATAAGAAAAAGGTTGCATCGACAGCTTACCAAAATATTCAATGTGATTGTGCAGGAGAATTTGATGTCAAAAAATAATATAAGAACAACCATCTTGATATGCCTAATTCCTCTTTTAATCTCAGGTTGCTCCAGAAAAAATGATGCACCTAAAAAAACTGAGCCAACAATTGAATACAAAGTTGTTATGCAAGAAAGGGAGGAGAAAAAGGTTTATGATCCAGTCATGAGAGATAATTCGCCCACACAGCGTGCGGTGATTGACATGGGAGTCGTTTTAAAAACACGTATTACCTCTTACAAAGACAACAATCATGTTTTAAATGAGGAACATAATGTCTTTTTCTTTGCCGTGCAACCTGATTTTGTTGTGACGAATTCATTGCCAAAAGAAAAATCAAAATACAGTTATCAAGGGCCTATCGTTGATTTTAGTGAATCAAAATTCATTGATCCAGAACAAAAAGTTAACACTGAGAGTCGTGTCTTAGAGCGCGAAGCGGAGTTTGATAAAAAAATTGACTCCTTTTTAAACACTCAAAATGGCAAATAAGAGGCGGACATGGAAGAACTAATGACTAAACTTGATCTCGCTAAAGCCATTGGTGTACACAGGACAACAATCACGCATTGGGTTAAAAGCGACAAAATTCATCCTGAACCGAAGCAACAAGGTAAACCACAACTTTTTTCTTATCGTAAAGTCATGATGGAATTAGGCAGAGAACCTAAAGAGTTTTATACCTTGATCTACTTAAGTGATGTTACATGTAACGAATTCACACCAGAGGAAGAGTTGCGTTTATTAAAAAACTTCTGTGTGGGTAATGGTTGGAGATTTAAAATCATCATAGACTCCATACTAAGTGCAAATTCAAATGAGCTCTTTAAAGCATTGCTGAGTGGTTGCGTAGAGCGAATGATTATCTCATCAATGAGTTCAATTGGATTTGTTGAGTTCAAATATCTCAAATCGCTTTGTGATGAAAAGCTAATACCCATTATTCCCTTACAACAAATCACAAATGAAACACTTGACTTTTGTAAGCATGCAATTTTGGTAGTAAAAAAACTTGCTGGTACCAATGAAGAAATCCTAGAGGACATAAGAAATGAATTCTGTAAATAGAGCGTTCAAATTCCTAATTACCGCCCTTCTCTTTTGGTTGTTAATAAATTTATTTATTGCGGCACACTCACCATTGATCCCGAGTATTACAAAATTACTTGCACATGTACCAATGGAGCTCCTCATGTTTGTCACATTAGGTATTAGCGCAATTCATTATATTAATGAAGATACCTTTCAAACACTCATTAGTGCTATAAATTTGAAGAATCGTAAATCGATGAAACAATCGCTACCTATTCTAAAAAATCTTCCCAAAAAAGACAAAGTATTAATGGTCGCATTGATCACCTATATTGTGGCTCTTTTACTGACAACAGGGGCGTTGCTTTCAGTTTTTTTCTCACTTAGAAATACTTTTTTTATGTGGGTTTTTTATGTGTTATCACTTGCAGTTATTTCACTGGTCATCAAAAAAATAATCGCTTCTTGGGCAGACCACTATCTCAATTTTCCAGAGACAATGAGGAGTAAATAATGTTGATGAAATTTGCCATTTTGGTTTCACTTTTTATTGTAAATGCAAGTGCTTACACCATTGATACTTCAAGCACTTCGGTGTACCGAAAAGATTTTGGTATTTTTGTCTATGGGGATATTGAAAGTATAGAAAACGCATTTATTTTAATTCAAGCTGTTTCAACCAGTAGCAAGCTACAAACGATTATTGCCCTTTTTATGCTTTTTTTCTTGCCTTACACTGCCTATAAAATGAGTTCCTCTGGAACATTTAAACCATTGTTCACAAATTTAACCTATGTAACAGCAAGCATCCTTACTATGTCAACGGCTACAGTTCCATCTGCTTCCATGCACATAGAAGATTTACGGACAGAAACGATCTACGCTGGATTACCTGCGCAAACATACGCGAAGATTGATAATATCCCCTATCCTATTGCATTAGTGACCAGTACGGTCTCAACAATAACTGATAGCTTAATGATACTCTATGAAGATGCAACAGCATTATTAAAACCTGATTTGGCTAGTGCTTCATCTACAGCTATTGGATCAGGCAATGCAATTAATGACCTTATAAAAATTTTACAATTTAGCTCATTTGATAGATCGAATGATGAAGCCACAAATCTCTTTGTACGCTCCTTCACTGCCTATGTGGAACAATGTGGTTTAAAGCAAGCATTGAATGTTAACCCAGATCTTGTCATCAATTTTAAAAACCCATCAAAGGATCTTTTTAAATCAATTGATCCATCAAGTTTAGGTATTACAGGAAGTTCTTATACACTCAGTTTCATCGACTCAATAAATGGTGAAAAAAGCTATCAATGCGATGTTTTTTGGAATAATAATGTCATTTCTCATTACTCGACCATTGCCGCAAAATTAAAAGAAAGGCTAAGTAAAGTTCTAACTGGGAACCTTAATTCACCTGATGTTGTACACTCCTATTTAACGCTTGGTGGAACAATCAACGATACTGTTATCTCCAGTGAGATTGGCAAGATGGATGCCTTCATCATCAATGCCGCATCAAGAGCACCTTTAAGTAAAGCATTTGCCAATACTGCAATCGATATGTCTTCAGGTCAAGATTTAGCGAATAGAATCACAGCAGGAGCATCGTTGGCTGAAATGCAAATGCAAGGTGCAGGACAGATGAAATGGGTATCTGAAGTCTTGCCTTTTGGGTACCACTACATGTTAGGAATCATTTACTCAATATCCATGTTAGTGATGATAGTGGCTACAGCATTTGGATATGAAAAAGGTTTTGTCATTTGGAAAAACTTCACAAAAGGTCTTACAACCTATGAATTCATCAAAATATCGCTCGTACTTGTAAATTCAAGTGTCAATCAATATACCTCAAAACATGCCGCGGATTTTATAGCTTCACTCGGATCAAACCCTGCGACAGTAGATTCAATTCCTTATTACTACAACTATATGGCAACGATGTCAGGTGTAGCAGGTACACTTGGAGTAATTGCCATTTTATCAATCCCTGCAATGGTATTTAGCGGTGAAGTATCTATGGCAATGAGCGCATTAGGTTCAATCGCGGGTAAATACAAAGGTAATGATACAAGAACAGCACAGGAAGTCACTGCTGAACAAAAATCAAAACAAGAAGCTTATGAGCGAGAACTCCAAGATCAAGCGATGCTTGATCATTTAGGCATATCGGCACCCGCAGGTATGGGAGCCTCTGAGTTTTACAGCATGTACAAAAAAGGTGCAGAAGTCGCAAATTCAAGTTGGGGTGCTCAGCGAATGGGTACTAATGCCTTAGCTGATGCGGGTTTAGCTATTAAAGGTCAAACCATGCAAGGCATCAGTGCAGGGGCAACATTAGGAACACACACCGCGATGGGTGAGTTTGTATCATCGGGTGTATCAGGCGGTTTACGTCACTCAGGTGGCATTAAAGGAGAGGGAAACGCTCTAGCAGACTTTGGAGAAGATTCGATAATGCTTTCAGCAGAGTTGGGAGCATATACGCAAAGTGCAGAGGGTGTCAAAATGACAGAGGGGCGAGTTAATGCAGGTCTTGCGAATGGCTCGGATGGAAGATTAACCTCAAAAGCTCTCAAAAGCATGGGTAGACGAGCAGGGTTTGACTCCGCAAATTTAGCGGCTATGGCAGATGCAAAATATACTGATAAAAATGGTAATGCGCTAACGGATGAAGATGCCTTTGCACTCAGAGGTAAAGCCGCCGCAGGACAATCCGCAGAAATGCCGATAAAAGATGCCGCTTACATCAAAACTGCCATGGATTCGAGTGGAGGATTGAATCACAAATACGCTTCAGGTCTCGGAACATCAGAAGAAGCAAAATTTGCTTCGGTCAAAGGGGTCGGTGCGCTTTCAAGTGCGAATCAAGATAGGTATGTCAAAGCTTCAGAGAATGCATCTACTATTAAAGCAGCTCAAACCATTGGTGATACTGAAGGACAGATGAAGCAGTATGGTGATGAAGCCAAAAAAGCAGGAAAAGAGCTCGCTGATGTTATTCGTGATGTTGCTAATACCGTTGCACAAGGTAAAACAGCATCAACATTTGGGTCAATTGAAGGTGCTGGTGGAGCACAAGGTTATATTGATACATCAAGACGAAAAGCATCTGCTGATATGAGTGCGCTTACCACGACAATGAGTACTGCGGATAAGGAATATGTAGGTGGATATGAAGCTTTTGTAAAAGACAGCGCAATGGTAAGCGCTGAACAAAGTGTTGGTAATGTTGGTGGTCTATTAAATACTCCAAAAGAGCATAGAGCAAGTTTCATTCAAAAAGCATTAGAAAAAGCAGAAAAAGATGGCAGGTATGACGAGGTTAGATCAGATTTCGAGAGAGCTGGATTAGTGGACAAAAATGGTGTTGCAAATCCTGATAACTGGATTAGTGGCACTTCATTTCTCAAAGCAAACAATATGAACGCTCATAATGCACTTGTTGCTGGCGGCATGGTGTTTTCAGGGGCATTAGGCGAAAACGCAAGTGTTCAAGCTTCTTCATTGAGTAGCTTGACGTCAGGGGATAAAACTACCGTAGATAATCAGAGTATTGAAAAAGGTGGTGCAATCTATGACATAAGCAGTGATAAGTTGCAAAAAGTCATAGCATTTAATATGCACCAACAAGCTCACAGTGGAAAACAAATATCTTACGATAAAGCAACTGGTAAATTTAATATGCCAGATAAAGAAACTGCGCAAGAATTTGCAGATTTCACAGGAGATGCAAATTTAATTAAAAATACTAGACAAAATGCGTTAGATGAAACGTTAGCGGAAGTAGCTGATTTCTTAGGTGTAAGTCCAACTGGGATTGTTGCAGGAGTGGGTGGAACAGCTGTTGGATTAGGGGGAATAGCCCTAGGAAGGCAATTAGGGCTATCTGGCAAAAAATCTGAAATAAATAAAGCTGGAGATAAAACAAAACAATCCAAAACCAATGATGTAGATTCCCAACATGGTGGCTCCTTTCACGATGATATAAAAAATTATACCGAAGAATATGGTGCAAGTAAAGAGCTTTTTGACAAAGAATCACGAAATTTGGATGATTTAAAAGGACAAAGAGGACGCATTGATGATGACCATCCAAGAGCGCATAAATTAGATGAGCAAATTGCTGAGAGTGAAAAACGTATGGGTGAGCATAAAAATGACATGGAAATTGCAGATAGGAATGTAAAGGCAACTAAACATCTTGCAACCCAAGATATTCATGCAAAAGCATCTCACTCTAAATTCGGGTTTTTAGGTCAGGCGTTAACCTCTATTGCTGCTTCAGTTGGTATTGCAAATGCAGGTGAATTTGGAGAAACACTCGAAAACACAATGAATGCCATAGATCCTATGAGCAATTTATTAATTGGTCAGCCTCTTGGTGCAGGGAGTGACACTTTTAAACCTATGAGCGCTCAAAGACAAGATATAAAAAATATTCCAGTTATGACCTTAAATGCCGCACAAAATGATTCAGGACTTGCTCCAGCAATTGATGAATATAACAGTCAACAAAACGTATCAGCATTGCAAAAAATGCAACCAAACACTATCGCAACCATGCAAACAAGAGGCGGAGAAATGAGTTTAATGAAAAACTCTAAATCAGGCAATTTAGATATCCATTTACCAGGGCAGTCTTTTGCTGAAAACACAGGTATCCCCTACTCTAACTTTCAAGATTTTATGAGTAATCCTGCACAAGCTCAACAATTTGCACAAATGGCCGCAAAAAGCAACTTTGATGGACAAAGTGGTGGTGGTGTAGCAAGTGCTACGGATATGGAACAACTTAAAAATGAAATGAACACAAATTTTCAACGTAGCACCGTGCAAACAATGAATTTACGTTCTAGCACTTCAACGTCTGCTATGGAAATTGAAAATACACGCGAAATTATTGAAGACCAATTAACTTCGTCCATTGATTCAATTGAAGAGACATTGGAAGACGTTCAAAAACGCTTAGAAAGGCGGTAAAAATTCACAATCTAAGGGTAGAACATACTTCTACCCTACTTTGACGGAAAACGCTTTATTTTAAGCGAATTTAATTTAATGAAATTCAATAGAGCAGACACCTTGTGTACTCTCTATTGAGTTTCCTTGTGTAACTCAAAAAAAACAATATGCCTTTATATGAGGACAAACCGCATTAATGCCCTTTTTTGGGTTTGTCCTTGTCCTCATATGAAGCAAAAAGGGCAAAAATGAAATCAAATATGTGTATTCCTTGGTTCAAATTAAACCAAGATTTTTTTAAAGATCGTTTATCCCAAAAAATGCTTTTACAAGATAACGGGCATGAAATGATGTGTTCATATCTACAAATGCTCATTCTTTCAGGTAAAAATGATGGAGAAATTCATGTTGACATTGAAGAATTATCAATATCTGAACATCTTACTATTGCACTTGATACACAAAGTGAAGTAATTGACAAGTTGCTTTTATTCTTAAATAACAATCATGCTATCAAATATGTAAATGATGTATGTATTGAAATGACACTATATAAAGATTGTTTAAAATCTGGCTCTGAATCCCTTCATCGAGTGCGTAAACACAGGACAATAAAACAAAAAAAACATAGTAACGTTACTGAAACGTTACGTAACGTTACGTCAACAGATTGTAACGTTACAGATGAAGCAAATGCCCTAAATACCGAACTTGATGTCAATAGTCCAATTAGTGAAGATAATCAGTACTCTACTCCTGAATGTAACGTTACTGAAACGTTACATAGCCCAATATTACCAATCATTGAAGTTATTTATGAAACCCCTAATGAGGAGAAAGGCAAATGAAAGAAGGTTATTATTTCCCACATTTTCAAGATGCAAGAAGAGACATTAAAATTTTACGCTTAAGGCGTGACCTTGGTATTGAAGGATATGGAATTTATTTCATGTTGCTTGAGATACTTCGTGAACAACCTGATTTTAAATTTCCGATCTCTGATATAGGGATTCTTGTGAGCGAACTACAAACTACGCAAGCAAAAATAGAAGTGGTCATTAATGCATATGACTTATTTCAAAAAGAAGCAAGACAAGATGGTAGTGTATTCTTTTCCCCTAAACAAATTACTTACCTTTTACCCTATATTCAAAAAAAGGAACATGCTAAATTAGCTAATACAAAATCTCAATTGGCTAGAAAAGAAAAGCTTGCAAGGCAAGTTAAACAGTTGAGTCTATATGACTCAGCTTCACAAAACAACAATTTATTGGAATTTAGTCGCTCAGACTCAACTTCACAAAAGAAAGAAGAAGAAAACAAAGAAAAAGAAATAAGAGATATTAAAGAAAGTAGAACAACGGGATCTCCTGATACTACTACTTCTGATGAAAAATTTCTTCTTTGGATTCAAGAAAAAAGCAAAGGGAAAGATAACCCATCAACTTATGGAGCATACCTTGGACGCAAATACCTAGAAGGAGATAAAAGTATTTGTAATGAATATGAACTCTGGTTAAAAATGCAAGCTGAGAATCTTAAAAAAGAAGAATCTCTATCTCTAAAAGGCAAACTTCTCCAAACATCCCAAGGTCTTAAAATCATAATTGGTGTTGAGCAAGTCGATCAAAATTTTAAAATCTTCTTTGAAGATGGTGGTTTTGCAAATGTTAATAGTCTAAATAATCTCCCAATATCAGCAAGGTGTTAATATGTCAAAGATGTCAAATGCAACGCTACAACATTTATCACAAATTGGAAAAGGTTTAAAAGATTATTTTTTACCGCGAGGTATGGAACATGATCCTAAAGCATTCACAAAGATGCAATTACATGCACTTGCGGATAAGAGAACTATCTCAAAACTATTATTTTATCGCTCCTACTTAGAAGATACTGAAAGCGATCTAGCCTTTTTTGCTATGCATGATGGGCGCATGGGAATTGCATTCAAAGTCACAAACCCAATTTTTTTAACGGATAAAACTGAGAATGTCATTCTAAATGTCTTAGCCGCCATTGTAAATGATGACACCATTGCTCATATTGATACATTGGCAGGAAGAGACATTAAAGACACTATGGATCGATTTAATGCAACCGAGCAAATCCAAAAAGTCAAAATTAAATACCCTGAAAAATTAAAAGAAATTTCCGCTCAAAAAACACAGTCTTTTTATGATTGGACTGAACAAAGTATGATGGGCAAAGACGCGGATTTTAGAATGCGTAATTTTACGCATATCGTTAGCGTTTTATTCCCTCGAAACCTTGATAAAGAGAGCATTGTTAAACAAAGCAATGAAATATACGGCATTTTAAAAGAAAATTTTAATGCTGTTGTTGCAAATGATGATGATATGGTTGCATTTGTTCAAGAAGTCTTAGATCCATCGAAAAAAACATATGATAAAACCGGTGATCCAATTACGACAATTCATAAGCGTATGGCTAAAGGAGCATCGGTTAATGCTGAGGACGAATTAAATGGCGTAATTCAACTTAACAACGGTTGGATGGCGAAAGTTTTAACAACTGAAAAATACCCGAAAGAAGTTGATGCATTTGGCTATCAAAGTATTTTCTTTGATCCACTAGGTAATGACTTTCAAATTAAGCTCCCATGCCCTTTCTTGCTATCTTTAACAATTCGTTTTACCAACGTTGAAAAGCAGCGAAAAAAGGTACTTGCAAAAGCAGAATGGAACATCGGTCAGCTTAGTGGCTTGCCTCTTATCATTGAAAAGAAAAAGCCAGAAATTAAAGAAAGAAGGAAAGAAGCTGAGGCCGTTATCAGCTACATTACCGAATTAGGTGAAATTGTTTTAGATGCATCATGGTCTCTTACCGTTTATGAAAATAATAGAAATCGTCTCGAACAATACATTGCACTTATGAAAGGTTCATTTTCAACATATCCTGGAAGATGGATTGTTTCTGAAGAGCGCTTTGCAAATATTGGTTTTTATATCATGCTTATGGGTCTTCCTCTTAACTACAGTGAAGCACTGCATTCATCCATTGATAAGTTTGATAAAAACTTCAAATCCAATAACGCACAAATTGCACCATTAATTGGTGGATACAAAGGGAATGGTTCTTATCCAACGCACGTATATGCGGATCGAACAGGGCAAACTGTGGCGATTGACTACTTTGAAAGCAAAGAAAACTACAACGTCACAATTGTTGGTCCTATGGGAACAGGTAAGTCATTTTTCACGAATCACTTCGTAGTCAATGGGCTTCGTGCTGGTTGGGAAATACGAATGGTTGACTTTGGACGCTCTTACCAAAAATCATGTGCATCGCTTGGTGGACAGTTTGTAGAATTTGATCGAAAATCAAAACTGTGTCTAAACTTCTTTACGCATCTTCAAACTGTTCAAGAAATTGACGAAAATGGGAGAATGAGGACACTCATTGATCCAGATGAGATTGAGGCGATCATTCCTATTATTGGGCTAATGATGGGAGTCTCTCTTAAAGAAATTTATAAAAATACTGACAGCTCTAGTTCTGAGAAATTAGAACTTAGCGTAATGTCCACGTATGTAGCAGAGGCAGTAAAAGAAGCTTTTGTAAGACATGGGCATGAAGCGGGAATGAAAGAGGTCTCTCAGGTTTTAGATGAATATTACAAAAAAATCCTTGAAGACTATAATAACTCTCCTTCAAAAATTAGTGATTTGCTATCTTTTATGGTGACCAGTTTGCGCCCTTATTCTAGTCCAACAGGACAATACTACAAATATTTTAATGGTACAAACAATATCAACCTAGACTCAAGCTTCTTTATCTTGGAATTAGACGATATCGCAACATCACCACTAATGCCCGTTGTAGCTATGTCGTTTTTACAGCGTACTGCACAAGAAGCATTTATAGGCTATTTAAAAGATAAAAACACGGCAAGGGTGATCGGGGTTGATGAAGCGCATAAGGTCATTCCAAATGAAATTTTTGCAAAGTATTTTGATGATTTTGGACGTCGTATCCGTAAATATAGAGGTATTCCTGTATTGATTACGCAATCACTTGAGGATTACTTTGTTAATCGTTCAATAAGCGTTTTCTTCGAGCTTGCAAGTTATAAAATTTTCTTGCGCCAAAAAGCTGAATCAATCGCTAACGCAATTAAAAAAGACTATTTGATTCTAAATCCATTTAAACAAAAACTGATCGAATCTGTTGCTCTAAAAACCCCATATTACAATGAGTTTTATATGCGCCATGGCGATTTAGATTTTGTGGGGATTTTGAAGGTAAATGCTGATGAGTATTGGACCTATACATCAAATCCAAAAGACAGAGCCATTACCGATGACGTCATGGCAAAATACAATCTCAATCTCAATGAAGCTCTTTGGGTACTTGCAAGGGTTACTGAGGGCATGTCTTATGATAAAGCTATCTATGAGCTCAATAAGAAAGAGAGTAAAAGCGGTACAAAAGATTGGGATTCATTTTTTCAATGGATTACTGAGAACGAATCGGTATATCTTGCTAAACAAGATGTTCTTAAAAACAACGATAAAGAAAAACCAATCTACCAAGAGTTATTTATGCGTCTAAAAGACAAGAATGAGGTTATTTACAACCCAGGAATCTTTATGATTGCTGCACAGGAAAAAGGTTACTACCAAAAGCTTAGAAAGGTATTCTATGATAAAGCTATGCGGTATATTGTTAATCAAAAAAATGATGCAATAACATACACAATTAACATAGATTACATTGATATGAATGATGAAGATTTCTTACATAGTTTGTACATTATGTCTCAAAAACTTGGAGATAAAGTTTCTAATGTTCTACTGGAATTAAAACTTGATTATGAAACAAGAGAAAACTTTGATGTTGTAATGCATTTCGCGGATATTGTGCATAAACATGGATTTACGATTGGATTTGATAATGTAATTTTGGATCAAATAGATTTCAAATCTTTCATCAGTATTTCACCAAAGCTCTTTAAAATTGATGCAAAAGCAATTACGGAGATCGTTGATGGAAACAAACTGATGTTCAAGAATTTCATAGCTTCTCTTACCGACGCGGTTGGAATCAGCGTTGTTGCAACTAAAGTTGAAAGTCAAATTGATATTGATGATGCCATAGAGCTTGGAATAGACTTATTTCAAGGTTGGTTTGTCAAAAAAACTGAAAATTTACTGGTATAAATGTCATGTCTAAAGTATTGAGTAAACTTTACAAATACGCACTTAAAGTTGCAGGCGACAAAAAGCTAATTGACAAATACAAGGTATTAAATAGCGATATTATGTCCATTGTTAATGATATTGAGGGGCTCAAACTAAATAACGATCAACCTCACATACAAACTCAAATCTTAGCACTAGAACGAACAAAAGCAAAACTCGAAAAATACCTTGTGGAAATAGAAGAGGAATTTTATGATGTTTCAAAAGGCTTATGGCTCGGATTAGCCTATGACTTAGCTGATGTTGATAAACCAGCGTTTTTGCTCTATTTACCTTGGAATAACCTCAAAAATCATATTGAAGTCTTTGGGACATCAGGGTTTGGGAAAAGTCGTTTAATGGCGCTCATTACACGACAGTTTATCCATTTTGGATGGAGTATTTTTGAAATTGACCCAAAAGGTGGTGAAAAACAACAAATTGCACAATGGATATATGACTTTGCCGCAGAAGCAGGATTAGAGCATCTTGTGACTCGAATTATGCCAGCATACCCTGAATTAAGTGATAAGGGAAATCCTATATTTGGAATGTCGGATGTAGAAATTGCGTCCATGGGATCTTCGTTAACGATCAGCGGTTCAGGTACTCAAACTTCTGAGGAGCAGTTTTTTGGTGGACAAGTATATCAAATTTTATTTGCAATTTTATCTTCAATGACATACCTTGAAAATGCGATTGATCCATACAAAATTGAGGTCAATAAAAAAATCGTTGACGAAGTTAAAAAATACATAGCATTTAAAGAACATAAAAATATGCCAGAAGTTTACAATGATGGCCAAATCCAATACCCCGATATCTCAAAGATCGCAATTTCAGATCCAGCAAAATTTCAATTATCTACATCGATTTCAGCATACACAAGAACACTGGTCACGTTTAGGGAATTAGCGTACTTCTCAATTTATGAGCACCTAATGGAACTTCGCAAAAAAGTTGAAGACGTTCCGGTTCCAAAGCTAGAGGATAAAAGCAGAGAAAGAGAAATTTTCGGGATGAAAGATCTCGCCATTAAAGCGCTTGATGATGTTACTAAGGTAGGCAAAGAGTTCTATGACAAAATTGGTAAATCGCTCTCTGTACTGCTTTCTCAGCTATCCTATGGACCAGTAGGAAGCGTGCTCTGTGATATTAGAATCAATCCACTCGTTAAACGCGCAAGAAGCAAAGAGGGTATGATCGTTTTGTTTCAGCCCTGCCCTATGAAATTTGAAAAAGTATCTGAAATTTTAATCAAAGTATACACAAGAATGTGGTTGTCTCTATTTGGTACCGTTGGGGCAACTGGTCGTGGAATTCACAAGCGTGTTGCGATGGTAATCGATGAAGCAAAGCCTATGATGTTCCCAGGAGTTGAAGAGATTTACAATAAAGCCCGTGAACTGGGTATGACCATTGTTGCACTATATCAATCTACCTCAGATGCAAAGTTTAAGCTCGGCGATATCTTAGCTGATATTACCCAAGATAACACGGCTACTTCAATCACAATGAAGCAGATGTCAGAGAAGTCTCGTGAACAAGTTGCAAAAGCATTCGGAACAATTAAAGTTGCCCAAAATGTTCAAATGTCAGAAGCAAGCGGCATTGGAGGTCGAAGTACTATGGTCTGGAATGAAGTTGATGTGGTTAGCGCTGACGATATCGATGCCTTACAAATTGGAGAAGCATACATCAGGCATTATGGGAAAAAATACTTCGTTAAATTCCCATATCAAAGAGATCCAATGCCAATCAACGTAACCATGCCAATATTAGAGTCTGAAAGTGTATACGAATTTATTGATCAAGTTGAAACCATGTTAAAAATGCAAGAAAAAGAGATCATCGATATAAACAACAATCATTTACAAATTGGAGCATAAAATGGAAATGAATAAAGAAAAGCAAAATGATTTACATGTAAAAATCCCTTTACTCATAAATGAATTAAATGAAAGACTCATTGAGCGTGACGAACTGTCTCGCCTTGTTGTATTAGCAATGCTCAGTAAAAGCCATATGTTTCTCATTGGTGAACGGGGTGTTGCAAAATCAATGACTGTAGAGCTTATTAATGGCGTTATTGAAGGTTCTAAATTTTGGCAATTGCAAGTCAATAAAAACACCAAGCAAGAAGAGCTTTTTGGCGAGAAAAGAAGTGATGAAGATGGAACGATAAGCTATACTTCAAAAAAAAATATTCTAAACACGCACTTTGCTGTATTGGACGAAATGTTTAAAGCTGATGAATCATTGTTAAATTGCTTACTCGAATTACTTGTTGATGGGTGCTATACCTCTGGAGATGGAATAAAAAAACCAACACCATTATTAGCTTGTTTTGGTACAAGTAATGAATATCCTACTGAAACACATATGCTACCATATGTTGATCGTTTTCCAGTTTGGTATGAAGTTAAACGTATTCAAGACCCTGATAATAGAAAAAAATATTATGCCGGTGATTATGTAAAAGTGCCTATTGAAAATCAATATTTTTCTCTTTCTGACATCGATTTTATTGCTCTCGAAAAAGATAAAATCGTAATTCCTGATTTCATCATTGAGTATTTTGATAGTATCGTAACCACTCTCATTACTCAAAAAGTTAAAACATCAGATAGAAAGTATGAACGTGTACTTCATGGGATGATCAAAGTTTCTGCCTATCTTAATAATAGAGAATTTATTGATATTTCAGATCTGTTTTTATTGCTTCATACATCATGGCACGACGATGTTGAAAAAGAAAAAGTTCATAGAGTTGTATTTGAAGAAATCTTTGGCAATAAAGAGGAAATAAATTCCTTGATTGTCAAAGCATCTCAAGATATGGAAGATGCTGATACCTATAAAAACGGAAGTATTTACGTGTTTCTAAACTATCAAGAAAAAAATGATGGCACGGATAATGACACAATTTACCGCAATGTATTGACGATTGCCAATAATGCACTTGTAAAATATAAGAAGATCCGCAATGAAGTAATCGATATGATTAAAAAATATCAAGATAACATATTGATTGAACGTCTTCTCCACGAAAATCTATTCGTATTTGATTATAAACAAAATGCTTTTACTGATGAAATGCTAGTCAGAATTGATACTTTAAAAGGCTCCATTGAAAAGAGAATTTATGAACTATCAGAATGGATAGAAGAGAACCCAACACTATTTGAATATCAAAACAACCTTTCTCAAAAGCCACGAGGAGGAAAAGATGCAGCCTAATGAAAAAAAATATCTCGTAATTGTTGAAAATCAGAAAAAACTGATGCTCTATCGAGACTTACTAGCGCCTGTATCAAATGTCACATGTGATAGTACCTATGGTTATATTGTTCGTATTGCCGACAATGCCAAATCTGGATTAGGCTGGACCGTCAATGAAAAGATGAAAACCACCCTTGACGCGCTAAAGCTAAAGAGTACTCAATACGATGAAGTTTTTTTGGCAATGGATGATATTAGCAATGGTGAGCGTTTAGCATGGGACATATCTGAGTACATTTCTCACCCAAAAGTCTTTAGAATTACTCCAAGAGAGCTCACAAAAGAGTCCATTCTCCAAAGTATCAAAAATGGAGCGCGTAAAATTGACCAAAATCTCATCGATAGCTACATTACAAGAAGAATCATTGAGGGAATTGTCAGTAAGAACATATCTGAAATGATGCGCTGGTGGTTTAAAAAGGAGGGATTGATTACCAATGAAAATGATCTAAAAGATGTGGGGATAGGACGAGTTTCAGCATTGGCTCTTGGACTAATTGTCCAAGCCGAAGAAAAAATTGACACGTTTATTCCCGAATACTACAAGCGTGTTGCTGTCGATTATTTTCACAATAACACACAATTTTCGGTCAAAAATAAGCTCAAATTTACAAAAGATAAAAAAGAAGAACTTATGGCGTTCATGGATAAGGTAAAAAAAGAGAGGCATGTTGTTCATAAGTTTGAAAAACAAACGAAAGATATTGTTCCCCCACCTCCTCTTAACGCAGCGCAACTTCAAAAATCTGCGATTAACCAATTTCAATATTCATCTAAAGAGACCATGAAAATCGCTAAAGAGTTGTATGAAGGCATCGAAGTCGATGGGCGCATTATTAGTCTCATTACGCTTCCTAAAACGAATAGTTTATTTTTTTCGGATGAGACGATTCTTCAGATCATTCAATTACTCCAAAGTACTTATGGAGAGCCTTATACTTTTAGTACGAAAAGGGTTTATAAAGGCGCGGACAAGAATACTACGCAAGAAGCAATACGCCCGGTAAGTTTTGAAAAGGAATTTTTTCCTAAACATGTAAGACAATTTTTGACAGAAGAACAGTTTAAAATTTACGAATTAATATACCAAAGGACGATTGCAACGCAAATGACGAGTGCCATCTATGATCAAAGTGAACTTGTAATTTTTACGGAAGACGGCGCCGCTCAATTCAAAGAGACTGCAAATAAGATGATATTTGATGGATGGAAGTTCATTGGTAAGCATTGGTGTCTTGATGAATTTGAAGAGCGTGAAGAGGTAATTTTGCCCGATAAACTTTTACCCGAGGAAATACTCAATCCGCTTGAGATAAGGGCGTATGAGATCAAAGAGCGCTCACCATGGAGGTATGGCGAGGGAAGGTTCATCACTACCTTGGAAAAATACAATATTGCCGATGCCTCTTTTATCTCTGAGATACAAAACTTCTTAGAAGAAAAAGGAACTATCAAACCAATCAATGGAATGCTCTACCCTCTTGAGCTTGGCAAAAAAATGTACTATTTTTTACAGTCGTTTGCACCTTGGTTAGTAGATGTGGATTTTGGATCAAAATTCGAGCAAGATCTTAAATTAATTCAAGCAGGAGAAAAATCAAAATCTGAAGTTATCGATGAATATGAAAATCTAAAAAATGAAACGATCGTTAAACTCGGATACAAGGTTAACGACGCTGAAACAGAAAAGTGGATGCTTGATAAAGCTAAACGCATAGCAAGTCAAAAAAGGATCGCTTTGCCAGTAGGGATTGAAAGTAACAGTGAAAAATTAGCCGAATTCATCAATCAACACAAAGAGACTATCCCAACATTAGGAAAATGTCCTCTTTGTAAAGAGGGTGAAATTTACAGCATGGAGCATGGCTATAAATGCAATGTTTCAACATGTTCATTTATGCTCTGGAACACTAACGTGAACCGATTTTTTAACAATTTCAAGAAAAAGATTTCTGACGAAACTATGCATAAATACATTGAGATTATTTTAGAAAAAGGTAAATGCTTCATCGACAACCTCTATAATCCAAAAAAAGAAAAATTCTTTGAAGCCTTTATCACTTTAAAGTTTAATGAGCAATACCAAAATTGGGATATATCGTTTGAATCAAAATCTGAAAATCAAAACGATCAAAGTAAAGAGTTTGAGCCAAGGCTAACAGATGGCGAAAGAGAATATGCACAAGAAGTCAATATGCATGAAGAAAACATGATATTAAAAGCTAAATTGAATGATTCTGAGAGAGAACGTCGGATGATCACCGATGAGGCAAAAAAAGACCCTTTAACGCGTGCATACAACCGAAGATGTTTTGATGCAGATATTGAATCCTTTTACCGTGCTAAGCCTAGAAGTAAAATGTCATTAGCATTCATCGATGGAGATAAATTCAAAAACGTTAACGATACCTACGGGCACCAAGCCGGCGATACTGTTTTGCAATCGATAGTGAACTTATTACATGACGGAATTAGAGATCTGCGTAGGACACGAGTTTATCGATATGGTGGCGAAGAATTCTTAATACTCTTTCTCGACGAAGAGAGAAAAACCATTCTTGAAAAACTCAATAACATTCGTCAAAATATAGAAAAAACTCCTATTATTCATGAACAGCACACTATAAATATTACCATCAGTATCGGTGTCTCTTTCCTTGTATTTAATGACACAATTAAAGCATTCATTGAAAGAGCAGATAAAGCCGTTTATAGCGCTAAAGAGCACGGAAGAAACCGTATCGAAATTGAACATGCGAATGTAACGGTTGTAGAGTATAAAGAAGAGATACCTGAAGAAAAAATTGTGCAAACGACAGCAACAGAAGTATTTGCAAGTGCAGAGGATATTGAGATATCTAAAATATCAATGCCTGTGCTTTAGAAAATATTTTATGAGAAGGATATAGTTTTTGCTCTGTGTAGTTGCATCAAAAATTGTATGCACGCATTGTCAATTTTATTGGTTTGTTCATTGGGGTATGGGGTTAGTTGGACCAAAGTAAAATTTTCATCAGTAATATTCATTTTCAGTGACGAAAAAGTTTCTCGTAGTTGTGATGGAAAAGGATATTGTTTCATTTCTTCTAAAATAGACAACATCTGACTTATTTTCTTAAAAGAGAAATTAATTCTAGTTAAATCATTTTGAACAGGCGAATCGGTCTGGCTATTTTTTTTATCAATAAAACTTTTAGTGTATGAATATAGTAATTCATATTCTGATTCAATTTTTCCAAGCAAAGAATCTAAAACACCTACATCATGGTTATTCTTTTCTATTGAATGGCTAATAAAATATGCAGCTCCACCGCCTACACAAACAATAAAAACCAAGCTAAAATAATCAGTTATTTTTGCATCCCAAAATGCTTTTTCAATGAATGGGAAAACTAAGGCAAGTCCACCAGCGAGAAAGCCGATTGAAAAAAATATAACACATAACAAGAAAATCAGAATGAACTGTTTGATAGTCACTTGCTATATCTTGCTTCTAAAATATATTGTTTTATTTCATCTATGCAAGCAGGCTCTTCGTCAGATATAAAAATAAATCGATTGAAAATCTCTTCATTAGTATATTTGTCACCAAATTTTCTAACCAATCCACCAAAAGATTCTTCTAAAAAGGATGTGGCGTATCCCATTGTACCATCAAGGACAATAGTGATCTTAGATTTGTCACCAGTAACAAATAATGGCTCTAAATATTTTTCACGAAAATCTTCACCTGAAAACGCACCATCTTTTTTATATCGAGCACCAGGTGTTATAGTATATTCTTCTGCAATGTTAATTTGTTTCATTTTTTTCTCCACCCTGTATAAAGTCCCATGAAATAAGGGTTCCATCAAAAGAATGTTTTAACTTAATTCTTTGGTTATTTTTTGCATCTAAGAATGCTTTATTGGATATTATAACTAAATTGTCTGTATATCCACTTTTAAATGATGCATAAATTGATGGCAGACCTTTACCGCGTTGAATTAGTTCTGTTTGACTTCTATTGTTGTGTGTTTCCGCATTTAATACAGACTCTAATATACTAATATGAGAAATTAAACCAAGCTTTTCAAAATTCTTTTTCTTTACTGTTGAAATAATACCATGACCACTATCCAAAAATGAAAAAGACACTTTATTACTTTCTTCATCGTATAGAGCCATTAAATACCATTTTTTAACTTTTTCATTTTTTTCGTAAGCATGATTATTTGTGTTTGACATAGCCTCAATAATATTTCTATATGAACGCCTAGAACTATATGAAGGAGCCTCATTTAAGCTATTTAATGCAAATGTGATAATATCTCCTGCAAGTGTGGCATTAGTATCTGTCCCTGTTTCTATTTTCAAAATGGCTTTATGTTTGATTTGGTCATAAGGATTTTTGGTTTTAAATACCTTTTCTAAGAAACCTGAGTGGAATAAAAGAATTTTTGATTTTTCATCTTTTGGAAAATTACCATTAAGTTTAAAGTTGGGGTATATTTCTTTTAGATTATCAAAAAATAGAAGCATATAAATGATTGCATCTGTCGTAACTAGCGTAACTCTTTCCATATCAATAAAGAGGTTACAATTTTCATTCATATTACGCTTTATGTCTTTAAAGAAATTTAGCATCTCTATTTGGTTATTTATTATGCTAAAAATAGTTGGCGCATCAATAGAAAAAGGAGTATCACCTGGTTGTATTGCACCATTGTACTGCGTATGTTTATGAGACATAAAATAACGCGGATATTGTTTGCGCTTTAATTGATACTCATGTCTTTTTTTAAGAAAATGTTTGTATTTTGCTGAAGAATGAATTTTTTTCATTAATAGCGTTTCAAGTTTAGATCAATTTGTTGCAATATGTCCTCATTAATATTATATTGACTTATTATCCTACATTGTTTATGAAAAGTAAGTAAAATAAAGGAAGAAAGCCATTGCTACTGTATTCATACTTTATTTAGAACTACAATTTTAACTTAGCCTAATTTAATTACATTTCGATTTGAAATATAACCTTTACCAGATAAAAAATTCTTCTACAATGCCATTTTAACATACCACAAAAACTTTATATAACAGGGCACCACAGTGATTATTCATTTAGATTTAGATTGTTTTTTTGTCTCGGCTGAGCGCACAAGAATCCCTGAACTGAGAGGCAAACCCGTGGTCGTTTGCAAAAGTGGCGATACTAAAATCTTTTCCGCGCAAGACACCGAAAGCGTTATAACTGAATCAGTTGGTGGATTTAACGGTCTCATGCAACATAAAAAGGACTTCAAAAAATTTGATAAAGACGAATGGAAAAAAGAGTTTGTAGATGATCGTGGCCGCGTACACGGCATTGTAATTGCTAAAAGCTATGAAGCAAAGAACTTTGGCATCAAAACAGGTACCCTCCTTCGAGACGCGTTACATCTGTGTCATGGAGTTTTAGTCATACCAAGTGACCATCTTTTTTATCAACTTCTTTCTGCCAAACTCAAGCATTTTCTTCAAACAAAAATCCCTCTACTAGAGCAATACAGTATTGATGAATTTTGGGGAGATCTTAAAGGTTGGATACCAGAGGAAGAGACTTATGCTTTTATGGAAATGCTCCAAAGGGAGATTTTAGAAAAATTTGGTCTTCCAATATCTATTGGGGCATCAAGCTCTAAGTGGATTGCAAAGCTTGCAACTGATTTTAATAAGCCTTTTGGATTGACGTTTGTCCCAAAAGATGAAATCATCGCATTCGTATCTCCTTTGCCAATTTCGGACTTTCCTGGCATTGGAAAAAGCCTTCAGCAACGTTGTGAGAGCTATAAAATAAGAACACTTGGCGATTTGATAGTCTTTAGGAGAATAATTGAAAATTGGGGTACTATTGGGAAGGACTTGATTGCTAAAGTTACAGGAGAAGATAAAGAACCGGTCATCGCATATCATGATCGCAAATCAATCGGAATTTCACGAAATTTTGAGCTAATATATGACAGAGATGAGATCAAAAGACGCGCTGTCATTCTTGCGAGGCATCTATCGCATACAATCTCCAAACTTAATCTACACCCAACAACCTATTATTTCAAAATTCGTTATGAAGGCGGTGTAAAATCGCAAGCGTCTAAAACGATTGATCGCTTGTTCACGGAAAGCTTCTATCGAGAGTTAACCCTACAGTCATTCAAAGAGTTGGATGTTCACCCTCACTATGGTATTCATCATCTTGCTTTACATGTAAGCAATTTTATAACAAAATCTCAAAATAAGACATTTTCTCTTTTACATGTAGAAGAGGATAAAAGAGCACAGCAGCTGAACGAAAAACTTACAAAACTAAGAGACAAATATGGTGTTGATATTGTGCGAAGCGGGATTGAAAAAAATATAATGATTTAAGAACAATTAGCACTCCTCTTTCGAGGAGTACCTAGAAAATTATTCAAAGGAGATTAAAACAGCAGTACCAGGTTTAACGCTCAGATACCCTAATTTTGCATTTTCATACTCTTCTTGGACTTTTTTCGTAATAAGCTCAGGCTTACTCTTAAGTGATTCAAAAAACTTCAAAGCATCTTCACTCACATGGTGTTCTGCCCTAATCCCTTCTTTGCAGTCTAAATCGTAAACTCTTGCTTTTTGAGACAGTTCGACGTTATTGCATTTGGTTTTAAAAACGTCTGCTATAACTCTTGAATGTGCAAAATCTGCTGAAGATTTTGCTAAAGCTATGCAATCTTGACCTTCTTTGTCGAAAGCAAAGAGCAGCGGCTGATCATCACTGTTTGTATTAGTCGCATTCAAGCCTGTCACGGATACTGCTTGAATGGCTGAATCGTTACAGCTAGTTTTTGCGTTAATATGCAACGCGCCGATAAGAAGACACATAAAAATAAAACAAAGTTTGAACATAGTTGATCCTTTCAATAGTGCAAAATCATTTAATGAAGAATAAAAACAAAATGAATACTAAAAAAGCTGAAAATGAGACCAATATACGCGTTTTTTTCTGTTTCTTTGCATACTGGTCCTTGGCTTGGTTTAGTCCAATAAGATTGAACGTATTTAAACGATTTCCTCGATCTAGCATAGCTTACCTCTTTTATGCGGCTAACATAAAATTCTTTTTATACTCAAACGAACGCTTTTGACCATTTGAGTAGTAATTGAGTTTTTGTTGCACATTTGTTTTAACGGTGACGAACACCAAATTGTTACGATTATCTTTTTTGAAAATATACAGAGTATCAACATAATTTACAAGTTTTTGGTTTAAATCATCAACCATAATCATTCCACGTTCAAGAACTTTTTTCAAAAAATCAGTCGCTTTGTCAATGGTTTTAACTTGAGCTTTTGTCTGGACACGTTTATATAATCGTTGATATCCGTGTTTTGTTAATATTAGCATGAATCACCGCCAAAAATAAGATTTATTTCATTATGAAATTTTTGGTGAAAATTTCGCATCACCAAATCCAAGATCTAAAAGATCATACTCATCACCAGCAACCTCTGCCATACCCAAAAGTGTCAAGAATTCACCGCCCGTTTCTGGAACATAAAATGGCTTTGTTGTTTCAACGATTTCTTTTTTGATGTAATATGACAAACCGCCAACGAAAGTAAACTGATCGAAGCTCACGTTCTTTTTGCGAAGATCATTTGTAATGCGCGTAATAAGCTTGGTAACAAAAGCCTCAACAGCTCGTTTTTTTTCGTTAGTAATGTCAAAACTTGTAAATCCTGCATCAAATCGCTCTTCAAGAAAAGCTTTTTTTAACATTTGAGGGTTGGAGGTTGTTTCTGCGTACTTCACCATTAGTTCTTTTCTAAAGAAATCGGTGAGAAGGTTGTTAACTCCAATCTCATTGTAATAAGTCTCAGTGTACAGACCTGTTCCATCTGGTTGAACGACAGATGAGTTTACAGTGTTAAAGCCACCATCAATGATTAACATATTCCCATTGCTTACATCAACTTTTTTTGCATTCACAAGGTAATTTAAAGCAACAACCCCTTGAGGAAAAACCTTTACGTCTGCAAGGTCCGTAATTTCTGTTTTAATTGAATTAATCATCTGTCCAACCAATCCACCATCATCTCTCATTTGTGAAGTGTAATAGGTTTCGGCAGGAATTGAGATTGCAATTTTTCTGTTTTTTGTATCAGGGAAAATGTGTCTAATGTACAATGGAGCATAGTTGATCAAGTCTTTCATATCAAATAAGAACTCAATATTTGTTCCAGTTGTTTTTCCAATTGCCCATGACACCCCTTGATATACAATCCCTGTTTTTGCTTCGTCACCTAGTAACCTAGAACGTGTACTGGCAATTTTTGAACATTCTCTTCGCATAAAAAACTCCTTTTATAATTTGACTTTAAAATCATTTTTAGATTCATCTTTGGAATCAACAATTGGTTCATTGGCAGCTACTTCAGGTTTTAACGATTCTGTAATCGATTCATGGTTGGGATTCCACGCAATCATGAAGTCATCAATATCGTCTTTAGTAAATAAAGGCGATAAAACTTCTCTAGCAATTCCAGATGAAATTGTTTTGGCAACAAGTACACTGACAACAATCCCCTTTTTTTTTAACGGAATCTTTTCAAGAAATTCGCCGGCTATACCAGTTAAATCAATATTAACTCTAGCCATTTTTACTCCTTAGTGATTAGATAATAAAATATTACATTTATATTATAATTATGTCAATATGTAAATTTGTAATTTAGATATTTTTTATATTACTAACGTCGCAATGAGTTACATAAGTGTTTATTCAAACGTTTTACAGTGCAAAAGTAGCATGTACGTTATTATAGGGTTTATAGCAACAATACAAAGTCATCTTATAACGTTTACACAGAATAATTAGCAACTCATAATATAAAATAGAAACAAATTAGTTTTTTCATAAATATTGATTTTAATCCCCTATTGTAGTATTATAATAAACGTGATTTTTTAATAAATCGATAAAGGTTTAAAATATGAATAAAAATATTATAAATTCGCTACTTGCATTGAGCATCGCAAGCATCTTCCCACTTTCTGTTCTAGCAGATGATCAAAACAAAACAGATGATGGGTACCACGATTATAAAAAAGGTTGGAATCTATACTTCGATACAAAGAAGATAACATCCGAAGAATCGCAAGAAGAGCTAAAGAAGGAACCACTTTCTAAAAAAATTGAACTAGATATCTTGCAAAAAATTCTTGATGAGAACCGAAAGCAAACCAAAATTCAAGAGAAGATACTTTCTCTTCTTGAAGATGAACTCGATCCAAAACCAAAAGAAGTTGTCGTAAATGGCAAAAAGTGTATTGCAAACTCTAGTGCTGATTGCTTTGTGTATCCAATGATCGCTGAGGCTAAAGGAGTACCGGTCATGGCAGAATTTCTAAAAGACCCTTATGATCTAAAAAAAGCGGGTGAGTATTTACGATGGCAAGCTAGTCTATTTACCCATGCTATAAATATTGGTAATGGCTTAGAATTCGCATACGCACAATGGGGCGAAAAGGTTTACCCAATAGGTGCACAAACTCCAGCATATAGCTCACTCGATGGTGCATATGAAGCAAAAATCTTACCTCAAGCTGAAAAAGAACTCATCTTAAGCAAAAAAGATACCCTCTCCTTTTCTATCTTCATTGGGAAAAACTTCAATATGGATATTTTTAGCGCAAAAAGCATTATGGATGTCATCGCTGAATATGGTCAGATGGATATAGAAATAATCTATTTTGATCAAAAAAGTAAAGATGTTTTCGAGGGTGCAATATCCAGTGTTTATGACATCAAAAAACTCAAATATTGGAATCTTGTAAAAAAGCAAGTTGATCCAAAAAAATTTGATGCATTCAATATCTTCACGTCTCCCTCATTCGTTGCAAAGATCAAAGGTAAAGATAAGAATGAAGCTCAAACTATATTGAATGGGAAAATCGACACAACTTCTTTTAGAAGCAGGACCATCTCATTTATGGAACTCAAGAAATTGATTGATTATTCAACATTTAGTGAGAGCAAAGCATGGCAAAACGATACCGCAAAACAATATGTTAATGACTACTATAAAAGCACTCAAAACGCCGATATTAAAGGAATTCGCAAATGAAAAAAATTATTGCACTATCACTTATTTGTTCAATTAGTTTGTTCGCAACTGCTCAAGCTTTTGGTCAAAAATCTTCATCTCAAATACTTGCTCCAACAATTCAAAGTGAAGCAGATGTTGAGCAGAAAAAAATTTCAACCAAGCAAGAGTTTTCAGCATTCATTTCTACACTAGAAACAGCCTATAAACTTGGTGACAAGTCAAAAGGCTACCTTCTAGGTGGCATTTATTCACAAGAGCATCGCATGGAAGACGGAGTGATTCCCACTAATCTTCCTTTAGCGCTGAAATATTTTCAAGAAACACTTGACGCTGGATATGGTCTTGCCGCGTGGCATATTGTTATACTTGAGCTCCTACCTCAGAAAGAATATTTTAAAGCACTAGAGTTGTTAGAAAAAGGATTGAATGCGAAATTTACAGACAAAAATGCCAAAGTATCGTTGATTCTAACCTTTGGCACAATTGTCTTAGAAAACCTCAATGAAAATCAAAATTTAATACGAAAAGCTAGAGACCTTATTTATCCATACGCAGTGCAAAACAACCTTGCTTCACTAGATTATGTTCTTGCAAACCTTCTTAACCTTAACGATGAAGTTGAAGAAGCTAATAAATTCTTGAACTCCGCATGCAACAATCCCAATGCACCAAGAGATATTCAAAATGCTTGCTTAGGAGGAGATCAGATCGTAACGAGTGATAACTCAGGGCAAATTATACAAAGAGAGTTATCACAATGTGGGCAGTAGATAAAATTTTATTGTCAATGCTATTACTTAGTTCCACTAGCTTTGCATATCAGGACATTATTGAAGAAACGACTAATTCTCTTTGTTCTGTCCCCGTTGAGATTATCGAAGTCATTGCAAAAGTGGAACGGCATGCAAAAAGACCCGTTGGGTATCAATATATCATCGCATTTAATAAGCAAGAAGAAGCGAATACTGTCAAAACAGCAATCGGGAAAGACCTATTCTTAGATTGGCGCACCATTGATTGTAAAAACACAAGATTATGCACAAAACTTCTCTCCTATATAGTCAAAGATTTTAACATCGACAACATGGATCTAGGGGCCTTCCAGATTAATTATCACCATCACAAAATGCCATTAGATGACTATTTCTCATTTGAAAAAAGCTATCTCAAAGCTTGTAATTATCTTGAAACGCTTATAGCCAATTACGGCTATTCATGGCAATCAATAGCCAAATACAATCATAAAGATCCAAAAGTTAATTACGCGTATCTACAAAAAATATCAACCATTCTAGGGAGCAACCAATGAAAAAAAGATTTACGAAATTATCTGTGTTTGTATTAACAGGCTTGGCATTATTCACAAATGGTTGTGCCATCGCAGACTCAGCACCTACTCCATCTAATAATGCAAGCGTAGTCTATACATCAACTTCTCAGAGCAAAGATGACGGGTACATGTATAACAGAACGAACAATCTTGAATACATGGATGTAAAGAGTATTGAAAAATACAAAAAAGCAGTGGCAATCCTAATCGATAAAGTTGATGCGTTAGAGTCAAAAATGAATGCCAAATACGATTCAAAACAGTTTGACCATGAGATTACCAATCTCAAAAATGAAATTGGCGCCATGAAAAATAATACAAGCCAAAACACAGTAAATGAACCGCTGACGGATGATGATAAAAAAATCCTTCACTTTATCGAGAATGGCGAGGGTGGACCAAGATGAAAAGAAAACTCTTTTCCTTCATTATGAGTACCCTGTTAGCGTTTCCATATCCTATTTTAGCAGTTGATTTGGACAAAATGTTTAATGGACAATCCGTAACGACTGATTTTGGAACTTGGGACTCGCCAAGAACCGGTAATAAATACTTTTATGGTGGCTCGTATCGCTTTGCATTTAAAGGCGCTGGTAGAATGCAGCCACTTTTCCAAGGTGAACCACCTTCAATGAAAGTTGGTTGTAATGGATTTTCCCTAAGAGGTGGCTTTCTAGCTCTTCTTGGAATTTCAGAAATCAAACAATTACTTTCTTCATCGGGCGCAACGTTAGCTTGGGGAATAATGATGGGATTAGAGTACTCAATGCCAGGACTTGCAAAAGTATTTAATACGCTAAGGCAATATGCTAGAGAAATACAACAGCTCCTTGGAAACATGTGTAATCTTGGGCAAATGCTTGGTAAAAGTAGCGGAATAAACTCACAGATAAACTCTCTGACAAATAATTTAACGGGAGATTTAAACAGCGTATTTGAAAATCTTAACAATGGCCTGACTGGTATACACGATAACATCGTCAAAGGATTTGATTTATCATCATCAAAGGACTGTAGTCATAAAACAGGAACAGCAAAAGAGCAGTGCTTAAATCAAGTGGGCATGTCTTCCGCAACTGCTGTTGCAAAGATAAGCAACACAAACTCTTTAAGCCTCACATCTATGGCAATTGGGGCATCATCAAAAAAACTAGATAAGCCAACCAATACAATTTATATTTCAAAACTATCTTCATTCTTAGAAGATGGAAAAATTGGCACCCAATCCATCGTATCTAATGCTACTGAACTCGACAATATTAAAGCGACTGTATTGTTGGGAAGATTATTCTTTGGAGATATGGCTACTCCAGTTTCTACGTTAGAGTATGTTATGAAACTCACAAATGATTCGGCGAATGGCGACTCAACCATTAAAACAGGTAGTTTTCCTCTTGATCCTGAAAAAGCCATCAAGCAGTTAACTGCAAAAGTTTCAGAGCAAGTTCAAGAAGAAAAATTTGATGGAATGTCCAGGATTCAGCCTGTTATAAACAGTGCTGAGCAAGTTGCAAAAGCTCTTATAGATGGCATTACCGCTGAAACTCAAATTGATTATTGCTCCGCAGGAGCTTGCCAAGTGCCTGATTCGTTTATCTATCTCATGGATGTAGCATTAAAAGCAGATGCCAACACATCAAATGAATCGGCACAAGTTATTGGAAATATTTGGGATAGCTCAAAAAGTTCAAGCCTTGAGGTGAAATGGGAAGGAGGCTACTTAGAAAGTTTAAAAGTCATTCGCTATAAAGTTCAACAACTATCGGGTTTTGCCCCAACAATTTTAACCACATCCGAATCTTCTGCTACCACAAAATCATCGGGTGCAACGGATATTAAAATCCCTCTTTTATTGCCAAATATCCAAAAATATATGCAAAGCATTGCAATACTCGAAAAACGCTCAAGAGCGGAAACTCCCTATACCGCACAGTTAAAAAGTATTCTTGCAAGATACAACGCATATTTCTTTGCAACATCAATGACAGATCTTATTACAGGTCGTGTTCTTGATGCTCTTGGCACAAAAGGTGATCCCGTAGGTAATCCTGACTATAAAAACATCAAGCCTTATGTTGATGAGATGTTAGAGAAAAAGAAAAAAATTGATGAAAAAATCAAGGAAGATATGAAAAATCAAATGTCATATCAAGAGCTTGCTGAAACATTTAGAAATGTTGAAAAGCAAAACACTGAAGATCAAGTTAAAGAATTTTAAGGAACAAAAATGTCAACAAATTTTTATCAAAAATGGTTTTTATTTTTTTCAATTTGCTTTGTTAGTGCGGTTCAAGCAGAAACCGCACTAACTGCGTCAGATATTCAAAAAAAAGCCATTATTAAACTGTTCCAAGAAAATCAAGAAATGAAGCTCAAAATGACTGATCTTGAAAAGAGAGTTCGCATGCTTGAAGTTAACAAGATACCACCCTCTTCCACATCAGTACAACCTCGGCCTATTGAAAAGACTGAGAAGAGCCTAACTCCATCAAAGTATCCATTTAATTTCACTCCTCATATTCTTTCATCCGTTAGGGAAAAACCAACAGCAAGTGCTAAATATGTTCAATCATACAAGAGCACTGATAAAATTGAAATTTACGAGGTAAGTTGTAAGGGAAAAGATGTTGGTTATTGGGGGAAAACAACTAAAGGTTGGATTTTTATATCAAACCCTAATTATGGAGTTTTGAGTGACTTAAATGGGAAACCATTGCCTTATGATTATTCTTTTTGGTGCACAAAATAATGAATCAATCTTTAGAAAGTGTGAAAGCATATGTGACTTATTATGATTTTTTTCTTTCGCAATTTCTTTTTGACTTTATTACTCAAAAAACATTTGGTTTTACATGTATTGTTATCATGGTCTATGCACTGGTTCAAAAAGCAAACCATCATTCATTATTAGGTGCATGGTTTGCAAATATTTTTGGTGTTTTTTTCCATGAGTTGGCCCATGCTCTCGTAGGTAGCTTTTTGTATGCAAAACCTAATAAATTTATCATTATTCCACGCGTAATTTCAATTCAAAATAGATCTTTCTACAATCTTGGAAGAGTTGAGTTTGATAATTTAAGATGGTTTAATGCTTTTCCAACTTCATTAGCGCCTCTTCTCCTTTTACCATTTGCCTACTATCTCGAAATGTACTATTGGAATCTTGCATTCGTAAAACACAGCCTTGGTTGGCTTTTTCTTTATACATATCTTCAAATCGTACTTATTATAAATTCTATTCCATCAATTATTGATTTTAATGAAGCATTTAAAAACCCTATTTCTGCGATCTTTTGGGTCGTTTTAGCGTCTTTTTCATTAAAATATTATAATATAATTATTGCTATTTTTACGTAAATATTATAAAATAAATAAATACATATTTAATATTATAAAGGATCCTCATGCTAACAGTAAAGAAAGGAATTATTCTATTTTCACTTGCAGTTTCAACTGTACTTTATGGTGCCGAAGCACCAAATATAAAAGAGAAAATACAAAATATTGATTTCATAAAAAACGTAGGTTTTGTTGTGAAAGAGGTTAAAGAAGTTGGTGACATATATGCTATAAACGCAACTCATCCACGTTCAGCAAAAGTGACGTTATTCGTTTCAAAAGACTTAAAAGCAGTCGTCATCGGTCAAGGTTTTAAAGCCAATGGTGAGCCAATAGATTTCCCAATTAACATGGAACAGTATAAAAAAGATGCAATTTACACTATTGGTCAAGGGAAAATTGAATATTACCTGTTTACAGATCCCGAATGCCCATATTGTCAAAAATTTGAACAAATGGCGACTCAATTAAAAGAAGATGTAAAAATACATGTTCTATTTTTCCCATTAGACTTTCACAAAAATGCACAACAAATGTGCAAATTTATTCTAAATCAAAAAGGTAACGAGGCGCGCGCTAAAGCAATGCACGATATCGCGGAGGGGAAAGAAGATTATAAAAACCTCAAACTCTCAGATAAAGATAGCTCGAAATATCAAGAGATTATTGACAAACATTTAAAAATAGGTCGAGAAATTGGTGTTAACGGCACACCGGCAGTTTATGATGCGACAGGGAAACCTATTCAATGGCCTGAGCTATTGAAAAAATAAAGAACTCACCCATGAAAACACAAATTCATATTTGTATGAGTATTATCACTTTGCTTTCAGTTGGGGCTTTTGCCTCAACTGTTGAAGTTCTTCGCGATGATTTTTTTCAAAAAATTGGCACCGAAAGACAAAAAGCATTAACGCCAATTGTAAATGCAGATGATGATTATAAGAAAGCGATGGACTACTTAAATGATTCCGCTTACATGTTGAAGATGCCTGAGCTAAATTTTCATGGTCAAAAAATCGCAGGTAGGTACATGCCCGATTGTGAAAAAGCTTTACCATATTTCATCAATAGCTTTTCTAAAAAAAACAATACGCTTAGTGCATATCTTGGATTACATTGCATTAACAATGATGCATTTATGAAAAAAAATGCTGACACTTTGAAACAAAAACGGATTTTTGCAGAAGGACTTTACAAAGTTGAGAAGCAATTGTGCATGAGCTATATCACTTTTGGTGATGTGCTAATAAATGGAGTTGCAGGAGCTCCAGAGCCTGCAAAAGCCATTAAAGTATTTGATGAAGCAAAATTACGTTGTTATCGTTTTGCAAGCGATTGGGAAAAAAGGGTTATTGATACCAAACTTGAGCAAGCAAAATATAAAAATCGCTTGCCTTCAAAATAGAGGCGATACCTATGCATCTTTCACGACCACTGTTAGCCTTAACAACTCTGTCAATCTTAAATATTTATGCTTTCTCTTACACTGACCTTGGTGTGTGGGGTACGCAGTATGATATTGAAGAAAGC
Source organism: Sulfurospirillum multivorans DSM 12446 (assembly GCF_000568815.1). Lineage (NCBI taxonomy): Bacteria > Pseudomonadati > Campylobacterota > Epsilonproteobacteria > Campylobacterales > Sulfurospirillaceae > Sulfurospirillum > Sulfurospirillum multivorans. The sequence goes on from NZ_CP007201.1 coordinate 1,699,760, forward strand.
TTTGAGTTTAAAGAACCCACAACACCTATTCTTTCCGATGAAAAAATTGAGCAAGCATATAGCAATGCTTTAAAGAGCTCTCAAAAGCTACCTGATTGCTCCAAAACGGCTGATAGGATCATGAATCCAACCGTTATATTGGATCACGATATTAACATGCCAAAATATAATGTTTTTGTCAAAAAAGGCACCGCATTCAATTACTTAGAACATCGCAAAATGCAAAGATACATGATCATGGTGAATGGAAGTGACCCTTATCAAATTGAATTTGCGAAACATTACTTGCCGGTCTCAGACATTGTCATTTACAACGGTAGTACAGAAGCAATTGACAACTGGTCTGATGGTCACGTTTATATCGCAGAAGAAAGCTTCCAAAAAGCTTTCAAAGTTGAGTGTTTACCATCAGTGTACGTTCAAAACGACAATCGCTTTAATATTCGTGAATACAACATCAAAGAATTGATTTCAGGTGACTCGAATGACAATAAATAAAAAATTCTTACATGTAACCTTTGCTGTATTACTCTTCTCAAGCAGTCTAATTGCACGTACTGGTGGCGAAGTGTACAAGTTCTATAAAAACATTGACTATGACTTTTTCTTTGACAAATTGGAAGTTAGTTTTGATATTTGTAAATGTGAGATCGAAACCTCTGATCAATGGCTTGCAGGATTCAAATACACTCTCGTTGAGCCGATCGGTTTTATTGAATCTAGTATCACACCAATGCACTTCGTCGGTCTTGATATTAAAACTGCTGATGCGAAAAAATTAATGAGGAAACAAGGCACATCGCGTAAAGGCGATGACTCGACTACATTCAGACACGCTCACTTTATCATCTTTCCTGTTTTAGGATACACATTGGGGCTAGTTCAAGATTTTTTTTGCTTTGAAAGAGCATCCGTTTTCAATATGGCATATATTAGCGAAGTAATCCCATCTCACAATAACGATCTTGTAGCTTTAGCAGAAGAGACTGTCAAACCAGTTTCTAAAATCTGGTTCGCAAATCCAGTCGCTGAAGCTGCTTGCGGAGCAGACTGCGCCTCGTCAACCGCTGGTTACCCTATTAACTCTCTTTATTGGTGTGATGGGTGTCGTGGAAGTGTCACAGGAAGCGATACGGGATGGTCAAGAGCCTCTGAACCGCTCGAAGATACTGAATCGGTTGCATTTCGTGTAATAAACAGGATGCACGCCTACAGTGGAATGCTTAAAACCAAAGAATCAACTTTTGCTTACAACCCAGTAGGTTCGCATATGAAATCAAGTATGTGTGAAGCGAGGTATTTCCCAGTCATTGTTAAAGATCAATATTATCTTCAACTGGCAAAAGAAGACAAGTCTTGGGATGCTAAAAACTTCGGAAAAATTCGCTTTCAATATGACTTTAAGACTGATCCGACCGATGAGGATTCTGTCTTCTTTTGGTTATGGAGAGAAAGAAATATGTGTGGAGGAGCTGCAAAATGCAGAAGTACATTCAACGATCAATAATAAGAGCAAGTGTAATGATTTTTATCAATCTTGCCTGCTTCGCGGCTCCACAACCTATTAATCGTGATGATTTTAAAATTCCATCACAATCAGATGTTGCAATGGATAAAGATTTCTTGAAAAATCTTGACTCAATGTCCAAACAATCGGCACTAAAATATGGTCAATTTAATGAGCACAATATGTCTACAGTTTTTTCAAATGTTATGAAGCAAGAAGAGGCAAAAAAAGAAGAGGTATTTTTTTACATGTACAGCAGATCAGTACCCTTGGTCTCCCTTACAAATTTATTCCCACAAATGCACCGGCTAAAAGAGATAAAACCAAATGCCAAGATTATTGTGGTGCTCAATGGTTTCCCAAATTTAGAGTTTTGGAAATTGCTAAGAGATATTTACAAAGATGAGCATAGAGATCTATTCAAGGTCAGAATGGATCCGCGTATTTTTAAAGCATATCAATTAAAACAAGTTCCTGCATGGATTAAAACTGCGTGCCCTACCAATTTTGAGTTTAAAAAATGCGATACAGAGAAGTCATTCCTTGCTAAAGGGGATATGTCTCTTGTTGACTTTTATGATTTGCTATCAAAGCAAGACAATCAATATCTCGATACCTATCATCAACTCATCAAGGCGAAATAATGAAGTTAAATTCAATACTAATGCCATTGACAATTCTTGCTTTAACAGCAACAATCGCTTATTCTGATAACAACAGCACACAATCAAAACTTACTAATCCATATGCTTCACCAACCTTAGTTGAAAAGAATATGGATACTGAAACAAACTCTAGTGATGCCGCGAATTGGAACATTGCGGACTTCAAAAATCATTTTACAAACAATGGAATGGATGATAGTGTAATTGGCAATACAAATACGCTTATGATGCAAGGAACAGCAGGAAGCCTCTCTGCTTCTCAAAATCCCAATGTAATGACAACCGATAGTTTACAAAGCAACAAAGATCTCAATAATTCTGATTGGTTGTCTGGTTGGAACAACTCTATTCAGGATGTAATCGTCACCAATTCAATACAAAATTCAAACGTATCGCTTTTACAAATTGATGACACTCGAATCAACTGCTTTTTAACAAGAGATATTTCGTTTCAATGGCAGTGCACCAAAAGTGGTGTTATATACGGTGGAGAAATGACATCAAATGGCAGAGTCGCGCGGCTGAAGTGTGAACATGAATGTTATGAACAAGAAACATGCGTTTCAGTGCAAGATTCCTTTAACTCCACAAATACCTATAAACAAGCTGATGTCTCTTGGAAAGGTACTGTTAACAAAGATAATAATTTGACGTTTTCAATAACCAATACTCAAACAAGAATTCTTACAAGTCTAAATGTGGAACTCCCAAAACAGTACAAGAATGTTGGCTTGAGTATCCAGTATACGCAGAATGGAAAAACTCTATACGCGATAAAAGACCTAAATCTTGAAACATATGATTCAAATGGTTCAATACCAGTAAATGCGCAAGTTTCAAATTTAAAATTCATTCTAAAAGCATTGAAAAAAGACATAAATGCTACCGAAGTCATGATCTCAGGTGTAAGCCTCAATTATGTATCGGATAGAAAATTTATTTGCCCTGCTCTTCAAGATGTTAAAGACCTAGTACAAGACAGTTTAGGTAATAAATGCCTTAACGGTTCAATTACGACTTTCACTATGTCAAATGGAAAAACTTATGAGTTATGCTCAACAGGCAGCCTTAAGGGTAATAACCAAGATGGAACCTTTTCAAATGAGTCCAGTTGTAATGCCGTTTGCAAAACTTCATATTCATGCACACCAAACTACACGACAATGTCTACGGATACCTTAGAACAGTTTAGGGAAGCGTGCATGGTCAATGATGAAAATAGCATGTGTAGCGATACATCTGATGATTGCAAAGTTGCACGCCTTACAAAATCACCTATTTTAAACGAAGTTGTCTTTAATGCGACATCGAAAACAACAAATACTATAGTTGATGGTGTCCAAATGCAGGGAGTTACACGCCCACGAGTGGAACCTAACGACATTTTAAACTACGAAAGAAAAAAGCAAGAAGAGTGGAAAGATGGAGCCTTCAAGAATATGGCTCAATATTCAAAATACAATAAAACAACTTCGGCTGTGGGTAGTGAATCCCCATCAGAAAATGCTTATAGGATTAGCATTGGACTAGGTACAAATGTAGGCTTACCTGGAACAAGTAATGTTGCAACACGAGGTTTATTGTGGCTTCTAAAGCCTAATTCACTTGACGTCAACACTGAAACATCAAAATATTTCTACGCGATAATAAAAGCGCGTTTAGCCTATATGGATTATGATATTTATGGGCAAAAGCAAAAGAAATTCAAAGACATTTGGTACTTAAAAACATCCAAAGACAATGATGATTTACTTGCAATAAAATATGGAAAAGACGTTGGTTACATTGGTTCAGCCGATGGAAATTTCACATTTATTACGAATCAATATGCGACACTCCAAGACGTGACATTTAATCAATCTGCAAAAACATGGGTTTCTTTTAATCCTTCGCAAACAGCACAATATTTTATGTCAAGCAAACTTGATGCGAATGATACAGGAGGCTACCCTTATTGGGAAATACCAATTATTAACAACTCTGGATTGATTGTAAAGCAACTGGACGGCTTTGTAACAAGCAGAGACCCACTCCCTAGTAGATCTGAACATTATGATACAAACATGGACGGCACAGGTGATGGCATGTTGTACTATGAAATTCTTGTTTACTATAGCTCCTCCCAAAAAACATTTTCTCAGCTTTACTCATTAATTGATTCAGGGGCAATGAAAAGCATCTATAAGAGCACAGAAGCACATTTATATCCAACTTCCATTAACGGAGATGGTTCTTCAAGCAATAAAGACATAAAAATTTTCAGATATGGTCCTGCTACAAATACATCCGTATATACTCAAATTTATCCAAAGGAAGAAGATGTTGGCAAAAAAGGGTTCATCTTTATTTTCATGCAGTAGTGCTATGAAACCAATAACAAAAGCACTTTTAGCGCTGATATTACTCAATCAAAGTATATTCGGAGCTAGTAATTCAACACCAAGTGATATTCTAACACCAAATAGTACTGCCTACGATATTACTTTTACTGATGACGCAACTAACCAAATTTATATTAACAAAACGTATATCGAGGTAGCCCAAGTTGTAAAAGAAATTGAAAAAATTGCAAATGCTTTAGTTCCTAGAGATATAACCGTTGCCTCTTGTTCATCATCAACTGGATGCCCACTCGATTCTGTTCAATGTGATGCCGTAACAGAAACGCCTTATTGTCCTGATGGCTCAACTCTTAACACCACGCGAGACATGTGCCAAAAAGCACCCGATGTCTTTTCTTGCCCAGATGGATTTACCTACGATGCGGATGTAAAACAATGTGTTAAGCCACTTGATTGTCCAAGTGGGGGAACTTATTCGGTCGAACGAAATCGATGTGAATATCCAAGAATTTATGAATGTCCTACTGGATACACACTAAGCGGTGATACATGTATTGCCCCTCCTGTTTGCCCAAGCGGAGCTACGTTTGATGCTACCATTTTAAAATGTACGGTTGATCCCACGTTTGCATGTGTTGATGCGGGATGGACATTTAACTCAACCACGCAAATGTGTGAAAAAGATCCTGCCTGTATAGTTGGAACTTACAGTAAAACCTATGACAAATGCCTTTTAGCCTATACACCAACATGCGCGACAGGATATACCTATAATTCAACGCGATTGAGATGTGAGAAGACGCCACCCGATTGTCCAAGTGGTACCGCTTACAATGCTACAACTAATCGATGTGAACAAGGAAATGGCAGTGCATGTACTATCAGTGGCGGTACTTGGAATGGTACGAATTGTACGGTTGGGAGTAATTATACGGCCACTGAAACGCATGCAGGTACAAATATTGGTTTTGTAACATCATATAACTATAGATTTAAAGGCAGTACAAAGGCTACAACATATAAAAACAATAATAGTTATACTACGTATCTCTTAATTGTTGGCGACAACAATGAACAAGGGATGACTTATGTTGGTCCAATATATACTGTCCTTCCAAATCAAACGATTACGCTTCCATTAAATAAAAAGACAATGCATTATTATGTTTCAGTAAATATCATAGAGCTTGTAAATAACCCTAGTGATATGCAAATTACTATTAATGGTGAGGAAGAGAATTCATACATAAAAAACTTGACCTCTTATGACATTATCCCATACTTTAATGGATCTTATTTTTGGACAACTTATTCTGGCATCATTTCTCCTAGTGCGACAAGAACATATATAACTTCATATACTCCAACTTCGTATTTTCGTTCACTATCTGCTACGGCCACTTACATTTGCCCCAACGGTGGCACACTATCAGGCACTACATGTAACAACACCACAACCGTAGCTCCATCATGCCCAACAGGCTATACCCATGACGGCTTAGGCAAATGTTACGCCAATCCTACATGCCCTTCAAGCGGTTCTTTTGATGGCAATCTTGACATGTGTTGGCTCTCTTTTAATAAATCATGCACAATGGGTACTTATGATGCAACTTCCAATTCTTGCCTCAATGAACCAATCTGTGATGGCGGTGCACTCAATACTACACTCGACAAATGCCAAATGTCTCGCGAAATTGTTTGCGCGCAGGGTACCAAAGATACTACAACAGGGAAATGTACGTTCACCGCTACTTGCCAAAGCGGAGCAACCCTACTTATATCAGGATGTAACACTGAAGCAATCCCATTGACATGCCCAAGTGGTACAGACACTACACTTGATGTATGTTATAGCGATGTGAACGCATGTAAAGTTGATAGCACTTACCCAAAAGTTTCAACGCTCACCTATAGTGATGCGCTGAATATCTGCATCGTTGATGAAAATGTTGTATGCGCCTCATCGCTCACATGGTCGGAACTCTATCAAAAATGTGAAGCCGTGCCTATCTGTTATAACGGTATGTACAACCCCGAAAACGATTTCTGCTACATATCCACTAAAGAATGTCCTATTAATGCAGCCTATCCGTGCAATGGACCTATTGGCAATCAATGGTGCAGTCCGTATACATGTAACGCTACCACAAATCAATGCGGATATGCAGAATGTCCTGGAGGAATTCAGCCAAGCTTAACTGCGGAGATGAGCCCAAGTTACAATGCAGATTTAGTTTATAGCGCGGCTGATGTCTTATGTACAGATTCTTATTGTAATTTGGCAAACAGTTCCCGTTTTACTTATTGTGGCTTAGAAGCAGCATGCCCTTCAGGATTTGGTGTGTTTGAGCAAAATGGACAATGTTTTGTCAGGGAATGTCCTCAAGATAGCTTTCAAGAAAACAATAAATGTTACTCACTAGGGTGCCCAAAAGGAACAACAGAACAAGGAAACAGTAAATGCCTAGTCAATTAAAGAACAATCAAAAAAAGGTCATTTCTGCATCATTAATGGCTATATTTTGTTTCAATATGCTGATTGCAGATGAAGCATCAATTATTTCAAGGGATAGTTGGACATTCAATGAGGTAAATGCTACGGCCTCTGGTGTACCATCAAATCTTAAATTTTTTAAATATTACGACATGTTGCCAGACCAAATTGTTCTACCTATAGTCAGTAATCGAGATTTAGCTGAACATGAAGGGAAAAATATTTTTATTGGCTATGGCGTTGCAGATCCAAAAGGCGAAGATTGTCGTGTATTTGAAGCAAGTATTACTGGCTTAGCCAATGATATCAAGGTTTGTTTGCCATGGTGGCGCATTGAAAGAGAATATGAGAAACAAGTTCTCCCAGTCAGTGATGTATTAGGCTTATTATGTTCGCTACCTACTCCAAAGCCTCCTATCACGGTTAATGTTTGCAAGCAATGGTCATCTGATCTCACTATTAGTACGGGCGGTGGGAAAGTTACATGTACAAGCTATTACGATAAATTAGCAGGAGGAGGATGTTGGAGCAACCCTTCTTCCGCTGAATGTTTTGTGAATAATTGCTCACAATACACGCAAGAGCATTGTGCTCAAGAAGGTGCAAATATGGGTGATGTAACAGAGCTAATTGGTGCCCGTATTGAAAGTACAAATACCTACCAATCAATCGCCACAAAAGTTAATCTTGTTACCTATCAGTATAAATGTCCAGCAGGAATATTTATACCAAATACAAATTGTGTAGAAGAAGAATCTGTTTTAATGTACCCATACGAGTGTAAAGCAGATGATCCCAATACAACCACAAATGAAGAGGAATACACATACTGTGATGAATCCAAGGCGCAATACGACGCAAATGGCAAAGTAATTGGTTTCCTTGGTACATGTAGTGATGGTAAAGCAATTCTTTGTGAAGTAAACAAATTCGCAGCAACTGAGCGACAATGTACGCAAGATATTACACAAAATTATACAAACTTAAATTACACACAAGAAGTGAATTATAGAAATTTTGAGGAGTATGAAGTTGCTGTATTATCAGGAGAACCTGACATATATTCTGAAAAAGAGAACTGCCTTAGAATTAACACTATTGAAGATGCTAGAGACCAACTAATCTATGCAACCATTCAAGGCAACGGTGGCATAGATGATGATATCTATGTTTTAAAACATAACCAAGATGGAACTCATTACAAAATATATTGCAACATGCAACACTCATGGAATAATGGGTCAAAAAAAAGTTATAACAACAATATTTTGCAATGTATTGGAAATAATGGAAATTACTCTTTTAAAGAAAATATCTCGATCGAACCTACAACAATCGTTTCTATTCAGCAAAATACTGAAGCTGAGGACTCATCTCCTTCCCATTTTTATGCTCGAATGCACTATGGAGCCACTGAAGTCAAAATAGATGGTACCGTAGCCGCTCCTTCAACTTTTCATGGTCCGATCGGATTTAATGGCTATCCTGGAGGCGCAGGAAACACAGGGTATCCACATTGGAATGGAAAAGGACTTCTGAATCTTTGGGATAATTCCACAGCTACTCTTTCTATCATGTTTCCATATGCAGGTGCTTACCAATTATTTTTCTATGATAAGAATGGAAATGAAGTTGTTACCCATACCGTTGATACAAGCGACTTTTTAGAGATGGACGGCTCCTTTATTCAACTAACCAACTTGGGAAGCAAAATGAAATACCGCTCTGATTTTAAATCTGATAGCGATGATGCTTGTCTCAAAGATGATTTTTTAGAAATTGGAGGAGGTGTTTGGGGTGGAAGAGATTCCAAAACTGGAACAAAAACATGCCAGAATGCCCCTACATCGAACGATTATATTAAAGAGCATGCTATCTATAGCATCCTTGTTGTTGACTTGTTGACGGGCAATACAACGCCTATAGAGATGGTTTATCCTTTGGCATATATCAACCGTGTTTTTGTTTCAAAATTAAAAATTTACGAAAAAAGAAAATATCGATGTTATAAACCATTCGCGGAGGTTAAAGTTGCTCAATAAAATTCTCTTTATCTCATTCTTCTTATGTTTGCAATTTCTCAATGCGGACAGTGGTTATTATGTTTGTTCAAATGATCAAGAATATTTGGACTATAAAAATGGACTTGTCTCTAACCTCGATGGTGCAACCAAATTTTCAACAGAGCTATTATGTTCCTACGATTGTAACCAATACGAAGTTTGCAAACCTGAAAAGGTTTATAATACGGAAGTATCACCTATTTTCAATTGTATCGATGCAACAAAAGCACAAGAATTGCAAAATTATTTTGCAAATAAAAAATTCCAAACCATCAACTTTAAATCAATGGGCATCCCTTCATGGAGTGTTGATTTTAATGAAGCTAAAGATGGCTCACAATTCATATTTCCATATGCCTTTGATCTATCGACCAATATGAGCGCATGGGATAACAATGGAACAAGCGTAAAAATTTCCAAAGATGCAAGCAATTATATCGAGATAATAATGACGATTGAGGGAACTGCCGAACACAATGTTTCAGGAAAAATCTATAAAGGAGATAAAGCCTACTCCATTAAAGGTGTGATCGGAGGAGAAGCCAGTACAGTTAAATGTGGGCTATTCAATAATACAGGTGAAATGGTATCTTACGAAAATCAATTTGAGCTCGTAACCAATGCAAACACGTATTATTGCCCATTGCGAAAATCTGAAAATATCGGTGGGGAGTACAATAGCGGAAGTAATTTTCAAACCCAATCTACATGTAATAGCGCTTGTACAGTTAAAAATGAATGTGTGCAGGTTGCCGATACTCCATGCAAGCCTATAAATATTGATTATTCACAATATGTGACTGACTATACTGGCAAATCGGTTGCAACAAAAAGAGCAATTTCTTATGAATGCAATAGCACCGTCACAAAAACGGTAGGTTGTGCAAATTGGAAAGTCATCACAAATCAAGGCACCGTTGACGTAAACATGTCAAAAGTTGGTACTTCATTCAAAGAGCGTGCGAATAGCTCAACGGATGCAAGTGTATTATCAAATATGCTTGAAGATCAGTTTCACCTTTTTACAGGATGGAAAGGTCAGTGTGATCATGGAAAATTGTTCAACAACCCTTTTTCTGATCCTTTTAAATTACTCAGTTACGCAATGATGGTGTATAGTGCTTCAGCAAAAGTTGAAACATCAACCACAAACGCAGATGGATCTACGACGGTTACGACTGAATATCCAATGGGCGAAACGATGTCGAATGTGCATGATTCTTTTGATAATGCAACAACAAATTTTCAAAATGGATGGAATGATATTACAAGTAAATTATTAAACTCTGGTTCAACTGCAACGGATTCAGAAATTAATGATTATGTAACGCGTGCTGTTTCGACAACAGATTCTTCGAGTGTTGCAGATGCCGCAAGTTCAGGTGTTGTGTCATCTGTAGAAGACATGACAAAAACAATTAAAGATTATGTCACGTCACCAATTAATACCATTGATGTAGGGTATGGAACAGTAAAAATTTATATTTCAGACTATATCCAACTTGGTATGGCCATGATTCCAACAAAAGAAGAACTTAAAACTTCATATGACTTTAATCAGGCATGGCTAGGCGATGAAAATGCTGATAGCCAAAGCGTTGCATATGCTACATGTATGGCATCTATTGGGCTAAGCTATCCTAACCTCATTAGCTACGTAGCTTCAGATTTGAATGCAACATCAAAAGAATTGAGTTATCCTTATGATAATCCATTAAGATTGTCCTACTCACAAATACAATATTTAGCAGGAGCAACGAGTCAAAAATTTGTTGAAAACATGTATGCGTACATCGCCAATAATGCTTCCTCAAGATACGTAACCGTCATTGCCAAGAATGGTCAAGCATACTATCAAGCAGGTCAAGTGATTTGTGGTGGAAAGATCGCAGTAGCTTCAAATGCAAATAGTGTCTCAATAACTACTTCTGATAGCTCTAGCTCTGGAAGTAATATTGGTGAAGCAGTGGCAATGATGGCGGTAAAAAAACTGCTTGCAGCACTCCCTCCTCCATACAATATTATAGCTACTGTTTTACTTGATTTGGTAATGGCATTTGATAGCGTAAATGCGTGCACAAACCTTGAAGATGCAACAAAATTAGGAACTCTACAAATGAAGACAAATAGGTTTATAAATTACAACCAATGTTATGCAACTGAATCTAAATGCCAAGATAAGTTCCTTGGTAAGTGTATTCTAAATCGCGATTACCATTGTTGCTATGATCAGATTACAACCAGGATCTTTGCTGAGGGGATTAAAGAACAATTGGGATTAGATTTTAAAGTTTGTAACAATATCACATTAGAGCACTTAAAGCTAATCAGTTTTAGAAAATGTACAAGCGGTGAGAATGCAAGCACTGATAAATGCTTCCCTGCTGATAAATGGGATGAATATCAAGCGGCAATTACAGCTCAAGGGGTGACTGGTTTTGATGCAAGTGCATTGGTTCAAACGGGGATTAACTCTTTAGGCGTTACAACTACTTTGCAATGCAAATAATTTTAAGAATAAAATAGTGTAAAATATGAAAAATTTATGGAGTGAAAAATGGTAAATCACAAAAATACAATATTTTTTCTGTTGATGGCATTAACATGTTTTATAACAGGATGCACCACAAAATCAAAGGTTGTGGATGGACAGAGGTATACGCAAACATTTGGTTCTAATGAATGGCAGTATGCAGGCGAAGCGAAACCTGTGGAGAATAATTCTTCTAAACCTGAAGAATCAGTTGGATATGTAGCAGGGCAAATTGCCGGTGCCCTCGTTACTACAGGTGCTCATATTATCACTTCACCGATTAGGGCAGTCGAAACCGTCTCAAAAACTGACTCAAATTCATCAAAAACTACTACAGAAAAAAGTGAGAATTACAAATGAATCTAAAGAAAATTGCCCTACTCTCGTCAGCGCTCTTAGCCTCTCTTTCCTTTGCAGAAACAAAAGTTGATTACGTTCTAATTAACCCAGATGATTTGCCAAAAAATCAATACGCATTCACATTCCAGCTCGAAAGAAATGGAGAGATAATTGCAGGTTCAAGCGTAATTTTTTCTTCAAAAAAACCTTCTTCAATAAAAGGCGGAGGAACTGGCGCAGCAACAAAGATGTACTATTACAATTGCACTAATGGGGATAGAGATTCAAAACCCTACAGTCAGACAGTTTTAATTAATGACTACCCAACATTAGAATGTCTTGCTAAAGATAATGGTGATGCTACATGTACTGTAAAACTTTATAATGCGAAAGATCAAAATGCCCTTGCTTTTGAGGAGTCAAAAAAGAAAAGTTGCAAAGAAGTTGAACCAATTATTCATATTCAAGAATTTACACTGAATTTGAAAGAAACGGATAAAAATGGTGTAAAAGATTTTGGTAATGGCTACAAATTACAATATGCTTATGGAGGGGAGCGTTAGAAAATCTGTGTCAATCTGGTAGTATTTCAAATACACAAGGATTGAAAGATGGAAATACAGATAGACACAGAGACAATATTACAGCACATACGTGAGGGTAAAGCCCTTGGTGGGAAAGATGGAGCACTTGCTCCTCTTATTAAACAACTGACAGAAGCAGCACTCCAAGCAGAGATAGAATCGCACCTTACCCAAGATTTGCAAAAGAATCGTAAAAATGGGTTTAGCTCTAAAACAATGAAGAGTGAAGTAGGTAACTTCGAACTCGATGTTCCAAGAGATCGAACCGGTACATTCGAGCCTCAAATCGTGAAGAAAAATCAGACCCATATGTCGGATCAAATAGAACAAAAGATACTTTCACTGTATGCTCTTGGGAACAGTTATAGCCAAATAGCAGATCATATAGAAGAGATTTATGGAGTGGGCTTCTCTAAAGCCACGATAAGTGCTGTAACGGATAAAATCCTACCGATGTTGCACGAGTGGCGCATTCGTCCCTTGGATGCACTTTATCCCTTTATTTTCATGGATGCTATTCACTATAAAGTGAAAGAGGAAGGCAAATATATTTCCAAAGCATTTTATACGGTGCTTGGTGTGAAAACCGATGGTAGAAAAGAGGTTCTAGGACTTTATTTGGGTGAAAATGAGGGAGCGAAGTTTTGGCTACATGTTTTAACTGACCTTCAAAACCGTGGGGTTAACGATATTCTTATTGCCTCCGTTGATGGACTTAAAGGCTTTCCTGAGGCTATAAACTCAGTATTTCCTCATACGGAGGTTCAGTTGTGCATCGTCCATCAAATACGCAATTCCATACGATTTGTAGGTTCACTCCATCAAAAACAATTTGCCAGTGAGCTAAAAGCCGTGTATCAGGCATTTTCCAAAGAAGAGGCTGAAAATGAACTGGATAAACTTGAAGAAAAATGGGGTAAAAAATACCCTATCGTCTTTACTTCTTGGCGTAATAAATGGGAAAACCTCTCACTCTATTTTCAGTATCCTGAAGATATTAGAAGAGTCATTTATACCACTAATATCATCGAATCAGTGCATCGCCAATTTAGAACCCTCACAAAGACTAAAGGCGCTTTCCCAAATGATGATAGCTTACTCAAATTATTGTTTATGGGAATCAAAAATGCAGAAAAAAAATGGACAATGCCGATACGAAATTGGAGTCTAACCCTCTCACAACTCTCGATTCATTTCGAGGGCAGACTCAACAACGCTTTAAATTTATGATACAATTTTAGGAGCTACTGGATGCTGACACAGATTTCTGAACACTCCCTTATGGAGAGTTCAAATAACGTCACCCCAAGAGTCTTAGCCCCTCTTGCGAGGGGAAGCTTTAATAAGCTCTTGTAATCAAGCAAATTAATGCTATAATCACAACTAAGAGTTTTAGAAGCAAACTTAATCACCTCGTTCCGAGGTCTCAAATTTGCCCTAAGAGGTTGCTGCCTCTTGGGGCATAACCTCTTTATTATTCTACCTTTTGTGTCTTTAAACTTTCATCATTTTTTACTAGCAGATCGGAATGGATGCTCAACGCCGCCATGAGTTCAATGAAATCACTTCGTTTTGTACATCTTTACTTTGTCACCGACATTAAGCGATGAAAACGTTGTATTATCTCCAAGTGGCCACACGGAACCTTCAGCTTCTTTTTCCGCGCCCATCCCACATTTTTGCTTTTTCACACGTATGAAAAACTTTCCATTGTCAATCTTATAAGTTTCACCAAATACATGGCACTCTATTCCTTTTATATTTTGAAAGGAAAATTCCATGATCTGCGAAGCTAATTTTTGAGTGTCATAGTTTGTTAGTACAGTTGCCTCCACTGTTTCGGAATCAAAATAATCTCTAAAGGCATTTTGATCGCCACAGTTAAAGGCTCTTACGGCTTGAACAAATTTGGTATATGTATCTTCTGAACTCTTAAAAGAAGAATATTTCATAGAAATCAAGTACCCCCATTCTTGTGTCGTACTAGCTTCTCTGGACTCTTCCACTGTCATCTTTGAAAGGTCATTTGTACAATGCTTCATCATATACAAATCAACCATTGCTGAAGCCGCGCTAGGTATTGATGCATAAAAAATCACAAGTGTATGGTAAATTGGATCGTCAATATCTACACGAAACGGATAAATCGTGCTCTCTTGAAGCATTTTGATAAATGGCTCATCTGAATTTTTAATAAGCTCTTTATCCGCTTCAGATGCTTTACCTTTAGCTAGTCTTTCAACCGCCTCATTGAGGTTTTTCATTTCTTGTGTTGGTTTTGATACCTTTTCATCAAGGCCTTTTGCTACTTCTTTAACAAGTGGATTATCCGTTTTGCTTGCCTCAACCGTTGTCTCGCTCGCATACAATCCCATAGCCGTAAAAACGGCTACGAGTGTTAAGATTAGTGTTTTCATGGTTTACTCCTAATTTTTGGTATTTTTTTGCACTTGTGTCGATGAGCTAAGTGCTTTTTTTAGTTGGTCACCGTCTTTTGCTTCGCGTTCAGGTTTAAAAACGATTTTAACTTTTGTGCCTACAGTAAGGTTTTTTGCACCAATATTTCCAAATTCATCATAGAGCCACCCTTCAGTTTCTTTAACGGTGTTATCGCAAGAAAGATTTCTTACTCTCGCTTTAACTCTTATGGAATTTTGATCTTGTGGTTCAGTCTCCCCATTTAATAATCTTGCTGCTTTTTCATATTTTTGATTGTATGATAAACCATCATCATCTACATTTGTTGCTTCCAGCCCAA
The DNA here is from genome assembly GCF_000568815.1 of Sulfurospirillum multivorans DSM 12446. NCBI lineage: Bacteria > Pseudomonadati > Campylobacterota > Epsilonproteobacteria > Campylobacterales > Sulfurospirillaceae > Sulfurospirillum > Sulfurospirillum multivorans. The sequence continues at coordinate 1,715,048 of NZ_CP007201.1, forward strand.
CGATACATTGCTTATTGTTGATTTGAGCTTCAACAAAAATAGGTACTGTATTAGTTTTGCCGAGTTCTTTAAAATCAGCACCATATTTGACTGTACCGTCTACGAACATTTCGCTTGCGAGGGCAAGAGTACTGGTTAGGACTAAAATTGAGAGTAAAATGACTTTTTTCATAGTTTTTCCTTCATAAATTTAATTTTGATTGACCACTAATTGGCAACACCTTTTCTGTTAGAAAATTAACTTTCTTATTACATGCTCATTTTTGCGATATACCCTATACCAAAAACAAATAGAGGCTTGGCTGTAATCTCTAAAATGGTATCAAGAATAGTGTTGTTGATAAAACCATCTTCTCCTAAAGAAGAGCATTTATTGACAGTAACTTTTTCTTCAAAAAAGAATAAAGAGATCATATACAGACCAAGCACCTGAAAAAATGATAGGTTTGGTCCAAGAACACCAGCACCAAACCAACCCCATAAAAGCCAAATAACCAAACCATTACACAATGCCTTCAGAATAAATTTAATTGTTTCCACTCGATTACCCTACTTGATTAACTCGATAAAATTCCCACGTACATCATCTTCCGAACCACAGTTGGCAATTCTCTCAGCAACGATGATTGCTCTGTATGCTAATTTAGCATCAGCATTCGTATCAGCTTGCGCTCTTAGACGTGTTAAGATTGTTGACTTGTAACTATTCGCTCTCGTGTTATTATAATTATGATGCCATTCGTTCACATTGTTATACTCATTTGAGCATGTTGTAGCCCAATATAAGTCGCTGAATACTGGGAAAATACCGGCTAGACTATCATTGTTACCACTACTGTAGGCAAGTCCTGTTAAGATTCCAGCATCAAATTCAGTTGCTTTATCCAAACTCATCGGTGACATCGTTTTAAATGTCTTGATTTTTTCAAGAGTCTCAGGTGCAAAATTTTGGGTACCGAGTTTCTCTGTCGCGAACGATAGGGTTGATACAAGAGCTAATACTCCAACGATTAGTGCTTTTTTCATAAAATACCCTTATTTTCATTTTCAAGATAGCGTTCTAGATCATCTATGCTTTGACATGTAATGATCACCCCTTGGTGATCTTTTTTTAGTGTTGTATGGAAGATTGTTCTAATAGCCTCATTTTCAAGAACGTAAGATGTTTCATCAATCATCAGAACGGCTCCTTTATCCAGTATTACTTCGATTTGCTCAAGCACTTTTTCTGATACTTCCTCGCAATAGGACTGTACAATTAAAGCATCATCACATTTATTTTCGATGAACATAGCCTCAAAATCTCGTGAAGACTGTAAAGGTCTTCTCATCGGATTCTCAAGAAAAGTTCCTGCATCATGAAATGTAGTAATCAAGACAAATGCTGTACCCTCAGCATGAAGCTTTAAAGCTATTTTTTCCAACTGTACGGTTTTGCCACTACCCATATGCCCTTCTAAAACAGTTTTATCATGTAGTTGAAATTTAACATCGTGATCATGAGTTACCATTTTTATAATCATTTTCTATCCTTTTATTTGATTTTGTTTTCTTATCTATTGGTTTAATATCTGGCGCTTTTTTATCAAATGTAAATTTTGATAACTTAAAAGCAGTAACATCTTTTTTAAGATTCATACTTTTAGCCTCTAGCTCAAGACAAATCACATGATCAGCACCTTTGAAAAAGTTATATGCCTCTTCACATGAAGCAAAATCTTTTACATTGCGTGCAATTTGAAGACGAATGCTCTTACCTGGAATAGGAAAGCTAATAAACCAACCTGCTATTGTCAGGCTATATGCCTCTGCAATTTCCAAGCTTTTTCCAACAAAAAGTTCATTTTCTACCTTTGCTAAATTACCATGTGATTCTTTCGCAATCGCACGAAGTAAATTTTTCGCAAAAATAGTGATCCCCGTGCCAACATTACCTATAATTACGATATCGCTCTTTTGCCCCATTGTTGCGTCTGGTGCTTTCGCGTAGGCACATATTCGTTTTGAAAGTTCATTACATATCTCATTTGCAAATGAATCTTTATTTTCAACAATTGGGCACAATTTAGTATTATGATCAGACCAAATGGCAACAAGTTGGTTCACATCAATTCTTTCCATGCTTTTTCCTTTATTTGAATGTATAAATTGAATTATTGTCAGGCTTAAACGCCACCTTAACTTTTGTACCGGAGAGCATTTGCAGTACACCTAAATTCCCATTTTCATCAAAGACCCAACCAGTCTCAATTTTTGGCTTTTCTCCTTCACATATAATAGAATCAACTTTTGCTAAATCACGAGACATACTAATAAGCCCATAACGTTCAACTTGTGCAAGCACTAAACAAGATTTACCATCACGAACAACATCGATCATAACTGGCACAGATTCAGGATGTTTTGTGTCAAGTTGAAGCCCTATCATTGCAGTGTTTACTCCAAGTCGAACTGTACCGTTGACAACAATCTCTTCACCGGCAAACAAAGCATTTATCATTAGAAAGGTGATAAAGAAAAGGCTTTTCATTTCGGCTCCTCAATTTTTTTACACTCAGGCCAACTGATTGAAAAAGCTACATCATCAGTTACGATCAATTCATCCTTGATGGTATACCCTTGAATAATCTTTCCTTGGCACATAAGAGGTTTGCTGAGTGCTATTTCTTTTTTTAACTTAAGTGTTTCTTCGCTAACAACACCGATATAAAGCGCAACTACACAACATAAAGTTACAAATAATGCTTTAGGGAATGTTGCCTCCCACCCATTTTTTGCAATTAACATCATGAATACTGGAAATAAAAGAAAAAGAGGATAATAAAAGTGACTATGCGTTAAGATGTCTATAAGCATGTACTCTCCTTTGTAAGTTTAACCACGCAACTACAATCAACGATACGAGGATCTAGGATTTCAAATTCGGCTTCAGTGCATATTTCAAATGGCTTCATCCCAAAGGCACGAGATTTTTGAAAAAGCTCTACTTTATCCACCAATGCAAACGTATCCAAGATAGTTGCATATTCTTTTCTTAAAGCAACAATGACATCCTGTTCGGCAACAATAATCAGAGGCATGGAAGCTTTTTTATCTTCGTGATAGTTCTGAAGTAATGTCGTTGCTTCTTTTAATGATGTGTCATGGTTGTTTTCTTCAGGAACCTCATTACTCATATTCTCAACTTCTTTTCTAAGTATTTCCATAAGCGGAAATGCATCGTTCATGATTTTCAATTTCTTTTCATCGATGCTGATCGTATCTTCAATACAATTTGGCGAAAGAAATTCGCCGATTTCATTAAAATCTTCTTTGGTAAATTGCGATAGATCAACACCTCTTAAGGACAATGCCGCTTTTAAATAACTGGTTGTACGTTCAATTTTAGATAACGGAGAGTTTAGATCTACAACCATAAAAAATCCGAATTTTTTCATCGTTCGTAAAAAGTTGACGCTCTCATCAGCATTAAATCTTCTTTTATCGTTTAATGCCCATAAAAGTTCGCATGTAAGTTTTTTACCCAAAACTTTACTTGTACCTAACACCATAGTATCTAACTCCTCACAACGGTCTACAAAAAAAAGAAAGGATATGGCAAAAGATAAAATAAGGATAATGCCAAATAATGGCGATGTAAGAAATGCTTCAGTAGTCATATTAATAACTACTTCACCTTCATAAAGAGACACATACAATAGAATGCCTGGTATCATAATAAGCATCTTAATAAAGATTTTCATGTAATTTACGGCACCTTGTACCACGTACCAAAGCCCTTTAAGAGCTAATTTCATATAACGCTTAAACATCACTTTCCTTTATTTTGTTTTTTAACATTTCTTGCGCTTCCGTCATCATTGTTTTGCTCCAGTAAATTTTTTGTATTTATGCGTAAAATCTGTAATTTACTCGTTTGTTGTCAAACTTTGAAGCTCTGGCACAGTTACTTCTTTGTAATAGTGATTAATTGCCAAAGAAATGATTTTTGAGACAATTTCAGGTTTTTTCCCATCGAAACCTTTTAAAGGTGCGATTACATTAATTTTTTTCATAATGTCATCGCTTAGTGCAATTCTTATCGAAGTAGATTTATCTTCATCAACTCCATCTTGTCTTATAGTATTTTCTTCAGCCATTTTAAATTTCTCCTTTTTTGTAAAATTATTCTAAAATTATAGCATTTAATGTGAATAAATCAATAGTTCTAATATAAACGATATTTTATTCATTTTTATAATATAAACTATTGCTATACTTCATTATATTTGTTATAATTTTGGCGTTTTAAGAAAATGATTTGTATCTAAATACAAGTTATTTGAAATTTGCAATACGACATTATGTAATATAATGAAGTATTGCCAAGGCTTCAGAAGAATAAATGCAACGAGGGCTAGAAAATGAATCAAGAATTATCTGAAAAACTATTATCTTTTTTAAATAACTATGAAAAAAAGCTAAAACATGAAAATAAATCAATTAATACTATAAATAGCTATAAAAACACATTAAATCAATTTATTTCATATATATCGTTTATTAGAGACGAAATAAAGCTCGAAACACTAAAACCATCACTAATTTATGGTTTTTTTGATTACAAAGAAAATTTACTAAAAAAGCAAGGTTCTTTAAAAACTGGAACAAAAAAAGTAGTAACAGCACATTTAAAAACATTTTTCACATTTATTGAGGTCGAGGATGATAATTTGTTGGATTTTTCAAAATTATTCAAAGGACTTAAATTCAAGACGGAAAAGAGGGTTCCCCCTAGTCTTGATAAAAATACAAAACAACTCTTATTAAATGAGATAGAGAAGAAAATCCTTGAGAAAAATGATTATGTTGCATTCAGGGATTCATTAATGCTCAAACTTATGATATTTGCTGGGTTGAGAATTTCGGAAGTATTGAAATTAAAATATAAAGCATTTGTTGAAGAGGATGAAAATATTTATAGTTTTTTGGTCATTGGAAAAGGCAACAAAGAAAGGATCACGTACATTGAAAAAGACTTAATTGAAGATGAATTATCTGAACTTCTTTTAATAAAAAAGCCCGATGACTTTCTATGCACCAGTAAAAACAATAAGATTGTACCGAGACAAAATGTTGACAAAATACTCCGAGCATTTTGTAAACGAGCCAATATTACTCCAACAAGTGCACACAAACTGAGACATACATTTGCCAACAATTTTACCAATGAACATGGAGGGAATATTGTGCATCTACAAGATTTGCTTGGGCATGGTGATATTAGAACAACTATGATCTATGTCAACCCTCGACAAGAGGATGTAAAAAGAGGATTCATACAAGCTTTTAAATTAAATCAGTCAATGTAACAAATTAAAAATGAAAACCAAATTACTGATTGGAAGGGAAATTTATGCAAATCAATAGATTAAATTTTACAGAGCAACAACTCGAAAGAATTAAATTTTTAACCAAAGAAGAACAAGAAAAATTATCTAAAATTTGTAGTGCTTTGGCTATTGATGGTTTATATATTTTTAGTGAAAGCAAAGAAGAATATCCGCTCAGTGATTGTCTTTGTGATATTGCTGACAAGTTGAGAGTTGAGGCTAGTGTTACACGAGAAGAATATTGCTACCTGTGTGGTGTTATGGGCGCAATGGACTTGGATAAAATCATCAATTTTGTTATCAAAAAGCTAAATAAAAAAATCAAGGAGTGATTCAACATGTTGTTATTAAATTATTCAAAAAAAGAGTGGTTTTTAATTGGTGCTGGAGTAATGATTTACATTCTCGGCTTACTTTATAGTGCATCGTTCGATCTCAATTACCTTGATACATCATTTCGAGAGTTTACGATACGCTTTTTTGTGTGTTCTTTGATATGGGTTGTGCCAAGTTCTACCTCTACGATAACTAAAGGGATTGGCTTTGAGCAATCATCTGATTTTCATTCATTTCAATATTTATTTGAAAAAGATGGTTCATTCATTGGAGCTGCAACGCTTTTGTTAATAATGGTGACTATTTTCTCTATTGGAGCACTAATCATTGACTATATTGAAAAAAATTCATCCAATAAAGAAAATGGAACCTCTTTTGAGAAAGAGATGAAAACCTCAAAAAAGATTCAAATTACCCTACCCTCATCGACAATTACGATGGTTATTGTGATTGTTGTGTCTTACTTTCTTGCGGTAGCGAAATTCGATCAACTTCTATCTATGCTTTCGGGTTTTGTCATGGTATTTACTTGCCTCATGTTATTAGGGGCTATCGCTGAGGGCGGTACTTATGAATTTATTGAGCCTGAGCAAGAAGAACCGGTTATAAAGGGAGAAGTAGAATGAAAAACAAATGTAATCCAACAACAAGAATAGACGATGAAAAACACTAATCGCAGTCCTCTTAAGCTCTTTTGGACAACTCTTTTGCTTGGGGTTTTTGCATACTTGTGTCTAACATACGCCAACATTGAACATGAAAATATGGGTATGAGGCTTTTAGCTTTTTTCGTGATCTTTTTTGGTGGCTTTGCATATTTTGCATTTAATTTTGGCATCTTTAGCTTATTGATAATCTCGCTTTCTCAAAGTCGATTTAAAGGCTATTTTGTGCGTTTACTTAGCCTTTGTTGGTCGCCTTTTATCTTTTTTTTTAAATATGGCTTGAATAAAATCAATAATTACAATGATCTTCAAAGGCTTTATCAGTCTCTGATTGAGCCAAGAGCTGCAATGAACGTTTTGATGTTCCTCACTGGTTTTTATGCCACATTACCAGTATTTGCAATTTGGTATCTCGTAGATCAGTTTTACATGAACGGATATTTGATGGTCACATTTTTTGTTGCTGGCTTTTTCTTGCACGAATTTGGTCTCGAAATGATCCGAAACATCGTTATCCAAAAAATCCAAAGTTATAAGGAGTAGTTTTTATGTTGATCATCTATCTATCCACTTATTTTGCATACCTAGCTATTTTGTTGGTCATCGCTTTTTATAGCTTTTGCTTTTCACATAGCCCATTGCATATTTTTTCTGTAATCGTGGTTTTTATTGGGCTCGTTTTTTTCTTTTATTACCCCTCTTGGAAAATAGTAGTCCTAATTTTAGGTGTTGCTATTGCCGAGACTATCATTTCTGAAAGGAGAGTAAATGCAACTTGTATCAAGTAACTCTCAATAAAAGCAAAGGTTCGTCGTATTGCGTGATGAAAATAAGGTGATCATTCCGATAGATGATCCAAAAAATTTCGAGTTTATTGCAAATAAACTCATCCAACATAAAGAAGGACTCAAATGAACAAATCAGAATTTATCCAAACAGTTGCCGAGAAATCAGGTTTAACAAAAAAAGCTACTGGCGAAGCAGTAGATGCGATTTTAGAGGTCATTGAAGCTTCCCTAGTTGCCGGTCAAGACGTTAATTTTATCGGTTTCGGATCGTTTAGAGTTGCAAACAAAGCAGCTAGAATTGCAAGAGTACCTGGAACAGATAATACGATTGATGTTCCTGCAACAAAAGCGGTCAAATTTAAAGTGGGTAAGGCTCTTAAAGATTCCGTCGCTTCTGCGAAATAATATCTCATTAAAGTACGCCAACATAGAGGTTAAATTGTACTAACAAATAGTTCAATTTAACCTTTTATTATTTGAGTAAATTTATATTATTTTCGAACTGTATATTCTTCTTCATCTTAGCTTTCATTTCAATTTCATAAATTACTACTCTTAGTTCTTCGTTCTCAATAGTTAGCGTTTCAATTTTTCTACTCAACTTTTTTTTCTGATCTTTTATTTTTTGAAGCTCCTCATCTTTTTTCTTGATTTCTTTTTTCACTTGGAATAATTGTTCTGCAATTTCTAACTCAGTTGAAGTTACTGATAAAGATTCATATTTACCAATTCGTAGTTCTATCATCAACGATTGTATATGTTCAAGTTCTTTATTTCTGAAGGCTGCTTCACTGACACCTTTCTTACGTGGATCAATCTCTTTAGTTTTTGCACTAACAGCTTGTATAGTTTTGATTTCAAAATTTTCTTCTAACAACAGAATTGCTTGTCGGATAAGACTAATAGTATTTTCTTTTTTTTCATGTGCATGTTGATTTAAATTTGGGTTACCTCTTTTTTTTATCATCTTCTTCTCCCTGCTTGACTTTATTATACAATGCGGCAAACAATGTTGCTCGATGATACGAATCTCTGGCATTAGTTTTATCATTTATAGTTAATTGCTTTTCAGATATTTTCAAATATCGATCTGCTTGTTCTAAGTAATAATCTTTCAATTCATTATCTGGAATTAAATCTTTGCAGTCTAAACATTCTAAATGATGTCCACAGCTTCTAATATCTGGGCAGAATCCAAGATTTGCAATTTTATGTGCTCTTGGATTGGATAATATTTTGTCTTTAGCTATATCATGCAGATTATGTATAATTTTCCCTTTAAATATATACTGGCTTGATAACTCTTTTGAATTTTCTAATACTTTTCTTTGTTCTTTTATCATAAAATTTAAAGAAGGCTCAGAGTATGCATCAATTGAATCATAAGTTCGATGATTTGCAAATTGTTGGAGCTGTGGAGTTGTCCAGCCAAATTCTGCACGAATTGTTATACCCGTTTTTTTAAAATCCCGTGGAATTGCTCGTTTTGATTCTTCAATTCCTTCCTTCCTTTGAATAGCTCTAAAATAGTTAGATAGCATGTAAGTAGAAAGATATTGTATTGTACTAGTTTCATATTGGTACGTAAAAAGAAATCCTTTTTTACTAGCTTTTTCTTGTAGTTGCATACTAATATGTTGTTGTTTTTCTATAAGATTTATCAGCATTTTTTGCATGGGTTCATGTGAATTTAAAAAGCCTATTTTGTAATCTAGTTTTCCTCTATTCTTAGAGTTTTTAAGAATAGCATGCTTTATAGTTACAATATCTTCTGAGAGTTTTTTAATGCAATCAAGAGGATAATTCAGAGTATCTTCAGGCCTTGTCCCAAATAAGCGCATAATCCAATATGCTACCCTTAGAAAAAGCAATGTTTCTTCTTTGCTAAAAATATTGTCAAGTTTTACAAGAATATCATTTTCAATGACTTTATATTTACTGTCTTTTGATTTTCTATCATAAGGATTTTCAATAGCTTCAATCCCTTGGATAAATGCTAATGAAGAGTGTCCATTTATTAAAGTATGGAATTTTAAAGCGCTTTTCAATAATACATGTTTATAAGACTCAGATAATAATTTCCCATTTTTTCCCCTTAATGAATCTAAGTAAAACATATAATGTTGAAATATCTCTTTTCTTATTTGCAATAAATTCAAATTTTCTTTAAATAAATAAATAAAGTATTTATGGAGATTTCTAATGATAGATTGATTGCCACCATTACTTATTACAATTACAGTAAATAATTTTGCTATATATTTTCCTTCAGTACCTAAAAGATTGAATGAATATTTATATGACAAGCTATCAGGGTGTGATTTGTTAGATTTTTTATCCAGTATCCAAGAATCTTCATGAAATGATGATGAAGAATATTTAGATAGCATTGTAATAATTTGATCTTCTGCCTCTTTTTCTTTATTTCGTTGTTCTTCAAGTATTGTTTTAAAGGCAAATTTTTGAATGTAAGTTATATTATTAGCAACTGCTACCATTTTTTGCCTTTTGCACTGATAATAAGGTGTCTACTATACTCTTATACGCATCTAATCGATGTTTTTGAATAGTATATTCCGCCCAAGTCGTATATTCATCTTTGGAAATTCCTTCATTTTCTAATGCATGAATCAATGCATCAAAGATTATTTGTTGATTATCACGAAATTTAGTCCATGTATTCAAATAAGGAAGATCTGTTATAAGCCTTGCACAACTTGCGCAACTATCAGATGTTTGAAGCTTACCGCACTCACCCATAATAGGATGTCTAATGCAATCACCATACTCCATTTTTCGTTTATGGATATATAGTTCCACAAATAAGTGCTCTTTTTCACTACGTGTATAAGTTTTTAAGTAGCTTTCATCAAACGAAATTTTAAAATGTCTTTTAAATAAATCTGTGTTCAGTTCTTCAATCTTTTTTTCCCTAATGAAAGCATATGCTCGCTCAGGAGTATGGTTTGTTAACCAACCAAAGAACGCTTTAATTTCCTCAGGAGCATGTCCTTTTTCTACCATTGTAGTAGCAAGCATAGAGCGCATTTGATAGGGTGTATAATTCCATAACTTATCTTCAAGGTCAGCCTTTATGTCATATTTTTGTATCAAGGAGTTTATTGCACGAATAAACTCTTTACTTGACGGAATATGAAACTTTACTTGATGTGCACGATTATTTGTCTTTCTAATAAAAATTGAATTACTATTGGACTCTTTCCTAATATTTTCACTTAGTGTCACTTGTCTATAAAATGCATTTACAACATCTTCACTATATATAGGAACTTTTCGTATTGATTTTAATCCTTTTTTAGCATATGCTTTTTTTGTTTATTAAGGAATATATTCAGAATATAACAATCAAGTTTTTTGTCATAAGCAAGTGAAGTGGGAGTTATATATGCAAGTTCGGAAGGTCTGCATCCTGTCGCAGACATAATTAAAAAAGAATTCTTTATTTCTGGCGATAATTCATCAAGATGAAGACTAATTTGCAAGAAAACTTCTTCAGGTAAAGGCATTGTAGGAGTTTGTGCTATATTGTTTTTTATTGAAAAGGCTCTTGCTATTTTTTTGTAAATAACAAGTATTTCTTCAAAATCTGTACAATGATTAATTGCTTTTTGATTAGACATAAATTTATAAAATGCAGAAATAGCATTTTTACATGTTCGTAGCGATTTAACATTGCTACTATGATTCAACCAATTGGCAATGTCTTGTTCTTTTATCTGCTTAATATCAAGGTTGTTTATTTTAGATGTAATTTTTATATATTTAAAAAACTCTATTGCAATTTGAATCAGACGTTTATTTTTATCATTTGCCGCAATATATAAAGCATATGTTTTAATATCTGAACTAACTGTATCTTTTGCAATAATGTTGAGATTGAGATAAAAGCTTTGCCATTTATTATTTTTAATATAGCCTAAACGGTATTGTGTAGCGAATTTTGTAATGACTATTTTATTGAATATATTACTAAGTCTAATTTGTATTTGTTGATACTTCAATGATAACTGAATAAGTTTTTGATAAATATTTTCATCGTAGAATCGTAGTTTTTTCAAAAAATTATTTTCTTGTTCAATATGAATTTGGAGTACTTTAGATAAAGAAATTTCATGATTATTGAGTAGTTGTTTTCTAAAGCTTTTTTTGATTAATGCAAACATTTCTTTTGGAAAAATTGCAAATGCATACATCATTGGAGTTGAAGTGCCAATGTTGAATTCTTTGGCTATAGATTTTAAAGTTCCATTTTCTCTAAACACTTGTTTAATACCATCAATCATCTTAAGTGTCATATGTATATTTTTATGTAAACTGAATGAAAAGTGAAAATCAAGTGTAATATTTCTCCAACCTTGATTCATATAATTGACTTTAGCATAATATCTTGTTGTTGGACAAACTCTTAATGGTAAAGAATTGTCCGATATTATGTAGCACGCGCACAAGACTTTTAGTCTGATTTCTCGTTAGACTTTCACTTAAAAAGTGAGGTCACAACATGTCAACAAATCCAATTATATCAGGGCTATTAGATAAGAAAAAAGAGATACTTGGTAGCATTGAAGGTTATGAAGCATTAATTAAAAAAGCTCGTTTAAATCTTAGTGTTTTAAATCAAACTATTGCTCTTTTTGATGAATCTTATACTAAAACTTCCACTCGTAAAATGCCACATCGTTATTTTGAAACAGGAGAAGCGAAAAAGCTTATCCTAGACGTACTAAAATCATCTGATGTGCCACTGAAAACCAATGAAATTGCTTTACGTGTTGCAGAGAAAAAAGGTATTCCGTTAGACAATGAAGCACAGCAACACAACTTTCAAAAAACTATCATTGCATCACTTTCAACCATTGAGGCTTCTGGCTTAGTTCAAAAAGTAGGAAAAGATGGCTTAATGATCATTTGGAAAATAAAAGAGTTAGATAGTAAATAAACAAAAATCAACTAAGCATATATTTTCGCTGTATAATATTAGATGGTTAAACGCTTATAATGTTAAAAGGATAAAACGATAATGAGTGAAAGTCTTTTAGACAAAATTTTAAGTGATGAGACTTTTGAAGGGCTGCCTTTGAAGTTACACAAAGAGGGTAAAAACGTTATTTTATGCGCTGATGGAATACCTAACGGCGGTATATATATTGTTTATCCCAATAAAAAAGCGTGCCTTATAAGTTACGATAACACATTGAAAAAAAGTGTACTTGGTCGAGAATTGACAGAAGCCGAGTATCAAATTATTGGTATAGAACACTACCAATAATTCATTTTATGCACCAAGTCTTTCACTTACTCTCTTGTTGCCTTGCCAATAGCCACAAAACTCATTGGATACAGGGGCGTGAAGTGCTTTTGTAAGAATGTCACGAAAAATAGCTCCATTACTCCAACGTCTTGTATCTTCTCTATAAGCAATTTCATTGGCATAGTTTGAAAGATAAAGATTGCCCACTTTATGAAGTTGTCCATATTGCATACGACGAAACCGTGCATTATAGCTCTCACTTTGGTTGTTATTTTCACCATTATCACCACGGTATTCAATTTGGTGATTAACACGTCTCATTGTATAGTGAGCATGAAGATCATCATACGCATTTGATTCATCTGCATGAATGGCAGTTCCTGCTTTGATATGATTGTAGGCAATAGTTCTAATGTCAGTAGCATTTTCAGATTTGAGAACAAAGGTTTTTGTTTTAATAGCACCAATAGCCTCATCACTAAGCGTTGCACGCTGTCTTACAGAGATAATAACACGTTTATTGGGTTTGAAAACTTTACGTCTATCAACTCTATCATCAATGTTGTTTGCAGGTCGTATATACCCATTGACGTAAACACCATCCATCTCAACGGTTCCCTCGAATTTATCTTGAAGATTATACTCCATCAATGATTCTCTAATTTTATGTGTTAAAACCCATGCTGTTTTGTATTGCACATCTAAATCACGAGAGAGTTGTAACGCACTGATAGATTTTGCAGCATTGGTAAAAAGTGCAATGGCTAAAAGGTAAGTTTGCAAAGAGAGTTTATGTCCTGCGAACACAGTGCCACTGGTAACACTAAACGTATGGAAGCATTCACGGCAACGAAACTGCATACGTGTTTTTAGAAAAAATGGTTTTTTAACACTTCCACAACAAGGGCATACTGGCTCACCATTAGTATCTGACCATCGAATAGACTTCATCAATTCAAAGGCTTCCATGTCACTCATTTTTACTATTTTCGTTAGTGATAAGTTTCTAGCTTGTGCAGAAAGTAAGAAATGTTGTGACATTTTGAGTCCTCTTATTTATTTATATCAATATTATACATAAATATGTATAATAAAAACTTAAATATTTCATATAAATATCTATAAAATACATATTTATATTATTTAATGATATATATAAGCTTAAAATAAGTAACTTTACGATAACATACCTTTATGGAACTAAATGACTTAATCAATAAAATACACAAACTCATTGAAGCAAAAGAGCTTAAGAAAATCATTAAGCAAGAGGAAATGGCAAAACGTATTGGTGTAAAACCAAGAACCTACACTGAATATATTAGAGGTACGAATAAGCCATTAGCTATGAAAGCGCTTCTTAATATGCTTAATGAACTTGATAATGATGATATAGTGAAAGTGGTTAGATCTTGGAAATCAACTGAAACTAAAGAAGTAGAATAATTGTAATTTATTACAAAATGAAATATTTTTAGAATTTATTATCTTCATTTTGTAATATATAAAAAATAAAAGGACAAAATATGTGTAAACCAATACTTAAATGGGTAGGCGGGAAAAGGCAGTTAATGGCTGACCTTAAAAGATTAATGCCTAAAAAGTATAATAGATATTTTGAGCCGTTTATAGGTGGGGGTGCTTTATTCTTTGAATTAAAGCCTCAAAATGCTTTTATAAATGACTATAATAGTGAGCTTACCAATTTATATACTATAGTAAGAGATAAGCCTGAAGAACTTATTGAAAGCGTATGTAAACATAAAAATGAATCAGAATATTATTACAACATAAGAGCTTTAGATAGAGATAAAAAGGTGTTTAAGTCACTGACTAATATTGAAAAAGCAAGTAGATTTATTTATCTTAATAAAGTGGGATTTAACGGGCTATATAGAGTAAATTCTCAAGGTCAATGTAATGTCCCTTTTGGTAGATATTCAAAACCAAGTTATTGTGACCCAGATAATATAAGAGCTTGTAGCGAATTACTAAAAAATACTGAAATTTCCACTGGGGATTTTGACCTGATTAAAGATAAAGTACAAGAAGGAGATCTTGTGTATCTTGATCCTCCTTATGTTCCTTTAAATGCAACTTCTAGCTTTACAGGTTATACAGACAAAGGCTTTGATGAAGATATGCAATTAAGACTTCGAGAATTATGTGATCACATAGATGAAAAAGGAGCATACTTTATGCTTTCCAACTCATATACCGACTATATCCTTGAATTATATGATGTTGAAGGATATAAAATTCATACAGTGAAAGCAGATAGAAGCATTAATTCAAAAGCATCTGGTCGAGGGAAAGTTAAAGAAGTAATTGTAACTAATTATTAGGGATAGATTATGACAAAAATATCAAATAATGATGCGTGGACTAACATATTTGATGATTTAAAAATTTTAGATAAAATCACTATTGATAGCTATTTCGATATTAGTGCAGATGAAATAAAAAGAAGAGATGGCAAAGAAGCGCGACTCATGACGAAAATTGATCATAGAGAGCATTTACCTACTGTGATGCAAGAGAATGGATTATCAATCCTTGCTATTCAGAATGGACTTTATCGTATTGCACGTACTGACCCATTCATTAATATTGAGAAAGAACCACAATGTCATGTAAAAATTATCCAACAGCCAACTAATGGCATTATCACTTTAGACCCTTTAAATATTCAAAGTGAATCCGCTGCACTTGATATAGCAAATATTTCAAACATTCTTGATGACGTGTTTGGAGAAAAAACTCTACTTACAATACGTGGTCGATTGAGAGGGGAGCTTTCCTTTAGCCTAAACTCTATCCCCTATGATATTAATGGTGTACAAATTGAAGTAGATGGTGGGTATGAGGGAGCGAAAAGTGTAAACCTTATTGAAGCAAAGTTGGGATATCGAGGAAATATAAACATTAGGCAGTTGTTATATCCTGAGCTTTTCTGGAAAAATCAATTACGTGGTCGAAGAAAAGAAGTTAAAAGCTTTATTTTTTATTATCAAGATGATATTTTTAGATTTATTCCTTTCAAATATGACGGCAATATTATAACAGCATCACATGAAGAAGAAAAAGCTTTTGCTTTTAGTAGGGTATCAACTTTTCAGCTATCAAATATTGAGCAACCTACCAGATTATTGGTTAATGATGAAATCCCATTTCCTCAAGCTGATGATTTTGAAAAAATTCATGCAATCTTTTTAAATATTCAGAATGAGGAATGCCCACAAAAAGTAAATATTATTGGTAATTTTGATATTGAACTTGTTGAAAGACAATACGATTACTATTTTAATGTTCTAAGATGGATGAACCTTTGTACGGTTTGGAATGGATGTATTGCATTAACAGAACAAGGAAAATACTTATTATCGTTAAATATTGAAAAGCGAATGGAAGAATTTACTCGCATTATTTTTTCAGAAACAATTTGCTACAAGGTACTCAAAGGGTTACCTCAGAATGAAGCTGATTTTGCAAGATATCATATCAGTGGTTCAACTATAAAACGAAGATTATCTACTATTCGTTCATGGATTAAGTATTTTAATAATTTTTTTGAAAAGAAATTATTTTGAGTGCAGATATTCATACAATTGAATACGATAAACAAACAGGCAAGATAACTCTAAATATTTACTCCAGTGATAACTTTTTAGAATCACAAATAGATATTACAGAGCAAGTAACGACTTTGGTTTTGGAGAAATTATACGATGAGTATCAATTGAGTATTGGTGATGAATTAGTCATCACCAAACATTAATTATTTATTGAATTTTGACCATCTGTATAGCCTAATTCGAAAGCCTCTTGAGCATTTTTATGTCGTACTGTTCCTGCTTGACTGTCTGGGAGTACTGATAAATCTATTACGTTTGGAAGTCCATTTTGCCCTGCATTAAAGCCAATATCATAAGCACATCCACAACATTTATGACGCTTTTCTCCACTTTGAGCATCATTTAGCCCATCAAATTTTGGATCGTATCTATGACCATGTGTACAAACCATTTTAATTCCTTTAGAAATGAATTTCTAACATTATAAATCAATCAAAATGTTTTTTTACTTAATTTAACTATTAAATTCTTACTAAATAATCAAAATTTTAAAACTTTTCATATAAATCTAATAAAACAACATTTTGATTCAATAGACTATCTGTTCTGCTAATAAGCAAATCCAATTCAATATTCTCATTCATCTCTGGGGCACTTGCATCAATAAGAACTTGGCTCAGTTCAACAATTTTGTGAAAAGTGTCAAAATGCCTGTACTCATCTTTTTTAGTTAATAACTGATCTAAAGCTTTTTGACATTCTGTTCGCATGTGAATCAAGTTATTCAATGCTTGTGTTTGCATAGCTGTTGCTTCCAAGTAGTATCCTTTTTGCAAAATGGGCTTGAAATATTGTGATATTTTAGCGTATAATTATATCGGAATAGTATTTTTGGCTCCACATCTGTGCTTGAGCTGTTTCACTTTTAGTGGATACTATTTCAAAGCACTCTTTGACGTAATAAAAAGATTACGCTCAGTCGAATCATATAGGTTGGAGTGCTTTATTCTCCTCTTTCCTTCTTGTTATCTACAACATTAATCCATTATTTTAAGTGAAAGTCTAACGAGAAATCAGGCTAAAAGTCTTGTGCGCGTGCTACATAATATCGGAATTGTCAGTAAATCCATTGTCTATTATGTTGTCAATATATTGATTAAATGATGTAATACCTTTATCTATTTTACCCCTGAAAAAATCTCTATTTTGTACATTGAAACCATGATATTCAAAGTAAGCATACTGATGAATCCAATATTGAGAAAAGCATACATGTGCATGATATTCCAAGTAAACTTGTACCAATTTTGAATCTTTTTGCAGTGCTATTTCCAATAATGCCCAAACCACTTTCTCAAGCTTTAGAGATCGCTTTTCATCAAATATTGTTTCAGCTATTTCCAATAAAACAAGGTTCTTACTATGTAATAATTTCACAAAATAACGCCATTCATTAAACTGCAAAGAAATCTCTTTTAAAATGTGAATACTATGTCGTGATAAGTTAAACATCTCTTGTTCAATGACAATATAATGAAATTTATTCTTGTAAGCGTATTTAATCATCAAGCTTTCTTTGTAATTCTAATAAACGTTGATTAATATCCTCAGCATGTTTTTTTGCAAAATCTTTAACTATTGCAGCATTGGCATGCTCAACATAAGGCGTGATTGAGTCAATTGTTTTCCATCCCATGATATGTCTAATGATTTCATCTGTGAGATTCAATTCACCATTCACCATAGCCTTTACAAGTTTTGTAGCTTTGTCAGAACGTCCAGAATGTGTACGCACATTACCTAATATGCCTGCTTTTTTTGCCGCAATCTTCAAGGCACTACGAAAAGACGAAGCAGAGTATTCATTAAAATGAACTTCTTTTTCAATTGCGCGGGTATTGACAAATAGTGCATCATTGTACTTTAAAGCTTTTATTTCAGCAGGATTACGCTCATGTAAAATATAATTTTCAATAACTTTGACCGTTTGATCACCTAGAACGATGGTTCGTTTTTTACCACGACCTTTACCTTTTGAGCGACTTGGTATGATTGTGTTATCTCTAGGGTTGTAATCTTTGAGCTTGACAGAAAGGACTTCATCAATTCTCATCCCATGTAGTGTAAGAAGAAAAATGGATCGATTTCTATAATTAGTAAAATTTGAATAGATCGCTTTTATTTCATCATCAGAGTATTCCATCACATACTCTTTGTTTGCTGTTTTGAATTTAGTAAGGAATAGATCAAGTGTTGCATCAGTGATAGATTCAACATGATCCCAGCGTAAAGATAATGTTGTTTTGTATTGTAAAAAATTACCCTTGTGCCAATTATTGATTTCAAGGACACTATGGTCTGTAAATTGCCAAAGAAATTTGTAAAATCGAATTATCATTTCTTTGTGCCTCATGATTGTCGTGAAACCTATATTAGGCTCATTTACAATTTCACAAGATTTTGAATCAAAATTAATAATATAAAGAATATAAGCTTTGATATCAGCATCAGTCGCATTCCAGTATTCAGTGTCTCTTTCTAATAAAAAGTTGAAAAATTTCACCAAAATATGACCAACAAGCTTCCCATATTTTAATGAATTTTTTGATCGATTACTAACAAATAAGCTAGAATAAAAATCTGGAACATTAGGGCTACATATGAAGAAAAAATACGTTATTGTCCCATTATTATGAGTTTTCCTGCCATAGCGCAACTGATACATGAATAAATCCTTGTTTTCAGCAAATTTAATAATCTATGATTGAGAGGAAGATTGTTTATTGTATTCTAGGCATAACTTTTTTTTTATAAATTTATAAATTAACTTTGAAAATACCACTTATTAAAAGCTTAGAAAAAAATTTATAAATATGATATTTGTTCCTTAAAAACGTGATATTTATACGGATAGATTCTAGATTCAGAAATGAGAAATAAAAGGTGAAAGTAGTGAGGCCTGAGCCTTTAGAGCTCCGACCTTAGCATCATTATTAAAAGATAGTACATGTAAGAAGTGGAAGGACACTGGAATATCCAACCAAAAGGTGGGCATACATCTCACTACTTTTGAGATGAAAATTTTAGCACAATTTATAGTTACTCGTTGGCATATTATATTTAATACCAAAACAACCTTTTAACTTGACGAAGATTCAATGTTCTTTTAGCAATGTAAAGACTATATTAATTTTGTATTGCTAACCAACTATCGATTGATCTGACAAGTGTTTTGGAAAGGTATAGCACCATTTGAGGTGTAAGTACAAGCAATAAAGTGATAAAACGAAGAAGAGTAAACTTTGAGTTTGTCTGCTATTTGTCTTTCGCTAATATTCTAATTCATCTAAATAGACTTTTTTGATAAATTGTCCTGGATAAATATGAGAATATATTGATGATTTAAGCTATCTAGCATAGCTTTAAAGGCATAAACCGTGTGTGTTCCACACCAACATTCACACAACGCTTATCTTCGTTGATTTTAGAGTGAATATGCCCATGATAATTTAAATCACAGTGACACCAATCAAACAGAGTTTCTAATACTGCTTTTCTCTCATTCTCAATCTCTTTGGCATAGACATCATTATAAAAGCAAGGGTAATGGGAGAATAAGATACGTTTGCCTTGAAAGTCTTGAATCCAACAGATGCATGAGTCTAAAAGTTCTTGAGAGAACGTATCATGTAAGCGTTGTTCAATTACACACTTTTCTTCCAATGGGATATCAAGCACAATCGAATCAATCACTCTATTAAAACCATGTTCTTTTAAAAATGCACTGCTTTTTTTAAAATCATGATTGCCTTTTAAGAGGGTAATCTTTCCCTTAAGCACTTTGGTATAATCCCAACCTTTGGACTTAAAGGCAAAATCACCTAAGTGCCACACTTCATCTTCATCACTCACAACACTGTTCCACAAGTCTATCATCATTTCATCATCAATACTTTCACGTAAAGGTTCATAGAGTTTAATATTATCATGACCAAAATGGGTATCTGCAATAATGAATAATGACACAAAGTGACCTTTAAAATAAACGAGATGAATTAGCAGTTATTGTAACGAGGATATGATGAGTGGAAGATTAACCTTAAATTTGTGATAGTTGGGTAAACATACCACAAAACTAGACTAGACATATTAAAGTTTTTTGGTATTTCACTTCAATTTTTTAAAGAATATTTTTTTGCGAAAACTATAAGTATACTTATGAAATAATGTACACTTAATTATTCATATAAAAATTATATTTATAATGAAAATAAACAATTGTACTTTCTAAATTAATCGTATACAAATGCTAATTAGCAGGAGTAAAATTTTTCAAAAGGAGGTAAAGTTATGGCTTATACAAAACCTAAAGTTTTGGCAAAAAGTACTGTTCAAATGGCAGATTGTCGTCCGAATAGTCAACCAAGTGGTAGACCTTGTAATCCACCAGGCCCAAGGGGTGGTAAATAAAATTATATCTGGTAGTGTGCTTAAAAGCATACTACCTCATGTAGGGGGAATAATTAAGTGTTTTTCAAAAAAAAATCTAATGTAATATTTAGAAATTTTAAATCATTTGGCTATGTAACTGATAATCGTAATTTTGGATATAAAAGATTAAACGATAACAGAAAAGATATTGGTGATAAAATTTTATCTGAAAGTGGAGCTGTATTTTTATCAGTTTTGAGCAAAAAAGCACAAGCTATTGATGAACTTTCAAAAAAAATAAATAAAATATACCCCGACATTGATATTGCATCAATAAAAAATGATGCCCAAGAGTTTTATTTGGATTTGGAAAAAGATGGTTTTATTATTTCGGGAAAGACTTTAGAAGAGTGCGATGAAAAAGATGAAAAATTTTCATACACAAACATTTTAGAGTCTAATTTAGAAACTAATCCTAATAATATATCCTATTTTGAAAATGAGCGATCTACACAAGATTTTTTAAGAGAATACTTTAATGACAAGCCGCAACTTACAAGCTTACATGTAGAAATCACAAGTAAGTGCAATGAAAGATGCATACATTGTTATATCCCACACGAAAATAAAATCAGTCATATAAATCCTGATCTATTTTACAGTATTTTAAATCAAGCTATAAAGATGAATTTGCTACATATAACATTAAGTGGTGGCGAACCAATGCTCCATGATAACTTTTGTGATTTTTTGGCAAAATGCAGAGAAAATGAATTTTCTGTAAGTGTTCTTAGCAATTTAACATTACTTAATGACCAAATTCTTGAAGAAATGAAAGCCAATCCTCTGCTAGGTATTCAAGTCTCATTATACTCTATGGATTCAAATATTCATGATGAAATAACCGCAATAAAAGGAAGTTTTGAAAAAACAAAAAAAGCAATTTTAAAACTTATAGAAAACAATATCCCTCTAAAAATAAGTTGTCCAATATTAAAACAGAATAAACATTGTTACCATGATGTTATAAAGTGGGCAAAAGAGCATAAAATTAGCGTAGGAAATGATTATGTGATAATAGCAAAATATAATCATTCAACACAAAATTTGAATCATCGTTTGTCAATCGATGAAGTAGAAGATGTAATGAATGATATAGCCAAAAACGATACGGAATATATGGTTCAAATGGATCGCGAAGTAGAAGAAAAACAGAATATGTCTGAAAATGATTTTGTATGTAGTGTTTGTCTTTCTTCCATGTGTATTGCAGACAATGGAAATGTATACCCATGTGCTGGTTGGCAAGATTATATAGTGGGAAATATAAAAAATACTCCTTTAAAAGAAATTTGGGATCATGCAGAAAAAGTTAATTATTTGAGAAATTTACGAAAAAAAGATTTTCCTCAATGTCTCAAGTGTTCAGATAGAAATTTTTGTACCATGTGTATGGTAAGAAATGCAAATGAAGATCCACAAGGGAATCCATTATCGGTTAATAGTTTCTTTTGTAAAACTGCTAAAATTAATAGAATTATGATGGATAAATGGAAAAAAGAAATAAATAATGAGAAATGTTGCTTATAAAATTTATGATCATGTGGAATACGCCATCAAAAAAATTAGTATGAAAAATGTTAATTTCATAAAAATTATCATAAGCCTTCTGCTCTTTCTAACCCTACAATTATTTGCTTCTGATGTTCAAAACAACTTCGTCATTCAACCAGACTCGAAAAATTGTGAATCAATTATAAAACGATGAAAATAAAGATTTGCTTGTTCAAAGAGGTTGCTGTTCACATCATGGTAGAGTTTGTGGTTGCCAAAGTGGTCGAGTGACCTGCTGTGATGGAAGTTATAGCCCAAGCTGTACCTGTAAAGGTGGAGAAACTATTATTGATGAAGATGAAGGGTTTAAAATTAAACTCTAATCAATAAATTCTATTTGCAATTTTCTAAATAAAAACCATTTGAAATAAATTTTGGTAACTATATACAAGTTTACACAAAATTAGTTTTTATTGTATTGCCTATTAGCTAAGCTTTTAAAAAAAAGCTTAGCTAAAATAATTTACTTTGTGGCTTTTTAGATTGTCTTTTACTTATAGTTTTCCCCTCATTGTTGGGGTTAAAGTCGAGAGCCTTTTTTAGGTTTTTATTATAAGTTGATAATATTGTTTCATCTTTTGTTTCTATAATATGCCCTTTATTATCAGTTTCAAAAGGTAATTCATATTGACCTCTTTGTCTATCAATTGATTTTTGAAAAAGATATTTAAACTCTTCAAAATTATCTGCAATTCTCATTAATGGAATGGTATCTCTTATTTGATTTGTTAAATGTTCTAACCCATCTTCAGTTAAATAACTGTGCATTCTTTCTGTATCATTTCCAGATTGACTTTTTGATACCTTTTCTTTTAATTTTTCTCTTACCCCAATTGGAAGTTGGTCATAAATATATGTGTTTGTCCAAGTTCCAATTACTCCGGGTCTATTTTTTATTCCATGAACAGTATAATCCCAACCATTTAATCTAAAAAATTGTCTATATAACTCATCTGGAAAAGTTTTTTCCCATTTTCTTTTTTCTTCCGCAATATAAAAGCCTAATATCTTTTGTAGCTCTTCTTTTTCTCTATCATATTGATAACCTGTTGCTTCATCAACTAATGCAGTAATACCTATTTTTGCAAGTGACCTTATTAATATTTCCGCTTTCATAGCTTTTGGTAATTGAGAACCTTGTAAAGTCCTATGTTCTCTAGCTTTTAACCAAACTTCACAAATTTTAGGAAAAATTGTTGCGTTATACCCTTTTAGAATATTTTCTCCATCTGTTGTATATTCTATTGGTATAAGGTCCATTTCGTCAAAAGTACTTTCAATAAAGGGTTCTAAAGCTTTTGAAGCTACAAAAATAGGTAAAGGTCCAAATCCATTTTTATTTTCATTTTTGTTTCTTAATTTATAATTTTTTCCACCAGTTGAACCGAAATTTTTTATAATATTAGTTTCATTCAAAATTCTTGTTCCATCTTCTAAAACGGCGCATGGAATAACTATATCACCTAATGTTAGCTCTCCTTTATAATCAGCTTTTAATATTTTACCCATTAATCAATCCTTTATAAGTTGTTCTAATTTCAGTATTTGACAATAGTAGATTAAATCTATTTGCTTCGCTTCTATTTCGAGTGTTATATCTGAACACAAACTCATCTACATATCTTTGAAGATGTTTTTTAGATGTAAAATGATAAATACCAATGATACCTCTTTTTAATAGTGACCAAAAACCCTCTATTGTATTTGTATGAATTCTACCATTAACATATTCACCTTGATTAAGTTTAACTATTGAGTGGTCATAAATTCTTGAAACGCCTTTATATCCTAACCATTCATCTGTATATAAACTAGCAGATAGTTTTACATTTCTGATAATTTCAGTTGTTAAAGTTTCAGATTTAACATCATTAATTTTTTTAGCATTTAATTTTCCGTTTCTTTCAACCATTCCAACAACATGTCTATTTTTATTTTTTCCACCTACATAAGTTTCATCTGCTTCAACTGTATTATCCAAATCGTTATTATTTTCAATGCCAAAGCACGCTCTTATTCTTTGCAGCATAAACCATGCTGTTTTTTGAGTTACATCAATATCTTTGGCAAGTTGTAAAGAAGATATACCTTTTTTATGAGAAGTTACAAGCCAAATAGCCATAAACCATTTTTGAAGTTTTACTTTTGTGTTATCAAATAAAGTTCCTGTTTTAACATTGAAATATTTAGAAGTATTTTTACACCTATATTTATGATTAGAGCATTTATAAACCGTAGATGTTCTATCAAACGGACTGACAAAATATCCATTCCATCTAAGTTCTTCTAAGTGTTTTATGCAAGTTTCTTCATCGGGGAAAGCGCTTATCAATTCCAATATTGATTTAAAATTTTGATTTATCATGCAATACTCCAATGTTTTATAAAAGTATTGTAGTATTTGATTACACAAATGTCAAGTTTTTTGTGTAAACTTGTATGTAATTTCCTAAATTTTAGTTGCATCCCCTTGATTCACATCACCCACAATATCACCTTGATATGCTAATATCCTGCTTTAAAAAGTATCTTCTTTAGTTAGGGTTTTTGTATGAAAAAAGCATTGTTTCACACTTCATTGTTTTCTATCATACTCTATGCCGCACCAACAGTATGTCCTCAGTTTTATTTGGATGGTGATGCACCAAAAATCGTGAATGAGAAGTTAGCTGTTAAAACCAAAGAGTTATGTTTTGAAGCATTTGGTGTCATGCATAGTGGTATTTCTAAAACACCACTATGAAGTGCAGAGTATTTAACAGCATCTGCTATTGATGCAGATGTGCCTAGAAAAGATAAATTCCATGAAGAGACTCTTTTACCCCAAAATGAGAGAGCAGCACTCAAAGACTATGCTAAAAGCGGTTATGACAGAGGACATATGAGCCCTTCAGCTGATATGCCAACCGAATCGGCTCAAGCTGATAGTTTTAGTCTAGCCAATATGGTTCCTCAAGATTTCTATATATAAACTAAATAAACAAACTTTTTATTATTGTAAATACTTATAGCAATATATTGAGTTATTATTATTTTATTTAAAACTAAAATAAGAAACTTAATATCTAGTAATTTGTTTTTTACATGAGCTTATTTGCCTAAAATTACACTTCATCTTACACACGTTCACACCTATCATTGTTATGGCTGCGGCTTTAATAGAAATCATCATCTATCCATTTGTTATACACTAATCATCATAAGTTATTCAGTAGAGATGAATAAGCCAGTTTTGAGAAATACTGGCTTACAAAAAGATTACAATTACTATTTTATATCCTCAAATTAAGAAAAATACTGTTAAAATTATCCTATCCCCTAGTATAGGATATAAAATGTCAAAACATTCCTCCCATGAAGATGTCAGCAAACGACTCAAAAGAGCATACGGTCATTTACACAGTGTTATTGAAATGATTGAAAAAGAACGATCATGTACAGATATTGCACAACAACTTCATGCTGTTGAAAAAGCTATTAGCAATGCTAAAAAACTTCTCATCCATGATCATATTGACCATTGTCTGGATAATGCAGTAATTGATGGAGCATTGAGTTCAGATGATGTACTCAATGAATTTAAACAAATCACAAAATACCTTTAGGAATCAAAAATGGATATAACTTCTCTTATTAATGACGGTGCAAATCTATGGATTTTATTACCAAGTGCCATTTTGTTAGGTGCTCTACATGGGTTAGAGCCAGGACATTCAAAGACAATGATGGCTTCTTTTATTATTGCCATTAGAGGAACTATTTGGCAAGCTATGATGTTAGGTGTTGCAGCAACTATTTCACACACAGCAATTGTCTGGATTATTGCACTTACGGGGCTTTACTTTGGGGCACAATACAGTGATGGAGCAATCGAGCCCTATTTGCAAATCGCGTCATCTG
Source organism: Sulfurospirillum multivorans DSM 12446 (assembly GCF_000568815.1). NCBI lineage: Bacteria > Pseudomonadati > Campylobacterota > Epsilonproteobacteria > Campylobacterales > Sulfurospirillaceae > Sulfurospirillum > Sulfurospirillum multivorans. The sequence continues at coordinate 1,741,001 of NZ_CP007201.1, forward strand.
TTATTATCTTAGGTGTTGCTGCATGGATGATTCGACAAACTTATAAAGATCAGCAACATTTTCATGAACATGAACACCATGATCATCACCATCATGATGAAGCATTTACCATTGAAACAGTGATAGGCGATGTTGAACTTTCTATCTTTGAAGAAAATCAACCTCCAAAATTTCGATTAAAAACAGAAAATATTGATATATTAGAGCAAAGTAAAATAGTGGTTCAAACAGAACGCACTGATAATACCAGTCAGTCTTTTACATTTGCACGAAGAGAAGACTATTTGGAGTCATTAGAAGAGATTCCTGAACCTCATGAATTCGTAGCACGAGTTTTTATCACACATAACTATGAAACCAATATATATGATATTGAGTTTGTCGAACATCACCATGAGCATGTACATGAAGAAATGGCGGGACTTGATATAACAGCTCCTGGATATCAAGATGCACATGAATTAGCACATGCCAATGATATTCGAAAACGATTTGCTAATAAAGAAGTGACTAATTTTCAAATTCTGCTTTTTGGATTAACAGGTGGACTTATTCCATGTCCAGCAACAATTACAGTATTACTTCTATGCCTTCAGTTGAAAAAGTTAACAATGGGCGCTATCTTGGTTTTTGGATTTAGTATCGGATTGGCAATAACACTTGTTATGACTGGAATGATTGCGGCATTAAGTGTTCATTACATGTCTAAGAAGTTCAGTGGGTTTGGAAGCGTTATTAGAAAAGCACCTTATTTTTCAAGTGGATTAATTGTTCTGATTGGTCTTTATATAGGATATGAGGGAATTTCACACTTCCCTTGAGTTTGTTAATCAATTAGTCATATTCTTACATAATATTTAAGCCTCTGCGGAGTAATATCAAAAAATCTTACTTTATAACTAGGGGGCTGTGATATGAGAAAAGTAATTGGATTTATGTTTGCTATTGTAATTTTAGCAGGTAGTCTTTATGCACATTCAGGAAGAACAGATTCAAGTGGTTGCCACAATGATACAAGAACAGGCACTTATCATTGTCATTAAAATTTATTTGTAGGTATTCTTGAATTCAAGGTAAAATATAAAAATAACTATTATTTTTCTTTCATAGAAAATATAGTTATTTTATAAATTTATCCAAAATTATCATTATAATATTCATAATTATGATAGTTCATATTCTCATATAATTAATGAAGAACTAAACATATCTTCTGTACTATCACTATAATTATTTGTTGGAATACTTAAAGACGCTGTGGGCACATCTAAGTAATAGAAGATTCAAAAAAACGAGAGGCCTAGCCTCTCGGAAAAAACAGTTTGCAAACCATTTTTTTCTTTATGAACACTTGCGTGAGCAAGCACTCTCTTCAAATTGAACTCTCTCTCGATGTTCACCAGTCTTTCCAACGTTGAACGATTCTACTGGCCTATGGTAGCCCATTACGCGAGTATAAACCATGCAACGTGTACGCTTTCCTGCTAATTTAGTCAGGATTTCTTCTTTTGACATGTAAACCTCCCAAGGTTGTATGTACGATACTATACAAGCATCTAGTATTCCAATCAATATTTATCATGATCTTGCCTCCAAAATCGCTTTCGCATATATTGATTGCAAAGGCATGAGTGCATAACCACCGTCCGCACCACCAAAAGTCACAACATCATTGCCAAACTTGTAATAATCATTTGGCACAGCGAATAACGCATCATACTGTTCTTTTGTGATAGGTACATATGGACGTTGAAGCTTTTTTACTTCTGTGTGAAAATCAGAACATCGACCGTTCAATAGTTGAAGTAAAAGAGTACCTTTTGTCTCTTCAATCTCATCAAGCGTGCAATCCCATGCATCTTTATCGCCATCAATAAACGTAAGCAAAAGCTCATTATCATTGTTTTTCATACCAACCTGCATCGCAGAGAACTTATCGACAGAGGCTTCATTAGGGCTTATTGTGCAATGTCCGTCTGCAATGTTTAAAAAGAGTAGTACAGCGCATTCAGCGGACGAGTTATTGGGGATTTCTAATCTCTCACCATTCGTTTTAATTAAAATACTTTGCATTTTGTTCCTCCTGAAGAACATTAAGAGGATAAACTTACCCCTTTATGGGGATTTATTTATCCCCATTGAGTAAGCTTCAAAATGAAGCGACTATTAATCTTGTAATCTAGCATCCACTTTTTTTGATGTAACAAACAATGAGTATAAATATGCCATGACTTCATCTGCTTGTTCTTGTGTGATTTTGTCTTCAAAATCATCACCAAGAAGAAAATTATCCACATCATCAGCAAAAGTTTCTTTAGTGATATCATCACTTTCGATTAACCCAAAAGCCAGCGCATCATCTACTGACAATCTCATATCGAAAACAATAGTGAATATGAACATGTCTTCATTCCAGCAAAAAAGCTTTTCTGCAAAATCGGGCATATAATCACTATTTACCGAATGCTTTTCCCAAGATATTCGAGAAATATTATTTTCCTCAAATAGCTTTTTTAACAATTTTGGCGTGTTATCGTCGGTTAAAATTGTTTGAACCACCTTGATACCTTCAGCTTTTTTCCAGAACTCCCAGGCATTATCGAGCTTTTTTTGTGCCTCAATTAATACATCAAGTGAGGGATTATTTGCTTCAATTAAGTAACTGATTTCAATATTTTCCATTATATTTTTGCTCCTCCAGTGAGCGAACATACTTCGCCCTTTAGGGGCGAAATCGTAAATTTCAGCCCCTAATTGGGGTAACAATTTTATTAAGAGATCACAAAAGTGCCATCTCCTTGATGAGATACCTCTTTGTCAAGAATATGTTTTGCAATCTCTGCTAGTTCATCGCTATCTTTATCTGATAAAGAATCAGATATTTTTGCGATTAGTTCACTGAATGATATAATCTCCATCTTATGCTACAACTTCAAATTCATCAAACTCAATCTCATCGCCATCTCTCACATCAAGCATATTTAATGCTTCAAGCGATTGCAACAATGATGATTTAACGTGCGCTACAAGCTCGTGTTGACCTTTTAAGCTATCTTTGAAAGCCTTGATCGATCTAACATATCTTTCGAGCAAATACGGGCCAAAGCTTTCACAATGACAACCGCCTTTTTTGCTTTGCACGTCTATGGTTTTTGTGACCATGATGCGTTTAATATTAAACCGACCATCAACAGGATACTCAACATTTACATGTAAAGTTTCTGCACTGTCTGGAAGATTAAATTGATCCTGAAGTGTGTCGCCTGAAACAGTAAGAGTGAAATTAATTTTTTTCATTTGTTGCCTCCATACCTAGATAATCACTGGCTAAATGTTTTTTAATAACAACAGCTTCTTCAATGATGAAATTAGGATTGTGATATCTTGCAACAACTGAATTTTGTAATGCCTCCGCTAACGTATCGCAATGGCGCAAATCTCCACCGCCAACAGAAGCGATAAAGAAGCTTGATAAGGTTTCAAGTTTTGGTTTTTCACCATTGGCAATATCTGTGATCTGCTCGTGTGAATAACCTAATGACTCTAAAAAAGTAGCCATTGCTTTATTCTCTGAACAAAACGTGTCATAGTCGCCAAAGTGTGCATTCATAATGCCCAAAACGTTTTCAAGTACCTTGATTTCGACTGCATCGCAGCATTCATTTTCAGGTTGCTCATTGATTGTAGTAATGTCAGAGCGTAATGAATCCATATAGGCTTCCATGCTCATTTTTACTGTATTTTCCATCGTCTATTCCTTATATGTTTAATTTCATTAAATTGCTGAAACCACCCACAAAAGAATAGAGTTCACCCAAAGGGAGAAAATCTATCTCCCTTGTGAGGGTAAACTTTTATGCTAATTATTTCACTTCAATAAAAGCGATACCTGCATCGAATAACTTTTTAACAACTCCAAAACCTTCGGAAAATAAAACTTCTCCGTTAGTCCAGTCATCTTTAAGTTCTTCATGAGTCTTAATCACGAATTCCAAATCATAGATATCGCCAATCCCTCTAGGTCTATTGCCCATATGGTTTGGAACATGATGACATCGTAAGTAGATTTTGAGAGATTCATGTTCTGCCTCCGTAACCGTCTTTGATTGCACTAAATTGAAGTGTACGTAAAATTGATTTTTCATTGTATTGTCCTCCTAAGACAAGGACGAGACTTACCCACAAGGGTAAATTCTCACCCTGTAGGTTAAATCTCTAATGAGATAAGATAAACTAATTGTATTTGTAGAATTGGAGAGTATTCAGATCAAAGCCATATACTTCAGTACTGAAGTTTTCAGATACTTTAACCCTATTAATCTCTCCGTAATCATTGGTTTGCGGTGACTCAGTGGTGATTTTCTTGACCGTTCCTTTTAGAATCAATCCTTTGTCCCAATCACCTTCTATCAATGGCTCATCGATTGCACCTGAAGCAATTAAAAAATTACGCTGTCCTTCATTGAGCTCTTCAATCGAACCAAAACCGATCTGTGTCGTTAATAGTTCTTTCTCAAACTCTTTTGAGACATCACTCTTTAGCAATAATTCATCAAGCTTCCATGAAGGAAGAACTCTTTCTCGAAAGAAAGATGGCTCTTTACCAGATGGTACCTCGAATAAATTGCCTTGGAAGTGATTAATATCAATACTGTTCTCAGGACTCATCCAATCAAACATAGCTATTGCATCATGTCTGTAGATTTTTGACTCTTTTTGAAACAGTAAAAAATATTGTTGGTAATTTTGATAGTCTTCATTGTGCGGATCAAAAAAGTTAAGCACTGGTTTATAGTGTTGATTGCGAATCACTTTCGCTATTTCCAAATCAACAGATGAGGGGTTGATGATTAGAAGCAAGTAGCCTCCAAACACAATCGTATTTCCCCATGACTCAATAAATTTATGCTCAAGCCTATTGTTTAATGAATCAACGCCATATGGAGGATTGAGGAATAAAAAACTACCCCAATCAAGAGAACGCTTTACGCCGACATTCGCATCTGCATTAAGCAAAACGTCAATCTTAGATTCAGCCTTTCTCGCTCTAATGGTATCAAGTTCAACGCCATAGACTCGTCCACAATCCTTAAATACAGATACCGCATCAGCTTCACCGCAACACGGATCAATAATGCGTGACTCTTCTGCAAAATTCAGAATTGCTTTAACTTTTTTTACCGTTTTAACCGAAGTTGGATAGAACGCCATTTTAGCTTCACTTGCTAACCTTGCCATGTTTTTTCCTTATCTTATTTAATCTTTTATGCTGCTTGCTCGGATGGTTTCCCATTATGGAGATTGCCTTCAATGTCAATGTAAACGTCATCTCCAAAATGAAGATCCCGCTCAACATATACAAATGGGTACTTGTTTTTGAACTGGGCTAAATCGTTATGATAAAATGTGCCCCATTCTGAACAATACGGATCTCCTAAGTTTTCAACATATCCAAAGCAAATTCCTGTCTCTCGTTCATACTCAGTAATGTACCAAGTCATACTAGGACTAAAGAATTTTGCATGTACTTTTTTGAAACGATCCCCATCAGTTACACCGTATTCAGGACAGTCATTCAGATACTTCGGAACTGGTATATTTTGATTAACGTCCATCTCTTCGATATTATTCACTGATTCCAAGGTAACCACTTCTTTCTTTTGATACCCTCTGCTTTCTAAAATCTCGATTATGGCATCTCGTAAGACCGCGTAATCATCTTTTTCAAGCTTTTCGATATCAATTGTAGAAATAGTTGCAACACCTACGTGAGTTGTCGCTTTTTTGATAACCTCATTCTCAATCAATCGATCAAAGATTTGTCTCTCTAGTCTCTCACCATCATCCAAACGATAAATCCTAGGGATAGGTAAAATTTGAAGAAACTTTCTAAACGCCTCAAAACAATCATCTCCCATGTGAAATAGTGCGCTCATGCCGATATCGGGAATAAGTGACTGATGATATAAAATACAATCAACCATACCCTCGCCTATCGGTTTAATAATGCGGCGCATCCCACTTGGAAAAACTCTTACATAATTTGAACCTTCAAAGTAAAGATTGTGATTATTCATCTTCATCCTACCTTGCATGATGACGGCTGTAATAGAGCGAACCATATCCTCTTGCCCTGCTAATCTTACGTACCTAACGAAGCTGCTATTATCTGCCACGAGATCACAAATTCGAGCTTCAGCCCCTGCATAATTTGCTTTTGGATAATGTTTTTCTGTAACCTCAATTGAGACGACTGAGTTGTAAGTTTGACCAGAGTATAAACCATAAAGTATGCCTGCTTTGGTCGAAATTGTGATTTTAAGATAAGCTTTATCTACGTAATCTTTTTCGGCTTTAACAATTATGCTTTGTTCTTCTCCGCTTTTGTCAATATAAACCACACTCACCATGTCTTTTTCATTGAATTCTGTTTTCATTACGCTACCTCATTTAAAAAATCAAACAATGTACTTTGAGTGTATTGTTGTTTCGGAGATTGTTGTTTTTCAACTAATTGCGCTTCAAGTGCTAATGCCTCATTTTGAAGGGCTTTAGCTTGCGCTAATGCTTCATCTCTTTGCTGCTGGAGCTTTTTGGCTACTTCATCTTTTGAAAAGGCTTCAAAATCACTTACTGCTTGAGCAATAAGGATCTCCCACTCTTTCAGATAAGCCCTAAAAGCATCTCGAATAGCAATATTCAAATCACCGTGATCCCCACTCATGTCTGCACCAAAATATCCACCGTGATCGGAAAAAGCGCTGTAAAAATCTCCCAGCCCGTTTTCGCAAGTTGTCAACTCCTCGTAGATACCGTAAAAAGCGTGTTTAGCACTTAAGCTGTCTACACCTGTAAACGGATTGCTTCCGACATAGTAACCATCATATTCTGACGGATTTTTTTCTACGCCAAAAGCGATCTTTTGAAAAGTTGCCGCAGTTGAAAAATATTCACCGTAAAAGCCATTAATGTTATAGTGGGCAATAAAGCCACAATGCAAATGACAATGTTGGTAGATACCTTTGATAAAGTTCGTATGTTTGAAGTGATTATTGAGAAATGAAACAAACCCTTTATAGATTTTTTTCTTTTCGGTAGCACTCATAAATTCTACATCCTCAAAAGTGTATGAACCCTCTTTGATTTTGAAGTTCTTTACTTTTAAGAAATTTTTAGCGTCCATAATAAGCCTCCTAAGACTCTATTAAAAAGACAATAGGAAATCCTTACGGAAGTCCTAAAACCTTTTCAGGTTAAACTCCGCAAGGAGATACTGTATTTTACGTTACCTAGAAAAGGCTCAATTGAATTGGTCCATTGTCTTGTACCATTAACTGAATTTCAGCTCTTGTTACATCAATCGCTTCATCAAAATACATTTTGCCTCTTCTCACACGTTTATAAATGGTGATTTTTTCATCCTCATCTATTAACGTGATTGGTAATGGATTTGTTTTTCTCTTTTTCGGAACTGCTGAAGGTTTTAATTCAAGAGGCTCATCAACGTCTTTTGCTTTCACTTTTGCATTTTTCTGCATTATTTCTTGGAGTTCAAGGTACAAGCTCTCAAACGCATCCCATTCTCTAGGAACAAAAGTCCATTTTGTAGTCTCTATATTGTCATTACCTCCCATAGCACCACTCGATATTGCTTTGGCAAGTTGCATCTGCAAAGAGGTACTTGCTTCTTCTAATCCAGCAAGATCGCCACCTAATGATAAGCGTCCTTCTAAACTATTGGCTGCTGCAACTTTCTTGGAAATCAAGGAAAGAGCCTTTCGTTGTGCCGTATTTTTATACGCCATAAAAATGACCCACACGTTATTTGTTTGACCAATTCTCCAACTTCTCCTAGCCGCTTGCTTCAACGTAAAAACGTTGTAAGTCGTCTGATAAAAGATAATGGTTGGATATTCAAGTAGATCCAAACCAGTCTTAACCAATTCGGGATTACAAATCAAAACATCGCAAGGATTATCTTTGATCCATTTCTCTCTTTTAGAGGCTTCAACTGAACTTGGAAGGCATTTAATAACGAACCCTTTCAATCTCTCACTGAGCAATGTTTGTAATCGCTTAGAAACACCAAGATTTGTGTAAGTTGCAAACACAAGGCACTTACGCCCTTTTTTTAGTTCATCTCTTACCTTGTTAATAAGTGCTTTTTCTTTTGCCGTGATGAAGCTTTCATCCACTGGCGCTTTATAGAATGATTGACCAAAGTTAGGCGCAAAGTCCATAAATGGTAAATCACATACACTTATCGCATCATTTGCAAGAGCACCAAGTACCCTTTTATCTTCTCTAACTTCCTTCGCTATATCGCTAAGGTAGTTTTGATATGTACTAAGCCACTCTTTATCAGGTTCTACCAATTCAACGCTCTCTTCATAATCAGGTAACTCGATATTCATCTCGTCTAACCTTAAAAAGATTGTGAATGGTAAAAGCAATGTCAAAAGATAAGGGCTAATACGTGGTATTTCTTTCATGGAAACTTTTGCACCTTTTTTTGTAACAACCCCCTCCGTGTTTGACTCTTTTGCGTCGTAAATTTCCTCACGGGCACCGTAGAGTTCAACAAACCTCTCAACATCTTTATATTGAAGTTTCAAGGTTTCTTTCATTAAGCGAGGGTTTAAACGATAAAGGATGTAGAATAAACTACTTGCATAGCCATTAAGAAGTGTACCGGTTAAGCCCACACACTTTTTTGACATTGAAGCAATAGCACCAAAAGCATTTCCTTGTCCAGTATCACCGCCTTTTAATTCATGGAGTTCATCCAAGAATAAAATATCGATCCAACCTTTTGGGAACTGCTTTTTGATGTATTCTGCAACAGATAGGCGAGTATTTGATGATTTATTTTTATCCACTTGTCTCAAAACAGAACCACAATCACATACGCGCTGGATATCAGGAGTATGATATTTAAAAGGTGACTCATCAAGAATACATCCACAATCAGGGCATGTGTATTGATAAGAGAGTACCTTTTCCTCATTCTCGTTAACAATCAATCGCTTACGCATATTATATGTGGCACGTTTTGGGTAAGAGAGCTTCGCAGTCTCTTTAGATAGGATAAAAAAGTATGTTTTATTTTCAAGTGCGCGTAGATGATAGCCAGCCAAATCGTCCCATCGTTTTACGATAACAATTTGATATGGAATAGCAGCTTTATCCTTTTTGCCTAATGTCACTTCTATCTCCGAAGCCCACTTAGAAACTAGGTGAGATGGACACATGATAAAAGTTTTAAACGGTTTGATTGGATTTTTGTTAAAGCCTTGGCAAGCCAACGTAATGAGATAAGCAATGCTGATCCCCGATATTGTCTTTCCTGTGCCCATCTCTGCGCTAATAATGAGTGAGTCATTCTTTTTTAAGTGTTCACTGCTGGCCGCAATTAGCCTAGCTTGTCTTGGAAATGGAGCTCTCTTTAATTGTAGAAGCGATCTCATCTGACCTTCATACTTTTTTGGGTTCTCTACTCCTTTGAATTTTGGCTGAACAATTCGGCTAATCGCTCCTGAGAGCACACTAGCTTTATTTTTCACCAAATCTGCGAAGCTTGCAGTGACAATGCTACTGCTCATAATTTTCTCCTTCATTTGAAAGAGGACAAACCTATCCCTCAAGGGGATAAATTAAATCCCCTTTTGGGTTAGGCTCTTAATGAGCAACTAATTGTTTTTGAATATTTTTTCCACTTGATCACGGCTAATACCATAATCTTCGAGAGCTTCAACTGCATCACTAATGTCACCGGTATAGTAACACTCGTAATTTCCAAGCTCTCGTTTAATGATTACATCAATACCATTCTCAGCAATATCTTGTTTTATGCCATTTTGATAAATTTCATCAAGGCTTTTCATAACAACTTCAACATGCTCTTTTGGAACAATCATTCCAGCACCGACATCAACATATGTAACGCCTTCTTTTCTAGCTGTTAAAAACTGTTCTTGACTGAAAGCGAAAAATACGCCGTATTGGTCAAACAATGCACTCTGTTTGTCATTCATGTAGTCTGATAAATATTTCATTGTGTTCTCCTTTAGAACAAGAAGGACATAGCTATCCCAGAGGGATAATTATGTCCCTCGTGGGTTAGCTTTTTGCAACTATTTAATGACACAAACGCTCAAAGCTTTTTAGCGCCTTTTCGTAAGTATCATATTTTTCTTCTATGTCACTTGGAGTGCCGTCCGTCCATTCAATGGTAACCTCCCAATAAAATGTGCCATCTTCAGATGAGACATAATCAAGAGCAACATTAAATGAACCACACTCTTTATATTTTTGATTTTCGCGTTCAGAATTTGCCATATGGTCTCCTACGCTACGTTTTTGTCTTTTAAAATCCAACCTTGTGCCGGTCGCGAGTAGTAACCTTGACCACTCTTGATCATGTACTTGTTGAATTCAATAAATCCATCCTTGCCTAAGTCTTCCTCGATAACTAAAACTCTCAACATTTCACCCGTTTGAGTGTGCTGAAAATCTTTAACGCTACCATTCTCGATCAGCTTGGTGAATTTATCATCAGTAGGATTAGGCGCCATCTCCATTTTTATTGGAGCTGTGCTTTTTTTCGCCTTTTTCGTAGATTTAAGCTTTGATTCCCTTACCCAAACAACTTCTTCCGTAATTTCAACTTTTTGTACCAAATTGACATAAACGACATGTTTTTCAACAAAATCGCTTTTTTCAATCCATGCAAGAGTCTGGTGTGTTGATTTGTTTGGTTCTGGTTTGTAAGCCTTGATATGCTTCCTGTCACTCAAAACGATCCATTGACGTGTAAGTTTGAAATACTTTCCATCCTTTACCTTGTAAACGCGTTCTGATTCAAGTCCGTGATATGAAGTCCACCCTTTTCCTAAACGAACATAATCCGTTGGTACATCGCTTTCTTCAGCAATATAATAGAAGGACTCTTTTTTAACGATCTTTTCAACGAGCGCGTCAGCATCACCAACTCCAAGCCTAATCTGAACAAGCGAATCCCACTTATTTAAAAGCGTGTCGAATTTGTTGAGCAATTTGATAGACTCTTGCCGTGAAGGAAGAATATCTTTCACGTAGTGTTTATCCCATTCTTTATCGGTGTGATACCATTCCATAGTACGATATGAATGACGATTGTCATCATATTTTTGATAGTCATAAATACTCTTACCATAGTGCTGATCGATACTATTGAAGCTGAATACGCCTGTGCCTTTGTCAATAATCTTACCGTCTTTCTCGATATGCCATTTGGTGTTACCGGGGTTTTTCTGATAAGTTACTTCAGGCAAGCCGCTCTCTTCCATGATCTCATTAACAACTTTCTTGCTAAGAGAGTCAATAATGGCTTGGGCGTTTGCTTTTTCACCTTCGCTGGCCGCATGATTGTCCCTTAAAGCATACAGTTTCTGTAGCTTTTGTTGGATTTTAACGTCATAGCTTTGATGAATGTAGTTACCGCCGATTTTACCGCCATTGTAGCAATCAACGACAAGAATATATCCGTTTTTGACCGCAATGCCGTCCCATCGTGCTGGATCATAATAATCGGTCATTGCATCACTCATATTTGGCTTATAGCCGTAAATGAGCCAACCGCGAAATTCCAATCCTTGCATGATAGCAATGAGGCTATCTTGTTTATCACCGTAGTACATTAGAAGCTCCTCTTATTTTTAGTAAACCGTTGAGACATTTTTACAATGCCCTTTACATTGACAAACACACCTACTGAATGGTTTTTGTAAACCACGACGCGAATGTTTTTAGAAACATTGAACCTTTTAGAAAAAAGGCTCTTTGAGACAATTTTGTTCACTTCGTATTCGATCGCACTCATAAGCGGTACGATTTGTAAGTTTTGAATGTTTGCTTTTTGATAGGTTTTCAAAAGGAAAGCTCTAATGCCTTCATATAGTGTATGTTCCATATCCTACTCCTTACGCCATAGGTGCAATGGTTAATTGACCATTATTGTCATCAATCCTATAACGTTCCCACTCTGTGTCATGCTCATACTGTCCACCAACAAATTTTGTGATTGGCTTTAGATATGTCACGACTTTATTAACGGGATCAAAGATGAATCTTTGAGTTTTTGAGTAGGTTTTGTAAACATCACCTTGCTTTTTAAATTTTGCCTCAACACCGCATGCTTTTAAGAACATTGCGAATAGTTGATTAGGTTGCATGATTTCCTCCTTTGGGAAAGGGCATACCTCTCCCAACAAGGGAGAGATAGCCAAGTGGCTAAAACTCCCTTATGGAGTTAAACTTTTTTTATGCTGCTAAGAAGTCAAATAAGTCCAATTGCTTTGGTTTTTGAGGACCAAACAACTCATAGGCTCTTTCCAACGCTTGGTCGAACGTTAACTTGTAAACGTATACACTTTGATTGTCATAACTTTCCACTTCCATTCCATCGATACTTCGATTGAGTTGTACTCGAAGTTGAATTAGTTGCCTAACTGTTAGGACAATGCCTTTTCTGCCAGCAAACAAATCATAAGAAGTGGAAAAACCATCAATGGAATAACCAGAGCCGCCTCCATTACCTAACTTGGCATGTGCAAGCGCTTTAGACTTAAATTCATTAAAGCTTTTGGCTTTTTTGATTTCTTCCACTGGATCGAATGACGTTTCATCTTTCCTATATGCTCGCGCAAAAAGGTTTTCTAAGCTTCTACGCAAGACATCATCATCGCTGATGACTTCTTTATACTCGATATGGAAATAGTCTCTTAGCCAAGAAATAAATTCCTCATCATAGAGCTCATATTCAGGCAGTTCATCACTTCTCAGCCACGACGAACCTTGAATCTTTCCACCGTCAAACCAAAAACGATAATCTGTTTTTGTTTCGAGCTCCCAGAATGAATACGAATTGTCAGTAGATACGTGAAAGCATCTAGTGTATGGAACGAGATATAATCGAATGAGATGCTTAACTCTAGCAATTATTTCAAAATCGCTTAAAGCACCATCACGCGTCATATATTTAGTACTATCGTCCCACCAAAACTCTTCAAATCTACCATGACCTTCTTCGGAGGTTGAACCTTTGACAATCGCATCTTTATATGGATAGGTAATCCTTTGAGATAATCTCCAGATTTTCCCCCCATTCACACCGTGCATGCGACTTTCACCGCACACGGCGTTCCACCAGTGTATTAACCTTTCTAACTGTAACCTAATAACATCATAAGAAAATCCCTAAGCTATCAATTGATTCCCTGCAAGAACTCTAAGCTTGTTTACTCTTTCGAGTTGTCCAGCATTGAGCTCTAAAAGATTGGTAAACCTATTTATTGTTTCGTTATCCGTAGCATGAATCAGTCTATGCACATTTGCATGTAAAATGACTAAATTCTTGTATTCATCCTTACCATTTAAAGCACGAGGCTTTTTGTGGTGACAATGAATTTCATCTACATCTAATGTATTACCTAATACATAACATTTTCCATATTGTCCGACATAGAGCGATATCCGATTATCGTTATATTCAGCAGATTGACCTTTTGCGGGATTGGCTACTAAGTATTTCAGATTTTCAATTGGTACTGCTTTTTGTTCAGTGTGGATTTGTTCTCTATCGTTTGCTTTATATATCGAGTAGCCTCGATAATTGAGCTGTGTTTGATGTTGAACATATCCTATGGGGATAAGAGGAGTGTCATAAACAAACCGAAGCTGTTTACTCTTTCCGTACATATCCTTTATGTATTTTGGTATAGGTTCTTTCTCTTTTGCTTTGCGTGGTTTCAATCTATTCTTAAGGATTGAACGAGTACGATAGGCGATTGCACTAAAGTCGAGATTGCAGTTAGTGGCACAATTGTAATAATTGTGTACGCCGATGATATAGGAGTTCAGGCGCATGACTGCGCTTTTCCCTGAATCTTTCGGTTTCTGCACAGCCTTTGCGTGTTCTCTCATGGTTAGTAGAATCTTTTTAAAAGCTTTTAAGCCTATATGAGATTTTACAACCCATTTATTATCGTTTTTATTCTTTACTTTACCCTTTGTGGTGACTTTGAGTTTGATGCCTAAGAAGTCTGAATAGCTTTTCCGAAGATTGACTATCTTTGACTTTTCAGGGCTTATTTCAAGTCCTAGCCTTTCTTTGAGCCATAGTTTAGTAGCTTCAAAGATACGTTTTGCGTGATTATGGTTCCGACAGAAGAGTTTGAAATCGTCGGCATATCTTACGATATAGACCTCTTTGAGATTGGATTGTTTGATAGCTTCAATCTTATGTGTTTGAGCTTGTCTTCCTGTATGTGTGGATTTTGTTTTCATATTAACCCATTGACTTGCTATCCAGTGGTCAAACTCATTAAGAGCGACGTTTGCTAACAGGGGTGATATGATACCACCTTGGGGAGTTCCTTTCTCTGGAGTTCCAATTCCTTCAATTTCTGCCTTTAGGAGTTTGGAGATGATAGCAATTAATGCTTTATCCCTTATTCCTAGTGTCCATAATTGTTTAAGTAGTTTACCGTGGTCAATATTGTCAAAGAAACCTTTGATATCAACGTCTACGACGTAGTGTAGGTTGTTTTTATGTGCTAAGTGATACGCTCTGGCTATGGCGTGTTTCGTTCCTCTTAGAGGTCTGAAACCATAACTGTGCTTATAGAACTTTGCTTCACAAATTGGCTCTAACACTTGAAGTATACATTGTTGGACTAACCTATCACTAATGGTAGGTATGCCTAAAGGTCTCATTTTTCCATCTGGCTTTGGTATTTCTACTCTGCGTACCGCTTGGGGTTGGTAATTTTTTAATTTCGCTTCAACAAACTTAACGAGATCATCGGGCTCCATTCTTGCTAAATAAGCAATCGTTTTACCGTCCGTTCCCTTGGTATTACTTCCTGTATTTTTCTTGATGTTTCGATATGCTAATAAGACATTGTCCCTATCGGTGATTTTACTCATCAGATTGGTAAATATCTTGTCATTAAGGCTATCAGCATACAATTGATCTTGAACAACTTGGAAGTCATAATATTCGTTGTTGCGTAATGTTTGTCGCTTTGGGTTCTCTATGATTTTACTCAAAGTCGGCTCCTTTCATTGCTGAATTTCGCCTCTCTTAGTCATACTCGAACCTTTGATGTTGGTTATAGTTGGTACTTGTGTTAGTACAATGACTAAAGCCCTTTGCTCCACTTCCATTATAGAAGCTTCATCGCTCATGGCTTCACTTTCACGTTGATTAAAGAACTTTAATACCTTACGGATTTATCTGTTCTAACGTTTCACTGATCGTTAAATCTCCACGTTCAACGCTTACCTTGTTCCAATAATTCTATCTGTACATATTCCTTTAGGTGTTTCCTATGAGCCTGCAAGCTTGATATCGCCTTTAGCGGTATATGGAGTTTCATGCTTGTAATTCTTACTTTTCCACACTTACCCTATTGCTAGGATATACATTTCTGTATATTTTGAGTTTAGACCCTTACATTCGGAAATTCGTCAGTGCCTTAGCACATTCTCACCATGAGAATTTTATAGACCCCCGACCTATCAGATACTCGACCACCTCTGATTCGCTTTTCCACAGCATTACCTGTTTGGGTATCCTCTCAGTCGTCTTCACCGAGCTTTAGACAGTTTTGCTTTTAACGAAGCTTGCCGCCTATCGGAGTATTAGGGAGAGCATTTCAAGGCGTTACCCTGTCATTCTACTCTTCAAATTATTAGTTTAACCCCGTGAATACGAGGTTAGAACAACTTTTCACTGTTCAACAAGTCGCACTACAAGCTCAATCATCTCGGCATTATTCTTAGGAAGTTGGCTGATCCAACTTTTGACAACACATGGATCATGATATGCGTACCACGAGTTCGCAACGTCACACAATTCAAAAAAAGTGTATCGTTTTCTTAAATTGCTTTTTCTGACTCTTTCCAACTCCCGATGATATTTGCTCCAACTTCCTTCACTTCCAGCACTTGGCGACTCAGGTTCGGGTTCAAACTCATCATCTGAGCCATCAGCAAACAGAGATAATTGCTTGTTTTCTGATTTTTCAAAATTTTTGAGCAGATCCACCCATTCAAGGATTTTTTTGCAAACACCCTCGATGTATTCCTCGTCGCTATGTCCAGCATGTGAATTATGATTTTTGAAAGGGATTTTGACTTGCAACCATACAATCCAATCATAATTGGTCCTATTCGCCTTATCTCTAAGGGTAAGAACATTACAAAATTCTGTACGCTCAAGCAAAACTTCATCAAAATGCTTTTTCAAACCCTCTAGGCTCGTTAACGACACCTTTTTGGATTTTGCACATGACGGCAAATCACATTCTTCATCTTCATTAAATTCTTCGTCCTCAAAGTCCTCTTCAAGCTCATCTTCATCAAAGTATTCTTCGTCTTCAATAAACTCTTCAGGATCTTCAATATATTCCATCTTGTTGCCTCCTCTGTGGCTTTACATGTAAGACCGACAAAGGAGTGGCAAAAAGCCGACTGATCTGTCGGCCAATGCCGTTTTATGATATTAAATTTAATAGTTTTGCGGTTGCCATGAACTCATCTTTTGCTTTTTCTGAACTCCATGGTTCAAAATCAACAACATCTGTTCTTAGCAATATCGTATCTAAGCCTTCTCCGAAGCCTAACCAATGTTCTTTATTAGGCATATGCGCCACGGCTTCATCAATCATAATCTCTTTATCAAGATCATGAACCTCTTTTGCCATAGGATAGCTCAAACCAAAACACCCAAAAGCTTTTTTAATCAATCGCTCTTCGATATCTTTGTACATTGGAAATGCTTTTTTTAAAGGGGATGCAAGATCTCCCATGAAAGCCTCGGCTATTTCGTGGAGCAATGCTTGCTTCGCAAGTTCTATCTCTCCAAGGAATATAAAGATTCTTGCCATATTCACACAATGTTGAGCCACAGATAGTTTGGTTTGACCAAAAAATCTCATGATTCTCGATAGTGCAATCGCAATCACTTCTAAATCAATGTCTTTGCATTCAGGATGAAAGGGTTTAATAAATCTCCCTTTACTATCCATTAAGGTTGCATTTTCAATATCACTAGCCACTACTTTCATAAGTAGCCACGATAAGATCCTTTTTACAACACGTTTCATCTCACTTTCCTCGCTTATATGGTTTAATCAGCTCTCTAATTGCAAACACTGGAGACAATGCAAACATAGTCAGCATCTTCCAAGCACTTAATGCCTTTAAAGAGTTTTTATTGAAACAAACCATACTCGCGGAAAGCAAGATGGCAACTGTAAGATATATTCCGATAATCCACTCAAACATTCGCTGATCCTTTCCAACAAGTAATAAGCTCTCCACCATTAAGTCCCAACTTTTGAATAACAACCGTAATGCCGTATAGAGGGTGAGTGTATTTCAACTTTTCTCCTGGTACTGCTTTAGTGATTGCTTTTTCGATGGTTTTTTCTAACAGTGGAAGATCTTCTTGCGAGAAGCGCTGAATCATGCGCTCATTGAAGTGGATAGTGAATTTTTTGATTAAATGTAACATGTCGCCCTCCTTTGAGCAACCATAGGGCTACCCAAAAGGGGAGCCGTAATTTAACGACTCCCTATGGAGCGACAGTTATAATGATTTATGCAACGAGAAGATAAGGCATCTCTCTATCGAGAAATGTTTCTCGTGTCATAAGTGTTTGTTTCATTTGAGTGTCTTGCTGTTTTTTGTATTCTTTAATAAGCTCATAAAAATTGTGCACAAATGGAAGATTCATATCAAAGTCACTAGACTTATCTAAGAATTTTTTGACTCCATTATGAACATATGACAAGCTCACTATTTCATACTGACAAGAAGCATATGTTCGTATAGACACACTATATTTAAGACCATTGTCAAAATCATATGTTTGTGTCGAATCGATTATTCGTTCAAGCAATTGAGGCTCTCCAGTAGGACTTTCTTCAGCATTTGTCCACTCATCTGTGACTTTTTCTTGAGTGTCAACATGAATGATTTTTGTTGCAGGTGTCCACCAGTGAAGATTGCGCGCTTTGATCTTATACTCAAAAGAGTATTTATCATCTTGAAATTTGCTTCGCGTACTGATGATAAAATCTTTAACAGCCTGAATGCTGTCAAAGACTCTGTACCCATAGTCATAAAAGACAGGATAAGCACCAATATTTGACCAAAAATCCTCATCGTCTAATGTATCAATTTCGTATCCTAAGAAATAGTATTTCACAATTTTGCCCTCCTTCGAGCGTAAGCATAAGAATACCTAGCCCTTTCGGGAGGCAATCTTCGCTTAAAAGACTGGCTCCCATTGGGAGAAACAAATTTTATCTATAGCAAATGACACCATTTCCTTTTAGTACCCTAATATCTTCCATGATAAGGTTTCGCTTGTCAATAAACTTTTTGGCATCTTCCAATGTATCAAAAGTCATAATACGATATTTAGGGGGAACGTATAGGTTGGTCCACAAGAAAATAAATTCTCTTCTTTGTGGAATGAATTTGCCATTTTTTTTGATTATTCGGTATTGAGGTAATCTAAGCATTAGCTAGCTCTTCTTGTGGTTGAAATTCAACTTTTAGAGGACAATTTGGCTCACCGTCTTGTGTCATTGAATGGAGTACACCATCAACATCAACGATTTCAACTGGCTTGTTCTTCCAATCAATTTCATAAACATTACGGCCCCATTCGTCTTCAAAAACGAATTTAGCAGTCAAACCGCCTTTGAGTTGTAAATCAATTTGTGGTAATTCTTTACGTGCCATTTTCTAGTCCTCCGCGACTAAAGTTAAGAGGACATACCTACCCTACAGGAGGATAAAATATATCCCCAAGAGGGTAAGCTATTAGCAACATTTTTGACAATAGAAATCCCTCCGAACTGAATCGGCTGTTACATGTAACAATGATATGTTAGAGGGATTTTATTTTGTTGATAGGTTGTTCTTAAGTTGCTTGCATTTAATACAATATGAAATACTTTTAAAGATGATCAAAGAGATCATAAAAAGTACTCCAAAAACACAACTTCGAGAATTATAGATTTGGTTTATGCGTATGGTGCTTTCGCTTTTTAATATCGTTTCCCAACTTTGTGAGAAACAAAACTGCAACAAAGCCTAAAATGCTCATGGTTAAAACAATCATTGATCCACTCATCTGCTTCTCCTTTTGTAACGTATTGTTCCAAAAATTATAGCTAAAGAGAAAAAGCCTGTCAATGAAATTGTTGTTGAATCAGTTTTTGAGTCATTAATAAGGCTATACACAGTATTTACAAAAAGCCCCAATCCAAAATCTTTTAGCAGATCCATAAAATCTGCAACATCGTCCTCTGTAATTTTTTGTGCCATATCTTCATATCCACCAAGATAGAGATACAAAAGAAAAACAAGCACCAATGACATTATTACTACAAATAATGCTGCCATATTCTCACTCTCCTAATTTTATGATTTGGAAAAATTCATTACTAAGCTCGCCGTATTTTTGGCGCAACTCATTGAGATCATTTCCTAAAGCTACGGACCACACAAGCGCTGAAGCATTTACGCCAGCATCTCTTAAATCTTCCAAGAGTCCCTTATGGATTGTTATGGAAAATTCGGCCTGTACTTTTTTAATTTTTTCGATGTACCTTTTTGCTCTTTGATTTCCAATAACAGTATTTTCAAAGGTATGCGGCACTCGTTTGTTTTTTCGAGGGTTAAAAACATTTACGCTTTGATATCCCCATGTAGCTTTTTGCCCGGCTTTGTCCATGTCATAAGCTACAAAAACCTTTTTCCCTTGAAATAGTCCAAGATATGGCTTGTAATAGGTATTGACTCCTGGATTAGCGGCAAAATCTTTATCTGTAGAAAGCCCATCAACAGAACCCTCCGTAATAAAGATTGGCTTTGAGCTCATTAAGACCTCTCTGCTAAAAGCAAATGGTATTGGATGAACTAAGGATGTTTGCGTGAGTTGCATCTCTTTTGCAGGACTCCACTCAGGCTTTACAATGTAACGCAGTTGCGCACCATGATATAAGTCTGAATAAAGGTCTTGATTTGGAAACACAATCATGTCTTCACTAAAATATTTCCATGTTAAAGGTGCAAATTTAGCATCAGACGAACGATAAAGTCCAAACCTCACTAAATCTGCCACAGGAAAAGTCCTTTCAAACCATTTCCAAAAATCTTTATCATCTTTCCACTTTGGCAATAAGCCTACGCGTTTGAGTCTTGGATTATTTGGATTAATTTTTCTCTCGTTGCAGAGGTACTCAATTTTTTTAGTTTGATCAGTTTCGAGTGAATGGCGAATCAAAACCGTCATAATGGCTTTAAATTTCAACAAATCAGAAAAGCCAGGATATCCAGCTATGAGCTCTTCATTGGTGAAAGTTCTATATGCCTTTGTCGGATCAAAGGTAAAGTATTTAATCTGCTCAATAACAGGATTAACACTCTTCTTTTCTAATGGTTTATAGTGAGTAAAAGATGACGTAGAAGATCCATTATCGACGATGCCTTTTAGACCAGCAAGGTAATTAACAGCTTCAGGGAAACTATCAGTACGCTTAATCATCATGGCAACATCAAATAGATTTCCGTGATGCCCGCAACTTTTACACGAAAACGAAAACGAATCCATGTTAACAACACAACTCGCTCTTTTCTTTCCTTCTTCACCATCATCGTGATCACTGCAACGAATTGTAATGTACTTTTTGTTATCGATTTCGCTTTGTTTAAGATACTTTGATGGCTTAAAGCCAGCCTGATACATTAACTCCAAGAAGTCATATCGCGTAAAAGCATTTTGAACATCTTTTGAACTAATCATCTTCTGCCTCCTTTCATAATTTGATTTTTTTTTGCTATGATTTCACAAACACTCTCAGGAATAAGCAATGGCATTTATTCAAAAACACTCATTGGTACTCTTTACTTTGTCGATGATTCTCATAGCGTTGTATGCATTTTTGCTAAACCAAACTCTATGGTCCTACATTGCTATAGGAAGCATTTTTCTCGCACCTTTGATGCGAAAATATAGAGAATGGCTTGCAAAAAATTTAGGATTTTTATTTTAGAAGTTAAGAGAGAATAGCTATCGTTCCACCTAACAACAATACTCCACTTATGACAAGCACAAGGAGCACAATTATTACAGCTTGATAGACCAATAGCCTTGTAGTATTGTCCTCTCTTTCTAATACATCCATGTAGAATTCTGACATTACGATCACCGTAATCATGTATGGAAAAAGACCACCTTTAGCAAGAACAGCTAAAGGAACCAATAAACCCCAAAAAAGAGTTTTTAGTTTTGCTTTCATCGTCTTTTCCCTCCCGTCTCTTTTTTGGCAATTTTCGAAAGATAATCGAAATCTTTTTTTGCCTTATGAGAATTGTCATGTTGGTATTCAATCGGCTCTTCATCTTGCTCGATATAATGAACCACGAAGTTCTGTTCTCTTTGGCATACCCCAACGGGGAATAGCATTTGAGTCAGAATCACTTTGATTTTTTTGCCAAAACTGATCTCTTGGATTACAGTTTCGCCGATATGTAACATGCTTTACTCCTTGCATATTTTAAACACAAAGAGCTCCCTTGCGAGGGCTTTTCGTGTTTCAGAAAAACCCTCTTTAGGGCAACATTAAGATTTATGAAGCAATTTTATTTTTGATGACCTCTTCAACGCGAGTAGTAGTACTACAACTCTTTAATAGAGCAACATGACCCTCTTTCATAGCTTTTGCTAATCCTAAGTGCCATGCGTGCTTTTTGTCAAGTGCTGCTGGCACAACAATTTCTTGTTGAACTACTGACCCTTCCTCTATGACAAATTTATACGCTTTCCACTCCTTCTGAAACATCCGAAGTGTTTGTGCGCCATTTTTCATAAGGTACCACCAAATTTTGAACTTTGAGCAATCGCTATATGGTCAATTTGATAGAAGTAGCTTAGTTCCATTTGGTTTTTTTTCTCAAATTCTTTTTTTATTACATCGATAGACTCTTTTGCTTGTAGAAAACTCCAACCAAAAAATCCCGCGATTAACATTGCAATAATTAGAAAACTTTTCATCGTATATCCTTTTTCATAGGCACCGCACTACTCCAATAACAATCAAATTACTTGACATAATCCCTATCTTTTCAGGCATGTTGTTCTATATGATTTTTAGTGTTTTTTGAAGTGGTGTAGAGGTGTTTTTATAGAAAGAGGACAAACCTATCCCTCAAGGGGATAAATTAAATCCCCTTTTGGGTTAGGCTCTTAATGAGCAACTATTTAGCTATGTTTTCAACAATACGAATAGGTAACGTAAGAACATACGCACCAGCAAATACAGCAGCGCCTGCTGCTTGTCCAGCCGCATAACCTACGTCTGACTCAGAAGCATTAGCTTGAACTTCTTTGGCAGGTACGGTTTCATTCGGCGTATAAACTCGTGTTACCTTTGTTGTGCAACCAGTCAATAATAACGCAATTGCAAACAACATAAACAAACTTTTCATGGGTTCCCTCCTTTGGGAAAGGGCATACCTCTCCCATAAGGGTGAGATAGCCAAATGGCTAAAACTCCCTTATGGAGTTAAACTTTTTTACATGTAAGAAATGAAACTCCTAAAAAGGAATTTCGTCATCATTAATATCCAAATCAGGAATATCATGTCCAGAATACTCAGGTTGATTGCCTTGTTGTTGACCTTGAGATTGGCGAGGTTGTGATGTTCTTGGCGCTTGATTGCCACCTTGTCCACCATTACCTTCATTGTTTGAACCATCCCTACCATCTAGCATTTGGAGTGTTTCAACGGTGATAGAGTGCTTAGAGCGCTTTGCACCTTGTTGATCGGTCCACTGATCGAGTTTTAAACGACCTTCTACTAAAACCTTAGAGCCTCTCTTTAGGTATTGATTAGCAATTTCTGCTGTTCGCCCAAAGAAAGTGATATCGATAAAACAAACCTCTTCGGCTTGGCTACCGTCCTGCTTTTTAAAGCGACGATTGGTCGCAAGTCCAGTGGTACAAACCGCGCCACCACTAGGGAGGTAACGAAGCTCGCAGTCACGTGTGAGGTTTCCAAGCATAATTACTTTGTTGAATTCCATGTTATTTCCTTTTTTTAATTTAATCCACTGCTTTTCTAACTTCAGCAAAAGCGTAAATGTCACACTGACTGTTTAATGTATCAGCAAGTGCTTTTGCCTCTGAAAAAGAGAAAGTACCTTTAATTTCCTCACCACCATAAAAATAAGTGGTAACTACTTGGTATTCATTTTGCATGTTAAATCCTTGTTCTAAAAAAGTAGATACTTAGACTACTCTTAATGATAAGAAAGGTTTTCCATCCTTGCTAACGGCATTTGCGACTTCAGGATACTTTTTCTTCAGTAGATCTAAAGAAATACTACTTTTGCCACTATTTTCATACATGATCGCATTATATTTTGTACCAATACCTTTTTTGATATTGGCCGCTTCCATAAATGCTTTTATATTCTCACGAAGAGCTTTTGCTTCTTTTTCTGCTGCCGATAATTCCTTTAATTTTGTGAGCATTGAATCAATCTCATCAGGGAGTTTTTCTGCATTATGAAGAAGTGTTGAGCAACTACTTTTGTATTTGCAAGATCCACATAAATCACTTACCTCGCCTTCAGGCTCAGTTCTTGATTGTATAGCATTCCACAATTTTAATCCTCTTTGTTGAGCTTGATGAAGTAGAATCTCGGAAAATACAACAGGGAATTCATGCCTTTTTGCCGTATTAAGGTCAATGGCGGCAATAACACCTCTTGTTTTTCTTCCGGTGGATTCATTTGCAAGCCACATTTGAATATGGTTTTGATAAACCCAACTCAGTCGTGGTTTATCATCTGGAAGTGCTGTTCTAAAAGTTTTACCTTCTACTGCAACATCCTCCTGTGGAAAATTTACGTGTAAGTCAAGATGCGCTCTAAGAAAAGACCATTGATCTTTTCCTACGAATTCAACTTGTTTAGTGAACGTAAAAGCATCTTTCTTAGGACTATTTTCAAGACCTTTGATAAAAATACCTTCCGCGACATGACCACGCTCAAAGATTAGCAATTGCTCAAAGTCAAAATCTTCTTTATCAAACTTTGACAAATAGGATTTTTTTAAGCATTGTCCAATATCTGATGCACCAACATATGTTGAGCGATCACCTAATCCTGAATCTGCATTTCTTATTCCTTCTTCGATTAAATCGTAAAAAGGTGTTGTACTTGACATTATGTGTTACCTCCAAGTATTACCTAAGAGGAAATACACAATCCCACAAGGGATAAAATGTATCCCTCTTAGGAAGTGTATTTACAAATTAAAACAAACTACCCTCTTCTCGTTTTGAACGACTATCTTGTTCTGTTTCAGGAGCTTTTTTAACACCTTTTTCAACAATAGTGATTGTAGGCATATTTTTAATATGCGCCTGCTCAAATTTTTGAAGAAGATAACCTGCTAGTTTTTGTTCCTCAGACTCATCTGTCGTTACCTCAAATACCGCAGTGACCACATACGTTTTTTGATTGCCAGTTGGTTTTACCGAAGGCTGAACGTGTGCTGTTTGAGATATTGGAGCTTTTGCTATGATGATTTCAGGTTGGGTGTTTGATTCAATTTGAACTGTTGTTGGTGTTTGTAATCTTTGTTGAGCTTCAAATTCTGCTTTCGCTTTCACTTCAGCTTCTTTTTTTGCTTTTTCTACGAGTTTTTGTTCCAATTCTCCAAAGCGTTTGATTTCGCTTTTGATCATTGACTGAAGCTTTTGTTGGTAGATTTCTTCATCATCAACTTTTAAAAAGCTTTCAATGTTTTGTCTAACAAGTGGTGCCTCAAGGCCTGCTTTATAGCAAGTACCTTCAAGGGTATTGAGCCTAAGTTCAACTTTTTCTTGAAAGCGTTTGCACTCAAGCGCACGAGCTTCAACAGAACCTTTCGCTGCTGGTTTGATTCCTGAATTTGTCTTATTTGAGACAATTGCAAGATCAGCGACTTTCGCTATTTGAAACTCTTCTTTAACATCGAATTTATGATACGCTGTTTTTAAAGCACTTTCTAAAAGAGATAAACACTCTTTTCGAGTACGTGCATTAAAAACTTCAATTTGATTCAACAGAAACGTGCGTTTTTCATCAATGAGACTAACAAGTTCTTTGCATTGAGCACCGAAAACATCAATTGGAGCAGATACAATCTTTACGGTATTTTTTCTGGTTTCATCAACTTTTTCAGAAAGCTGATTTAAGGTTGTTGCCATTTTTTTAGCAGCAGCCATATTTTCCAAGGTAACGGTTACTTCATACTCTTTCAATCCAGCCACAACATGCGCTTTGATTGTGTCGAAATTTGAAGCAATTTTAGGTAATTGTGTTTTAATATCAATCATTGATATTAATTGTTCTGTAGTTATTGGTTGATCTTCAGCAACAACTTCTGATGGTGTAACCTCTTCATCATTCAATAAACTTCGAGTATTCTCTGAACTTGACATTTTTGACCTCTTTCTTTTTTCTTGAAGTCAAAAGGACATACTTTTCCCTATCAAAGGGAAGAATATATCCCTTTGACGGGTTTAATTATCAGACATTATTCACCAAAAGGATTTTTTTCATCGTCCTCATCAAGTGGTGGAATGCCTTCAAATAAAGCAGTTTGTGTAGGTTTTTCCTCTTTTGGAGGTAATGTAGGATTTAGAAACGCTTTGATTTGGTTCATCAAAGTTTCCCTATTATCAGGACTGATGATATCTTCGACTTTTTTCAAATCGCTTAAATCACCGAATGTTTTTTCGACAAATCTTCCAGCCTCTTCAGTCGTGATACCATTACCAAGTAACAGTTTCATCAAATCCGATTTTGGGCTTGTCTTTTTAGATGTTTTTTCTGGCTTAGTTGGTTTAGGAGCAATAGGCGTTTCTTCAATAGGCTTTGGCAAAATTTCAGCATCAAGCATATCGCTTTCTGTAACAGTGATCTTCCACACACCATCATGATGGTTAAAACCAGTGGATTTTAATACTGCGGAATGCGCATAGGCCTTCTGGACTGTAATAGTGTCACCATTAATCGTATACTCAATCCCAAGCGAGCTAAGCGCGTCAATGACTTTCGCTTTATCTTTTTTCAATGACTGAATAGGTAAAGAAGCATTTTCGCCATCAAGGAATCCAGCATCAACTGACATAAGCCCATCAAGACCATAAACGGCATCAAGTAGCTGAAATTCTGCTACCTTCTCAACCATTACAGTAGGCATACCTTTCCAAAATTGTGTAACTTCACCTTTTTTAGTGGTTTGTTTGTAAACGCTGTATGCCGCCTCTTTACGAACTTTTTTGCCTTCGATTTCAAGCTCAGCCCAACCAACCAGATCTCTTTTCTCTTGCCATTCACCCTCAGGATCAAGGTAAGGGAAAAGTTTAATAGTGTATCCAGTAGTAGGAGGAACAGTCATCCCTTTTCTTCTTGCGATAGTGCGCGCACCTCTTCGCCCAATCATAGGATCGTGTTTAGTCACCCATTGATCTGGTTGTCCATATTCAGCAATATTCTGCTTTCTTGGAACAAAATAGATCTCTTTAATGATCGGATTTAATTGTGCTTGCTTCGCAATTTCCAAACAATACATCAAATCTCCATCAGTGATTCCTGGTGCAATTTGAGTTTTGAGGATGCTCATTTGTTCTATCGTGAGCGCTGCTGCACTAAATGGCGATCTTACAACCGCAACTTGAGCTTGTGTTCCATCATCTAATTGATTTTTTGACATATTTTCTCCTTTTTCGTTCCATTCAACCAATATGTCGATATTGAATAAAACGTGATTTTTTGGATTTTTAATGGCTCCATTAAACCGACAGGAGAAAACAGACAGAGGTATGGCTGGTAAGCCGATACAACTGAGATTGCTCTCATATCGGCTTAGTGCAGCCATTAAAATTAATAAGTTGAAAGAGGGAAGCCTTTTTTTCGTATGAATACGAATCCCTCTTGAAATTCTATGAGTCTCATGCTAAAATAGCATTAGATTTTGGGATCAAAGTAAACCCCATCCTCGAAGAGGATGAGGAATCATTAAAGAGCGGGCTAGGCTAATTTAATGATGATTACGACTCTGATCCCAAAAGCGTTAAACTCAACTTTTATCTTCTTACTGCTCATTTTCCACACTTCCTTTCAAACAAAAGTACCTCATTTGCACATAGCATGATTTTGGAATAATCATTTGGGTTTAACTATGATTTTTCTGAGATTTTTGTTTTATGATATGTAGTTTCCAGCTACATTCTTAGGCAAAAGCCCAAAAGAAAGCACATTTATCTCCGCAGGAGCATAATAATATGCCCTCTTTGGGGATTTTGTTCACAATTAGATATCTTTTAAAATCTATCTCAAAATGACGTAGCACTTTGCTGTAAAAATTAAAATCAATCGAATATTTTTGTAAGTTGTGAGTGGAGTAATATTTTAGGAGATACCTAATTAAAGGCATTTTGTTTTTGAATCAATACTAAAAGTATTGAACCCTTATAGCTCGTAGGCTAGGAATATGGGCTAACCCTCTTTTTTGGAACTTACTTCCAAAGGAATCTATAAAGACACCTTGCCTCACTACAAAAAGTAGCGGGGTGAATCAATAAAAGTTATTGACTATCAAAAAATGATTAAAAATTATATTATAAATATTAGACATTTGTCAATGTTAATTTTTTTGATAATACATTCAAAAAAGTATTGACACGCTAGGCGTATTGTGACATAATTTGACATTAAAATTATGGAGCCACAAATGTTAGATATCACAATAAACGCACATACTCAAACTGACATTTTCGATTTTCTTCCACAATCTTCTACGATGGTTATACCATCTAGTGTGAAAAAAGTTGAAACTTCATTATCTTTGCCAGATTATTCTGATATTCCTTTTATAGAGAGATTAGATCTTCTCTCTCAAATGCAAGCGCTCATAAAATCAGGCACGCTTATTCAAAGTGATAAATACTTACGCCTGTGGCTCAATCGAAAACCTTTTGTCGAGAAAGATCTCCTCCAAGACTTATATCGAGTACGCGCTGTAACGTGGTCAGATTCAGCGCTATTCTTGCAAATCTATCTCACCGGTGGACGGGACATGAGCACAGAAGAATTTTTAAATAGGTGTGATGCGCTTGGAGCCTATACAAAAAGCTCGTGGGCAAGATATTTTGAAGATAAATCAATCACTCCAAGTATTTTGATGGATCTATTTAAGATTGAAGAACATGTTGCATATGTTGAGTGTGCAAAAGGCACGAAAGAGGAATGTGAACTTGCGCTTCATCTGCTGATTGATTGGAATAGAAACCACATAGCGAGCCTTGCTGAGATGCAAGCTGATTCATCATTAGATTTCATCCGTATTAAACGTAAAAAAGGTGAGATCGAAAGCACTAAGTGTATGAATGGTGAGTGTGTTGCTCAGATCATTTTATCACGCGAAAATGCGTTTTAGGAGGGTCACTTATGCCTAAGAACAAAACACCTATAGAAACAGCCTTTTACGACATCCTTACATGTAAGGCAAAAAAAGAGTTTACAACAGCGAGCTCTTTTTGCATGAGCGTTTATTCCTTTTGGCAAGAGAAAGGCTCCATTACCTCCTCACAAATGGAAAATTTAGAAAAAGGCTTCAATGGACAAGCGAAAAATAAAAGCTATTACAACATACTAAGGAATTCACATGTCTAAACCGACCCAAGCAACTATGACGGAAATGTTAAACAACTTTGACCCAGAATTTGGGCTGATCGTTGACTTGTTTGCAGGAGGTGGTGGTGCGAGTGAAGGCATTAAAAGTGTCTTTGGTCGAGATCCTGATGTTGCTGTCAACCATGACCCTGATGCGATTGCGATGCATCAAGTCAATCACCTAGACACTCTACACTTCACTGCCGATGTTTTTGAGGTTGATCCTAAGAGTATTTTCCCTGAGTATCCGGTGGGATTGTTATGGGCATCTCCATCATGCACACATTTTTCTAAAGCAAGGGGATCAAAGCCAGTATGTAAACAGTTGCGTTCTCTTGCATGGGTTGTTGTTAAATGGGCGAAGCTTAGGAACCCTAGGCTCATCTTTTTGGAAAATGTTGAAGAGTTTGAGAGTTGGGGACCAGTTGACAAAGAAGGTTACCCTGTAAAAGAAAAAGCCGGACAAACATTTACTTCATTTGTAAACTCTCTTAAAACCCTTGGATATGATGTTGACTGGCGTACTATGCAAGCACATGAGTATGGAGCGCCTACTATTCGCAAACGTCTTTTTATGGTTGCACGTTGCGATGGTTTGCCTATCGTATGGCCGCAAGCAACACACGGTGATCCTGAAAGTCAAACGGTTAAAAATGGCACGTTAAAACCTTATCGATGTGCGGCAGAAATTATCAATTTCAACAACTCTAGCTATTCTATCTTCATGTCAAAAGAGGATATCAAAGAGCAAAAGCTTAGAATCAAGCGCCCATTGCAAGAAACATCATTAAGACGTATTGGCAAAGGGCTTGAAAAGTTTGTTATGTTCAATCCATCACCGTTCCTAGTCACTCCAAGCATGGTAAATCAAGATGGATACATCGATGCTTCATGGATCGTGAAATACTACAACAATAAAAACAATCCTAAGCAGGTTATGGGGAGTAGTATAAAAAGCCCATTACCAGCTATCACAACGGTTGATCATAATGCTTTAGCTACTGTGACATTCGCACCGTTTATCTCCAACTATTTTGGAGAGAGGCAAAAAGATGGTCAAAAAATTGCGGATGGAAGAGGTACATTTTTTACTGCTCCGATTACAACCATCACAAGTGGAGGCATGAGACATTCCATTGTATCTCCTTTGCTAATTGCCATTGATAATAAAAGCTCTAAAGGCTCAAATTGGAGTTCTTTAGCGCCCGTAACAACAATCACAACTGAAAATCGACACGCACTTATTGAAGCGAGTTTCTTGAGTGTATATTACGGTACTCCTAATGAAATCGGACAGCATCTTTGCAGACCTACTCGAACAATTACAACAAAAGACCGTTTCTCAAAAGTAGATGTTGTGTTTGATAAAGCCTCGAATGCCTCATGGGATAAAGCAACCATGAAGAAAATTGAAGCGGTGCGTGATTTTCTAGCTGAGTACACTGACATCAACGATGAAGAAATGCGTATGGGTATTGTCACCATCAATGGGATGAAGTACCAAATGGTTGATATTAAACTTCGTATGCTCTCTGCTCGTGAGCTTTATTGCGCGCAAGGTTTTAAAAAGTCATATATCATTGATCACGCACTCAATAAAAAAGTACTCTCAAAAGAGCAACAGGTAAAAATGTGCGGTAACAGTGTATCTCCAATTCATGCGCAAGCCGTCGTATCTGCGAATTACTATGTGATTGTTGAAAATAGAGAGGTCGCCTAAATGACACAGCTCATCAAAGGCGATTGCTTGGATGTTATGTCATCACTTGCCGATAAGTCAAAACGTTTTGTAATGCTTCTTGGCATCAGCCGTTTTTAGAGATGGCTGAGAATTTTTAACAGTAAAAAACTATATTTAAAAGGGAGAAATATTATGTTTACAAGATTCAAAAAGTTCATCTCAGAACTTAGTTTTGAGAATGTGTCAGGGATTTATGGATTAACTGTTTTTTATGCTCTTATTATGTGGACATTATCAAATAAGCTACAAGAAAGAAAAGATGATATTCATGCAATGTTAGGTTATACCTTATGGCTGAGTGACGCTTCTCATTATTTCTTTGAGCGATTTTGGAGCTACATTCCACTTTTTGTTTTTACCGTATCGGTATTAGGTATTGTCAAAACGCTTATCTCTGGGAAATGCTCTATCCTGAAAGGGCTAAGTTTTGGCGATCTAGTCTTTATCAATTTAATGATTGCCACGGTCTTTCTCGTCCCATTTGCTATTGAAGGAACTGTATTTATAGCTGTCTTAGTGACAATAATTCTAACGATACTAAAAGCATTTAGTGCAATGATTACTCGTTTCGATAGTACATGTGCGATCAAAAAAGAGGAAGAGCCAAGCTCCTCAGAACACTAAAGAAGAAATGCTATAATTTGACTTGATTAATGGAGGAAATAATGAAACAACTAAAATGGCTATTTATTGTCGCTCTAACGGCTATCGGTGCTTTTGCAATCGTTTACGTGGTTGATAAAGCAGCATTTGCAAACTTCGGCTCAATACGTCCTGTAAAAGACGCATCTAAATTCTTTAAAAACCTTGATGCACTATCCGCTTCTTGCAAGGCTGAGAACAAATCTTTAGTTCTTGTTATTCATTCCTACGATGATGGTAGAGCGCAAGCTCGCTGCTCTGACCAACTCTTTGCTCAGACGTGGGACGTTTCAATGTTTTTACCTTAACAAGGAGTGATATAATGATGAATGCTAATAAGCCTGCTTTGCTAACCTATGGCGTAGGTTCTCTGGTCACTTTTATCATCTCATTTATCTTTTACTTAAAAATTGAAGCGCTTGAATATGCCTCGATTCTTGAAAAAATATCATTTGCGATACCAGGGATCATTTGTTTTGCAATTGGAGCATTTTTTCTAATATGCTTTGTTAATTTGCTTTTTAAGACTCTTATCCCAAGAAAAGAAGAAAAAGATGATGATGACAATGAATGAGTTTGAATGCTGATTTTAACTGAGATTGGCTATGCTCTTGATACCCATGATGAACAACTAATTGCGTACACATTGGATCAAAAAAACTACCCTATTCTTTCTGAGCCTATACTCATTAGTTCACTCAGCAATAGCCAAATTATTTCTAAGTTTGGAGCATTTACAATGTCTCTAGTACCACAATCAAATCATATCTGTCATGTGTGTGGGGTAAGCTACCCAACAAAAAGCGGACGTTCCAATACATGTTCCGACTCATGTAGAACACAAAAAAGCCGCATTAAGAAAGATCTTTGTACGATCGGAGTTGATGATCTTTTCATGAATGAATTTAGGTTACATGTAAAAAACCTTGATGCTGATAACTTTACATTTTCTTCGAGTTATTTACTTGAAAACATGCGAGGATTTGAGGAGATAGTCAAGAAGCTATCTCCAAAAACTTTGAAGTATTTGATATTGTCGAATCAGTAGAAATTATTTAAAATACGAATCTACGCATTCAGATATCATTTTATTTTCTAGCTCACTCGTTTTCACAAAATTTTTATTTTCTTCTTTAACACACTGAGTACAAGCATTTTTAACTTTTGCTTTATCTCCACCAAAAATTGATTTTTGTGTTCCTACAATAGCAGAGCCACATGCTCCACCATGTGTTTTAGCATAAAATTCCTCTTCTTGCGTAAGCGCAAAAAGAGACATACTTAATGCAACTAATATGATAATTTTCTTCATTTATTTAGCTTCTTTAGTATTCTCAAGAACTTTTTGAGCAATAAAAACAAATGTTTGATCCGACATAATACGAATCATTTGGCTAGATTGTTTTAGAACAACGTAATGTTCACCAGTATTATTTGTTGTTAAACAGGAGATATCGTCGATTCTAAAAACGTTGGATGTAACATTGTTATTGCTAACGATAAATAGATTGTTTTTTTGAAAAGAAATTCCTTCATTTGCGAATAGTGAGCCTACTAACAAAAGAGATGCTAAAACGATTTTTTTCATAAATGCTCCTTATGGTTGATTGAAATGATATTGTAGTATAAAAAATAATTTAAAAAAAGAGCTAAATATTACTTTGTGCAAATAATCGCAACATTCCTAGATAACTACAAAGTAATCAAGGGTTGATACCCTATTGTTAACAATAAAATGTTTATTTATTTCGTTTCTAAATACTTTTGAAGCGCTGCGTCACTATCTTTACAGTTTGCTGCCCTTAATGCATGAATAAATCTAACATAATCTGCCCGTTTTGCTGTAGGCATATGGTCATTGGATGTTAAAGTTTTTTGTTTTAAGGCAAATGCGCTTGCAAATTCATTTGATGCGGTAATGGCTTTCATATCTTCATTGGTAAAATTTGACAAATCATTTGAACAAGTTTTGATTGAATAAATATCTAGCGCTGTTGAAGCTGAATCAAGCATTATAAGAGCTCCATTTGCAATTGGTAGATAACTTGGATCTTCAATTTTAATTGATGTTTTATAAACAATTTCTTCTTGCAGGCGCTTCATGGATGGCCCAAGATGAGTTATCAATATAACCTTATCTGTAAATGTTGCTTCTCCATTAATATGTCTTTCTTCTGCCGCCACAAGATCTTTCAATTCTTGCATTGGATCAATTGAAGCTCTACTTACTTCTGAAGCATTTAGCTCCAGAACACTAAAAATGGTTACGATGAATAAAATAGATTTTTTCATATTAAGCCCCCTTGGTTCTCTTTTTTCTATAGTAGTTTTTCATTACTGACTTAAAAAATATCCACAAAAATTTTATGTAAAAATACATAAAAGCAATAAAACTTAAAATTCCAAATAGTGCATATAGTGATCTTTTTGCTAAATTTACAGTTAGATCAGGATTTATTAATTCCAAATTATGCAAACTTGTAGCTGTCCAATCAAATGCTAAGTAGAACAATAATGCTGCAACACCGTAGGTTATGATTAACATTGTACGAATTTTCATCTCTTTGCTCCTCAATTGTTCAACTCACATGCTTTTTAAATCTTACAATTCTAATATTATGCTCATTAAAACCATCGAGAATTTCGACATCTTTCCGCATCGAAATATGAAGATGTAATTGAAATGCACAGGCTTGTTTTATTTCTTCATCTTCATCTATTTGCTTCAGCTCTTCTCTCGCTAAGATATATTTGTAAATGTCATCTTGTGGTTTTTCGGCAAGAACTATCTCCAAAAGCTCATTAAGCTTCTCGTGATAAGCTTTTTCATCTTTAATATCCATTGCTTTTCCCTTTCAATCAGTTATTTGGTGTTGCGTTTAATAAAATAACTCATTTTTATCAAAGGGAAGAATAATGCCATTTTGTTTTCTAAAAATATACCCTTTGCTATCATCTTCAATTCTCTTATTAAGTGCAATCTCTTGTATGCCAGAACTAAATACTGCCTCATTTAATTCTTCTAGTGCTTGCATAGCAGCACTTAGTTCTGTGTATGCACCTTCAACTGGAACGTTATCTGGCCATTTGATTCGTAAAAGGTAAATTTTTGGTTCTTGTAATTTATCTTTGTTTAGCATGCTAAGCCTTTTCAGTAACACGTATATTAATCAATTTTTCCATACATGATTTGTCCGCCAACATATTTGCCATTAATGACTTTTGGAGCAATAAAAACAGCTTTATAATCTTTAAGCCCACTGTCTTTTAAAAAGCGTACCGATGCTTCGAGTGTCGCTTCTTGATTTGTGCTGATATCTGCATCTTTGAAAATAGATGAACTCGCTTCATTTGTCGTTTTTGTTGTTAAGACATCAATTGAATTTTTTTTGAAATATTCAATCGCTTGTTTAATTTTTACTATAAGCTGATCTTGTTTCGCTTGATCGTTGTTCTGAACACACTCAGATCTATAATACATTGGTTCAGATACATCGCTAGGGCAACCAAGACTTGTCGTTTGAGAAAAAACGAAGATTGTGTGATTGATAGCATCAATGTTGCGTTGTGTAACCTCAAGCTGTTTTGGAACCTGATCACTGGCCATTAAACAAACACCCAAAGTGATAAACATAAATACTTTTTTCATAATCTTCTCCAAAAATTGAATTTCAATCAGCCCTGCCAGTGCAGAGCTTGTTGAAGTCAATCAGTAACGCTGCATTAAACAGCTTCGTTTAATACGAGCGTGGCTCATATTTTGCAAAAAAATCCGCACTAGAAAGAATATGGTGACTTCCCCACAAATGTTCAAATACAACGCACTCAGTAAAACTGTAAATAGCTTTATCTTCAGAAATCAGATTCATCTCACCGACGAACAAAGGTTTCACAATCTCGCCCTCTTTACTAATGTACTGTTTATCTTTACATAAAAGCGTGGAGACGCTATTTGTGTTAGAAAAATCTGTTTTAGGTTTATTTTTTAGCTCTACCGTTTTAGGATCAACTAGATATTGTATGCCATATT
Source organism: Sulfurospirillum multivorans DSM 12446 (assembly GCF_000568815.1). Taxonomy (NCBI): domain Bacteria; kingdom Pseudomonadati; phylum Campylobacterota; class Epsilonproteobacteria; order Campylobacterales; family Sulfurospirillaceae; genus Sulfurospirillum; species Sulfurospirillum multivorans. The sequence continues at coordinate 1,776,210 of NZ_CP007201.1, forward strand.
CTCTATCGACGATACAACCGCCCTCGTTTGGATTATCAAGTGTGTATTCAGGTACATAAGCACCGAAAACTAATTCGCCATTGTCGAGACGTTTTGCGCTACATTCAAAGAATTTATAGTCTATCATTTTCAACTCCTCATAGTAACGCTGTGTTAAACAGCTTGTTTTTTTGTAACCAAAGACACTACTAAAGCTATAATGCTCCCTATTAGGAATAGCATACCAATCACTAAAAGGACTTTTGATATTTTGATATACAACTCTTGTTGTTCTGTTGATAAAAACATATCAGAAGTCAATATAGGCAAAAGATAACTCACTCCAATATTAAAAATCCCAAATAGAGCTACTTTTGCTTTAAGTGTTTGCAAAGCTTCATATCTTTGAATAAAACTCAATGCTAGTTGCGTGATGCCTACCATACAAATTACACCTCCGATAAAAAATACAAATCCCATTTTATCGCTCCTCGTTCAGTTATTTGGCTGTGGCACTTTGTCACAAAAGTGAGTGCTCGCTTGTGTATTGAGATCAATGTAAACAATAAAGTTTCCCTTTTCATCTCGTTGCCAAGAAAAATTTTCGCAATACTTTTGAAAGATGAAGTTGTCGTAAAGATTTACTCTATCCCACCTAGCTCTACTCTTTTCAATGAAATCATACAACCCATTATCCATGATTAAAAATCCTAGCACCATTCCAATAGGATAAAGCCACATGTATCGATATTCGCTAAGTTCACCCTTTAGCTCTTTATTCTCATTCTCTAATTGCTCTTTTGTTGCCCTCTTCTGCTCCTCAAATAGTAGCGCTGTATTGCTACGCTTCGTTTTCTTTGTTTTTTTCCATCAAATCAGCTATTCTTTTTAACTGAGGTGTGACTGCATAATATAAAACTCCCGCAACGATTAATAAGCCAAAATAAATTAACATACTACTTATCATATCCATCTTTAAGCCTTTTCAGTATTCACGGGTTTAAATTCAAATCAGCCGGTCTCGCATCCCAACGTAATTTTGTATTTTCTTTTAAATCAGGATCAATTTCTAAACATAATTTATCACCTAATTTTTGAATTTCATGAGAAATATTTAGATTTTGGTCTCTTTCAATACAACGCAGTGCATTTACAAATCCAACCACATATTTTTCTAACATTAAGGCAGCCAATCTCGGTGTCTCTGCGCCACGTTTAACATCGGAAAATCTCCCCTTTGCATACTCCTTCACTTCATTAATGCATCGGTATAAAATAATTTCGCTATCCATTTTTTCAGATTCCTTGTGGATTGTTCCAATCGCCCCATCAACAGTTTTGGTTTTAATCTCATCTTGCATCTCTCGCTCCTTTTTCAGTAAATATATATTGCTACGCGATATTTTTGCTTTCTTTTACAAACCCGCACCATGTGCAAGTTTTAACATTACCGTGTTCAATCCAGCGCGTATTGCCTCTAAAATGCTCTTCGTGCTCAGGATCTATTGCACATCTACCATCTTTGGCGTAGTTATCCCAAAAACCTTGAATCTCTTGATAGTCTTTCACACTACTAGGCTGATATGCCCCTGTACATTCTTTCTTTCCGTTGCATAAAACTCCCATAAGGTTTGATCCATAAAACCAACCATCATCATCGAAAAAGCCGATAAATCTAGCACCGTCATTATTGATAAACACTTTTGTCTCAAACTCTCGTTCCCTAAAGTTCTCTTTGAGCCATTTATGCAAATTCGGACTAAATTTGTCACCGTGCTTTGGTGAGATTAGTTGTAAAGTTTTTTTGGTTAATCCATCCATGTTTCAGCTCCTCACAGTAATGCTGTTAATCATTTGATTTGATTTCGTTCAGCCCAAACACAAAAGCAAATAACAATATAAATAAAAATTAGAACTCCGAAAATTACATTTACAGGATGCAATCCGCTTAATTCAAATTTGTTAGCAATTCCAAGAAAGTAAAAAAAACAATTACCTGTAAACCACATTGCTTCAGGGATTGTCTCATTAATAATTGGTATTTCAAAGTGTATACCCATCAACACTAAAATAAAAACGGCGATCCCTGCATATATGTTAAAAATCTTTTTCATCTCTAGTCCTTGTTCAGTAATTTGGTCTTTTATCGTCAGATCTTTTTTGATTTTTGATAACAAAAACAAAGGAGACTAAGAGCGACACAAAGAAAACGTACCCATCAGATGCCTCAAAAGAAATTAATACTTCTTTCAATTTAGCAACAAAGAGGATCACAACCGTTGATCCAACAACTAAGCCGAGGGCATTCAAGGCATTTTTAATTTTTTCATTAAACAAATTTGCAATGGAAGAACCCCATGTGAGTCCTAGCATAAACATAATTAGTGTTGATAGCATATTTAAACCCTTTCAATCAGTAACGACGTGTTAAGCCACGTCTTTTTTGTCTTTCTTCCACTCTACAAAATCAGCCCATACATACGCAACCATACCGATACACACGATAAGCAACCCAAGTATTGCCAAAATCGCTGTAAAACCTTTATTTTCAGATGGAGAGGTCAAAAATCCAATCATTATAACAGCACAAGCGCACGCAAAAATTGTACAAATTTTTATTACTCTTTTTGTATCCAAATAGGTGATAAATGGATTTTCATTTTCTGCCATCTCTTTCTCCCTCGTTCAGTAATTTGGTTAAACACACATGTGACGTTGCATTAATACATGAGTTGCGGTACGTTCACGTCCTGTCACATAATCCAATAAATGCTCTGCTTCATTATCCGTAACTTCTTCGTATGCTTTCTCGTTACTAATTCCATAATGGTTAGCAATATTCGCCAAAACCTTGGCTTTTGTTTCACCGTCGATAGCATCAAGAAAAAGTTTATTTTTTTGTGCATTTGTTAAGTCTTTCTTAATATCAACTCCGTGCGCTACCATGCCGTCCGTCCTTATTGTTCTCTTAGCATAATTATAGCCCAATCACTCCATAAAAGTCAAGTGATTATCTTTTATTTGACGATATTCATATATTATTTAGCCGAAATCCTCATCTAAAAATACATCGCTGATAACTGCATACTTCTTAGCATGGAAACCAATCATCTTTTCTGTATCTGCACGGTTCTTATGCCCCATAATTGCTTGAATAGCTGATAAGTGAAAATGCTTACCGTCCTTTCTATGGTTATAAAGGTACAGGGCAAGGCTTACCCTTAGTAAGGTCGCGTTCATCTCCCTGCGTTCGATTTTGGCATACTTTAGCATGGTTTTAACAAGCTCATTCACCTGTGTGGTATTCAGCATTTCATCTTTATTCGTAGGCGCATAGAAAAGGTAGCCGTTTTCGTTCTCTTCTTTAAGTTCAAGATACCTATTGAGGTACTTGATAAGTTTGTTGCGAGGTAGCTCAATATCAATAGTACGACCAATGCTTTTTGATATGCAAATGCTCTTCTTATCCACGATCAGGCTCTTACCTAATTTCAAGCTCACAAGCTCTTTAGGTGTGATCCCCGAATAGAGCATAATCCGACAAATAAGAACGGTTCTGCACTTATCAAATTCATTCTTGAATTTCGCATACTGCGGAAGCATTTTAGAGAAGCGTGCGAACTCTTCATCGTCCATCGCATCGTGTTCTTTCGGTTTTGGCTTTTTGAGTCTCGCTCCCTCATATTCAATGCTGAATTTAAAGCCGTCTGTATTGGTATTTTCAATATACGTCAACAGCTCCAACACACAATCGAGATAACTCTTTTTAGAGCTATCTGCAAGCTCTAAACTATTTGCAAAACTGTAAATCACATCATCGTTAAATTCCGTTATTTCGGAAGCGTTTTCGAGTGCAAAAGGATAAAATTTAGAAACACTATTTAAGATCAACGAAATAGATTGCAACCCATGCTGTCTAAGCTCTTTACATGTAGATTGCACTTTTGAAAGATCGTTTGCATTGAGCAGGAGATCACGGTACAGGATAATATCATCAACGGTGTTCTCTTTAGAGATTTTAAATAGCTCCATCACTTTGTGAGCCAAGTATGCTTTTACCCAATGTAATAGGTTTTCTTGGTAGGTTTTGAATGGTTTTAAGGGATTATTTTTCATGCTTCTCAATCTTTTTTAGTGTACTTAAGTCAAGTCGTGCAGTGCATCCAAGCACTACGCTCCATCCATCTTTCTTATTATACTTATCTTTCCGAAAAGTATAATAATTTGCTGTTTCATTCACTCGTAATTCATATTCTTTGCCTTGCCATATCATTGTACATGTATGGGTAACTTTACGCTTGTTTTTCATGATTTTGTAGCTCTTTTTTAACTTTGTGTTCTTCAAACATCTTAAGCATTTTAGCCTTAACGGACAGTTCTTTTTTGCGCTTTAGTACGGGTGGAATGAACTCTTTAATTGCGAGGTCTTTTAACCAAGGCTCATTTAACCCATGTACATATTTACTACTGAAATACGAATCCGATTCATTTGCCTTATTGCCTCTTGCAATACTCATCACATTACTAGCGCCTTGCAGTAACATATCTCTACGCCAAATAAATTCTTTATAATGCCGACGTCGCCAAATATTGATCGTAAATTGACGGGAGTTTTTGCCAAGAAGATTAGAAGCTACTTCGGACAACGCTTCAACCCCACCTCTTAAACTCTTTATCCAAGAGCTTGCTCCTTTATAAGCAGAGAACTGTTCTTGAAACTCCGTAGTCCAAATATGCCCAATGACAGTTTTATCTTGTTTTAGTGGTTTTGACTTCTTTATAATATTGATTTTGCCTTTGCTGTCGAACGTAATAATTCCTACATGTAAAGGGATATTTTCGGGTATATGTTTGCTTTCAAAAAGTGCGAGCCAAACTTCATCAGCGAATAATGAACTGCTTTCAAGTTGTCTTTGTACACGAACAAATGAATCTGTTTCGGCTTTTATCTCAACAAAAATCATTTTTTTCTTATCAAAAACGGCTAAATCAACTATGGAATTTTTACCCCATACCCCACCAATGCCGAACTCAGGTACAATGATTGCGTCAGGGTATCGTTTATTTAACCATTGGAATACAACACTTTTTGCATCAGATGCACGAAAAGCGTTTGTATTCGGCTGTTTTCTTTTATGAAATGTGATAATTGTTTTCGGGTGCATCTCTTCAATCAATTCATACGTAGAAAAATGGGGTGGTAGAATTGGCATATCAGTGTATTTTAGAGCACTTGCCACTTCATCTTTTAGTGTTCTGCCTCTAAAATCTCCATTGTAATGAGTGTGCCACCCCTGTGTTCCTATAATTTTAAACTCAAAATGCCCACTGGCGTAGTTGTCCAATTCGCTTTTAAGCTTTCTCCATGCGTGCCATCCCGTCTTTACTTCTTTACGGTGGTATGGGTCAACATTATGTGTAGTGAGTTCACCATCTAACAACCAAAATTGCTGACCAGTTTTAGCATAGCCATCTCTTGCAGAACGTCCATTTACAAACCACACCACATATCCATCATTTAAAAGATTTTCGAGCATCCAAGGAAGCTTAAATTTTGCTTCATCATCTTCCCAACCGTCGGGATACATACGTTTATTCATGTAATTTCTCATTCGCTGTTTTTAAATTCCTAGTCCACTCGATAGTTTCCAATTCAAAAACGAAAAAATCGCCTTTGCCTAGTGGCGTTTCAATGCCTCGCTTTAATTCAATGCTTTTGCATTTAACCATCATAGTAGGAACGTCACGACCATAGCCATTTTTAAACTCAATGAAGTAATAAGGGAATGGGATAAACTCAACTACATCGTGAAAGTCCTCAAAAACTGTACTCCCAATACCGCACAATCTCTTAACCCAATAAGGTTTCACTTCTCGGTACTCTTCTTTCTTTGTGCCGTTAAGGATCTGATTAAAATATTCACGCTTGAGCGTTAAAGGTAAGACATTACTCATTGCATGTTTCCTCTCTACTTGAATCAAACAAATCGCCACCATACTGTTTTTTGCTGTGTTCGTCTTTATTGGCTACTGCCGTATTGTATCCGTGTTTGATTGAATCATAATGATTAATCCAGTATTGCTCTCTTTGATTGATATAGGTGCGTTTATCTTGATAGCTGATACCGTTTGCTGTTAGCTCTTTATGTGTGATGATCTCAATTACCTCAAAAAGCCAATCAGAAATTTCACTTTTACAGATCGCCTCATGGAACATAGAACCGCTTCTAGGCGAAGCGAAGTGTTGATACCATCTAAAGGTCGCATATTGTGTCGTTTGTCCAATATAGACCATTTGTGTGTGTTTATTGGTGATTTTATAGATACATGGATTGTGAATGCCATTGTTCTCAATCATCGTCTTGTAAATTCTTTCCTCTTCTCTTAACTGATTGTTTCTGTCTCGTGCAATATCGGTACACTCCGTAGAGCAACAACTCGAAGCACCTCTTTCGTGTCGATTGTTTTTTTCAACCAAAGTGTACTCTGCTCCGCATATCTCACATGAGCGTTTGCTGTTCCAATGTTCGTCCCAGTATTCATCAGGTGGATAGAGCTTTAAGAGGTAATCGTTTTTAATGCCAATATCCTCTACTTTGCCACTGGTCATAGTCATTTTAGCGTTAAACTCTTTTTCAAGTAGATCTCTTGCCTCTTTTTTTGAATTGGCTTCGATATACCCTATTTCAAAATCTGCCCATGACCATTGCTTACCATCAGATGATGAGTATTCAGGAATTTTCAATCTATAAAAGAATCTTGTTTTTTGAGAGGGCACTATGGTCGCTAAGAAAGGATTGTCAATAAGTCTGCATGTGTACTTGACAATGTATTTATGACTGTACAATGTTTGCTTGATTTTTTGAGGCTCTTCTCTTATTTCCTCTTCACTTTTAAACGATAGTGCATACGAACTGTCTTTGTTTTCGTCCACTATAAAATTCACGTTGTCTAAATAGAAGTTTTCTAACTTCTCTATGACAACATCTTTTATCTGAACGAAGTACCTTGCTTGATCTTGCTTCATAAATCGTTGATTGGTGTGTTTGATGTCTTGTTGGTTTGAATTGAACCTGTAATGCACCACATCCTTTTCATCTACGATAAAAGGCTCTTTGATGTACAAAATTTCATTTGTACCATAGTTGCTTACAATGTTCTTTTTAAGAGCTATACCATAGCGATGTTGGAATCGCCATGTGCCTGTAATACCTGTTTCAAATTCATATCGAATTTGATAGCCTACTACTTCATTAAATGGGTTATTGTCTCGCAAGTGAGAGCATTTGTCTTGTATCGCCAACCGCAAATTCAAAATTTGGTTTGGGATACTCTTGATCTCTTGAGTGAGAGTTATCTCTTTTGAGGTGAGTAAATTATTGAGCTGTTCTTCGGTGTCAAACTGCACGCTTTTAAGATCGTAAATCATTATGGTATTCCTCTAATATTTACTTGCCACACAATGACCGTGTGACCATTTGTATTCTTGCAGATCTTCAAGTTGCATGTTTGGATATTTTGCCTTTGCCTCTTCAAGTACATCAAGAAGCGTAACGGCTTCGCCTCTACGTTCACCATCTTTGTGAAGCTTCCCACATACACCTAGGTTTTTAACGGGCATATCACTCCACGCATTGAGCTTGTTTTGTTCAAGCTGTACCCACTCATTAAAACGATCAGGATAGGAGTGATAGAGCCATAAAAGCTCTAAGTGATTGGAACCATACGGGCAAAACATACAGTTACTAGGCATTGGGAGTTGAAATCCAAGTGATTTGATATAAGCTTGACACGCAGAGCGATCCATACCAACACCCAATAAAGGATATTCAACGATAACAGATTGTTTTTTCCACGCAATCGTCTCTTTTTCAGCATCTTGCACCCTCTTCTCTTCACCTTTTGCGATTCCTACGAGCCAACGGATTTTTCCAAAGTATTTGGCAAAGTAAGCATAGGCTCTCTTGCGTGCCATCTTTGGAATATCGTAATTTTCCATAAGCCATTTTTCAACGTAGTTGTATTGAGGGTTAAGTTTTAATTGGTGTGTGCAACTCTTATGAAATGCTACGCTTCCAATATTAGCACGAGGCGGTATTTCCCATTGATACACAAGACTTTTCCAACTTGGAGCGTGATAGCCCATGTCACTTGAAATTGTTGTAAATTCAATTCCATGCTCCTCACAAAAAGGAATGATTACTTCATCACGATATTGATAGGTAAAAGGGTGCTCATTGCCAGTGTCACTAAAGAGCACTAAGAGCTTTTCAGGCGCATAACGAGCACGAAATTCCGCATCATAAACAATTTTAAAGAGAATGGTTGTGCTGTCTTGACCCAAGCCCATACTTAGTACAGTAAGATCACTGAATGTATTTTGTATCTCAACGCCAGCTTGTGCGAAGATATTAGAAGAAGGGATTGTCATTGGTTATTCTTCTTATACTTCTCGATTCGCACCAAACACTCTTTGCATGTAATGACATGTTGGATATCCTCGATTTTAATATCTGTGTAAAGAGGAATATAAAGTCCTTTTTGTTGTGAACAAAGGTATTGATTTGTCTTGCGCTTGAGAGATCCACTAACATAGTCTTCTTGCAAAACAACATGCCTAACCGTATTGCTTTTACATCCATTACCAGATGAAGATTCGGATAACCCACTAAGAGCTATTTTGATGTCAGCAATAAATTTAAAAGGAAGGTTGTATTGCTCCCAAAATTCAATACGTTCTATTTTATCTTGAAGGGCGTGTATTTCAAATCGTTTTTCTCTAATTTTTTCTGCGATCTCTTCTAATGTTTTACGGTTAAGCTTATGCTCTTCATAGTTTGTTTTTTTAGCAACATTGAAAAACCTACCACCAAACCAGAATACAAGATCTTCTCGTTGTCCTTTTTTAAAAAAGGCATCAATAACATTTTGGTCTTCGTCAAAGTAGAATTTTTCTGTTTTATCATTATTGAGGATAACGTGTACGATGCCATCTTCATAAAATGCATCGTACACGTTATTAGCATTAATTAAACGCGGATTGGTATAGTGTTGGGTTACATGAAATAATTGTAAGCGATTGTTTTCAAATTTAGTTTGTTGCTCAAGCAATTCAGAACATTCTTTGCCCACAATTTGAAGTTGATCTTTTAATAATTTCATGCCCTACTCCTATAACTTTTTCTGCTCAAATTATAGGATAATTTAGTCTTATTGTCAAGTGAATATCTTTTATTTAGCGATATTCACTTAATTTACAAACCCGTGTTTACTGCTAAAAATTAAAAAAAACAGCTCTCAAGTGTTAATCATGTTGTAGAGGTTTTACCATGGAAATATTTCTTTGAAAATACGCAAAAAAGTATTTTGGAATCAAAATTTTTGAAAGTTTCTATAATTAATTCTGTGCTTCAAATATGAATAGATCTTGAAAAAATACGCAAGGAGAAAAGATGATAAAAAAAATAATCACCCAAGTAATAATTATCGTATTAGTTATTCTATTTTTTATCACACCTCTTTATTAAGAGGTGTGCTTTTTCAATGATATTGTTGGCATTTTACAATACTCCTAATTTAAAAAACTGTCTGTCGAATAAGCCTCTAAAAATCGTATCATTTTAATTGCTATTTCATCAACTTGATTTGTCGGGCAAATAGTTTCTCCATTTTTATTAATCACAATTTGAAATATTTTTATTTTACTGAAATCAAAAAAATCAGAAGTAGAAGTATTTGTTTCATTTTTTTGGATTTTAAAATTTCGCGCTTGAAGCTGATTAATCAAATTTTGATACTGCTGTAAATGATATTGACCAAATTCAGTTGTTTTATCACTATAAAGTGAATGTTGCAATAGGTATTGAAGAACGTAAAAGCCTCCGATAAGTCTTTCGTCACTAAAAGTTTCCATTATTTAATATCCTAGTTTTATTTTTAGAATATAAATATACTGCTGCTTTACTGTTATGTATCTTATTCTTTTAAAAATTCATGTTTAAAAATTTCATGACAATTCAACCCATCTGTAATTTTATAGAGTGACGTGCTCTTATCTTGATAAATATTGATAGCGCGCCTCCAGTAATTGATTGGAAAAACCTCAACATACGCTTTAAATGCCACCTCATCTTCTTTTGAAATTATAAAATGAAAGAAGTACCTATGTGATTCATTAAATACCGGTAATGTCATAATAAATCCCTACTCAAAATAGTGATCTTACCGCTTAAGACACCACGCTTCACTTGCTCTTCAAACTCTCTGATCTCATTACATGTAAGATCATTTTCTATCCGAACACTATTTTGAAAATCGACCAAATGGCTTTTGAAAAGTGACATCTTTTCAAATTCTAATACAAACTGCCTCGCAAATTCGTTTTCAACGTGTGAAAATGTATTTTTTACATGTAAAGCATTCGCCACTTGATTGCAGGACTGGCAGAGAGAAAAAAGAGTCGTTATTTGACTAAAATTCAACCTTTCTTGTCTTGTGACACTTGAAAGTTTTTGACAATTTATTTTTGAGCAGTATCCTATATGAACCATATCTTTTACCTTGTAAATTCAATATCGAATAAAAGAGTACTTGTAACGCTTGGTTTCGGCAGTACATCAAATTTCAATTTCTCCACAGCCATTAGAACGACATCATCAAAGATCTTTTTCCCTGATGTTTGATTGATTTTTGAAGAAACAAGCTGTCCCATCTCATTGATCGTAATAGCCAGTTGTACGGTACCAAACCAAGCGTTTTGCTGTGCAATAGGAGGGAAAATTAGATTAGCTAAAATCTTCCGTTTAATGAGCTCAAAATCAATTTTTTCAATGGGATGCTTTGTATTCGCCTCAAAATCTTTTTCTGAGATTTTTTTAGGTTCACTGACGATACCAGTAGTATCCAAATTTTTAGACTCATTAGGCAATGCCCTCTTCTCTTCTTGTATTGGTGCCGTTATGATCCGATCGATTTCAATAAGTTCTATCTGAATCGATTCTTGATGCCTCTTTGGTTTTTGAATAAAAGAAAAATCCAAAAAAAGAATCAAAGCGACTGTTACATGTAAGAATATTGAGAGGGAAAAGCCTATAATATCGTATCGCTTACTCCTCGAATCATCCATAAAACAATCTCTCGCTCTCATTATTTGTTTTTCAGCAACACACCGTAAAGGTTTTTAGGGTCACATGTCTTTTTTGCATACCCGTAAAGCTCTTTTGCTTTATCCTTATTTGCTGAAATATTGCAATAACCTTTTTCGTATATCTCCGCAGATTTGTAAAGGATTCTGCAGCTATTATTCTCTGTGATCATTGGTAAGTACTTAGCAATTTCATTGTTGTATTCGGCTTGTGTTTTAATATCGAGTGCTTCTTTAATATCTCGCATCAAATACTCATCATAGTATTTGTCTTTGTAATTCATGCGCTCAAGCAGAATAAAAAGACTGTACTCTGCCGAAAGCGAGCTATTCGTCTCTTGTATGCTTTTATCAAAATATGCTTTTGCAGACTTCCAATCATGGATTTTGATTTTGTATTTACGAGAGCCGTCCTCTTGGTCGATCTGCTCAACGCGATCATTGCTAAGCTTACATGCGTCATACGGACATGTTGGAAACTCTTTTTCAACAATCCTAAAGCCCTTTTCGCCCGTATAGAATTTGATCGCTTCTTTAAAATTCTGATCGTCTTTTTGTTTGGTAAGATCATCAGCAATGGTTATTTTTATGCTTGCGGCGCTACTTGCATACATAGAAGTTGCACTTAGAAATACTGCAAAGATCATGGCTTTTAAAATTTCATTCATCGTCTATCCTTTATTGTTAGCAAGCTGCTGTTATGAAAACTCTATTGATATATGGGAATGGATACGGTAATGGTGCGATAATGGGCTCAGCACCCTCTTTTCTTATTGCGATGTGATGTGCGGCCAGTTCTCTTACGAGAGCATCATTTGGCATTTTAAAATCATCATGTAAAAAGACACCCCCATCCATCTCAGCGAGTGGATGATCCGTTACTTTTCCAGTCAAAGTTTCACTAAAATTTATATGGGCGGAGTGCTTGGATTTTACGGTAATACTTGCCTTGGCACTCACCTCATCATTCTCATTGATAAGCTCAATACTATAGGCGCCCTCTTCAGGCACAACAACTGCAATATTAACTACGGCATTTTCCCATAAGCGGTAATAATTATAGGCACCTTCTGGTTTTGTTGGATCGTACCACGTCGTATAATCAATGTCATTGAGCTCTGGTATCATTGAGGGGATTACTTCAACACCGTTCACGTACAAAGGAACGCTTTTATAATGCGTGCGATCGAGCAATTTTTTATCTGGTTCCCTTTCCTCTCGCTCATTTGCCAAACAAATCACGGTGACTTCATCTTTTTTAAGAGAATGTGTTTTACTGTACTCAATGTATCCTGGACAAAGTTCATTCTCAAAGCACCTTCCTTGCAAGTAAAACTTCACAGGGTTGTGCATCTGATGGCACGCTTCGATATTCCATGAATCCTTATTAGCTTTCAGGATAATGAGATCATCATCTAAATCGCCAATCATGTGTATGTGTGCCTTTTGGGTACCAGGAGGACTCGTTAAGGAGTCCAACGCGTTTGCAAACGTCGTAATCAGTGGCAGAAGACCGAGTGTTTTTAAAAAAGTACGCCTAGCCTTTCTTTTTTTGATTTCGAGAACTCTTTGTACGTCATGGAATTGCTCATCAAACATAGTCATCTTCTCACTTTTTGAGATTATCATAGAAGAGCGCTGCATCACTTGTCTTACCGCAATTGTTGATACGTTCAGATAGAACGATGGCTTTGTAGGCATAAAGAGCATCTTTATCGTTTTCGCGCTCTTTTAGATCGAGCAAGATCGCAAACTTACGGCTTCTGCAAAACTTATCCTTTTCGTTCCACATTACAACACCATCGAGAGAGTTTGTACACTTCTTTGCCCAGTAAAAGTCCGCTAAGACCTCAGCACTTTCCCGTGATGAGGGAATAACACCTTTTAAAAATAGATCGTCCATATCACCCTCTTTGGGTGCGCTCATCTTTTCAAAGGTACGAAGGCTCTCATATTGGATCTGTGAGTCAGCATACAAGGGCATGCCCGCTGATAGTGTAAGCAAAGACAACCCAGTGATCATCTTCAGAGTAAAACCACCTGATTCAAACATTCGCGAAATAATATTGCGGTACTTTGTAGCGTTTAGGTAAATCATGTGAATGATATGAATAACGCTGGTCCACAAAAGCGCCCAGGCACTATAGTGATGGATATTTCGATACAATCCGCGATAATAGCCAACTTCCATAAAAGGAATGGTTCCGCGGTAGTATCTAAACCATCCGGAGACCAAAAGAAGTGTCATTGAGATTAGGAAAAGAATAGTGATCGGATTTTTCTTGATCCCATTTTTTGTAAATGCCAAAACAACACCTATAACCATCGCGGCATACATAACGATTCCAACGAGGAAATGATACTGATAGAGTTCACCCCGAATCACGCGTGATAAGATGAACTTTGCACCGTTGCCGGCTACAATCTCTGCTTCATTGAAAATAAATTCTGCTGTGTCATGCATGAGGTGTGGTACCGAAAAAGACGTGCATCCAAGCCACCCAGTAACCCCAAGAAAGATTGCCATTAACAACAACGCCCAGTGATTCAACTTTAATGTCCAATGTAGCCAGTTTGTTTTAACCACGGACATTATCTCTTTGAAGTTTGTTCTCATACTAAATCCTTGTTCTTTGCTTTATACGTGGAGGTAATGCTCTCAAAAATACGATCAGAGCAGAAAAACCAATGAGCCCAATCACGTAAAAAAGTGATGGTTTAATATCTTCCCTATAGTCTTTTTTCCTATTGGAAAAAAGTTCACTTTCATACAGCACAAGCTCTCTTAGGCTCTTTGAAAAAGAGTATGCGGCCTTGGTTGAGAAGGTCTCAAAATCGATCTCTTTGGCATACAATAAGTCCTTTTTTGCATTGTCAATATCATTCATTTGCTTATAGGCTTTAGACCTCAAAAAGTATGACTTCGCGACAACTTTTTGATCAGGCGCTGTGGTAATTGCCTCATTGCATAAATCAATCGCCTCACGAGAACGGTTGTTCTTTGTCGCATCTTCAATTTGTACAAAAAGCTTTAGGTACTCTTGTGGGTAGGAGTACACATTGCTTGGGCGAGAAAACTTTGGAGTATATAACGCGATATAACCAGATATTCCTGAGAGCACTGATACTAAAAACAAGGACATTAAAAAAAGTTTCATTCATTTCTCCCTACTATTAAGAAACAGTCTATGTCGAGGCAATAAAGCTTTTTGTCTCACCTAGAAAATCTTCAATAGGAGCCGGCTTTCCAAAAACATACCCTTGTAAGAAGTCGGCACCTAACTCTAAAACTATTTTGAGAATTTCTTCATCCTCAACAAACTCAACGATCGATTTTTTATTGTTAAATCGAATTGCTTGAATAAAAGCACCTAGAGTGCTCTTTTTGGCTTCGTCGTGTTGTATCCCTGTGACCATAGAACCATCAATTTTTATGAACTCGTACAACCCATTTGATCGGAATATTTGTTCAAAATTAGAAAATCCAGCACCAAAATCATCCAACGCAAATCGAAAACCATATTTCTTTTTAAGATCAACCATTTGCTCAATAACAAGATTTGAAGTATTCATAGATTCTGATACTTCAATGATGCAACGGCTAGGATCAATTTGTTTATCAATCCCTAGTTCATTTAAAAATTGCAATATTCCTTGCTCAAACTCCAGTGAAGAAATGTTCACTGAAAATGACAAAGATAGATGTTCTTTTTGGTAACTTTTGATTTTTTCCAAAATACATTTTGCCATCGTATAACGTTGATGAGGCGTAATTTCACTCATAAACTCTTTAGGTCCTTCAATATTGCCACCATAGCCAACGCGAGAAAGGATCTCGTAGAATTCAACTGAAAGCGATTTTGCGTCAACAATTGGATGTGCATATTGAAGCAAATGGTCATTAATTATTCGCGAAACAATTTCTTTCATATCCTTCCCTTACTCAAAATTAGAAATTAACTTGCATTGATGCAATAAAGCGCCTTGGTTCACCAAGAAATACTTGAGCGCCTCTTGGGCTTGCCGTGCCAAAGCCATCCATAGATCCTGCTGCGAATACACCTGACCAATATTTTTCATTTGTAATGTTGTTTACAGTTAACCTAAAAGTGGTTTTATCCCCAAGAAAATGTTTGGTGATGTAACGCGCGCCAAGATCGATCGTATAGTAGTCACTCGCAAATTGTGAGTTTGCTTCATCAAGCGGTCGATCATCGGTATAGTGGAAATTTGCACTAAAGCCAAGTGTACCAGTGCTGATCGGTAGCAGATAATCAAACAAGACGTTGTATTGCCATTCAGGAACGCCAATAATTTGCTTGCCATTGAGCGTTTTAAGCATTGCATCTTGAAGCTCTGCATTGAGATAGGTTACGCCACCAAGCATACTTAGGTTCTCAATAATTTTTCCACCGGCCATTAACTCAATACCTCGATTGCGTTGCTCACCTTTTTCGGCATAAATTCCATCATCACCTTGGTAAGCGATCGGGCGTGAAATTTGGAAGAGCGCGCTTGAAATGTCAATATTGTAGAGGGTTGTTTTAGCACCAATTTCATACTGTTTACTGCGTGCTGGCTCAAGTATAGTAGTGCTTCCATCTGCATTAGTACCGCTAGACCCTGCTTGAATAGAATCAGCATAGGTTGAGTAGAAGCTTAAATTGTCAATTGGCTTGTAGATCACACTAACGGCATAACTTTGACCTTGTTCGTCGTAGGTCTTTGTTTTTGCACCTGTAGTAGAATAGCTGTATTGGTTTAACCAACTATTACTCATCGTAAGAATAGTTTGCCACTGCTTGTTAAATGTAATCGTATCGCCCACAATAAGGTTATTAATATCGCTTAGAGATGATTTATAGCGATCAATGTTCCCATTAAATGAAGTTGGCTCCCCGAACACCAATGGATTATAAATATTGGCATTTCCAAGGATTGCCGTTGTTCCAGAAGTATTTCGATTAGAGTATCCTGTAAGCTGATATCCGTTGCCACCAAATGCAATTCCATGGTCTAATCCAAGCGCATCGACAGCATTGGTATTGACGTGTGCCATCCAGCTATTAATGTCTGTTCTTCCTGGAGCAGAGAGAGTGGTTTGGACGGCTTGATAGCCCCCAACATTGTTGGTGAATGTATTACTTACACCATAAATACTACGATCAGATCTTTGGTATAAATAACCACCTTCAAAGTACCAATCAGGATTGATGCTGTATTTGAGTTTTGTACTGGCAGTGGTGGTTTCCAAGTCCATACCGGCATATTCTTGTCCTAAGCCAGCTTTTGAACTATCAACAGGGCTTGGGAGTGTGTATCGCGCAACGCCTCCGCTAAGAATAGGCATCACAAAGCTTCCTGCATATCCCTCTTTTTTGTAGTTATAGTGACTAAAGTTTGTTTCAATGATGGCACTATCGCTCACATGCCAATCAAGCGCAATTGCAACAAGTTCCCTTTCAAGTTCACTATTACTTACATATCCCTCGCCACCTTGTTTTACAAGATTGATGCGGTATCCTAAAATACCCTCACGTCCCCCAAAATCACCATGCACTCCAAAGTTTGCATCTTCCGAATAGCTAGTTGTAATGCTATTGTAAAAAGTAGTCGTTGGTCGTTTTTCAACGAAGTTAAAAATACCAGATGGCGTTTGAGGACCATAGAGAGTTCCTGCAATACCATTTAGGATTTCAACATTTTCAAACTGCTCCATGGGTTTAGCCGTGACCGCAAATACTTGCAACCCATCGTAGAAGGTATTTGAGACTACATCGGAGCGGAAGCCGCGCGTTTGAGGACGACCAACCTCAGCACCTCCTCGCATTTCAATTTGAGCAGAAGGAACATATTTAATGATGTCTTCTAAGCCAATTGCTTGCTGATCTTCGATGACTTCTTTCGGAATCGAGTTGATTTGATAAGGTGCATCAGAAGCTTTGAAATTACCAAGGGAACCTACTTTGACACTTTTGTTTAAAAAACCTTCGTTAATGCCATTAGTTGTTTCAGCATTTTTTGAAGCTGATTTGGTACCGCTACCTGTAATAACAACCGACGGAAGCTCATAAACGTCATTTGCTAGAAGCATCGATGCACATATCACACTTAATGTAAAATGTTTTTTCATTTGTTACCTTTTTTATATTAATTTCATACTAAAACTGTTTTATCAAGAGCCTATATTTAGGCTCTTTGTAAAAGACTTTAGATTAAACAGTTTCAAGGACTTTATCTGCACCAGATTCCTCTGAAGGTGCTGTAGCTTCCTCATTAGCAGAAGAAGCTTTTTCTGTTTCAAAATATGCTTCAAGTAGTTCTGCAAGCTTTTGATCGGTTTTTGCCCAAAGGATTAACGTAGCACGGATATGTTTGATTTTTACCTCATACGATTCAGAAAGCTGCTTTAAATTTTGCTCTTTAAAGAAGAGTTTTTCGATCTCTTTTTTATTTGCATCAAGGAATTCATTTTTAAATGGACCACATTTATCAGTGAGAACCTCCACTGGTAACTCTGAAGTTTTTACAATCTCAGAAAGTTTTTTACCAGACTTATAAAGCTTGATTGCCTCTTCGATCTTTTTCGCATAAATAGCTTCTTTGTATTCATTAATGGTTGCTTTTCGACCATAGCCCTTTGCAAGATAACCATTTACCGTTTCATCAAGGGTTTTAACGGCATCGTTTAGTTTTTCTTGAAGCTTTGCCTGCTCTTGAATCATTTCAATCGCAGCATCAGTCTCTCCGCGCTTTGTAAGATATGCAGTCTGATTAAGTAAATACTCCATTACACCAGAAGCCTTATTGAGCACTTCGATAACTTCTTTAATATTTTTGCTTGAACTCACTGTAATACCAAGGTCACGTTCGCCTGAGAACTGTGCAGCTCTAAGACCTGCGTTAATCTTGAAAATCTGACTGATGTTGCTCTTTTTTTGCGCATAGTCAGAAACTGATAAGTCAATACCCTCAATTTGGTTTAAAATGCTCGTTTTAAGAGACTTTGCTCTTTCAACTGGATCAGCTGTTTTTTCTTTAGCCATGGTAACTCCTTTGGTTTGGATGATTTTTTATAAAAATGTGATAACTGTGTGGATGTGGAAATGTACATTGCTATGTAGGTGTTGAGAACATTTAGCAACATATTTAAAAAGTGGTGAAAAAAATGAGAACTAAGGTAGGATAGACTTTGTTAGCCTTTTATCAAGAGATATGGGTAATGGCAATACCCGCTTTTATAGATCTTTCATCTAAAGGAATCCAAGTAGACACCTAAGCCACATATCGTATATGGGCAATGGCGTTTTTCAACGCCACAAAACATAAAAGTTTTGAAAATTATATTTTCATTAAACTTTATAAAACATTAATTTTTATATTATTCTTCATTAGCTTTTTTAGAGTTATTTCCTTTGAGTTGATTTACTATTTTAATCAAATCACCCATTTGTCCATATGCCTCTTCAAGTTCTGTTAATCTTTTCTTAACTTCAACAACTTCTTCACGGTACATTTTTAGTTGAGCGTAAAAATTGATCGCGTCCTCTTTGCTGAGTTGAACGTACTCTTGACCAAAACTTGAAACGACTTTTACTTCACCTTTTGCAGCACGATTTTTAAGTGTGAGTTTACCAATTTTCATCAATTCGACATATAAATCAACAGGCATATAAATATCTTCTCTACTTAAGTTTTCAAAAATTTTGCCACTATTGTCAAGCCCTAAATAGTCCTCAACGATATAACGAATCGTTTTACTAACATTTACACCACCAATACCTGACATTTCTAATTGACTTAAGCGACCAATCAAATAATTTGGCAATGTAATTGAAATATTTCTAGTCATGAGAGGTGGAACAATTGGCGCAACCTCATTTGGTTGTTTTTTCTTATTTGCCATAGCATTATCCTTTACTATTAGTAATTTAAGTAAAAAGTATAACATATTTCTTTCTTAAATAACTTTCATTTTATACGATAAAAATATTATGAATTTTGAATTTTTTGTTGATTTATTGCTTTCTTTATATTATAATATATCATATTATTTAACTTTTATTTAAAATGCAAAAAAACATTTTAAAATATTATAAATAGGAGAGTAGATGAAATCTAAACGATCAAAAACAACAACATATGTTTTAGGTTTTGCCTTTGATGAATTTGATAATGTCCTTTTGATCCAAAAATCGCATCCCGAATGGATGAAGGATAACTACAATGGACTAGGCGGCAAAGTTGAGTTGTTTGAAGCTCCGATAGATGCCATGGTAAGAGAATTTAAAGAAGAGTCAGGAATTGAAACATTTGATTCTGACTGGAAGCAATTTGCAACAATGCGTTTTGATGATGGTGAGATTCACGTTTTTAAAGCTACGCTGAAACATGAGGTTTTTATCAATAGACCTACTCTATCTTGCGATGAAAGCACAGTTTTTGGGAGTAAGTTTGAAGTTGGCTTATTATGTACGTGTGTGCCTTATATGGACAGTCTCTTATCCCTAGCCTCTTATGATGATTTACATGTAGAAATTTCAATCCCATCTGCAAAAAACTTCAATTGCTATCTCAATGATCAACAAAATGATCGCAAAAGATTTTTACGCTATTTAGCCGATGAAAACAGCAGTATGTTCATCATTGACTCACAAAACAGCATCCCTTTTATAAAGAATCTTCTCAAAATAAAAGGCATTGAATCTAAGTTCTTTTTTGGTGCTTCAGGATGCTATCGAACATCTCAATTAAAACGTTATATCGATCCAAACAAAGGCGAAGTGATTTGTTGGTCATGTATAGGCAGGAAAGATGGTTGGTCTGATGTAACAGTCATACATCCTAATTTCTATGAATCTTGTTTTCCGACTGACAAATTAGTCAATTTCTAAAAGGGATTTAAATGACCTATGGCGAGAAACGAATTCAAAGACAAAATTCAATCAACTTTAAAAAAGAGATTGAAGATATCACCGAGAAATTAGGGGATACAGGCTCTTTACCACAGCGCTTGTCTGAAGATGAAGCTATTTCCTATTACAACCAGAAATTACAAAAGGCTTTTGCCTCAGCTTCTAAGAAAAGACAAGAAGAGCAACCAAAACCAAAAATCATAATGCTTTCATAGGAAAAATTATGTCAAGCAATAAAATCGAATGGACACAACACACCTGGAATCCAGTTATAGGATGCTCAAAGATCAGTGAAGGCTGTCAAAATTGCTACGCACAGAATATGGCACAACGCCTTCAATCTATGGGTTGCAAAGGCTATGAAAATAGTTTTGAAATGTTTGAGTCCATAATCAATCAAGTTGGTATGTCCTTGAGCAAAAGACGTTTAAATCTTTCTGATGAAAAACTCCTTCAGAATGATATTGCATCGGCATTCGATCATTCTAGTATTGCGTATGAAAGAGAAGTGAAAATAAAAGATAAGAGTATTGTGGATTTCATGATTGGTACGCTTGCTATTGAGGTTAAGATTCGAGGAAATGGTAGCGCCATGAGTATTTATCGCCAAATAGAACGTTATTGTGATAGCGACCAAGTTGAGGCAATTCTTCTCTTAACTTCAAAAACCATGACATTGCCAGAAACGATTAACGGCAAAGCAGTCTATGTATTATCTTTAGGGAAAACACAACTATGACCAAAGTAATGGACCGACCTAAAATTGAGCGAACATATGGGCGTATAGCTTACATAATGGGTGAGTGGGTCATGGAAGATATTGAACCACATGTTTCTATCCGGCTAAAAAAGCTTTTTCCAAAAATCCCAATTTACCAGGTATCACCGTTCCATTTTAAAAATACTCCAGACATTTGCTCAGAGCTTGAATGGTTTATGATTAGATATCCACTTGTAATCAGTAAACAAGATTTCAAACTTCTCAAAAGAGGTTCAAAAGAATTTGAACGTATTTTGGTAGATCTTGATTCAATTTTATTGCCTAATTTTGAACCAAGATCTTTTAAAGATATTTTCATCCACGAGAATAAACAGCCAAGACATTACCAATGGCAAATGGCTGAACTTGTTACTAAAAAACATGTTTCACTTTGTGCAGACGTCATGGGGCTTGGTAAAACGATTACAGGTATTGCAACAATCGCTCTAAACATCCAATATGGATATGCTGCCGTAGTGGTACCTACACACCTTGTAAAACAATGGAAAGACAAAATTGAAGAATTTACAAACCTTACGGTTCATATTATTAAAAAAGGTTCGCCTTACAACTTACCAAAAGCTGATGTCTATTTATTCAAGTATGGAATGATCCGAGGTTGGACAGAGATTTTTGAAAAGAGATTTTTTTATACAGTCATATTTGATGAAATCCAAGAGTTAAGACGTGGCACAGTGAGTCAAAGAGGCGCCGCTGCAAAAATTATTTGTGCTCACACGACGGTTCGATTAGGCATGTCAGGTACGCCAATCTATGGCTATGGTGGAGAGATATGGAATATTTACAACATTTTACAAGAAGGTGTCCTTGGTACGGAGTACGAATTTCATCTTGAGTGGTGTACTTCCCTTGGTAATGACAAATATAAAGTCAATGATCCTGAAGCTCTTGGTCAATATTTACGCGAACATCATCTGCTTATTAGAAGAACTAAACAAGATGTGGGAATCGAAATAGGAAGGGTTACGCGTATTATCGAGACGGTTTCGTATGAAGAAAACTATATCAAGTCTTTTGAAGAGATTGCCAAACAATTAGCCATAACAGCAACAACAGGTAGTTTCGTTCAAAGGGGTCAAGCTTCTATGGAACTTGATATGAAAGCGCACCAAATAACTGGTATTGCAAAAGCTAGGGGCGTGGCTGAGATTGTAAAAGTTCTTTTAGAATCAGGTGAACCCGTACTTCTCTCAGGATGGCATCGAGAAGTTTATAAAATTTGGCTAGATACTTTAAGCGAATACAACCCTGTGCTTTACACAGGAACTGAAACTTCTCAACAAAAAGAGAAAAACAAGCAAGCATTTATCTCAGGTCAAACAAACCTAATAATCATTTCCAATCGCTCTGGGGCTGGATTAGACGGTTTACAGTTTAGATGTTCCACATTGATTGTTGGAGAGCTTGATTGGAGTCCAAAGACGCACGAACAGCTTGAATTTAGGCTTGATCGTGAAGGACAACCTTATCCAATTATGGTTATTTACCCTGTCGCTGATGGTGGAAGTGATCCCGTTATTATGGATCTATGTGGACTCAAAAATTCACAAGCGGACGGTATTGTTGATCCTGATGGTAAGAAAGATATTTCCTATGGCTCTGATGAAACTAGAATTAAAAAACTCGTTGAATATTACCTAAATAAGTAACAAGGGCGAAGATGACTATTAATAGAGCTTTTGCGATGCCATCATCGAATACGTTTGAAATCAAACCTATCCGTGAGCTCATTGAAAAGTATGTGGCAACGGTTAGCGATGTTCTTTGGATTGACCCATTTGCAAACCGAAACAAATTTGCCCATGTAACCAATGATCTAAACCCTGACTTTAATACAAACTATTCAATGGACGCTTTAGCGTTTCTAAGACTCTTTGAAAATCATTCCGTCGGAGGGGTGCTGTTTGACCCTCCTTATAGCAGTAGGCAAGTAAGTGAATGTTATAAATCATTTGGACTGCCCATTAACAAAGAGACGACTCAATCGAGATATTGGGCTGATTTAAAAAAGGAAATTGCCCGTATCTTGAGGGGGGGGGAATTTGTATCAGTTGTGCTTGGAATAGCGGCGGTATTGGAAAAATGTTGGGATTTGAAGCCCAAGAGATTTTAATGGTCCATCATGGTGGCTGGCACAATGACACAATCGTAACGGTTGAAGTAAAAAATGAGGTTAAACATGAAAAATTACTATGAACTCTCTATGATTGATGATTTCGGTAGCGGTATACGCGAGTATTTCTATACCAATGAAGCAACCATCCGAAAACTCACATATTCACGCTATAAACGCGAAAAAAGAAAAGCGAGTGTAGGCGATAGAGATGGTGATATGCACCAAAATGAACCTCTCTTTAACTGGAACAAAACAACGTCTACAGGATACGTCATCCAACATTGTGGTTTTACGATGAAAAATATCATTGAATGGAAAAAACTTGATTTAGGACTCAAGCGCTATAAAAATTCTCTTTATGCTTTAGATGATGTTGGCCACTTTATGGTTGTTGAGCACATTAATGTCTTTGCTTCTGTAAAAGAGGGTTTGAAGGCATTAAGAGACCATTCTTCAAAAGCCGCTCAAAATGTTGAACTGGCCAAGGAAGATGAAGACGGTTGCAAACTAAGGAATGGACAAGTACGTCATGTCGTTAAAGATAATCGCGCAACAGAGTATTTATGCCCCTATCATTTTTGGGTGAAAACCTCCTATGAATATGAAGAGTGGGATCTCAATGCAACTGGATTTATCTTACATGTTAAAGAAGTGAAATATCTATAAAAGGAGACGCAAAATGACCTTAGAACCAAGTTTAAATTTCAAGTATGTTTTTCAAAACTCTACAACAGAGAAAGTCCACACGGAAGTGTTTCATTTAACACGTATCGAAGAGGAGTATTTTCAAGAAAACAATTTGTATAGAAACGGTTGTGTACTCATTGCACGGTGCCCATCAATCAACACCTATGATAAGCATAAAAAAGAGCTTTTCGATGGTGATATTCTAAAAATTAGTGGCTCTATTTACGTTGTCAAAATCCTCGGCAGCGCCGCGGCACTTCTGTACCCAGATCAAGACAAAGTTTTTGAATATTTCCACAATTTATCGCCGAACAACTTTGTTGGAGAGCTTGTTGGAGATATTTACTCTATGCCAAATCTTTGCACATTAATCGATCAAGAAAAAAAAGTGATCGCTTTGGAAATCTTGGAAGAATATAAAGAGATGGATGGAATAGTCATTATTCCAACTCCGCGGCTTGATAAAGCAATTGCAGAGTTAGAGATGCACGCCAAAACGTTACCACTCCTTGACTTGTTTTTGCCAATGCTTTTTCATTCTCCTTACGAGTTACATGAAAAAGCAAAAGAACTTGATTGTGTACTGTTTGAAGGCGCTGATGATATTCAATACCTCAAACACATTGCGGCTAAGATGTACGAAAATGGTTATACACTTTTTTACTTCAAAAAAGCTTTTTCAGAAATAGAGCTTAAACATTTAGTAATGGCTGACAACTTCAGTGAAGCAAAGAATAAAGAGAATATCTATATCTCAAGCAATCAAAACACAGGCGTACTCTATGTTGTCGAAAACCTAAAAAAGGAATCTAAAAAATGAATGAAATTATCTCACTCTTGGAAAAAGTAGAACATCAGGTATTGAATTTGCCCATTGCGACAAAGATACAAGAAGATGTTTACCAAAACCTCAATGGGGCGCTAAGTATGTTGAAGGTGCAAAGTAGCTTTCTTAACTTGTTTGCTCCAATTTGCTTCAATGCACCAGGTGACCTCATCAAAAAAGCCGATGAACTTGGTGTTAAACCTTACGACGGTGCATCGATTGTCACCTATTTTATTCATGTTGCAGGGAAGCTGTGCCGAAGTACAAATACACGACTTTTTTACCTCAAAACTCCCCATTCAAAAGCAACCTTTGAAAGCTTATTGGATCACAATTTCAAGATCGCGTTTGGTAAAAACAACGTTTTTCTCGGAAGCAACGGATTCCACGGATCGCTCTTAATCGTCGAAACAATCGAGGAGAGTGAACATGCCTAACATTACCGCATTTATTGCTTCTCTAGCAAACAGAGAGAACAGTGAAACAGTTACAAACCCATACCTGAACAAAGCAAAAGCACACAATCTTGAAGTTTACCTCCGCGCTGCGCTTGAGAACCCACATATTGTTTTTATCGGAGAAGCACCCGGCTATCACGGATGTGCAAAAACAGGTATTCCATTTACAAGCAATGACCAGTTAAAAATCGGGGTACACCCGTTCATTGATTCCATTGTTGCTCAAATTCACTCCACCGATCCTGATAGTGAAATGACCGCAAAATGCTTTTGGGAAGCGATGGCTCAGAACAACATCATCCCCATACCTTGGAACGTCTTTCCTTTTCATCCGCATCTACTTGGCAACTCAGCTTCTAATAGAACGCCAAGTGAAGACGAGATTGAAGAGGGAACGGAGTACCTCTATGATCTTCTTAATTTGGTCTCCCACAAATGCATAATTGCCATTGGCGGGAAAGCGCACGGTCTGCTCACTATCTTACAAATTGAACACTTACATGTAAGACACCCAAGCTTCGGCGGCCAAACGATCTTTAAAAGCCAACTGCTTGAATGGTTTGGAGGAAAGAATGTCTAAAAATACTAACCTTGATGGAATGAGCAAAGAAGAGCTCTTAACTCTAAAGGAGGAAATCAATCTCCGATTAAAAGGTGCAAGTTTTTGGGAAACAATTGACGCGATACAGGCTATTTATGACCAAGAAAAAAGGTTAACACATAAGCGTGAAAGAATTGCACGCTCTTGTGATCGTATAAAAAAACTTGAAGAGCTTGGTTTTAGTCTTGTAGTTTACCAAGGAAGAGGATTTGAAAAAACGGCTGGTTTTATCAATTATAGCATTCAAAAAATCGACGATAAATACTATGGTTTTGATGTAATAGAAGATCAAATATCAAATTCATATGATTTTCGTCAAGCACTCAGTGATGAAGATTTGGCTGCCGTTTTGAAGATTTTCGGACAAGAGGTGCAATCATGAAGTACCTCATCCTTTTATCATTTCTCACTACCCTCGCATTTACATGTGGGGGTAGTTGTATCGAATGCCATCCGAAGCTTCAACCACTTATGCAAGATCAAGAGCACCTGGTATTAAACCAGTGTGTTACGTGTCACAACAAGCCTTCAGAAAATGGCGCATGTGGGCAAGATTGTTTTTCATGCCACGACAAAAGCAAGTTGTATGCAGATGCAAGCACTAAAGAGCATCAAGCGATCAAGGCATGTTATTCATGCCACAAGGATAATTCAGAGCTCTTAAACCAATCCAAAAGCAATGTTTCATCCCCGAATCGTCAAAAGCCACTCATTGAAATCTTTAAGTAAGGTCGTCATATGCCAATAATAAGCCTAGAAGCCACCAAAAAAGCAAAAGCGATAGCCTACGCGGTCAATGTCATGCAAAAAGAAGAAACTTTCAATACAGGCGATCAAGGACCTATGCAGGAAATGTTTTACACGGGTGGTTATACGTTAAAAAATGACAGTCCTCGCAGTCGCTTACAAGTATCGAGTTCGGTTTTGTACAAACACTGGAAAAGTGGTAAGGAACCAAAAATTTATCGTAAGCTCATTAGCACCTATCGAGGGCTTAATGCGATCTATTCTTTAACGCATACCGATCAATTTAAAACATACAAGGAATCGCTATGACTTACACCGTTTTAACTGTCAGACAACCTTGGGCGTATTGCATTATGTATTTGGGCAAAGATATCGAAAATCGTACACGTAAGACGAACATTCGAGGAACTATTGCAATACATGCTTCAAAACAGGTTGACTA
Organism: Sulfurospirillum multivorans DSM 12446; assembly: GCF_000568815.1. NCBI lineage: Bacteria > Pseudomonadati > Campylobacterota > Epsilonproteobacteria > Campylobacterales > Sulfurospirillaceae > Sulfurospirillum > Sulfurospirillum multivorans. The sequence goes on from NZ_CP007201.1 coordinate 1,802,905, forward strand.
TGACGCGTATTACTGGCTGAAAGCAGAAGGCTATGATCTGCCTCCGATTGACAAGTTGGTCACGGGTAAGATTCTGGGCATGGTCGATCTCATTGATTGTGTTCAAGAGCACACTTCCGTTTGGAAAGAAAAAGGTACTTGGGGATACGTACTTCAAAAACCACAACCGCTTAATGAGCCTATAGCTGCTAAAGGAAATTTAGGTTTTTGGAAATACTCAAGTGAATCTAGGTTGGTTTCCAATGCATAGCAACGCACATACACCCATTGCCGGCAATATTAGTATCAACCATGAGGTTATTATTCATGCGCATCCAAAAACCTTAGATATCTCGCAAATTTACGTTCAAAACGAGCGTGTTTTTAACGAGTGCGATTATTTGTTTAAACGGCATAAAGTCAAATTTAGCATTGCCCTTTTAAAAGCAAATCGATCTTTTGAGTTCGACTGCGACTACATTCGTGAATTCATACGACTTACAGACAAGCTCATTCGAGTAGATAGTAAGCATTTGATTATTTTATACACCTTCACTGATCTATATATGGCCGAAAAAGCATTGATTCGATTAGAAAAAACGCTTTTATCCAAGAGCAATTCAAAATCTAATGACTTATTTACATGTACGCTCATTGAAAAATGCAAAAATGAAACAACAAAGACCTTACTTAGAATACTGGATTTGAAAATTGAAACGTTTTCAAGCGGTATTCATACTGTGGAGTAATGGTCATTATGAGAACGTCAAAGGTGCACCTCATCAGGGTCATTGATTCTTCACACATTCGCTATTACAAAATTGAGATTTCTTTAACGCTATTTGGTGAGATTATTGTTGAACGCATTTACGGTAATACTGCCTATAGAAAATGCACGGGGAAAATCACCCATTTTTTAGACTCAATTGATGAAGCGCACGCTCATTTCAAGCGAATATATGGAGAGAAAATCAAAAAAGGTTATCGCGCAAAGGACACGCAGTGGATATAAAAAAATACAGACGTTATTTGTCCGAAATATCTGCTCTTTACTCTATTTCAGAAATTGAAGCAGAGGCAATTTTCAAAGCCGCAGTAGCTAGGGCATACAACGCTATTGGTTCTGCTTACATTTGGAAGGATGGAACCATCACTTTAGCCAAAGATGATCGGGGCGCTGTAATCTATTTGAAAAATTACGTTGTGAGTCAAAAGCAATATTCTCGAATTATCAGTATTTTTGATGAAATGCTCATGGACTATGCCCAAAAGCGGGATGCTTTGAATTTTGCGTTAGCAGTCAAAAATAGGCTCATTGATGTTGAAATCATTGCAGAGACGGATGTATGTTTCATCGTAAAACCGATAATTAACGTTGGAAGCATCGAGGGGTATGGATTTATCTTACCGAAAAATAAGCTATTTCATAACGAGGTACTGACGTTACATGATCAAACGAAAGTGAATTGCAAAGGTTTTAATCAAAATGAAAATGCTGTTTTATTGAGTCGTTTTGATAGGCAGGTTGCATTGGATATTTTTCACCAACATTTCAATGAGTGTTTGAAGAGCTTGAATAGGGTTTATTTGTACAAAAGCATCTCCGTTCAACTAAATCCTCATACAAAAGCGATTACGTTTATTTTAGACTGGCAAACGAAGCCTAGCTCTGTCGTGATTTCTTTTCTATGTAAGGAATTAAGGAGTGTACTTGGCCGTTGCAATATTATTTTTAAGGAGTTAGGTTATGCGAAAAAACGATCTTAGAGTATTGATTAATGGTGATTCATCATTGTTTCAACGCTTAAGAGCATGGTATCGAGGCAAATGTTTTTGTTTGAAAAATTTGATTCAAGCATTAACGAAAGATATGTGTTTTACGCAAGAGGAGATTGACGAGATCAAACGCAGGGTCTCAAGCACAAAAGAGGGAAATCAAAAATTTCATGAATGGGAACGAGTTGCGCCTACCGTAGCCGAGGGCATTGCTTTTTTAAGGAGCGAAATTAAGCGTTTGAGTTTAGAAAAAGATTTTTGTATTCAAGGAATTTATGATCTGTATGTTGCGGATAACGAGGAAGACGAATCAAGTAAACGAGAAATTTTTGCACGGTTCGGGCTTCCAAATGTGTTAGAAAAATCAAATTAGGAGAAAATTTATGAGTGATCACATTAGAGAATTTTACACGAATCCGATGGATGTTGTACAGTTTTTAGACAATGACAAAGCAGAGAAATTAATGCTTTACGTATTATCAAAGGCGTATATGTTTCACGCAGATAGTGGTATGAGTCCAGTTGTAAAAGCAGAGAAGCATGAAATGTATTTACTTGATTATTACTTTTTGGTGCAAGCGTTGTGCGAGCATGTTTTTGGTTTATTTGAAAAGAGTGACCCGAAGATTGCTTTAGCGATGAAGGAGCGAATTATTTTGGATTTTGGAAAAGATGGCGAGTACAAAGCTAAACAATTATTGGTTGATTTACTTGACTACAAAGGAGTGGTTTATAGCAATTCAGATAAGCGGTGGCTTTATACTTTGAAGAGGTACAAGGGTGCTTTTAATGAGAAGCGATTTGTGATTTCGGGTGTCATCATTGATGGCAATTTTATCAAGAACAGTTTGGATGAAGCAATGAAGCTCAGGTTAGAAAAATTTGGTGATTGTCGTCAATTTGTTTTAGAAGAAGTTGGAAGAAAAGCTTTGCAATTTCAACAGACCGTACCTGATAGTCGTTCTGTATTTTCGTTTTGTTAGAGAGTCGTTGAGCGCCTATATATTATATATTATTATTTAATATCTTATTAGTATATTATAGAAATTAACGGGCAAGTCGTTTTCCCATTATATTATATATTATAGACTAATAAAATATACGCGCTCTATCTAATCAAAAAAATCAAAAGGTAGAGTATATGTCATTTACAGCTTTTTTATTCACTGTCATCATCATTTTGGTACTTGGCTTTTCGCTCAACAGTATCCTAAATTCAAGAACATTTAGGATATGGCTCATAACTCAAAGAGACCATTTACATCAAAAAGAGATAGAAAAAGAGATGCAAAAATCACGCCAAAGGAGCATTGAGGAAATAAAAAATCCTGATCGCGTGATGGAAGTTATTATGAAAATTAAACGTGGTGAAGAGGTTAAAATTCCACTTGCTGCGTTTGATTACATCTATCGCAATATGAAAAATTTCTCTATTGTTGATAAAGATGGTCGAATATCTATAATCAATCAAGAAGACTATTTTAGATTTAAAAAAGGAGCTTTGGCGCTTCTTGAGAAAGACAAATCTGAGAAGATCGATGTAAAACAAATTCTGTCTGATATTGAACGTAGAGTTGCTGAAAATCCTATTGAAGTCACCAAACATGATGATGGCACTGTTGTTAAAGTTGATCATGTTTCACGCACAGCTGAAATAACAAAACCCAATGGTGAAATGATTTTGATTGATCACAAAACAGATACGATGGTAAGCCAAAATTTAATAGAACAGCCTGATCAAAAAAGCAATAAAAAAGAGATAGTTTTAAAAGATGCGCAGATTAAAAAGACCAACGAAGAGAACATGTTACTTAGAGGGAAAATTCAAAAACTTCGACATAGAAATGAGGGAAATATTAGGACAAATGTTGGAAATGTAAAAAATTATGAGAATAATGCCGATATGGACGAACTTATAAACAGTAATGAAGATGAAAATCTATTATTAAATTATAAAAACGAACATTTGGAAGAGACAAAAAACGTGCAATTAGAAAGCAATTTTATTGAAAAAGATGAAACAGTATTGACGGAATTGGGAATTAGAAAAAGAATCAATTTTAAAGCCATTGATACACATGTTCAGAGAGAAAACACGAAAATTGAACTGGACTCAGATACGACTATTGGTTCTGACTCAACATCTGATAATGCTCTTCTTGATTTTCAATCACTTGAACCGTTTTTATCAAGTGCGATAACTTTTAAAAATATTTTTGATTTTACGAAGAATCTGATTTTATGTGATCTAAGCACCAATGACTTAAGACGTATTAATGACGTACTTAAAACGTACATTGTTGACTCAAAGTCTTTTGAATGCAGTACTAACGCTGATAGAACACATAATGAACGTTTGAACAATACCCAATTGGAAATTAATCATCATACAACGTTATCAGGAACGTCGAAATATCGTATTGGAGTAGTGTATGATGAAAAATCTTCATGTTTTTTAGTAAATATCAACTGGCTTTTTTTAAAACTCTCTGCTCTGCTTCAGAGTGAATCCATAAGAGCCTTACTTAATGCCTTTTATTCGGATCAAAAAAAATCATTTGTGAACAATGAAACTTTAACTTGCATGTTAGCCCACATAAATACAAAGAGCTCTTTGTCTATAGGGTCAAAGATATTTATGCAAGAAAAAAATGAAAAAACAACTATAAATTTTCGTACAGTAAAAATTAAAGTCGAACAGGAGGTTTATCAAGGTCAGTATTTGTATCTATTTACGGCAAGTAATTTTTGTAAATCTCTTGTTCAAGAATATGAGGCAAAAATGGAAAATACAGATTTTGAGATAGATAATGACTTAAGCCAAAAAGGAGAAAAAATTACTTTATTTACACTCTTATAGCAATATAGGAGTGTTTGATGCATTTATTCTCGTTTTGTAAATCATACATCGTAAAGAAATTTGATACACATGTAAACGCTTATGCAGAGAAGAATATTAAGGATGAATGCAGAGTCTCTTTAAAGGGGGCTATTGATTATAATATTCTAAAAAGCGTCATCGTATATTACCAAGCTAACCAGTTTCACTCAATTGGAAACTATATGGTTCTTATAAACTTTTGCATCTATGCGATGAATTGCAACTATCCTTATTCGCAAAATAGCTTTGATCATGAATTCGTCGTTGATTTCATTTGGATCGAAACATCAAATAAAAAGGACACGACAAAAGTCTTCTACTCTGGGCTTATTTCAACATTTGTAAATACCTATAATTTGATAATTCATAATGACAATAGAAGCCTTGGAATTTCTATGAGTAAAGCATATTATAGTTCTTATTATTCATACAACCAAAGACTTACCGATGAAGAGCTGTATCGAATATTTCTTACTTTGCCATCAAAAGATGATAATTTTATTGTCATGTTCAATGTATTGCTGAGAACTGGTATTCGCGTTAGTGAAATGCTAAGCATTAGGAAAAAAGACATCTACAATGAAAATGGGCTTTTTTTCTTCAAAATAAAAGGCAAAGGGCTAAAGTATAGAATGGTTGCAATGCCTCAAAATAATTTCCGACCTTTTTACATGTCAAAAATTAGATCACTAAATAATGACGAATATATCTTTCAGACGAAGAAAAATACACGAATCACCCGACAATTTGTTTATAGAGGAATAAAAAAGTTTTTTTTACAGCTTGGAATCTCAAAAGAGCAAAATGGACCGCATGTACTACGACATACCTTTGCAAGCAAATTGTACGAGAAACACCAAGATATTATTTTAGTTCAGGAATGCCTAGGTCATACGAATATTGAAATAACAAGAAAATATATCCATTTGCACATTTCAAATTTGAAAAAAATTGCAGATCTGTACGATGATTTTTGTAGTGATACTCTAAGTGTTATGTTTATGTTTTCAATCACAAATGTGATCCGAGGGATCATTTTTTCGATTTTTATCTAAAATATGAGAATATGAGAATTTCACACTTTAAGTTAGTATTTATTTTTATGAATGTAGAATAACGAAGCTGTTCTTAAAATTTTCAAGAAAGGCAGTCTACACAAGAAGCTACTCGCCAAAGTTTTCTTTCTTGTGGAGACTGAAACAATTTCTATGACATTATATATACTTCAACATTCTTCTTTTATTAAAAATATTAACTATTTTATTTTATTAATCAAAATTTTATGTAAAACAATTATGTTAAATTTGCATATTTCAAAACCACTGCTCTCAAACTCCCTATTTAAGGGCTTTTTGCAAATTACAAATTTAAAAAAAGTATACATTTCTGTAATTTTCAAAGTTAATACAGAGAAGTATAATTGATAATTTTACATTACGTTCGTAGCATGAAAATAGCCTATTTAAGTAGGTTCACTTATGTATCTTAAATAAAATTTGGGAGAAGTTACGAAGTGGATGCAAGAAGCTATCAATATTCATGTATAGCTTCTTGCCTTTTGAAGATTAGATACCTAAATCTTGGCGTTTGAAATACTCTTGTCCGACTTTACACAAAGGGCACGCTTTGGGTGCTTTTTTGCCTCTGTGAATATGTCCGCACACTTCACAGACCCAAATCTCTTCTTCGGCATCTTCAAAGAAACCATCTTCTCTCATCGCATCTTGAAGGGCTTTGTATTCGCGCTCGTGTTCAACTTCTACTTTACCGATGGCATTAAAAAGACGCGCAAGCTCTTTGTGTCCCTCTTCCTCAGCAATTTTTGCAAAATTGGGGTACATCGTTTCATGCTCATAATGCTCACCTGCCATTGCACTATCAAGGTTTTTAAGTGTTATCTCTGTCTCTGCGCCATCTACAAGTTTATGGTAGGCTTTAAACTCAGCTCTTGCGTGCCATTTTTCATTTTCAGCGGCTTCTCTAAAGTGACGAGAGATTGCATGCCAGCCCTCTTCCAAGGCAATGTCTGCAAATAGGTCATATTTATTACGCGCTTGAGATTCTCCCGCAAATGCTTTCATCAGATTGACCGCTGTAAGATCTTCGGTGATACATGCCATCTCTTGACCACAACAGGTAAGTTTACCGCCACCCACATTTTGAACTTCCACTTCATTCCCGCATTTACTGCATTTGTATGTCTCGTACTGTCTCATTCTTACTCCTTAAAATTTATAGTGACATTCTAATCAATTCTTACTTAAACAATAATAAATTGTAATTAATAATTTTTATCGTCTAAAGAATTCCTTTTTTACTGAAAAAATCTTCAATCACTTTAGCTGCAAACGCTTTGTCGTACATGTAAAGCTCTTGCCATGTCTTACCTTCTAAAAAACTCTTTGTACCAATGTCATATTTTGCTTTGACCTGTTGGACAAACTCTAAGACAGCACTGAACAAAAGTGCGTACTGTGCGGCAGTAAATTTTTTGAGAAGATCGAACAAGCGGTAGTAATTGACCATCTTTTTACTCGACTCTTCGCCCATACGAAGCGACCAAATGCGCCCTGCAAACTCATGTTGGTACTCAACACCTGTGCGAATTTGCAAGGAAAATTCTCGAAGTCCTTGTAAAAATGTCTCTTTGGGTAAAAAATCGGTGGTATTGTGGAAAAACAGATAGATACTAAACAAAAAAAGATCTTCAACGCAAGGAGCATACGCTTTAATCTCTGCATACGTCTCTTGTTCGACACTCAACTGCATTCGAAGATACGCCAAATGCTTAACGCGCCAGTTATCTTTTTGCTCTGCCCTCTTCTGCCACTCAATCAATGTAGGTCTCGGTATATCGTAACGCTCAACTAAAGGCTTGTAAGATGTCTGCATCGCTTACTCCCAAGTCAGAATGGACTATTCTATTACTTTTTTTGAAATATTTCAATACTTAGCGATTATTTGAAACGAAGAGAAGAAAAATGTATACCATTTGTTTTCATCATTAACAAATGGTATACATAAAAAAGAGACTAAATATGGAAGTGCTTTAAAAATGCAGGATTGTTTTCCACCAATCCAAGCTCGATCAGGCGTAAAATCGTCTTTTGATCGCAATCGGTGTCTTTTGGCCACTCTCTGGTGTAGCCATCAAGATCATTTTTGGTCGTTGCATCAATGCCAATAAACTCCTCTTCGACAAAAATGTCGCGAAGTGCATCGATGTTATTGACCACGCGCCAGATCAGCATATAGGCATTATCCACGCTATTGCCCTCCGTATCGACAACGATCAAAAGCTTCATATGCTCTTTTAAAGGTTTTAACGCTTCATATACCTCTTTACCTGCCCTCTTCTTTGAGATAGCTATAACGGTAATCGGTGTTTTCGTCTGCGTTTTATACTGTTTAAGCGCAGAAACTTCGGGAACCAAGGTCGTGACTTTAAACAGAAGGTCACGGTCGCTCAAAATCGTTTTAGAAGGTGCATCAATCACACCACCCGTACAATCCACACCGAGTTTCCCACCAAAAAGAGCATTCGGAGAAGCATGATCAAGCGCGTCACACACACCTTCGCTAATGAGCAAGCGTTTAGCGCTGACACGATTTAAGATGTAATCACTAAGTGGCTCATAATCATCCAAATCTGGCGCATTTTCATCGACAAAAATGGCATGTTTCACAAAACTCATCTGTCCCACGCCCCAAAATGCATGCATAAACTGTTTCGCATGTCCAGGGTAAAGCACGTTCATCTTTGCTAAAATGAAATTATGAAAAACCCCATTTTCAGGCATGTTATAATCAATCAAATCCGGTGCGGTCGTTTTTAAAAGTGGTAAAAAGATGCGCTCTGTCGCCCAACCCATGTATTTATCTTCCAAAGGAGGTTTCCCTACAACGGTCGCTTGATACACTGGTTTTTCTTTACATGTAATGCAGGTCACATCCATAACAGGATACGGTTCTTTAAGCGTGTAATAACCTGTATGATCGCCAAAAGGCCCTTCGATCTCGCTCAAAGCAGGATCAACCCAACCTTCAATGACAATATCCACATCTTCAGGGATATAAATAGGATTGGTCAGTGATTTGACAAGACGAGCACTTTTGTCTTTGATAAAACCATACAATAAAAGCTCAAACATCCCGATCGGCATCGGCGCTTGTCCACACCAGATGTAAAGCGGATCGCCCCCAATTCCAATGCTTACAGGCATTTTTTTACCCGCTTTTTGGTACTCATGAAAAAAATGTGCGCTGTCTTTGTGAATCTGCCAGTGCATGCCCAAACGGTTTTTATCGTAAACTTGCAAGCGGTACATACCTAGATTTTGTTTCGTTCCATCCAAACTTTGTGTGTAAACCTGCCCCATCGTGATAAACGGACCACCGTCTTCGCTCCATGTGGTTAAAATGGGGAAATCATAGAGATTTGGCTCGTCATACACTTTTGTTTGACAGACACCCTTGCCTTTGAGTCGCTTTGGAAGTGCATTTTTAAGGTTAAAAAGTGTACCAAGCATGCCCATTTTATCCATAAATGACGTTGGTGGTTTCATGTGCATCAAGGATTCGATCTGCTTTGCCACGACGTTGGGATTTTTACCAAAAATAAGCTCGGTCGCTTTAGAAGAGCCAAACACATTCATCAGAACTGGCATATCAAAGCTTTTTCCTAGTCTTTTACTCACAGGTTTTGTAAATAAAAGCGCTTTTGAGTCCTCTTTTTTGACCTCAATGTAAGCAAGATGCGGAATTTCTAGATCAATATCAAGCTCCGTATCGATTACATGTAAAAGATCGTTTTGGCGTAGAAGGTCAATGATTCGCTGCATTTTCTGCCTTTAAAAAATTTCGTTTAACGCGATCTGTTCGGCACGTTCCAAGAGCGCTTTTGCTCCTCTATCAAGGACTTTTTGAGCCAGTGCTTTACCCACACTTGCATACTCTGCGCGTGTGGTGGTTATCGCTTCGCTGAGCATTTCAGAACCATCAGGAAGACCCAGAATTGCTTTTACATGTAAAGCATCGCCACACAGTTCGGCGTTCACACCGATCGGCACTTGGCAACCGCCTTCAAGGACGGTGACAAAGTCGCGCTCAACGCGTGTTTCGATGATGGCATCTTCATCATTCAGCACGGAGACCAAACGTTCAACCTCGGCATCGCAGACAATTTCAATTCCAAGTGCGGCTTGCCCAGAAGCAGGGATCATCACCTCTTTGGAGATAGGCGTAAAATAGTTCACCTCTGCGCTCAAACCCAAACGGTTAATGCCTGCACTGGCTAAAATGATCGCATCAAATTCACCCTCTTTGAGCTTACGAATACGGGTATTGACATTGCCTCTAAGATTTTTGATCACAAAATCAGGACGCAGTTTCAAAAGTTGCATGCGACGTCTTAAACTCGTCGTTCCAACGACCGCTCCAAGAGGAAGCGCTTCTAACGACGCGTATTTCTCAGAAAGCATCGCATCGCGGACATCTTCACGCTTGGTAATGACACCAAGCTTCAATCCCTCTGGAAACGCCATAGGTACGTCTTTGAGACTGTGTACGGCAATGTGTGCTTCACCACGAAGCATCGCCTCTTCAAGCTCTTTAGTAAAAAGTCCTTTGCCGCCAATTTTTGCTAAAGCGACATCTAAAATTTTATCGCCCTTGGTCATCATAACAGAGAGTTCGACCTCAAGACCAGGATGCGCTTTTTCAAGTTCAGCTTTGACAAATTCAGACTGCCAAAGGGCAAGTTTACTTCCACGGGTTGCAATAATGAGTTTTTTCATTTAGACTCTTTTATAAATTTTCTGTAGCTTCGTTTTGTATCGTCTTTTTTGCCATCCAGATAGATGGTTGGCGTACCATTGACCATGAGTGCTGTGGCAAGCTCATGGTCTTGGTTTAGTTTTTGAAGAATGTGCGCTTGATTGATCTGATCAACGGTGAAATTTTTATTTAATGCTTTGTTGAAAAGTTCTAAAATTGCCTTTTCATCGCTGATTTTGATATCAAAAAACTCTTTGTACACTTTTTTGACAATCGCTTTATCGCCCTGCTCTTCGGCTAAAAGCATCGCTTTAACCAGTGTGGGTGCTGCGGGGTGAATCGAGAGTGGAAAATGGTAGTAAAAGAGAGCAAACGTTTGAGGATTGGCCTCCACATCGGCAATCACTTCGGGTAAAAAATCCATACAAAAAGGACAGAGTGGGTCGCTAAATACAACGAGTTTATGCGGTGCATTAAAGCTCCCTGCTAAAAGATGCTCTTTGTTATACGCAGAGGCATCCACATCCAGCGAATAACTCCCTTTAATGCTTCGACCACTGGTAAGATCAGCAAAATCTTTACTCAAAATCTTACCATCGGTAAAGACCATGTCATTGACGGAGAGTTTTTTACCCTCTTGCTTGGTCAAATTAAGATCAATTCGGACAAAATAGACCATCCATTCTGGCATCTCTTTCATCGCCTCTTTTTTGAGAATAACCACTTTATCGAAGGTGTAATTTTCATTAGGTGCAATTGCTTTTTGCAAAAAAGTCGTTACTTTAGCATCCAGTTCGGGTGTAGGGGCTGCTGCAAAAAGTGTGCTACTGCTTAAGGTGATGAGTGTCGTCAATAATTTCAACATCAATGATCTCATTATGATCTCCTTGTTTAAAATGCGTTGTTGTGGGGGTTTCATCTTTTACATGTAAGAATTTTGAAACGATTAAGGTCACCAGTGAGCTAAACTGTAAAAGTAAGCCTACTATATCGCCTAAAAAGCCTGGTAATATCAATAAAATGGCGCCTACAATCGCCCAAAGATTGAGTCTTTGAAACGAAGAGGGGCTGATTTCGCCTTGCATCAGAGCACTGAGATTTTGCATCAGTGTCAGGCGGAAATTGGCAAGCAAAATCCCACCTAAAAGGGCTGAAATGACAAGTTCACCAAACGTTGCCATCACCCCAATCTGAGAGCCAATATTTAAAGAGACCATCACTTCTAAAAAGAGATAGATCAAAAAATACTTCACGCTAAAAGCTCCCTTAGTTTTGCAAGGGCATCTTCTTTTTTGACAACAGTTTTCTCCAATGTTTTTCGCTCAACAATCTCAACAAATCCCTCATCAAGCTCTTTCCCCACAATCAGTGCGTAAGGAAGTCCAATGAGTTCATAATCTTTCATTTTAAAACCAAAACGCTCATTGCGATCATCTAAAAGTACATTCAAGCGCTCCGCTTTTAAAGCCGTATACATCTCTTCCGCATACGCACTTTGAGCCTCATCTTTACCATTAGAGACAATGATGTCTAAAAGGTATGGAGCGGTTTGTTTATTCCAAATGCACCCTTTTTCATCATGACTTGCTTCGATCATAACAGCAACCAAGCGACTCACGCCAACACCGTAGCAACCCATAAAGAAAGGTTGTGCTTTACCATTTTTATCTAAAAAAGTTGCGCCCATTGCTTTAGCGTATTTTTGTCCGAGTTGGAAGATGTGCCCTACTTCAATGCCTTTGGTCACTCCAAGCTCTCCGCCACAACACGCACAACGATCATTTGCTTTAACACTCACAAGGTCTTTATAGCGATCTTCGTTAAAGTTAAACATGGAGACACCGACCATGTGGAAGTCTGTTTCGTTGGCACCGCAGATAAGATTTTTAGCCTCTTTGAGCTCTAAATCTATGTAAAATTTTACACATTCTAGTCCAATCGGTCCTATAAAGCCGGCTTTGAGCCCTGCTCTCTCGACCTCTTCCAAAGAAGCATCTAAAAGATCCAACGCACCACACGCATTTTGTGCTTTGGTCTCTTGAAGTTCGTCATTGCCTCGTACAAAGAAAACAACCACCTCCTCTTTATCGACATAGACGGCTTTTTTAACCACCGCTTTAATGCTGTAAAAAGGATCAACTTTGAAAAAATTGCAGACATCCTCAATGGTTTTCATATCAGGCGTTTTGAATTTGGAAAGATTGGCTTCAGGAGCTTCTTCTGTCGTGGTTTTAGGCGCACGTCTTGCCGCTTCAATGTTCGCAGCATAAGAGCATTGTTGACACACAACGATGTCATCTTCACCGTTTTGAGCAAGCACCATAAACTCTTTACTCCCACTGCCACCAATGGCACCACTGTCTGCCTCAACGGCTCTAAAATCTAGCCCTAAACGTGTAAAGATTTTGGTGTAGGTTTTTTCCATCACATCAAACTCTTTTTTCATACACGCTTCATCTTCATGGAAACTGTAACCATCTTTCATCGTAAATTCACGACCTCGAAGAAGCCCAAAACGAGGACGCGCTTCATCGCGGAATTTTGTCGTAATTTGATATAAATGCAAAGGTAGTTGTTTATAGCTATTGATGCGGTTGCGAACGATGTCTACGACCACCTCTTCATGGGTAGGTCCTAAAACAAATTCGTTCTCTTTTCGATCTTTAAAGCGACACAACTCTTTGCCAAAAACATCGTAACGCCCACTTTGTTTCCACAGTTCCGCAGGTGTAACCACATCCATTTGGATCTCTTGGGCACCTGTTTCATCCATCTCTTCTTTAACGACATTTTTGATTTTGTCAAAAACGATTTTTCCCATTGGCAAAAAGTTATACAGTCCACTTCCTACTTGCGAGATAAAACCGCCACGCACCAAGAATTGATGACTTGGAAGTGTTGCATCTTTGGGTGCATCCTTCGTTGTTGGTGCATACAGTTTTGAAAATCTCATTTTATTCCCCCCATTTGGTATTCGCATTTGTACATATTCATGCGCTTTGTTTGGTCTTCATTGATATTAAAAATATATTGAACCGCTTGCACGATCGTGTCAGCCTCTGGTTTTTCAGCAACCTCTTTAAGGTTTTTGGTAGCGGAGTGTAAAAAAGAGTTAAAGGCATGGTGCAGTACTTTTGAGACTTGATCTTGCAACTCTTCAGGGATATACCCTTTTTTGACCGCTTTTTCGAGCTCCTGCAATGAACACTCTTTGGCATGATCGCGAATCTCTTTGATGATTGGATCGACACACATACTCTGCAACCATTTGAAAAAGTCCATCGTTGAGCGACCGACGATGCTGTACGCAATTTTGGCTTGCTCTTCACGAAGTGACATGTTTCGAGTCACGATCTCTTCCAAATCATCGACCGCAAACACATGCAAATTAGCATGCTCTTTAATGTCAATATCACGAGGAACCGCGATGTCAAACCAATAGCGTGAAAACTCTTTCTCTTCGACCATATCATCGCTAATCACACTGTGAGGTGCGCCTGTTGCGGTAAAGACAAGACGGTAACGGTTGATAAATTCAGTCAGTTTTGAATAAGGCGCTGTGGTTGCAAGCTCTCCGAGCTCTGTTGCCAAAGCTTGTGCATGCTCAAGATTGCGGTTGATGATAATAACATTGACCCCATTGGAGATCAGATGCTTGGCGGCTAGCTGACTCATCTCACCTGCGCCTACAACCAACGCACTGAGCCCGCCAATGCTGCCTAGAAGATCTTTGGCTTTATTGACCGCGACGCTGGAAACGGAGACGGGGCTTTTGGAAATGTCGGTGCGGCTTCGCACTTCTGCGGCACAGCGAAAGGCATGGTGCATCGCACGTCCCAGTTTTTGACCACAGTAGTTGTTTTCAAAGGCAAATTTAAACGCCTCTTTGAGTTGCCCCGCGATTTGCGTCTCACCAATCACCAGACTATCCAAGGAAGCACAGACCGTGAAAAGATGATGAATGGCTCCATTGTCTTCATAAATGTCTGCATGTTCTTCTAACTCTTCGCGTGTTACATTGGCAACATGGCTTAAAAGATCAAATGAATCGCCCAAAGCCGATTGACAATCGGTAACACTTGTGATGATCTCCACACGATTACATGTAGAGAGTAAAATCACTTCATTTACCGCCGCACAGCCAATCAACGTTCCCATAAAATGGCGACATTTTTCTTCTGAATTGAACGCTAATTTTTCACGAATGCTAATATCTGTGTTTTTGTGTGTAAAACTAATCGTAAGATAGTGCATTAAAAATTCCTCTCGATCATCTCTTTTATAATGGAGCTTAAGCCCACATCTTCTTCGTTTTCAATCACGTCTAACGCTTCCATTCCAAGCTTTCTCGCATAGGTAATGGAGTCTTCGAGTGCTTTTGTCTCGTGCATTTTTGTCTTAATCCACACTTTGTCTGCCTCACCAAGCTCTTGTTGAAAAAAAGAGAGAAGTTTGGTTTGATCTTCAGCGTTTAATGCGCGGTACATGTAAAGATACGGTAATGTCGTTTTGCCCTCTTTAAAGTCGTTTAATGAAGGTTTTCCAAGGGTTTCGCTGCTTTGCGTAATGTCTAAAATATCATCAATGATTTGAAAAGCGAGCCCCAAGTTTTTACCGTAAAGTGCATAAATATCGCCATTTTTGCCAGCAAGGAGTGCTGCGGCTTTGGCGGAAGCTTCTATGAGTGAAGCCGTTTTTTTGTAGATCATATCAAAGTAGCGCTCTTCGCTCTCATTAAAGGTTTGCGAAAGCTCTACATCCAAAAGTTCACCCACGGAAAGCAGTGCTACCGCATTTGCGATGCTGTACGCAACATCTTTGGGCAAAAAGGTGAGTTCACTAAAGCCTTTAGAGTAGAGGATGTCGCCTAGCATAATGGCCGTTTTATTGCCAAAAAGCGCATTGATGGACTCTTCGCCTCGTCTTGTAAACGCATCATCGATCACATCATCGTGCAGTAAACTTGCCGCATGAATCAACTCAACAATCGCTGCAAGTTTGAGCGAATCCTCACTAAGCCCTGCAATCTTTAAAATGAGCTTTGCGCGTAAACGTTTTCCTTTAGGAACTCTGTGAAAGAGCTCAACACTGCGTGGATCACCCAAAGAAGTGACCATCTCGACCATCAAATTTTCAACTTTTCCTAACACGTGCGTTCCTACGGTTTCTTTTTTGGTTTAAACTCAACTTCTATGCGTTGTTGATTATCTTCTATAAATATATCTAAAATTGCCTCTTTATTTCTTTGATCGAAGTCATTAAAGACAATTTTTGCATAGGTTTGCGCAATCATCTTGTTATTTCCATCGGGCAAAAGCGGAACAACAATGCTCTGTAAAGGGTATTTTTTCTCTAAAACATACTGTGTTGGGTAGCCTCTATAGTTGACTAAAAGAGTCAACATGTTGTTCGTAAAGAGCGTCCAACGAAGTTTTAAGAGGTATTCGTTATTGGGATTTTCAGCGGTTGGCTTTTTGGTAACCTCTTTATGATTGATCAAAACCAATCCTGGTGCATCTTTTTTGAGGATAAATTTATGCTCATATTCGTACTCAATGGGTGCGCAAAGAGCATAGGAACACAAAAGGAACAGCCAAAATACACTTTTATTCATTTTGGGTTAAAATTTCCCCAACACTGCTAATAAACAGATCGTTATTGTGTTCAACCACCGCGTCCATCTCGTCCATTAAAACCGTACGGATCATCCCTTCAAGGGCATCAACACCGACCTGCTTTTCAAGCAAAATTTCCATAGCGCTGTAACGATCCACGATCTCTAAAAGCTTTGTTTTAACCAGTTCTCTGTTGGCATTAAAGAGAATATCAAAAAATTTACTTCTAGGACTCCCCATAAAAAAGTCATCTTCGTCTTCGTACAACATCGCTTCTCCTCATTCAAAAAAGAAGATTATAGCACACTAAAGCTTGTCTCATCTGAAAAAGCAAAAGATGAATTGCATACTTTGGAGAAGAATTTTTTACTAACAAAGCGTTAGTAAGCACTCCTTTAATACTTCAAAAACTATGTTTTGTTAGTGCCTAAAATAGGCTATTTACATAAAATTATATGTATAATAATCTTTACAATTAAGTGGGTTAGTTTTTGATGTATCAGAAGCACTAAAAGTATTATTCATCCTCCATTAGACTTTACATGTAAAGATGAAAATGCTCTTGCCACCCTTCCCTCTTCTAAAAAATAATCTCTACTTTTTTAATCATTAGTTATTTGATAAAGTTACTTGACATTGAAAAAAAATTAGTCTATACTTTCAGCAACGAAACAAAAAGGATTAAAAATGAATCAAGAAACACTTGCTCTGCATTATGGATATGACAAACAGCAATTTGGCACAATGTCCGTTCCTATCTACCAAACCACCGCCTATGATTTTGGAAGTGCCGAGACTGCAGCAAACCGTTTTGCACTCAAAGAACTTGGACCCATCTATACACGTCTGAACAATCCAACAACCGATGTTCTTGAAGCTAGAATTGCAGCGGTTGAAAATGGTGAAGCGGCTATTGCAACCGCAAGCGGTCAAGCGGCGATCTTTTTTGCGATTGCCAATCTTGCGGAAGCTGGCGATAACATCCTCGTTGCGAAGAAAATTTACGGTGGCGCCACCACGCTTTTAACCCATACGATTAAACGTTTTGGCATTACCGCAAAAGTCTTTGAGAGCGACCATGCCGATGATTTGGAAGCATTGATTGATGATAAAACCAAAGCGATTTTCTTTGAAACGCTTTCAAATCCTCAAATTGCCATTCCAAATATTGAAAAAATCGTCTCAATCGCTCAAAAATACAACATTATTACCGTTGCAGACAACACCGTAGCAACACCGATTCTGTTTCAGCCGTTGAATCATGGCATTGATGTGAGTGTTCACAGCGCAAGCAAATACATCTCCGGTCAAGGCAGTGCGATGGGTGGACTGATAGTGGAAGCCAAAGGACTCAATGCAAAGCTCATTGGCAACCCACGTTATCCACAATTTAATGAGCCCGATGAGAGTTATCATGGATTGGTTTACGCGACCTTACCATTCCCGATCTTTTCACTAAGGATTCGTCTTTCACTCATTCGTGACATCGGAGCGACTATTGCGCCCTTTAACTCGTGGTTACTCATTCAAGGTCTTGAGACGTTATCGCTTCGTGTCAAAGAGCATTCACGCAATGCGCATAAAGTAGCATCATTTCTAAAATCTCATCCAAAAGTGAAAAAAGTCTCGTATCCAGGATTGGAGAGTGATCCTTTACATGTAAGAGCAAAACAGTATTTTACGGACGCTCAAACATCAGGACTTTTAAGCTTTGAAGTGGAAGATTTTGAATTTGCCAAACATATTCTAAACAGCACTAAAATTTTCTCTGTTGTGGTCAACATTGGTGATTCAAAATCCATCATTACGCATCCAGCGAGCACCACACATCAGCAGCTTTCAACGGAGGAGTTAGAAAAATCAGGCGTTAAAGCAGGACTCATTCGCCTTAGCATTGGACTTGAAAATGCAGATGATCTCATCGAAGATCTCAAAATTGCACTCGGTTAAGGAGAGGCTATGTCACTACTTTCAACCAAAGGCATGTATGGCTTAAGTGCCATGTACCAGCTTTTTTTAGCAAAAAGCACCAAACCATTACAAATCAAGGAAATTTCAGCGCGTGCTGAAATTCCTCAAAACTATTTAGAACAGCTTTTGATTCTGCTACGTCAAGCAGGGCTTGTCAACAGTGTCAGAGGCGCTTATGGAGGCTATTTATTAGCTCAGAATGCAGAAGATATTTTGATCAAAGATATTCTTATTGCGTTAGAAGGCAATCTTGTTGTCACTGATGTGGACGTGAAAGACCCTGTACTTCGAATGTTTTACGAAGAGAGCAATCATAAAATCCAAGAGATTTTTAACGTGCCTTTATCCGAATTTGAAGTCTATTCACAACGTCTTAGTACCCAACTAAACTATAGCATCTAAATCTAACTTAAGGAGATTCTTATGTATGCACAAAACGTAACAGAACTTATTGGAAACACACCACTTGTTAAACTTAACCATTTATCCAATGCGTCAAACGCGTTGATTCTTGGAAAATGCGAATTTCTTAACCCTTCGCACTCCGTTAAAGATCGTATTGGTTTTAACATGATTAAAACCGCTTTAGAAAAAGGCTTAATTGACCACAGCTCAATCATTATCGAACCAACCAGTGGCAATACAGGCATTGGTTTAGCGATGGTATGTGCAAGTCTTGGATTAAAACTCATTCTTACCATGCCAAGTTCCATGAGCTTAGAGCGTCGCAAACTGTTGGCGGCACTTGGGGCAGAATTAGTGTTAACAGAGCCAACACTGGGTATGAGAGGTGCGGTAGAAAAAGCGACAGAACTTTCCAAAGAGACACCTAACTCTTTTGTACCACAACAATTCGCCAATGAATCCAATCCAGCGATTCATTATGCCACCACAGCCGAAGAAATTTGGAAAGATACCGAGGGTAAAATAGACATTTTTGTGGCTGCGGTAGGAACGGGTGGAACGATTACAGGAACAGGAAAAAGACTCAAAGAGCTTAATCCTAACATTAAAATCATCGCCGTTGAGCCAGACACGTCGCCTGTTCTTTCAGGTGGAGCACCCGGACCGCATAAAATCCAAGGTATCGGTGCAGGGTTTGTCCCCGCTGTACTTGATACAAAAATCTACGATGAAGTGATCAAAGTCAGTTATGAAAATGCCATTGAAACGTCACGCAATCTTGCCAAACAAGAGGGTTTATTGGTAGGAATTTCTGCAGGTGCCAATGTCTTTGTAGCCTCAGCCATTGCGCAACAAGAGCAGAACAAAGGTAAAACAATTGTGACTATTTTATGTGACACAGGTGAGCGTTACTTAAGCGCTGGTCTGTATGAATACAAAGAGTCGTGAAAACGACTCTCTTTGTTTAACCATTCCTTTTTCTTTTACCTTTAACGGATTTTATGGTACTATTTTCCCAACGCAAAAGGGGCATATGTACGTCATGAAAAGAATACCGAGCATTATGCTTAAGAAGCCTATTTTATTAGGCTCAATCACATTTGTTGTCAATCTTTTTATCAGTTCAATACCCGTTTTAATTCTGCATGAAAAACATCTCGAACAGAATAAAAACATGTTTTCTATCTCGACGCTTTTAGATAACCAGCATCTTTTAGAGCAGCAAGCGATTGTCAATAGTGCCCTTTTTTATTCCTTCTTATTTTCCATTACCCTCTCTATCTTAATTGTTTTTTTGACCACATTTTTAAAAAAATCTTACCTTGAAGTTGAAAACCTCTCCCATTACGATGGACTGACAAAATTGTACAACCGTTTAATGTTTATGGAGATTTTTCAAAAAGAGATTCAAAAAGTTAAACGCACAAAAAATCACCTCTTTTTGGTGATTTTGGATATTGATGATTTTAAACCTATTAATGATACCTATGGGCATCTTGTAGGTGATGATGCGATTAAGACAACCGCCGATACCTTGCAACATCTTTTACGAGAATCTGACACCATTGCACGTTTTGGTGGCGATGAGTTTATTATCTGTATTGTGGATCAAGACAAAGAGGCTGCTTCAACCATTGTCAATCGCATCTTAAATGAATTTAACCATAAAATGATCCCCGTAATACGCAATAATGAGATACAAGAACTTCAAATCAATCTGAGCATTGGCTACACCGCGTACAAAAACGAAGATGATTTTAAAACGATGCTTCAACGCGCCGATCAAGCGCTTTACATCTCCAAAGAAGCTGGCAAAAACACCGCTACGTACATTGCTTAAAAAACATTAATACTCTGCTTTGACTTCTTATACTAAGAAGTCTATTAATCAAGCTTTTACCCCCATTTTTGTATAATCTCTCAAAAAATACAGAAGGCACACAGACTCATGAGTGAAAAAAGCACCGTTTACAACCCCAAAGAGATTGAAGAACGTTTTTACGCTATTTGGGAACAAAGAGGCTATTTTGAGATCGATGGCAATAAAATGATTCAAGAAGAAGGCAAAAACTTCTGTATCATGATGCCACCTCCCAATGTCACGGGAAGCCTCCACATCGGACATGCGCTTACCTTTACCTTGCAAGACATCATTACACGTTACAAACGCATGGACGGTTTTAAAACATTGTGGCAACCGGGCATGGACCATGCAGGCATTGCAACACAAAACGTCGTTGAAAAACAACTTTTGGCGCAAGGCATTAAAAAAGAAGAGCTAGGACGTGAGAAATTCTTAGAGAAAGTCTGGGAATGGAAAGCGTACAGCGGCGGTCAGATTTTCAATCAAATGCGCAAACTTGGAACCTCTCCAGCGTGGAGTAGAGAACGCTTTACGATGGATGATGGACTCAAAAATTCCGTTAAAAAAGCGTTTGTAAAGTACTACCAAGAAGGACTTATCGTTCGTGGGAATTACATGGTTAATTGGTGTACGCACGATGGCGCACTCAGTGACATCGAAGTGGAGTATGAAACCCACAAAGGCAAACTCTACCACCTCAAATACTTTCTGAAAGACTCCAAAGAGTGTTTAGTTGTCGCCACCACACGACCTGAAACCTACTTTGGCGATACCGCCGTTATGGTTCATCCAGACGATGAGCGCTACAAACACCTTGTGGGTCAAAAAGTCGTTTTACCATTGATTGGTCGTGAGATTGAAATTATCGCTGATGAACATGTTGATATGAGCTTTGGAACGGGTTGTGTTAAAGTAACCCCAGCGCATGACATCAACGACTACGAAGTGGGCAAACGTCACGATTTAGAATTTATCACTATTTTTGATAGCAACGGTATTTTAAACGACTATTGTGGTGACTTTCAAGGCTTAGAGCGTCTTGAAGCCAGAGCGCCGATTATGGCAAAACTCCAAAGTGAAGGCTTTGTCGATAAAGTTGAAGATTACGAAAATCAAGTGGGTCACTGCTACCGTTGTAAAAATGTGGTGGAGCCTTACATTTCCAAACAGTGGTTTGTTAAAAAAGAGATCGCAGAGGGTGCCATCGCAAAAGTCAATGAGCACTTAGCCGAATTTTACCCAAGCCATTGGCTCAATTCATATAATGCATGGATGAAAGAGCTTCGTGATTGGTGTATCTCTCGTCAACTGTGGTGGGGACATCAAATCCCTGTTTTTTACTGCGATGAGTGCGGACACGAGTGGGCGAGTGAAAAAGAGAGTGAGCATGAATGCCCAAAATGCAAAAGTGCGAAAGTTCATCAAGACCCCGATGTACTCGATACATGGTTTAGCTCAGGCTTATGGCCTTTTTCAACGCTTGGTTGGGAAAATGGCGATGTCTTTAAAGGTGAAAAGTGGAATGAGAGTGACTTAAAAGATTTCTATCCAAACACCCTCCTCATCACCGGTTTTGACATTCTCTTCTTCTGGGTGGCGCGTATGATGTTCTCAGGCGAACACACGCTAGGTGAACTTCCGTTTAAAGATATTTACCTCCACGCGCTGGTCAAAGATGAGCACGGTCAAAAAATGAGTAAAAGTAAAGGCAATGTGATCGACCCATTGGTAACCATTGATGAGTACAGTGCCGATACCTTGCGTTTTACCCTCGCCATTCTTGCGGTTCAAGGGCGTGACATTAAACTCAGCGGTGAAAAACTGGAGCAAATTCGTAACTTCACCAACAAACTCTACAACGCATCACGCTTTTTACTCATGAATGCAAACTCATTCCCCGATTTGGAAACAATTGAAATTAAAACCGCTCTGGGTGCTTACATGCAAAGCCGTTTGGCTGTGGCGATGGAAGAGGTACGCGCTCACTTTAGCGATTACCGTTTTAATGATGCCGCAACGACACTTTACCGCTTTTTGTGGGGTGAATTTTGTGACTGGGGTATCGAGCTTAGCAAAGCAGACAAACCTGCCATTGTGGAACTTGGCGCTATCTTTAAAGAGGCAATGAAACTGATTCACCCGTTTATGCCATTTGTCTCAGAGTTTTTGTACCAAGAACTGTCCGATCAAACACTCGAAGAGAGTGAATCGATCATGGTGAAACGCTACCCTCACGCACTTAAACAAGATGAGAAAATCGAGAAAACCTTTGAGCTGGTGATCGAAGCGATCGTGGGAATTCGTCGTGCAAAAGCCAATATTGACCTTGGAAACAAGAAAATCGAACACGCGTTTATCAAAGTACCTGATACCGCAAACCTTAAAAATGCGTTGAAATACATTAGTTTATTGGCAAAAGTTGAAAATATCGACTTTACAGAGACTAAAATAGCCAACTCAGCCACCGATGTAGGCGATAATATTGAAGTGTTTATTCCCCTTGATGGTGTTGATTTAGGCCCTATCGTTGAGCGACTCAACAACCAAAAAATTAAACTTGAAAAAGAAATTATGAAACTCTCTGGTATGCTCTCCAACGAGCGCTTTGTCGCCAATGCCCCCAAAGAGGTCATCGCTGAGAATCAAAAAGGGTTAGATGATGCCCAATCAAAAATGGCAAAAATTGAGAGTGAATTAGACTCATTTAGTATCTAAAATACAAATCATAACAAGGAAAAAGGAGAAAGAATGCGTTTTATTGTAACCCTAATGAGTGTGATGGTAAGCGTTATGTCATTTGCACACGCAGCCAATGATGACAAAGTTTACACTCTAAGGCTTGCCACTACATGGGCAGAGCAAGTACCTTTTTTAGGAACAGCGCCTGCAACACTGGCACAAACCGTTGAGACGATGTCCAATGGGCGTTTAAAAATCAAGATTGATTCACCCAACAAACACAAATCCCCTTTTGGTGTTATGGACATGGTCAAAGCGGGTCAATACGATCTTGCTTACACTGCTTCGTACTACTACAAAGGAAAAGACTATAAATTGGTCTTCTTTACCACGGTTCCCTTTGGTATGCTGATCAGTGAACAATATGCGTGGTATAACCATGGTGGTGGCAAAGAGTTGGCGGAAAAAGTGTACAGCGCACATGGGCTTATCTCTTATCCGATGGGAACAACAGGAATGCAAATGGGTGGATGGTTTAAAAAAGAGATCAAATCATTGGCAGACCTTAAAGGCTTAAAATTCCGCATCCCAGGACAAGGTGGTGAAGTGATGGCAAAACTGGGAGTAAATGCGATGAGCACCCCTCCAGGAGAGCTGTATACCGCACTTGAACGCAATACCATTGACGCGGTTGAGTGGATCAGCCCTGTATTTGACTTCTCCATGGGCTTTCATAAACTCGCCAATTACTACTATACAGGATGGCAAGAACCTGCAAGTGAGATCCAAATGCTTGCCAATAAAAAGAAAATCGAAGCGTTGCCTGCTGATTTAAGAGCGATCTTGGAAGTGGCTATTCGTTCAGTGGGAAGTCAGTTAATGGAGCAAGCAACACACGCTAATGCAGAAGCTTGGGCGAATATTGCCAAAGAGTATCCAAATGTTAAAGTTCAACAATTTCCCTCCGATGTCATGGCCGCACTGAAAAAGGCTGCACACGAGATTGAAGATGAACAAGCCGCTAAAGATCCTGTGTTTAAAGAGATTTTGGAGTCACAACGTGCTTACTTAACCAAAGTGCGACCATGGACACTTATGGGTGAATACGGGTATTTGAAACAACTCGAAAAATAAGAGAGTTTAAGGGCTTTTACCGTTTTACATGTGAAGGTAAAAGCCCTCTTCTTTTTGCCTCGTTGCTTACGCTTTGGGGCGAAAAGGTTTGATCACTGCTTCGTTACATGTAAGAAAAGGTCCCTCTAAAAGATCGATGCAGTAAGGAACGGCTGGGAAGACTGCGTCTAAACATTCACGAATGGATTTTGGCTTTCCTGGAAGGTTAATAATCAAACTACGTCCTCGAATGCCTGCCGTTTGACGCGATAAAATCGCCGTTGGAACGTATTTGAGGCTGACTTGACGCATAAGCTCTCCAAACCCTGGCATCATCTTCTCACACACCGCTTCCGTGGCTTCAGGCGTCACATCTCGAAGCGCAGGTCCCGTGCCTCCTGTCGTGACAATTAGACAACATCCTTGCTCATCCGCCATATCTTTGAGTGCCTCTTCAATGAGACTCTGCTCATCAGGAATCACTTCGTAAACACTCTCCCACTCAGAGCTTAAATACTCGCTTAATGTCGCAATAATGGCTTTGCCAGAGAGGTCTTCATACACACCTGCACTCGCACGATCAGACACGGTTAAAATGCCAATTTTTGCTTTCACTGTTTTTCTCCTAATTTAAATTCAAGTAACGTCGAAATCGTTTTCGTATACGGTGCATCCACACCGATTTGATGCAATGCGCGAATGACGACACCACAAATCTCCTCGATCTCTATGCTTCGATTCTGCTCCAAATCCACCAGCATCGAAGGTTTAATCGAATCAAAATGCTTTATGAGTTCAAACATCGCTTCCACATCGGCCTCCGTAATCTTTACATGTAAAGCACGTGCCGCGGCGGCAGTTTCCTGCATTAATCCTTGCACGATGGACGAGAGCTTCGTGTGATCAAATAAAACGCCTGTTTTGACGCCCAAAAGCGCGCACAAGGCATTCACACCGTTGTTAATGATAAGCTTTTTCCAAAGTTCTTGCTCAATATCATACGTCGTTTGCGTCGGGATACCCGCTTCATTAAACGTTTTTGCCAACGTTTCTAAAAAAGTCTCATTCTCAGAGGTTGTGCGCATCATCCCTAAAATGGTCTCAGCAGACCCCACCGCATTCACGCATCCGGGAGCTACAACGTGCGCACCAATTTTACGGGTTAAACCGCCTATGACAAACTCTTCCGCGAAATAGTCGCATAAAATCGCCTCATTTTCAACGCCATTTTGCAAAGAAACAATGTAAGGAGGTATGATCTGTCGTTTAAGCCACTGCGCCAAAGAAGCGGCGGCTTCGCGTGTTGCGGTGGATTTTGTCAGCAGTAAAATCACATCGTAATGGTGTGGATCAAGGTGCGAAAGCGCTTCCATATCTAACGCTTTTACAGGATGAGAGAAGTGAAGCGTTGGATGCGAGAGGACAAGCCCATTGGTCTGCAAAGCGTCTAAATGATCACCTCGCGCAACCAGCAAAACCTCATGCCCTGCTTCTAATAATTTGGCGGCGAAGTAGCTCCCTACTCCGCCAGCGCCAAAGATGATAATATTCATTTGGAAGAGAGGCGAACGCGCACACTCGCTTCATGCGCACCAAGCCCTTCGGTATGTGCCAGAAGTGCGCACGCTTCACCGATCTCATCAATGCCCTGCTTGCTCATGCTAATGATGGAGGAGCGCTTCAAGAAGTTCTCAACACCCAACGGTGAGTAAAATTTTGCCGTGCCACCCGTTGGAAGCGTGTGGTTTGGTCCAGCGATATAATCGCCAATCGGCTCAGGCGTGTATGCGCCCATAAAAATAGCACCCGCATGACGAATTTTAGGCAAAAGATCAAACGGGTGTGATGTGACGATTTCTAAATGTTCAGGAGCGATTTGATTCATCAAATCCACCGCTTCATCCATCGAAGAGGTCACAATAATCGCTCCTCGCTCTTTGATGGAAACTTCGGCAATCGATTTGCGATCTAAGGTCTCAAGCCACGCATACACTTCGGTACGTGTTTTCTCCGCAATCTCTAAAGAAGGGGTAATCAAAATGGAACTTGCCATCTCATCGTGCTCCGCTTGGGAGAGCAGATCAATCGCTAAAAGATGCGGATCGGCACTCGTGTCAGCTAAAACGCCAATTTCACTAGGGCCTGCGATCATATCGATGTTAACGTCACCAAAAACCAGTTTTTTAGCCGTCGCAACGAAAATGTTACCTGGTCCCGTGATGACATCCACTTTTGGGATGCTCTGCGTACCATACGCCATCGCACCAATCGCACTCGCTCCGCCAACTTTAAATGCCTTAGTGATGCCACAGAGGTGCATCGCCGCAAGCAGTAATGGATTGAGTTCATTATGAGGCGCGGGAGTACAGACGACAATCTCTTTGACTCCCGCAACACGTGCTGGAATCGCGTTCATCAACAAACTGCTTGGATACGCCGCTTTACCGCCAGGAATGTAAAGCCCTGCACGGTCGACTGGGGTTACTTTTTGACCTAAAACCGTGCCATTGTCTTCAAAATCAAGCCAAGATTTTGGCATCAATTTTTCATGGTACGCGTAAATGCGTTTATACGCCAATTCTAACGCTGATTTTAGTTTGACATCCAACACATCATAGGCTTTTTTCATCTCTTCAGTTTTAACTTCAAGCGCTTCATCACTTCCAACATGCCATTTATCGAATTTTTCAATGTGATTTTTTAAGGCGCTATTGCCCTCGGCTTTAATCTCAGAAAGGATCCCTCCCACAATTTTGGAGACATTTTCCATATCCATATTCCCACGACGGAGAAGTTCATCGAATTGGACTTGAAAATTTGCTTCATTGGTTTTTAAAAGTAACATGATTTATCCTCTTTATAAGTGCTTTATTATAGCATATTTGCCTTACGCGCATACCTTTGAATCATAGAAGTATTGCCCAAAACTCCTCCTTGATGGAGATAAATGGGCGTTCCGTTAAGTGATGAAAAATGTTCCAATAAAACGCTCCAGCCCACAGGATCATACACCAAATCAAACTCTACGCCCATTTCATCCTTTAAATATTGCCATAATACATATAATTCTATGTACAATTTTCCGTAATGATACTTTTTTGTACTTTCCAAAATAGTAGGCAAAGACGCTAATTCAGGTTCAACCATCTTCCACTGCTTTTGCAAATACGCACTATTGCCAACCGTGTTACATGTAAAGACCGGAAAGGGAAGATGCTTTTGCAAAAAGAGTGCCGTTGTGCCCGTTCCTGAGGGTAAGAAGAGATAAGGATTGGGAATGGAATGCGTTTGAATATCGACTAAAAGCTCGTTCGCTAAAATCTTTATGCCCTCTTCCGCCTCTTTTTGCCTACCACCTTCGTTTACATGTAAACTCTTTGCATCAAACCAGTTTAAAACTTCGTCCTCACGCGTCAGCGATTCAACGATCTTCATGCCATTTTCGAGTGCTGCTTTGTAATTTCCCATAGGATTGTCTTTCAAAAAACGTGGAATATGATCGCAAACATAAATAAACTCCCACCCTTTGAGGCGCGCTAAAACGGAGAGTGAATACATCGCATTGGATTGGTTGGAACCTGAACTTACGACACGAGTGATGTGAGGAAAATCGTGCGTTAAAAAGAAGTGAAATTTTCGGGCTTTATTGCCTGAGAAATCTTTGTCTATCAGATCATCGCGTTTAAGGTAAAAAAGTTGGTTTTGGAAGGTTTGTTTTTCAAAAGGAGAAGGAGGAAAAAACATTTACATGTAAAGCCAAAGAAGCCCTATTTTAGGGCTTCTTTGGATTAGCAACGGTTTAAGCAATTAAGGTCTTCAAAGGCTTTTAAAAGACGATTTTTAACGCTCTCTTCACCGGGGCGAAGCCATTTGCGTGGATCATAGTATTTTTTATTGGGTTTATCATCACCTTCAGGGTTACCAATTTGCCCTTGAAGATACGGTGCATATTTTTCAACATATCCCTTTGTTCCTTCCCAAAATGCCCATTGGGTGTCGGTATCGATGTTCATCTTGATGACGCCATAACCAACCGCTTCACGAATGTCACAAAGTTCGCTTCCGCTTCCACCGTGAAATACAAAATTGACAGGTTTGGCATCGGTTTTAAATTTTTCCTCAATGTACTTTTGAGAATTATCTAAGATTTTTGGCGTTAAATTGACATTACCTGGCTTGTAAACCCCATGAACATTACCAAAAGAGGCTGCAATCGTAAAATTAGGGCTGATTTTCAAAAGCTCTTCGTACGCATACGCGACATCTTGTGGCTGTGTGTAAAGGGCTGCATTGTCCATGTGGGTGTTATCCACGCCATCTTCTTCACCACCCGTACACCCAAGCTCAATCTCCAAGGTCATCCCCATTTTGCTCATGCGTTTGAGGTACGAAACACAGGTTTGCACGTTTTGCTCTAATGGCTCTTCGGAAAGATCTAACATGTGCGAACTGTAAAGTGGCTTGTTCGTTTTTGCAAAATGCATCTCACTTGCACTGAGAAGCTCATCGATCCATGGAAGCAGTTTGCGCGCTGCATGATCGGTATGTAAAATCACCGCAACCCCGTACGCTTCAGCCAATGTATGTACATGTAAAGCACCACTGATGGCGCCAAGTACGCCCGCTTTGAGTCCATTGACACCTTTTCCTGCGTAAAACTCAGCTCCACCGTTAGAAAACTGAACAATCACAGGAGAATTTGCCGTTTTGGCTGCCTCTAAAACAGCATTGATCGAATTTGTTCCCACAACATTAACAGCAGGAATGGCAAATTGGTTTGCTTTTGCAATCGCAAAAACCTTCTGCAGATCACTTCCTGTAATAACACCCGGTTTTACAAAATCAAAAATTTTCGCATTTACCATACACTACCTTTGGATTAATCTGGAATTACTTGATCGTTACTTTTGCATTTTTTCTGAGTGTTTTAGCTTTATCGGCTACTAGAATACGGAATTTTTCCATTTTTAAGCCATTTTCAATTTGCGCTTTAACCACGTCAAACGTTGCTTTTTCAGCTGCTTTGGTATCTTCCACTAAAATAACATGGAAACCGAATTGTGTTTGAACAGGCGTTTTAGTGATTTCACCTTTTTTAAGTGCAAATGCTGCATCTGAGAAAGGTTTTACCATTTGATTTGCTGCGAACCAACCAAGTTCACCGCCACCTTGACCACTTGGACCTGTTGATTTAGTCGTTGCAAGCTCAACAAATTTGTCATTGAGTTTTTGACCACTAAGACCGTCCAATTCTTTAATGACGTCTTTTGCTTCTTGCTCCGTTTTTACAAGTACATGGCGTGCTTTAACCGTTGCAGGTTGCATAAATTTGTCAGCGTTTTTGTCATAATAATCTTTCACATCTTTTGCATCCACTTTAACGCCATCGTAGATTTTTTTCATCCAAACTTCAAGAGCAAGGTCTGCTTTGATACGTTTAAGCGCCGCAGCATAATCTTTCTCTTTTTCAACACCACTTTTGGTTGCTTCTGTGGTTAAAAGTTTACGCTCGACTGCTTGCTCAACAATTTTTTGCTTTGCATCAGCAGGAAGTTCTTCAAACTTTGCACCTTGCATTGCACGCA
Organism: Sulfurospirillum multivorans DSM 12446; assembly: GCF_000568815.1. Taxonomy (NCBI): domain Bacteria; kingdom Pseudomonadati; phylum Campylobacterota; class Epsilonproteobacteria; order Campylobacterales; family Sulfurospirillaceae; genus Sulfurospirillum; species Sulfurospirillum multivorans. The sequence continues at coordinate 1,832,548 of NZ_CP007201.1, forward strand.
TAAGCACGGCAATGTCTTGATCGTTCACATCTTCGCCGTTAACAGTTGCATAAACGGTTGCATTTAAACTTACACTTAATACTGCCGCAGCAATACTGCTTAGAATAACTTTTTTCACTAATATCCTTTGATAAATTAATACGCGTATTGTACCCCAAATCTTATTACTATTTCTTAAATGAAATGTTAATTTTAAGGATTGTCGGTATAATTTTTCAAAAACAGATGAGAATGAAATGAAAAAAGCCACCCAAAAAGAGATTGCCGCCATTAAAGCTCTTTTTTTAGAACACTATGAAAGCGCTGTTACCGAACTTAAATACACCTCTTTGTACGAGCTCTTAGTCTCTGTGATGCTCTCAGCCCAATGCACCGATAAACGGGTCAATCTCATCACTCCTGCACTATTTGAGCGCTATCCTGATGCTAAAGCGCTTTCCATTGCTGATCTTGATGAGATCAAATCATTCATCAACTCGTGCTCATTTTTTAACAATAAAGCGGTCAATCTTCTTAAAATGGCTCAAAAAGTGGTCGAACTCTATGATGGTGAAATTCCCTTAGATGAGCAAAAACTGATGGGACTGGCAGGTGTGGGGCAAAAAACAGCCCATGTTGTCATGATCGAATACGCCAATGCCAATTTAATGGCAGTTGACACCCATGTTTTTCGTGTATCACACCGTTTGGGACTCTCAAGCGCTAAAACAGCGATTAAAACCGAAGAAGAGTTGACGAAGATTTTTAAAAATGATCTGCACACCCTTCACCAAGCGATGGTGCTTTTTGGCAGATACACCTGTAAAGCCGTCCATCCCATGTGTGAAGCGTGTTTTTTAAACGCCTATTGTAAAACAACGCAAACGTTTAAGGTCTAAATTACCCCGTAACGGTGTCGATCCATTTAATGGAACAACCTTGCGAAGGGTGTTGCACTTTTGGGGCATCTTGTTTGCTAAAGAGCATCATCACCGCTTCTCTGAGTTCTTCTTCTTTGACACTGCGCGCATCTTGCCAGTTATCATCCAACCGTCCATGATAATAGAGCTTTGCGTCACCATCAAATAAGAAAAGGTCAGGCGTACAGACCGCTCCCAAGCTTTTGGCGACATCTTGGTTTTCATCGATAAGATACGGAAAGTCGATGTTCATCTCAGCGATTTTATCGAGCATGTGTGAAGGCGAATCTTCAGGGTAATTAGGGTGAATATTGGGATTGATCGCCACAGTGCCAATGTCTAATTTTTTCGCAAATTCAGCCACCGTGATCAATCTCTTCCAAATAGCGTTGGAATACGGACAATGATTGCACATCACGGCGATCATAAAACCACCTTTTCCAAACAGTTCTTGACTCTTAAAACGTTTTCCATTCGGATCTTCAAGTTCAAAATGCTCGAGTGTTTTGCCAAGCTTTAGTAAAGCAGAGTGTACCAGTGCCATGATTTAATCCTTATAGGTATTTATAATTTTTTGAACGATGGAAGCCGTGTTGTGAACAGAATTTAAATCGCACTCTTCTCGAAGAGAATGCGGATAACGAATGGTAGGTCCTATCGAGACCGCTTCGATTTTTCGAGGTTGTCGTGCAATTAACTCCCCACACTCAAGCCCTGCATGAATCGCTTTAAACGGAGCATGTGCATAAATGCTCTGCATCGCTTCTTGAACACGAAGCGCAAACGGTGTGACTTCGGGCTTCCATGCACCATGCCAACCTTCTTGCGCTACTTCAAAGCCAAGTGCTTTAAAAAACGCCTCTGTTTCTCCTGCTAGTATAGCCAAATTTTCATCATCCATCGCTCTAGCTGCGCAGTCCAGTTGTAGCATGCCATTGCTATTGGAAATCACTCCCAGATTGATGCTCATCGAAGGAATATCAAGCACCCTATCCCACTCACGAACCCCTTGTGCAAAGGCGCTAAGCGCTTTAATGATAGCATTGGACGCTGCAATAAAATGCGTATAATTTCCTCGCTCTAATGGCTTTACATGTAAACGTAAATCGTTTACATGTAAAGGTGTTTTGGACGCCACAATCGCCGTTGCACTCTTAGGAATGGCATTGCGTCTCTCACCGCCTTCTAACGCGATCAAAACAACATCTTGGTTTAAAAGTTCATACCCAAGCGCTTTAATAGCAGAAGGGATTTTTTTATCAATATCCACACCCGAATGACCGCCTAAAAAATCAAACGCGTGAATCTCATACACATATGCAAAATCTCCCAAAGGTTCATACGGAAGGCTCAAAGAGGCAATGACATCCACGCCACCAGCGCACCCAATGTAAATTTCACCCTCTTCTTCAGCATCCAAATTGAGTAGGCATGCAGATTTTAAAGGCAGGCTAAACTGCATCGCACCAATGAGCCCCACCTCTTCATCGACGGTAAAAAGGCATTCAAGATTTTCATTATGTTCCATCGCCCAAAACATGATCGCCATACCCATGCCATTATCGGCACCAAGCGTAGAGTTTTTGGCTCGTATGATCCCCTTTTCTATCACAATTTCTATGTTTTGAGTATTGCCAATGCAAACCATGTCGTAATGCGCTTGCAAACAGACTTTGGGAGTACCTTTTTGGCATAAGATATTGCCAACCGCATCTTCGAGCACTAAAAAATCATGCGTTTGAGCGAACGCTTTAATCGTCTCTTTCATCTGAGTGGTATGATAGCTGCACCGAGGAATGGCGGTAATTGATCTAAAATGTTCTACTATTTGCTCCATTAAAACCCTTGAAAATTTAATAAATGAAATGCTATTATACAACCCATGAAAACAATATTAATCCTTCTCACTGCACTTCTTTTACAAGGTTGTCTCTATTTTAACGATCGAGGTGTCTCAAATCGCTACTACAACGGTTGTAAAGAATACTACGATGGTATGGGCATCTATCATAAAGAGTGCGATGAAAATTTGGTCGAATACAAAACCGTAACTGATGGCGTTTCAAAAGGCGTCGACAAGAGTGTTAATGCCACCAAAAGCCTATTTGAATAAGCCTGTATGCCTTTAAATAAAATTCGCCAAGAGCGACTAGCGTGGCTAGAATGGAAAGATATTGCACCGATGAGAGAAGCCCTCGCCTCTCTTCCTGAGATTGAAAACATCACCACAACTTTGGGCAATAGCATTCATCTGGATGCTTTACATGTAAACGATTCTGACAAAGAAAAGATCCAAGAATGCGCCCTTGCCCTTCGTCCTTGGCGCAAAGGTCCTTTTGAGCTGTTTGATACCTTTATAGACACCGAATGGCAAAGCTTTATCAAGTACAATCTCTTAGAGCCCTATTTTAATCTAGAAGGCAAAATCGTTGGAGACATCGGCTGTAACAACGGCTATTATCTCTTTCGTATGCTTTCACACAAACCTAAAAAACTGGTTGGGTTTGACCCTTCCGCTTTGTATAAAACGCAGTTTGATTTTATCAACCATTTTCTCAAAAGTGATATTGTCTACGAAATGTTAGGTGTCGAGCATCTGCCTTTGTATGAACATAAATTTGATACCCTCTTTTGTTTGGGCGTTCTCTACCACCGAAGCGACCCAATTCAAACCCTTAAAGCGCTCTACCAAGGTCTCAATCCTGATGGAGAGCTCATTTTAGATACGTTTATGATAGATGGAGATACCCCTGTGGCACTTTGTCCTTCTAAAACCTACTCTAAAATTCCCAATGTCTATTTTGTGCCAACCATTCCAGCCTTGACAAATTGGTTGGAACGCGCAAAATTTAGGGACATTGACGTCCTAGAGATCAAAAAAACCGACGCTTCTGAACAGCGTAAAACCGAGTGGATTTACGGTGAAAGTTTGGAGCATTTTCTTGACCCACTTCATCCTGATTTGACGATAGAAGGCTACCCTGCACCTCAAAGGGTCTATATTAAAGCAAAACGTTAAATCAGTCGATTTGCTCACATCTAAAGAATAAAATGAATGTTTTATAACAACAGCAAGGATGCTTTATGGCAAAGAATAACGCGGGATTAGTCAAAGATATGATCGACAACACCACCAATTTTGAAGATGACTTAGAACTGTTGGATGACACGTCTCTTGATTCTGCCAATTTTTTAAATGACGATCTTAAAACCCATCTCAAAATTAAAAGTACTCTCGTTGGCAATCTTGTAGCCATGTCAAAAAACAGTTCTAAAGTTGTTTTACAAACCACACATGATATGAGCGTTGATGAGTTTGGGCTGATTCACAGTGGATTTCTCTTTGGTTCAGCAGAATATGCAGCCGTTGCCGCTGTGAATGAACCCAATGTCGTTGTTATTGGCTGTCGTTCAAAGTTTTTTGCTCCTGCCAAAGTGGGGGATCTAATCACATTTGAAGCCAAAGGGCGTTTTGAAGATGCACGTAAACGCGAGATCAAAGTGATTGGCATGATCAATGAAATCAAAGTGTTTGAAGGTCTCTTTCAAGCTGTTTTACTTGAGAGACATATCCTTCAAACAAAAATTGATGAGTTACAAGCCAGTTTCAACCCCAAAGATTTAGCCTAAAAAACTAAACCAATACGGTACATTTTTTTGCTCCACTTTAAGTGTGGTACTGGCTCCATGTCCTGGAAAAATCTCCCAATCTGCATCGATTTGTAGGAATTTTTCCAAACTTTGACGCATTTGTTCACTGCTGCTATAGGGAAAATCATACCGACCAATCGAATTTTTAAAGATAAAATCTCCGCTAAACAGTGTATTGTCGATTAAAATAGCACTGCAACCAGGTGTGTGTCCTGGAAAATGCAAAAATTGCACCGCTATGCCTTCAAGGTCAAAGCGTTGATCACCCACAACTTTGACATCGGCGTAACTTGCGGGTGTGCCTTGAATAAAAGGATCACTCTCTAACATAAAACAGTCATCAATCGGGGCATAAAGAGGAATATGAAGCGCTTTTACCAGTGCTGCATTGCTCCAAACATGATCAAAATGACCGTGCGTGTTTAAAATGGCAATAGGATTCGATACCTGAGCTAACACCCATTCAGCCGCTTCCATTCCAGGATCAATAATAATCTCTTTACCGTCAAGTGTAACGATGTAACAATTGGTTCCATAAGCGCCACACGCTCTACTTTTGATCTGCATCATTCACTTCTTTTGATTGTTTTTTCAATTCTAACACAACTCATCTTATTTTGCTTTGGAAGCTTAAAAGATTGCATTAATTTTAAGTTTAGTATAATTGGAATGTTGCTCAAATTGCTTATAAGGTTACCATGATGAACAAATACCAAACCATTGAAAATTTTTTAATTAAGTTCCTTCAAGATGAGGTGCAAAAAGCTGGTTTTTCTAAAGTGGTTTTGGGTATCAGCGGCGGCGTAGATTCGGCTGTTGTTGCTATTCTTGCCCATAAAGCTTTTCAGGATAATTTATTAGGAATCATGCTTCCTGCGTCGACTTCAAGTCGTGCAAGTTTAGAGCATGCGAGCGAGCTTTGCCAAAAATTTGGCATCAAGGTCGAGAAAATTCCTGTTGGTCCCCTCGTAGATACCTACTTTCACGATAAAAAAGATGCTTCAAAACTTCGCATTGGTAATTTTAGTGCACGCATGCGTATGTCGGTTCTTTATGATATTTCAGCACGTGAAAATGCGCTTGTATTAGGTACGGGCAATAAAAGTGAAATTTTGCTCGGATACGGCACCATTTTTGGCGATCTAGCGTGTGCGATCAACCCTATTGGCGGACTCTATAAAACCGAAATTTTTGAATTTGCAGCCTATCTTGGTGTTCCAAGTTCTATCCTCACCAAAGCACCTTCCGCAGATCTTTGGGAAGAGCAAAGTGATGAGGGCGAGTTCGGATTTAGTTATGCCCAGATTGATAAAGTGCTGTACGCACACATTGAAGAGGGAAAAGACAAAAAAGCCCTCCTTGCCTCTGGTTTTGAGAAAGAGCTTGTTGAAATGGCACTAGAGCGCATCGCAAGTAATCTTTTTAAAGGAAAACTTCCAACCATTGCTGATTTGACAGCGGTAAAATAAAGGATAAACATGAGAGAAATACCGTTTTATAAACCATTTATCGATCAACGTGAAAAGAGCCTCATCAATGAAGTTTTAGATTTAGAAAAAGCGAACAAAGTTGAAACACTTGAAAAAGAGTTTATAAAATACACAGGATGCGGTGACGCTATCTCCACCGTAAACGGAACAGCGGCAATGCACCTTGCAATGTGCGCTCTGGATCTTAAACGCGGTGATAAAATCATCTGCTCCGTCAATGCGTTTCCATCCGTTGCCGAGGTTGTGCGCCATTTTGATGCTGAGCCTATCTTTGTAGACATTGACAAAGATGATTTTAACATCGATATTGACCAACTTGAGAGTGTTTTGAAAAACAACAAAGCCAAAAAGCTCAAAGGGGCATTTATCAGCCACATTGCAGGTCAACCTGCGGACATGGCGCGTATTTATGAGTTGGCTAAAATCTACGATATTAAAATTATCGAAGATGCGACAGCCGCACTTGGGGCTACTTACAATGGTAAAAAAATTGGTTCATTGGATGCAGACATCACGGTCTTTCGTTTCAATCCGCAATCTAATAACTCCGTCTCCAGTGCAGGAATGATGACCACCAAAGATCCTGAACTCTCCGAGCGTGCACGCTTACTTCGTAACCACGCACTTGTGGGCGAAGGTTGGGATAAATTTGGTAACCTTGGATATGTGTATGATGTGGTTGATATTGGTCTTAAATACGACCTTAATGAGCTTAATGCAGCTTATGCCATTGGTCAACTGGAAAAAAATGAGAGCTTTATTGAACGTCGAATGGAAATTGCAGACATTTATAACCGCGAACTCGCTTCGTGCCCCCATGTAAGCACTCCGATTAAAAAACGCGATCACGTTTATGCACAGTACATTATCAAAATTGACAAAAACCGAGATAACTTTGCCAAAGAGCTTAAAGAGCGCGGTATTTACACAGGGCTTCATTACATTCCATTGCACCTTTTAAGCTACTACAAACACAAATACACCTTACGTGTCAATGACTTTCCGAAAGCGTTGAGCAATTACCAACAAATTTTATCACTCCCCATCTACTCAAGTCTGAGTGATAAAGATGTGCTTCATATTTGTGAACAGATTAAAGAGATTGCTAAGAACCGTGTTTAACCGCTCACGTTTTGTTCTCTGGGTAGAAGCCTATCTCTTCTACCCTACCTCTTTTTTTCAACGACTTTTATCGTACCTTTTACTCCCACTTAGTGCCGTGTATTGCGCCGTTGTTCTGGGCAAACGCTTCTTCTGCCGTAAACGAAAACTCTTTTTTACCATCCCGATTGTCAGCATTGGCAATCTCACTGTCGGTGGCAATGGCAAAACACCGTTTTGCATAGCTTTGGCTAAAAATCGTAATCGTGTAGCTATTATTCTTCGAGGTTATGGACGAAAATCGCATGGACTTATTTTGGTCTCCGATCACGGTCAAATTATGTGCGATGCAATGGCAAGTGGGGATGAAGCGATGCTGTATGCAAAATCTCTCCCTGACGCGACAGTCATCGTGAGTGAAGACCGTGTCGAGGCGATTCGCTTTGCCAAAAAAAGAGGCGCAAAAATTATCTTTTTAGATGATGGCTTTTCAAAAAGTTATATCTCAAAGATCGACATTCTCCTTAAACCAAATCCTGAGCCACGTAACAGCTTTTGCATACCCAGTGGACCATATCGCGAACCACGGTTTCTTTACAAATTTGCCGATCTGATTGTCTCTGAAGGCAATGACTTTGTGCGCCATGTCGAAGTGTTAAACGCAAGCAAGCGCATGCTTTTAATCACGGCTATCTCCAAACCCAGTCGTTTAGATGCGTACCTTCCAGAGAATGTCATTGGAAAAATTAGCTTTGAAGATCATTACATGTACACTGAAAAAGAGCTTGAGACCTTACTTCTTGAACACAACGCCACAACCATTTTAACCACTCAAAAAGATGCTGTCAAAATGGCAACGTTCGATATTCCGCTCTCCATTCTCAAACTTGAAATCGAAATCTTCCCCGAAACACTCGCAAAAATCAACACACTTTTAGCTCCTAAACGCTAAAATAAAGGATTAACCTTTACGCAAGGATTTGCTGTGCAACATAAAATACACCAAGCACAAATCTTGATGGACGCCCTGCCGTACATTAAACTTTTCAATAAAAAAACCATTGTAATCAAATACGGTGGCGCCGCACAAATCAACCCAGAGCTCAAAGAGCAGTTTGCAAAAGATATTGTTCTGCTCTATCTTGTTGGCATTAAGCCGATCATCGTCCATGGCGGTGGCAAAAAGATCAATGCACTCTTAGACAAACTCGAAGTCAAAAGTACCTTTGTGGATGGCTTACGCGTAACGGATGATCAAGTGATGGAAGTCGTTGAGATGGTGCTTAGTGGAAGCATCAACAAAGAAATCACCACGCTTTTGAATCATCATGGTGCAAAAGCGATTGGGATTACCGGTAAAGATGCCAATTTTATCCACGCAAAACCGATGGACGATGGCAAATACGGACTTGTGGGTGACATCACCAAAATCGATAAAAAAGTGCTCAAACACCTTATTCGTGAAAAATTCATCCCAGTTATTGCCCCCATTGCAGCAGGTGATGATGTAGATCATCCAGGCTATAACATCAACGCAGATCTTGCTGCAAGTAAAATTGCAGTGGCAATGAAAGCCAAAAAAATCATCTTTCTAACAGACACTCCCGGTGTACTGGATAAAGAAGGACATCTCATTTCAAGCCTCGATAAAACAAAAATCAAAGCGCTTAAAAAAGATGGCACCATTAGTGGTGGCATGATCCCAAAACTAGACGCTTGCTTAGAAACCATTCGTGGTGGGGTTGAATGCGCGCACATCATTGATGGAAGAGTGCAACACTCCATTTTACTAGAGCTTTTTACCAAAGATGGTATTGGCACGATCATTAAAGAATAAAGAAGGAAATTGTATGTTTATAGAAACCAGAGGTAATGACGGGCAAAGACCTAATAAAGTTCCCTTTTCATTTGCTATCTTAAATCCAAGCGCAAGCTTTGGCGGACTGTATGTGCCAGAGAATTTACCTAAAATCGACACAACCTTTTTAGAAAAAGCTTCAAAAAAAAGCTACAAAGAGATCACGCTGGACATTTTAAGACTCTTTAACATTGACATTGAAGAAGAAGTCATGCAAAAAGCAGTCGCATTGTATGATACGTTTGATGATGCGAGTGAGCCTACTCCACTGTCTCAAATTGAAGAGGATTTGTTTGTCAACGAGCTCTATCATGGCCCAACACGCGCCTTTAAAGATATGGCATTGCAACCTTTTGGCTACATTCTCTCTCACCTTGCACAAAAGCTCAATGAGCAGTACCTCATTTTGGCGGCAACCAGTGGCGACACAGGGCCTGCCACACTTGATACCTTTGCCAATAAACCTAACATCAAAGTCGTCTGTCTTTACCCTGATGGTGGAACGAGCGATGTACAACGTCTTCAAATGACGACGCAAAAAAGCCCCAATCTAAAAATCATTGGTATTCACGGAAATTTTGACGATGCTCAAAATGCGCTCAAAAGCCTGCTCGCATCTCCTAGCTTTAAAGAAACGCTGAATGCGAAAGAGATTAAACTCAGCGCCGCCAATTCGGTCAATTTTGGACGCATCATTTTCCAAATCATCTACCATATTTATGCCTATGTTGCGTTGCTGAAAAAAGACAAAGTCGAACTTGGCAAGCCTTTTTACACGATCATCCCTAGTGGCAATTTTGGTAACGCTTTAGGAGCGTATTACGCGAAAAAGATGGGTCTTCCGATTGAAAAAATTCTGATCGCTTCTAACATTAACAACATCCTCACCGATCTTATCACGACAGGTGTGTACGATCTTCGCAACCGAAGTCTGCTTCAAACAACCTCCCCTGCGATGGATATTTTAATTTCATCCAATGTCGAGCGTGTTTTGTTTGACAAATTTGGCGCAGCGCGAACCAAAGAGCTGATGGATTCGCTTAAAGAGAATAAATTTTATACGCTAAGCAAAGAAGAGCTTGCACAGCTACAAGAAGATTTTGAAGCCGTTTACTCCGATGACGCCTTTGGAAAAGAGCAAATCAAGCATTACGCCGATCAAGGCTACATCATGGACCCACATACAGCAACGTGTCTTAAAGCCTACAAAGAGCTCAAAGCCAAGCCACTTCCGTGTGTGCTTTGTTCCACCGCAGAATGGACAAAATTTGCACCAACGATGTTCAATGCCATCCAACAAAATAGCGTCAAATACAGCGATAAAGAGGCACTTGAGGGCATCAGCAAAGCGTTACATGTAAAGATTCCAGAGTGCATTAGCACACTGTTTAACGAGCCTGTCATCCACAATAAAATCGTTGAAAAAGAAAGCATCGAAGCGGAGATTTTTGATTTTTTAAACCTTACATGTAAAAAGGAATGCCAGTGATTATTATCCCAGCACGCCTTGCGTCCACGCGTTTTCCTGGTAAAATCTTAGCCGATATTCACGGTCTTCCCATGGTCATTGCCACGGCAAAACGTGTGCAAAATCTGGATGATGTTGCTATCGCAGCCGACACAGAAGAAGTCGTAACACTCGCTCAAAAGCATGGTTTTAAAGCCATTTTAACGTCTCAAAATCATCAAAGTGGGACGGATCGCATCAATGAAGCCGCTTCAAAACTAAGTCTTCCTGAGGATGAGATCATTATCAACGTGCAAGCTGATGAGCCATTCATCGAAGAAGCGGTGGTAAAAAGTGTGATTGAACGCGCCCAAAAGACAGAGGCGATGATCACCAGTGCATGCAAGAAAATTGATCTCTTACATGTAAAAGATCCAAACCTTGTTAAAGTCATTTTAGACACACATGATAATGCCATTTATTTTTCAAGAAGCGCCATTCCGTATGACCGTGAAGGTGGATTTGAGGGCTATTTTGGACACTTAGGCATTTACGCATTTCGCAAAAATGCACTTGAGACGTTTTGTGCCCTTCCCTACGCGCCTATCGAGCATATCGAAAAATTAGAACAGCTACGTGCCATCTACCACGGATATAAAATTGCGATGGTGGAAGTGCAAAGTCAAAGTTTTGGCATCGACACGCCTGAGGATTTAGAACGAGCCCTCGCTTTTTTTAGTTAAATTTAACCCATTTTATTTCAAGGAAACCTATGCAAAATACCCTTTCGGACGAATCACAAAAAAGTTTAAATGCGCTGATGGTGAGATGGTTTATCATCGCGGCAAGCTTGGTGGTATATCTTTTTATCGGTTACATGCTTGTCGTAACGCAAACCTACACATCACCCTATACCGTAGAAATTTTACAAACCACTCTCTTTAGTGGTATGAGCATTCATGCAGCACTTTATCTCTTTGCAGCGATTATCTTTGTAGGTGGCGATGTTCACGCTAAATCTTCCTATAAAAAACTGCTTCAAGCCGCAAGCGAGCAAAAATTTAAAAATAAAGACGATGAATTTAATTTCTATAGAATACGCTATGCGTCCATTATGTTCGTACATATCGCTATTTTTAATGTTATAGCGATTTTAGGCGTCATTGTATTTTTGGTAACATTGGATTTTGCAACATTGATGAATCTTACTATTGTCTCATTATTGGGATTCGTACTGATGTTTCCCCATAAAGCAAAATTTGAATTTCAAACTGAGAAGAGTTGCCCTCTTAAGAAGAAATAACAGAAAAAGGGTTCAACCCCTTTTTCTTAAAGCGTAACCTGCTCGAACGTATCGTTTTCGTGATTGAAAAGATAGGCTTCCATCTCGTTTTCACCCACTTGAAACATGATCTTACATGTAAGAAATCCTGACTTTTTAAGCCCTTTTTCGACCACTTCCAAGATAAACGCCCGTGTACTAAACAGATGCGTTGTTGTATTGCCCTCGTACGCAAACACTTCACCCTCAATCGGTGTAAATCCCTCTTTTTTAAGATGCTTTTCAAACACCCCTTTTTCATTCAAACCTTCTACATCAACAATCAGTATAACCTTCATTTACATCCCTACTTTTTCTAAATGCGCCAAAAATTCATCGGCATTTTTAAATCCCGCTAAACGAAGTTCACTTACCTCTTTGCCCTCTTTAAAAAACAAAATGGCAGGAGGTCCGTAAATCGTAAAGGCTTTTTGCAGTGCTTTATCGTCATCGCTATTTTTGGTCACATCCGCTTTTAAAAGCGTGAATTTTTCAAGCTTTGCTTTGACCCGAGCATCGCTAAAGGTAAACTGCTCAAACTCAACACAGTTCACGCACCAGTCTGCATAAAAGTCCAACATCACAGGTTTTTCGGCATTTTTTAACGCAAGATTGAGCTCTTCAATCGTTTTTATCTTTGTAAACAGTGTCGAAGAAGTGGAGGCGCTAACACCCTCTTTTGCCGTAAACTTCTCAAAAGGCGCTAATGGATTGGTAGCACCGCTTAAAAAGCCAACCAAAAGTGCCACACCATACACAAGCGCCATAAACAAAATGCTTTTGAGCACTTTTTGCCACCCTTTGGTCTGCTCGCTAAAAGACTCCAACGCACCAAAATAGATCGAACTACTGATGATCAGCACTGCCCACAAAGACATACTCACAAAAGAAGGAATGATGCGTGAGAGCATCCAAATGGCAACGCCAAGAAGCATCACACCAAAAAAAGCGGTAATATTTTGCATCCACATACCAGGACGAGGCATATAACGCCCCGCCGTTGTGCCAATGAGCAGAAGTGGAACGCCCATACCCAAACTCATCACAAACAGTGCGCTTCCACCCAAAAGAGCATCGCCACTTTGTCCGATGTAAATGAGCGCACCTGCAAGCGGAGCTGCGACACAAGGTCCTACGATCAATGCCGATAAAAAGCCCATCACCGCAATGCCAAAAACACCTTGGGCTTGCGCTTCGCCTGTTTTTTTATTGATTCTATTTTGAATGAAGCTTGGCATCTTAAGCTCATAAAACCCAAACATCGAAAGCGCTAAAAGCACAAAGATGGCACTAAAAACACCAATGATCCAAGGATTTTGCATCGAAGCTTGAAGGTTTGCACCAAAAAGTGCCGCTAGAACCCCTGCTATCGTATACGCCAACGACATCGCAAGCACATACACTAAGGAGAGCCAAAATCCTTTTTTGGCATTCATTGAGACGCTCGGTTGTGAGACGATGATGGAAGACAAAATGGGGATCATTGGAAAAACACATGGTGTTAAAGAGAGCAAAAGTCCAAATCCAAAGAAACTGAGCAGTACTAGCGCACTATTACCACTCATAAAACTTTGCGCAATCGTATCTTGTTCGGAAAGTGGCGTAGCGCTGCCCCCTTTGAGTTTAAACGTAAACTCTTTAGTCATGGGCTGATAGCAAATGCCCATCTCAGAACAGCCTTGATACGAAAAACGGAGCGTAAAACTACCTTTTTTGACCTCATTGTCGAGTAAACTTTGAGGCACAAAAAGCTCAAAAGATTTACGTTGCGTTAGGGTATCGTGAAAATACTCTGCTTTGGGGCGTTCGACCCATTGTGTCATATCAAGCGTTTTAGGTTGAGTCAGCTCTAAGCTAATTTTGTCATCGTAAAGATAAATTTTCTCACCCAACGTAACATTGATCATAACACCTTGGTTACTGTGGGTTGCGGTGACATTAAAAGCCTCTTCCGGCGTTAAGAGTTTGGGCTTTTCAACAGCAAAAAGTGTGACCACGAGGAGAAAAAATAGAGAGAAAAAGCGTATCGTATGTTGCACAAAATCACCTTTGGTAAAATTTTTCTTTATTGTAGCGAAGAAGACTAAATGTTTTTTAAATTACAACGATTTTTGGAGTATTATACTTTTACATGTAAAACAGGAGCGGGCAGTGGGCAAAAAGAAAAAAGAGAAGATTGTCTTACAAAATGAGGAGCTTGTGGTTTCAAAAGAGAAAAACGACAAAGTACAAATTTGGGTTAAAAAAAGTGAACTAAAGTATGAAAAAGAGCTTAAGAATCTTCAAATTGAGCTGCTAAAATTTCAAAACCATGTGAAAGATAAAGGGCTAAAGGTGCTCATTCTTATCGAAGGGCGTGACGCTGCGGGTAAAGGTGGAACCATCAAACGTATTACAGAGCATCTCAATCCAAGGGGTGCGCGCATTGTAGCCCTTTCCAAACCCTCTGACACCGAACGCTCTCAGTGGTATTTTCAACGCTATACGGCACATTTACCTTCCGCTGGAGAGATCGTTCTTTTTGATCGTTCATGGTATAACCGAGCGGGTGTTGAGCCTGTGATGGGCTTTTGCAGTCAAGAAGAACATAAAGAATTTCTACGAGAAGTGCCTAAATTTGAAACCATGTTGGTCAATTCTGACATTATACTTTTTAAATTTTACTTTTCTGTGGGCAAAGAGGAACAAGCCAAACGATTTCATGAGCGTAAAACTGACCCACTCAAACAGTTCAAACTCTCTCCCGTGGATGAAAAATCACAAGAGTTGTGGGACCAATACACTGTAGCAAAATACTCGATGCTCTTAGCCTCCAATAACCCTCGCGCTCCATGGACTATCGTCCTCTCAGACGATAAAAAAAGAGCACGCCTCAATACAATTAAATACATCTTAAAAAATGTTGAGTACCCTGAGAAAATCAAGAAAAAACACCTTCAGATGGATGAGGACATTATTCGTACCGCAAAACAGGAGATTGAAATTATGGAGAAGAGCTTACCGAGTGAAAATCTTTCACACCTAAACGGATAAACGTTACATGTAAGAAGGTGACCTAGCCCAAGCGGCTAGGTCATTAAGCGTTTTTTACTCTACTTCAGCATCGATGACATCGTCATCTTTTTTAGCTTTTGGTTTTTCACCACCAGCAGCACCCGCTTCACCTTGATCTTTTTTGTACATTGCTTCCGCGAGTTTATGACTTGCTTCACTCAAAGATTTGACTTTCGCATCAATCTCTTCTTTGCTTGCACTCTCATTGGTAAGCACTTCTTTAAGCGCTTTAAGCTCTGCTTCGATTTTTGCTTTTTCTTCAGCGCTAATCGCATCACCCATTTCACCTAACGATTTTTCTGTTTGGTGAGCAAGCGCATCGGCTTGATTTCTAGCATCTACAGCATCTTTTCGTTTTTTGTCTTCTTCTTTGTGAAGCTCAGCATCTTTCACCATTTTCTCGATTTCAGCATCATCTAGTCCTGAACTACCAGAGATTTTGATCTCTTGAACTTTACCTGTTGCTTTGTCTTTAGCCGAAACCGTCAAGATACCATTTGCATCGATGTCAAATGCAACTTCAATTTGTGGAACACCACGAGGTGCTGGTGGAATACTCTCAAGATTGAACTGTCCTAGTGATTTATTATCTCTAGCAAACTCACGCTCACCTTGAAGGGCATGAATCGTAACGGCAGGTTGGTTATCTTCCGCAGTTGAGAAAACTTGAGATTTTTTAACAGGGATCGTTGTGCCTTTCTCAATAAGCTTAGTCATAACGCCACCCAAAGTCTCGATACCAAGGCTTAGAGGCGTAACGTCTAGAAGAAGAATGTCTTTTACGTCACCCTTGATAACCGCGCCTTGAATCGCAGCACCAATCGCTACAACTTCATCAGGGTTCACAGATTTGTTAAGCTCTTTCTCGAAAAACTCTTTTACTTTTTGTTGAACTAAAGGAACACGCGTTGATCCACCAACCATTACGATCTCTTTGATTTCGCCTTTTTTAAGGTCAGAATCATTCACAACTTCTTTGATTTTTTTAATCGTAAGAGCGACTAAATCTTCGATCATTGACTCAAATTTTGCACGTGTGAGTTTTTTAACCAAGTGTTTTGGACCCGTTGCATCCGCAGTGATAAACGGTAAGTTTACCTCTGTCTCATTCGAAGAAGAGAGCTCTTTTTTCGCATTTTCAGCCGCTTCTTTAAGTCTTTGAAGTGCCATAACATCTGATTTAAGATCGATGCCATTGTCATTTTTAAACTCTGCAACCAACCAGTCGATCAGTCTGTTATCGAAATCATCACCACCTAAGAAAGCGTCGCCACCGGTTGCTAAAACTTCAACAACATTATCACCTGTCTCAAGAACGGTAACGTCAAATGTTCCACCACCCAAGTCGTAAACAACGATTTTTTCAGCCTCTTTTTTATCTAGACCATAAGACAAAGCCGCGGCTGTTGGCTCGTTGATAATACGAAGAACGTTTAAGCCCGCGATCGTACCAGCTTCTTTGGTCGCTTTTCTTTGGCTATCGTTAAAGTATGCAGGCACGGTAATAACTGCATCTGTTACCTCTTCACCAAGATACGCTTCCGCATCTTCTTTAAGTTTCATCAACACTTTTGCGCTGATCTCTTGTGGCGTATAGACTTTACCATCAATTTCAATCGCGCAGGCACCATTTCTATCAACAACCGCATACGGAAGACGTTTTTTAGCTTCGTTTGCTTTGTCTTCGTTGCTCATAAGACCCATAATTCTTTTAATAGAATAGATGGTTCTTTTTGGGTTGGTAACCGCTTGACGTTTCGCCGTATCACCGACTAAAACCTCTTCTTTATCGGTAAATGCAACGACAGAAGGTGTTGTATTTTTACCCTCTTTATTTGGTATAACTTTGCTCTCACCGCGCTCGTATACAGAGACACATGAATTTGTCGTTCCTAGATCAATTCCTATAACTTTTCCCATTTTTTATCCTTTTACTTTAATTTATTTTACGATACTGACCATTGCTGGTCTTAAAATGCGCTCTTTGATTTTGTAGCCCTTTTGAAAAACCTGCAAAATCTCACCACTATTTTTCTCTTCACTCTCTAATTGCATAATGGCTTCATGGAAGTTTGGATCAAATGTTCCATCAATTGCAACTAATTCAACACCATGTTTTTCAAAAGCTTTTCTAAACTGCTCAATAGTTAACCCTAAACCCTCTTTGACCTTACCAAGAAGCTCACCACTTTCAATCTCCGTGTTACTTCCTGCAAGAATTGCCATCTCCAAAGAGTCAATGACAGGTAAAAGATCGCGTGCAAAGACTTCGTGCGCATAAGAAATCGCTTGCATTTTCTCTTTTTCCAAACGTCGTTTCATATTGTCAAAATCAGCGTTGGCTCGTAAATACCGATCTTCAAGTTCCGCCACTTTGGATTGGAGCTCTTCAAGTTCACTTTTTTGCTCGCACTCACACACGAGCTCTTCATCATTTTCAGAACACTCAGGAACTATCTCTGCAGAAACATCAGAGACACTCTGTTCCTCTTTTAGTTTTTCATCCACATTTTACTCCTTAACTTGATTAAAAAAGTCTTCAAAATCACTCTCGATGCGACCAAAACAGAAAAGATCTACCGTTGTGTCTTCATCTTTAAGCTGAGCTTTTTGTTTGATTGCCATGCATCCTTGCGGAACAAAACCATCAAAGTAGAGTCCATCTAACATAGATTCTACAAAATGAAGCGTTTGAAACCGTTGGATAAACGCCTCATTTTGGAGCTCGTGTGCAATGGAATACATCTCTTTCTCGCCTTCTCTTAAAATCGGTGCTTGCGAGAAAATGGCGGAGAGTTTTTCGTGCAACTCATACAACCCAACTTGCGCTGAAATGTCTTTGAGTTCACGCATTTGGCACCCAACAAGGCGTTGTAAAAATTGCTCCACTTTGGCATTAAATTTTAAAACGACCTCGTGCTCATCAAACACTAAAATCAAAAAGCGATTTTGCACCGTTACCAACTCTTTAAAAGGGGTATTGGCTGTTTTTTCAACAATGCAAAAAAGGTTGTGTTCATGGGTCGAGCGTTTGATTTTATCGATATTTTTGATCGCTAAAGGCTGTGTGAGGTCGAGTTTTTCTTGCCAATAGCCCATCAACGCTTGGTGCGTTGGAACCCGTCCACCGCTTACATGCAACTGCTCAAGTGAGCCTACATCCGAGAGCTTTTTAAAGTAAATGCGTATGGTCGATGGCGATATACCAAGGGTCATCTTCATCTGTAATTCGGAGGAGCCGATAGGCATTCGTGATTTCAGATAAGTTTGGATGATGGCATCTAAAATCAACTCTTGCTTCGAAGGTTTTTTCATTTTTAGCACTCTTCATGTTTAATTGCTTGGAAAATTATACAACATTGAGTGTAATGTTGTCAAGTAATGGGCAAAAAGAGAATACGTGCAAGTTTACATGTAAAGAAAAAGGTGATATAACAGGGCATAGGAGTAGTGCTTTAGAAGAAGGAAAAGAGGAAAGAACGATTAGCGAATAGGATGTTTGAGTCGTTTTCTATTGCGCATAATAAGGAGTTTTAAAAAGTGTTTGATCTCACCTTTACTCTCTTTGAGCTTGGAAAAGAAGGTCTCTTTTTCCGTAATGGCAGTAAAGATGTCATTTAAAGCTTGTCTTTCATTTTGGGACAACGTACTCATTTTTCATCCTTTAGTTCATGTGATATGCGTTGAATCAGACGAAGAGCATCGCCTTCATCTAACTCTCCAAGCATTTTAAAAATAGCGGATGCGGCTTGTGGCTGAGAATTACCAAGTTTCCAGTCTTGATACGTTCGCATCGATACACCCAATTTATCTGCCATCTCACGCTGAGAAATCTTCTTGCCTAAAAATTTAGACTCAACAGCATTATGAAGGAGATTAAAAATATCGTTTGTTTTCATGTATAGGATTCTAGCTAAGGCTGGTTTAATTATACATAAATACGATGTTTTTATAAGTTATTATATCTAAAAAATAACGTTTTACTACGTTTTTAACACATTATTTTGTTAAAAACTACTTTTATTTAAGTATTTTACTCATTTAGTGTTTATATTTATACGGTTTTTCGTATAAATATAAAAAACAGAAAAGAATGACTGTGAAAGTAATGTATGAAAAAGGAGAAGCTAAAGATATTTATATGTAAAAGAAAAAAGGGGATGAAAGGAAGAGAAAAAGAGGTGTAGGACGGAATTTCCATCCTACATGTAAAGCACTGACTATTTTTTATTATCTCTAATAGAAAGCTCTTTGATGATTTTGCTGTAAGTCACAAAATCTGTACGTTTAAGATATTTCATCAATCGTTTACGTTGACCAACGAGTTTAAGAAGTCCTAATCTTGAAGAGTGATCTTTTTTATTACTCTGAAGATGTCCTGTTAAATCAACAATTCTTTTAGAAAGAAGCGCGATTTGTACCTCTGGAGAACCTGTGTCTCCCTCTTTTCTGCCAAACTGACTAACAATTACTTGTTTTTCCGCCGAACCTAAAGCCATAATGACCTCCTGATTGGTATTTGATTTTTTGCTTTTATACAAAAGCTTGGAATTGTAGCTAAAAAAAGTAAAATTGTCTATCTCTACGTTCAGCCGTATCGTTTATCTTTGCAAAGAGCCTCTTAGCGCAACTTCAAGTCTCTCCAGCCTTTAGGAATTATCTTCGTAATTAAAGCTAAATATAACGTTTATTTAGTACAATATTTCTCTTATTTAACCTAGAATATTTGAGGAAAACTCATGCTATTAACCAAAGCCAGTGAATATGCATTGCTATCATTAATTCTTATTTCTCAAAAAATACCCCACAAGATGTCGATACACTCTCCAGCCAACTCGGTATTTCGAAAAGCTTTTTAGCCAAAATCCTTCAAGCGTTAGCCAAAGAGAACATTTTAAGCTCTTTTAAGGGGGCTCATGGCGGTTTTCTACTATCAAAAAAACCCGAAGAACTTACGTTGAAAATGATCGTAGAGTGTGCTGAGAAAAAGCAAACGATGGTTTTTGAATGCTCACCTTCGACCCAAAAATGCCCCAGTGGCAAGGGAACATATTGTCGTGTTTGGCCTATTCTCAATAAGCTTCAAACAAAAATTGATCTATTTTTAGATACTATGACACTTAAAGATATTATTGAAATTTAAGGGTGTTGATTGGCTAAAAATCAAAATGCGCTTCTATCAAGGATCATTCCTTATTTAGAGCCTATTGTCAAAGCAAAAGATCTTACAGTTGTTGTTTTTATCGTCTCTATTTTGGCGATTATTATCGTTCCACTTCCCAGTGCTATACTCGATTTTTTCTTGGTTATTTCGCTCTCTATTTCAGTTTTGATCATTCTGATTTCGCTTTATATCCCAAAGCCCACGGATCTTTCAACGTTTCCGACACTTATTTTGATCATCACACTCTTTAGGCTCTCACTGAATATTGCGACCACGAGGATGATTTTGACCAACGGGCATTTAGGACCTGATGCAGTCAGTGAAATTGTCTCTAGTTTTGGACAATTTGTTGTCGGCGGCAATTATGTTATCGGTGTTGTTGTCTTTACGATTCTCGTCTTAATTAACTTTATGGTTATTACCAAAGGTTCCACGAGGGTAGCAGAGGTTGCAGCACGTTTTACACTCGATGCGATGCCGGGTAAACAGATGGCAATTGACGCCGATCTTAATGCAGGTTTGATTGATGAAAAAACCGCGCGTAAACGTCGTGAAGAGATCATTCAAGAAGCAAACTTTTACGGTGCGATGGACGGTTCGAGTAAGTTTGTTAAGGGTGATGCCGTTGCTGGTATCATCATCACGATTATTAACATTATTGGTGGTTTTCTTATTGGTGCATTCCAACACGGGCTTGATCTTGGAATGAGCGCTGAAACCTATACTATTTTGACCATTGGTGATGGTTTGGTTTCGCAACTTCCTGCCTTGATTACGTCTACAGCAACAGGTATTTTGATTACGCGTGCCAATAAAGCAGATGATGTGAGTTTCTCTGATGGTGCGATGGATCAACTCTTTGGTGAGCATAAAACCCTGCTCATCGTAGGCTTCATTTTGGTTCTTTTTGCGCTGGTTCCAGGACTTCCCACACTCTCATTAATGTTTGTTGGACTCATTTTCCTAGGGCTTGGATACCTTGTTAAACAGACCAATGATGGCAGTTTTTCCTTCCAAAAGTTCTTTGCCTCAACCCCTCTTGCGATGCAAAAAGCCAAACAAGAAGCGGACACTAAAGCACAAGGTGCTCAAGCGCCTAAAAAGACGCCTGAAGAGCTACGTAAAGAAGAAGAAACGACCCTTAATGACATTCTTAAACTCGAAATTTTGGAACTTGATTTGGGCTACCAACTCATCAAACTTGCCGATCCTGCACAAGGGGGAGACCTTTTGGATAGGGTTAAGAGCATGCGTCGTAAAATTGCGTCTGATTTTGGTTATTTGATTCCACAAGTGAGGATTCGTGATAATTTACACCTTACGCCCAATCATTACCAACTCTTGCTTAAAGGCATTGAGATCGGCAATGGCGAGATTTATCCTGATAAATTTATGGCGATGGACAGTGGACTTACCATCGATAAAGTCCAAGGTATTCCTACCAAAGAGCCTGCGTTTGGGCTTGATGCCATTTGGATTGAGGCGAGTGCCAAAGAAGATGCGATTATTAAAGGTTACACAACGGTTGATCCAGCCACAGTAATTTCAACGCACCTAAGTGAACTCATTAAAAAATACGCCGAAGAGCTTCTCACACGCCAAGAGGTTCAAAGCCTGATTGATAAACTCCAAAAAGATTATCCTGTCGTGGTGACCGATTGTCTCAAAGTTGCCAATGTGGGGCTCATTCAAAAAGTCCTTAAAGCATTGCTTCGTGAGAAAATTCCGATTAAAGACCTTCTCACCATTGTTGAGACGATCAGCGATGTGGCCGAAGTGACCAAAAATGTCTCGATTATTGTGGAGCAGGTACGGGCCAAACTTTCACGTGTTATTACCAAGCAGTATAAAGACGACAACGGTGTCCTAAAGCTTCTGACCTTTAATGCAGGAACCGAACAAAAGCTTTTAGATTCACTCAGAGAACGCGATGGCGTGCGTGATTTGGTGCTCAACATCGGGCAAATTAACACGCTTGTTAAAGCCAGCAGCGATGAAGCATCCAAACTTCTTCACAAGGGCATTGCACCGGTTGTCATCATCGTTGATCCACTTTTACGCAAACCGCTCTCAGATATTTTTGAGAAATTTGGACTCGACATCGTGGTACTCTCTCACGCAGAGATCGATTCAAGCTCCAAATTTGAAGTGATGGGCTCTATAGAGATTGAAAAACTCTAAGCTCATCTTATAAACTAAACCATTCAGCATTAAGGATTTTTATGAACTACACGTTACACCACCTCTCACACACGGATTTAGATGGCTATAGCTGCCAGATGGTGAGTGCGCACTATTTTGATTCGATCCGATTTTATAACTCCAATTACGGCAAAGAGATCAACGAGTGTTTCAACCAAATTTTAGCCACGATTCAAAGCTCAGAGCTTCAAAAACATGTCATTCTTATCACCGATTTAAACCTTACGATGGATCAAGCCAAAGAGTTTGAATCCAAAGTGAGCATTTGCGACAAAGAGATTATGATGTTTGTACTCGACCATCACAAAACAGGTCAAGAGTGCGCGGATGCTTTTGAGTGGTATTATCTTGATTCAAGCCGTTGTGCTACCAAAATTACGTATGACTTCTTCAGCGCCTTGTATGGTAAAGATGAAAAACTAAGTCATTATGTAGACGTCGTCAATGCCGTCGATATTTGGCTTGAGGATAAACCTGAGTTTGAATTAGGAAAAGTCTGTATGGGGCTTGTCAGTGGCGCTAGAGAGGTCAATAAGATCATGTTCCCTGAAGAGAACAGCAAATACATTTTTGCCCTGCTTAATAAAGCACAAGAGTACTTTACATGTAAAGAGGCACATATCGCTTTAGACGATGCAATACACGGAATTAAAAAGTCATTTTTCACAACCAGCAAAAACGATACACTGAGCAATCTCGTCTCCGCTTATAATGTTATTTTATTGACCCAAAATAGAGACAAAATGCAGATTAGCTACAAAGAGTACAAGGGCATTCTCACCTATAACATCGGTAATGTATCGGTCATTGGCAATGACTTTTTAACGGCAAATCCCGATTTGGACTTCTTTATGGACATCACCTCGAAAAAGACTATCAGCCTGCGTTCCAACGGCAAAGTCGATGTCAGCAAGATGGCAGCACACATTGCCAATGGTGGCGGTCATCACAATGCAAGCGGTGGACTTCTCAGCAATTTCAAAGATGCTTTTATCTATGATACTATCAAATCACAAGTGATGAGCATCATCACCAATAAAGGATAATCATGGAAGCCAAGGACCTTAAAAAAGAGTTAGAGCGAGCCGAGATTGAAGTCGAAGAGATGGCGATGCAGTTGGCTGACATGTTAGGCGCTGCCCTCTTCTTCGCAGGCGTTCAAAAAGAAGATCTGCCTAAGGCAATCGATCTTTACCTAAAAGGGCTTGATGAAGTCTTTGAAGACGAAGATGAAGACAGCGAGATGGGCTTTGAAGAGGTCATTGAAGTCATTGAATACATCCGCAACAAAAACCCTAAACTTTTCCATAAAGCCTAAGTGTAGAGAATCTCTCTACACCTTTTTTTTAGCGATAAATGTCGCGAAATTTCCCCATTTAAAAATAACTTCGATCGTCTCAAACCCTGCATTTTTCAGCATTGCTTTGTTCTCATCTTCGGTGTAAGGAATCAAAACATTCTCTAACGCTTCTCTTTTTTGCGCGATTTCAAAGTCACTGTAGCCTTGTTCACGTTTAAAATCATAGTAGAGATCGATCATCTCTTTATTAAGAACCTTATCTTCAAACACAATCTTCTCACTAAAAATAAAAAGACCATTCGGATTGAGCGCATCATACAGCTTAGCAACAAATTCAGCACGTTGCAGAGGGCGAATGAATTGGAGCATGTAGTTGGCAATAATGACATCTTTACATGTAAGCTCTACCTGGGTGATATCTGCGTGTTCTAGATCTATATTTGCTCCATACGCATGCACCTTTTGGCGGGCAAGATGCAACATCGCTTCCGCATTATCGATGCCTAAGAGGTGATAGCTTTTATCGCTTTTTTTATGCAAAGCCAGCAGTGTATTGGCAGTTGAACACCCAAGGTCAACAATGTGTGCGCCCTCTTTTACATGATGACAAATCGTTTTACATGTAAGCGCAATGACCTCTTTGTAAAAAGGGATGGAGCGCTCTAACATGTCGTCAAAAACGACCGCGACATCCTCGTCAAACTCAAATTGCTTGGTAATTGGTTTTGTAAATACTTTATCCATTAAAATATGCTTCCATTCCTTAGAGTTTTTCAGAACTCCTTGCACGTCTTTAAAGCAAAGCTCTAAAGACTACGTTAACACTGCGTTTTCTTCGGCAGAATGCCCACGCACCTTTGGTGCTTTTTCTTCTTGTAAAACCAGTTTTACAAGAAGTCTCTTAAAATTCTTCGCGATTATATCAAAATATTAGTTACTATTAAGCATTCACTTCTTATACTGTTACTACTTTCAAACAGGTTTTACAATGAACAAACAACTGCAAGAGCTTACCGATTTAACGATTAAAGAGATACGCAACCTTGAAATTGTTTTGCCTGAAATTTACCGCGACATTTTCTACAGCAAAGCCAAAGATCTTGGCATTAAACTCAGTGACATTGACAAAGAAGCCGCCATGTTCTACGCGCTTCGCAAAATTCAACTGATTCAAAACGAGACCGAGCGCTCAGCCTCAGCGCTCAAAGAAAATGTGATGAATGCCAAAATTGCCATCACCAATAAAGACAATATGGCACTTCAATTTATTGAAGACAATATGGTTGAGTTAGAGACACGCATCGCCTCGTTGCTAGAAGAGCTTTACATTGATGATTTGACGCGCTTGTACAATCGAAGGTGGCTTTTTGAAAAGTTTCTCAAAGACGATCACTTTAAAAGCAGTGGGCATTTAGCCTTTGTCGACCTCAATCACTTTAAGGAGGTCAACGATCAATTTGGTCATATCATTGGCGATAAAGTCTTACATGTTATTGGAAAAGTGCTTATGAAGGTACCCAATACGACAGCGATTCGTTTTGCAGGCGATGAGTTTATCATCTTAAGCGAACAGCATGACGAAGACGAAATACATAAAATTTTACATACAGTCAATCAAAACCTACTCAAAACACCGTTTAAGCATAATACCGAGCTCTTTTACATCGATTTTTCATTTGGTGTAGCCTCTTTTAAAGCCAAAGATAGCTTTAAAAAAGTGCTCGAAGAGGCCGATACGAAGATGTATAACTACAAAAAATCTCTCAAATAGACTCTACAGGTTCCAAGGTATTTTCGAGCTTCCTCGCAATCGTGTTCAATGTGAGATTTAAGTTCACTTAAGCTGTTAAATTTTTGATTATCGCGCAAAAACGCTACAAAAAAGAGCTCAACGGCGCCATGAATTTGCGGAAGTGTCGCGTCTAAAATATGCGTCTCAATGGAAAATGACCCATCGGTACTCTCTCTCACCCCAATAAATGAAACCGAATCGTAAATTGTTTGCGCAATGCGCGTACGTGTCGCATAAACGCCTTGATGGGGAATGAGATACTCCAAAACTTTAAGATTCAGAGTTGGTACAAGCTCTGTTTTACCAAGCCCTTGCCCCGTGACAACATCGCCTGTTATGGCATATTCACGCCCTAAAAAACGGTTCGCCTCTTCTAAACGCCCCTCTTGTAAGTAGGTGCGAATCAAGCTTGAATGCACGGAATTGCCTTGGTAGCTAAACTCTTCAACAATCACCACGTCACCATCAAAAAACGTTTTAAGATCTTTCGCCGTGCAAGAGCGATGTTTTCCAAAACAAAAATCATAGCCAACAACAATCTTTTTAAGATGGGGAAACTCTTTTTTTAAAAGGTTGACAAACTCAGCGCCACTGAGGTGTTTTACTTTGAGAAAATGAAAAAACATACACGGATAGCCCGCATATTCGCTACGCTTAATCCCAGGGGTTAGGTTTGCTTGGTCTTTGTCGATGACAAAAAGTGCCCCGTGAGATCCTAAATGGTTGATAAGCTGTCTGTGCCCTACATGAATGCCATCAAAACTTCCGATGGCAAGGGTGTCAACACTCTCTTTTTTTAAAATAGTAGAACGTCTCAACATTCCCCTCTTTTCCTTTTATAAGCGATTCTCTTTTGTCGATCAATGTCCATCCAAGCGTAACGGCAAGTGCCTCAAACTGATAATGTGCGCGCATAATAGCCGAGCCATCTTTAACGACTCCTTTAGTGGAGCGCTTGACATCTTTGCCCACTTCAAATTGGGGCTTAAACAAGATGATAATAGCACAATTTGCTAACGTATCGATTACGTCGATAAGTGCTCCAATCCCAATAAACGAAACATCGCAACTGACCATATCGTAGGTTCGTTCAGGCTTAAAAAGTCGGATATCGCTATTTTCATGCAAAATAATGCGAGAATCGACTTTTAATGAGGGGTGAAGCTGCTCACTTCCTACATCTACTGCGGTTACACTTTTGACATCTTCTTCCAGCCACACCTGCACAAAACCACCCGTACTACTGCCAATGTCAAGAACATCAAGACCCTTTACATGTAACCCTAATTCATTGATAAATCCACGCAGTTTAAGCCCCGCACGACTGACATATTGCGCCATTTTTGTCACGTCAACCGTGTCATTCTCCCCAATCTCCACAGAGCTCTTACGCTCTACTTTGCCGTTGAGCCAAACACTTCCCTCTTTAATTAATTCCGCCGCTTTATTGCGACTTTGGGCGAACCCTTTTTCAAACAGATAACTATCCAGTCTCATTTTATCATCCCGTTTAATTCACTTTCACTCAGTGTCTTGACACCCAGTTCTAAGGCTTTAGCTAACTTACTGCCTGCTTCTTCGCCATAAATGACAAAATCGGTCTTTTTAGAGACACTTCCACTCACTTTTGCACCCAATTTCTCTAACATCACTTTTATCTCATCGCGTGGTTGGCTCATTGAGCCTGTAAGCACCACCGTTTTGCCCGTAAAAACAGACTCGGTTATCTCTAGTTTTGAAGCGATAGGCTGAAGCACTGCCATCAGCTCATACGTTTCGGCTTTGTTGACATGGATAAACTCAACTAAACTCTTCGCCATCTCTTCGCCAAAGCCTTCAAGGGCGATGATCTGCTCGTAATTTGCTTCCAACCACTCCAACCCAAACGCACGCGCGATCTTTTTAGCCGCCACTTCACCGATATGTTCAATACCAAGCGCGTTGATGAACTTCTCTAAACTCACCCCTTTGCTCTGCTCAATTGCCGCTAAAAGGTTGTCTGCTTTTTTCGCTTTAAAGCCCTCCAATGCGAGGAGTTGCTCACTATTCAAGGTATAGAGATCTTTTACATGTAAAACGAGTTTTTGCGCGTAAAGTTGCTCAACGATTTTATCGCCAAGCCCGTCAATATTGAGCGCTTTTTTAGACGCAAAGTGAATAATCGCCCCCACGACCCGCGCATCGCAGGAGAGATTTTGACATTTAATCAGTGCGCCATCGTCCAAAAGCTCACTGCCACACACAGGGCAATTGAGCGGTCGCTCAACGACTTTTTCACTTCCATCACGTCGCTCCGTTAAAACCTTAATAATTTTAGGAATCACATCACCACTGCGAATGATAATGACGCTATCGCCGATGCGTATGTCTTTACGCTCGATCTCATCAAAATTGTGCAGTGTTGCTCGCTCTACGATGACGCCTTCGATATTGACTGCTTCCACTTCCGCCACAGGTGTTACCACGCCTGTTCTGCCCACTTGCAGCGTAATATCTTTAAGTCGTGTTACTTTCTCAATCGCAGGAAATTTAAACGCGACCATCCATTTGGGGTATTTGACGGTATAACCAAGCTCTTCTTGCAAGCTCACATCGTCGACCTTAACAACCATACCATCCATCATCATCTCGATCTCATCACGCTTAGCAATGAGTTCTGCGTAGAGGGTATGCACATCATCCACGCTTTGCGTTACGACGATACGAGGTGGTTGTAAAAAACCAAGGCTGTAGACAAAGCTCATTTTTTGACTCAAAAAACTCTGTGTTAAGCTATTAATCCCAATGCCCCATGGGTAAAACATCAGTTTACGCTTTGCCGTAATGCTCGTATCGAGCTGCCTGAGGCTTCCTGCTGCAGCATTGCGTGGATTTGCAAACAACGCCTCACCTGCGCTTAAACGATCAGTGTTGAGTCTTTCAAAGTCTGCTTTTTTGATGACCACTTCGCCACGAATTTCAATGGGTTCTTGATAGTTGATGCGTAAAGGAATAGAGCCGATGGTCTTAACATTTTCAGTTACATCTTCGCCAATGCTTCCATCACCTCTTGTAATCGCCTGCTTTAACATACCATTTTCATAAATGAGGTTCAGACTCGCACCATCAAATTTTGGTTCGCAGTAAAAAGTAAAATTCTCTTTGACTTTCTTAACACGTTCGATCCATGCATCAAGATCCGCTTCATTAAACACATCTTCCATGCTCCACATGCGCGCTTTGTGTTCTGCTTTATTAAAGCCCTCTAGCACCATGCCACCCACACGTTTTGTGGGACTGTGCTCATCGGCAAAGAGTGGATTTTCATTCTCGTAGTTTAAAATTTCATGGTAAAGTGTGTCGTACTCTTCATCACTCGCAAGCGGCGCATCATCGACGTAATAGGCTTTTGCCCACGCGTTGGCACGCTCGATTTTGGCTAAATACTCTTCGTGATTCATGCGATGTAACTGCTGTAAATAAGTTTTAAAAGGGTCAGCCCCACCATCGTGAGGAAAAAGGTACGGATAAACTTCACCTCTTTTTTAATGACCATATTAGATCCTATGTACGCTCCGATAATCTGCCCAAAGCCCATCAGCAACCCTACTAAAATAAGCACATTACCACTCCAGAGAAAAACGGCTAAAGAGACAATATTACTCGTAAAATTCATCACTTTGGTTTGTGCGGTTGCTTTTTTAAGATTGAATCCAAGCAGTGTCACAAGCGCAATCGTCCAAAAAGTTCCTGTTCCTGGTCCAAAAAAACCATCGTAAAAGCCAAGTCCTATACCAAAAATCAAGAAAAAGAGATGGTTGCCAAGATAGGCATGGCGATCGTTTTCTCCCATTTTAGGCGATAACAGCGTGTAGATAAAAATCCCCACAAGCATGGCAGGAATAATCTTCGCCAAAATGCTCGCATCCATGAGCAAAATCGCATAGGTTCCAAGCGCCGCACCAATGAACGTATAGATAACCCCGATCATCACTTCCGACCACGTGATAAAACCTTTGCGGATGAAGTTAATCGAAGCCATACCACTCCCAAACGTACCTTGAAGTTTATTGGTCGCAAGCGCGATGTGTGGGGGCATACCAGAAGCTAAAAGGACTGGAATCGTAATAATGCCACCTCCGCCTGCAATCGCATCAATAAACCCCGCCACAAGCCCTGTCAGCAAGAAGATCACGTAATAATAAAATTCAAATTCCACTTTTTTTGATCTCCTCGGTCTCAATGCTACTGCTTACCTCTTCAGGTGCTGGTATCACCGTTTCGACGCCTTCAGATTCGTTTACATGTAAAGCTATTGCCTCTTGTTCTTCAGGCAAAGCAGGCTCAGGTACGACGGTTTCACTAAGCGCATCCGTCGTCTGCTCTAAAACAGCTGAAACGTCGCTTTCATCTTGTTCTTTGGCCTCTTCAAGTTGTGCGTAGATGTCCAACGCCTCTTTGGTGGCCGTTGCAACCTCATTGTACGTTCCCTCTCGAATATGCCTCCAAATATCACGCCTGACCAAGCTTAAGACATAACGCCTATCGCCGCCAACCACACGACCAAGCTCATGACCGCCACAGGTTGGGCAGACAAAAAAGGTGATTTTATGCTGTAAGGTCTCTTCTGAGCGGCAATTTTCATCATCCACCATTAACATGCTTTGACACTTAGGACAATAACACCAAAGGCCGATGACATCGCCTTTTTTATACTTCCAACGCCACAACACTTTAAATAAAATGAGTTCGCGAAATCTAAAATATTTGGGGCGCATCAAGACGCGAGCAACAAAAGGGAAGGCAAGTAAAATAATACAAATCGCAATGGCGCCACTGTTGACAACCCATTGAGGAATAGCGTAAAGCTCGCTGATACGGTTTAAAAGATCGATAATTTTTTCCAAAAAAAGTCCTAAAAGGTTGTTTGATTGAGAGCCCGCAAAACACTCAGTGCTTGCAGATGCTCTTTAACGTCATGAACGCGCAGTATTGTGGCACCGTGTTCATACGCCTTAAGATGAAGGGCTAAAGTACCCGCTAAACGCTCAGAAATGGGCGTAGGGATGATTTTGTCGATCATCGATTTTCGACTGGCTCCAAAAAGTAATGGATAGCCAAAATGCAAAAAGTGTTCATGGTGTTTCAGAAGTGTTAAATTGTGCTCTAAATTTTTTCCAAACCCAATGCCCACATCAAGAACGATCTTGAAAATACCAAAGCTTTTTGCCTTCGCAATACGCTCTTCAAAAAAAGCATCCACTTCAATGAGAACATTGTCATACTGAGGCTCTTGTTGCATGCTCAAAGGTTCACCTTGCATGTGCATCAAAATGACGGTTGCATCGTACTTTGCCGCAACACGTGCCACATCATCATTGGCAAGAGCGGTAATGTCGTTAACGATACTAAAACCACGTTGCAGTGCATATTCCAAACACAAAGGTGAATAGCTATCGAGCGAAAAACGTGCTTTTTCAAACAGTTTATGCTCGTAAATCAGATCGATGATAGGCTTCACGCGCGCAAGCTCTTCCATTTCACTCACGCTCAGGCTCCCCGGACGACTCGAAACACCACCCAAATCGATGATACTCGCACCCTCACCTATCATCGTTTCGATGTGTTTGAGTGCAGCTTCACCACTGAAACGACTGCCTTGAAAAAAGCTGTCTTCATTCGTGTTAATAACGCCCATAATCTCAAAATCATTCTTACATGTAACGCACAATTCATTCAATTTTAAAGCAACCTCTTTGAGTCCAAAGGGTTGCGCTTTCTCTTTGCGCGCAAGCTCTTTCAGCTGTTTATCATTGGCAATTAAGATCGCATCGACCAAAGCTGTTTTACATGTAATCGTATCTTTAGGCACCGCAAGATCGGCGCCAATAGACAAGGCATCTTGTTTGAGAATATTGGCTGCAGGTGTTTTAAGATCTTTAATGTAGATAAGATTGTGATGCGCCTTTTGCTTTAAAATCGTACTTCCTTCACGAGTGACACCTAAAGTGTGAAAGAGCGCTGCAACATCGCTGTTAGCGTTTAATTTACAAAGTTTCATCGGTATTTTCTTAACATAATGGAGAGCAAAAGAGAAGTTAAAATCGTTTGCGCTCTGGTATTAAGTTCCACCAAATGCAACAGTTTTGCAAAATGTTCCAGCTCTTTTTCACTGAAACGCAGATGATGCTCATGAATCGATTCATACACAATGGCTTGAACCAACTCTTTGAGCAGCCCTTTTTCAACATTTTGGTGTTTTTGAATAAACGGATACATATCGCCTAGATCGAGTTTCGCAAGGTTGAGTCCACTGTGCGTCACCTCTTGTTCAATCAAGAGCTCTTTTTGAAGAAGGCGTGAGCGAACGGTTGGCAAAAAAGCTGTTTTAGAAGGGGCAACGACAATGAAAACAATGTGGCGAGGAGGTTCTTCTAGGATTTTCAAAAGCGCATTTTGCGCCTCGACGCGGTATCCTTTGGCGATGAGAATAAGGTATTTATTTTCAGATTCGGCGATATACGCCTCTTTGATCACCTCTTTGGCATCATCGATGAGAAACTCATCTTTGATGAAAAATAGGTGACGCTCTTTGGCATACGTTTCATGCAGACTCTCTTTGGCTTTTTCCACATTTTTACAAATCAAAATATGGCTGAAAACCCCTTCATCATTCGTTTTCAAAGTTAACCTCGGCAAAAAGCACGGCATCGATACTTTTATCGAGAAGTCTAAAGAGTTGAATCAATTTAATATCTAAACTATCGTCATCGCTTAAAAGGTAAAAACTATTTTGAACATGTTCGTCCATAATCCATAAAAAACTATCGTCTTTACGTTTGGCAATTTGCATCTTTACATCGCTATTTTTACCGACATAAAAAAACGTGTAACCACTCGGAAAAGCTTGGGAGAGCATGTTTTCTAAAAGCTCGATGTCTTCTTTCGTTTTGACTTGGTAAAGGTTAGGATAGAGTGTTTGCAACGCAATAAAAGGCAAAATCGGTCTATTTTTGTGGTGATTGTTGATGGCTCTGAGCATATAGTGCGAAAACCACGCGCGATCATCATCGGTGATCACAATAAACGTATGGCCATCCAGAAGATTTTTGAGCATGGAAGCGGCAAGAGGAACCCATTCGAACCTCTTCTCTTCCATCCAGCTCATCATAGAACCGTCTTTGCGGATCTCCTCAAGTGTCCATTTTAGAAATTGTTGCATCGATTATTTATCCAATTGGTAAGCACTGTGAAGGGCACGAACGGCAAGTTCACCGTATTTTGCTTGAATAACCATAGAGATTTTGATCTCGCTGGTACTGATCATCTCGATGTTAATGCCCTCTTTTGCCATCGTGTCAAACGCTTTACACGCCACACCACTGTGCGATTTCATACCTACACCCACAACTGAGACTTTAACGATGTCACTGTCATACTCCATAACATCACTTGCTCTAAGCTCACTCATAGCAGCTTTTGTCATCTCTAGCTCATTTTGAGGAACAGTAAAACCAAGGTTTGTTGTGCCATCGTGTCCTACATTTTGGATAATCATATCAACGTTAACGTTACAATCAGCGAGTTTTTTAAAAATCTCAGCCGCAATGCCAGGCTTATCCGTAACACCGCGAAGTGTCACTCTGGCTTGGTTTTTATCGAGTGCAATACCGCTAACTAATGGTTGTTCCATAATCTTATCTTCCTTTGTAATAAGTGTTCCTTCGTGTTTGTTAAAGCTACTGCGTGTCACGAGATTGACGTTGAGTTTTTTTGCCATCTCAACAGAGCGGCTTTGAAGCACTTTCGCCCCCAAACTTGCGAGCTCTAACATCTCATCGTAGCTGATTTTATCGAGTTTTTTAGCCTTAGGTTCAATGCGAGGATCGGTTGTATAAACACCATCCACATCGGTGTAAATCTCACACAGATCCGCTTCTAACGCTCCTGCAATCGCAACCGCAGAAAGATCACTGCCTCCACGACCCAGCGTTGAGACTTCACCGTTTTCGGTCACACCTTGAAAGCCTGCAACGACGACAATTTTGCCTTCTTTTAGCTCTTTTTTCATCAGTGTGGTATCAATGTATTCAATACGCGCTTTGGTATGAACCGCATCGGTCACAATCCCAGCACGACGTCCACTCATCGAAACAGCAGCATAACCCTCTGCTTCAAGCGCAATCGCAAGCAAAGCACTGGTCACACGCTCACCAGAACTTAATAACATATCGACTTCGCGATGATTGGGTGTTGTGCTAAAATGCGCTGCATACTCTAAGAGTTTATTGGTCTCACCACTCATCGCGGAAACAACGACGACAAGATCGTGTCCCTCTTGTTTGCTTTCTATGACTCGTTTGGCAACAGCCTCAATGCGCTCAACATTGCCAACACTCGTTCCTCCGTATTTTTGAACGATCAACATCTTAAAGATACCCTTCTTTTTTGAAATATTCTAACACTTGCTTATACACAGGTCGCTTGAAATAGGTAATAAAATCAAACACTTCTTCTAAATTGACAAATTTATAGTCGCAAAACTCTGGCTCTTTGGTTGCAAGGTTAATCTTGGCATCTTTTTTGAGTCTTACTAAAAAATATTTCTGGCTCTGTCCATCAAAAGGGTACATTTTTTGAGCAATTTTTTGAGGAAAATCGTATTGTAACCACTGAGGATACTCTGCAATGATTTCAACATCACCGGTACCAATTTCCTCTTCAAGCTCACGATAAAGGGCTTCTTGAGGGGTTTCTCCCGCATCAATTCCACCTTGTGGAAACTGCCAAGCGTCGGCAATATCACTACGACTGGCAATAAAAAGTTGGCATTGAAAAGGGTATTTGGCAGAGACAATCACGGCAGCAACATTGGGTCTGTATCGTTTTGGTGATTCCATAATTGCGCATTACCTCTATATTTTTGTTAAAATAGTATCGAAATAGTCATTAAACTTGCTTGATACAAGGAAATCCGTGTTAGCTTACCTCCATATCCCTTTTTGCGATAGCAAATGCCACTACTGCGCCTTTAACTCTTACGATAACAAAAGTGTACTCAAGCAAAATTACATGCAACAGATTACAAAGCAACTGCGCTATGAGTTGGAAAAATTTAATACACCTTCCAAAAGTATTCGCTCTTTATTTATTGGAGGCGGAACACCTTCAACCATTCAAGCCTTGTGGTATGCACCATTTTTTGAGATGATCACGCCCTATTTGGCAGATAATGCCGAAGTCACCTCCGAAGCCAATCCTCAATCGGCAACAAAGGAATGGATAGAGGGAATGCGCACGTTAGGCGTCAATCGTCTCAGCTTTGGTGTGCAGAGTTTTAATGCACAAAAATTGACCTTTTTAGGGCGCAATCACACGCCCAAACAGGCTTTAGACGCTATCACTTCGGCGGCAAATCTGGGCATTCAAAACATCTCCCTTGATCTCATTTATGGCACCGCACTGGACACGCCAGCTCTGTTGCAAGAAGACCTTAACATCGCCAGCTCCTTGCCCATCAATCATCTGAGTGCCTACGCGCTCACCCTCGAAGAAGAGACGCCCTTTTTCAAACGAACCGATGTTGCCAATGGCTCAGAGGAACTTGCCAAAGATTTCGTACACGCGATTATACAAGCAGGATTTCCCCAATACGAAATCTCCAATTTCGGAACCTACCAAAGCGTTCATAACAAAGGGTATTGGGAACATCAAGACTATTTAGGAATCGGGGCTGGTGCAGTAGGATTTTTAAAAAATAGGCGTTTTTATCCCGCAAAAGAGATCGAAGCTTACGTTCAAAATCCTCTTTTTCAAGAGATCGAAAAACTTAGCCTTGAAGATTTACATGTCGAAAAAATTTTCCTAGGATTGAGGAGCATGATTGGCATCGCACTAGCCAGTTTTAGCCCCAAAGAGATGATGCAAGTTAGCATTTTAGTGGAAGAAAACAAGCTTACATGTAAAGATCATCGTGTCTTTAACACGGACTACTTTTTAAGCGACGAGATAGCGCTTTTTATTACTCAATAGAGTTCCTACAGAACTCTTTTATCACGCCTTTTAGGCAAAGCCCAAAACAAAGTTTCCTTGAAAAGGCTACGCTAAGCCGCTGTGGCACTAAAGCTAGCCTCTCGCGAGGCAGAAGACTTCTTACAGTTTTGTAAGAAGTCTAATAATCTATATCTTCATCCATCGCCACTTTCAAAAGTGCTTTGGCGGCTTCTCTTCCTTCGTTGACAATATGCTTCACCTGAAGTGCTTTAAGCAGTTTTTTTTCATCGTAGTCACTCGCTTTGGCAACGATCTTAATCGGTGCATCAAATGATTTGAGCACCTCGCACAGCAGAATGAGTTTTTTCTCATTGTTAATCGCAATAATAACCGCTTTAGACTCTTCCACAAACGCATTTTTCAAAATACTCTTCTCAGCTGCATTGCCAAAATAAACTGGTTCACCCCTGTTTTGCCCGAGTTTGACCAGATTGATGTCATGTTCTAAAACCAAATAATTGACATTCATCTTTTTGAGACGATACACAATCTCTTGCCCTAGCTTTCCATATCCACACACAATGATGTGATCTTTAATGCCTGAAGAGTGAATCATAAAATCGCCGTTATTGGGCTCTTTCGTAATGGCATCGACAATTTTTTTCATATTTTTCAGAATAAATGGCGTCATAATCATCGATAAAACAACCGTAACAATCAAAATCTGAGATGTCTTGGCACTGATAAGCTGCGTGGAGCTTGCAAGGGCTAAAATCGCCAACGAAAACTCACCCGCTTGACACAATGCCAAACCCGTTTTCAGCGCAACTCGACCACCCACAGCAAAAAATAAAATCCCAAAAACAACCAGCGTTTTAAAGGCAACCATTGTGACTAAAAAAAGCAAAATCGTGCCATAATTTTGAGAAATCAACCCAAGATCAATCTGCATACCAACGGTGATAAAAAAGAGTCCGAGCAACAAGTCTCGAAAAGGAACCAAGTCGGCTTCAATTTGGTGTTTGTACTGCGTCTCAGACATCATCATGCCTGCCAAAAAAGCGCCCAAAGAGTAGGAAAAGCCTAAAGTGTGCGCTAAAAATGAGGCACCCACAACGAGGAGCAACACCGAAGCGATGAAAATTTCTTGGGTATCCGCCCAGACAACAAGCGATAAAAAGCGGTTAAGCAGATACTTGCCGATGATAAACATCAAACCCAAAATGATAATCACACTGTACAACGTCTGCAAAAGAAGCTCAGAAAGGGAACTGTTTTGATTTGAGAAGATGTTAAGCATCAACAAGATCGGAATGACCGCAATATCTTGAAAGAGTAAAATCCCCAGCGCTTTACGCCCGTAAATGGTATGAATCGTTCCACTGTCATTCAGAATCTTAAGCACAATCGCCGTGGATGAAAGCGCAAGCGCATACCCGATAATGATCGCACTCTTTTTTTCAATACCAAAAAAATGCTCAGCACCCAAAGCGATCACGCCGCCAACCAGAGAGACTTGAAGTAGTCCGTAAAAGAAAACATCTTTTTTCATACTTAAAAGATGTTTGATGGAAAACTCAAGCCCAATGGTAAACATTAAAAAAACAACACCAAATTCTGCGATATGCGTCAAAGATTCATTATTGCGACCCAATTTATACATGTAAGCAATAGCAAATCCCGTGATAATATAGCCAATAATCGTTGGTATATTAAAACGCTTCAACAAAAGGTTAAAGAGGGTTGCTAAAGCGGTTGCACTCAAAATGATCGCTAATATATTATCCACGACTATTCCCCAAATAAAATGATCTCGTAACTGTTTTTATGTTTCACCAAAGGATTTTTGGTTTGCGTACTTTTTTTCGTAAGCCCACTGAGTTCCATGCGTAAACTCTCCACCAATACTTCAAAATCATCGATTTTATCTTTGAGCTGCATAATGATGTCAACACCAGCAAGATTGACCCCAAGATCGCGTGTAAGGCGCTGAATCATCTTGATTTTGTCAATATCTTGTTGTGAATAAAGCCTCATCTTCCCATCGGTCCTTGAAGGCCTAACAAGCCCTTCTCGCTCATACTGGCGAAGTGTTTGAGGGTGAATGGTTAAAACTTTTGCGACAACACTGATCAAATAAACCGGTTCTTCATACCCATGATGCATGGCATACTCCTCGTAAGTTTAATGTGGTAAATGTTCTTCCAACAGTGCTTTTAAGGAGCTATCCAAAGAAGCAAGAGGAGGAAGAACGATGTTAGCCACTAAGTACAAATCACCTTTACTTTGCGTTTTACGGTTCAATGCACCATACTCTTTGACTCTAAATTTTTGTCCATTTTTCGTATCTTCTTTGACTTTGAGGGTAATCTCTTTATAGAGCGTATCCACAGCGATTTTACCACCAAAAAGAGCTGTTTTAAGCGGGATATCAATGCTCTTTACCAGATCATCACCTTCTCTGGTATATTCAGGACTGGAGGCGACTTCCACACTTAAGATAAGATCGCCCTTTTGACCTTGAAACGATTTACCTTTCTCTTTCACGCGCATCTTTTCGCCGTTTTTGATGCCAGCAGGAATTTTGACATCAAAACTTTCATTGTTGTATGAGAGCGAATGTTTGCCACCTAAAATAGCCACATTGAAAGGAATAATAATTTTAGCACTGACATCTAAGTCTGGCTCACTAAACCCACCAAAACCGCCGCTACCAAAGCTTCCAAAGCCGCCTCGCCCACCACTGCTAAAGCCTCCAAATCCACCGCCGCCTCCGCCACCGAAGATGCTACGTAAAATATCGTCTAAATTCGCACCCCCTTGTGCATTGGCAAAATCGTGGAAATTCTGACCGCCAAACATGCTATCGCCGTATTGGTCGTACTGACGACGTTTTTGCTCATCACTGAGGATTTCATAGGCAGCATTAATTTCTTTAAATTTCTCTTCCGCCCCTGAATCTTTGTTGATGTCAGGATGGTACTTACGCGCTAATCTTCGGTAAGCTTTTTTGATCTCTTCCGCACTCGCATCGACGGCGACATCTAATGTTTCATATAAGCTCTTACTCATGAGTGTTAACCTTGTTTTGGACTCTTTTTATCCATTAATATTTATAGCGATTATACCATAAAAGTTTAGTCTAGATCAATCAACTTCCCTGCTTCTTAACTTAATATTTACTTTATGTTTACCTCTCTCCTTTATAATTCCATAAGACAAAGATTTCAAAGGAGTTTGACTATGAAAAAAATAATTTTACTA
Organism: Sulfurospirillum multivorans DSM 12446; assembly: GCF_000568815.1. Lineage (NCBI taxonomy): Bacteria > Pseudomonadati > Campylobacterota > Epsilonproteobacteria > Campylobacterales > Sulfurospirillaceae > Sulfurospirillum > Sulfurospirillum multivorans. Next base: position 1,871,063 of record NZ_CP007201.1, read on the forward strand.
TCGCTTGTTGCATCACTATCCCTCTTTGGCGCGACGATTGACATCGCTCAAATGCCTAAAGATTCTGAACGCAAAGATGCCACAGCTTCCAATGTGATCCTCTCTTACAATACCGCTATCAAAGAGGCTAAGAAGAGTGTTGTCAACATTGCAACGACGAAAAAAAGTAAGCAAAACGACCAACTCAATGAACTCATGCAAAATCCGTTCTTTAAAGAGTTCTTTGGAAATAAGATGCCTGAACTCAAACAACAAGAACGTAAATCGCACTCTTTGGGTTCAGGTGTCATTATCTCCGCCAATGGCTACATCGTTACCAACAACCACGTCGTTGAAGGGGCGGATGAGATTGTCGTAACGCTTCCCGATGATGAAAAAGAGTATAAAGCTAAAGTGATCGGCGAAGATCCTAAAACTGATCTAGCCGTTGTTAAAATCGAAGCGAAAGATCTCCAAGTAGCTAAATTTGGCGACTCGTCTAACCTCTTAGAAGGCGATCTTGTTTTTGCCATTGGTAACCCTTTTGGCGTGGGTGAGACGATCACGCAAGGTATTATCTCCGCACTCAATAAAAACAATGTCGGACTGAATCAATACGAAAATTTCATTCAAACTGACGCTTCCATCAACCCTGGAAACTCGGGTGGTGCGCTTGTGGATAGCCGAGGGGCTCTCATTGGTATAAACAGCGCGATTCTCTCCAAAACAGGCGGAAATAACGGCATAGGCTTTGCCATTCCTTCCAATATGGTGCAAAAAATTGCAACCTCTTTGGTCGAAACAGGCAAAATTGAGCGTGGATTTATGGGTGTTTCCATTTCCGATCTTACCAATGATCTTAAAGAGCTGTATGAGAACAAACAAGGCTCCGTTATTTTGATGATCGAGAAAAATTCGCCTGCTGAAAAAGGGGGACTTCAAGTCTCCGATCTGATTCTTGAAGTGGATGGCATCAAAGTGAAGAACTCTAATGAGCTCAAAAATACGGTTGCAAGCATTGCGCCCGATAAAACCATTACCATTACGTATGAGCGTGATAAAAAAGTCAAAACAACCAAGATCAAACTTGCAAAAATGGATTCAGAAGAGGTAGTGGCAAGCAGTGATGGCAAAGCGACAACAACGCCTATTGAAGGGCTAAGTCTTTTGGAAATCAACGATAAAACCAGAGCCCAATACCAAATCCCCAAAGAAGTTGAAGGCGTGCTTGTTCTCGAAGTCAAAGAGGACTCGAAGGCTGAAAAAATGGGCTTTAGAGAAGGCGACATCATTATCCAAGTGGAACAGATGCACATCACCTCTCTTAAAGATTTAAACAGCGCAATTAAAGCACATAAAAACAGTAAAAAACGCGTTATCATCAACCGTCAAAACTACCGTGCTATCCTTGTAATGCCCTAATATTTAGGAGGCAAAAGCCTCCTAAATAGGCTATAATATCCTTTACATGTAAGGAGTGGGTTGATGACAAATGTTTTGATGATCGAGGATGATTTAGAACTTGCCGAGATTTTGATGGAGTATTTAGAACCGTTTGATATTGCTATTACCATCGCGGACGATCCTTATCTTGGACTTTCAACCCTTGACACTCAAAAATTTGATCTTGTTATTTTAGACCTCACGCTTCCAGGACTCGATGGTCTTGAAGTCTGCACAGAGATACGCAAACACCACAGTATACCGATCATCATCTCCTCTGCACGCACTGACATTACTGACAAGGTGACTGCTTTGGAAAATGGTGCCGATGACTATCTTCCAAAACCTTACAATCCAAGGGAACTTCAAGCACGTATTATGAGTCTACTTCGTCGGCAAAAAGGGTTGATTCCTACCGAACAGAGTGTGCAAAAACCAAAAGATTTGATCTTGAATGAAGAGCAGATGAACATTGTGTTACAAGGGAAACAGCTGCATCTTACCGCTGCAGAGTATGGTATTTTAGGCTATTTGATGAAAAAAGAGGGCGGTGTGGTTTCAAGAGAAGAGCTTATTTATAATATCGAAGCGATCAGCGAAGAGACGACCAATAAAAGTATCGATGTGATCATTGGCAGAATTCGTCAAAAACTGGGTGAAAACCCTAAGGAGCCTACGTATATCCATGCAATTCGTGGTGTGGGATACAAATTTTTACAATGACAAAATCTTCGATTTTCTACAGTATCACCTTTATTTTTTCCATCAGTATTGTCAGTATTTTTTTAGCACTCCTTTTTTTGCTGGAATATGACAAGCAAATGTATACGGAAAAACTCAATATAAAATACTCCATTATCTCGCGTGCAACGCTTTTTCACCTGAATAACTTTATCACCAATGATGAGCTTAAAAGGCAGGTACAAGGGTACCAAATGCGTGAAATTACCGATAAAGAAGACAAAGAGCAAATCATTCAAAATGCACAAATTATTCAAAAAATTGCTGATCGTATTGGTACGAGTGCTATTTTGCGCTACGAGAGTAACCACTACCTGCACATCGAGACGAAATACGCTTCCTTGCTTCTTAAAGATGAAGATTTTCAGCCCTACCGCTATGATCTGATTAAAGTCATTTTTGGTGTTGTTTTTGCCATTATTATCATCGCGTACATTCTCACCATCCGTAAACTAAAGCCTCTTCGTAAACTCAAACGCCAAATGGACCGTTTTGCAAAAGGTGATCTTGATATCAACTGTAAAACCGATGGGGAAGATGAAATTTCTCAAGTCGCCAATGCTTTTCACAATGCCGTTGAACAGATCAATAAACTCAACCACTCCAGACAGCTTTTTTTACGCAACATTATGCATGAGCTCAAAACACCGATTACCAAAGGGCGCATTAGTGCGGAGATGCTTGAAAGTGGGAAACAACGTGAGCGACTGATTGGTACGTTTGAGAAACTTGAACTTCTGATTAACGAATTTGCCTCCATTGAGCAGATCACCTCAGGTGAAGGACTTAAAAACATTAAACCGTATCGTCTGGTGGATATGCTCGATGAGGCAATTGATCTTGCGATGATCTCGCCTTCACAGATTGAGATCGAATTGGATGATGAAATCATTTTACATGTAGACTTTAGACTCTTCACGACTGCGATGAAAAATGTGATCGATAATGGGATAAAATACTCCATTGACCAAACCATTAAAATTGTTGCGACCAAAGAAGCTATTGCTTTCATCAGCCAAGGAAAACCCCTAAAATACGATCTTGAGCACTATTTAGAGCCTTTTGTTCAAGAAAAAAACTCTCATCAAAGTTTTGGTTTAGGGCTTTATATTGTCTATCACATTATCAAAGCCCATCATCTTAGCTTTACTTACGAACACAAAGAGGGATATAATTATTTCAATTTTGAAAAAATTGAAACGTTAGCATAGATTTTACAGTACAATTAAACACACAGTAGGAATATAAAGGAGTTTTTATGTCTGGTATCACTTTTTCAAAAATCAATCTTTCCCATCTTATTGATCACCATATCGCACTATTAGAGCGCTTTGGTATTAAAGACGAAGTTCCTTTTTCACTTATCTTTTTTTCCTTGGAAGAGCGTAAAGAGATCGATAGTTTAGAGATGTTCCAACGCATTCTTCGAAGAACTGATGCTATTTTTAACCACAGTAACCACTACGTTGTTATGCTGACAGGAACGGATTGGAATGGTGCTACAGAAGTGCTCTCAGGGATTCAAAACTTCTTAGATCAAGAACCTTTTGATAACGTTGTCACCTACCCAGAAGATGGTGCTGATGCCAAAGCACTTTTACACAGACTCCGTGATTTAGTGGAAACAAACTGCAATATTAAAACCGATCTTTTAAAGTAGGCTTTTTAAGCCTACTTCCTACTCATTTCGAAGGGTATCTAAAACGTTAATTTGCGTCGCTTTATAGGCAGGATAATACGAAGAGAGTGCTACAATCACGCTGGTTCCAACCACCGTTAAAACAAAATCCAGCATAGAGAGATCCAGAGGCAAGCGTGCTGTGCCATAGACATCTGCAGGCAGAGAGATAATGTCAAATGAACCTAAAACAAAAAGGGCTAAAGAGCCTAAAAGAATGCCAAACACCATTCCCCCTCCCCCAATGACTAACCCAAGGTAAAAGAAGGTATTTTTTATCTCTTTCTTATATGCTCCAAGGGAGAGTAAAAGAGCGATTTCTTTACGCCTGTTCATTACCGTCATCAAAAGAGAACTGATGATGTTTAAGGATGCGATCAAAATAATCAGCATTAACACAATAAAAAGTGCGCGCTTTTCAAGGGCAAGGGCTGCAAAAAAGTTACCATTCATCTGCCACCAACCGACAATACCTAAATCATCAGGAAGCACTTTACGGATTTTTTCAATGTCTACTAAAGGATTATCCGAATAGATATGAACACCATCAAAATGTCCCTCATCGTACTGCATCACTTGCGCCAAGGATTCCAGCGTAGTGTACATGTAAGCTTTATCATACGCCATCAACCCTGAACGAAAAGAGCCTTGATAGTTAAAGCGTTTCATCTTCGGAATGAGGCTCATGCCACCTGGATCGTTTTTTGTGAAAATAAGTGTTGCTTTTTCGTCAGGTGAAAATTGGTGGGTTTTAGCGATCTCACTGCCCGTAATGAGGTCGTATTTATCCAGTGTTTTACCCTGAATCGCCTCAGCAACAATGGAATTAATCTTCGCTTCTTGCTCAAAATGGACTCCAAAGAGCATTCCACCTTCTAAACGATTGCCTTTTTTAATAATCACTTGCGTCGAAATATAGGGGCTAAAAAGAAGTTTGGGAAATTGCTCTTTGAGCGTATTGAGTTGCGCTTGATCCACAGGCGAAAAACTACGCGAATAGATGGAGAGTGGATAATTCATCGTAAAGAGTTTCTTTTCAAACTCCTTATCAAATCCATTCATAATCGCCATGGCAACCATCAAAACAGTCAGTCCAATCGCCACACCAAAAAATGCTAAAAGCGAAATAACGGTAATAAAAGGTTGTGACTTGTCAAATCGCAAATACTTTTTGACAAGGTAGAGACTCAGATTTTTTTGCACCCTATTCCCTTACGCTAAAAGCCCTTTTTTAGGACCACTCTTACCACAACACTGTTTATACTTTTTACCACTTCCGCAAGGACATGGCTCATTACGCGCTGCTTTTTTATCTTTTTCATCTTCTTCGTCGGCATAAGGACTTTGATGTTGAAGTGTGGCGTTAGCATTAGCGGCTTCCATTCTTCGAATCATCTCTTCCATGGCACGCTTCTCTTCTTCTTCTTTGTTGTCACGCAGTTGAACGATATGCAGTGTTCTAAAGCTCTCAAATTTGATCTGCTCTACCAGTTCAATAAAGAGGTTATAGCTCTCTTTTTTGTACTCCGTTAGTGGATCTTTTTGGTTATACCCACGAAGTCCAATACCCGTTTTTAAGATGTCCATTTGATACAAATGGGCTCTCCACGCATTATCAAGTACTTGAAGGTATAAAATACGCTCAATCTCTTGGCGTTGCGTTGCATCCACCACAGACATTTTTGCATCAAAAATTTTCTCTAATGATTCTAAAATAAACGTACGCAATGTGTCAAAGTCTAAGCCCTCTAAAGAACTACGCTCAAAGGTTTCATTGAGGTCATCTTGAAGAACCAAGATAAGACGTTCTATGTTGTATTCACTCTGAGCAATGCCCTCATAAATCTCTGCTTTAAAGAGCAAATTGGTCACAAATTCAAAACGAATCTCTTTAATTTTGGTATCAATATCGAACGTTGGATTTAAAAGTTCATTTCTAAAGTTGTAAATCGTTTTACGTTGCTTATTGGCAACATCGTCGTATTCAAGGAGGTGTTTACGAGACTCAAAGTGAAGTGCTTCCACTTTCTTCTGTGCATTTTCAACGGCGCGCGTCACCATTTTAGACTCGATGTGTTCACCCTCTTCAATGCCTAAACGCTCCATAATCGCTTTGATACGATCGCTTCCAAAAATCCGTAATAGATTGTCTTCCAAACTTAAATAAAAGCGACTTTTGCCGTTATCGCCTTGACGACCTGAACGTCCACGAAGCTGATTGTCGATACGACGACTTTCATGACGCTCTGTACCAATGATATAAAGACCTCCAAGGGCTTTAATTTCATCCTCAAGCTTGATGTCGACACCACGACCTGCCATATTGGTTGCAATCGTTACAGCGCCTTTGACACCTGCATCCTTAATAATCTGCGCCTCTTTTTCATGGTTCTTCGCATTTAAAACCGAATGTGGTACTTTTTCTTTTTTCAAAAGAGCATGCAGTAGCTCACTTTTCTCAATCGAAGCGGTACCGACAAGAACCGGCTGCCCTTTTTCATGGCACACTTTGATGTCTTTGATAACGGCTTCAAACTTCTCACGCTCTGTTTTATAGATAAGATCGTTTTTATCTTCTCTACGCATTGGCACATTGGTAGGAATCGAGATAACTTCAAGATTATAAATCTGAGCAAATTCGGTCGCTTCAGTTTGAGCCGTTCCAGTCATACCTGCTAGTTTTTTATACAGTCTAAAGTAGTTTTGAAAGGTGATGTCAGCTAAGGTTTGTGACTCTTCTTTGATCATAACACCCTCTTTTGCCTCTAGGGCTTGGTGCAGTCCTTCAGAAAAACGTCTTCCTTCACTTAAACGACCTGTAAACTCATCAACGATGATGATTTCACCTTCGCGAACCACATAATCCACATCGGCTGTAAAAAGGTAACGTGCTTTGAGCGCTTGATCGAGATGATGGGAAAGTACCGCATTATCAAGGCTGTAGAGGTTATCGACACCGAAAAGTTTTTCAGCATTGCTAATACCATCTTCCGTCATTAAAACCGTTCTGTTTTTTTCATCAATCGCAAAATCAGTCTCTTTGGTCAGCTGTTTAGCAACGCCATCAGCAATTTTATACCCATCAAGTGTGCGATTTGCAGGACCTGAAATAATCAAAGGCGTACGCGCTTCATCGATTAAAATAGAGTCCACTTCATCGACGATAACAAAGTTATGGGAACGTTGAACTTTTTCATCCAAAGAGTAGCGCATATTATCGCGCAAGTAGTCAAAACCAAACTCATTGTTGGTTCCATACGTAATATCACTATCGTACTGCGCTTTACGTTTGGCATCGTTTTCAAGGTCATTGGTCACAACACCCACACTCAGACCTAAGAAGTTATAGATACGTGCCATATCCGCCGCATCTCTTTTAGCAAGATAATCATTGACGGTAACAACATGCACACCCTCACCCGACATGGCATTTAAGACAACCGGAAGTGTTGCCACAAGGGTTTTTCCTTCACCGGTTTTCATTTCAGCGATGTCGCCACCGTGTAACACCAAACCACCGACCATTTGGACATCAAAATGGCGCATTCCTGTCGTTCGTTTGCTCGCTTCACGGGTCATTGCAAACACATCATTTAAAATAGCATCTAAGGTTACTGTTCCTGCTTTGACATCGACTCTTAAAGCATTAAAGGCTTCTAACAAGGCTTCATCACTCATCTTTTCATATGTTGGCTCTAAGGCATTGATCTTTTTTACGCGTACTTGGTGCTCTTTAATAACGCGATCATTTTTAGTGCCGAAAATTTTACGAACAATATTACTCAACATCATGTGATTTCACCTCTATTTTCTTTACTTTTATAGCATAAGTTTCTCTTAAAACTTGGGATTTTATCATACTTTTACTATCTATTTGATAAAACTCCATATCTTATTTATCATCTCAAGGAGTCTTTATGCGTTTTTTTGGAATGTTACTCTTTTTAACCACACTCCTTTTTGCTAAAATCGAGCACTTTAAAACGATTCAAAGTGATTTTACTCAAAAAGTAACGAACGATCAGAATAAAACCATTGTGTATGAGGGAACGTTTTACGCAACCAACGACAAAAAAGCACTGTGGATTTATGAAAAACCTGTCTCTAAAAAGATCTATTTTAATAACACACGCGTTTTAATTATTGAGCCGGAGTTAGAGCAAGTAATTATTACAACGCTTGAAAATACGCCAAATATTGCCCAATTGTTGCAAGAGGCAAAAGAGGTTACACCAAACAGGTACATTACCCACTATCAAGAAACAACGTACACCATTCATACGCAAAAAGAGCAGATTGAAAAAGTTTCTTACCGTGATAAACTCGATAATGCTGTCGAAATTCTCTTCACCAACCAATCCACCAATCTCTTTTTAGATGAGGAACTTTTTCGTGCAGAAATCCCAAGAGGCTACGATATTGTCCGTGAATAATCTTTACATGTAAAGATTTTCTGGCGGTGTTGGCTTTCCAAAGAAATACCCTTGGAAATAGTGACACCCCATGGCTTTGAGTCTTTCAAACTGCTCTTCGCTCTCAACACCTTCAGCGATCACTTCCATATTGAAATTTTTACCAATAGAGATGATCGTCTCTACAATCAAAGCATCACTGCGATCGGTGAGAAAATCCCGAATAAACGATTGATCAATTTTAAGCTCATCCACATTCAGATGCTTTAAATACTGCAAACTCGAATATCCTGTTCCAAAATCGTCCAAAGAGAGGGAGACACCTAAGGCTTTGAGTGCTTGTATCTTCACAAGTGCTTTAGCACTATCTCCAATCAAAAGGCTCTCCGTAAGCTCCAAACGAATCAACGAAGGCTCAATCGCTGTCTCGTTTAATACGCTCTCCACCACGTGGACAAAATCTTCGCGCTCAAACTGCTTGGTGCTGACATTGATGGAGACGCGCCATTGTGACTTTTGGGCATCTTTTTCCCAGCGTTTCACTTGCATCATCGCTTCGCGTAAAACCCACTGCCCTAGGGGTACAATCAGACCTGATTCTTCACATAAGGGAATAAACTGCCCAGGAGGAATCAGCTCTCCTGTAGCTTTTTTCAAACGAATCAGTGCCTCAACGCCGATAACATGCGCGTTTTGGTCAACTTGAGGTTGATAATAGAGTAAAAACTGTTTCGAATCAATTGCGTCTCTGAGTTGTTGGAGCATAGAAGATTTTTCTTCCATGACTTTTTGGATGTAAGGATCAAAAAAGCGAATCGTGTTACGTCCATCACTTTTAGCCGTATACATCGCACTATCGGCGTGACTCAGTAACTCCTCAGCACTCTCGTTCCCATCAAAAAGCCCAATGCCAATACTCACTGTCATATAAAAAGGATGCCCATCAATGATAAAAGGCTCTTTGGTCGCCAACAAAATTTGCAACGCAATTGCTTCGGCTCTCTTAGCGGCTTCTTCAAGGACATTGCCTAGATTGGGAAGGAGTAGCGCAAACTCATCACCTCCAAAGCGTGCAATACTATTGTTCTCCTTCGTATAAGACTCCAACCTCTGCGCCATCATCACCAAGAGTTTATCGCCTGTTTCATGACCTTTGAGATCATTGATGGATTTAAAATTATCCAAATCCATAAAAAGAAGCGCCCCAAAAAGGACGTTCAGTTTATTTGTAGCAATACAAAGCCTCATTTGCTCGATTAAGAGAGCTTTATTGGCAAGATGCGTCAGCGAATCATAATACGAGAGTTTTAAAATGCTCTCTTTTTGCATAAAGGAATTAATAGCAAACCCAATATCACCGGCTAACTCCTCGATCATAGAGCGCTCTTCGGAACTAAATCCTTCTGGAATGGTGGTGCAAATGCTCAAAACCCCTAACGCCGTAAGGGTAAATCGATCGCTTTTCAGTGCCGTAACATAGGCTTCACTCACGTGATGACGACGCATGGTTTCTTGGCAGCTTTCAGGGACATCTTCACTCGCTCTGGTGATGATACGAAATCCACCATTGCTAAAAACAGCCTCTTCCATGGCATTAATCTCATGCTCTTCATCAAAGCCTCGTGACTCTTTTACATGTAAATCACCGTTCTCATACAACGCGATTTTAACATGGGCAAAAGAGTCATTGGCAAAAAGGCACAACGCTGTTTCATAAAGTAACTCTTCGAGTGTTTGAGTGGTAATAAGAATTTGGTTACTATCGGCAACCGTGCGTAAAACAGAATAGAGATGTTGCTGATGAGTGTATGCTTTTTCAAGTTCAGCACTTTTTTGAACCAATGTTTTTGTACGCTCAATGACCAACCCTTCAAGCTCTCTTTTTTGTTCAACATCGCGCTTGGTAAGCTCTCGAATTGCAATATACATTAAAACGAGCAAGGAAAACATAACCAAGGAGCTAAAAAGTACCTCCTTCAAAAAAAAAGAAAATACTTCATCAAACAGAATGTTTTTAGGAATTTTTATACTCGTAAGCCCTCTTACTTCATTCAATTTATACCCATACGCATTTTCATAGCGATTGGCAATATAAGGTAACACTTCACTCTTCTGTCCATGACACACCAAACAATACGCTTGAATCCGAAGAGGTGATGCAAAAAAGAAAAACTCTTTATCACCATCTTTAATCAGCGCTATACTCTCGTTTTTATCGGGGTTTTGATTGAAATAAGTAATGGCGTTTGTCTCAAGCGCATCCGCTTGGTTAATCGCATTTCGTGGACGATCCGAAACATTGTGCATGCGAATGCCTTGCGTCGAGCGTTTCAAAAACTCCTCACTGATATGAGAAGAGGCATGGGCAGGTAGAAATCCAATCGTAGAATCGTTAAGATCAATCCCACTTTCTAAAAATTGTTGATGATACACATAGCGCATAGATGTAAAGTAGTCTTGAAGGGTTTTTGCTTTGGAGTAAGCACGCATCTGCGCTAAATTTTCAGCTTGATGATAGAGAAAAAAGACGATAAGCGTATTGGCACATAAGACACAAAAAGCAATAATCCAAAAAAGACGTTTGCTAAGATTGAGCTGTCTCATGCAAATCCCCCTATTGCTCCATTACAAGACTTTCTTAGATTGTAATATCTCTTAACTTAAAGTGTCTTGTATCTTTTGAGGCATACTGTGTAAGTAAAGATACCCTACGATTCCTGAGAGAAACGAGCCCAATAAAATGGCTAATTTATCAGCATAATGGAACAAATCCGTATCATTGTAAGCTAAGGAGTTAACAAAAAGGCTCATCGTAAAACCAATGCCTGTGAGAATGGCTACACCATATAGCTGCTTAAAATTACTACCTGTAGGTAAAGAGGCAAACCCGAGTTTAATCGCAAGAAAACTAAAGCCAAAAACACCCACTTGCTTACCCAGGAAAAGCCCTAAAATAACGCCCAAAGAGACATCAGAAGCAATAGCAGAAGGGGCAAGATCTTTAAGATCCACACCCGCATTTACAAAAGCAAAAAGAGGCAAAATAAAGAAAGCAACCCAGTAATGTAGGTCATGTTCCATCTCTTTAAGCATTGAGAAATGCTCACCTTTTCGCGTTGTCGAATACAGAGGAATACAAAATGCCAACACAACCCCCGCAATGGTGGCATGAACTCCTGATTTTAAAACACTAATCCACAGCACAATACCGACTAAAATATAGGCGGCTTTTTTGATGACTTTTAACTGATTCATTCCCACTAAAACGACAATGGAACCTAAAGCAATGCTAATCGATACGAATGATAAATCACTGGTATAAAAGAGCGCAATAATCACAATCGCACCTAAATCATCAATAATAGCAAGTGCCATTAAAAAGATTTTTAAAGAGACAGGAACACGGTTTCCGAGTAAAGAGAGAATACCCAAAGCAAACGCAATATCGGTTGCCGTTGGAATCGCCCACCCATTCATAGCAAACGCATCTGTATGGTTAAAAAATGTAAAAACAAGCGCAGGAATGATCATACCACCCAGTGCTGCAATGGCGGGCAAAGCTATCTGGCTTTTAGATGAAAGTTCACCTTCTAAGACTTCGCGTTTGACTTCAAGACCTATTAGGAAAAAGAAAATCGCCATTAAACCATCATTCACCCATAAAAGCAGTGGCTTAGCAATGCCAAATGTTCCGATACTGATATGCACAGGCGTATGAAGAAAATGGGTATAGGCGTCGGTTAAAAAACTATTTTGAAGAAGCAGCGCTAAAAGTGTTACCGCAATGAGAAGAATGCCAGAAGAGGACTCTTTTTTAATAAACTCTTCTATCGTTGAAAACATAATGACCCCTTTGTGTTGCTCTTTTTATCGTAGCATACAGAGGTAAACAGTTTATAAATACCCTTATTTCCCAAGGCAAAAATTGCTAAACATCTTCTCTAAAATCTCATCACGATCAAACGCTGTGGTGATCGAAGAGATGTGCTGGATCGCTGCATTGATGTGAAAAGCAAAGAGTTCTAACTCGCCCTCACCTAAAAGAGTGTAGGAACTTTGCACGTTTTCATGCGTATTTTTAACGGCATCAATTTGACGAGTAGAGGTCAGCATCAGGCTGTCTTCAACCGTTGTTTGATCTAAGATTGTTTGTAATTTTTGGGTCAGTTCGTAGCTATCATTTTGACACGAAAGGGCTATGAAATCTCCGTTTAAATGGCTGGTTTCAAAGTGATTGGGAAGATCAATTTTATTCAAAACCATCACAATCTGTTTTGAAGCACTGTAGGTTTGAAGCAATGCGAGCATTGTTTCATCTTCATGATCATAGGGCGTACTGTTATCAAACAGTGCGATCACGATTTCGGCCTCTTCAATCGCTGCGATGGAACGTTCAATGCCAATCTTCTCAATCGTATCGTGTGCTTGTCTGATGCCCGCTGTATCGACAATGCGCACCAAATGTGACCCTATACGAAGCTCTTCTTCAATTGTATCGCGTGTCGTTCCAGCAATGTCACTGATGATCGCTCTATCGTAACTCAGAAGCGTGTTTAAAAGCGAACTTTTACCGACATTAGGCTTACCCACAATCGCGATTTTAAAGCCTTGCATCAAGCCTTGACGTCTTTGACTGCTCTCATAGGTTTTGAAAAGCTCTTTAGCTAATGTATCTAATTTAACTTTGATTTTCTCGATCATATCTAAGGGCAAATCTTCTTCCGCATAGTCAATATTCACTTCCACAAAGGCAAGAATTTCTATCAATAACTCTCTTACATGTAAAACAAAATGACGAAGTTCGCCTTTGAGCTGGCGCGTCAGCATCTTAGCCGCGTCCACACTTTTGGTCTCGATCAGTGCGGCAATCGCTTCGGCTTCAGAGAGATCAATGCGTCCATTCAAAAAAGCACGTTTAGAAAATTCACCTGGATTGGCAAGTCGTGCCCCATGATGAAGCAATGTCTCTAAAACAATCCCCGCCACCACACTACCACCATGGCATTGAAACTCCACAACATCTTCAGCCGTAAAGCTATGTGGTGCTTTGAAGTAAATGACAATCGCTTGATCAATGGCATCATCCTGTGCGTCATGCAAAAACGTTAGGGTAGCAAGGCGAGGCTCAAAGTTTTTTTTATGGGAGAGTTTAAGCGCCAAAGCAAGGGCATTGGGTCCACTGACGCGAACAATCGCGATGGAACCAACCCCTGCACTGGTGGCAATAGCAGCAATCGTATCTATGCGTTTTTCCTATTAAAATCATTGACAACGATAAATTTACCGCCATCTTTACCTGATTTAATCCCAACGTATTTTTCAGGAAATTCACCACGTAACGCTTCAAGCGCGATCTTAATCAAAACACCATCTAAAATTTTGGTTTGCCCTTTGCCGCTGTTTCGAATACGCTCAATCACAGGAATAAGATATTTTTCGATCATCTCTTCTTGATTTTTCAAAAATTCGGCAATTTCAAGGCGAATATTTAGACCGTATTTAAGGTTAATCCAGTTGTAAAGCAAATACGAGAGTGCTTTGTAACGATACCCCTCTTTACCAATCAATAACGCAGCATCTTCACCGCTAAATTCGATTAAGATCGTATCGTCGTTGTATTTAGAAACACTAGGACTTTCCAGCGTAAAGCAGCTGTATTTAAAGAGATTTTTAATTTGTACACGCACTTTATCAATGACGTCATTGAGCTCACGCTTCTCATGGTGAAAATTTTGATCAATCGCTGTTGGTGCAATGGTATGTCTAGGCTCTTTAACAGGCATAGCTTTAGGCATTTCAACCTTTGGTTCCGCTTTGGGAGTCGCTACACTAGGGGTTTCTTTAGGAGGAAGTGGCTCTGAGCGTTTAGGCTCAGAAAATTCACTCTTAGGAAATTCCCTATTTTTATTCTTATTGCGTCTATTTTTTGGACGACGATTGCGATCTCTTCGCTGGTCATCATCACTGAGCGCCGTTTCGACCTCACGACTCTCTTCTTTACGTGGAGGTGCCACGAACTCTTTGCGTTCGCGCTCTTCTCTAAAAGGCTTAGAACCTTTACGCTGCACTTCGATAATGGCACTCTTTTTAAAAAGCCCAAGAAATCCGCTTGAGCCATTTTGAATAATATTAATCTCTAAATCGACGACCGAACAAGACAACTCACTCGCGGCTTTGGAGTAAGCTTCTTGGAGTGTTGCTGCTTCTACTTTGATCATTTCTCGACCTTTGGTTCTTCATGTTTTTTGGCAAAAAGTTTATTAACATAAAACTGTTGTACGATAGAGGCTACGTTATTGGTAAACCAGTAAAGGGTTAGACCTGCAGGGAACGTTACAAAGAAGAATGTAAAGATAAGGGGTAAAAACTTCATAATCTTCTCTTGCATTGGATCGGTAAAGGTTGTGGGTGTAATGCGTTGGTGTAAAAACATCGTAATACCCATCAAAATTGGAAGAATAAAATAAGGATCTTTGATCGCTAGATCTTGTACCCATAAAATCCACTCAGCACCTTTAAGCTCAATCGCATTTTGTAAAACACGGTACACTGCGAAGAATACAGGAATTTGCAAAAGAATCGGCAAACATCCGCCCATTGGATTCGCACCGTTTTTCTTATAAAGTTCCATCATATGCGTATTGAGTTTTTGCTTATCATCACCATATTTTTTCTGTAACTCTTTGACTTTTGGCGCAAGCTCTTTGAGCTTGTTCATCGAAACCATACCTTTGTACGTCAAAGGATAGAGCACTAAACGAACGATAATCGTCATACCTACAATTGCCCAACCCCAGTTACCAAAAATACCATGAAGGAATGCAAGCAGTGAGAAGAGTGGTTTTGAGATAAACGTAAAGAAACCGTACTCAATAACATCCGTCAGTTCAGGGTTAATCGCATGAAGCTTGATATGCTCTTTGGGTCCTAGGTAACCACTGAGTTTAAAATCGTCATTGCCTTTGACAAATAAAAGAGGATCTTTATCTTTGCCCACAGAGACAACACTCTCTAAGCCTTTGTCTAACTCATAAAAAAACGTCGTGTAGTATTTATCCGCACCTGCTACGATTTTAGCATTTGCAAAATGCTCATCGCCTTTTGCACTACCATCATCAATCGTCTTAATACTGCCATCTGCTTTTTTAATCAATGCGCCATGGAAGGTATAACTATCAACCGCAAGGCTTGGTCTAAAACCAGGAGAGATGAAGTACTCTTTTGGCGTTGAAAGCTTTACATGTAAATCATATCTGCCTGATGGAAAGAAGGTAATCGTTTTTGTCACAACAACATTACTGAGTGTTTGTGTTAAAACAATACTACCACCATTTTCATTCACATCGACAGTATCTTTGTCTGCGCTGTACGACATAACAAACGCATCTTCGTTAACAGCTTTGTCACTAAATCGAATTTCAAGGGGTAAAAGTACTTGAGAAGCATCGATAAGCTGAAAACGCCCACCGTTATCGTCTTTATATTTGCCCTCTTCAAGATAAAACTTTGCAATTCTGCCAAGTCTGTCGATCTGAACCTCATACCCTGCCGCTTTAATCGTTGCAATCGTCTCGCCCAATTTTGATGGGCTCGTAGGCGCACCTGCAATATCAACGCTGCTGGCAGATTTTACATCAGCAGGTGCACTAGTTGTAGTGGTTGGCGTTGCATTTTGTTCAAGTGAAGTGGTTTCAATCGGAGGATTTTTGGGGATAAAAAAATGATCATACAGAGCAAAAAATAAAAATGATAGTACAGTGGCAAGTATAATGCGCATCTGAGGAGTAAGTTTATCTGTCACGAGATTCCCTTTAATTCGTTGTTTTAAAAGCTTTTATAACATAAAAACTTTGCTTGTTTTTTGGCACAAACCAAAAAGTAATACGATGCGCGTGTGGTTGTTTGAGAGAAAGAGGAAGAGGAGATGCAAATTTTTTAGTCACGACTGGATAGTCGATTCCGCCAGCAAAAAGCTGATTACACCTCAAAATGCGTATAAAACTATAAAAGATAGCTTTTAAAAAACTATTGTGTAGAAGTTGCTCTTTCGCATATTGCGAACACG
Organism: Sulfurospirillum multivorans DSM 12446; assembly: GCF_000568815.1. Classification (NCBI taxonomy): domain Bacteria; kingdom Pseudomonadati; phylum Campylobacterota; class Epsilonproteobacteria; order Campylobacterales; family Sulfurospirillaceae; genus Sulfurospirillum; species Sulfurospirillum multivorans. Next base: position 1,887,381 of record NZ_CP007201.1, read on the forward strand.
TAGGATAATACCTACAACTTCCATAGCCAATCAGTGTAAAAAACTTCTGATAAAGCTTTATCAACATCAGCGCTAAAGAGTTCATTCTTTAACACAGTTTAATTTTTTCACAGACCATAAAATGCCTTTTTTTAAAACATCATACGGAATGTGATTAATCTTCTCTTTTGCTACAAAAACATACACGCCATTTTGTAAAGTGTGTTGAATTTCTAAAAAGATAGCCCGAAGTCTTCTTTTGGCTAAATTTCGCTTGATAGCATTACCGACTTTTTTACTTGCCGTAAAGCCAACTCTTTTTGCTGTATCGTTATTGTAAAAGACTAAGGCACCATCATAATGCCATTTTTTTGCATGGTTGTAAACGTATGAATACTCTCTCGTTGCCTTGAGAGTTTCATAATCCTTTAAACGGCCAATCTGCTTCTACCTTTAGCACGACGTGCTGCGATAACTTTACGTCCGCCCTTAGTTTTCATTCTAAGTCTGAAGCCGTGAGTGCGTTTTTTAGGTGTACTATGTGGCTGATACGTTCTTTTCATCAAAAGTTCCTTTACCAAAAAATAATTTTAAGGTATGGATTTTACCTTAGCTTTACTTAAAATTGCATAAGCTTCGATTAAGCCCTGCCTTACATGTAAGCCTTTAGCGTAGCTCCATGACCATTTTTTTCAAAACCTCTTTATCAATTTTTGCTTCACTGGGACTGGTTTGAGGAAGCTTCTCTTTATAAACAATAATAGAAGGAATCATGTGGTTTGGCAAATGTTTTTTCAATTCAAACACAATCTCATTTTTAGAAATTTCTCTCGCAGCGCTGTAAACCATCACAATCTCTTCTTCTGTTTTTTCATTTTCAATGGAAAAAACAGCGCATTGTGCAATTAACGGCAATTTATCATGAACAACACTTTCAATTTCATAAGGGCTGATTCTAAAACCACTGACTTTGATCATATCATCCTTGCGCGAAACAAAATAGAGATAGCCCTCTTCATCTCTGTAAACAAAATCACCGCTGGCAACGACGATCTCATCGGTCAGATCACCCTCTAAATTAACGACTTTATCTAAAATTTCAATACTTTTATAACGTTTTTGCGTATCTTCTTTGGATTTCCAATACCCTTTATAGATGTAGCCACCACGATGAATCAACTCGCCAATTTCACGAGGCTTACACTCAAGCCCTTGCTCATTAATCACATGAATTTCAACTCCAGGAATCGGCTTGCCAATCGAATTGGGGCGAATTTTAAGTTGTGCAGGATCAAGATAGGTTGAACGAAACGCTTCAGTAAGCCCATGCATAGAGTAAAACTTAGCACTTGGGTAGCGCTCTTCTATATCGGCAATCATTTTAGGCGTAATTTTTCCACCCGAAGAGGTCACAATGCGTACATTGGCTAAAAGCTTTGCATTGGGAATACGCTTAGGATCGCTTTCAAACATTTGCGTAATGTGAGGAGGCATCAATGGAAGAACGGTGACACCATCATTGATAAGATGGTTGAAAAAATCTGCTGGAAGCACTAAAGAATGAAGCGCTAACGTCGCATGATTATAAATGGAACAAAAAAGTTGGTTAAGACCATAATCTAAGATAAACGGCAATGTCCCCGAAATAACATCATTCTCTTTAAGTTCCAAATAGTTGGACGCCACTCTGGCACTATCGATGAGATTGCGGTGCGTAATGACAATGCCACGAGGAAAACCCGTCAAACCAAAACTATAGGTAATTGCCGCATTTTTATAGTCGCCAATATTACATGTAAACGCATCACTGCAACATTTATAGATCTCTTCAAAGGAGACAATGTCGCGCTCACTGGCTTCATACGTGATAATTTTTCCTTGAAAGTTGATCTCATCAATGCTTTTGATCTTCGATTTATCGGTAATAATACATGCCATACCACAATCATTGATGATGTGTTCCACTTGCTCTGGTTTCAAAAGTCTTGAAATAGGTACGAAGATATATTCGGTTGAAAGAAGTGCCAACATTGCAATAATCTGTTCACTGCTTTTATGCGAATAAATACCGATGCGCGAACCACTTGGAAGGGCAAGTTCACTCAGATAGCGCGCGATTTGATTGACTTTACGAAACAAATCAGAATAAGTTAGTTTTTTAGTGCCATCAATCACTGCGACTTTATCAGGACATGTCACAGCCGCTTTTTCAATCAGCGCACGAATACAATTTATAGACATTTTGGCTCCTTTGATTCATAATTTTTATACGAGGTAAAAGCAAAGCTCTTACCTCTACGTTCGCCACTGGGGCACTAAAGCTTGCCTCTTAGGAGGCAGAATTTTCATTATTTTCCATTCCCAATGTCCAGATTGCGTAGTCGTAATCCATAACAATATTGGGAATAGCATGAAGATTCATCACTTTTTTATAGAAAAATTGCATAATGATCTGAACTTCCTCATAGGAGAGCACTTTGGTAATACCGCCTGTTAATACGATGGTATTGAGCAGTTCAAGATGCAGTGTCACATACAAAGGATGAAGTCTTGAGACTTTATACAGTACCAAAAAGATGGAAAGTTGCATCAAAATGCGCAATGACTTCTCGCTCTCCTCTTCTAAAATATTCTCCGTCACATTCAGATACGCCAATAACTCATAAACAAACTCATTGTTTTTAGCTGCAAAAATAAGCGTTTCACGAGACTTAAAGACACCAAGTTTTTTAAAGACTAAACGGTCATAACCGCTTTCACTGACAATGTTATCGCGCACCAAATCGCGACTGTAATGAATGTCTGTCGTAGCTCCACCGATGTCTACGACAATGAACGGATTGACCACTTCAAAGTTCGCATCAATCAGTGGCAAAGAACGGTTCACAATGTACGGTGTTGAGTAGATTTGATTGCCGGTGATTTCGTAGAGATGTTTGATGTCTTCTTTACCCACAATGTCCGCTTGATAGAGGTTTGTGAGGTACTCTTTTAGCTCGCCACCGTTTACATGTAACTTTTCCGTGATGATATTTCCAATCATTTTAAGCTCTGGAATGTGCGCACTTAAAAAGGAGGCGTCTTGTTTGGTTCCCACATAAACAATGTTGCTGTACTGAACGTTTTTGAGGTAGTCAAATAGCTTTTCATCAAACACATTGCCAATGCCATCAATTCCACCCACGATAATCACAACATCTACCAGTTCACTAGGCGCTCTGCACTCTTCAATTTTACTGTATAAAATCGTATCGATGATGTTAATGCCCGAATTAAACGCTATATTTTTAGCAAACTTCAAACTAAACGAGTTCGTAAGCCCAATAATCAGTGTACTTAAACCACCATTAGCAGAAGAGCAGATAAAAATATCCTCTTTCTTATAGTTTGCAAAAATATTGCCACATTTGGTGATCAAATCATCGTAAATATCTTTCTTAAAATCCCTAAAATACTGGCTAATACCGCTTGTCTGGCAGACTTTAAAGTAGGTGCTCCCTACATCGATGAGAAGTTTACTCATAGCATCGCCCCTATGTCATGGATAATTTTATTAATCACTTCCGTTTGGCTTTCAGGCAGATTAACTTTTGATTTTTCATAGGCAAAACAGCGATCAGGCAGTGGGAGTTTCCCTTTTTCAATGATGCGGATATTACCAGAGTCATCGCGAATCGTGATCACTTCGTTGTGATTGATAATATGCGGTGAAAAAGGTACATCGATCAAACCGTTTTTGATGGTATTGAAGACTTTACGCCACAAGGTATCGGCAGGGTCATTAAAAACAGCGTCCATAATGGCACGCACTTCAAGCTCCAAGTTCTCCTCTTCCTCAGCATCATGAACAACAGGCAATCCTTTAAGCGTGCGAAGCGTGTATTTAGTATTGGCAACCGACTGGGCATTGCACTGCATGGTCGGAATGCCAAAGGCTTCATCACGGGTTTTAATAATGATCTTATCGGCTCGCACCATCGCGGCTATCACGGTATTGGTGTTGATAAGCGAATCGGAGAGGTTTTTATCTCTTGGAAAAGCACCCATCCATTGATGGTACACAAGGTTAATGATAGCGTCACTTCCACCAAGCATATCGGCATATTCGCGTGCTAGCTTTTTCAGAACATTAGAAGTCACAATGTCTTGCATCATGGAGCCATTTTGAGAGAAGCTGACCGAAAATGACTTTACGCCCTCTTCGATGGAAAGGAGCATTTCGATGAGCTGAATGACGATGACAATGCACGGAGGAACGAGTGTCGCAGTGAGTGGTCCAAAAGACTCACGATTGATTGGCTCATTGAGCGTTGAGTACTTTGCGCAGACTTTATCGACATACTTCCAGTATAAAAAAGCTTTATCAAGCGGGAAATTTTTTGAGTACGGGAGCATATAGGTAATCGGGCCTCCTTCGATCTCGAAAATGCCCGAAGCGAGCGCCGTTTCCACTAAAAGCCTCGCATCAGGTGTGCCGTGACGAAGACTGACGGGTTTGTTAAAGTGCGTCATCATTTTACGTGTCGTGCGGTAGCCGTGATTGACCAATGGGTAGCCGTTGAGCATATCCATCTCGTTCTCTTCGGAGAGTGTAAGCATCTTTTTTGCCATCGCGTAGTCATTGAGTCTCGTGTTACTGTCAATCGTAAGAGGCAGAACATCGATGTCCGCTTTCATAAACTCTTCATAAAGTTCAAACATCTTTTTATAGGTTGGAAAACCGCCACGAGGCTGAACCAAAAGCCTGTCGCGCTTTTTAAAATGATGGGAGATAAACATCTCTTTATTGGCATTGCGAATAAAATCTTCAATTTCATCAAAATCAAAACTATCGGCATACTCATTGCGGGTGATGACATCACGCTCTTTTTGGAGTAGGCTCATGCTCGCTCCTTCGCAAAACGCTCTATCTCATCGAGTCCCGTATTGAGATCAATTTGATGAAAGACAAGATCAAATCCATACGATTTATACTTGGGAATGATGTCGCTTTGCGCTGCTTCACCCACAGCTAGATTGCCCCCAATCACAAAAATAACCTCTTTGAGATCATACTCGGAGCGCAAAAATTGCAAATCACGACACCAGCCCTCCGCTTCACCATTGAGCGAAGAAATCAGCAGTATGTCTGCATCTGTTTCGACAACAGCGTCAATAAACTCTTCTAATGAAGTATTGACACCAAGGTTAAACACCTCAAAACCTCTCGCTTGTAATGATATATCGATGAGCCTGTTTGCGACAACATGGATATCATTACCCACCACACCTGTGACTACTTGTAAGATACGTTTAGACATTTAATTTAATACCTTTTATTTAAACTGTATTATTTATTTGTTGTTTGTCGATTTTACACGTTCAACCCCTTGTGACTACTTAGTGCTTTGACACTTTATGAAAGATAGGGGTTTTCGTGTACTAACTTTTAATAATAATCTAGTGACTAGATCACGTTTACAAGTATAAAGAAGTACACATTATACATAAAAAAGGATTTACCATGCGTAAAGTTGTTTTTGTTGGTGTAGATGTTGCCAAGGATAAGTTGGATATTTCTTTTACATGTGATGGTCAAAAATATGACTCTCTCACGATTCTAAATAATGAGGGTTCAATATTAGGCTTTTTTGATTATTTAAAAACTACTTATAAAAAAAGTGAGTTTTTCGTTGGCTATGAGGCAACCTCCAACTATATGCACTTACTTCAAAAGCTTCTTTGCCAACAAGATTTCAAGCAGATTATGATCAATCCTTATATGATGAGTCATTATCTAAAACATTTAAACTCACGCACTAAAAGCGATCTCGCAGATAGTAAAGGTATCGCTAAATTCATCCAAACCCTAGATCAAGAAGATTTTAAAACAATCTTCAATCAAAATGATAAAACACTCCGTAAATACACATCATCAATTAATCTTCTCCGTAAGCTTGATACTCAATTAAAAAACTTTATCCATTCCCAAAAAGAAAACCCTATTGACTCCTTAGATTTGTTTCTCGTCTCTTTAAAACTAACAATCAAAGAAACAAAAAAAGGTTTAGAGAAAGAAGCCGAAAATGTTTTAAAACAACTTTTCCCTCACGTTATTGAACTTAAAGAACAGATCAAAGGCGTAGGCTACGCGCTCCTTTTAGAGTTAGTTCCTATTTTCCTAAAATCTGAAAATTACACCTTAAAACAACTTCAAAGCTTTGTAGGTCTTAGCCCTCGTATTTTTCAGAGTGGTACTTCTGTTCATAAGAAAGAATCAATGAGTAAACGTGGTAGCTCTTTAGTCCGAAAACTTTTATACCTTTCTGCTATGTCTGCCGTTCGTTATAACGACATTATCAAAGAAAAATACAATCGCCTAGTTGAAGGCGGTAAAAATAAAATGGTCGCCTTAGTTGCATGTATGTCTCACCTCTTCCGTGCCGTTTATGTCAAATTTCACCAAGGATTAGTAAATGTCTAAATGTATCCTTTTCAACCGAATCCCACGCCAAATGGCACATTTCTCTCTTTGCCCTGAGAGTTACGATTTTTGTATCCCTCTCGACAAATTGAGGCTTAAATTCGTAGCGATCAATGATTTAAAAGTACGTAGAGTTGAACTTTTTCTACGTCACCAAGATAGGGATTTACCAATAGGCAAAATTGAACTTTACCATTCAGGAACGATTCATAACTACGAGCACACCTTTGAAAGTGCCAAATTATTAGCCGAAGAGATTGTCATGCGTTTTAATAGTTTTGAGCCTAACGGTCAACAACAATTTCAATTTTAAAAAGGAGTCAACAATTTTTAAAGTCATTATGAATAATAACATCATGGACACATGCAGAACGTATTCTCAGGCGCTTAGTAAAGCTAAAAAGATCAAAGCTCTTTTTTGTAAAAACCATACTTTTGAGGTTCTCGTTGAGGATTCCAAAGGTTCCATCTTGGATAGGTTTTAGTGTATGAAATTTGAAGTATCAAAAACAGATTATCAAATTTTGGTTTCTGTTTTAAGCTTATTAAATAGAGGAGGTTACGGCACCACAATTACACGTGAAGATATTATTAGGGAAAGTGGCGTTTCACCATCAATGGTGACAAGAAAAATACACAATCTATATTTAAAAGAAAAACAACTAAAGGAAAGAATCGTATGAAAACAACAGAAAAACAAGATAGAGATTTTGACAAAAAATTTGACCTTGAGCATGAGGCTTTTTTGGCTTCAAATGGTAAAACAATCCCAGTAACCATTCACAAACCAGTAAACAATGGAGAAGCAGCCAACAACGTCGGTCTCAAAGACATGTCACCAAAAATCGGTGAAGATGAAATGACGATGGATAAATTTAACGAAATGATGGCTCTTTACAATGCAAGAGTAAACGCAAATCAAGTCACTCTCTCCGCTCAGATTAGCGCACGTGAAGTTCAAAAAGGTAAAGAACGTTCAGATAAAGCAACGGGTGCTCCAATCCTTGACAGTGAAGGCAATCAAACCTTTTATCCTAGCCGTTACAAAATCACACTCATTTTTAAAGGTGGCACTCTCGTTCAAAACGTCTCTGAGGCAATGTATAACGAGCTAGAACTCAATAGCACGTACATGTTTAAAGGCTCACTAGGCTTTGTTAAAGACTTTGGTCAAGATGTTCTCTCACCTATTTGGCAATCATGGGAGAAAGTAGCGTAATTCAGAGGGCTTAGCGCCCTCTTTTCGTTTCTTGAAACTCTAGTGTAGAGCTTCAAAAAGCGAAAACAAACTTCGCCCCCACAATGGTTTATCAAGGGGGGTTAGGTGCGACAAATATCAAAAGGTCTAAAATGCAAAAACTGGTCAAACTTTGGCAAAATATCGACACCCTAAAATATCACCTCTACCCGTCTCTACTCTTGCAAGGTAAAGACGTTACAGCCTATAACGCTCTACTCGATACATTACTCTCCACAAAGCTCCAAGCACAAAGCCAAAAAAACGAGAATAAAAGCTTCTCCCAATACCAACACTCCTTTGGCGGTGACTTTTTTCAAATTATGCCCTCTACGGTGCGTGGATTTAGTGTATCCATTAAAAACCACGACATTACAATCCACTTAAAAAAGATGGTAACCACAATAGACCCTAACCCATTCTGTAAAGTAGAATTTCGTGCCTCATTCCTCCAACGTTACGGTTATATCTCCGCTATTCAAAAAGTCAACAAGTTTTTAAGAGATTTTATAATCTCCCACTACACAATCAAGATCAGCGAAATACATTTGCAGTGTGATATACAAGGTCATAACTTCACCGTCTTAGACTTTCACCGTACCAAATCAAAAACACGCAATAATCGTTACTACGATGATGAAATAGGCTGTGATAGCTTCTATTATTCAGGACGTAACTTCCAAGGCTTTATGAAAGGCGGTGGCGATTATTTAATGCGTGTCTACAATAAAACTAAAGAGATTAAAAAGTTTCCAAACAAAGGCTTTATCGAAGGATTATGGCGCACAAACAAAGATTACGACGAAACAAAAGAAGTCTTTAGAATCGAATTTCAGATCAGAAGAGAAAAGCTTAAAAACATGGTCATTGACGGTCAAATCCTAGACGGCTTTGAAATAATCCTCAATAACCTTAACAATCTTTGGGGTCGTTGTCTAGAAGATTTTAGCCTCCGTGACATTAGCGATCAAGATACAACCGAAATAATGTTAGGTTTTAAAACACTTAAAAATGGCACTCAAAAAATGCTCACCACTGACGCAGTACGTCAACGCTTTACACGTAGTGAAGTGCATCCTCTTTGGGCTGTTATTGGCACGTTTAACGGTCATTATCAAACTGCAAAAATTGACACTTTTGTCAAACCGTTTACAACTGATTTTATTTACGTTCATAACGCATTTAAAGCGTTCCTTTCCACATCACTTTCACACTTTGGCGATCTTCGTCCAGCTACGATTGAAGAGGCATTAACTAAAGTTCAAGAGTACACACAATCTAAGCATGAAAAGACAGTCTTAGAAGACGTTTATAGTAAACGCCTTGATCGTTTCAATAAGCTTGAAATTTACAATCCTGACGATGAGAAACTATACGCAAATAAACACTACTTTGTTAATCGTGTATTTGACACCATAGATCAAACGTATAACGCTCTGCATGATGTTGGTGTAGGGCAAAATGATGAATTTATTGAAAAAATATCCCAATGTTATGGAGCTTAAAATGAGTTTTAAAATTGGTTATAAATTAAGTTTTCGAATAAAAGGTTCTGATGATTTTTCTGTTATATATATGTTTCATTATCCTTCTGACCCATTGCCTGTTTCTAATTTACTTCATTCTGAATTAGATGAATTAAATTTTGTTTCTGACGAACTCAACAATATATTTTTGAGTATGAATAAATTATCAAAGTAGTTTAAATAAATGAAATGTCTAGTTTGCGGTAAACCTATTATCTTTAACGATAAATGCTATCGTTGCTCCTTTGGACGTCCTAAAACTTACTGTTCAGATCATTGCAGAGATTTTACAAAATACTTTAACGCTATGGTCAAACACTTAGATCAAATCGAATTAGACGACGAACATAAACGTAAAATAAGAGGCGATATTTCTAGGGTAGGTAATTCCCTTAAGTTTCCAACGATTGTTGATTTTAGTACCAAAAGACCTTGAGAAGAAATGGAGCATCTATGATTTTTCTAACAAAACAAAAAAATCGGTTAAAACTCTCTTTTTACCGTTGGCTACGTAACTATCTTTTAGTAAGTTACTTTCAAAATGTAGGTGCAAATATCGAACGATTTTGCTTGATCTGTGATCTCTCTGATGAGATCGAATTTTTAGAAGGAAGGATTTAAATAATGATTTTAATTGTAGGGTGTGCACAATGAAACTAGTTTTATCTCTATGCTCAGGTATCGGCTTACTAGATCGTGCATTCAAAGAAGCAGGCTTCTGCGTCGTAAGTTCAGGTGACATTATTCTCGGTAAACATTATGACATCCGTAACTTTACAGGTGTTAAAGGTAAATTTGATGGAGTGATCGGCGGTCCACCATGCCCTGACTTTTCACCCTTAAAACGTGACCGCCCTGTATTGGAAGAGTCTTACGGTTTTGAAATGCTTATGGAATATAAAAGAATCGTTTTAGAGTGTGACCCCTTCTGGTTTCTTTTAGAAAATGTTTCAGGTGTACCTAACGTTAAAATAGATGGATACTCACATCAAAGATTAGACATTAATCAATCTTGGTATGAAAACGTGACTCGGCTGCGCCACATTCAATTCGGTCACAAAGATAATAAATACCTACAAATTGAAAGAAAAATTGTGACTGATCGATCACATAAATTACAATCATGTGCTTTAGCAAATGATAGCCGTTCTTTTAGAGAGCTTTGTAGATTGCAAGGCTTAGAAGATGACTTCGACTTAAAAAGTTTTAATGTGCAAGGTAAAAAACGTGCAGTTGGAAACGGTGTTCCACTTTGTATTGGTCGAGCACTTGCAAAGGCTGTGACTGATCTGGAAGAAATAAGTGTGACGCAACAGGATAATAAAATCTGTGCATGTGGTTGTGGTCGTATTGTGACCCATCGAGGTGGTTATTATGACTATTCATGCCGTAAACGAGCCCAAAGAAATAGAAATAAATTTGCTGTGACTGATCAACAACAAATAGGAGCATAAATGACTTACCTAACAAAACAAAAAAATCGGTTAAAGCTTTCTTTTTACCGTTGGCTACGTAACTACCTCTTAATTAGTTACTTTCAAAATGTAGGTGCAAATATCGAACGATTTTGCTTGATCTGTGATCTCTCTGATGAGATCGAATTTTTAGAAGGAAGGATTTAAATAATGATTTTAATTGATTGGTCAAAATTAAAAAATTTCAAAGAAAGTGAATTTACATGTAATTGCGGTTGTGGTCTAAATAATATCAATGATGATGTTGTTCTAATGTTGGATACTGCTCGTGAGTGGGCACATATTCCTTTTAAAATTAATAGCGCTTGTCGCTGTGAAAAACATAACAAAATGGTGGGAGGTGTAACAGATAGTGCACATTGTAAAGGATTGGCGGTGGATATTTCCGCTCGTGATGATAGGTCTCGATTTATTATCGTTTCGGCTCTTATGAAAGTAGGTTTCACTCGTGTTTTAATTTATGACACGTTTGTTCATGTTGATATGGATTTGTCAAAACCAAATCCTATTTTAAAATTAATGAAATAAAGGAAAAAAAATGAAATTAAGTGATATTCAATGGTCAACGGTTCTTAAAAATGTTGGTGGTATTGTTACCACTTTTAACCCTGCAATCGGTAGTGGTTTGGTGGTAGCTAGTGAGGTCGTAGACAAGCTTAACGGTGATTCTATGCTATCAGATAACGAAGTCTTAAGAAACAACGTTGTTGGGCTTTCAGCATGTGCTGATATTATTGCAGATTACCTACAAAAAAAAGAGTTAAATCAAGAAGTAAATGACGATAACCTTAAACTCGTTATGGTCTCTCTACAATCGCATGACGTTCTCTTTGATAAAATCTATGCGATTATGAAGTAAGGATGGTTTTATGTCATATTTAATTAGGGTGCAATATTTTTCTAAGGATACGGTTTCCCCTATCGATAATCAAACGCATTTTGCTGGTTCTTTAGGTTGTTTTGTTCAAGATGGTTCCAATATGGAAAGTCCAATTTTTGTTTTTAGTGCTGATTTTATGAATGAAGATGGTTCATTGAAATATACTTTTATTAATACTTTCACTATTTCTGATGTAAATTATACTCTTAGTGTTGTATTTGATGATGCTTATGGATTTCAATGTGTTTTTGATTATCCTCATTATTTTCTTGTTGACAACTCAGCTCTTGTTTTTCTTGCTGGTCTGTTAGGTTCTAGTGGTGGCACAACCGATACCTCTCTCTTAACTTCTCTCAACGGAAATTTTGGAAGTTATCCTGATGGCGCTCAGGTTGTTGTGCAAGGTCTTACAACAAGAACCTATACAGTCCAATCAAGCTCTTTAGGTTGGGATTCACCATCAACGGGTAGTTTGATCATTACATACCGTTTAAAGGACGCTGACGATAACTTCCTAGAAGCTCCTCATGTCCTTTTAACTTTAAAGGCTTAGTCATGTCTAATGCTTATGCAAAAGATGTACTTTTTAATGGTAATACTGGCGGTGGCATGGTGGCTGGTGGGGGTTCTTCCTCCTCCGCTAATAATGCTTCTTATCAGGGGCGTTATACTGCCTCTAACAACGTTTCCTATGCTCGTTCGTCTTCTGTTTCGCCTTTGACGTCTTCTGAAACTACTGTTGTTTCTCAATCAGGTACTGGCGTTGGTACTGTGAAACAATATTCCTCTACTAATATTACTAATTTTAATGTTGCTGATTATGTTAAAAATTTAACTAATGCTAGTGGTGGGTCGTCTTACACGTATTACACTGATGAACAAAAAGCACAAATGTCTGCACCTGATCGTTTGCTTATTGAACAATACGAAGCAATGCAAAAAGTTTCAGAAGATCAAAATAAAAATAAACAAGCTGTAAAAGATCAAACTAAAGAAGTGGTTAACGGTATTAATTACCAACAAGGCGATACTCTTCCCTCCGTTCTCTCTCAAAACGCTAAAGCATTAACGCAAGCTATTAACGCTTTAACGACTACGTTTACAGATCAGTTCACTTTGCTAAATAACTACATGATGGGAGGTCTCATTTATCAACAACAATTCTTAGATATTAAAACGGCTGAAAGTGGTCTAAAAATTGAATCTATGGAGTACAACAAAACTCAACAAACGGTGTATGATCTTGATGGTAATGCTCTTGGTCAAGCTACACCTAGAGACCTTGGTGTACAAAAAGATGCTGTTGTCGGTATTGATCACACGGATAAAATCAATTTTGAGATACCTGATGAGCTTGAATCTGATTTGTCTTCTGATGATCTTGATATTTCTACTATTTTGGGTTATGATGATGGTGCTGATATTTTTAAAGAATTTTATACTCGTATGGGAGGTACTGGTCTATGATTAGTAATAAACAAAAAAATAAGTTTTATTCTTTTCTTGATTGGATTGGTGTTATTATTGTTGTTGTTGGCTTGGCTTATATTCTTTTTTCTAAGGGTGGTTTTTTAGGTGGTTTTTAGCCTATAAAATAATTTCACATAAGTTTTATTTGTCAAGGATTGTAAGATGTTGCAAAAGATTAAAGAGCAGTTTTTTGGTTGGTTATATGTTTTTGTCTTTTTTTCTTTGTTGTTTACAGTTTTTTTTGGTCGCGATATTTATGATTATTATTTTGCACCAAACCCAGTTCAGCAATATGTTGATTCTTATGAAAAGGCTTTTGGGAAAAAAATGCAAGTTCCTGAGCTTTTAAAACAATACGTTAAAGATAAGCAATAAGCCATTAATTTGGCTTTTTGTTTTTTCTTAAAATTTACACCCACCCTCTTTAACCTCCCTATTTTTCATACTTCCCAATTTGTGTTAGTCAATTTTCCAACTTAATTCTTAACATTCTCGAAAAAAAGAGGTGTTAAAATGGGTCAAGTTAAAAACATTGGTCAAAATACAGCTGAGGAGTTTTTTGAAACAATTCTTTACATGACTGCGTATCAAGAAACGCGCACGATTATGCAAGAATATACCAAGGATATTGATAGTCCTGTTTTAAAAGAGGCTATCGAATCTGCTATGTCTGTAGCTGTTTTTGGTGCTGTTTTTTTTGCTGTACAAAAACAAGAACAAATGATTGCTTGGATTTTTGATAAAGCTGAAGTTCTTATGCTTGTTCTTATTGGTAAAGCGCGCAATTTATTATCTAAAGTTAAAAAATTTAAAGGTACTAAGCTTTATCGTTTGCTTAATTTTATGCAAGGTAATAATTCTGAAAATTTAATGACTGCTCAAATTGTTGCTACTCATCAGGGGTTTAAGTCTAATGCTCGTGTTCATTCTAAATATGCTACTAATCCTATTGGTGCATATCAAATGCAAACCGATACTAAAAATTCGTTGTATCAACGCGAAAACCTCCATATGAATTTCGGCAATGCTATGGCCTCACGCTACAATCAAACTCTCCTATTCAAACTCTTCACAAAGTCATTCACTGCTCAGGATGAACTATTGATTAAAAAAATCCTAGGCAGAGAAACGGGCGCCGCTGTATCTATCGAAGATTTAAACCAAGTCGGTGATTTCCTTTTTGTCAAAGACACCAACGGCAAAGTAACTGGGCTTTCTGAGGCGTTTTTACAGCTTGTTAATACTCTTGGTTATGTGAATAAGTAAGGATATTTCCATGAATTACGTTGAAACTATTTCACATGAGAGTGAATTTGTTGGTTTTTTTAATGGCATTCCTCTTTATGGTAATGCTAGTCAAGGTTATTATTTTCCTCTTTTTACTATTTATCCTTTTGTAGATTCTGAGCAGGGTTCACAATTTATGGTGTCTGGTATTCGTTCCGACCCTTATGATGTGGTCAAAAATTATCATGTTATTGAATTAAATGGCTACGCATGTATGTATAATTTTCGTGGAGTTCAGAGTGTTACTATTTATTCAAATGATTCAAGGGGTTTTTTTTCAAGTTTTATGAATCTTGAAGATGGTCTTTTTTATGCTGATAGAAATTCTCAAATTTTAGCGGATGATTTTTCATATCCTTTTTTAACTCTTGAAGAGGCTTGTAATTATTTTTATTATAATGCTCCTTTTGTTCAATATAATAGTATTAAACAAAAGGTTTCTCGTTCTGATATTTATTCTGTTAGTGATAGTGTTTCTGCTTACGACATTCATTACAATCATTTTTTATATGTTGGCATTCTTTGTTCGCCAATATGTTGTTACCCTAATTTCATCCCAATCGTCCAATCCCTTGGCGGTATCCCCGTGACAGATCAACTACAAAACCTAAAAATTATTTGCCAGCTTTTAGGAATTGACATAAATACAACTTTGAGTGATTGTGATGCAATGAAAGAATATTTAAAGCGTATCGTAACCGTTCTCGGAGGTACTTCCTCTATTGAACCAAACGAAAACCTAAAATCAATCTGCTATCTTCTTGGCGTTGATACGGCTGAAAATGGCTTAAGTGATTGTGCATTAAGCAAAGATTATGTGAAACGAAATGGAATAATGTTAGGAGCTGAAAATGCCTAAATATAGAGTACAACTTAAACAAGGTTCACGAACTATCGTTAACCACGTTGAGGCTAGCAGTTCATCTGCTGTCTTAGCTTTTTTTGAGTCTGTTTCCACTATGCAAGTAAGCGAAATTTTAAAAGTTGATATGAAAAATGATACCATTCCCCCTGCGGACGATTTTGGCTACTACCCCGTCTTCAAAGGCATTATGAAAACAGATACACGCCGAGCTAAACAGATCATAATTAATAATGTAAAACTCGGAAAAAATGAGCAGGAAATAGCCATAGCATGTAAAACATTTTTAGAAATTGAAGGCACAAAAGTTGACAGTCTTTACTGTGCACTTTTTAAACAAGATCGAAGTTAGCAGTTTTGAATATTCCATTTTTCCTCAAAAACCACTTTCAAAACTCCTCCCTAATCAGCGCGTTTTCGCTCTCCTCTGCGCTCTTTCCTGCACCGCAGGTATAGGCATATATATGGTAACGTGGGACTGTGTCCCATCTTACCCTATACAGAATGCCGTAGATAAAAGTGCGCTTAGCGCCCTCGCTCCCTTGTCAAGCTTCAACACCGATTCGAACGCCAAAAACCCTATAAAAACCTAAAAATTTTCGAAACTCCACCCTAAGCAGGCCGCTCTCTGTTCTTCCACCCCAACAAAGGTTAAGTAACAAAAACAGAGGAGCGTGAGCTCCCTCTCTTTCTGTACCAAATCTCCTTAAGTATAAAATTGATTTTCTGTGACTTTGCAGCAAAGAAAAGTGTGACGCAACAGGATAGAAAAAACGTGACTTATCTGTCACAAAAAAGAAGGTGAGAATGTGCAAAGCACACTCTCTTAAAACGCAGTATTCAAAGAAGTATTAATCTCATTCTCTTCTTGCTCAGAAACCAAAATCATATCATCATCAACACTCTTAAAATAACCAAACGCTGTATCAATATCATTCTCCCGTTTGATTAAAACAACACCATGCCCAACCCCATTAACTGCGATTCGATAATCCTGTTCATCTTTCATTTTGTACATGTACATCTTTTTATCCTTTTGTGTAGTTTAAAACAATTTTTGCGTTATATGTTGAGTAGTTGTAGAAATTTACTATTCTTATTGTTTCATTTACTATTGCAATATTTATGTTCGTAGCTCCGTTTTGATTTATTCCAACATAAGGTAATGGCATTATTGTTTTTTCTTTTAGTGCATAACTTCCCGATGCATTAATCCAATAATTGTAGTTTATTTCATAGTTTGGGATTGTAATGTTTTTTGTCGTCGCATTTGGCAACGCACCACAATCAACTTCAATTCCAAAAACCTCTTTACCCCCTCTTAAATATCCACACTTATATTTACTACTCGTTACGTCATAAATATTTTGTTTAGCGCTCAATAATTCGAGTGTTTCCGCTTGCGAATAAACACTAAAATCCTCCAAATTGATCGTAACGGTGCTTAACGGTTTCCATTCAATCGGTTCAACACTTTTTAACGAATAATACGAAAACGGACCATTGACCAAACAGATCAATTTTAAATCTTCCAAACTTGGAATAAACGCGTCTCTTTCCACGATCGTCTCAAACTCATAATTGTGAATTTGATGTATGTTCCCTAATCCTACGTTTTTATGTTGCATTACTTAATCCTTATCACTTGTTTATTATCAAACAATATTTCATTGCCTACATGTAATATTGTCGATGGTTCAATAACTTTCTTTTGAAAAGTCATACCGCTTATGTCCGCATTGTCAAACACATCTTTAAGCATGTTTGAATAAGTTGTCATATATTCCAAATAACCTATCACATGCTCATTCAAACATGTTAGACCGCTCTGATCTCCTAATTCCTCCATCCTCTTCCCACATTTAAAACATTTCAGTTCACTTACCTCAATAACATCATAAGCAACCTCAAAAAATGTCATAAAGTCCTCACGATCAATAATCACATTTGACCCCTTTCTCTACTTCTTTGATGTTGAAATGATATTTTGTTCATTGCAAAATTTACACCCACCCCTTCCAAATGTCCTGTTTTTGGTATTTCAAAAGTATGTTTAGTCAATTTTCAATTTCTTTTTTAAACTTCTCTTCATGTTTTGCAAAACAAAAAACACAAAAGGATTCGTGAATGATTAAACAGATTATTGGCGGTGTTACTAAAAAGACCGTCTATGCTGAGATGTCCGCAGGTGATCTCACTGCCGTTCAAGCGTTAATGGAAGGTAAGCTAGAGATTTATGATAAAAAGTTTGAGGGCGGTACGGCTTCCGTTATGCCTGCTCAAATGAACTCTATCCGTTGTTCATGCGGTAAAAAAATTAGCAAAGGTGTCTATCAAACTGCTAGTTTTAGTGTTCCTCACATTACTCAGGGTAAATCTTTTGCTGATGCAAAAGCTCTTATCATTGGTGCGTTTGACGCTGGATACGACATTGACACGAAATGTGATTACAGTAACCTTATCGGTTCAAAAAGTGAGGTAGCATAATGGCAAAGACTCTTGTATTGAATACTCTTGGTAGTACAACAAAAGGTTTTTCTCTTCCTGCTTCTGATACTGCGGCAAGTGCATTTTGTGCGGCTATGTTGGATGGTGAATACGTAGGTTATACAAAACAAAGTGAGAGCGGTTCTGATTCAGGAATTACAGCATATCATGATGTAAGTATTCAAATTGCTTCTTCAACGGGTTCAAAAACATACTTTGGCTTTTTAGCTAAAGCAGGTGTCACCGATGTTGAGATTCAAACGGCTCTCGTTGGTAAAACAATCAACGGTGTTAAGGCTGATACGGTTTTCGTTACCATGCGTGAAGTTGCGGTAGGTGTCTAATGTCAGTTTTTGAGTGGATTTCTTTAGCTCTTGCCATTTTTGGCTATGTGATCGCTTTTGGTTCTGTTATTCTCTCTCTTAGAGAACGAGTAAAACGTAATGAGGAAGATATTCGAGAATTAAAAGAAGCACAAAAAGATGCTACAGAAAAACACGAGCTTTTAGCAGTTCTGAACACTAAGCTTGACATGGTTATCAAACAACTTGACGCTAAAACAAGGTTAGAGGCTTAAACGCCTCTTCCCTCTAAAAACTTCAAAAAAATCACAATCTTTCAAAAAAACCGCTTTACCTCTTGACAAATCATCATATAATCTTTCATGGACTGACCTACAATTTGAATAATTTTGCATGAGACTTTTTTTATAGCTCTTGAAAAGATAAAGAGTATGCTCAGAGTGCGTTAATTTTCAAAACTCAAAATTGAGTCATAGCCGAAGCTATGGCGACGTTTTTAGTTTTGAAAAGTGATGTGCTATGGGCATACTCTTTTTTCAATGGGTTATAAAAAAAGTCTATTTTATCTTAACGTTATTAAAGGTATAATTAACACAAATTTTCTAAAGTGGATTCATGTCAAAAAAAGCCTTTTTAGTACTCATTCTTCTCATTTTGAGTTTTCAGAGTTTTTTAGTTGCGTGTGGCGGAAGCTGTTTGGAGTGCCATTCAAAGCTTCGACCTTACATCAACGACCAAAACCATATCGTATTAAATGAGTGCATTACCTGTCACAATAAACCCTCCGAGCAAGGGCAATGTGGCAAAGACTGTTTCGATTGTCACTCGCGTGAAAAAGTCTACGCTCAAAAAGATGTAAGTGCTCATCAAGAGCTTAAAATCTGTGGAACATGCCACAAAGAGACCGTTGATTTTACGCTTCCCAAACGTTCTCCGATTTCTAATCAACAAAATCTAATACAACTCTTCAAATAAACCTAGGAGCAATTATGAAATTTTACACAGCCGATCTTTGCGACAAATACCCAGAACACGTTCACGTCCTAGCCCCCATTTTAAAATCTTACGGTGGCGCGAAACGCGTTATGGGTCAAATTGTCACCGTTAAACTTTCAGGAAGCAATAAAACACTCATTGAGCTACTCAAAAGCGAAGGGGCTGGGCAAATTGCGGTTGTCGATGTTGAGGCTAAGTTCACCGCTGTGGTTGGGGATAATCTGATGAAATTTGCTCACGAAAATAACTGGGCTGGCATTATCATCAACGGATACGTTCGTGACACTAAAAACACCAAAGAGATCGATGTAGGACTTTTTGCCCTTGGAACCTGCCCAAAAAAGACGATGGAAGCATGCGAGGGATCTTTACATGTAAGGATCCATTTTGGAGGAATTGACTTTAACGAAGGCGATTATCTCTACGCAGATCGCGATGGCATTATCGTGAGTGCTACGCCTTTGGAGATGTAACCAAACAGGCTTGCATGATCATTTTCCAGCTCACATCGAAGTGTTTGTTTATGTACGCTTTGGTGTGAGGAACACTGCACGCGGAGCAATCCAGATGTGCGACATTTTCGTACACAAACACCCCACTTTTCTTTGAATGGATGGAGCACACACTTTTACATGTAACGCCCTCTTCCACATTCAACCCTGCATCATTAAAACGAAAATGCGGACACGCACACAGATAACAATTCAGCGCTTTTAGGTCGTGGCATTTTTGTTTGTTAGCATAAAGCAGGCAAAAATCAGGCTCTTTTTCAACCATGTTTTCGAAGAGAAAATAGTCAATGATCCTCTCTTTCGTATACTTTTGCGCGCATAATTTTTGAACAATGGCGTGATGTTTGTTAGCATGTGTTTCAAACCACTCTAAATAGCTCATAAATTTGATTTTCCTTCCAAAAATTGGCATCGATCTTAAAGATTTTATTGTAAAATTCCGACAAAGGAATGATATGAAACGATTATTGATTATTTTAGCACTTATTTCAAGGCTCGTTGCTGAGGATGCAAACGATTTGGACGAAATTAAGGAAGAGGACATCCCAAAAATTCTCTCCATTATTAAAGACGGAACCAAAGATCATTTGCCGATGATGTTAGATGACTACACGACGCTCGTCGACATTGTCAGTGTCAATAATGCCATCGAATACCGAAACCGTATCAATTCCTCAAATGAACACGTCAAAACAATTTTAAAAGCCGATAAAGGCACGCTAATTAAAACAACGTTTGAAAACAATAAAAGTTACCTCTGCAGTGATTATGAAACCCGCTTACTGTTGAAAAAAGGAGCTGTGTTTGTCTATGTTTTCTACGATCTTAACGACGCTGAACTGTTTAAATTTTCGATTCAAGATAAAGATTGTCAGTAACTTCTTACATGTAAAAAGATTTACATGTAAGAAGTGTTTGTTCCTTAGTGTTGCTGTATAATGATTTCACCGTTCTTTGCATCGATAACGATGCTCTCGCCCTCATGCAATTTCTCTTCCAAAATAAGTTCCGCTAGTTTATCTTCCACAAGCTCATAAAGTGCCCTTTTAAGCGGACGCGCTCCATACACGGGGTCAAATCCAGCTTCGGCTATCAACGCTTTTGCTGCGACCGTAAGTTCAGCTTTAATCTCTTTGGCGGCAAGTTTCGTCTCAATCTCTTTGAACATAATGCTGACAATCTCGCGCAAACCATCTTCGCTTAACGGATTGAAAATAATAATATCATCCAGTCGGTTCAAAAATTCAGGTTTAAAATGCGTTCGTAGCTCTTTCATCACCTCTTCGGTGCGTTTTTCGCCCTCGTACATCATAATCTTATCGCTGGCAATATTAGACGTTAGAATAATAATCGTGTTTTTAAAATCAACCGTAATGCCCTTATTGTCCGTTAAACGCCCTTCATCCAGCACTTGAAGCAAGATATTGAAAACATCGGGATGCGCTTTTTCAATCTCATCAAAAAGAACGACACTGTACGGTTTTCTTCTAACTGCTTCGGTAAGTTGTCCACCCTCATCGTACCCCACATACCCTGGAGGCGCACCAACCAAACGACTGACAGAATGTTTTTCCATGTATTCACTCATATCAAAACGTATTAACGCTTTGGTTGTGTCAAACAAAAAGTTAGCGAGCGCTTTAGCACTTTGAGTTTTACCCACACCCGTTGGACCTAAAAAGAGAAAACTACCAATTGGTTTATTTTGCTCACTGAGTCCCGCTTTATTGCGCTTAATCGCTCGACCAATCGCCTTAATCGCCGCATCTTGCCCTATGACCTCTTTTTTTAGATGCTCTTCCACGGCTAAGACTTTAGCTTTTTCGCCTTGAAGCATTTTAGTCACAGGAATGCCCGTCCATTTACTTACAATAGTCGCGATCATCTCTTCATCCACACTGTTTTTAAGCAGTGTTCCGCTCTCCACCATCTTTTCCCATCTGGCTTTAAGCTCCTCTTCTTGTTTGAGAAGTTCAGGCAATTTACCGTATTCAATCTCAGCGGCTTTGTTAAAGTCACTGTTCTTTTTAGCAGTTTCCGCCTCACGACGCAAGGCTTCGGATTGTGTCTTAATCGAAGCAATATCGTTAAAAACACTTTTTTCTGTTTCAAATTGAATTTCAAGCGCGTTGCGTTTCTCTTTCGCATCGCTAAGCTCTTTTTCGATCATCTGGGTGCGCTCTTCATTTTTCTTATTTTTTTCCATCAAAAGCGCTTCTTTTTCAACCATCAACGTGCTCATGAGACGTTTGATGCGACTGAGCTCCGTAGGTTCACTCTCGATTTGCATCTTAAGCTCCGCTGCTGCTTCATCGATAAGGTCAATCGCTTTATCGGGTAAAAAACGATCACTGATGTAGCGTGAGCTCAGCTTCGCTGCTGCCACTAAAGCCGAATCCATAATGGTCACATGATGGTGCGCTTCCAAGCTCTCTTTAATACCACGTAAAATTTGCAATGCTTCGTTGATGCTAGGTTCATTAACCGTTACAGGCTGAAAACGACGTTGCAATGCCGCATCTTTTTCAAAATATTTGCGGTACTCTTTGAGTGTGGTAGCACCAATTGTATGCAGTTCACCGCGCGCTAAAGCTGGTTTTAAAATGTTGGCAGCGTCCATACTCCCTTCACTCGCTCCTGCCCCCACAATGGTGTGAATTTCATCGATAAAAAGAATGATATTGCCACTTTTTTTCACTTCATCGATGACCGCTTTGAGTCTGTCCTCAAACTCACCACGGTACTTTGCCCCTGCAATGAGTGCACTCATATCTAAAGCAATCACACTTTTATTTTGAAGACTGAGTGGCACGTCGTTGTGGGAAATTTTAAGCGCCAATCCCTCAGCTATCGCCGTTTTACCAGTTCCAGGTTCACCAATTAAAATCGGGTTGTTTTTGGTTTTACGAATTAAAATCTGCATCATACGGTGAATCTCTTCATCGCGCCCAATGACAGGATTGAGCTTGCCCTCAGAGGCTAGTTTCGTTAAATTGATTCCGTATTTATCAAGGGATTCAAGATTTTCATCGCTACTTTGTTTGTCAATCTTTTTGTTACCACGCAACGCTTCAAGGTTTTTCTTAAACTGCAAAAGATCAAGGTATTTTCCCAGAATTTTTTTGAGTGGATCACTATCAAGACTTGAAAGTAACCATGTATCGACGGATAAATAGCTATCGCCTTTTTGCTTCATCAAACCTTCAGCTTTTTGTAAAGATTCTACCAAAGAGCGTGAAATCGAAATATTTTCCTTACTGACATGAGACACAGTTGGAAGTTTTTGGACTTCACTCTTTACTTCAAGCTCTATCGCACTCTTATCAATATTCATTTTGTTAAAGACTTGATTGAGAATAGAAGCTGAATTGGTGATGAGTCCCCACGTTACATGTAAAGGGGTTGCTTCACTGTTTTTTGAGTGCAAAGCAAGGCTAATGGCGCTTTCGATCGCTTCGCGCATTTGATTGGTGAGTTGTTCAAAAAGTGAGTTCATAGGTCTCCTCCTGAGGTATTTGTATTTTCATATAATTTTACAACTTTGAGTGCATTAATGTCAAGTTTATTTAGCATTATGGCATTATATTTACTGTTTAAAAGCCATCATTTCAAGTCTTGGGTTACTTAAAATTTCGCTTGATTACCCAAGCGCCTTCATAGAAAATTTAGGGAACCTGCACTATAATCTTTGATCTCAAACTATACGCAATATCATGCGAGGAGCATACACACGCTATGAAACACTTACCATTTGCTACCGTTGGCTTTATTGCCACGTTTGTGGGGATTACAACCTTTTTTTCTTCAACCCTTTTTGCGGCTGATAATGCTGAAGGCGAAAAGAGCCGTCTGGCCTCTTTGGCAAAATTTACGCGCGTTTTAGCAACGATTGAAAAATATTATGTTGATGACATCAAAATTGATGACATCGTTAAAAAGTCAATTGAAGGACTTTTAACCAACCTCGATGCACACTCTTCGTACCTCGATGAAAAACACTTTAAAGATCTCAAGATTCAAACCGATGGCGAATTTGGTGGTCTTGGTATTACCGTAGGTCAAAGAGATGGCGCACTGACGGTTATTGCCCCGATGGAAGGGACACCTGCCGATAAAGCAGGTGTAAAAGCAGGCGACATCATCCTTAAAATCAACAAACAATCAACGCTCAATATGACCATCGATGAAGCGGTCAACATTATGCGTGGAAAACCCAATACGAGCATTGAACTCACATTGGTGCGTGAGGGAGAAAATAAACCTCTTACGATCTCGATTGTTCGCGATATTATCAAAATCGAATCGGTTTATTCCAAGATTATTGAAAATGAAAACATCCTCTATGTGCGTGTTGTCAATTTCGATAAAAACATTGTTGGCGATGTTCAAGAAGCCATCAATAAACATAAAAACGTCAAAGGTATTGTTTTAGATCTTAGAAACAATCCTGGTGGACTTTTAAACCAAGCTGTAGGCTTAGTCGACATCTTTGTGGATGAGGGCATCATCGTCTCCCAAAAAGGACGTGTTGAGTCTGAAAATGCGGAATACAAAGCAACCAAATCAGGGACCAATACCAAACTACCTCTGGTTGTTTTAGTCAATGGTGGCAGTGCGAGTGCGAGTGAAATCGTCAGTGGCGCATTGCAAGATCATAAACGTGCCATTATTATTGGTGAAAAAACCTTTGGTAAAGGAAGCGTTCAAGCGGTTCTTCCTGTTGTGGACAATGAAGCGATTCGTCTGACCATCGCACGTTATTACCTTCCAAGTGGTCGCACCATTCAAGCAGAAGGTGTTACACCTGATATTACTGTTTATCCAGGTGATGTACCGACAAAAGCCAATGAG
Organism: Sulfurospirillum multivorans DSM 12446; assembly: GCF_000568815.1. Classification (NCBI taxonomy): domain Bacteria; kingdom Pseudomonadati; phylum Campylobacterota; class Epsilonproteobacteria; order Campylobacterales; family Sulfurospirillaceae; genus Sulfurospirillum; species Sulfurospirillum multivorans. Next base: position 1,911,708 of record NZ_CP007201.1, read on the forward strand.
CAAACCCTTAAAGAGAAAGATCTGAAAAAACATTTAGAGGGTGAACTGAAAAAAGTAGATGAAAACAAAACAGAAGTAAAAGAGACAAAACCAAAAGCAAAAACCAAAGAAGCAATGAAAGCCGATAAAGAGATTGTAAGTCAAGAGAATTTGTTCAAAGATTTACAACTTAAAAGTGCTGTTGATGCGATCAAAATACTTGCTATAAAAAAATAAGAGGAGAATCAAGTGAATAAAGGTGAATTGTTATACGAAGGTAAAGGTAAAAAACTGTTTTTGACAGACGATGAAAATCTTTTAGTTTCAGTGTTTAAAGATGATTTGACAGCATTTAATGCAGAAAAAAGAGGCAATGAAGCAGGCAAAGGCGCACTTAATTGTAAAATTAGTACCCAATTGTTTCACCTTCTTGAAAAACATGGCATTCAAACACACTTGGTCAAAACGCTTAACGATACAGAGCAACTGATTAAAAAAGTAAAAATTATTCCTATTGAAGTGGTTGTTCGCAATATTGCAACCGGCTCTTTAGCTAAACGTCTTGGTATTAAAGATGGTACGGTACTTCCTTTCACTTTGGTAGAGTTTTACTATAAAGATGATGCACTTGGCGATCCTATCATTAATGATGAACACTGCTTGTTGTTGAATCTTGTGAAGAGTGAGTCTGACCTTGAAGAGCTTAAACGCCTTGGTCGTGAGATTAACGTTATCATGAAAAGCTTTTTTGCAGAACGCAAGCTTAAACTCGTTGATTTTAAAGTTGAGTTTGGTGTGGATAAAGAGGGTAACATCCTTCTTTCGGATGAGATCAGTCCTGATAGTTGCCGTTTTTGGGATATGGATACCAATGAAAAATTGGATAAAGATCGTTTCCGTCAAGGCTTAGGCGATGTCAAAGTTGCTTATGAAGAAGTCCTAAAACGTATTCTATCTCACTAAAATCAAAGGAAAAGATAAACAATGAAAGTTATTGTCAACATTCAACTCAAAAATGGCGTTTTAGATCCACAAGGAAAAGCCGTTCATCATGCACTCTCTTCTTTAAAATTTGACGAAGTGGGTGATGTGCGTATTGGGAAGCAAATCATCCTTGATATCGCTGAGAGCGATAAAGCAAAAGCACACGAGAGAGTGACCATCATGTGCGATGAGCTTTTGGCCAATACCGTTATTGAAGATTACACCATTGAGTTTCCAGCATGCTAGTAGCCGTTGCTGTATTTCCAGGCACCAACTGTGAAATCGACACCAAATACGCTTTTGAAAAACTGGGACAAGAGGTTGTCCTTGTCTTTCATAAAGAAGAAAAACTACCAGAGGGAACCGATTTAGTTGTGCTTCCAGGTGGTTTTAGCTATGGCGATTATTTACGAAGTGCGGCTATTGCTAAATTTTCACCGATTATGAAAGCGGTCATTGACTTTGCCAATCAAGGTGGAAAAGTGCTTGGTATCTGCAATGGTTTTCAAATGCTGGTTGAAGCAAGACTCCTTCCTGGTGCGATGAAACGTAATGAGAATGTTCATTTTATCTCTCAGTTTCACCATCTTAAAGTGATTGCCAATGACAATACTTTTTTACAAAAATGCTCTATGGGTGAACTTTTAAATGTGCCTATCGCGCATGGTGAGGGAAGTTTTTACATTGATGAGGCGGGTCTTAAAGAGCTGTATGCCAACCATCAGGTACTCCTTACCTACACCAACGAAAAAGGCGATATTCAAAACCCTAATGGCTCAGTAGATTCGATCGCTGGTATTTGCAATAAAGCAAAAAATGTCTTTGGACTTATGCCGCATCCTGAGCGCGCTATTGAAAAGATTTTGGGCTCATCCGATGGTGTGAAAATGCTTGAGGGCTTTTTAAACTAACGTGATGAAGCAATTTTTCACACTCCTTGCACTCTTTTTAGCCTTCTTTACTTCTGCTTTTGCTGCTGAAGAGAGTGCTTTTTCAGGAAACTCAAAATCGCTGTTTATCTCTGTTGAAGAATCTCCTTCCAAAGTCTATGTGGGACAAATTTTTCCTGTAAAGCTCAAAGCTATTGTTGCAAACGATACCATTGATGGTCTTGGAAATACATTTTCAGGTGCCACCGGTGTCGAAGTGATTAATCCCCAAAATACGTGGGAACGCTCACGTGACAATACCTACTCCAATACCTTTTATTTTAAGATAAGCTCCAAAACAGCGGTTATGCCGCGACTGAGCGTTTCATTGATTCAGCGTCAAGAGGCATTGGAGAGTGAGGTAATTGCCTTCAATACTCCTCAATTGATTCAACTCAAAACCGATCCTCTCTTTAGCAATGTCATCGCGCAGAGCCTTACCATTAATAAATACAAAACAACCACGTTTGATGCAAAAAATGTGATTGTCGTCTTAGAGATTGAAACGACCGGTGCAAATTTAAAAGACTTTGCCTTAAGTGGCATTGCAAAAAGCGGTATAGACTCTTTCTCCGATACAGGTACGAGCCAAAAGATTTACTATTATGCCATTGTGCCGAACTATCAAAAAAGTTTTGACTTTACCTATTTTGATCTCACAAGCAATAAATTCAATAAAATCACGCTTCCTATGACGATTGAAAACGATGAGGTAAGCACTCAATTAGGGCTTAACCCAAAAGAGAGCATCTTTGAGTTTTACAAAACAATTGGCTATGGTGTACTCTCTTTTATCTTTTTTATTATTCTTATTAAACGCCGAAGATGGTACTATCTTCTGCTCTCATTGATCTTTTTAGCCCTCTTTTTCTTGGATCAAAACCCGCTCAATAACGCTAAACTTAAAAGCAATAGTAGCATTATGATCCTCCCAATGGAGCGCTCAACGGTCTTTTTTACGAGTGATAAAATCTTAGATATTGAAAAATTAGGTGATCGTGAAAATTACATTAAAATCTTGCTTCCTGATGGAAAAATTGGATGGACAGACCGTGAAAATATTATCAAAAATTAGAGGGTTTTACGTGATGGTAGAGTTTGTCATCACCGTACTGATCATCATTGTTTTGATGTACGCTTTTCGCAACCACACGCATCCGATTAGACGTACGTGGGGACACTTGCAAACCTTTTTAATGGGCTTTCGCATCAAACAAGTGGGCGAGGCAAGTCCAACCACGACGCTTTTAGTCCTGAACCATCAAAGCCTTGTGGATATTGTCGCCCTTGAGACCATTTATCCTAAAAATCTCTGCTGGGTTGCTAAAAAAGAGATTCAAGATATTCCACTTTTTGGGCATATTATCCCCGCTCCTCGTATGATCTCAATTGATCGTAAAGATAAACGCTCGATCATTAAGATGATCAAAGAAGGCAAAGAGCGTGTCAGTGAAGGTCGCGTGCTTGCCATGTTTCCTGAGGGCACACGCGGACGCGGTGATAAGCTTCTCAAATTCCAAAGTGGTGCTAAAATTTTGGCTGAGAAGTTAGAGCTTATCGTCCAACCTGCTATTATCGTAGGTGCGCGTCATATTTTTGATTCTAAAAACATTGATGCGCATGGCGGAGAAGTTCAGGTTATTTACCTTGATCCCATCAATCCTAAAGAGGATGAACAGTGGTTTGAAAAAATGCACGCAGCAATGAGCGAAAAATTAGCACTTGCGTTGGCTGTCCACTAAAAAACTGTTTTGAAAGTCACAAAAGTGGCTTTCAAATGCTTCTGATTTTGCTAAAATAACGCGAATTTTTTGAATGTGTCAAAAAACTTTCTTTACATGTAAAGCTTTTTGACACATTCAAACTACACATATTAAAGGATAGATTATGTCAAAACATCAATTTCAAACCGAAGTCACTCAGCTTTTAGACCTGATGATTCACTCGCTCTACTCCAACAAAGAGATCTTTTTACGTGAACTTGTCTCCAATGCTTCCGATGCACTCGATAAACTCAACTACCTTACCCTCACGGATGAAACGTACAAAGCGCTCTCCTATGTGCCACGTATTGACATTGCTATCAACAAAGAGCTCAAAACACTGAGCATTAGCGACAGCGGTATTGGTATGAATGAAGAAGAGTTAATCGAAAATCTAGGAACCATCGCTAAAAGTGGTACCAAATCATTCTTGCAAAACCTCAGTGGTGACAAAAAGAAAGACTCTAGCCTGATTGGTCAATTTGGTGTCGGTTTTTACTCAGCCTTTATGGTCGCGAATAAAATCGAAGTCATTAGCCGTAAAGCAGGTGAAGAAAAAGCGTACATGTGGAGCTCAACTGCAGGTGCTGAGTATGAGATCGCCGAAGTTTCCAAAGAGAGCCACGGAACATCCATTACGCTTTATCTCAAAGACGATGAAGATGAATTTTTAGAATTTTACCGCATTCAAAACGTCATTAAAAAATACTCAAACCACATCCAATTCCCTATTTTTATGGACAAAGAGGTCAAAGAGTATGACGATGAAGGCAAAGAAAAAAGCACTGAGATGAAAAACGAGCAGATCAACAAAGCCAGTGCGCTTTGGACAGTTGCCAAAAGTCAAATCAAACCTGAAGAGTACAAAGATTTTTACCAACAAATCTCTCATGATAGCACCGATCCACTCCTTTGGAGCCACACGAAGGCTGAGGGAAAATACGAGTACACCACCCTCTTCTACATCCCTTCCACACCTCCAATGGATCTGTTTAGAATGGACTATAAACCAGGTGTTAAACTCTATGTTAAACGCGTTTTCATTACCGATGATGAGAAAGAATTACTTCCTACCTACCTTCGTTTTGTCAAAGGTATTATCGATGCAGAAGACCTACCACTTAACGTCAGCCGTGAGATTTTACAGCAAAACAAAGTATTAGAGACGATCAAAAAAGCTTCGGTTAAAAAAATCTTGAGTGAACTCAAATCACTTAAAGAAAAAGAGAGTGAAAAATACCTTGAGTTCTACAAAAACTTCGGTCGTGTCGTTAAAGAGGGACTTTACAACGACTGGGACAACAAAGAAGCGCTTTTGGAACTTGTACTGTTCAAATCGTCCAAACGCGATGGATTTGTAAGCCTTAAAGAGTACAAAGAGGCGATGAAAGAAGATCAAAAAAGCATCTACTACATTACGGGTGAAAATGAGAAATTACTACGCAACTCTCCACTCATTGAGCAGTTTAAAGCTAAAGATATCGAAGTCTTATTGCTTGATGAAGAAGTCGATGCCATCGTCTTCCCTATGGTCGGCGAGTACGATAAAACACCTATTAAGCCAGTCAATAACTCAGACATTGACGAAGAGATCAAAGAGGACAAAGCCAAAGTAGAAGAGGATGAAAAAACCTACAAAGAAATTTTGGTCAAAATGAAAGAGATCCTCAAAGACGATGCCAAAGATGTCAAAATTTCGAGTCGTTTGAGTGACTCGCCATCATGCCTCGTGTACGATAAAAACGACCCAGATTTCCAAATGCAACAGATGCTCAAACAGATGGGACAGGATAATCTTCCTGCTGTTAAACCTATCTTAGAGATCAATCCTGAGCATGAGATTTTCAAAAAACTCAGCGCTAAAGCGGATCTTTTAGAACTTAATGACATCGCATTTTTATTGCTTGACCAAGCCAAGCTTCAAGAGGGAATGAAAATCGAAGATACCGCCGCTTTTGCTAAACGATTGAATCGTTTTATTGCAAAAGCACTTTAAAAAATAGCGTTACATGTAAGGATTTTTCCTTACATGTAAAAAATTGTACTTACCTTTCCAAACTACATTAAACCTCATTTTCATAAAACATCACATATGACTCAAATAGCGTAAAAGTTAAAAGTTTAGCCCCGACCCCTATAAAGGATTTTTCCTTACATGTAAACGATAACTGCCTTTACCTTTCCAAGCTTCATTAAACCTCCATTTTCATAAAACATCACACACGACGTCCAATCTTTGTAACATATAGACAGAAATTACAAAAAGTTAAAAGTAAAGCCCTGACCCCTATATCTTTTGTTTTTTTCGCTATATTTTGCTTTTTATGTTCATTTATTTAGGCATATCAGACTGTTTTGTATATAATGTTCGTTGAATAAATAGTTATACACAAAGGTAATAATACATTGTGGAAATATTAAATGAAAAAGTTTTTTTGATTTTTGACCTAGATGGAACTTTAATTGATACAGATGAGGCTAATTTTTTAGCTTATAAAGAAGCAATTCAACAAGTTAAAAATTTGAATTTACCGTCATTGTATCAAAGCACTGAAAGATTTACACGAGAACAACTAGAATCAATCATTCCAGATTTAAAGCTTCACGAATCTGAAGAGATAATTGATATAAAAAACAATGTATACAATAAATATTTACAAAAGACAAAAATCATTATTTCTACTTTAGAAATTATAAATAAATATTCTAAAACTCATCAGATTATTTTAGCTACAAATAGCCATAAACAGAAAGCAAATCTACTTCTAGAATATCATAATTTGTCAACTATATTTAAACATAAGTTTTTTAAAGAAGATTATAACAATCAAGAAATTAGTAAATTTAAATATGCGATGGATTATTTGAAAATTAGTCCAAATTTAGCGGTTATTTTTGAAAATGATAAATTAGAGATAGAACAAGCTCAACTCGCAGGTATTCCTGCTAAAAATATAGTTAATCTATAAAAAGGAGAATAAACTTATGAATAAATTTACAATTTATGCAAATGAATATTTAAGACAAAATATTCAAGGTTTTTATCACACGGACTATACTAGATATAGAAATCAAGGTAATCCTGATTATTTGAATGATTTAAAAAATACTTTCAATAATGATTCAAAAGAAAAGTTAGACAATTCCATAAACCCACTATATATAGCATTAAAAACTGATTTAACTTTATTTCCTAGAAACTTAACTATTTGCATAGTCCCAAGATCAAAAGCAGAAAATACTTATAGTCATAATCAGCTGTTATTTAAGAAGGTAGTGCAACATCTTATACATGAATTAGCTTTTCAAGATGGCTCTGATTATTTATTTAGACATACTGATACAAGAACAACCCATTTAGCTCACTCACCAAGAGCAGCCCAATATGCGGGAAATGGTGATATGCCATATCCAGGAATCACAAAAAACACATGTAATATTTCAAATGATGTAAAAGGTAAAAATATTTTATTGATTGATGATATTTACACAAATAATGTCAATATAGATGAAGATGCTATTCAGTCACTTTATGACAATGGTGCCAATTCCGTTATTTTTTATGCAGTGGGAAAAACAGTATGACATATTCAGAAAATGCGATAAACATATTAACAGTAAAAACTTATAAAGGGATTGGTACTGCTTGGATTGTAAAAAATTTAAGAGGGAATGAAAGTACAGAGACAATTGTTTCATTGCTAAATAATAATTCTAAACAAAATGAAATAATTACTATTGATGATTTTGAATTTAGTAAAAATCATATAAAAGAAAAATTAAGTAATTTTGAAGACAGTTGTGATGGTTTAATAGCAATTGGTGATAAGAATTTCCCGCGATATAGAGGTGATGTTAAAGAAAGCGAACAGCCTATTTTTCTTTTTTACAAAGGAGATATTGACTTATTAGATATTGACAACAATAATATCACTGTAATAGGTTTGCTAAATCCAGATGAAACAATCGAAACAAGAGAAAGAAAAATTGTTGAAGAAATTGTCAAACGAGATATAACAATAGTAAGCGGATTAGCTTTTGGCTGCGATAGTATTGCTCATCAGCAAGCTATAATTGGAGGTAAAACGATTGCAATTTTGCCAAGTCCACTTAATGATATATTACCTACCAAAAATAGAGATTTAGCATTTGAGATTGTAGAAGAAGGTGGTTTATTAATAACCGAATACTATGAAAAATTTAAATCAAAAATGGAATTAAGTAGTCGCTATAAAGAGAGAGATAGATTACAGGCTTTATTTTGCGATACGATAATTTTAGCTGCTAGTTATGCACAGGATTCAGCAACTCGTTGGAATATATATAACCAAAAACTTGATAGTGGGGCAAGATTAGCAATGGAATATGCAAAAAATTATAATATTCCTCGCGCTGTTATGTATAACCAAGATACTGATATTGATAACCCCATGTTTGATTTAAATAGACAGTTAATTTTAGAAGAAAAAAATATTACGATTTTAACTCAAAAAAATTTGGAAAAGATGATTGATAAAATAAAAGAAAAAAGATTACATTATAATAAGCCATTAAGTTTATTTGATCAATGACAAAAAGATATAACAAAGAGAATAAAGGGGACAGTTTCCACCTTTCACCTCCCTTAAATTTTTAACTATTTTTAACTTCAAGCCACCCTTTTTTCATCCAGCTTTAGAAATCTATTGGTATCATAAATCTCTCTGTTTTTAAACAGTGAAAATGCAATGACTACCATTTTACGCATCACAGCAATTTGTGCCACTGTGCTTTGTTTGCCTTTTTCTTTAAGTCTATTATAGAACATTTGCATATGAGGGTTATGATTGATAGCGATGAGGGTTGGCATAAAGAGGGTACTTCGAACAAGGCGTGAGCCTTGTTTTGATATGCGTGATTTTCGTTTCAGTGAACTGCCTGAGCTAACCTCAATAGGATCAAGCCCACAAAATGCCACAATCTCTTTTGATGAAGCATCACCATAGCGCATAAACAAATCAAACAGCACTAAGCCTGAAATAGTGCCAATACCTTTAAGTGAAGTTATCGCAGAAAAATGCTCCTCGTAGGCTTTGTTTGCTTTAATGAGTTCAAGCATTGTGGTGATGATTTCCTTCTCTTCTGCTTTAAGTGCTTTAATCTTAACACGTAGCTTTCTAATGATAAAAAGCTCATCCTCTCTGTTCAGTGCTGCTTCGAGTTGATTGGTTTTTACCACACGCTCTTTCATCACTGTTTTATAGTAGCGTAGATAATTTTGTAGGGTTTCTAGCTTGGCATCATAATGGGGAATAGCAATCTCTTCGCTTGGTGCAATCTTATGTATTTGATAGAGCATTCGTGCATCTACCACATCACTCTTATTGCGATTTTTAATCGTTTTGGCAAAAGCAGCACTTTGAGAAGGTTTGATGATGTAGCACAATATGGCATGTTGGGCACAAAAGCGTTTCACTAAAGTGCTATAACTTCCTGTAGGCTCGTAAATCCAAACAACCTCTACTGATTTACCATACCGTTTTTTCACTTTAGCGTACAGTTGTTTTAACCCTTTGAGACTATTTTCCGCTTCAATATCTTCATTAAACGTGCCTAGATGAATTTGTAAACTTGCCTTGGAAATATCAATTCCGATATACTCATACACAAGAACCTCCTTGAAATAAAGAAGAGTTCGTTAGTGTCGGCATCGTACCGACATGATCGTCGAACCTAAACTCTGACTCGTACAATACGGTCTGCTTTATGCGACCTTGTTTCCACTCGGGCTTTTGGGTTCGACTGCTTAACTGTCCCTCAGACTCACTTTTCATGGTCTTGGCTAATTCCAACATGTCATTGAACTCTTTGTATAATACTATCCAAAAGCTCTTTTCGAGTGGATTTTGAATGATACGAGGCTACTTTAATGGAACTAGGCAATAAATCTTTTACATGTAAGGATTTTTTCCTTACATGTAAAGTGTGATTGCCCTCACCGCTTCGGGATACGCATGAGTGTACTTTTGAATACCTGAGCCAAAACTCTCCAACATATCTTTCGCGCGGATAAACAACGCTGTGTCATTTTCGATCTTCGCTAATTCAAAAAGATTTTTAATCATAGTTGAAAGCGGGCTTTTGTAGCTGTTATCTTCCAAAACGGCTTTGGCACGAAAGGCTTTATCGGAGAGATACCATGTCTCTTCTTTGTAAAATTTATGCTCTGCCTCATGGCTGAGTTTCTTTGCCAACTCTAAGTAGTTTGTCTCTTTCGTATGTGCGTAGCCACGCAATAAGCTTTCGATCACAAAAGCATAATCTTCCAATAACGCTTCCACTTTCAAACTGCCACCTAAGACGATTTGATGGTACAAAATGCCGTTTACATGTAAAGTATTTAGAAGAGAATCGAGCACGCTTTTCGCTTTCTCAATTTTTCCCGCTTCAAAAAGTGCAGTCACCATTAAAGCGTTCCATGCAGTTAAAATCTTTGTGTCAATAAACGGATACACCACCCGTTGACGTACCTCTTTTAACATCGCGATGGCTTCATCCAAACGAGCAGGTTTTTCGTTACATGTAAGAACAGGATTGGTGGTTTGGTGCTCGAAATTTCCAAATTTTGTGATGCCAAAATAGTCCATAACAGCCTTCGTTTCCACTTCACTTAGCCCACCTTTTAAGAGCGCTTCTTTGGCTTGAAGAAAGCCAAAAACAAAGTATTTGCCCTCTTCTCCTTCACTGTCTGCATCACTGGCACTCAGGTACAACCCCTCTTTTAAAAAACGCTCATCCATCGCTTCAATGGTTTTATCAACCACTTCATTAAACAACGGTTTTTGCGTAAGCGAATACAATTTGGCATAGACTTCGATCAGCTCAGCATTGGTGTAAAGCATTTTTTCAAAATGGGGAATCACCCAAGCTTCATCGACACTGTAACGGTAAAAGCCACCCTCAATTTGGTCGTTTATGCCTCCTTGTGCCATCGCAAACAGCGCATCTTCGCTCATATACAACGCTTCAAGGTTTTTAGTTTGGGCGTAAATATCCAAAAGTGCGTTCCATGTGGACGCATGGGGAAATTTAGGCGCACTTCCAATGCCTTTGGAAACATCATCAAAACTCGTTTTTACCTTGCTCACAAAAGCTTCAATCACCGCTTCGGTGTGAATACTCTGCTTTTGCTCAAAACTTCGCTCATACTGTTTGATCGCAGCTTCAATACTCTGCGCACTCTTTTGCACCTCTTCATACGCATCGTCAAACTTGCCCTTAATGAAACTCGTCAGCTCCCTAAATCCCATGCGACCCTGCGCACTTACTGGTGGTAGATACGTTCCTGCAAAAATAACTTGTTGCTGTGGCGTCATAATGATACTCAGAGGCCACCCACCGGAGCGTTTGGTGAGCAGATAATGCACATCTTGGTAGTATTTATCCAAATCTGGCATCTCTTCTCGATCGACTTTGATGCTGACATACGCGTCATTGAGTACCTTAGCGCTTACGTCATCTTCAAACGTCTCACGCTCCATCACATGACACCAATGACAGGTGCTGTAGCCGATGGAGAGAAAGATCAGCTTGTTTTCATCTTTGGCTTTGGCAAGCGCTTTATCGCTCCATGCCATCCAATTAACGGGATTATGCGCATGTTGCAACAGATAGGGAGAATCCTCATGGATCAGTTCATTTGTGTGCATCACAGGCTCCTAGGGGTTGTAAGGCGTCGGTGTGTAGCCTTTTTGAATCAGCGATTTCATACCGCCTTTGAGATTGACCACTTTGTAGCCTTGCTTTGAAAGAAGCTCCGAAACAGCAGAGGTTCGACTTCCCGTACGGCAAATAAGCGCAAACTCTTGATCTTTGCTCACATATTTATCCAATGTTTTCATGAAAGCTTCCGCGTCATAGCGTCCTTGCTCATCAAAAAAGGTTAAAGGAATGGCATTTTTGACGATTCCTGTCTCTTTCCATTCGGGCATGGTTCGAATATCGATGATTTTGATGCCACTGTTAACCACCGCTTCGCTTACATCCACATGTCGCAGTTCAGCAAATAAGAAGGTAGAAAAAAGGGCGATAAGCAGTAAAATTTTAGACATGAAAAACTCCTCACTTTTTAGGAGTTATTCTATCCCTTTTAAGTTAGCAAGACTTTAAAATTTATAGGCTTTTTCATAACCTATGAAAAGATAAAGAGTTCGCTAAGAGTGCGTTAATTTTTAAAACTAAAAATATCGCCATAGCTTTGGCTATGACTCAATTTTGAGTTTTAAAAAGTGATGTGCTATAAGTGATACTCTTTTTTCAATAGGTTATGAAAAAGCCTATTGTACCATTCCCGCTTCAACTAAAAAAGGTGAATGGGTGTAGCTGATCTTTTTGATCTTGTCATATTTGGCGTAGGAGAGGATCAGCATATCTTTCGCACGTGTGGTTGCCACGTAAAAAAGGCGTCGCTCTTCTTCTAAGCTTCCACCTTTTTGCATGAGTTTACGGTTTGGAAAGCGCCCATCCATGAGGTCGATGACATAAACTTCTTTAAACTCAAGCCCTTTGCTCGCATGAATGCTCAGCAGGTTTACACCCTCGCCTTCGCTCATTTCATTGCTTCCAAGCGTTAAAGCATTCAAGAAGCGTTCACTTGAAGCATACGAACTTGCCAAGTCTTTCAGTAAGTGACCTTTTCGAAAAATACGCGCACGTGCTTCTGTTTTTAATTTTTCATCGACAGTACCATCTTTTTTAATGGTACGCTTCACCGCTAAAATTTCAGCAATAGCACTAAAAACTTCCGAACTTAAAACATGATTGATAAGGCTTTGGGGCGTTTTAATGCGCGTAGCATGCTTCATAAACTTGTAAAATTGATGGAGAAATTTTGCACCATCGATGGACAATTTTGGGTGTTTTAAAATAGGACTAGAGAGAAAAAGTTCTTCAAACCCTAAACTGTAAAAACGGCTCACACTTCCAAGATCAATAATGTCATCAAAAAGCCCTAGTTGATGATTTTTAGCACGCTTTTTGAAAATATCTTCAACATCCGCTCGTGGATGAAAAAATCCTTGGTAAATGTTGCCATCACCCAGTTTAAAAAGCCCATCGAACAGCTCTTTGGAGAGTGAGCTACCCACACCTCTGGCGTATTCAAAACTATGAATAAACGCCATCATATCTTTGGGATTCACCACCACACCCACCAAATCGAGCATCGCTTTAACTTCGGCCGAGTCAAAAAAGCTAATGCCACCTTTTCGCTTACAGGCAATGCCCTGTTCACGAAGGGTGGCTTCAATGCCATCAGCGGTGGAGTTATTGCGAAAAATAACGGCAATATCTGAGGGCTCATGCGTAGAGTGTTTAATGAGTGTCGATATGGACTGATACTGCGAAAAAAGCTCATCGTAAATCAGCAACTTTGGTGCTTCAAATGCCCCATCGCGTGTTACTTCAAGCCTTTTTTCATACAACCGTGGATTTTTTTCAATGACACGGTTGGCTAAAGAGAGAATTTTATGCGATGAGCGGTAATTTTTATTGAGCGTAAAGACACTGGCATTGGGATAACGTGTTGCAAATGAACCGATGATGTCGATATTGGCACCATTAAACGCGTAGATACTCTGGTCGTAATCTCCCACGCAAAACAGCGACTTGGAGCGAAACGCATCAATGAGTGAGCCTTGAAGGGTATTGGTATCTTGGTACTCATCGATCAAAACTTCATCAAAGATCAACACATCAGTGGTCTTGAGTGTGTCACGCATCAAAATCAAAAGATCGTTAAAATCCACATACCCAAATTCGCGTTTGAGCGCTTGAAACTCTTCAAAAATATCTTCGTAAATATCAAAAAAGAGCCCATGTTCGCTGTCATTGGACTCTAGCCACTCGGAAAAACTCTGCGTTACAGTACTGTTTTGGTAGAGTGAGAAAATATCGTAAAGATACGCCGCACCATAGGCTTTTGCTGTGGAATCAATGTGATCAAATCGGCGTCTATCGTGGATGCTTTTAAGTAAAATTTTGAGATCTTTAGGCTGTTTTAAAACAATATTTCGACCCAGTTTTTTTAAAAGGCGGTAACTGACTGCATGAAAGGTACCTGATTCAATTTGGGAGGTGATATTTTTACCAAAGAAAACACCCACGCGCTCCAACATTTCTGCCGCCGCTTTGTTAGTAAAGGTCAGTAGTAAAATACGCGAAGGCAGAATACCTTGGTTTAAAAGATGGGCAATTCTCGCCACAATGGTCGAGGTTTTCCCCGTTCCAGCACTAGCGATGATAAGGTTATGTCCTGAGGGTGCAGTTGCTGCACTTCTTTGCTCAGTATTGAGTCGGCTAAGAGGCATTGGGTTCCTAGAGTAAAAAAATTAGAGGTGGGATTTTAGTCCAAAACACCCTAAAACAAAGTAAAGCCTCACAGATACCAGTGACGTTTAACCAACTTTCCATCTTTATTTTCATCGACATAGACTTTTTTAGGGTCATCATCCGAGAGCCAGAGCAGATAATTCATCTCAGGAGTGCTAATCTCAATGCGTTTTTCAACGATTTCATAGTTGCCTTTGGAGAGTTGCTCAAAGACGCGGGAAAGGACATGATCAGTACGAGGAAGTTTGAGCTCTTTAAGATTGATATTGTCGTGCATAAATTGATAAATCAGCTTTTTTTGAAGCACCAATGTTGCAAAATAAGAGCCACTTTCGCGGTACTCTTTGGTACTGATAAGATTTTTGGCAACATTGCCTAAAGGGTTGATCGAATCAACTTTAGCGCACGCATCGCCGATAGCCGTTAATATTTGCTCATTTTTATCATTTCGAATCAGAAAAACGGCACCATCGTTGCACACTTTTTCAAAATTTTTCGCCTCATAATCTTTCAAAAGATCGTTGTAAGAATAGGCGTACAGATAACTGCAAAAAAGACCCAATAATGCTAAAACAACTCTCATTCTTGTCCTTTATAAAAATTTAGTAGTTCGTGTGCTTCTTTAGAATTAATATAGCTTAAAAAAAGTTCCAAAGACCTTATAGCCTCTGCTCTATCTCCTAGGTAAAACTTTGCTTTGGCGTAGAGTATCCACGGTTTTTCAGAGCTTGAATTATATTTGCTTGCCTCTTTTGCCCACATGATTACTTCTGCATACGCTTTGCGCTCAAAGTAAAAATGTGCCAGTGCATAGGCGTTGTCAAACGTTGGAACGGTATTATGCGCTTTGAGCAACTGGTGTTCTTCACGTAAAGAGCGTGTGGCTTCTTCGGTCTCAACAACAGGTAGTTTTACCTCTTCTTTGTAAACATGCGGTGCTAAAAAGAGTGTTTCATCAAGTGACACTTCAGGTGTTATTGTTTCTAAAAGCGTCGTATTGCTCTCATTGCGATCACTAAGGCTTGGAATAACGATCATCGCCTTAGGCTCCTCCTTAGGTGGCACGGGCACAACAACGGGCACAATTTTGCTATGGTGTATCCAATAATATCCGCCAAATCCCCCTAAAAAAAGGAACGCTATTGTAAAAACAATACGTAAAATCCGTATCTTTTTAAGCCTCGCACACCGTTTTTCAAGCTCTTCAAAACGTACACTAGTCATGGATCAGTCCAATATCAAGTGCTGCCATCGTTAAAAGGCAACTGTTCAGTTTACGATACTTCGACAACCCCTTTTTCTGCGCATAATCGAGCAGTTTCATGAGCGTATACAAAAACTTTTTTATCATTCTAAAGTTGCCTTTGGCATATCGGGCAATCACACGTGCTTCATTTTTAGTAAACATCAGTGCGATTTCACCGTGCGTATGCCCCATAAACAGGGTGTGAATGTAACGTAATATCTCATTTTCTTCCAAATTTCCATACTCAATGACCAGTTTTGTACGGGTTTTAAACTGCTTTTTTGCAAGCAAAGCCCGCCCCTCATCTTTATGCATGGCAAGGACAAATTGAAAGAGTTTGGTGTCACTCAGGATACGCAGGAATTCAAACTGTTCATCATTGAGAAGTTGCGCTTCATCGATGAAGATCGTACAAAATGTGCCCACGTACGCTTCAAAAAGTTCATCCAAAAACTCACCTTGACTTTTGTTTTTATCAAAAGGCATTTCTCTGGCTTCATAGAGCTCTTTAAAAAGATCGCGTGGGTCAAAAAAAGGGTGTTCTATCAAAATACTCGCACCATTTCGCATCGCAGAGTAGTGCATGACACGCATGATGTGGCTCTTGCCAACACCGGGATCACCCATGATGAAAATAAGCGGAATAAGCGGATCGCCGATGGAAATGCTTAGTTTATTGCGAGCAATTTCGGCACTCATGCTATCAAAATAAAACGAAGGATCAACCGTATCTTTAAAAAACTCTTTTGCGGCTTCAAAATCTCTCATTTTTACTCTTTTAATCATACTTTTTTTTAACTTTTTGATTTTAGCATATTCTGTGACGTTTGCTTGTGACTTATTTAATCTTGCTTTAGATAAAATTATAAAATATTATTAAAAGGATAAGATATGACTATAATATTTCCAACCATGAAAGAAGATGGACTAGGAGCAAAACGTGGTGCACACTTTGGTAAAGCGACTTTTTATACTGCAGTTGATGTGATTGATGGTATTGTTCAAGAAGTGAGTGTCCATAAAAACCCTGGACATGTCACAGGAGGCTGTGCCAATGCTGTCTCCAATATTCAAGCGCTAGGTGCAAATACACTGGTTGTATCAGGAATTGGAGCAGATCCACTCAAAAAGTTTTTACATGTAGGGATTGATGTCTATTTTGATGACAAAAATGATACCGTAGAAGATGCGTTACGCGACTTTATAGCAGGCAAAACAGCCAAGATCAATCCTGATCATAGCTGTGAACATCATCATTAAAAATTAACCGCATTCTCTTCTGGAATCAAAGAACGTTTTGGAAGAGGAGGTGCTAGGTTGAGCTGTTGAGATTGTTGTTGTTGTTTTGGAGCGTTATTTTGTTGTTGCTGTTGTTGAAAAACGCCCTCTTTTTTAATAGCATCAACGATTTCTTTTGTTGATGGATTGGTTTTGACAGTGAGCTCTTTAATGTACACGGCATCAATCACTAAACCGTGTGTTTTTTTAGCATACGCAATCAAGGTTGCTTTGAAAAGCTCTTTACCGCGTGAGGTTACAAGATCTTCGGCAAAATAACTGCCAATGACAATGTTGAGCGCATCCACGACTTTATACTCATACAGTTTAACCTCTTTGCCCTCAAAAATGAGAGCAACCATCGCTTCAACAGGCTTTTTGTCGGACTTTGCAAAGACATTGGTTTTGAAATTCTCCAGCACCAACGTCTCCGCAAAAAGGCTTACATGTAACAGTAAAAATACGATGAAAATGCGTCTCATAGGAGCCTTTGTTATACGGATGTGTCGAGTACACTCCCGCCAAGTTCAGCAATACGTGCGTCGACTTTTTCAAGTGCTTTTTGCATCGTAGTATAACTAATTTCAGGTAATTTTTCACCCCACATCTGCTCCGCTTCCGCAAAACCTCTTAACATTCCCTCGCGACCGGCTTGGAGTTTTTCAAGGTCATCCCCTGCACCATTGACGACAAAATCAGCGATACGCTCACTGGTTTGGGTAATGCCAAAAAAGCCATCTTCTGAGACGAGTGCCGATGCCTCATCTTGCGTTAAATTAGCGATAGGTTTCCCCGTATAGCCAATATCTGCTAGACTAAACGTATTGGCTTGCTCACCAAACGTGGTGCTTGATTGTGCCATCATCTGTTTTTGATACTGCACCAAATACGCATTAACGATCTCTTTACCGCTCAGCTTATTTTCCTGCGCATCGTTTAAACTGATCGTGGATTTCGTGCTGTACGTCGCACTCGAAGTACTGTCATATTTTACATTAACTTCCATAGGTTGCCCCCTTGTGGTTTACATGTAAATCGTCAAAAGTCGCCAAAAAGTGAATCGCTTTTAACTTCTTCTATTTTTAAGATGTCCGATTTTTGGTAAAACTCCCCTACTTTGGGTGAGACTTGCACGCAGCGCGTCAAATGTTCATAAAAACGCTGATAATGGTAGTCAAGCAAAAGCTGTTTAGGGTAACGCGCACGGGAAATCGCCACATAAAACTGGCTTTTTTCAAAAATATTGTTAATGTTGCAGACCAAAGAGTCGATGCTCATCCCTTGTGACTTATGAATCGTGATGGCATACGCCAGTTTGAGGGGAAATTGCTCAATGGAAACGAGTGGTTTTTCTTTGACTTCGCCTTCCATAACGACATTTTCATGCAACGTGTACTCTTGGCGTTCCACTTTCACGAGCTCGCCCGCTTTTTCCACGATGACCTCATTTTCATCAATCGCTTTGATGATACCTCGCTCACCATTGTAGTATTTGCCCCATTTGTTAGTGCAAAAAAGCACCTTTGCACCCACTTTTAAGGTCAAGTCCACAGGAATGGGAAGAGCGTTTTTCCACCCTTCGATTTTGTTTACATGTAAAGACTGCTCGTGTACTTTTTCTTTGGCTTTAAGGACAATCGGCTCACTCTCAATCTGTGCTAATTTTTGGATGTTGAGCATCTCGGCTTCTTTATTTCTGCCAAACAAAACCGTTGGGTCATCATCCCACACACCTACATTCATACGCAGGGCTTCAAGGTATTCGAGTGTCTCATTATCAAGGATTCCTCGACGTATCTTGCCAAGATGTGCAAAGAAAAGATCATCGTGCGTCCGCTTGGTGATGGTAAGCTCCACCACCACAGGCTTAAAGGCATTCCATGAACTGCTCTCAAACGCATACTCAAAACCGCCCAACAGACTATTTTCCTTGCCTTTTGAAACAGGAGGAAGCTGGAAAAAATCGCCTACAAAAAGCACACTTCCTTCAAACCCCGCATTGCGCAACCGATAATAAATCATATCAAGCAGATCGGCTGAAACCATGCTAATCTCATCAATCACCAAAAGATCGCACCGTGTCAGCACTTTTTTGATCTCAACGAGCCTCGCTTTGGAGTAACGATCATGGCGACTTAATTCATCGAGGTGATTGCAAATGCCAAAGGCAAAAAAGCTGTGCAAGGTTTGACCGCCGACATTGACTGCACTGACCCCTGTACTGCCTAAAACGACGATTTGCTTGCCGACTTTTCGCAGCTCCGTAACAACTTCACCAACCAGGTAGCTCTTGCCAACGCCCGCACCACCCGTGAGCAGAACATTGTCCTTTTTTAAGATGTCGATGAGTTTTTGTGCTAAGTTCAAAGAGGCTTCCTAAGTTGTTTTTGGTATTATAGCACTTAGAAAAATGAAGGGGTTTAAACGATGTCAATACGAAATATTTTTCTTTTTACAGGGTGCCTTTTTATACTTACAGGTTGCGCCCAAAAAGAGCTGACACCCCAAACAGCCATTGCAGAGAAAACCGCTTCAAAAGAGATGCTGCTTTACCCTCAAAATGTGAACTTTTTAGCGCAAAACATTACGCCTCAGAGCGTTGCACAAGACGATTTTACCTACCGTTACTATTCACCATGGTTTCGAACCCATGTTAGCTCGAAAAAAGACGATGCGCTCTGGGCAAACAGGTCGTATGGACTGAAAAATCGTTATTACGGTGAAAACTTACAACTCATTGATGGTGATGAGATCGATGCCATCATCAACGCTACAAACATAGAATCTTATGCAAGCATCAATGCCCATGCAATTATGATTCAAAATGCGCAAATGCGCAACCTCCCCACCGACAAGCCTTTTTTCAAGAAAACAACCTTGCCAGGTGAAGGGTATCCATTTGATTACTTGCAAACATCGCGCATTCATGTGGCTGAGCCTATTATCATCTCGCATTACAGTAAAGATGGTGCTTGGGCGTTTATAGAAAGCTCTTTTGCCTCGGGATGGCTTCCTGTAGAGAGCTTTGTGCTTGTCGATGCCAAAGCGCGTACAGAGTTTCTGAGTACTGTAAAAATCGCCATCACGAAAGACAATGTGCCCCTTTACAATGGAAAACAACGCTTCATTACGTATGCCAAAGTGGGAGCCATCTTGCCTATCAGCAGTGAAGATGATGACTTTTTTTATGCTTACATGTACACACGAGACGCCGCATTTAACGCGCAAAAGCTAGAACTGCGCATCCCCAAAAGTTTTGCGCAAACCGTGCCTCTAAGCTTTAACAAAGAGAATCTCAGCCAAATCGGCGACGCGCTTTTAGGTGAAAAATACGGATGGGGCGGCTTTCTTGCCAATCGCGACTGTTCAGCCATGACGCGCGATTTTCTCTCGCCTTTTGGCATCTGGATTCCTAGAAATTCAGCCGCACAAAAGAGTTTTGGAGAGTATGTTTCACTGAAAGATTTAACACCCAAGGAGAAAGAAGCAATGATTCTCAAAAATGGCATAGCCTTTTTAAGCCTGATCTACCTCAAAGGTCACATTATGCTTTATGCAGGCGAATTTGAAGGTAAAGCCCTTGTAATGCAAAACATTTGGGGAGTAAGAACCATGGAAGATGGGAAAGAGGGGCGCAATGTCATCGGTAAAGCCATCGTTTCTGACCTTTATGTGGGTGCAAATCAAGAGAATGTACCTGAAAAAGGACTGCTGATTAACCGCGTTGAAGGCATCATGATCAAACCTGCCAATTCTAAAAGCAACAACCTAGTTTCCAAATACCCAAGTGTGAAAACCATCAAAGACAATACCGTCTTTTTTATGGATGGAAGCTCACTGCCTTATGATGATAAAAAAGTCAAAACGTTTGACCAGAAGCTTGAAAATACCGACATTGAAGATATGTTCACTCAAAAATACCCCGCCTTTGCACCGATTAGCGACCCCACTCTTAATGATGACCCCGGTCGTTTTCGCAATGATGCCTTTTTGAAAAAACTCTACGGCTCTAGTAAAAGCGAGATCGAAAAAAACCTCACGACGGTAAACTGGCTTCCTAACCACGGCGGAGTAAAACTGAAATTTAACAAAAATGAAAATGCAAGCGCACAACTGCAAAAAGTCTCTGATGAGCTTGATCGTTTGCCTGAAGAGTATATGAAGTACCTCAAAAAAGTCGATGGAACCTACTACTACCGCAAAATTGCCAAAACAGAACGTTTAAGTGCCCATAGCTACGGCATCGCCATCGACCTTGACACTCACTACTCACGCTACTGGCAGTGGGACAAAACGCACAATTTCCACAATGAATTTCCCAAAGAGATCGTCGATATTTTTGAAAAACACGGCTTCATTTGGGGAGGCAGATGGTACCACTACGACACGATGCACTTTGAGTATCGACCTGAGTTATTTGAGAGTATAGACTAAATGGAAGCGCTGCTCATCATCGATATGCAAGTAGGTTCGTTTCAAACCACACGTTTTGAAGCAGAAAAAGTCATCGAAAATATCAATTTGCTCTCAACATTTTTTAGGCAAAAGAATCAACCTGTCATTTTTGTGCAACACGATGGAACAAAAGAAAACTTTTTAGTTTATGGTAGCGATGAATGGCGCATTTTGCCTTCTTTGACTCAAAAAGCAAACGACTACTGCATTGAAAAAAAAGCCAATGACTGTTTTTATAAGACTAAGTTAGCAGCTCTTTTGAAAAAGCTAGGTGTTCAACAACTCTATATCTGCGGTTGTGCCACTGACTTTTGTGTCAATGCAACCGTTCATGGAGCATTGGTCAGAGATTATGCGATTACAGTCATCAATGATGGACACACAACAGCGGATCGTCCAATGTTAAAAGCAAGAGAAATTATCAACTTTCACAATTGGTTATGGGAAAATCTAACACCGACACAAAGCCGTATTGAAGTCAAAAGCACGCAGGAAATAGTCCAATAAGAGCTTTACATGTAAAGCTCTTATTTCGTAAACCCACACGCCTTGATGTCTTTTTCATCTTCTTTCACAATCGCTTGCGCCGCGATCACAGTTTGACCATTAAACGTCACAGCAGGGTTTCCGTGTAGCTTCCAACCATCATTTAAAAACTCCGTAATTCTCGTGCAAAAGGTTGAATCATCGGGTCCTGTGATAAGTTTGTACTGCATATTTTTTCCTTTAAAATTTTTACATGTAAACGTATTTTAGTCTGTTTCGCTTAAAATATTGACGATAAGTTTGACCATCAACTCTTTTTGGCTTGGCTCACTTGACGCCACTAAAAGGGCAAGAGAGACCAAAGCGTTATCGTTGATTTTTGGCTCACTATTTGACTTATAAGCAATGCCATTTTTATGTAAAAAGAGAATGAATAAAAATGAGCCAATACGTTTATTGCCATCGCTAAAGGCATGATCTTTGATAATATAATAGAGCAAATTTGCCGCTTTTTCTTCGATGCTTGGAAGCAAGTCAACCCCACCAAAGGTTTGATAGATATTCAGGAGTGCTCCTTTAAATTCCCCTGCTTTTTCATTGCCGAAAAGCTCTGTAGCATCGCCTTTTGACATCAAATCTTTTTTAATCTCGCTAATAGCATGTTTTGCCTCATCATAATTCAAAACAAACCGTTCTTCACAAGTCCCCTGCAAAGCATCAAGCTTATCAGAGTCGTAGCCTTGAAGGAGCGCCCATGTTTTAGCGTAGTTGTTGATGATGTCAAGCAAGCCTTTGGCTTCGTTACTGCTGAGTTCTTTTGTTTCGATGCTTTTTCGTACAAGCTCCATCGTGGCAGTAAGTTCATTTAGCCCTTGCTTGGAAAGACGTTGTTGGTTGAGGGCGTAGCCTTTGATAAGATACTGTTTTAAAACATTTGTCGCCCATTTTCTAAACTCTGTCGCTCGTTTTGAGTTGACACGATAGCCCAAAGAGATAATCATATCGAGATTATAAAATTCAACCTCTCTTATAACTTCTCTCAAGCCTTCAAATTGAACTGTTGCATTTTTTGCAACAGTTGAAATTTCTTCCAGTTCATTTTCTTTGTAGATGTTCTTAATGTGCCTAGAAATTACCGATTTATCTCTGTCAAAAAGTTCACATAGTTGCTTTTGACTCAGCCAAACCGTCTCATGCTCTAAGCTAACTTCTAAACTCACTTGCCCCAAATCATCAGTGTATAAAACAACATTTTGCGTCTCTTGCATCGTTGCTATCCTCTTTTTTTATATTTTATTATAGCCTTTTAATGAAAAGGCGATCCATTTCATTTCAAAATGAAATAACACTTTACATGTAAAACTTTTTCAAAAACCTAGATGTAGATCAAGGTTTTTTACTTTTAAATGGGATAAAATGACTCTCATATAAAACAATTGAAAGGATAACCATGACATTTACTGCAAAAATAGATAAAACTGCCCTCAAAAGCACACCCGTAAAATTGGAAGGAAACTTCCAAGAAGTGGGCAATAATGCACCCATTGTTACCGTTGTCACGCCAGACTTACAAGAAAAAACCATCGGTGGTGAGGGCAATAAAGCGCAACTCATCATCGTAGTACCTTCACTTGACACACCCGTGTGTGACGCGGAAGCGAGGCGTTTTAACCAAGAGGTTGCGAAGCATGAGAATATCGACACGACCATCGTTTCGATGGACTTACCGTTTGCAAGCGCAAAATTTTGCAATGTGGCGGGTATTGAAAATCTAACCGTTGGCAGTGACTTTAGGCACAAAGCGTTTGCGCGTGCTTATGGTATGCTTATCAGCGATGGCGCACTAGAGGGATTGTGTGCTAGAGCGCTTTTTGTGATTAGCAAAGATGGCAAGATTGTTTACAAACAGGTGGTTCCTGAGATTACGGAAGAGCCCAATTACGACGAAGCGCTAAATGCCGCTATCGATGCAGCTAAGGCAGGGGCTAGTTGTTGTGGTTTTTGTCAGTAGTTTAACCCCACCAGAGCCTCCAAAAACGACGGCTCTTCAAAACCTAGTCGCTCAGCCACACCGCCTCTTTTTCTTTACGGGCGTGGTTCAAGGCGTACTTTTTGTTGCTCTTTTAGGTCTGCATTACGCAGGGCTTTTGAGTTTACATGTAAGCGTGGGGTTGTACCATGCTTATGCGATGACGTTCATCGTCTTTACGCAGTTTTTTGCAGGCTTTTTGTTGACGACATTTCCACGCTATCTCTCGCGCCCATCGGCATCGCCAAAAGGATATCTGCCGATCGCATGGTTGATAAATGGTGGTGGACTCTTGTTTATAGCACTCTCATTTGTCTCGGAGATGGCACTTGTCGCCCCTATGCTTGTTATCGTGGCAGGCTATGTCAAACTCTGCTTGCTTTTGCTTGAGTTTCAAACCAAAAGTACGGTGAGCAACAAAGACGATACCACATGGATGCTCAGAGCGTTTGCACTCGGTCTTGTAGGGCAGCTACTTTTCATTGCAGATCTGTTTATTCCATCTTATGCAATCGCGCTTGGGGTGAGTTTTTACCTCTATTTATTCTTTATCGTGCTTATTGTCTCTCAAAAAATGATGCCTTTTTTCGCTGCCAATACGATCATCGGCTACACAATGAACAAAAGCAAACATTTTTTGCTCTTGGTCTTTGTAGCACTCATCCTCAAAGTGATTTTAGAAGCCTTAAGCATGAACGCGTTTGTGGCAGACAGTGCGCTCTTTGGCATTATCACGTATGAGCTTTTGAAATGGCGCCTACCGTTTCGTAAATCACCTGCCATTTTATGGGTACTTTTTCTCTCCATTTGGTGGGTTCCCGTAGGGTTTGGGCTTTTTGTGGTACAAGATTTTTCAGCATTAGTTGGTCACTCCATTTATCTGGAAAAATCGCCACTGCACGCCTTGGCATTGGGCTATTTTACCACCGTTCTTGTGGGTTTTGGAACCAGAGTGATCTTAGGTCATTCAGGGCGAACGCCTAAAGCAGATGCCTATGCCGTGACACTCTTTGGGCTCATTCAAGCGATGGCACTCATTCGTATCATCGCAGGCATTTTCCCGCAATTTGGGTACTTGCATGCAGTACTTACGGTGGCAGTTTTGTGGATTGTTATCTTTGGATTGTGGTCGAAGCGGTATATTCATATCTTATTTGAGAAGTAACGCAGAATGTGAGCCCAAATACAGGGCTCACCTCTTTACATGTAAACCTAAGATATTACTTCAAAGCCTGCTTCATCAATTGCTTTTTCAAACACACTTACATCAATCGGAGCATCATATTCAATAACTGTTTGACCACTAGCAAGGTCAACATTGACACTCTTCACACCTTTGATTCCCTCTAAAACGCCTTTGACGCTTTTGACGCATCCCCCACAACTCATCCCTTTAACCACCAATGTGATTGTTGCCATTGTTTATCCTTTTACTATAATTTTATTTCATTTTCCAACGTCTTAACAGCAGTGAATTACTCACCACCGAAACCGAACTCATCGCCATTGCTCCCCCTGCGACAATGGGGTTTAACATACCCAAAAATGCCAATGGAATCGCTAGAATATTATACACAAAAGCCAAAAAGAGGTTCTGCTTAATTTTTGACATCGTAGCGCGCGAAAGAGCGATGGCATTGACGACATAAAGTGGATCGTTTGCAATTAAGATCAAATCAGCACTTTCCACGGCAATATCCGAGCCATTGGACATTGCAATCGCCACATCTGCCACCGCAAGTGCGGGAGCGTCATTGATACCATCACCCACCATACAGACAAATTTGCCTTCATTTTTAAGCTTGGTGATCGCATCCGCTTTGCCATTTGGTAAAACGCCTGCAAAAAAGTGCTCAATGCCTAGCTCACGAGCGACTTTTTGAGCACAACGTTCATTATCGCCTGTGAGCATATAGACCTCTATGCCATCGTTTTGAAGCTTTTCAACCGCTATTTTAGCGCTCTCACGAATCGTATCGGCCAGCGCGATATAACCGATAATCTGCTCTTTTGTAGAGAGCGCTACAATACTGTTACCCTCTTCCAAAAACGTTTGCGCAACCGTTGAGGGTTGTAATGACGTGAACTGAGTAATAAACGCAGGCGAGCCTGCAAAGTAAACCACACCATCAATCTCGCCTGAAACGCCCAAACCTGAATAGTTCTGAAATGCTTGAACACTCTTTGATGCGCTTTGCGTTGAAGAGGCGATAATCGCTTTGGCTAATGGGTGTTTTGAGCCCTCTTCCAAGCTCGCAGCAAGGGCTAAGAATTGCTCTTTTGAAAGTGAATTTTCGATTAAAACATCGACCACCTGAGGGTTTGCATAAGTCAATGTTCCCGTTTTATCAAACACAACGGCGTTGATTTTGCCCACATTTTCAAGCACTTCGGCATTTTTAATGAGAATCCCCTCACTCGCACCCCTTCCAACACCAACCATAATCGCCGTTGGTGTCGCAAGTCCAAGCGCGCAGGGGCACGCAATGACCAGAACCGAGACCGCATTGATGATCGCCTCTTCAAAATCGCCCCCGATAAACCACCACGCACCCAAGGTAATCACCGCGATGCTCACCACAATCGGCACAAAAATACCTGCAATCGTATCGGCAAGGCGTTGAATCGGTGCTTTAGAACCTTGCGCCTCTTCGATGAGGCGGACGATCGAAGCTAAAAAGGTATCGGAGCCCACTTTGGTCGCTTGGCATTTGAGCATCCCATCACCATTTTTGGTCGCTCCCACAATCGTATCGCCCACGGATTTGAGCACAGGCAGGCTCTCCCCCGTCATCATTGACTCATCGACCATGCTGTTGCCCTCAACGACAATGCCATCGGTGGGAATGCTCTCGCCAGCTTTGACCACAAAAATATCATTTACATGTAAAGCTTCGATGCTGATCTCTTCGAGCTTTCCATCACGTTCCACAAACGCTTTTTTGGGCTGTAAATGGAGCAGTTTAGAGATAGCAAACCCTGTTTTGGCTTTCGCCCTTACCTCTAAAAGTTTGCCTAAAAGTACCAACGTTATGACCGAAACAGAGGCTTCAAAGTAAAGGTGCAATGGCACGTAAAAAAGTACAACACTGAGGCTTAAAAAGTACGCGGCACTTGTACCCAAAACGACCAGAACGTCCATATTGGCACTGCCGCTTTTAAGGCTTTTATACGCACCCACATAAAACTTTCGTCCGCAGTAAAACTGTACAATCGTCGCAAGGGTTAATTGAAGCATCGGAGGAAGATGCAGATGCACATTAAAAAGCATCGCCACCATTTCGACTAAAAACGGCAGGGTCAGCAGTGCTGAGAGGCTAAATTCTCTCAAAAGTTTTTGATAATCTTGCTCTTTATCCAGACTTTTTTGATCTTGATCGACTTTAGAAGATTCGGTAGCACCAAAACCTGTTTTTTCAATACTTTGGATGATTTCGGGAAGATTGATATTTGGGTTAGATGAGGCAACAAATGCTTTTTCCGTCGCTAAGTTGACATTGGCGGTGATACCTTCAAGCTTGCCCAGCACACGCTCGATGCGCGCGGAACATGCCGCACATGTCATGCCTTTGATGTCAAGCTCAAAATGTTTTTCAGACATTTTTTGTCTCCTATCTTTTTGTGACATTCTAACGCTTCGTTACTTGCGTCAAGATGAAACAAACAAAGTAGGAAAATCTTTACATGTAAAGAGTTATGACGAGAGGTATTGCGTTATATCGACATCATCGATCTGTTCAGGAGTCAGATACTTTTGCGCATACTGCAGATAAACGCCACTACGTAAAAAAAGATCAAAAAGGTCGCCATCGATGTGCTCATCTTTTTTGAGCATGCTTAAGATTTTGATCGCCTCAGAGATCGTTTTTGCTTTTTTATACGGTCGATCACTAGCAGTTAAGGCTTCAAAAATATCGGCAATAGCGATAATGCGAGCAGGTAGGGAGATCTGCTCTTTGGTAAGCTTCCTTGGATACCCAGTACCTTTCATCGTCTCATGGTGCGCACAGGCATACTCAGGAACATGTTTGAGATTGTCCATAAAGGGAAGTTCGCAGAGCATACGAATACTCATAATGATATGCTCATTGATCTTATAACGCTCCTCGTCATTCAAGGTTCCTCTGGCGATGCTAAGATTGTAAAATTCGCCTAAATTGTTGTAATACTGTGGTATCTCCATCTTAATGCCAAGACGTGCAAAGACCTTTGCATCGACCTCTTGCGCTCTACTAATGAGATGTTCTGGTTTATCTTGCAGAAGCGTTTCAACACACGGAAGGGGTTTAAAAGGAATGTCAAGCAACCGTTTTTTCTCCGCTTCGCTCATACCCAAACGATCATCAAAATGACGTGTCCACGTGATGGAAGCAATCTCTTTAAGGCGTTCTATTTTTTGGGCATCCATAAACTCACCACCGATGTTACACTCGGCTAAAAAGGCAAAATCATCGAACAATTTCGCTTCCGCCGCTGAGCGTTTTTGCATTAAGAGCTCTTGAGTGTCTTTGCCTTCCAAAAGTGCCTCTAAATAAGCAATCTGCGCATCTCTAAGCAACACTTCAAAACGGGTACGAATCTCATGAATACGGTTGTGAATGCTCTCCAGTTTCGTTGCTTTATCGACCACATATTCAGGCGTCGTTACTTTGCCACAGTCGTGAAGAAGTGCGGCTATACGAAACTCCCTCCACGCATTTTCATCGGTAAAATTGAACTTCTTAAAAATTCCTTCATGGCTGTTATTTGCCTCCTGCGCCAACATCGTGGCCAGTTCAGGTACACGCTCGCAATGCCCACCCGTATAAGGCGATTTATCATCGATGGCACTAGCGATCAGTTTAATAAACGACTCCATCAGGTTCTCTTGTGCTTTTTCATGTGATTTGATCGCACGTGCCATCAGTACCATTGAATGGCTGAGTGCGTAAAACTCTTTGATGCGCGTTCGAACATGATGCACCGCGTCGTACTGTTTGAGCGCCACACTGTCGCTCATCGTCTTGAGTAAATCAACAGGTGCAATGATAATGCGTCTTAAAAAAAGCCATGTCACTATAATGATCAAAAGCATGATAAACAGTGAAATCACAATGGTTTGAATCATAATCGCATCGATCTCTTGGGTCACTTTTTTCTCTTCCAAATAGGTACCAATGTACCACTGTTTTCCAAAATCAGAGGGAAATTCTGAAAAGGCGAACAGGTAGTTTTCATTCGCTTCATTGTGAACTCGACCACGCTTTGTTCCATTTAAAAATTGCTCATACGATGCTTGTATCTCTTTGGGAAGTTGATCCACAGTGATATTGGACTCTTTCGTTGGTAAGGAGCTTGCGATCACATCGCCATGAGGATTGACAATGACAATAGGTCCATCGATAACGAGACTTTGTTCTTGAAGCAATTTGGTGATCGAAGCAATGGTAAAATCAATTCCAGCTACTTTCACTTTTTCACTCATTTTGTTCATAAAAGGGTATGAAACGGTTATGCCAATCTCATTGGTTGAAGCAAACGCATAAGGTTCTGACCAGTAAAAATGCTCATGAGAAGTTGCTTTGTTAAACCACGTACGTTCACGCGGATCGTACGATAAGGGTCTATTTTCAATGCGTATGGTTTCAAATTCGGTATTTTTATACGCCCATTCATCCATACCTAGGTTGTTACGTGTATCGATGGTTCGCATGGCAAATTCGGGTGTGCGTCTGGCTTGAAAGAAGTTACCGTGTTGATCGGCAATGTAAATGCTCGCAATTTTCTCATCGGAGAGAAGTATCTCCCACATCATGCGCGTAAAAATTTCTCTTGAAGCAAAAAGGTCATCGTTTTGTTGGCTATGAATCAACACTTTAAGATGCGCAGATGTCTTTTGCAAAGAGACTTTGATGGTTTCAATGATATTTTTACGCACCTCTGCGTTGCGCTTTTGAATCATACTGTAAGAATTTTTGGAACTTTGCAGGTAATTATGACCAATCAACGAGATCGAAAGAAAGCTCGCAAGCCCTAAAATAAGGGTGATAATGCTAAACGTGAACGTATAACGTTTTGTCTTTTTCATAGTGATGCTCCTTACAACAAGAAAGGCAGGCGGATAAATACTATGGTTCTAAGAAATTGTAACACGATTTAGAGCAATCGACACTACTTTTATAAACCTAGTCTTCTCTTTTTTCCGCAAGAAGCGCAACTTCTTCAATGTCCGTACTAAAATCTTGATACTCAAGTTTGGCGTCTTTAAGATTTTTGGTCGCTTTAGCCCCTAAACGCTTCAAATTCTCCACACGACCTAAGATGTTGCCTGAGCCTTCACTGAGCTGTTTTTGAGCGCTTTCATAGCTGTTATTGAGCGTTTGAAGCTGAGTGCCGACTTTTTTGAAACTTTCCGAAAAACCTACCATTTTGTCGTACATCTTGCCTGCTTCATCAAACAGCTTCGTCGCAAGCGTACTGGACTGCTCACTTTGCCAGTAAAGATAAATCGTGCGCAGTGAAACGGTTAAAGTCGAAGGATTTACAATGGCAATATGTTTGCGAAGCGCGTATTCATACAGTTTTGGATCTTCGTTAATCGCCACTGAAAAGGCTCCTTCAATCGGCACAAACATAAAAACATACTGCAACGTTCCTTGTTTATAATGCGCATAATCTTTACTATCAAGCGTATCAATATGCTCACGAAAAGCCTGCATAAGCGCTTTGGAAGCAATGTGCTTATCCTTATCACTCTCCGCTCTTATAAACTCATCGTAACTGTTGAGTGAAACTTTAGAATCGATGATGATGGTACGATCTTGTGGAAGCTTGATGACAACATCGGGACGTTTCGTTCTTCCTTCTTCATCTTTGTAACTCTCTTGCGTTTCGTAGTGAACGCCTTTAACCAGCCCCGAATACTCCAAAACGCTCTCCAAAATCATTTCACCCCAACTGCCTTGGCTCTGTTTCTTGCCTTTGAGCGCTTTGGTGAGATTTTCAGCCTCTTTGGAGATATTCATGCCAGCCCTTGCGACCAGTTCGATCTCTTTGGAGAGTTCTGCAAATTTTTTCGTGCTGTTCTCTTGGGAATTTTCAACGCTTTTTTTGAAATGTTCTAAATTTTCTTTAAAAGGTTTAAGGAGTGTTTCAAGCGATTTGATTGAGGTATCGTCCAGTTTTTGAAGCTTTTTTTCTAAATGCTGCTCCATAATGGCATTGAGTTTAAGTTCAAGTTTTTTACCCTGCTCTTCAAAATCGAGTTTAAGCTTTTGATGGCTCTGTTGTTGCGCTTGAAGTTCGGCTTGGAGGGTCGCACTTCGCATATTGAGGGCTAGATTTTCCATGCTTAATTGCTCATTTTTAACTTTCATCTCAGCGAGCGTGTATGCTTTGTCTTTTAATACCGCTCTAATCCACAATCCAAACACAACCATCGCAACGATAAAAGTGATAAAAACAGCTAGCAATAGCATCATCTCTTGGGGCATAACAACTCCTCATATAAGCTTACATGTAAAACGATTATTCGATGTAAATGGTGTCTAAAATTTGATTTTTGAAGCGAATATTTTCCAAATTTTGTTTCAAAACGCGGTTCTCTTCTTTGAGAATCGAATACTCGCCGTAGAGTTTATTGATGTCACGGCTCATGTAATAGATCTGATTTTTGATGTAAATACGTGGCAAAATGACTAAAAAAGCGACCATCATCACCATATAAACGAGCAGTAAAAAACGAAAGTCAAGATTTCTCTCAACTTTTTGCTCGGCATCGTACTGGTCTAAAAGATCGTTTTTATCGTCCATTACGCCCTCTTGATCTCAAAAACACGAAGTTTGGCACTACGGCTTCGTGGATTTTTTTTCACTTCCGCGTTCGTTGCTTCAATCGGTTTTTTGCCGATAAGTTTGCCCAAAGCATGGTTGTTACCACACAGACACCGCATCACAGCAGGTGGGCAAATACAATTTTGTGACCAGAATTTAAAGGTCTGCTTCACAATGCGATCTTCCAAGGAGTGAAACGAGATGATGCCCACAATGCAGTGCTCAAAATTCGCATTTTTAATGCTCTCTAAAAGCTCTGTAAGCACACCTAGTTCGTTATTGACTTCGATGCGAATGGCTTGAAAAAGAAGCGTTGAAGGATGAATTGTCTTTTTTCCACCCACTTTCTCGGCTAATTTAGAAAGCTCTTTGGCACTGTTTAAAGGGGCTTTTGCTCTGGCTTCACAGATCACATTCGCCAGCTTTTTATACTCATGAATCTCGCCATACTCACGTAAAATAAACTCTAACTCCTCTTGGGAGTAGTGATTGACCACGTCATAAGCGCTCAGCTCTTGCTTTGGATTCATGCGCATATCAAGCACATCCGAATCAAACGCAAATCCACGCTCTTTTTTATCGAGTTGTAAGGAGGAAACCCCAATATCTGCAAGAATGCCACGAATTGGCAGATGCGCATACTTGGCGACCACTGAAGCGAAATTACCATGATGCAAACTCACACGATCGCCAAAGCGCTCAAGTCTTTTTCGGCTAAACGTGAGTGCTTCTTCATCTTGGTCACACCCAATGAGCTTGATGGTGGGATTTTGCTCCAAAAGAGCCTCACTGTGTCCACCGTATCCGAGCGTACAATCCACAATAATTCCCTCATGAAGAGCAGAAAAAGCCGCTTTAACCTCTTCTAAAAGTACGGGAATATGGGGAATGTTCACAGTGTATCCTTCTTCAAAATGACTCTATTATAGACTCTTTAGGCTTACAATCGCCTCATACGCCACATCCATCATCGTCTCAATCTCTTTACATGTAATGATAAAAGGAGGCATAAAATAGACAACATTGCCCAGTGGTCGCAAAATCACGCCCTTTTTCATGGCGTACTCAAAGATTTTAAGATTCACCCGAAAATCAATCGGATACACATCCAATTCTACAGCTGCAATCATCCCTGTTTGACGGACTTTCTGCACATTTGGGAGTGATTTAAAACGCTCTAACTTCGAAGCGATCAACGCAATTTTTTCGTGATTTTTCTCTAAAATATGCTCCTTTTCAAAGATGTCTAGTGTTGCATTGGCGGCACTGCACGCCAAAGGATTGCCCGTATAGCTATGTGAGTGCAAAAACGCCTTAAATTCGGAGTAATCATAATAAAAAGCATCGTACACATCTTGGGTTGTTAGTACTACCGAAAGAGGCAGATAACCGCCTGTTAGTCCTTTAGAAAGTGTCATAAAATCAGGACTAACATGGGCATATTCACACGCAAACATTTTACCCGTTCTACCAAAGCCAACAGCGATTTCATCGGCAATTAAATGAATCCCATACCGATCACACAGTTTGCGTGCCAGTGAGATATAAAGAGGATGGTACATGTTCATGCCACCCGAACATTGAACCAAGGGTTCGATGATAAACGCTGAAATTTGATCGGCTTTTTCTTTAAAAATTTGCTCTAGCGCATCAGCAGCTTTGATGGCACTCTCTTCGCTTTGATCTTTAGGTACAGGCGTTTGAATTGTTTGCAAGAGTATATCTTCAAACACTTCTTTGTACAGTTTGACGTCCCCAACGGCCAAAGCACCGATCGTTTCGCCATGATAGCTGTTCTCTAAGGAGACAAATAACGGTCGTTTTTGCCCTCTGTTTTTATGATACTGAAAGCTCATCTTAAGGGCAACTTCAATGGCACTAGAGCCGTTATCGGCATAAAAGCACTTCTCCAGCCCTTTTGGAGCCAATGCACAAAGCCTTTTTGAGAGCTTAATGATCGGTTCATGCGTAAATCCCGCAAAAATAACATGCTCCAACGTCTCTAATTGCTCTTTAATTTTTTGATTGATATACGGATTGCAATGCCCCAAAAGGTTAACCCACCACGAACTAACACCATCGATATAACGGTTATCTTCAAAATCGACTAAATAGACTCCTTCGCCTCTTTGAATGGGAATAATCGGAAGTGTCTCATGGTCTTTCATCTGCGTGCAGGGGTGCCATATATGCTTTAGGTCATCTTCAATTAACATTTTCGTGTTCATTGTTACTTTTTACCTTTTTTGTTAGGAGTTTCACGCGATTTATGGTTATTTAATAACTATATAGATAGAATTATAGCAAAATACAAAGTTCTCAAAGGGCATGAATGATTACCTGGATGCAACGTCACAAGAAATATTTGGTCATCACTATCTGGATTAGCACAATAGCGTTTGTAGGCGCTGGTTTTGTGGGATGGGGTGCTTATGATATGAACACAGATCGTGCCGCATCTGTCGCAAAAGTAGGTCATCGAACCATCTCTGTCCAAGAATTCCAATCCGCTTATGCAAGCCACTATAACTTTTACAACAACCTTCTCAGTGGTAAACTTACCCAAGAACAAGCTGATCAAATGGGTCTTGATAAAATTGTGATGAACACGCTGGTAAATCAAGCACTTCTTCTCAACTACGCTGATGAAATAGGTCTTGTTGCAACTAAAGACGATGTCAAAGAGCGCCTTATTAACACACCAACCTTTCAAACAGATGGCGTGTTTAACAAAGAACTCTATTATTCTATTCTTAAAGCCAATCGCATCAATCCAAGCGACTATGAAAATGGACTTGAAAAAGAGATTTTGAATGCAAAACTCGAAAACTTTTTTAAACTAACACCCACACCTAAAGAGATTGATCTTTTTGCATCTGCTTTCTTTATGGAAGATCGCCTTTCCGTTGCCGCTGTGACACTTGATGCCAACGAAGTGACACTCAATGAAGATGCCATTAAAGCCTACTGGGACAAGAACAAATCCAATTACCTTACGAAAAAAAGCTATACACTTGAACTGCTTAATCTTCCTGCTTCTCAAGTCAAATTTGATGATAAAACGTTAGAGGAGTTTTTCGCACTCGAGAAACACAACTACATTCATCCTGATGGGAAGCTGATGAGTTTTGAAGAGGCAAAAACAAAAGTTGCTGTTGACTTAAGACTTAAAAACGATAAAAAGAGTTCTTTAGAAGCCTATCTTGCTTTCAAAAAAGGTGAACTACCTGCAAGTGAGACTAAAACAATTTTTGATGATGACACCATCTACCCACTTGAAAAGATTCAAGTAGCAGCCAAAGATGAAGTGTTAAAACCTGTTGTAATTAAGGACAGTTACGTTATTATCAAAGTGAAAACGATTCAATTTCCTGAGCCTATGTCCTATGAAATGGCGAAGAAAGATGCCAGTCGTGATCTTTTAGAAGAGCTTAAAAGTGCAGCATTAGATAAGAAAGCTGTCACCAAACTTGAAAACTTCACAGGAAGTGACATTGGCTTCGTTAGTCGTGATTCTGTAAAATCAATTGCGGGGCTTAGTGAAGCAAAAAGTGCTGAATTTTTAAGTCACGTTTTTGATAACACAACCAAAAAAGGTTATAAAATTATCGACGGAAAAGCCATTGTATACGAGGTTCTGGAACAAAAGTTGCTTAACAAGGACAAGGCTAAGCAGTATGTTAGTATGATTAGTGAAAATGTTTTACAAGTGAAACAAGCTGAATTAAACCAAAATCTTATTAAAAAGCTCGCTACTGCATACAAAGTCGAGCAATACTACAAAGGAAAATAGTTGAGCACTACGATTTTAGGTATCGACATTGGTTCAACCAAGATTTGCGCTATTATCGCTCAAAAAAACGATGATGGCGATGTCAAAATCTTAGGGGCAGGTATTGCAAAGTCTCAAGGTCTTAAAAAAGGTATTATTACCAATATTGACCTTGCATCAAAGTCGATTCGTAATGCACTCAATGATGCAAAAAGAGTCGCAGGAACGCAGTACGAAAAAGTCATCGTTTCGATCTCTGGCGCGTACACAAAAAGTGTTGATAGCAGTGGCATTGTCAACATTCCTAACCGTGATATTGGCATCAAAGAGATCAATCGCGCGATGCAAATGGCAGATCACAATGCCAACATTCCGAACGAATATGAAAAACTTCACGTACTTCCTTACAATTTCAAAGTAGACGATCAAGAGTTTATTGAAGATCCTCTTGGCATGAATGGTGCGCGCCTTGAGGTGCAAGTCCATATTATTACCGCTCAAAAATCATCCCTGAGTAACCTTAGAAAAGCCGTTAAATCAGCAGGTGTTGAGATTGACAACATCGTTCTTGGCTGTTATGCCTCAGCAATTGCTGTTTTAAATCACGATGAGAGAGAACTCGGCGTTGCGGTGATAGATATGGGTGGCGCTACATGTAACGTGATGATCCATGCAGGTAATTCCATGCGTTTTAATGACTATTTAGGTGTAGGATCACTCAATATCACGAATGATCTCTCAACCGCTCTTCATACGCCACTAGGTGCAGCAGAAGAGATCAAAATTAATTATGGCTCACTCAAAAGCAATTCCAATGAACTGATCGAACTCCCTGTTATTGGGGATGACGGTTCAACCCACGAAGTCTCTCTCAATATTGTCTCTAATGTTATTTATGTGAGGGTTGAAGAGACGCTTATGATCTTAGCCAAAACACTTGAAGACAGTAGTTTTAAAGAACAAATTGGTGCAGGTGTCGTGTTAACAGGTGGAATGACAAAGCTCGATGGCATTAGAGAATTGGCATCTGCCATTTTCGACAATGTGCCCATCAGAATTGCCAAACCAAGAGAGATGGATGGACTTTTTGAGACACTCAGAGATCCAAGCTATGCAACAGCCATTGGTCTTGTTTTATACGGCGGAGGTCACTTCACACCATATGAGATCGATTCTAACAAAAAATTACGCTACAAAGATGAGACGATAGAACCAACCAAACACCACCACCAAGAGACATTTGATGATGGTGAAGAGGCTGAGGAAAATGAAATTGGAACACTTCCTGCTTCAGAGAGTAATGCAAAAGAAAAATTAAAAGATCTTGCAAATATCCAGGAAGAACATAGCGAGGGTTTTGGCTCAAAACTATGGAACAGACTGACACAATTATTTTAAAGAGGGGTAAGAGGTATGAACGGATTTAGCATAGAAGAATCAAAATGTGTATACGGAGCTAAAATCAAAGTTATCGGTGTTGGCGGTGGCGGTGGTAATATGATTAACCACATGGTAAGAGAAGGTATCGAAGGTATCGATCTTATCGCAGCAAACACTGACGCACAAGCCCTTGAAAATTGTTTAGCAAAGACAAAAATCCAATTGGGTAAAAAAGGACTGGGAGCTGGTATGCGCCCTGATATTGGTCGAGAATCTGCACTAGAGAGTTACGAAGAGATCAAAAGTTCTTTAGAAAAAGCGGACATTGTTTTTATCGCATCTGGCTTTGGTGGAGGCACTGGAACAGGTGCTGCGCCTGTCGTTGCACAAGCGGCTAAAGAGGTCGGTGCATTAACCGTTGCGGTTGTGACACGCCCCTTTATGTTTGAAGGTAAAAAAAGAGCTAAACTGGCAGAACTTGGCATCAATGAGCTTCGTAAAGAGAGTGATTCGATTGTAATCATCCCTAACGATAAACTTCTTGCGATTGTGGATGCCAAATTTGGCATTAAAGACAGTTTCAAAATCGTTGATGACGTCTTAAGCCGTGCTGTTAGTGGTATGAGTTTAGTTGTTCTTTCATCTGGACAAAGTGACATCAACGTTGACTTTGCTGACGTACAAACCGTTATGAGTCATCGTGGTATGGCACTGATGGGAATTGGCGAAAGTACCGGTGAAGATGCAGCGATGGAAGCGATTAAGAGTGCTATTGAGTCCCCTCTACTTGATAATCTCTCAATTAATGGTGCACTTGGCGTCTTGGTTCACTTCCAAATTCCTTCAAGCTATCCTATCACGGAAATCAGCAATGCAATGCAGCTTATTCTTGATTGTGCGGATGAAGATGCCGATGTTATCTTTGGTACAACCACCAGTGAAGATATGGAAGAAAACAGTGTCAAAGTAACCATTGTTGCAACAGGATTTGAAAATAAAGTAGAAGCTTCTAAAGAGCTCAAGATGCTTAACAGCAATCAAGAATCAATCAAAAAAGAGCGTATTTTACGCATGAAAAAAGTAAGTGGTGGCTATGAGGGACAAGATGACTATCTTGATATCCCTACGTACATCAGACACCAAATGGATTAATAAACCCCTGTATTCCCCCTCTTCTATGCAAGAGAAGAAGCCTTGGCTTCTTCTCCTATTTTTGACTTAACCAACCTCTTCTGATAAATAACCCAAATTGTGCTACCATCAAAGCTTTCATCACCCACTCACTCTGTTTGTGCATGGAAGCAAACGCTTCGGTTGTTGTTTCCATAGCGCCTAATTGTTGCGCGTGAACGATAAATGGCGTATAGTAAAAAAGAAAAAGCCCTGTTCCAACGACAATCACAAGTGATAAAAAGAATGAGAGAAAATCATAATTTTTACGCATCATAAAGACTTGCACTTCATAAATAATGCTGTAAAGTGCCGCAAAACCAATGACAAGGTTCATCTTTAAAAAAACTTGTGTCATTAAAATACCACTTTGAAAATGGCTCAAAACGCCCTCACCCAAATACTTTTGTGGGAAAAAGATCACAGGGGCAATAAATGCTCCCGCCGCAATTTCAACACCGATTGCAATGCCAAGCATCACCAAATAAATCACCATAAAACTTCTCATTGTTGCTCCTTAATCCAAAATCCACGATCTAGCCCTGCTAAATCTTTGTAAAACGCTACGTTCAAGCCTTTTTCTTTTACATGTAAAGCAATAGGCTCACGCTGGTCGTATCCCATTTCACAAACCAATGCCTTAACTTCTCTTTGTTTAAACAGATCAATAATTTGACACAACATCTCATCGCCCCTACTTCCGCCATACAGCGCTAATGAAGGTTCAAAAGAGAGCCCAATGCCTAAAGGCTCGTTATTGGCAATATAAGGAGGATTGGAGACGATCATATCAATCTTTTCTGTGACTCCATCCAAATAGCTCCCTTCCACAAAGTGAATGCGCTCATCCATGCCATGTTTTTTGGCATTGTGCACGCTTACATGTAAAGCATCACGGGAAAGATCAACCGCGGTTATGTTAGCCTTAGGAAGCAGGAGAGAGAGCATAATGGAGACAATGCCACTCCCACAACCAATCTCGACAATATGTGCTTCCTCTGGCAACGTTTTGGCAAGTTCAACGGCTTTATCGACCAGTAGTTCCGTTTCAGGTCTGGGAATCAGTACGCGCGAATCGACATCAAACTCCCTGCCGTAAAAACTAGCGTGACCTAAAATATACTCCAAAGGTTCATGGTTTGCACGACGTTTTAGAAGTTCCATAAACCGTTCATGTTCGCCACTTTCGTCATCACTATGCCCCATGATCCAACTGATCTCTTTACCCAACACTTCAGCCAAAAGGATCATCGCCTCTTTTTGAGGAATCTCTGTGACACCACGAAGTTGCTCTGCCCCTAAACGCACAAGCTCATTAATGTGCAAGCGCTTCTCCTTCATCAAAA
This sequence comes from Sulfurospirillum multivorans DSM 12446, assembly GCF_000568815.1. Lineage (NCBI taxonomy): Bacteria > Pseudomonadati > Campylobacterota > Epsilonproteobacteria > Campylobacterales > Sulfurospirillaceae > Sulfurospirillum > Sulfurospirillum multivorans. Next base: position 1,950,705 of record NZ_CP007201.1, read on the forward strand.
TCAAAATGCATTCCAAGCTTCTTAAGTCTTTGTGTAAGAGGTGGATGGGTAAAATAAAGTGCGATCGTTAACGGATGCGAAAGAGGAAAACTCTTATTTTCATCCGCCAATTTAACCAAGGCTGAAGCAAGGGCTTCTTTACTTTCACACTCACTGCCATACGCATCGGCTCTGTACTCATTGTAGCGACTCACAAGCCCAAAAAGAGGCATCAAAACAAACGAAAGGAGTGGCGAAAACATTAAGAAAAGTATCATCACACTGCCTGCGGATTGGTTTACATGTAACGCGTCAAAAAGCTCTTCGGGAAGGTTTCCAAAGAGTGCGAACATAAGCAACAGCATCAGCGCACTGGAGGCAATATTTTTAAGAATATCGTTGTGTTTAAAGTGACCCAGCTCATGCCCCAAAACAGCGAGCAATTCGTGTTTTTCAAGTTTTGCGATTAAGGTGTCGAACAAGACAACGCGTTTGGAACGTCCCAAACCCCCAAAATACGCATTGAGTCTGTTGTCCCGTTTACTGGCATCCAAACTAAAAACACCACTGCTTTTAAGCCCTGCTTTTTGCAAAAGTGCTTCAATGGAGCTTTTAAGACTCTCATCTTCAAGTGGAGTCAGTTTATTGAACAGAGGAACAATTACGATGGGATAGATCATATTGATAAATAAAATAACCACAAAAGCAAATAAAAATCCATAAAACCACCAATATTCATACGCCATAATAATCATACTCATCGCCCAGAAAAATGCCCCACCTAAAATCACAAACATCAACGCTGCTTTGATTTGATCGAGAATAAATGTCTTGGCATCAATCGTTGAAAAGCCAAACTTTTTATCGAGTCCAAAGGTCTGGTACAGATCAAACGGAAGCGATAAAAGATAATTAATCGCAATAAAGCTCATCACCAAAAGCACGGAACGCAATGCTTCGTTGCCCATAATGAGTGTTGCATCAAGCGTGGAGAGTCCAAACGTGATCCAACCAAAAAAGAGGATAAAATCAAACAATGTACTGACAATAGAGAATTTTTGTGAAGCGATTTTGTACTCAGCCGCCTTGACGTAATTTGCAGGGGAGAGAATAATCGCTTTGAAACTGCGTGCATTGATGACAAAACCTATCTCCATAAATGCCGCGTACAGTTTAATGAGAAGATAAATGATATAAAAGAGTGTTAAGAGTTCTAACATAGAGTCTTTTCCTTTGATAAATTGAAAGACATTATCATACCAGTTTTTCATCAATATTCCCTAAACAAATGCAACACATTTGCAACGCTAGGGTGCTATGATTTTCCAAGAAATAAGTTCTTTCTTTTTTTCTAGTAATACAACAGATAGTTTAAATATTTTATTAGGAAAATGAGTTTAGATAAACATACAACACAAAGGAGTCTCTTATGACAATTGGAAAACAACTCTTAGCCATGCTAGCCATCGCTATTGTAGGAGCCTGTACTATCTTTGGTATTAGCATCACCAAGATGGATGCTATTTACCAGGAAACGAATTATGCCAATGTAAATTCCATCCCGAGTATTGATCTTTTAAACGATACGATGCAAAACGGTTATCGATTGCGCCTCAACTTATGGGAACATATATCCAATGCCGACATGCAAGAGATGGAAAAAGCAGAAAAAGCTATCGTAAAAGTCAAAGAGAGTATTGAAGCCTCATTTAAAACCTATGAGACACTTATCACGGATGAACAAGATACAGACATGCTAGCAAAAGACAAAGAGGCACTGATCAAGGCTTTGGATATCATCGCCACTGTCATAAAACTCTCAAAAGAGGGAAAGAAAACGGAAGCAGCTGCCATCCTCAATAAAAATAGACCAAGTCTGCTTGCCTTTACAAAAGCATTGGATGCGCATATTACGTACAATATTGATGCTTCTAAAAAAGCAGCCGAGCACGCCGCAACGGTCGAGCAAAGTGCCAATATTTGGATGATTGTTATCATTTTAATCGTCGTAAGTTTGACACTTTTTCTTGGGCTGCTCATTCGTGCTAATATCATGCAAGGAGTGCATCTCATACGCGATAGCATTATCACTTTTGTTCGTACGAAAGAGCTTCGTTCGCGTATTCTTTACACTAAAAACAATGAGATCAAAGAGATCGTCGACAGCTTTAACGATCTGATTGTCACTTTGGAGCAAACTATCGTGGATGCGAAGAGTTCCTCAAACGAAAACGCCTCTGTTTCACATGAGCTCAGTACCACCAGTATGCAAATAGGTCGCAATGCAGAGCAAAGCTCTATCATTGTTGAGAATACGATACATGAGATTGAAGCTATTAAAATCTTTGTCCAAGAGACAGCAACACTCTCCGAAGGGATGAAACAAAGCATTGCCACAGCAGGAAGTCGCCTTGATAATGCCAAAAATGAGGTTATTTCACTGCGTGGAGAGATGGATCAAGCCAGCCACTCCGAATCTGCTCTGGCTCAAAAATTAGAGCAGATGAGCCATGATGCGGAACAAGTCAAACAGATCCTTACGGTCATCTCTGACATTGCCGATCAAACCAATCTTCTAGCCCTTAATGCTGCCATAGAAGCTGCACGTGCGGGAGAACATGGACGTGGATTTGCCGTGGTTGCGGATGAAGTACGAAAGTTAGCTGAACGTACACAATCTTCCCTTACAGAGATCAACGCCACCATCAATGTCATTGTCCAATCCATCGTCGATTCTTCAGAGCAGATGGGAAGAAACGCTAAAAATATTCAAAGGCTCTCCACGGTTTCCAGCGGTGTTGAAACAACCATTTTAGGAACTACACAGGTCATGGATGAGAGTGTTAATGCGGTTACGATCAGTGCTCAAAATTCTCGAAAGATTTCACAAGATACTGATAAGATCGTTGATATGGTCACCAATATCAACACCTTAACCTCACAAAATGCCAGAAGTGTTGAAGAGATCGCAGCAGCAGCAGATCACCTCTCTCGTTTGGCTGAAAATCTTAACAACAAACTCAACCAGTTCCAATCCTAGCTAAACTTCATGGGTAAAGTGTAAAAACTTTACCCTCCTTCGTTGTTCATCTTAATGGTATAATACGCGCAAAAAACGAAATGGGGCATTTATTTGGCACTTTTAGATTTAATTGGTATCAGCAAAGCCTATGAAACACAAAAAATTTTAACCAACGTTGATTTTTCTCTGCATGAAGGAGAACGCGTTGCCATCATTGGCAAAAACGGTGGTGGAAAATCAACCCTGATGAAGATCGTTTTTGGCGTGTTGGAAGCAGACGAAGGTAGACGAATTCTTCAAAAAAATGTCAAAGTCGGCATGTTAGACCAAACCCCTCGTTTTAAAGAGGGAATGAACGTCAAAGAGGCGATTGAAGAGGAGCTCAAAGAGCTCAAAACGGCGCGCCTTCGTTATGAAGAGGTTATTAAAACGTTAGAGCATGACTATCACAATGAAGCATTGCTAGCAGAACAAGCACAACTGGTTACCTTTTTAGATCTGCATGATGCGTGGAGTTTGGATGAAAAGATCGAGCAAGTTTTGCAAGAGTTTGATCTTAAACAGTTTGAACACAGCGATGTCAATCTTTTAAGCGGTGGCGAACAACGCCGTGTCACGCTTGCAGGTCTCATTCTGCAAAAACCCGATATTTTGCTTTTAGATGAACCAACCAACCATTTAGACGTTTATATGGTTGAGTTTTTAGAGCAGATAATTTTAAAGTCCAAGTTTACCCTTCTCTTCATCTCGCATGATCGATATTTTATTGATCATCTTGCCACGCGTACGATTGAAATCGATGATGGCAACGTACGAAGCTTCGAGGGAGGATACGAAAATTATCTTACATGTAAAGAGCTCTTGATCTTATCGCTGCAAAAACAGCATGAAAATCTGCTCAAATACCTCAAAGGCGAAGAAGAGTGGCTCAGACGTGGTGTTAAAGCGAGGCTTAAGCGTAACGAAGGACGTAAACAGAGGGTTTTTGAGTTGCGTGAGTCTTCCAAAAAGAACCCATCACTGGTTCGAAAACTCAAACTAGAACTTGAGCGCGAAAAGCATAATTTCAATGGTGAGAAGATCATCAACAAGCAAAAGATGCTTTTTGAGATGTACAACATCGATAAAAAGCTGGGCAATAAACTGCTGATCAAAGACTTTAGCACGCGCATTTTGCAAAAAGATCGCATTGCCATTGTCGGGAAAAATGGCGCTGGAAAATCAACCTTGCTTAAAATCTTACTGGGCGATATGAGTGTTGATGCGGGGAAATTTGATAAAGGCGAGTTTAAAGTCGGTTATTTTGACCAACAACGACTTATGTTAGATGATAACAAAAACCTTATCGAAACCTTTTGCCCCAATGGTGGCGACCGTGTCGATGTCAAAGGTAAAAACCTTCATGTTTTTGGGTATCTCAAAGACTTCCTCTTTCCCAAAGAGGATCTCAATAAAAAGATCGGCATCTTAAGCGGTGGGGAGAAAAACCGTGTGGCACTTGCCCTGCTCTTTTCGCAAGAGGTGGATTGTCTTATCCTTGATGAACCCACGAATGATTTGGATATTCCTACGATCAATATTTTAGAAGAGTACATTCAAAGCTTCGGAGGTGCGGTTATTTTTGTCAGCCATGATCGTTACTTTGTCGATAAAATTGCAAGCAAGCTGTATGTGTTTAAAGGTGAAGGGATCATTGAAGAGAGTTTTCAGGGGTATAGCGAATATTTAGAGATCGAAAAAGAGATCAAAGAGCTTGACGCCATGGAATCAGCTCAAGAAGCATCTTCTGCTGAAAAGGAAGAGCCAAAAGCGCAAAAGATGAAAGAGAGCGTGCCTACAAAGCTCAGTTACAAAGAACAACGCTCGCTTGAGACTTTGCCACTACAGATTCAAACACTAGAAGATGAAATCATCGCGATTAAAAAATGTCTTGAAGATCCTGAGTGTTATCAACAAATAGGACTTATGAAGCTGAGTCAAAATCTCGAAGAGAAAGAGGCACGCTTAGAGCCTCTAATTGAAGGGCTTTTAGAGATCGAAGAGAAAGTTGAGATGATGCAAAGAGGCTAAAAAACCTCACTGCATCAGGCTTTAAAGGTTGAAAGCGTCGTATCAAGACTCTGAGAAGACTCAAGCATTGTTTGAGAAATGCGAGAAAGTTCCCCTGCAATTTTTTCATTGTTATCGGATAAGCTCAGTGTTTTTTTCATCTGTTCCATCATTTGATTGGTCAGATGGGATATCTCAACCACTTTTTTAGAGGCTTTTTTAGAGACATCAATTGAGACTAATGTACGATTTTTGGTCTCTTCCGTCGCACTTTGAACGCCAAATGCGTTTTGGGAAATTTGGCTAATATTTTCAGCATTGACTTCCATGTTGGAACTGAGTTGCGTCACACCTTGAACAATTACCCCAATCGTCGCATCAATCTCAGCCAGTGATTTTTGGGTACGTTCAGCCAGTTTTCGCACTTCATCCGCCACAACCGCAAATCCGCGACCATGTTCCCCTGCACGGGCAGCTTCAATAGCGGCATTGAGGGCTAGCAAATTGGTCTGATCCGCAATATCTTTGATCATTGCCAACACGCCTTTAATCTGCTCAGTTTGGGCAACCACACTTTGGATCTGATGTGCCATCTCTTGCTCAGAATCACTCGCCGCATTGATTTTTTGCACCACTTCATTGAGCGATAGACTCATCGTTTCTAAAACACTAAACGAGGAGCTATTGTCTTCAACCGTATGAATCGCCAGCTCTTCGGAGAGGTCAAGATCGGCTTCAATGTCTTTCATCAAATCAAACGACATTTTAATCTGTTGAGCTTGTTCGATCACACCTTGAGAAAAGGCAACCGCATTGGAGTTGAGCATTTCACCCGTGTGTTCAACGTTTTGTGAAATTTTTTGTGAACTTAAAATGATTGATTGGATTTTCTCGATAAAAATATTGATGAACTGAGCAATCTCGCCCATTTCATCTTGACTGTTAATCTTCACGCGCGCCGTCAAATCGCCATTTCCACTTGAAAGATCACGCACACGCTCCAGTAAAATCTCCAAAGGATTGCCCACAACGCGTTTGAGTACCCACATCATGAGCACCGAAGTAATCAGCAACGAAAGGGAAAAGATACTTACCAATTTCCAACTCACATCACCAATGTATGCATCAATTTCGGCAAAAGAGAAAGTCATATCCATAACCCCTAAAACATCTCCTTTTTGAGATGTTGCATGACAGGCTAAACAATCAGGCTCAGCAATAAGAGGTTTTAAAAGTCGTAAACGGTGCCCTTTCTCATCATCAAGCGTTATATTGTGATGGGTTGGATTTTTAAAAATATTCACAACGGCGGTGTCGGTTGAAAGCTTGGCATCGATACCAAACGTATCAATCACCGCTTGTGATTGGTGAATCTTAAGCTCTTTAATCCCCTTCATCGCACCCGCTTCTTGCAATGATTTTTCAATCAAAGCACGATCTCCCAAGTTCATGGCAGCACGAACGGTCTGAAAAACCGATTGACTTAGCAAATTGAGATTATTTTCACTTTGCATTTGAGATGATTTTTTGAACTCACCAACGATGAAAAATTGTAAAACAATAAAACTACCCAATAAAAGAGGAATAAGCGTTAACCCTATTTTTAAACCTATGCCTTTGCGCATCTGTAGGCCTTTCGAACGTTCATCACATCAATTAAATTCATATCTTCGAGCATTTCATACAACTCTTCACTTCCAACATTTACATGTAAAGCAATTTTGTCCATTTCAATCGATTTAATGACACAACCGATGACGGATGACGTGATAATGAAAGAGTCTTTAATGACAAGATTGATGATGGTATCTGGATGTTGTTCATGCGTTTTTCGAATCGCCTCTTTAATCGCCTGTGCATTTGCAATTGTCTTAATCGTGCCCAAAACAGTAATATCAACATGTTCACTGTGCACTTTGGTCATTAAATCCATTACGCCTCCAAAATCAGAAATCAACCTTTATTATAGTATATTTCTCTGATTTTGGAATTAATGAATCCTTAGAATGACACAATTTAACCACATAATTCCTTTTTAACACATTCGCTCGCCATAGAGATGTTCCAAGCAGGTTCCCACACGATTTTGATCTCGCACATCTCCACCTCTTCTATCGTTAAAACCGCATCTTTCGTCCACTGCTGAATCAGCTCGTGCAGAGGGCAACCTTTGGTGGAGAGCGTCATCGTAACCAATACCTGGTTAGTGTCAATTTTAACATCGTAAATCAGCCCCAAAGCGACAATATCAAACCCAACTTCAGGGTCTATGACGGTTTCAATGGCAGCGTAAACCGCTTCTTTTGTTATCATTTTTTACTCCTTCATTTTATAGTTAAATGCGTAAAGTGCATTCAAAGCGACTAAGACCAGTGAACTTAACAGCAACACGCTTCCTAGGAAAAAAAGTCTCTCTATCTGAGTGGCAACACCACTGCACATAATCCCTACTGCAACAAACAGCATCCATGTTTGGCTGTCTGCCATCTTGGTGTGAATCATCTGATGCAACAAAGGTACTTTTTGCTTTCCAACTAAGGGTGAGAATTTCTCATACCAGATCAAAAAAGGCAAGATTTTATAGATATGCCCCACGATAAAGGAGAGTAAAAAGCCAAAGAAGAAAAGCACGCCTGAAAGGATGCCCAAATAGGCCTCTGTTAGAATAAAATAGAGCGTACATGTAAACACCGACGCGACCAAACAGACCAGTGCAAAAAGGAGATTTTTGACCCAATAATCATTCTGTTTGCGCACCCTTTGTTTTAGAATCACAGCGATTTGCACAACAAAAGAGAGCACCCCTAAAACCATGCACACAACAGCAATGCTTTGCACAAAAAGAGGAAAGGAGGCAATAAGTGCGATCATCATCAGCGTCACACCAAAACTGTGCAGATAAAATGCTCTGTTGATCCACTGCTCACTAAAGTTATGTGAGAGTGAAAACATCGGAATAAGCACCATTGAAACGCCCATAACGATCATCATCACAAATCCACCAAGGGTTCCTATGATGTGTGCTTTCACCCAAGCATCCATATCAATCGCTAAAAAACCGTGACCTAAATTAAGCCCGATCAATAAGCCTAAGCTCACCGAAATAAACAAAAAGATCGTACCCATGAGTAAAAACTTGCTTACTAAGGTGATCTTCTCTAAACGGTAAAAGGTGAGAAACACATTGAAACAAAAAATCAGCATTGAAAGGTAGGTAATAACTGCACCGTAAGGAATCAGCAGATGAAACTCAGCAAAGCTAAATCCGCTGACCATCAGTGAAAAGCCAATAACGTACATGTAAAACTGCACATAAGCAAAATCTTTGGAAAAAATGGGCGCTTCAAGCACGACAGGCAACAGCTGATACATTGCCCCAAAGATAATCATCATCACAAATCCCAGCAGATAAAGATGTGAAAATGCTGCAAGGGATGAAGAGATGATATAGCCTGAGATGTCAGAACTCATTGACAAAAGTGCCACACCACTGAGCGTTAAAAAGAGAATTCCTGCGATAAAAAAGTGCGCGACCAAGACAAACGGTGGTGCCATCTCCGTGGCAAGTGAGACGTTCATGCTCTCATCCTGCGCACTGTTTTTGGCTAAGATCTACTTTGTCACTCATACCCTCTTTGTATGAAAAGATAAGTTGGAGTTTACCACCATCAAGTTCGCTCACTTCAATGTCGTAAAAGGGTTGCACTTTGGCAAGCAAACCTACAGGAGAGCGGTGGTTGATCATCACCACTTTTTTCGTAGGCGCATCTAAAAGCTCAAGGGCGATCATCGCATTGACCATCGGTTCGGGTGGCACACATGTTGAAGTATCGAAGCTAATAAACTCTATTCCTTCTTGAAAATAGGTGAAAAAAGGAACCGTTGCATTGTTTACATGTAAAAGCGTTGCGTCGCTTGGGAAGCTGTTTGAAGTCATCATCGTTTCATCCTTTGTTTTGATGAAACTATAATGCAAAGCGAAGTTAATTTCCTTAATCTACATCAAGAAAAAGACAAATTATATCTGATTTAAAAAAGAAAGAGAGAGCCTTTGTTCAAGGCTCTTGTAGAAGATATTAATGTAAAAAGTGTCTCACACCTGTAAAGTACAGTGCCATACCATGCTCATTTGCCGCGGCGATGACATCCTCATCACGAATGCTGCCCCCTGGTTCAATGATTGCTTTAACACCCGCTGCAGCTGCGGCATCAATACTATCACGGAAGGGGAAGAATGCTTCACTCGCCAACGCTGCGCCACTCACATCAATGCCCATCTCCTCAGCTTTGCGAAGAGCGGCTTTGGCAGCATCCACACGACTCGTCATGCCCATACCAATCGCCACCATTGAACTGTCTTTGACATAAACAACACAGTTTGATTTGGTCAAACTTGCCACTTTATAGGCAATTTCAAGATCGCTAAGCTCTTGTTTGGAAGCGGTTCTGCTTGTCAAACATTTTGCATTTTTGATCTCATCGTCATTCACCATGTCACTCTCTTGGAACACAAAACCACCATCGACGTGTTTAAAGTCATACGCATCTTCGCTAAGAACAAGGTATTTGCTCTCTTGCGTAAAGATTTTGATGCGTTTTTTAGCATCAAACACATGCAATGCATCGTCATCGACATTGGCCGCGATGATGACTTCGACAAAAATTTCATTGATTTTCTCAGCTAATGCTTTATTGAGTGTTCCATTGATCGCCACAACACCACCATACGCTGAAACAGGGTCACATTTGAGGGCTTTGATGTAACTGTCTAACAGATCGCCACCAATGGCAAAACCGCAAGGATTGGCGTGTTTAATGATGCACACCGCAGGCGCATCGCCAAAGGATGCGGCGATTTTAACCGCACCGTTGATGTCCGTCATATTATTAAAACTGGCTTCGCCTTTGAGGGTTTTAAAATTATTGGTAAAGAAGTAGTCAAACTCGTACAAAGAGCCCTTTTGATGCGGGTTTTCACCGTAACGGGTATCGAACGCTTTGGTGCCTACGATGAACTGTTTCTCCCCAAAACCATTGTTAAAACGTTTGTTCATATAGTTGGCAATCATGCTGTCATACGCACCTGTGTGCTCGAACGCTTTGATCATTAAATCGCGTCTAAATTCTAATGTATTTTTGCCAGATTTTAGTGCTTCAATCACGTTGTCATAGTCCAAAACATCGGTTACGATCAATACATCATTAAAGTTTTTTGCCGCACTGCGCACCATCGCAGGACCGCCGATGTCGATGTTTTCGATAATCTCATCAAAATCTTCGGTCTTCGTAATGGTCTCTTTAAACGGATACAGATTGACACACACAAGATCGATTCCTTCAATGCCATGCTCTTTGGCTAGCTTTACATGTAAAGGTAAATCCCTACGGTGCAAAATGCCTCCGTGGATAAGGGGGTTGAGCGTTTTCACACGTCCGTCAAACATCTCAGGAAACTTGGTCACTTCACTGATCTCCAAAGCTTTCACACCCTCTTCGCTTAAAAGTTTATAGGTTCCACCCGTTGAAATGATCTCAAAACCCAACGTCACCAAATCCTTGGCAAACTCCACAATCCCCGTTTTATCGCTGACACTAATTAACGCTCTCACACTCGTCCTTTTTATCTATGTTTATAATTTATTGATGTTTTTATTTTACAATACGTTCCTTTTAGGACGTATTAAATACAATAGTCAAAATTTTGGAGTTTTAATGAATCAAACACAAAAGTCGTCAAACATGCTTTTTATACTGCTTTTTTTTGCATGGATCGTTTCGATGGTTGCAACACTTGGAAGCCTCTTTTTCAGTGAAGTCATGATGTTCCCCCCCTGTGTGATGTGTTGGTATCAACGCATTTGCATGTACCCATTAGCAATTATTTTTCTCGTCGCACTTTTCAGTAACGATAAAAATGTATTTAAATACGCTATGCCACTCGTCCTTCTAGGACTTTTCTTTGCCATTTACCAAAACTTGCTCTACTTTGGCATCATTCCAGAAACGCTCGCTCCGTGTTCTCAAGGGGTTTCATGCACGAGTGATTATATCAACTGGTTTGGATTTATCACAATTCAATTTCTCTCACTGGTCGCATTTGCACTTATTTTTGTTATCTTAATTTTCATCAAACGAAAGGCTTCTTAACCATGAAAAAACAGACCCTTATTATCGCTTCGCTCTTTGTTCTTGTGCTTCTTTTTGTTGGAGGAAGCTACGTTTATAAAAATGCTGACCATTCGGTTTCCAATGAAAAAACCTCGGCTCTTGTGAGACCTCACGCTTATGTTCTTGGCAATCCCAATGCCAAAACCACAATTGTCGAGTTTTTTGACCCCGCGTGCGGTACATGTAAAAGTTTTTACCCGTTTGTCAAAAACATTCTCAAACAAAATCCTGACAAACTCAAACTCGTATTGCGTTACGCGCCTTTTCATACCGACTCTTACTACGTCGTTGCGATGATCGAAGCGGCACGTTTGCAAGGCAAATACCTTGAAGCGCTCGAAGTCATTTACAAATACCAAGACAAATGGGCAAGCCACGGCACGCCCAATATTGGACTGATTTGGGGATTTTTACCCGAAGTGGGAATTGACATCGAGAAATTAAAAGATGATATGAAAAAACCTGAGATTGACGCGCTGATCAAACAAGATATAGAAGACACCAAAACCCTAGGCGTCAAAGCAACCCCAGAGTTTTTTGTTAATGGCAAGCCCCTGGTCAAATTTGGGAAACAAGAGTTAGAAGAGCTTATCGCCTCCGAACTCTAGAGATCACCCCTAATTTTGGGGTGTAATCTCATTGTAGCCATGAAGTCTGATGTCGCGACGACGTTTGCCATCATGGTAACGTCTCTTTTCCACATCGGTTTCTGGCACTAACGCAGGAACAGGTTTGGGACGTCCGTTCTCATCCACTGCGACCATTGTGAAAAAACAACTGTTCGTATGCGTTGCAATCCCTTTTTGGATGTTCTCCGCAATAACTTTAATGCCCACTTCCATCGATGTTTTGCCCGTAAAATTCACACTGGCTAAAAATGTCACCAGCCTCCCCACAGGAATCGCCTGTTTGAAAATGACCTGATCCACCGACATCGTCACAACGTACCCTCCACAATAACGTGCAGCACAGGCGTAAGCCACTTGATCGAGAAGCTTTAACAGGTCTCCTCCGTGCACATTGCCCGAAAAATTGGCTTTATCGGGTGTCATTAATACCGACATACTTAAGGTGTGCTTCTCAAAAGGGGTTGTTAGCATCTAATTTTTTTCCTTTTTTATCATCTCATACGCTTCATTAATTTCCTGAAGCTTCGTCGTTGCAGCATCAATGATGCTTTGATCTTTCCCCTGCCCCATCAAAATATCAGGATGGTACTCTTTGACCAAAGCGCGGTACTTTTTCTTAATGCTCTCCATATCTTCGCTTGGATCTGCGCCTAAAACGTCATAGGCATTTTTTATTCCCATCTGCGCTTTGGAGGCTTTATTGGCGTAAAATTGCTCAAACGCAGCGATAAGTTTTTCAAAATCAGCGCGTTTGATCATGAGTGCACCCGCGATATCTTCGGTGATCATCAGCTCCGCTTGCGAAAAACTGTTGTCGATGAAGGCAAGATTGAGCAGATACTCCATCACTTTGAGACGTTTGGTATAGTCATTTTGGGTGAGTTTGAGGTATTTTTGAGAAACTATAAGCGTGTTATCAAAGCTTTGCATCTCTTTTTCATAGATTACTTTAAGCGCTTCACGAATGCTTTCACTGTTTTCAAACACACGAGCGATATCACTAAACGTATGCTTTAAAAGCTCCGCTTCCAGTTCGCAAACCCTGCCATCCGCTTTCGCGACTTTTGCCATCAATGAAACCAAAAGCCCAGCCTCATGCTCAGCCAAATCGCCTTTAAGGGTCTGTTTTACATCAACATTGATGTGCTGATACGCTTCAGTTTGATAGTTTTTTGTTAACAAATAAAACACTACAATAACGACTGCAATAATGATATAGGTCATTTTTTCACCTTTACATGTAAAACGAAATTTTGGCAAATATGCTACAATCATTACACTAAAAATAAGGACAATTTGAATGTTTAATTTCGATGAAATCGTAGATAGGACTAAAACACCTTGCGAGAAATGGGACAAATACAAAGACCAAGACATCATCCCTGCATGGGTTGCCGATATGGATTTCAAATCGCCTCCGTGCGTTATCGAAGCCCTTCAAAAAAGAGTCGCTGAGGGTGTTTTTGGTTATACCGGCATTGATGATGAAACCTACGATGCGATCATTGCCTTTTTGAAACGTCATTACAACTGGGAGATCAAAAAAGAGTGGATTTTGTTTACCCATGGGGTTGTCAGCAGTATGAATGTCGCGTGCATGGCGGTGGAGGGACAAAGTGTGATGACCACAACACCCATTTATCCCCATTTTATCAAAGCACCTAAACATGCAGGAAAAGAGGTTTTAGCCATTGCAATGAAAGAGGAAAACAACCGCTGGGTGCTTGATTACGAGGCGATGGAGAGAGCGATAACGCCTACATGTAAACTCTTTATGCTCTGCAATCCTTACAATCCAGCAGGAACGGTTTTTACATGTAAAGAGTTGGAGAGACTTGGCGCTTTTTGTTTAAAACACGACCTTACCATCTGTTCGGATGAGATTCATGCCGATCTGCTTTTGAGTTCAGAGGCGAAACATATCCCCATAGCATCCTTAAGCGAAGCGCTTGCTCAAAAGAGCATTACGCTGATGGCGCCGAGTAAAACGTTTAACATTGCAGGTCTTCAAGCCTCTTTTGCCATCATCCCCAATGCTGAGCTTCGCAAACGTTTTCAAAAGACGATGGGAAGTATGGTCGGTGGTATTAATATTTTGGGTATTACCGTGCTTAAAGCCGCTTACCTTGAAGGCGATGCATGGCTGGCTGAACTTCGTGTTTATTTAGCTGAAAACCTCAAAATGGTTCAAGAGTTTGTCGCGCGCAATCCTCAGCTAAAACTCTTGGGTCAAGAAGCAACCTTTCTCGCATGGATCGACGCATCGGCTTTACATGTAAAGAGTCCGTACGCATTTTTCGTGCAACACGGTGTTGGGCTAAGCGATGGAGAACCCTTTGGTGATAAAAATTTTGTACGTCTCAACTTTGGAACTCCAAAAAGTGTTTTAGAAGAAATTTTAAAGCGAATGCAAAAAGCGATGGATAGCCTAAACATATAAAATGTATTCCAAGTTTTTAGGAAAAAATCGTTACTATAATAAAAGAACTATGATGAGGATTTGAATGAGACTGTATCTATTGGCACTGTGTGCCTGCGCATTTTTACTGAGCGGTTGTGCTCAAAAAGAGTTAACACAAAACGCTCCTGAACTTCCACAGGTTAAAGACGACACACCCAAACGCCAAGAGATCATCAAAACAGCGCTTAAATACCAAGGCAAACCCAACGGTGGCGACTGTTCAGGCTTTGTAAGCTTAGTCAATAAAGAGAGCACGCAGCCCTTCTTTAGCGCAGCAGAGCTCAATGATTATTTTGAAGATGCAAGACGTTCGCTTGCGATCTACAATCTTTTAGAAGATCAAAAGCGCCTCTACCACGAGAAACCCAAAGAGGGAGACCTGATCTTTTTTGCCAATACGATTAAGAAGTATGCCAAGGCGAAAAAAAGTGTCGATAATATCACCCACATCGGTATCATCACGAAAATTGACTCTGATGAAACCGTCCATTTTATTCACCATACCAAAGGAAAAAATTTGATTAGCCAAATGAATCTTAACTATCCAACGGTCACGATGAACGACACAAAAGTCGTCAACTCCTACATGGAAAAATGCCCCAAAGATGAAGGGCATAAATGTTTAGCGCCTGCTTATTTTAGCGCGTATGGGAGCATCAAATGAGACGCTGGATCGCATTGGGTGCTGTAGCGCTTCTACTCGCAGGATGTGCGCAACAAGCACGCATTGAGACACCCGCGCTTCCTATGGCTGAGATTCCTACTCCAACGGAAGAGAAAATCTACCTTGGTGAAAAACCTTCTAATGATTTTTTCTTAAAACAAGACCGTGAAGGTTTTGACTTGCGTCCCGTGCCTGAACTCTCTACGCGTGAAGCCATCGTGCAAAATGCCCTGTTGTATTTGGGCAAACGTGACGGAGGCGACTGCTCAGGCTTTGTGAGTCTTGTCAACTACAAAACAGGAACGCCTTTTTTCAACGACAAAGAGCTCAGCCAAAGTTTCGACAATGCCAGAAAATCACGCGCCATGTTCAACCTTATGTCTAAAAAAGGCAACGCATACGAAACACGCCTTCCCAACCTTGGCGACCTCGTCTTTTTTGAAAACACTGAGCGCAAACCTGCGGTAAAAACAAAAACTAAGGGAAAAGGTAAAGAAAAAGTAGCCGTCAAACAACCTGCAGTTCAGGTCGCTGAAAATATTACTCACGTGGGAATTGTCACGAAAGTCGAGCCCGATGGAACGGTTGAATTTATCCACCACTCTAATGGCAAAAATGTTTTGGATTATATGAACTTTAACTATCCGATGCTGACCAACAAAGATGGCAAAGTCATCAACACCTATATGAAACGCTGCCCCTCCAAAAAAGGCGCGGCACAACCTCAATGTATGAATATCGCCTTTTTCGTGGCGTATGGGACGTTTTAGGATTTACATGTAAAAAGTGGTTTTAATCATAAAACCACTTTATTTTCAAACTTTTTAAAAACTAATCAATCCCTTGCATTTCATCTTCCTTGGGTCGTCTAACATGTATAACCATTTCTTTTTCAGATGCTCCAAATAATTTGAAATTTCTTTGTGCTCTTAGTAAACTAAATTCATTAGCTCCAGCACCATAAGTAGAATCTTCTAGTTGCATAAAATCATCCTCCCAAAAACATACTGGGCAGATAACATAACTACCATTAGGCTTTTCACCAAAAGTATAATAACCACAACAAGGACATTTATATTTCATTGCAAATTTCCTTTTAAAGAAGCTTTCTTACATGTAAAAAAATTTGGGATAATTTTTCGGATAGAAAAGAGGTGTTTTCGCACCTCTTGAAGATTGTTAAATGTCTTGCTCGATCACTTCTTGGAAACGGTTAAAATACCGCTCAGAAATTGCTTCAACACTTTTTGAAATATCATTACATGTAAAGCTACTTCCTCCGATAGTTCCGATTTTTGTAACATTCAAACCAATGGTTTTAGCCATTGCTTCAAAGCCTGCTTCATCGTTGACTTCGACAAGTGCGCGAGAGAAACTCTCTGCAAAAATGTCTTTGGAATCGTTACATGGTAGTTTACATGTAACGCCTTTTCCACTTTTAGCGACCATTTTAGCCAGAGCAATAGCGATACCACCCACATTGACATCTTTGGCTGCGTTTAAATAACCTTTTTTATTGGCTTCGATGACCAATTCCCACAGTTTCAACTCTTTGTCATAATCAAGCTCCGAAAGAGTGCCTTCAACTTTGCCAAAAAGCTCTTTCATGTACAAGCTTCCACCAAAATCACTTTTGGTCTCACCGATGAGATAAATCGAAGCGCCCTCTTTTTGGAAACTTGAAGGAAGTGTTTTCGTCGCATCATCATTCAAGCCCACCATTACGATTGCAGGGGTTGGGAAAACACCCACGCCATTCGTTTCGTTATAAAGCGATACGTTACCACTGACAACAGGCGTGTTCAACTTCGCGCATGCCTCTTTGATGCCATAACAGCCTTGTGCAAACTGCCACATAACTTCAGGGTTTTCAGGGTTTCCGTAGTTCAAACAATCGGTAATGGCTAAAGGACGTGCGCCACTCATCGCAACATTTCTTCCACTCTCAGCCACCGCAGCAGCAGCACCCATTTTAGGGTCGATGTAGTTATAACGTGGGTTACAGTCACTGCTCATCGAAAGTGCTTTACCATTTTCCTTGATGCGAATCACACTCGCATCCAAACTACCTGGTGCTTTGATCGTATTGGTTTGTACCGTTGAATCGTATTGATCAAAAATCCATGATTTATCACTGACTTCGACGGAATTTAAAAGCGTATCAAACGCTTTTTGGTTGTCTACTTTTGCAAAGTCATTGATCGTTGTGTTTTTAATCGTTGCAAGATACGCTGGCTCTTTGGTTGGTCTGTCATAAATTGGCGCTTGCTCGCTGACAGGTTGTACTGGCATATCGGCAACTTTTTCACCATGCCAGAAAAGCTCCATGTTTCCAGTCGCCGTTACTTCACCGATGATTTCAGCGTTGAGATCCCATTTTCTAAAGATGTCAACAACTTTGTCTTCATACCCTTTTTTCGCACAAATGAGCATTCGCTCTTGAGATTCTGAGAGCATAAATTCAAAGGGTTGCATGCCCTCTTCGCGTGCTGGAACTTTGTCCAAGTGCATGATCATACCGCTTCCACTTCGTCCTGCCATCTCGAATGAACTTGAAGTCAATCCCGCAGCACCCATATCTTGAATACCCACGATGTAGTCTGTTTTAAAGAGTTCTAAACACGCTTCTAGAAGAAGTTTTTCAGCAAATGGATCGCCTACTTGAACGGTTGGGCGTAGGCTTTTGTTGGCTTCAGTAAAGCTATCGCTTGCCATAACCGCGCCACCAAGCCCATCACGACCTGTTTTTGAACCAACATAAACAACTGGGTTACCAAGACCTTCAGCTTTTCCGTAAAAAATCTCATCACTTTTTGCAAGACCTAGTGTAAATGCGTTAACCAAGATATTGCCATTGTAACTCTCATCAAAGAACGTCTCGCCACCGATGGTAGGAACACCCATACAGTTACCGTATCCGCCGATACCTGCAACAACACCACGTACGAGGTAGCGTTGATGATGCGATGTGTCGTCATTATTCGTCACATTGCCAAAACGAAGAGAGTTCATATTGGCCACAGGACGCGCACCCATCGTGAAAACATCTCTTAAAATGCCGCCAACACCCGTTGCTGCACCTTGGTAAGGCTCGATGAAGCTTGGGTGGTTGTGAGATTCCATCTTAAAGACTGCCGCCATGCCATCGCCTACATCGATAACACCCGCATTTTCACCCGGTCCTTGAATAACCCAAGGAGCCTTCGTTGGAAAACCATTCAGATATTTTTTACTGGATTTATACGAGCAGTGCTCACTCCACATGGATGAGAAGATACCGATCTCTAGCATATTAGGCTCACGTCCTAAAATGTTCAAAATATTTTCATATTCGTCTTTGGTTAACTTATGTTTTTTTAACACTGCGTCTAAATTTTCCATGGATTATCGCCCTATGTGATGTAATTAAAATGAGATTATTGTACAAAAAAGGAGCTAAAAGTTAGTTTTGATGCAAAAAGCTCTCCAACGCTTCCGCGCTCATGGGTTTTGCAAACAGGAACCCTTGCATGCTGTCGCATCCATTATCGATTAAAAACGCTTTTTGCTCCTCAGTCTCCACACCTTCGGCCAAAACTTCCAGCTCCAAGGTTTTACCAAGCGCAATGATCGCTTTTGAGATTGCTTGATCGTCTCTATCACGCGGTAAATCGCGTATAAAAGAGCGGTCAATTTTGAGTTTATGCAGGGGTAATTGTTTGAGATAACTGAGAGACGAATAGCCAGTTCCAAAATCATCAATCGAGATTTTATAGCCCAAATTTTCAAGTTTTTGCAATGTTTTGGAAGATTGCATCGGGTTGTTCATAAAACTGCTCTCCGTGACTTCAAGTTCAATGCTGAGCGCACTCACTTCTATTTTTTGGCGTATCGCCTCGATCTGCTCGATAAAATCTTCTTCTTCAATCTGAACATTGGAGATATTAATCGCGATGATGCCATTGAAAAAATTCTCGTCTTGCCATCGTTTCGCCTGCTCCAACGCTTTTTTGAAAATAAACAATCCAAGGGGGATAATAAGTCTGGTCTCTTCCGCCCTTGCAATGAAATTGTAAGGAGAGAGTAAGCCCTTCACAGGGTGTTGCCACCGAACAAGCGCCTCCATGCCAATAATGGCATTGCTATGAAGATTGATCTGCGGTTGATAATGCAGGATAAATTCATCGTTTTCAATGGCATGTTTGAGATCGTTGTCAAATTTTGAGATCGTTAAAAGGTGCTCCGTCATCGATGACATATAAAAAAGATAGTTTTTCGTGGGGTGAGTTTTAGCTTCATACATGGCTGTATCGGCATTTTTAAAGAGTGCTTCAAAACTTTTCCCATCATGGGGACAACACGCAACACCGATGCTCACACTAAGCTTAAACTGCTCATCGGAAATGGCAATGGGCGCATCCAACCCTTTGATGAGTTTTTGGCACAATGCCTCTACATGTAAAGCTTCATTGCTTAAGATGACAAACTCATCACCACCGACGCAGGCAATAAAATCAGAAGGATTCAACACTGATTTTAACCGTTCGGCTACTACTTGAATCACTTTATCGCCTATCGTGTGTCCATACATATCGTTAATGGTTTTGAAACGATCCAAGTCTAAAAACAAAAAGCACAACGACGACTCTTCCATTAAGCGCTGTTCGAGTTCTTGCCTAAGGTATACACGATTGGGAAGTTTGGTTAGCGTATCGTTATGGGCTAGAAAAAGCATGTCTCTTTGGGCATTTTTACGATCACTGATGTCACGATGGGTTCCTGCAAGGCGAAGCGGTGCACCTGTTTTTGCATTGCGTTCCACCACAGCACCAGACCCCTCGATCCAAACCCAATGCCCATCCTTGTGACGCATACGAAACTCTACCACATAAGGTTGATGGTGCTTTATGGTATTTTCAACCGCTTTATGGGTCAGCATACGATCTTCAGGATGAATGCGCTCCTCCCAATCGGTAACATCATCCTCAATATCTTCGCGTTTTAATCCTAAAAAAGAGAGCCATTGGTCGTTGACAATATGGTGTTGATGCACGTAGTCCCAATCCCAATACCCAAGATTGGCTCCTTGAATCACATATTCCAAACGCTCTTCATGCACTTGAAGCTTTTTTTGCATCATCTCCAACTCCGTCACTGTCGCACGAATCAGCCCGTAAAGCAGCAATGAAGTGACAATAATAAAAAAAAGCCCTTTGTAAGTCTGAATAAGCGTTAGATAAGCAACATTATCGATCAAAGACTCGACCAAACGATCAGAAAAGAGAATCCACAGTGTCGCGAAAAGTGCATAAATAAGAACAATACGTAACGGACTGATACGAATGTGCATTCTCTTACCTCTGTTGGGGAGTTTTTGGGCAAAGCTTGTCACTACTATTTGACTCTATTATATCCCACGTTCGTGACATTTATACTCTTTTGATCAAAATTCAGATAAAATCCAACTTCAATTTAACTTCAAGGCGGTGCCTTTCATGTTTGGTATGGGAATAGGAGAAATCCTTCTTATCGCAATTATTGCTATTATATTTTTAGGACCAGAGAAGCTTCCCGACGCTATGGTCAAAGGTGCAAAATTTTTCAAATCCTTTAAGAACAGCATCAATGATGTCAAAAGCAGTTTTGAGCAAGAGATGAAAATTCAAGAGCTTAAAGATGAAGCGCTTACGTATAAGAAAAAACTTGATGAAGCAGCGAGTAGTGTACGTAAAGTCATTACGTTTGATGAACTTGAAGAGATCAAAAAAACAACCCAAGGGGTTAATGACTCCTTAAAAGAGCTCGAAAGCAGTATCAAAGAGAGTGCTGCTCTTGAGACACCGTCACCTGTAGTACCTGAACCGATCCCCGTTCAAGTGATCGAAACACCCAAAGAGACAAAAAAAGAGGAAAATGTATAATGTTTGATGAGTTAAAGCCCCATTTAGCAGAACTTCGTAAAAGACTCTCTATTTCACTGCTCGTTATCCTTGTCATGTTTCTTATCTGCTTTGCATTTTGGCAACCTATTCTTGCATGGATGATAGCCCCGCTTAAAGCCGTACTCCCAGAGGGAAGCAATGTCATTTTTACCGGCGTTCAAGAACCTTTTTTCACCGCAATGAAAGTCGCTTTCTTTGCAGGATTTGTTCTCTCTTTGCCTGTTATTTTTTGGCAATTTTGGCTTTTTGTTGCCCCAGGACTTTATGACAATGAGAAAAAGTTAGTCATACCTTTTGTGCTTGCCGCAACGATAATGTTTGCCATAGGAGCCTCTTTTTGTTACTACATTGTTGTACCACTCGCCTTTGGCTTTTTAATCGGCTTTGGTAGTGCTCTGTTTACTGCACTTCCTAGCATTGGCGAATACGTAGGATTTTTTACCAAATTCTTAGTCGGTTTTGGTCTCTCGTTTGAAATGCCTGTTGTCATCTTTTTCTTTGCAAAACTTGGACTGGTAGACGACAAAGGATTAAAAGAGTTTTTCCGTTATGCCGTTGTGATTATCTTTGTACTTGCAGGTATTTTAACACCTCCTGATGTTTTATCACAGTTTTTAATGGCAGGACCACTGTTAATTCTTTATGGAATTTCCATCTTTGTTGCAAAAACAGTTAATCCGTACATTCCACCTGAAAATGATGACACAGAAGAAGAGCCTGAAACAAAGAGTGAGGAATAGACCATAGACCCGCTTTTAAAATCGACCTACGACTACACGCTTCCACCAGAGCTGATCGCCACACATCCGGTTGAACCCAGAGATGAGGCGAGGCTTTTGGTGTTTGATCGCCACAACGGACGCATCACGCACACACTTTTTAAACATCTCTTTGACTTTTTACCCTCAGACATTGCCGTCCTACTCAATGACACCAAAGTCATTAAAGCACGTGTTTTTGGCAAAAAGCAGAGTGGCGGAGAGGTCGAAGTCCTTCTCAATGCACCTTTGCAAGACAATCTTTATTCGGTATACATCAAAGGTCGTGTAAAAGTTGGAACAAAGCTCTTTTTTGATGAAAAAATGGAAGCAGAGATTAGAGAACTCAAAGAAGATGGCACGCGCGTCGTTGCCTTTTTTCAAGCAGAAAAAGCTCTGCACACCCAAGCGCTTTTTGATGTTTTAGAAAAAATTGGACACATTCCACTCCCACCCTACATCAAACGTGAAGACACAGACGAAGACAGTGTGGATTACCAAACGGTGTTTGCCAAAGAGCAAGGTGCCGTGGCTGCACCAACGGCTTCCTTGCACTTTACCGATGCAATGTTTGAAGCATTAAAAAAGCGTTACGAAACCCACTTTTTAACCTTACATGTGGGTGCTGGAACGTTTAAACCCGTCGAAGCCGAACACATTCACGATCATGTCATGCACTCTGAGATTTACGCCATTCCCTCTCTTACATGTAAACGCATTGAAAGCCCAAAAAACATCTTAGCCGTGGGAACAACGGTCACTCGAACGGTAGAGTATTTTGCCAGAACGAAAGAGCCCATGGGCAAATGCGATCTCTTCTTACACCCACAAAATCCCCCACTTCGCGTCAACCACCTCCTAACCAACTTTCATCTTCCTAAATCAACGCTGATCATGCTAGTCGCCTCATTTATAGGCATCGAAAAAACGCTTGAACTCTACGAAGAAGCTGTCAAAGAGAAGTACCGTTTCTTCTCTTATGGCGATGCAATGTTGATCGTTTAAAAAGGTTTTACAGCTCTTTTTCATTGAACATTTTTTTAGGGGTGCTAAACTTTTAACTTTTTGGTAGTTTCTATAAAAAAGTGTAATTTTTGGAGATAAATATCTTTACATGTAAAGGTTAAAAATTAAATGAGAATATGTTAGATAGAATTTTCTATCTAACATCTAAATAGATGTTTGCTGAGTCAAAAGTTAAAAGTTTAGCTCCGACCCCTATTTTTTAGCTCCGACCCCTATTTTTTACGATGCAAAAGAGATAAGAAACACGCTTGAAGACGTTTACGGCAAGGAAAATGTTACATCAACAACAGTTGTCAATGACCCATTACAACGAGTAAATTCAAATTTGGATAAAGGGGTAGAAGTCGTTACAGACGCCTATGGTAATAAAGCGGTTAAAGTTGATTATATTGATCCTACAACTGGAGAACTATCAAAAGCAAATATACCATATGATTCAACAGGGTTAGCGATATTTGATGATGTGGCAAAATATATCACAACCATCACAAAGCCTGAGGGATATGAAATGATGACTGATGCTGCTAGACGAACAGCTGAAATGAAACAAGCGACTTTAGATTTAAAAGATGCGATTAATAGTGGCAAGGTGAATGCAAATCAGTTTACAGCTCAACAGCTTTATGATATCCAATCAGGTAGTGACAGAATTTTTGGTTATACTTGGCATCACAATGCCCAATCAGCACCAAATAACATGCAGTTGGTGCCTTATGATATTCATAAAGAAGTTACACATATTGGTGAAGCAAGTTTAAGTAAAGGAAAATAAATATGAAAGATATAGCAGTTTATAGAGATTATGGAAAAATTGATTCTAAAGTTATTATTGATTTTGCGAAAAGTATGGATGTCATATTTCCTAATTCTTATATTGAGCTTTTATCACAGCATAATGCACTTACACCTTTAAATTCCTATGCTAGTTTTGTAGATATTGATGGGGGAGAAGGACTATGTGGCGTTTCATTTTTTGGTTTCGGATATCAAAAAATTGAAGTCTACGACGAAGAAAGTTTAGCATTATTTCAAAACTCATTAGGACCAAGCGCTGCGATAGAGAGGAGCCAACCAGATGAATATATATCCAAACATATTATTGCTATTGGATGTACAGGTGCTGGCGATTATATATGCTTTGATTACCGCAAAGACCCGACTTCATCTGAACCAGAAGTAGTATTTATGTATCACGACCTCTACATAAAAGATGAACAAGAAAATCCTAAAATGGCTATATCAAAAATAGCCAATAATTTTGAAGAGTTTATAGATATGTTGCATGAATAATATACAATTTATACAAAAAATTAATGCCATTTCTAAAGAGAAAACACTTTACATGTAAAGATAAAAAAAGAAAAAGTAGCCTCGTATCATTCAAAATCCACTCAAAAAGAGCTTTTGGATAGTATTATACAAAGAGTTCAATGATATGTTGGAATTAGCCAAGACCATGAAAAGTGAATCTGAGGGACAGTTAAGCAGTCGAACCCAAAAGCTCGAGTGGAAACAAGGTCGCATAAAGCAGACCGTATTGTACGAGTCAGAGTTTAGGTTCGACGATCATGTCGGTACGATGCCGACACTAACGAACTCTTCTTTATTTCAAGGAGGTTCTTATGCGTGAGTATATCGGAATTGATATTTCCAAGGCAAGTTTACAAGTGCATCTAGGAACGTTTAATGAAGATGTTGAGATTGAAAATAGTCTCAAAGGGGTAAAGCAACTTCACGCCAAAGTGAAAAAACGCTATGGTAAATCAGTGGAGGTTGTTTGGATTTACGAGCCTACAGGAAGTTATAGCACTTTAGTGAAACGCTTTTGTGCCCAACATGCCATTGCGTGTTACATCATCAAACCTTCTCAAAGTGCTGCGTTTGCAAAAACGATTAAGAATCGCAATAAGAGTGATGTGGTAGATGCGAGGATGCTCTATCAACTACATAAGATTGCACCAAGCGAAGAGATTGCTATTCCCCATTATGACGCTAAGTTAGAAACCCTACAAAATTATCTGCGCTACTATAAAACAGTGATGAAAGAGCGTGTGGTGAAAACCAATCAACTCGAAGCAGCACTGCACAGAGAGGATGAGCTTTTTATCATTAGAAAGCTGCATGTTAAGATTAAAGCACTTAAAGCCGAAGAGAAAGAAATCATAGCTACGATGCTTGAACTCATCAAAGCAAACAAAGCCTACGAGGAGCGTTTTTCTGCAATGACTTCACTCAAAGGCATTGGAAACATTTCAGGCTTAGTGCTGTTTGATTTGTTTATGCGCTATGGGGATGCTTCATCAAAAGAAATTGTGGCATTGTGCGGGCTTGACCCTATTGAGGTAAGCTCAGGTAGTTCACTGAAACGAAAATCACGCATATCAAAACAAGGCTCATGCCTTGTTCGAAGTACCCTCTTTATGCCAACCCTCATCGCTATCAATCACAACCCTCATATGCAAATGATCTATAATAGGCTTAAAGAAAAAGGTAAACACAGCACAGTGGCTCAAATAGCGGTGATGCGTAAAATGGTAGTCATTGCATTTTCATTGTTTAAAAACAAAGAGATTTACGATACCAACAGATTTCTAAGGGTGGATGAAAAAAGAGTGGCTTGAAATGAAAATAATTAAAAATTAAGGGAGGTAAAAGGTGGAAACTGTCCCCCTTTCCCTTCTCATAAAGGTTAAAAATTAAATGAGAAGATGTTAGATAGAATTTTCTATCTAACATCTAAATAGATGTTTGCTGAGCCAAAAGTTAAAAGTTTAGCTCTCGTATAATGAAAAAAGCCAAAAAGTTATACAGTTACTCATAGAGTTTGGGATGTCAAGATGCTGGGTTTAGCCCAGAGCAGTTCTCTTATCTTAAAAATAGAATTAGCTTGAGGATCAGTTAAGTGATTGCACTAAAAACTTGAGTGGTAACAAAGTCAACTTTGAGGTTAGACTGTATTGTACGAGGCGAAGTTAATGTGCAATAAGGTTGAATCATCAGCAAGAGGAATTATCCTCTTGCCTACCAAACTCTCCAATCATGTCATGGAGGTTTATCATGGATAATTTTATCGGATTGGATGTCTCTAAGTCAACAGTAAGTGTGTTTATACCTCAAGGTGGTATAGAGATAGAAATAGCCAATACGGTTAAAGGCTTTACGCAGTTATTTTCCAAATTGAAAAAACTTTATAAAAAAGAACACGATTCCCTCGTGTTTGTCTATGAGCCAACGGGACCGTTCAGAATTCTGTGTCAATCGGGTAAAATAACAAATACCCAAGGACACAGATATGAAGATAGAAATAGACGTAGAGCAATTTGCTCAAGATATTAAAGCCGGCAAGAGTATTGGTGGCTCAAATGGAGCCTTAGGATCACTCATCAAACAGCTAACCGAAGCCGCGCTAGCAGCTGAGATAGATTCGCACCTCTCCCAAGACCTCAATAGAAATCGAAAAAATGGCTATAGTTCAAAGACTATGAAAAGCGATCATGGTGCCTTTGAACTTGATGTTCCAAGAGACCGTAACGGTAGCTTTGAACCTGAAATCGTAAAGAAAAACCAGACCAGCATGACGAGTGAAATCGAAGAGAAGATTCTTTCTCTCTTCGCACTTGGCAATAGCTATTCCCAAATAGCCAAACACATAGAGGATTTTTACTGCGTAGGCTTCTCTAAAGCCACTATAAGCGCCGTAACCGACAAGATAATACCAATGCTTCAAGAGTGGAAAACAAGACCCTTAGAAGCTGTGTATCCATTTATATTCTTAGATGCCATTCACTACAAAGTAAAAGAGGATGGTCGCTACATCTCAAAAGCATTTTATACAGTGCTTGGTGTTCGAGTGGATGGCAAGAAAGAAGTCTTGGGACTTTACCTCAATGAAAGTGAAGGCGCCAAATTCTGGCTACAGGTGCTTACCGATTTGCAAAACCGTGGCGTTAAAGATATCCTCATTGCTTCGGTAGATGGGCTTAAAGGCTTTCCAGAAGCGATAAACTCAGTCTTTCCAGATACGGAGGTGCAACTCTGTGTAGTTCACCAAATACGCAACAGTCTCAAATATGTGGGCTCTGCTTATCAAAAACAATTTGCTAAAGAACTCAAAGCCGTCTATCAAGCTTTTACCAAAGAAGAAGCAGAATTTGAGCTTGATAAGTTGGAAGAAAAATGGGGTAAAAAATACCCTATCGTCTTTCAATCTTGGAGAAATAAATGGGATAATTTATCTGTCTACTTCCAATATCCAGAAGATATACGTAGAGTTATTTACACAACTAATATCATCGAATCAGTCCACCGCCAGTTTAGAACTCTAACGAAAACCAAAGGTGCTTTTCCCAATGATGATAGCCTGCTAAAACTACTTTATATGGGGATTCAAAATGCCCAGCAAAAATGGACTATGCCAATTAGAAACTGGAGCTTAACAATCTCTCAATTAGCCATTCACTTTGAGGGACGGCTTGATGACGCTTTAAACTTATGATACAATTTTAGGAATTATCCGATGTTGACACAGAATCTTGAACACTACCGAGCCAACATCAAGTTATAGTAGCACCTTGGAGCTTTTTTGTGCTAATAAACAGATTCGAGTCTTTAAGATCAACCCAAAGGCTTCTCATAACTTTGCTAAAGCGCTATCGATTCGTAATAAAACTGACAAAGTAGATGCTAGAATGCTCTGCCAAGCAGGAATACTGGCAAAAGAAGAAGAGATTCATATTCCTGTGATGGATGTGATTGTAGAGCAAATCAATGACTTGATGAGTTACTATCAACTGTTGGTAAAACAAAGAGTCCAAACAAGCAATCACTTAGAGAAGTTGCAGCATAAAGAGAGTACCTCTTCTTTAAAAAAAGCTTTGGAAAAAGAGATTCAAGCCTTTAAACAAAAAGAACAGCATACGATTGATGAAATAAAAAGACTCATCACTAAAGATAGTAAATTAGCGTTGAAATACCAAAGTATCCAAACTATCAAAGGACTTGGCGATATTGCAACGATTGCATTAATCCATCTTTTTCTAAAATATCCCAATGCCAATCAAAAACAGATTATCTCTTTAGCAGGACTTGACCCAATTGAAAAAACCTCAGGTACTTCGGTTAGAGGAAAAACACGCATTTCAAAAGCGGGTAATAAACTGTATCGAAGGTCATTATTTATGGGGACAATGGTAGCGATTCGCTTTAATGAAGAGATGAAATGCTTTTATGACAGGCTTAAAGAAAAAGGTAAACATACGACTTTGATACAAATTGCTGTTATGAAAAAACTGATTATTATTGCTAGAGCACTCTTTCATTCCAACCAAGGTTATTCAAGTGAAATCTATCAGGCTCATTGTGGGATGGTGGCTCAAAATTCCAATGTTGCTTAAAGCAAATAATAGAGAAAAACAGTTATGATTTATTAAGATTTTTAGGGTGTTTTAAGGTGGTAACTGACCCCTATTTTGTTGAAGTTCCGAATATGGGTGGAAAAACATTTAATGATTTAGCACAAGATCAACTTAAAAAAAGTGACTTGCCTCTAGACGGTACTTCAACACCCCCCAAAGGAGCTAAATAATGGAGTGTTATACAACGATTTTCGATAGTTATGAATGGTTACCCCCTTATGGTGAGAATCATGTTAGTGTGGATGCAAATGTAGTGACTATACATTATGACAACCCACATGATGAAACGAATAAGGAATATCCTTTTGCCAAAAGAAGTTATATATTTGATGGCATTTCAAGTTTTTGTAAAAGTGCTTTTCCGGGTGTTGCATGTTCAACATTTGATTGTGATACTGACGAAAAGATGTCATTTGATGTTTTATTTGAGATAACTCACAGTGAACAAGCAAAAAAATGGAATGAATATTGGCAAAAAACGAGTTTTACTTTTATGTATAAAAATAGGCATTTGTGTCAATTTTTTACCACTGCAAATACTGCAATTAATGTTATATGTACAGGCGTAACATTAAGTGATGAAGTTTTACTTAAGACGGCAGAATGGCGATAAATTACTTCCTATAGGGAACTACATAATGGAGTGTTATACAGTAATTTTTGATAGCTTTAAATGGCTACCACATTATGGGGAAAATTCTATCGTTATTCACCCTAGAAAAAAGGGATGCATTATTATCGATATTATCTGTAAAGATGTCGAGCTCACCGATGAAATTTTTCTTAAAACTGAAGAAGGCGAATAAACGTGGATATAAGTCAAATATCAAAATACCTCAGTTATATTTTAAGGCACAAGCCTGACAGTATAGGTCTTATACTTGATAATAACGGCTGGGCAAATATTGATGAACTGATCAGCAAAACAAAAGAATTTGTTTTAACAAAAGAGATACTCAATGAAGTTGTCAAAACAAGCGATAAGCAAAGATTTATTATCAAAAATAATACCATCAGAGCAAATCAAGGACATTCAATTGATATTGATTTAAATGTATTGTCTACGAATCCGCCTAGTGTTCTATATCACGGTACTGCAATAAAGAATCTAGATAAAATTATGCAAGAGGGCATTAAATCGATGAGTAGACAATATGTTCATTTATCTGCCGATAAACAAACTGCTATCAATGTTGCTCAAAGACATGGTAAGCCTATAGTCATGCGAATAGATTGTAAAGCTATGTGTGAAGATGGATATAAATTTTATTTGAGTGAAAATAATGTTTGGCTAACAGATTATATTCCTCCAAAATATATCGTCATATAATGTGTCAAAGGCTAATTTAAGTTAGTAAAGGGGACAGTTTCCACCTTTATTAGTACAAATTTTTACCTTTTCTAAACCTTAAAAATTTATCATTGCAGTGTTCCAATACAGATAAGCAAAGCACAATGCTTTTAAGGGTTGATCGTATCAAAATGAGCATTTTTTTGAAAAGTGATGGTAAGTGTTAGAAGAAAACAGCGTAAGATTGGCACAAGAAGGCACTGGCTTTTTAAGTAGGGAATATCTTTACATGTAACGTTAAAAGCCAAGCCATGACGTTTTTTTTCTTGGATTCCCTAACCAATACCTAAGAAAACTCTTAATACAATAGAGAAATTTCTTAAAAAGGAAAATGATGTTTAAGCAAATTATCAACGCTCTCATTGGGCTCAGTCTTTTTACAACGTTTGTAAATTCAGCAGAAAAACCACTTATCGTTGGTATGGAATTACAATATCCGCCCTTTGAAATGAGCGATAAAGATGGAACGCCAAGTGGCGTGAGTGTTGATTTGGCAAAGGCTTTGGGAAAATATCTAGGGCGTGAGGTCAAAATAGAAAATATCGCTTGGGATGGGTTGATCCCCTCTTTGAAAACTGGGAAAGTTGACCTTGTCATCTCTTCGATGACGATTACGGATGAGCGTCAAAAAACGATAGATTTTTCGATTCCCTACGCTCAATCAAACTTGGCGATTTTAACCAACAAAACAAGCGGTGTTAAAAGTATAGATGATTTAAATCAAAAGGGCAAAAAGATTGCTGTTAAGAAAGGTACAACGGGGCATATTTATGCAAACCAATACCTCAAAAATGCCGAACTTTTAGTCTTTGATAAAGAAAATGCCGCGGTATTGGAAGTGATACAAGGCAAAGCTAATGGTTTTTTATACGACCAACTGACTGTTTATAAAAATTGGGCAAACCATAAAAGCACGACCATTGCACTTTTGAAACCTTTTCAAGAAAAGCCTGAATACTGGGGTATGGCGATCAAAAAAGGCAATGATAAGCTCAAAGAGCAAATCGATGCTTTTATCAAACACGCTAAAAGCGACGGTACGTTTGATGCATTATCCAAAAAATATCTCACAGAGGCTAGAGCTACGTTTGATGAGCTTGGCATTGTATTTTTCTTCTAAGGCAAAACGATTTTACATGTAAAAGATTTTTTCATACAAGAGATTGACCAAAAAGAGAACGTAAAACTAAAGAAAAGCGTTTATATCTTTAATTTCTTAGTTCTCTTTTGTATCATCACCGCCATCTGCTATGGTATGTTTACCTCTATCTCTTATGAGTTTCATTGGGATACGATCTATGCATACAAACAAAAATTTATAGATGGCTTTTTCATGACGATAGGTATCTCCTTTTTTGCCTTGATTTTAAGCCTTATCATAGGGATTATCTTTGCCTATGGGCAGAACTCACAGGTGATTCTTTTGCGGTTTTTTTCGCGTTTTTATATAGAGCTTATCAGAGGAACGCCTCTTTTGGTACAAATTTTGATATTTTTCTATGTTTTTGCAAACAATCTTGGCTTTAACAATCGCTATATCGTAGGAACGGTTATCCTCGCTATGTTTTCAGGATCCTATGTGAGTGAGATTATCAGAGCGGGTTTACAAAGTATCCATAAAGATCAATACGAATCAGCAAAATCACTGGGGTTTACCTCTTTTCAAGCGTATCTCTATATCATTTTTCCACAAGCCTACAAAAGAATTATCCCTCCTCTTACGGGTCAATTTGCTTCCATTATCAAAGATTCATCCTTGCTTTCCATCATCTCGATTAGTGAACTTACCATGAATGCCCAAGAGGTCAATGCGTACACCTACTCGACATTAGAGAGCTACATACCGCTTGGCATTGGTTATCTCATGCTAACATACCCCATCTCGTTTTGGGCAAAAAAGCTTGAAGAGAGGATGAAAGACTAGGGGAATTTTGCAGATAAAATCTTTACATGTAAAGAAAATAAGGGATGAGAAGAACCATCACCATCTCGTAGAGCGATGCGATGGTGATGGGGTATTAAGCTTTCATATCCAAAAGGCTGCCGATCATCTCATCTTCGGCTTGGATGGGTTTAGTATTGGCTTCAAAATTCGTTTCAAGTGCGATTTGATCAGTAAACTCGGTTGCTAGATCGGTACTATTTTCGGTTTGACTGCTTTGCGCAACTACCGCGTTACCTTGGTTGGAGATGGTCGTTTGTGTAGCATTATAGTTATCGGTGTTGACATTGGCGACATTTTGAGCGCTGTTGTTCATCCAGTTGGACATGGCTGTCATAGACGTAGCATTAATATTCATGATCGCTCCTTTATACTTTTTTGAACTATACTCTACTTCTCTTGAAAAAATTCTAAAGAAATTTTTGGTGCTATTTTAAGAGGGTTTTGAGTGTTGCATTGAGTGCGGTGATGGTTTGAGGATGGGTCTCTTTGTTAAAAGCAAAATAAAGATCGCTCTCTTTGAGCAAATAGACCACTTCGTAATCATTGGGGTCATAGCCCATCTCTTCAAGTATGCTAAACGTTCCATCCACACTGTATGCAATGGCGTCCACACGGTTTTGCGCCAGCTTTTTGATTTGGGAAGAAACCTGCCCAAATCGCTCTAACACTGCTTCATCAACACCTAGATTGATCAAAAGTTTCTCAGAAGCTGTATCTGGAATCGTCGCAATTTTATAACGTTGCAACTGTTCAGATGAAGCGATACGAATATGCGTTCGTTTTTTAGCGACAATGCCCAGTGTCATCTTTCCGATGGGACCAACCCATTGAAAAAGCATTTCACGTTCAGGTGTTCGAACGGTACTGTAAATCACACTGTTGTTTACATGTAACGCTTCATGATATGCTTGAACCCATGGCAAAAACCAAATACGCTCCCCTTCTATCTGATGAGAGCACTGTTGGAAAAGGGCTTTCAAAAGCTTGGTGGAGCGTCCCGTCACTGTACCATTTTCCATAAAATTATACGGTGGGTTCTGCTCCGTGTAGACTTTAAAGACTTCGGCATACACACAAAGAGCAAAAAGTGCGAGGATTAAACCATGTCGCATCGTTTTCCTTTGGGTCTTTTAAGCGCTTTCCATGTGTAAAGAAACATATCAAAATTTTCCAGCAAAATGTCGGTTATATGCGGGTCAAATTGGCTTCCACGCATCATCACAAAATAGTCTCGTACGGCTTTTTCTTCCCAAGGATCTTTGTAAACGCGTTTGTCTAACAGTGAATCAAACACATCAGCCACCGCGCAGATACGCCCAATCAATGAGATGTTTTCACCTTTCTTTCCATGCGGATACCCTTGCCCATCCCAACGCTCATGATGTTCAAGCGCAATTATCGCAGCGTGTTGCATCAGCTCAAACTCAGAGTCGATGAGCATCTCATAGCCAAGCAGTGAATGATTTTTCATAATCTCCCACTCATCATCATCCAGTTTTGCAGGCTTATTCAAAATCTCATCGCTAATGCCCACTTTACCGATGTCATGAAGCACTGCTGCCATTTTGATCTTTTCGCATTCGGCTTCATCTTTGCCTAAAAACTTGCAAAAGAGGTAACAAAACTCCGCGACACGTCTTAAATGCTCGCCTGTTTCTTTAGACTTGAGCTCTGCAATCGAAGCGGAGAGATAGGTCATTTCATGGTTGAGCTTGCGAATCTCTTCGGTTTGATTTGCCACTTGGCTTTGCAGGTTAGATTGCAGTTGGTATAACGAGACGTGCGTCTTGACTCTGGCTTTTAAAAGTCCTGCATGAAACGGCTTTGCTATAAAATCGACCGCACCTAAATTGAACCCGATCTCTTCATAATCACTGCCCTCATTGGCAGTGAGAAAGATGACAGGAATTGCGCGCACTTTCTCCATTGTTTTAAGCCTACGGCACACTTCATACCCAGTCATTAGAGGCATATTGATGTCCAGTAAAATGAGATCAGGCATCACCGTTTCTGCCAAACTAAGCCCTCGTTTGCCCTCTTTCGCGGCATACACTTCATGCTCGCTCAAAAGAGAACTGAGCATTTCAAGATACTCTGGCGTGTCATCGATGACTAAAATTTTAGCCATTGATTATCTCCTCACTTAA
The DNA here is from genome assembly GCF_000568815.1 of Sulfurospirillum multivorans DSM 12446. Lineage (NCBI taxonomy): Bacteria > Pseudomonadati > Campylobacterota > Epsilonproteobacteria > Campylobacterales > Sulfurospirillaceae > Sulfurospirillum > Sulfurospirillum multivorans. Next base: position 1,984,239 of record NZ_CP007201.1, read on the forward strand.
ACGCTCTACATGGTGTAAGGCTGCTTCAAAATCAAACTGTTTACATGTAAAAAGGAGCTCTTTAAACGATGCCTTACCTGCTACTTCACCATGGGAAAAAAGTTGTTCCAACAAAAACGTCACTTTGGAGACATTGGAGAGTTCCAATGCCGTTTGAAGCTCTACCAAAAGAGACTCTAAAACCTTTTTCTCTTCAAATGAAAAATGGATTTGCTTCAAAGAAGAAGGTGTGCTTAGCTTTTCATACTCGCTTCGCAGAACGCTCATCAGCGCATGATGCTCTTTTAAAACTGTGTCTAAAGGAAGATTTTCAAAGCTATTTTTTTCTTTGACTGAACGCTCTAATGCCCCAAGGCTCTGCTCCAACTGAATCAATCCAACCGTGCCACTAAGCCCTTTGGTGGTATGCACATAATCCAACAAGGTGATTCTGTTTTCTGCTGCAATCAAAGCGTGCAATCGCTCAGGTAATTGAAGATAAGTCTCAAAAAAGCTTCTAAAAAGCTTCCCCCACAGCGCCTCTTTTCCACCTAAACGTTTAATAGCCTCTTGCTTTGCAAAAAGAGTTTTCGCACTTTTGGGAGCAATAAGTTGCGGTTTTGGCTTCATGGCAACGGTTACATGTAAAACCTCCAAGAGCGTACCATAAAAGTCTCCCACTTCAAAAGGTTTGCCAATGTGCGCGTCCATGCCGACCGCAAGGCATTTTTCAATATCATGGATCATCACATTGGCTGTCATCGCAACGATAGGAGTTAGGAGATTGAGCTCTTTGCGAATGATACGTGTGGCTTCATACCCATCCATCAATGGCATCTGGACATCCATCAAGATGAGATCAAACGGGTGAACTTGCTCTTGAATGATCTCCACCGCCTCAAGCCCATTGCGCGCTACTTCAACGTTGGCATGTGTCTCTTTGAGCAGATACGTTGCCACTTCAAGGTTGATGTCGTTGTCTTCTACCACCAAAATACGTTTGGAAGAGAGGTTGATCTTGGAAGGGTCAAACAGTGGCACTTGCGCTCTGAGCGCGCATAATGAGACGGTTTCATCGTAGAGCATTGAAGGATTGATCGGTTTTTTGAGTAACGCTTTGATGCCTGTGCACAAAATGCGCTCTTTGAGCTCCGCATCATCATTGCTCGCCACCATTAAGAATGGAGGAAGTGCCTCCATGCCGACTTTGTCTACCAATTGCCTGTAAAAATCAACCCCATTGGCTTTTTTAGCCAGCTCATAATCCAAAATAGCCAGATGGAAGCTCTCATCTCCTTTTTGAAGCATGCTACTGACATCATCACTGCTTTTGCAAACGGTGACAAAAACCCAAAAGAGCGAATAAGCTCACTTAACGCTTCGCTGACTTTTTTCTGATCGCTAATCACTAAAAGATGCAACGGTTCATAATCAAGAGAACTGTTTTCATGCTGTATATCAATGCCTTTGGCAAGCGGAAGTGTGAGTGTAAGGCTAAAAAGACTTCCTCTGCCCTCCTCACTCTCCAAAGAAATGCGCCCGTGCATCATATCTGCAAGCTGTGTGCAGATGTACAGTCCAAGCCCCGTTCCACCGTATTTTCGTGTGATGGAAGCATCTATTTGAGCAAAGGCTTTAAACAGAAGTGACTGTTTCTCTTTGGCGATGCCGATGCCACTGTCTTTGACATGAAAGGTAAGCGTGGCGGTCTGCTCATCATGGATCTGCTCTTCCACGCTTAATACAACAGCGCCCTCTTTGGTAAACTTAATCGCATTGCTTAAAAAATTGTTGACAATCTGCATAATCTTGCACGGATCGCCCTTGAAAAAGCGATTGGTTTCCACAAAGTCACACTGAAAATCGATCCCTTTCTCTTTGGCAAGCACAGAGAAGATCGAACAGCTTTTTTTAAGCTCTTTGTGCAGATCAAATGCGATGGATTCAACATCCATTTTCCCCGCTTCGATCTTTGAAAAATCCAAAATATCGTTGATAATACGAAGCAGAACCGAAGATGCCTCTTTGATTTTAGCCACATACCCCACTTGCGTGCTGTTCATCGCTGTCTTGCTCATCAAATGCGACATTCCCATGATAGCATTCATCGGTGTGCGAATTTCATGGCTCATATTGGCTAAAAATTCGGACTTATAACGACTCGCATCTTCAAGCTCTTTGGTGCGCTGTTTAACTTTTTCATCGAGTATCTCATTTTCATGTTTGAGTGCTTCAAAAAAGCTTTTGAGCTTGATGCGTGTCTTATCTAGCGCAAAACCAAGCGTGCCGATCTCATCGTTTTCATCCCATAAAAAAGGCTCATCCAGTTTCTGCTGTGCCAAAAGAGTGGAGTGCCCGACCAAACGGCGAATCGGACGGATAATTTTGTAGTAGTAAATCCATGAAATAACGGTAATTAAAAAGAGCAGTTGTAAAAAGATCATGCCACCAAAAAGCGTCATATCAGAGAGTATGGAATCCACAAGGTCTTGGCGTTTAAAGCCCATTTCCAATGAGCCAATCATAACGCCCTCTTTTTCCAATAATTTGTTCAAAAAAAGTGTGTCATCGTTGTTGGAAATTTTCGCTTTGTTTTCCCATCCCAAAAAGAGCTTTCCCTCGTTATCTTTGACATAGACAAACTGCACACTCGGATCAAGCAGGAGTTGATCGAGCATCTTTTGACCCAGTTCGGGGTAAAAATTCCATAACGATTCGCTAAAAATAGCAGAAGAGAGATTGAATTTTTTAGTATTGAGCGCGGTAAAAGCTTCTTGTTTATTTTGGTAAGTACTGTTGACATACGTTAGCACAACAAGGGGGAGAGGTAATAGCAATGCGATAATAATCATCACGGCTAAAGCCTGCAATAAGGAGACACGGTACAGCATTGCTTTAAACATTTTCAAAGACTCTTTCTAAAGCTATTTTACGACATCAGCAACAAAGGCATTAAGCTTATAGACCCTACGAGGTAGCAATAAACGAAGTCAACATAAACTATAACATTTTCAAATCGCCCTTGTCAATTTTAAAGGTAAATTGTTTCTGCTTTTTTGACAATATGCACCTTACTGTCGACATTTTCTTTCAAATAAGCTTTAAAAAGCTCCATTTTGTCTACTTCACCGTGAATCAGATGGATCATCGCCAAGCCTCCAATGTGTTTAATCCAAGCGAGCATATCCGCTCTATCGGCGTGGGCTGAGAGACCATTGATCGTATAGATTTTGGCGCGCACCTTAATATCTTCACCGTAAATGCGAATAAAAGGCTCCCCATCGATAATATCGCGCCCCAACGTTCCTTTCACCTGAAAACCGACAAAAATAACGGCATTTTTAGGATTCCAAATGCGTTGTCTGAGATGATGCAACACACGCCCACCCGTGCACATGCCACTTCCTGCGATGATAATGGCGCGTTTATCGACATCATTAATGTTCATAGAATCTTTACGGCGTGGCGTATGTTTGAGTTGTGGGAACGCAAAAGGGTCATCGCCTAAGCTTACATGTAAACCCACCGTTTGGTTCATTTGCGCAGGGTATTTTTGGTAAATTTTGGTCGCTTCGATCGCTAGAGGACTGTCTAAAAAGACATGACAATTATGCAAAAGCCCCTCTTGGTGCATCTGATGCAACAGCCATAAAATCTCTTGCGTTCGCTCTAGTGCAAAGGAGGGAATGACGATATTTCCACCATCATTTAGGGTCGAAACGACGGCGTCTTTGAACTCTTGAATGCTCTGCTTAAGTGCGCGGTGTTCTCGATCGCCATACGTCGATTCAATAAAAAGGGTATCCGCATGGGAAATCGGGGCAAGGTCATTAAGAAGAAGACGATTTTTACTGCCTAAATCTCCTGAGAAGACAACGGTTTTGGAGACACTCTCTTCTTCATAATTAATCTCAACAAACGCACTTCCCATAATATGTCCTGCATTATGAAGGCTTAGCTTTAAAAAAGGGGCAATGGTGATGATCTCATCATACTGCACACGACGTATTTTGTGGGTGAAAACCTGTTCGACATGCTCTTTGGTGTAAAGAGGCTCAATCACACTGGCCTCTTCCCCTCTGCGCAACGCTTTGCGAAGCTGTGTCTCGTACTCTTCTTGCAACAAATTGGCGCTGTCTAAGAGCATGATGTAAGCAATATCCAACGTCGCTTCCGTGGCAATAATCTCGCCATGAAACCCCTCTTTGACGAGCTTAGGAACCCGCCCAATGTGATCGTTATGCGCATGCGTTAAAATGAGATAATCAATCGAAGAAGGATCAAACCCAAAAGGCTCATAGTTGCTCTTCCACAGCTCCCCTTGAATCATCCCACAATCCATCATAATTTTGATGGAGTTAATCTCCAAGAGATGACACGAACCCGTAACCATGGAAGCGGCACCGTATGATGTGACTTTTGCCATTTGTTCTCCTTCGTCAAAAACGCCTTAAAAAGGCTTTGATGCCATTATGGCACGAAATGCTTTAATGTATAAATTTATCGATGATTTCTTTGTACTTTTTCTCGATGACGTGGCGTTTTTTCTTAAAGGTGTTGGTCAACTCTTCGCCTACGGTAAACTCTTTGTCCAAAAAGTGGATATTTTGCAACTTTTCAAAGGGCTTAAATCCTTGTCCTTGATGTAATAGATCGTTCATCTCACTTTTGATTTTCGCCACGATCTGTTTATCGTCCATCACTTGCTCAATGCTGTGCACCACTTTGTTGAAATTTAAAGCAACATACTCTTTAAGCTTTTCAAAATCAGGCACGATGAGCGCACCCAACCCTTTTTTGGTGTGTCCCACTAAAATCGCATCGGTAATGAAGGGTAACATGGAGAGCGTTGATTCGATGCGCGTCGGATCGACATTTTCGCCACTGGCTAAGACAATAAGCTCTTTGGAGCGTCCTGTGATGACCAGCTCGCCTTTGAGTGTCAATTTGCCAAGGTCACCTGTTTTAAAGAAACCATCTTCACTGAAACTTTTGACATTCTCTTCAGGATTGCAGTAGTAACCTTTAAAGACCTGCTCGCCTTTCACCCAAATGTCACCTATCTCACCTGCGCTCAATGGAGCACCCTCTTTGTTCACGATTTTAAGCGTTGTATTATGAACAGCAGGACCGAGTGTTGAAAAGGTATTGCATTGAAGAGCACGTCCTGAGATCACAGGAGCACACTCCGTCATGCCGTACGCATTGACGATGCGAATACCGATGGCATCAATCCACGCATCTAAAAAATCAGGCAAAGCACCGCCACCACTGACGGCAAGGCGTAGTCTTCCCCCAAATTTTTCCTGAACGAGTGCCAGCTTTTTTTGAGCAAAAATATAGAGCGGATAAAGCGCTAAACGGGTCACAAACGCAATGGTTTTATCTTTACATGTAAGCATTAATGAGGGCTTTTGATAACAGGGAAGTTCATCGTTTAAAACGCGATCCGCATGTCGGTAGGCGGCTGAAATGGCAACGAGTTTGTTAAAAAGCTTGGCTTTTTTAGGGTCTTTCTTCTCCAGTGTGGTCATGATGCGTGTGTACATCGACTCCCACAGTCTTGGCACGGTCGCTACAATGGTCGGTTTGTACTGCTCCAAATCGGCTGCAAAGGTTTTAATGGTCGAATAAACCGTACAGCACCCTTGCGAAAGAGCTACGTATTCGGCCGCACGTTCGAAAATATGCCACGAAGGAAGAATCGAAACCCACACATCGTCACTTTGAAGCGCAATCAATGGCGGAATTTCGCGCACGTTGTACATAATGTTTTTATGACTCAGCATCACCCCTTTAGGTGTGCCCGTCGTGCCTGAAGTGTAAATAAGTGTGACAGGATCTTCCTCATCGAGCGCATCTTTACCTTGGATAAACACCTCAACCTCATCTGCATGAATCGTGCGATCTTTTAAAATATCGTTGTACGAGTAGAGGTTGCTTAAAAGGGAGTGAACATTGGGAGCTTCGACAATGAAAATGGCTTTGAGTTTAAACGCATTTAGCATCGCTTCATGTCTTGCATACACACTCTCATTTTCAATGATTAAAAATTCGGCACCTGAATGGGAGAGAATATACTCTAGCTCTTGCGTTGGCGTGTCACAGCCTCTAGGAATGCCGATGGCGCCAAGTGCAATCAACGCCTGATCGGTGACCATCCACTCATAGCGGTTGTCACACAAAAACATCACCTTGGAACCTTTTGTGACCTTCTTGGCTTTTAAAGCACGTGAAAGAATTAAAACATCTTCAAATAATTTCTCGTAACTGACTTCAAACTCTTGATCGCCTATTTTATAGACAAAGGCTTTTTTCTCTTTATACTGCTCATAGCTCGCAATGAATCTATGAAACAACGTGTTCTCTTCACGATGCAAGCACAATCCTTAACATTTCAAATTAATGAATTGTAATCATAAATTCCTGAAAGAGAGGCTCAACGCGGACGAAATGCCTTAAAAACAAGAAAAATAATGACGATTTGAATAACCAAAAGTCCTACATGTAAAGCATACACCTGCTCTTGTTTATCACTTATGCCACACCACTCAATGTCTTTGTAAAACAGATACGAAAGCACCATACCGATCAAATAACCCTTTTGCTTGAGCACATCCGCAAAGGAGAGCAAAATGGTACGTTTCAAAGCCAGTGTTTCAATGCGCATCAGGTAATTGCCAAACACAAATGTCAGTTGGTACGAGATATAGATAAACAAAACACTGCTATAGCTGTAGCGAAACAGAAGAAAACTCACCACAATCAAAAGCGCTAAAAACTCTACAAAAAGTGTCACACGGTAAAAAACGAGAAGATTCATCATCTTCTCGTACACTTTTGCCACCACGAGCAAACCAATGGCAAGCCCAATGCCTCCGAGTGAAAACACCGAAGGCTCAAGCGGCGTGTAAAGCACAAAAACACTCCCCACCGCAAGCCCAAAAAAGAGGGAATTGAGCAGTTTATACCACAGGTAAGGTCGTAGGTTTAGCTTCATTAAAATCTCGCCTCAACGCCTGCATAATAGCTTCGCTCAGCCGACGCGTAACCGTACACGGTTTGGTAGTAACGATCAAAGAGGTTATTGACTTTGAAATAAACATCTAAGTTTTTGCTAGCATGATAGGTTACTTTGGTGTTGGCAACAAAATAGTTGCCTGTCTCTTCGGTTGAAACATCTTTACGAGATCCAATATATGAACCATTGACATTCACGGCTAATTGTTTCATTGGTAAGTAGGTTGCATAAAGCGTTGACTGGTAACGTGGTCTGTTAACCAATCTATTGCCATCTTCATCTTTGGCATCCACATAGGTGTAGTTTGCACCTGCCAGTAACGATTGGAAGAGTTGTTGTTCATAGGAGAGTTCAATACCTTTTAATGTTGATGTTCCATTAATGTTTTCATTCATGTACGTCGTATTGTTCCAACTAATCATATCTTCAATTTCATTTCTAAAGAGATTAATGTTCAATCCAGCATATTGCATACCAACATTTAAACTCTTAATGTTTTCAGGTTTTAAATCAAGGTTACTGGTTCCCCAGAGATTGATCATATCAAAAATAGCAGGTGTTCTATAGGCTGTTCCATAATTAGCATACAGATTAAAATCATTGCTAAAGAGATATTTGGCACCGACTTTTCCTGTTACTTTATCTTCAAAAGCGCTGTACTTATCATAACGAAGTGCCTGTGTTAAAACCACATTGCCCAGTTTATTGGTATTGTTCACAAAAAGTGCTTTTGCATTTTCATCATAGCTCTCTTCATCAACACCCACTTGCGTATAATCAAGCTCTCGTTTTTCATAACTTCCACCAAAAACAAGCGCACTGTTATCATCATATTTCCAGGTATCTTTCACTTCGATGGACGGCACTCTGCCTTCATACTCTTTCACACCCGATGTTGCATTTAACTCTTTTTTATTGACTTGGTTTTGAGATAATGTTGTTTCAATGGCATGATTGGCTATAAAATATTTATACGTTAGATAGCCAGAACGTTGATGAGTGTCACTTTGTTCTATCGAATTAGGATCTGTTGCACTTAGTGCGTAACTATATCCATCATAATTATTCAACGCATTAATATCGTGATAGCCCGCTTCTATGCGATTATATTCATCTATCCAGTAACCGACTTTTAAATTAACGGTTGTATTTCGATACGAATCATCTTCGTACTGGTCTATATCTTCTCCATTAGGAGCATACGTTGTAAACCCATCTTCTACCACTCGTTGTACAGAAAGCATAACGTCAAATTTATCAGTTTTATGTGAAATGGAAGTATTCATACTTTTATGCCCGTAACTTCCAACTTCAACCCCAGCACTTCCATGCGTACCATTTTGAGCATTTTTGGTGATAATGTTTATAACACCCGCAGCCGCGTCCGCGCCCCACACACCACTTTGCGCTCCTTTGATCACTTCAATACGTTCAATATCACCGACTAAAAGATGACTAAAATCAGCCCCTGAAATACTATTGAGATCGTTGTATCGAACACCATCTACCATCAAAAGCGTATATTTATTGGACATACCTTGCATAAAAATACTTTTGGTCGCACCAAGTCCTCCACTGGAGGTTATACTAATACCAGGAATCGTGTTAAGCGCTTCAACAACGGTGGTGATGCCTTTGAGAGAGAGTTCTTCGGAGGTGATAATGCTAACATTATCGGTGACATTGGTCGCACTGACCAAGGATTTAGAAGCGGTGTAAACTTCAGACTTTTGAGCTTTGATCTTCTTCGAGATCACCACAACAGGCGCGCTGCTCTCTTCGAGCACTTCTGTTGTTTCTGAGGATGCTTCAGCTTTTGGCGTATAGAGTTGCTTTTCAGTGTCTACAGCACTTTGGACATCACTTGCCAAAGTAAGCGTAGCATTTAAAGCAAGTATCGCTGCTAGGCTAAAATACTTTCCTCGAAAACCTTTGAGATGTTTCATTCATTCTCCTTGAAATTTGGGAAAACTATTTTATCCTAAAAGTCACTATTTTGATAACTTTTTGATGGATTCTGCTCTATAATAATCCCAAATAGACTATGAGGATCAGGCGTGTTTCATCGCTACAATTACATTTTAACTGCTTTAGGTGTCTTGGGGGTCATTACGCTGATTAGCGTTGTGTTTCAAGACTATTTAGAGCTCGTGAACATCGCACTGATTCATCTTATTCCCATCATTTTCGTAGCGCTTCGTGGTAACTTTTCTGCCACGGCACTTATTGCTTTCATCGCTATTTTACTCTTCAATGTTCTGTATGTTCCACCCGTTTATAGTTTCAGTGTGCATGACGCGATTTATCTCTGGAGTTTTGCCATTTTTTTACTGGTGGGGTACATCATCACAGCGCAAGCCAAAAAAATTCAGACCAATGAGATACGAGATATTTTGCTCAACACGCTCTCGCACGATCTTAAAACGCCACTCTCTTCCATCTTGGGTTCCATTACACTGCTGTTGGAAGACCGAAAAATGAGCGAAGAGACTCAAAATACGCTACTTCAAGAGATCAAAAATGGTTCTGAACGAATGAACCGCCTCATCAATAACCTTTTAGACAACGCTCGCCTGAAAGACAAACACCTGGAACTGAAGATGGAATGGTGCGATCTAGAAGATATTTTAGGCGTTGCTTTGCAAGATTTTGATGAAGCCCAAATACAGCGCTCATTGCGTTTACATGTAGACGCGCATTTGGAGCTTTTCTGGGGCGATTACAACCTTTTGGTGCGGCTTTTTGCCAATCTTTTAGACAACGCGTTTAAATACTCCAACCAAACCAAGCAGATCAGTGTCACGATCAAACAAGAAGACAAAAGTGCTCAGATTACATTCTTTAACGAAAGTAATCCGCTTAAAGAGCAAAATTTAGAAACCATTTTCGATAAATTTTACCGCCTTGAAAACGCGAAAGATATTTCAGGCAGTGGCATTGGTCTTTTCATCTGCCAAAGCATCGTCGCCGCACACCATGGAAAAATCAAAGCGTACAACCACGAAAATGGCGTCTGTTTTGAGATAACCTTACCAAGGCTCAAACAGCTCAGTGCGCTTCAAAAAGAGGCTGAATGAAACCCAATGAGCTGATCTTAATCGTAGAAGATGACGATGCCATCTCCAAACTGTTAACCATTTCGCTGTTTGAATACGGCTATAAAACACGCTATGCCAATACCTTAGCACTTGCAAAACGTGAATACATCAGCCACAATCCGATGCTGATCATTTTAGATCTTGGACTGCCCGATGGCGATGGAAAAACGCTGATCAAAGAGGTGCGCAAAGAGAGCAAAACGCCCATCATTGTCCTCTCCGCACGAAGTGAGGAGAAAGAGATTATCGCGGCTCTTGATTTGGGTGCGGATGACTATGTGACGAAGCCCTTTTCTGCGAGTGAACTGCTTGCACGTGTACGCTCAACACTCAGGCGCGTGCATCATGACATTGCGCCCCAGCGGCTTACATGTAAAGATCTCAGCGTCGATTTTACCAAGAAAGAGGTCATGCTAAACGGCACTCCTTTAAAGCTCACGCCCACCGAATACACACTTTTGCGCTACTTGATGCAAAACGCTAACAAAGTCCTTGCGCATCAGCAGATTTTAAAAGCCGTTTGGGGTGTCGGGTATCAAAACGAGATGCAGTATCTTAGAACCTATATCAACTCCTTGCGTAAAAAGATTGAAAAAAGCTCGACCCGACCGGAGTACATCACAACCGAGTCCAGCATTGGGTATCGTTTTTGCCAGTGTGACCACGAAAAAGGAGATGAATGAATCAAAAAACCTTAAGGATCATCCTTTTTAGCTATTTAGCGGTTATCTTTTGCGGTGCCATTGTCTTGATGCTTCCGTTTGCCCATGTGGGGAAACTCGCGTTTATCGATGCACTTTTTACCTCGACATCCGCAACCTGCGTGACAGGGCTTATTGTCAAAAGCACCTCGGAGCATTTTACTTTTTTTGGGCAATGCGTTATTTTGATTTTGATGCAAGTGGGTGGTGTGGGCTACATGAGTATCGTCACCCTCTTCTTCTTGTTTATGAAAAAAAACCTGACCATTCATGAAAAGAACATGGCAAAAGATTCGCTCAATTACGCGCACAATCTTGACATTCAAAGCTTTTTAAAAAAAGTCTTTTTATTTACGTTTATCATAGAAGGGCTGGGCATTGGCATTTTAACCGTACGTTTTGGTTTCGATATGTCTTTTAAACAGGCGTTATGGCAAGCCATTTTTCATGCGGTATCTGCTTTTAACAACGCGGGTTTTTCCCTCTTTACCGATAGTTTTATCAGCTACAACCATGATTTCACCGTGATTGGAACGATTGGAGGGTTAATTATCTGTGGGGGTATTGGCTATTTGGTTTTGGTGGAACTTCACGCCAAAGCAGTCCATAAACGTTTCATGCTCTCTGCGCACACGAAAATCACTCTTTTGGGTACAGTGATTTTACTGATCTCAGGCATTATCCTCTTTTTAGCCATTGAGTGGGACACGAAAGGTCTTTTTGCGCACATGTCGCTTTATCGCAAGCTTCTGAATAGTTTCTTTCTCTCTGTCAACTTTAGAACCTCTGGTTTTAACAGCCTTGATCTTTCACTTCTCAGCGACGCATCGCTTTTTTGCTCGACCATTTACATGATGATCGGAGGAGGGGCAGGCAGTACCGCCGGTGGTATTAAGATCACGACTGTTGCTGTGCTCATCATCGCAACCATGCACACGATGAAGATCAGCAATCAAGCGCCACATGCCTTTAAGCGCACCATCTCGCAAGAGATCATCAACCGCTCTTCTGCGATCATTTTAGTCGCTTCGTTTATTACAATCACCGCCACCATTGTTTTAGTCGAAACCCAACACTCTAACTTTATGAAAACACTCTTTGAAGTTGTATCGGCTTTTTGTACGGTGGGAGTTTCAGCTGGCAATGGCGATATTTTAAGCCTCTCAGATACATTTAACCCTTTTGGCAAATCCATTATTATCGCCCTTATGCTCATCGGACGAATGGGCATTTTTGCCTTTGGATTTCTCATCATCGGCAGAGAAAAAATTAAACACGTACAATACCCAGAAGGAAGGATTTTATTATGAAAACATACGCCGTTATAGGTCTTGGAAAATTTGGCTTTCACATCGCCAAAGGTTTAGCCGAGCAAGGCATGGACATCATCGCCATCGACAATGACCCCCACAAAATTCAACTCATCAGCGACTACATCGAAGATGCGCTCATTTTAGACAGTACGGACATCAAAGCCCTTCAAGAAGCGGGCGTTGTGGGGCTTGATACGGTTATTATCAGCATTGGCGAGAACATTGAGGCGAGTATTTTAACCCTGATGGCGCTCAAAGAGTTGGACAATAAAACCATCATTGCCAAAGCGATCACGCTCACGCATGGTGAGATTTTAGCACGCTTGGGGGCGTTTAAAGTCATCTATCCTGAGAGGGAATCGGCTAAAAAATTAGTTGAAAACCTTGTCGGAAACGTGGTCATCGATCAGATTGATTTTAGCAGTACGATCAAAATTGCAAAATTCACCGTCACCAAATCACTGATAGGTAAAATGGTGCAAGAGATCGAACTTATGTTCGAAAATGAGATCCACCTTGTTGCCTGCAAAACCAGAGATACATGGACGTTTGATGTCGATAAAACTTACAAAGTTCGCGAAAACGACATGCTCTCCTTTATCGGTAAAAAAGTCTTCATTGAGAAGCTGAGAAACCTCACCAAAGCGGAGAGCTAATCTTTACATGTAAAGCCTCTTTTAGCACAATGGTGTTATAACGGTTTACATGTAAAGAGGTTTTGACTCACTTTTTAACGATTTTGAAAACCTCAGTGCACTATTTTTCATCACACCCTAAAGGAGTGCGTATGCAGCTTCGTTCCCTTAGCCCAGAAGAAGAGCGTGTCATCCTTCACAAAGGTACAGAAATGCCCTATTCTGGGCAATACAACACCTTTCACGCGCAAGGCATTTACCACTGTAAACAGTGCAATGCGCCACTGTATACCTCCCAAGACAAGTTTGATTCAGGCTGTGGCTGGCCGAGTTTTGATGATGAGATCAAAGGGGCAGTCAAACGCGAAACAGACAAGGATGGTAGACGCACCGAAATACTCTGCAACGCCTGTGGTGCGCACTTAGGACATGTGTTTGAAGGGGAGAGATTGACTGAGAAAAACACACGTTATTGTGTCAATTCTATCTCGCTCACATTCGAGCCTGTAATCAAGTAGTTTTTACTTTATGCTATAATACGACACAAATTATTTTAAAGGAATTCTGTATGACCCAAAGCGAACCGGACTCGTGTAGCTTTAACCTTGCTTCTTCTATAGGGGCTCTTCTATGACGCTATTGATTACGTATCTTTCTATCGCGCTTATTATCTCATTTATGTGCTCGATCCTTGAAGCTGTTTTGCTCTCAAGTACGCACTCCTACATTGAAACCCTTCCCAAAGAGACGCACGAAAATGCTATTGTCCTGCTCAAAGAGCTCAAAGCAAACATCGACAAACCGATCTCTTCGATTTTAACGTTCAATACCTTCGCACACACCATGGGTGCTGCAGGTGTGGGTGCACAAGCACAAATCTTGTTTGGACAAGAGTGGCAAACAGCGGTTGCTTTTGCTATAACACTGCTTATTTTGTATGTTTCGGAGATTATCCCTAAAACCATCGGTGCACTTTACTGGAAAAAACTCTTGATTCCCTCAGCGTACCTGATCTCATTCTTAGTCACGGTCACCACGCCATTTACATGGGTTTCATCGCTTTTGACCAACTTTATTTCAAAAAACAAAAAACACCAAAACAATTTCTCGCGTGATGAGATCATGGCAGTTGTTGCGATGGGTGAAAAAGAGGGATCGATTCTCAGTAAAGAGAGTGACCTCATTGAAAATCTTTTAAAACTTAAAAACATTAAAGCCAAAGACATTATGACTCCTAGAAGCGTTGTGTTTGCGCTTCCTGCTACAACGACCATTGAAGATGCGATTGAAGATGATCGTATGTACATTCATTCACGTATTCCTGTTTTTGGTGAGACGCTTGATGATGTCGTGGGCATCGTCTTTAACCAACGCATCTTAGAGGAGAGCGTGGAAGACCATGATACAACAACGCTTGAACACATCGCGCACGAAGTGCATATGGTTTCTGAAAATCTTCCTGTGCCAAATTTGATCGACCAATTCATCAAACGTAAAACGCACCTCTTTGTGGTGTTTGACAGCTACGGACAAACCGCTGGTGTTGTCACACTTGAAGATGCGATTGAGACGCTTTTGGGTGTTGAGATCGTGGATGAGATGGACGAAGTCGAAGACATGCAACTCTTCGCCAAAGATCGTAGTAAAAAATTCCAAGACCGCATGAAAGTCGAGCGTAAAAAGCTCGAAAAAGCAAAGGTTTACTAGTGTAAAGAGGCTTTACATGTAAAGCCTCTTTACAAAATGTTTCGATACTCCCACTGCAACCGTTCACAATCCCACGTTAATTCATTGATACATGAAAAAGGCTGGACGATGCTAAACATATCGTTGATCTCAATGCCAAAGAGGTGTGAGAGGATCATGCGATTGACCCCTGCGTGCGCAACGATGAGTATGGTACCTTCTTCACTCTGTACGATTTTGGCAAACGCCTGCCTCACACGCTGTGCCATCATATGAAAACTCTCGCCATTGGGTGGGGTAAAGTACTCTAAATTTTCACCTCGTTGCGCGTACAGTTTGGGGTAGAGTGACTGAATATGCGCCATTGGGACATTTTCCCAATCCCCCATATCGATCTCGGACAATGCCTCAACAACCTGATACGTCTTAGAGATCATCTCTGTTGTTTGCACACAACGATGGAGGGGACTGGTAAAAATGGCATCAAAGTGGATCGCCTTAAAATAATCACTCAACGCTTGCGCTTGTTCTACTCCTAACGCATCCAGTGGCACATCAGTACGTCCCAAATACCGCTTTTCACCCCCATTATCAACGCTCCCATGACGAAGCAGATAGACTTTTTCAACCATAAGGAAACACCTTACATGTAAGCTTTTCGATCTTGGCAATAATCATGCGTGTGGCGTTTAAACGTTGGGTGATGTTGCGTTGTGCTTCGAGGTTTCCTTCGCATTTTTGAAATGCCCGAGTAAAACGCTTTTCAAAACCGCACACCTCATCTTCATCCACCAATTTATCGGCTAAGAAGAGCAGTTCGTTGGCAGTTAAAGGCACATTCTCATCGATTTCAATATCCATATGTGTTGCAACAATCTCACCGATGGCACCATAGCCCATCGAGCGAAGCTTTTGCGCACCCACCAACGCATGATTTTTCTCTTTACGAGCGATGTCGTGCACCCATGCCGCCGCACTTAAAGCATTTTTGTCGATTCCAATCCCAAAACAGACGATCTGTTCATGCAGATTGGATGCCATTTTTTCCACCGCTTCGCAATGCTTGATAATGTGGGGTGGCACCTCGTTTTGAAGCATCATTGCCAAACACTCTTCTTTATTAGGAGCACCCAGCGCTTCGTAGCGCAGGAGATTTTCATAATCTTCCTTCGTATCCATATCCATTAAAACCGACTGCTCGCAGACGTTTACATGTAAAGCATCCGCATGAAACGCTTCAAGCACTTTTTTCAGCCCACCTTCGCCGTTACTAGCAAGAATCTGCGCTTTATACTTCATATCAATCAGCGGTGGATGCCCTTTATGCCCC
Source organism: Sulfurospirillum multivorans DSM 12446 (assembly GCF_000568815.1). Taxonomy (NCBI): domain Bacteria; kingdom Pseudomonadati; phylum Campylobacterota; class Epsilonproteobacteria; order Campylobacterales; family Sulfurospirillaceae; genus Sulfurospirillum; species Sulfurospirillum multivorans. The sequence goes on from NZ_CP007201.1 coordinate 2,000,002, forward strand.
AAAAAGGTCGGGTAAATCACGCCCTTTCGTGTGCTTGCATACGCCTCATACAACCGCTCAAGGCTTTGAGTTTTGATGAGGGGAATATCCACAGGCTGCATGTAAAACGCATGGATCATTTCATCCATCGCACGAAGCCCTTTTTGAATCGAGCTAAACATCCCTTTATCGTACTCCTCATTGTAAACGATCGTGACATTTTCCTCTTTTAAAACCTCTCTGATCTCGTCTTGGCGATGCCCAACCACCACGTAAATATGTTCTAGCCCATGCGCTTGGTAGGTTTGAATGAGTCGTTTTAAAGCGCTCGTTTCTCCAAAAGGCAACAGCGGTTTAAAGTCGTGCATACGCGAAGAGTACCCTGCGGCGATGATAAGAACAGCCATATCGCTTTTTGTCATTGTCTAACTTCTTTTGACTTGGGTTAATTCGGCAACGATGCTAATGGCGATCTCCTCAGGTGTTTGCGCATTGATAGAGACACCGATAGGACAATGCACAACGTCTAACTCTTTTTGCGCAAAACCCTCTTTCAACAGCTCCGCATACACATAATTGCGTTTGGTTTTACTCCCAATCATCCCAATGTATTTGGCGCGCATACGAAGGGCTTGCTCAAGCACAACTTTATCAACGCCTCTGGTCACGATGGCAATGTAACTGTTGGGAGGAATACCTACCTCTTGGAGTAATCCCTCATACGTCGAAGAGACCACATGAATTTCATCGGCGGAGGGAAATCGCTCTTTATTGGCAAACGCTTCTCTATCATCAATGACAACCGTGTAAAAACCAAGCGATTTAGAGAGTAAGGCGATTTGCTGAGAGACATGCCCAGCCCCCACGATGTAGAGCCGATCCATCGCGTAAAAAGGCTCGATCATGTACCGATTTTTTCCTACATGTAAATGAAACTTAACATGGTAAAAATTCTCCCGAAGCTCACGTACGATGCCTTGTACCTCTTTGTCCTCTTCGCCAAATAGCTCCGTTTCAGTGCATATCCATTTATGCTTGCCACTCATACGCCTGTTCGTCTGCGAAATATTCGTAATCATGATAAAATCCGTACCCACGGTTTTAAGCTCTTTGGCTTTATGGTAGATGTTGAGTTGCGAAATATCGAGCGCATCGATGTGCTCTAAAAGCACGCTAACTTCGCCACCACACACCATACCAGCAGCTCTTGCATCATCATCGGTCAGTTCAATATCTTCGATGGAACTCTGTTTGGTTTTAAACACCTCTGGGGCTAACTGCATCGCCATGGCTTCAAGTGTACCGCCACCGATCGTTCCTTCAATGGAGGTATCTTTGCGAATCACCATCTTCGTGCCCGCTTCTCTAGGGGCTGAACCGCTTTTGTGTAATATGGTTGCTGTAACGATTTCATGTTGTTCATTTAAACTATCTACAATGTGTTCTACAATGGTTTTCATACCGTTGCTCCTTGTCTGTTATCGTGTAATTTTCGTTTGATCATGCTATGGATTACTTTGGGGGAACGATCATCTTCTTGGGCGTCAATCCGAAGCGTAAACTCAAAAGAAAAATGCTCTCTGATACGCCGAATAATCTCCTCTTTAAGCGCCACGGAGCGCTCTTTGTTGGCAAGCATCAGCTTTACATGTAAAGTGTCATTTTCCTCCACACGCAGCGTATAATCTAAAATAGAATCAAACTGTAAAAGAATCTCATCTAACGCGCGTAAATGAATCTCATGCCCCTGAATACAGACGCTGTTTTCCATGCGCCCCAACACTTTTTCCATTCGGCGCAAAAAGGTACCGCACCCACAAGGCTTCGTTAAAAATCGCGCCCTATCGCCCGTTTTATAACGAATCAGCGGCATCGCTTGACGATTCAGCGTGGTAAAAACCACTTCACCGTACTCTCCGTCTTGCACAGGCTTGCCTGAAATCGGATCGATAATCTCAAAATAGAGATCGTTCTCCCGTAAATGATACCCATCCAAACACGCGCACTCAACGCCTCCACCATAGCCCATCTCTGTCATACCGTAATGGTTAAAAACTTTACATGTACCCTTAAAACTCAGTGCTTCGACCAATGCGTCAGGTACATAGTCGGTGCTTAAAAGCACTTTTGTGATATGGCGGTAAAAAAGTTCTGGCTTAACACGACTGAGGTAAAGCACTTGCATTGGTATGCCTACAATGCAGGTAATGTGATTTTTCTCAATACACTGCGCCGTTTTTTTAACATCGCTAAGAACACCATGCACGATGCACGAAATGCCGCTTTTTGCCAACGCTTTGTGAAGCAAATCCCCGATGCTTCCATAAGCAGGGCCTGGAAGTAAAACCATCACCGTATCGCTTTGATCCACCAGACACTTCATCCCGTACTGAAAAAAGTCAATGGTCGCTTCCAAATCTTCGTGCGTAAAAAAGATGCGTTTCTCATCGCCCGTCGTACCAGAGGTATTTAAGGTCACAATACGCTCAATGCCAGAACTGGGAACACAAGCAAAATCAAGGCTGTTTTGTTTCATCTCCGCAGGTGTCGTAAACGCAATGCGCTCAAAATCTTTCAGCGACGTGATTGCACCGAGGTCAACCGCTTTGAGTCTTTCGTGGTAAAACCGACTCTTCTCTTTGGCATACGCTAAGGTCTGAATGATCTTTTCAAGCTGATACGCCCTCAAAGCGTCTTGACTTTTTGAAGCCAGTTGTGTTCGCTCAAGTATCCAGTTTTCCAATGGTGTTATGGTCATCATGCCCTCTTTGCGTCTCGATACAGAGACTTCCCATCCATGTTGGTGATGTTGTACATGCAAAACGGAATCAGTTTTCCTTCCACGGTAGAGACATGAATACAACAATCCCGAATACGCTCCAAATTGACATTCCACGCATCTTGAAATGCCATGCCTGAGAGGCTAAACGCATTGTTGGCGATGGCGCTTAAGATTTTGTCCCAGTCGGAAAGTTTCTCTTCGTGAATCTGCTTTTGATACGACCAGTTACGCGCTACAAAGGCTTTGGCTTTATTCGCCCCCTCTTCTGCTTTTTCACTTTCACTCGAACAACATGATCGTTTGGTCACAGGCTTTAAGCTGCCCTCTTCGATCAGATAATTACCATGAAACGAACAGAGCGCATTTTCGCAACCGGGGGGTTTCATACTCTGCATATCTACCATGTGATCGGTTTGCTCGCAAATCTGCTCCATCACTTCAGGTAATGTGATGCGATCATCATCTTTAGGAGCTTCAGGAATACGCCCAAAATAACTCACAGGCTGAAAATGCACCCCTCGGACGGTAGGCGTTTGGCTTATGCCAAAACGGACAATGTCACCAATACTCTGCACATTAACATTGGGAACGATGGTAGGAACCAGCACCACACCAATGCCGTATTTGCGGCAGTTTTCAATCGCTTGAGCCTTAATATCAAAGAGCGCACGACCGCGCAGTTTTTCATAAATCGCATCATCGATGCCATCAAATTGTAAAAAAATCGAGCTAAGCCCTGCCTCTTTTAAAGCTTTCACATACGCTTCATCTTTTCCCATACGAATACCATTCGTATTGACCTGAATAAACGGGAAACCAAGGTTAACACCGATGCGAATAATCTCTGCTAGATCATCCCTTACCGTTGGCTCACCGCCTGAGAGTTGGATATTGCACTTTCCTGAGGCTTTCAAAATGCTCTCAAACTGAAACCGCACCTGCTCCAAGGTTGGGTCGGTACTTTTCGCATCCAGCGCATCCGCAAAGCAAAAACGACAGTTAAGATTACACCGTGAAGTCACTTCAATCAGTGCGGTGCAGGTGCATTGTCTGTGCGCACTGCACAAGCCGCAATCAAACGGACACCCTTTGTCGATCTCGGTCATAGGGTTTTTAATGGTCGCTCTCTCTTTGGTGCGTATCCATTCACGCATCGGCGTTTTGCTTCGCCATAAAACCGTCTCAAACGATCCGTGTTCTAGGCAGGTTTTCAGCATCAGCGCATGATCGTTTTCTTCGACGATAAACGCCTCAAGTACGCGCAAGCAGACAGGACATAAACTCTCCGTGTGCATCAAAGATTCATGCGTCATCGCATTACGCTCTATTTCCGTAGTCGTAGCCATGCTCTAACAAAATCTCATAGACTTTGACATACGCTTTTTGAATAATTCCTGCGCAAATGGGTTTGAAACTTTGGTCACCACTGTGAAAATCTCGCACACCAATCAGCGTCGCACACTGTGTTGAGCCAAATTCCGTTTTGAACCATTCATGAAACGCCTGAACCATCGGTTCAAAATCTTCATGAGCACTCTCTTCATTTTTTGCTTTTGCCGCATACAATCCTAAAACGCCAATGCCGCCACTGAGAACACCACAGGTTTGTTGCGTATCGGCGATGCCACGGCAGAGTCCTTGTGCCGAGCGCACTAAGTCATCATTGCAAGCGCCTTCGTCTTCAAGGGCGAGTTTGTACATGATTTGCGCACAGCAAAATCCTGCTGATGAGAGTTTAAATAAACGTAGTGATACATCATCCATTGTTTGCTTCTCCTTTTTTAGCGATTAACATAAAATAACCCGGTTTGCACTGTTTAATGTTTTGATTAAAAGAGCAACTCGTGTGAGCTGCTTCGCCTTCGATGGTTTTACCCCAAAAGGCACCCATAGAGCCGTGTGAAAAGATGATTTTGACCATAAGCTCTTTCAGCAGTTGGCTGCAATCTTCTACAAGCATGATCTCAAAGCCAATCTTCTCCAACATCTCTTTTAAAGAGAGCAGATCGTGCATTCCACGCATACACGATGTCATGGAAAAATTATCCATCGAACTAAGTGCCTCAGGGATTTTTGCATACACATCGTTAATCACGAACCAACCGCCATTTTCGAGCACTCGGTAGACCTCTTTAAGGCTTACATGTAAATCATTCATCAAGGACAAAGTACACTCCGCCAAGACACACTCAAACTGATTATTATCAAACGGTAGCGCATCACCTGAGCCTTTCACAAAGGTCGCAAAAGGGTTTTTCGCTTTGGCGATGTCGAGCAATTTTGGGGAGGGATCAATGCCGACTAGCTTTATTCCATACATTTGGTAAAGATACGCAGCCGTCGCACCCATACCACACCCAAGATCAAGTATGCGCATCTGTTTATTTAAAGCGCAAAAATGAACAGCCTGTTCGGTCAGTTTAAATCCTCCCGGACGCAAGGTTTCACCGGTGGCTTCTTGCATGCAGCTGCTCTCATAGACATTCACGCTACTTGTCCTCCAAGCTTTTTTCGACTTCAAGAATTTTCCCTAAAGCCAAATCTTCACTGATAAAGACCATGTTACAGGTAGGGCATTTTAAAAGCTCGACTTCAAAATTTCCTTCCAAATAGCGCACTTTAACCTTTTGTGACACCAATGCTTTTTGGCATTTATCGCACATCCATGGGCTTGTTGTATCGATTTTAGTTTCCATCTTAGTCCTCCACCACTTCCATGCGATGGCTGTAGACATCTTTCACCGTGATGTCACTGCCGCTTTCTTCGTACTTCACCCAAAAGGTCACATTGTCAACTCTAAGGCGTGCAAGAAAATCCAAGGTTTCAGGATTGTAAAATCGCTCTTTACATGTAAGGGAGTGTTCCACCACTTTTTCAACATCACTGAGCAAAATAAATCGTTTTTCCATAAGGGCGGTGATTTCATCGGAAACATGCAGGGTAAAATCATAGGTCTTGCTCATATCGCTCTCCTCTTCGTTCCAAATCTCTTTAAGCAACTGCTGTTTGAGGTGTTTTCGATTGTTTTGGCGCTCGGAGAGTGTGGGCATTTTTTGAGGGGTATCGTGGTTAACTTCATTGCCATAAATGATGTCCAAAATGTGATACGCCCGTTTATTGCCTTTGACCAACATATCCTTGCACATCGCGCAATACACCAGCACATCGTGCTCGCTCTCATCAATGCGGTCTTTAACAAAATCCTCCGCCTGCTCAGGATTGGCGCAAGCAACCAAACCACCATAACCGCAACATTTCGCTTTTTCTTTGGCGTATTCAAGCTCTTGGATGGTATAACCTAACGTTTTCACAATGCTTCGTACACTTTCATGAATCGCCGAATTATGCCTCGTCGCGCACGCATCGTGAATGCAAAGCTCACGCTTACCTTTTTTAATATCCACCTCAGGCAAACCGAATGAGGCAAACACTTCCCATAACGAGATGGTTTTGATCATCGGCAGGTATTTCTCAAACGTCGAAGCACAGCTCGAACAGGCTAAAATGAAGGTCGGCTGACCCATCTCTTCCCATGTTGTGTGAATTTTTTCAACACTCTCAGGCATCAGATCAAGCCGTCCTGCCCAATCCGCAGGAGCGCCACAACAGCCTAAATAAAGCCCCACATCGTTATCGGCATCTTTCTCTTTGATGACGCCCACCAAATGTTTGTAAATAGCGCCAATATAATCGGTGTGTGTGGAGCTGAGCTGACAGCCTGGGTAAAAAAGATAACCCGTTTTTCCAGAGCCTTTGTACAAACCTCGTGCGTACTGAGAAAAAGCAATGACGGGGTAATAAAAGAGATTTTTGGATTGCTCTTTGCTCGGTTGTTTGCGCACTAAGGAAAAGTAATCGCTATGGCTAAACTGCATATCTTTAAGGGCAAAATCATGCGCTGAGATGGGCATTTTTTTACGCTCTACCATACTTTGTCTCGTAGCGTGAATAATATCTGCCATACCAATGCCAATAGGACACACCTCTTTGCACAAGCCACACTGTGTACAAGAGTTAATCATCAAATTGGCGCTTCTGTTTCCTAAAACGATACGTTCATTATGATTGATACTTCGGATATAACGATCAGGAGTGATGTTGAAGCGTTGCATATGCACACAGGCTTTAATACAGGCATCGCATTGGCATTTAAGACACCTGCTTGCTTCCTCTTGTGCTTCATTTTCAGAGTAAAGAGAGGCTCTTTTTACCACGGTCTGAGTCGGTTTTACCGTATCAATTTTATAGTCTAATTTCGTTTCAAAAACACCCTCTCTCTCCCTAGAAGCAAGCATGGAAGTTTTCGTAATGTGGCGATCTATCGAAACCGCTGCTCTTTTGCCTGAACTCGCCGAAAAAATAAGCGAATGGTTTTGTAGTTGAAGTTTTCCACCGATAAACAAGGAAGCATCATTGACTTGAAATGTTTCAGGATGGATAGCATACGCTTTGCTCCAAACCCCAGTCCCTAAATAAACAGCATCGTATGTTTCACTATAATTTTTCAGATTTTCTTCAGTCACTTCCGTGTTATAACAAACCGTAATCCCTTTTTTAGAAATAATGGAGAGCTCTTCTTCGATGATGGCGGTCTCTAACCCTTTACCTTCATAATCCCAAAGGCTTCCACCTAAACGGTCTGTTTTTTCATAAATGGTGACTTTGTAGCCTTTTTTATCCAGTTCAATCGCCGTCACACAGCCACTAAGTCCCCCGCCAATAATCGCAACGGTGCCTTTATTTTTAGGCAAAAGCAGTGGTTTTTTGGGAGTTGTGTAGCCTAAATCAATCACCGTTTTTTCCAGTTCGCTGATGCGAATACTTCCACCCACCTCTTTTCGTACACAGCGACTCTCACAAGGATGGTCGCAGATTTTCCCCATAAGTCTGCTAAAGGGTATTTTGGTTTCCATCACCTTATACGCTTTAGCAAAATCACCTTGTTCAATTTCGTGCGCAAAAGCAATCACATCCATATGAACGGGACACGATGCTACGCATACGGGAGGTTCTGAATGAATACAGTGATTGCTAATCTCTAATAATGCGTCTAAATCCATTCTTATTTCCTCAAAATATCGTGTTAAAAGCAAAAACAGGCGTGAGATACACACGTATCCCACGCTTTACATGTAAAGCGATTACGCCATCGCTGCTAAAACTTTCTCAGGGCGTGCTGGTAAGTGTGTCACTCTCGCACCACACGCATTGTAAATCGCATTGATAATCGCTGCATGAGGCGCAGCAAGAGGCATTTCACCCGCACCTGAAGCACCTAATAAGCTGTTTGGTCTTTGGTATTCTGTGTAGATAAGATCCAAAGAATCAGGAACATCTTTGATTTTAGGAATACCGCACCCTGTCAAGGTGGTATGTTTTTTAAGATCATCAAAGTCTTCAGTAAGCGCTAAACCAATGCCTTGCACCAAACCGCCGTACATTTGCCCATCAACAACGAGTTTATTGATGATCGTACCGACATCCGAAGCGAGTGTCATTTTTTCAACATTGGTTTTACCCGTTTTCGTATCGACCTCGACTTCCGCGATACAAACACCGTACATGTAAGCCGCAAATGGGTTACCTTGACCATCCGTTGGTGGTGTATCGGTGCATGGTGCTGTCCATTTACCCATGTATTTGAGCTCTCTTCCTTCGGCTACCATCTCATCATAGGTTCGGTATGTGCCATCTGTTTTTTTCATCGCTTCAAGCAAATTGCGGCATGCCACAACGGTTGCATTACCCGTAACCACATTGGAGCGACTTCCACCTGCTGGGCCACTGTTCGGTGTTTTGGTCATATCATTCAGTACCAAATCAATTTGCTCTGGCTTAAGATGCAGAGGTTTTAAGGTTTCATGTGCAAACGTAAGCGTGCCAATATCAGCACCTTGACCGTGATCTTCCCATGAATTGCCGACTGCGACACCGTTTTTGGTCAGCTCTGCCCACGCTTCGGAAGAGTCAGGGCCATCTAAGCCACACCCGTAGATATTGACCGAAACGCCCACACCGTATTTTTTATCTGCTGCTGCATTGGCATTCTTTTTCGCCGCTGTCTTTTTCGCTAATGTGTACACTGGTCGGCTTTTATCAAACAGCTCTTCTAAACAAAAAACATCGGGAGAACATCCTGTTGGGGTTGTATCGCCTGGTCTGTAAATATTTTTGAATCTAAACTCAAACGGATCCATGCCGACTTTTTCAGCCAACTCATCAATAAGCACTTCGGAAGGGAACATGATCTCAGGTGAACCATATCCGCGAAATGCTGAGCCCCAACCATGGTTCGTACAAACGGTTCGCCCATTACCACGAATGTTAGGGATCATATAGCCCGCTCCACCAAATTGGAAACCGCGTTGTGTTAACAAGTCACCAAATTCAGAATATGGTCCATGATCCACACTCCAATCAGACTCTAACGCTAAGATTTTGCCATTTTTGTCTGCTGCCATTTTCATCGTTGTCCAAAAAGGTGATCGTTTACCCGTATAGGTGATCTGTTGTTTCATATCAAACTCAAGGTACACAGGTCTTCCCGTAGCAAGGGTTGCAACCCCAAGTAAACCTTCCATCGTCGGGCTAAATTTATAACCAAACGTAGCTCCCGTATTGTTTTGAACGATGAAAACGTCTTCGGCTTTCATACCCACACCCTCTGCAATCATCAACGCATGAAAGTGAAGCGCAATACTCTTAGAGTGAACAATCAATTTTCCCTCATCATTAACATACGCAAAACCAACATCGGGCTCTAAGGGTAAGTGAGGTTGTCGTTGTGTATAAAAGCTATCTTCCACAACATAAGGTGCCTCTTTCATGATAGAGCTGGTTTCGGCTCCTTTGCTGATGTGGTTGGTAAAGTAAACATTCGGAGTACCTGGGTGAATCTCAATCGCATCATCTGCCATCGCGTCAGGTGCATTCATGTACGCAGGTAAGACTTCAAGTTCGACTTTGACTTTCTCGACACCCGCATGCGCCGCTTTTTCATTTTCAGCCAAAACAATTGCAATCGCATCGCCGTATTGAAAGATTTTTTTATCATTTAATATTGGTCGATCTAAGCCATCACCCTTATTGGTAGGAAACGCCAAACCATTGATGCGGTTGGTTCCCTTGACATCTTTATAGGTAAGAACGGCAACAACACCCGGAACTTTTTTGGCTTCTTCAGTATCAATCGATAAAATATTGGCATGAGAAACTTCGGCTTGAACGAGTTTGGCATGAAGGGTATTGGATGGTAGTTTTAGACCCAAATCGGCACCAAAATCCCATGTTCCCATGACTTTTGCCAGTGCGGAAGGACGGATAAACTCTGAACCCACCAACGAAGCACCCTCTGGAAGCTCTTTCCAAATATCTTTGATCGTGATTTCACCGCGCATTAATTTAGCAGCGTCCATCACCGCGTCGACTAAAGGAATATAGCCTGTACAACGGCAGAGGTTTTTGTTTTTTTGGAACCAATCACGAACTTCTTCGCGTGTTGGGTTGGTGTTTTGATCTAAAAGACCTTTAGCTGAGACGATAAAACCAGGCGTACAATAACCGCATTGCGCCGCGCCATGCACCATCCATGAAACTTGAAGTGGGTGAAGTTTATCTTTTGTACCCACCCCTTCAATCGTGATGATCTCATCATTGTCTACAATTTTTTTCATTTTCAAAATACACGATCTCACGACCTTGCCATTGTAAATAACGGTACACGTACCGCATTCACCACTATTACAGCCTACTTTTGTGCCTGTGAGTCCTAGCTGTTTTCGCAGCACATCGGATAGTTTCTCTTCGGCGTCTGTCACCAAAGTGGTTTTAACGCCATTAATGATTAAAGTTCTTTTTAACATGTGTTTCCCTCTTAAAATAGTTGTCAGCACTTTCTTACATGTAAGAAATATGCAAAATGTGCACATTTTGATACATAAGCTTTTTGAAAATCTCACTTTAAATGCCTTCAATATGCTTCTTTTGCATATTCACCACCATGATTTATCAAAAAACTCACCCCTAAAACCCACCATGAAGCACGTCGATACGTTTTGTATTCATGTTCTATAGAATTTTTTGGCCTCCCATAACTTATGTGTTTTTATTAGATTTACTTTTTAACTATCTGTGAAGATTATATAGTAGGATTGTAGCATGAATATAGCAATGGCATTGATTGTAAAGTGTCGTATCAAAAAAAAATTTGGGAGGAGTAAATCGGTAATCTATTGACATGTAACGCTCTTATTTTTGGGCTTTGTATTAAAAAATATCTTCCTTATAAGCTGCTATTGGGTATCTTTCAAACACGTGAAAATGCGCTTGGGAGAAAAGGTTTATGAAGACATACAATTTTTGTTATGAAACAGGTTCGGTGCACAGCATCATTGATTTTTCGCTCTTTGAAACGGAAAAAAATGTTTTAGTCCAACTCTTTTGTGGGCAAGGAAAAGCTGTACTGCAAGAGATCAGCGACATTATCCTCACCCAAATTCCCCATGCCATTTGTATCGGAACGACCACCGATGGAGAGATCTTTGGTGAGGCGATCACGACACTTAGAACCGTCATCTCCATTAGTATTTTTGAAAATACTTTCATTAAAACGGCCTACAGCAACCATGAAGACTCTTTTCAATGCGGTGTGAACATTGCCTCTGATTTGGTGAGCTCCAACACAAAACTCCTCATTCTTTTCTCCGATGGCACACGTATGAATGCCGAAGAGTTTTTAAAAGGAGTGGAATCGTATGATGCGACCATACCCATTTGCGGTGGCATGGCAGGTGATAATGGGAAGTTTGAGCAAACCTATATTTCATCCCAAAAGACCCTTTTAGGCGAAGGTGTGGTCGGGATTTCATTAAATTCTGATGCTTTACATGTAGCGACCGATTATAAGTTTGATTGGAAACCTATCGGGCTTAAGCATACCATTACGAAAGTAACAGAAAATAGAGTTTACCTGATCGATGGCATGAAAGCGGCTGAGTTTTACGATAAATACCTCGGCGGTAACTTCTCACAAACAGAATTTCCCCTCATTCTCGAAAAGTATGGCGTCACCATGGCAAGAGCCGTCATCGCCAAACATAACGATGGAAGTCTGAGTTACAGTGGCAATTTTAGCGAAGGTGACAAAGTCCGCATCGGCTTTGGCGACGCTGAGTCGTTGATGAAAGATCCCATAGACGTTTTAGAAAACTTGCACACGATCAACGCAGAAACGTATTATGTCTTCTCCTGTATGGCACGAAGACGGTTTATGCCGTTTTTAATTAAACTGGGCATTGGCTCGTTTTCAAAAACAGCGGCAACCTCAGGGTTTTTTACCTACTCAGAGTTTTACCACCAAAACGGCCACAACAAGCTGCTCAACCAAACACTCACCGTCGTTGCCCTCAGCGAATCCATCACAAATACAGCTATGGCAACCTCTTCAAACAAAGAGGAGATTAAAAAGAAAACCCCCTACTCTAAAACGATTGAATCGTTAACCCACTTGATTGAGCAGAGTGCGCGCGATTACGACGAGCAGTCTAAACGCTTAGAGAAACAAAGACGCTACTCCAACACACTTTTAGCATCCCACAAACAGTTTTTGCGCTACACCGTTCATGAGATGAACACGCCTCTGAGTGTCATCATGAACAATATTGAACTGCATGAGATGGAGTTTGGGAAAAGTACTTACTTGGAAAATATCGAAGTTGCGGCGAAAAGCATCTTTTCGATGTACGATGATTTGAGTTATTTGGTGAAAAAAGACCAAATCAACTATGTGAAGCGTCCCATTGATTTGATCGATTATATCCGCTGTCGCATCGACTTCTTTGCGCAAGTAGCGGACAAAGCCAAATCCATGTTTCTCTTTGAAACCAATTGCAATGAAGCGATGATCTTCTTTAATGAGACCAAATTACAACGCATCATCGACAACAATCTCACCAATGCGATCAAATACACCTTTGAAAATGAAAAAATTGTCATCTCTATCTACAAAGATGCGGACAGCTGTCATTTTTGCATCGCGTCGCATTCGCGAAAAATTCAAAAACCCGAGAAAATCTTTGAAGAATTCTACCGTGAAGAAGAGGCACAAGACGGCTTTGGGCTCGGACTCAATCTCGTTAAAAGAATCTGTAAGGAAGAAAACGTGAAAATTACACTGCACTCCGATGAAGCCATCACATCCTTTTCATACCAATTTAAAATCGAGGACGCATGAAAATTTTACTCCTAGAAGATGACATTCTCCTGAACGAATCAATTACAAAATACCTCACTACCATCGGTCATGCCATGACATCGGTGCGAGATGGCAATGCCTGTTTAAGCATCTTGGAAAAAGAGCGGTTTGACCTGCTTGTTTTTGATATTAACGTACCCAACATGGATGGACTTAGCATTTTAGAGACCTTGCATGCGCAAAAAAAAGTCATGCCCGTCATTTTTATATCAGCACTCATCGACATTGAAGACATCTCACGAGCGTTTGAGCTGGGCTGTTTTGATTATCTGAAAAAACCGTTTCATCTCAAAGAGCTCAATATCCGAATCGACCGCATTTCAAAAACCTTAAAAAAAGAGAGGCATCACAAAAGACTCTCCACCTCTTACAGTTTTGATTGTGACGCGATGACGCTCTATTTTCATGAAGAGCCCCAAGTTTTATCCAAACGACAACTGCAAATCATCCAATTCCTCACCCATAACCGAGGATTTGTCTGCAGTTACGACATGTTTCGAGAAAATGTATGGAATGATTTTGATATGGACGTCGACGAAGCCACCATCCGAACAGAAGTAAATCGCCTGAAAAGTCATTTGAAAGAAGATTTTATCACCAATATTAGAGGGATCGGGTATATGGTAAAAACCCCTTCGATGTAGCGACATCCATACCGAATAAATTATTATTGTATTTTAGTGTTATCAAAAAACATGTAACATAAAAAAAGAAAAACCTTACGAAAAGTAAGGTTTATTTCATAACGTATTTGACATGATCTTTATAGGCTAAATGGCATGAAATACAGCTGTTTCCTAACTCTTTAACATTATCATACGCACCAATCCAATCTTTTTTTTGGACCGCTTTTTCAATCAAAGCAACATCCTCATCCATCTTTTCATCATGATACACCAGCATGGCTTTAAACCCTTCTTGGCTATCTTTATCCATAATGAGCCATGGGTTTTGTTTAGGCGCTGGATGGGTTCTGATAAAATCAATACCACGATCGACGAGGAGTTTATTCATAGTAATGACACCTTTTTGAATGTTATCATACGCCATACCCATACCGCTCATCAGTTGTGCGTAGGTAATATCCTCTTTTTTCATACTTTTTACAAGATCTTCAGCACTTTTTTCTTGCGCCACCAATGTCAATCCTGCACACACTAAAAGTGTGCCTATTTTTAATAATTGTCTCATCATTGCTCCTTTAAAACCACATGCGTTTGATAATATTGTTCTTACTTTTAATGGCATACGAGACCACACCTGCAACGTGCATAACGATTAAGAAGAGAAGCACTTTGGTTAAAAATCCATGGACAATGCCCACGCCAAAATCTTTAAAACTACCGTAAAGCTCTTTTTCTAATCCGAAGAAAATAATCTGCCCTAAAGAAGCACTTTGTGCAAGCACAAATCCACTCACCCCAATCGCAATAATGACACCATAGATGGCGATATGATTGGCTTTCATCATCATGGCTCTAAAAGGGCTCATGGAAAGGGCTTCTGGCTTTGGCGCTCTTACAATCACCCAGATACGAATCAGGCTTAAAAGCGTTGCAATAATGCCTAAAATCATATGGATTTTTAAAGAACCTAACTTTTCAACCGTATTGGGCATGTTTGACAAAACAAATGTTCCTGTCATCAAAAGAAAAATAAGCAATCCTCCACTAAGCCAGTGAAGGATAACAGAGCGTGATGTGTAGCGTGTCATAATCTCTCCTTTTAAATTGCAAGTTTAGTGGCTAAGGTTTTGCGTTGTTCGGTTGTCAAAACACTCAAAACTTTTTCAATGCTCTTGGCTTGAACATCGATCATCTCTTTAGACAAAGAAGCTCTGTTTTTGACAAAACCCTCTTTATCAAAGGTGCCATCTTTGTTGATGATAACGACCGCTTCTTTGGGTTCGACTTTGTCAAAACGCTGTTCACGTAGATCAAACATCACTTTTCGAATCTCATTCCATTGTGTTTTAGACAAATCCATATTGGAGAGTGTCATCATAACCTCTTGCATACCATTGCCACTCATTGCCATCTGCTTTTGAAAAGGCATTTTTCTAGATTGGCTATCGCAGTCCATAAAACCTTTTGGTCCTCCAAAAGCGTAAACTGAGCTTGATGCCACCATAAGCGCTAGACTAAGTGTGATGAGTTTTGTTGTTTTCATCGTGAATCCTTTTTTTGATTTGTGATGAAAGTATAAGAGACGAAGGTAATCCTTAACCCAAGCGAAGGTAAACAGAGGTAAATAAGGTTATTTTGGGGAAATTATTAAAGTGACATGAGCGTTCTCATAAGTATAGTCTATCGTATAGCCATTAAGATGGACGGTTTTTTGAATGATAAAAAGACCAAATCCATACCCCGTTGAGCTCTTATGTCTTTGTGTTTTATCCAATTTCCAACTGTGTAAATTCTGAGAAATATCAATAGGAAGCGGTTCTCCTACATTGGAAATGTAGAGTTTATTTTCCTTACATGTAAGAGATACTGTATGGTTTTTGGAATATTGCAAGGCATTGTCGAGTATATTTTTTAAACAAACCAACCACAACTCTTTATCTCCGTACAGCGTATAGCCTTCACACCCCTTTGTTTGTATAGCGTCCGTATCCTTTACATGTAAGGTTTGTGAAACTTCTTCTAAAAGGGAGTTTAGCGCATGAGGGTGAGGCAGAATCGTTTCATTTTTACCAATAAGCTCTTCTAAGGTCTTAAAGGTGTTGAGCTGAGTGTTAATCGCCTCAAACACCGTGTGGATTTGTTCATGTGTTTTGAGCGAGGGCTCATTTTTAAGGTAAAACATTCCTTTTGCCAAAGGTGTTTTCATCTCATGCATAAATATTTTATTAAACATCTCGCGCGTTTCTAATAGGTAGCTAATGTGACGGATGGCTTTGTTGTAGGAGTGGGTGATTTGATTGATTTCTTTATACTGCGAGGTGATTGCCACTTCAGAATAATCCCCACCTTCCATTCGTGTAAAGTGTCGCTCCACATCCATAAGCGGTGTGAGCATTTTTTTTGAAACCATAAATAAAATCGTTTGAAGTCCCAACAAGATAGCAAAAATGGAGTGAATCAAAATGAGCGCATAATCCTCTTCTAAATCTTCCAAATAAAGGGAGCCTATAGGATTGTACACATACATCACCTTTTTCCCTTGGTACGAAAAGAGGCTGAAGCCTTTAAATTCATCTCCTTTATGATAGAGCATTTTTGCTTCGCTCGAGGGCTTTTGGGTGAATATTTTAACGTTATACTCTTTCAAATCTTCATCACTCACACTAAAAGATTGAAGCAGTACGGGTTGCAGTGAGCTTGCGATACTAAAATAACGCGCCATATTGTGTTCGTCTTGCAGGTGTTTTTGGCGAATATAAAAAAATCCCCACAGTCCAAGAATGACCACAAGGGAGATCACAAATAAAAGCCTGATTTGTACGATTAATGAGGTTTTGATATTACTCCACAAGGCGGTACCCTCGACCACGAAGGGCGATGATGTGCTCTTTAGGTGAATAGGGTTTGATTTTCCCACGAATTTTGCTGATAATCATCTCTAAACTTTTCCCATCCATCGAGGATATAGCGGGTGAATCGTAGAGGAGTTGCTCTTTGGAAACCACATTGCCATTATGTTTGACGAGCTGTGAAGCAACTTCAAATTCTGCTTCGGTGAGCAACAAAGGGTGTTCCAAGTAGAGCACATCATGGGCTTTAACATCCACAACAAATACTTTTTTGGGTTTATCATCGGCAAAGGCACGGACTCTGCGCAACAAACTGCTAATGCGTGCATACAGCTCATCAGGGTCATAAGGTTTTGGCAAGTAATCATCCGCACCGATTTGAAGTCCCATCACTTTGTCGCTGGTACTGTTGCGAGCGGAGGAGATAATAATAGGAATCTGGCTTTTTTTGCGTAGTTCACGACACACTTCAAGCCCATCCATCCCTGGAAGCCCCAAATCCAAAAGTACTAAACTGTACGCATCAAGAGATGTAACGATAGCGTTAAAAGGGTCATCGCAGATATCTACATGTAAGCTTCTTTGCTCCAAAAACGCTTGAATCAAAGAGGCAAACTCTTCATCATCTTCAATCAATAAAATCTTTTGCATCGCCTTACCTCAAATACGTTTTTAAAAGACTCGCAAGGTTAAGTATCTCTTTTTCACGATCAGCTTCACTGACGTGATTTCCAAGATGTTCTTTAATATGCCCATCAAGTACCTCGCTCATTAACGAGTGTATTGCACCTCGTGCCGCGCTGATTTGCTGTAATATTTTAAAACACTCTTTTTCGTCTTCCAAAGCTTTTTCAAGACTGCTCAATTGCCCTTTGATTTTTTTAACCCGCAAAAGCAGTTTCTCTTTATTGGCGATCGTATGAGACATTTTTGACCTTTAGAATTTTATTAGATATACTGGGGTATAGTATCAAAAAAAAATTTAAAAAGGTCTAAAATGAACACGCTAGAATCGCTCAAATGTCTTGCACATTCGCACAATTTCGATACCTCCAATCCGATCGCACAGAAAAATACGCTTTATGCTACTCTGTTGACGTTTGCTATGATGGTCTTTGAAATCGTCGGCGGTCTTTATTTTAACTCAATGGCACTTTTAGCGGACGGATGGCATATGAGTTCGCATACTTTGGCACTTGGCATGGCGTTTATAGCGTACGTTATGGCACATAAATTCGCGAAAGACTTTCGCTTTAATTTCGGAACGTATAAGATAGAAGTGCTAGGTGGCTACACCAGTGCGATTTTACTTTTGGTCGTCGCTTTTTTTATGGCATTCCACTCGTTTGAACGCCTTTTCAATCCGGTGCAAATTGCCTATCAAGAAGCGATCGCCATAGCTGTTCTCGGATTGATCGTCAATCTTATATGCGCATGGCTTCTCCAAGACGATCATCATCGTCACCACGGACACGAACATCATGAACATCATAACCACCGTCACGATATGAATCTTAAAGCTGCTTACCTTCACGTTCTCGCCGATGCGATGACGTCGGTTTTAGCGATTGTCGCACTTTTAGGCGGCATGCTATGGGGTGCAAATTGGCTTGATCCGGTTATGGGAATCGTCGGTTCAATCTTGGTTTTCGTATGGGCGATAGGGCTGATCAAACAATCGGGGAAAATACTTTTAGACGCAACGATGGACGAGCCGATCGTTCAAGAAATCATCGACGTTATCAATACTTTGGAAGAAAAAATTTCGATTAAGGATTTGCATGTATGGCAAGTCGGCAAAGGCAAATATGGCTGCATTCTAACGCTTTACGCTCAAATGACCCTTAACATCGAACGTATCAAACACGAGCTTTCCATTCATGAAGAGCTGGTACATGTATCGATCGAACTCGCATAAAAAGCTTCCTTAAAGGTGCCAACACACGTTATCGGCACCGTAGAACATTATGATTTAGCAGAATTTAGCTTTTTAAGCAGTCTATTTGTGTTGTAAATACTGATAAACAACGTCGCGCCCAGAAGCACAAATGCCAAGCCAAGGCAAACACTGAGTGCGAGTGGTACGCTTTGGCTCATCGCTTTTGCGGGAGAAGCTGGCTCATTTTTGATTGCTGTTTTTTCAAACCCATCTTTGGGAGCGATGCCTTTACGACTAACTTGATGACCAGGACCTCCATCTAAAATTACCTCGTACGGCACTTTAGGGATGCTCAAAATAAGTTCACTGCTATCGGGCAGTCTTTGTTGGAGCAAAATCTCTTGGCTTCCTAAGGCTTGCAGTTTCACCAAAGCTCCAGGAGCGCCCTCACCTGTGCTAAATTCGCCTTTGATGTTGATCGTGTCATCGTCATTGTCGCTTACATGTAACAACAACGTATGCGCGCACATCAGCGTTGGCAACATCAATCCCATCATCCACACCATCAATTTTTTCATGCTCTCTCCTTTTTTCTAATCCAAAATGATTGCGCCTCTTCAGGCATACGTGGCAGTTTTCGTGCACTCCAAAGCAATACGCATCCCAACACCAAAAGCCAAATATCGACCCCTAAAATAGAGCTAAAAGGGAAAAATCCTAGCATAAACCAGTGCAGCAAAACGGAGCCTGTAAACAACGCACCGCCCAAGGCTAAAAACTCTTTGGCGGCTTGGTAGGTGTTGAAGCGGTAAAATGCCCAGAAAAGCGTTGCCAGCCACGCATTGTAAAAGAGTCCTTTTTGCCATAAAAGCCGATCACTCAGATCAAACGGCAAAAGCCATTGCAACACAAAAAGCACGCCTGTTGCAGGAATGACGCCAACCATGATGCTTAAAGAGAGTTTTGCCATCCAGTGGTAAAAAGGAATGCGTTCATCAAACTTTTTCGCCTGTTTTTCAAGCCACAACATCACGCCAAAGCCAATCGCAAAGGCAGATGCAACCATCACCAACGCAATCAATGTTCGGCTAATCATATCCACGCCTGCTAAGAAGTGCAGAAAAAAGGTCGCTTCCGCAAAGAAAACGCTCCACGAACGATCCAGTGCTTTTTGCTCTGAGATAAGCGAGCCATCGACCGCACTGAGGGTTAAACTCGGCTTATTAAAGGCACCTCCGTTTAAAAATGGCTTGGTAACATCGTACCCTTTGAGCTCGATCTGGGCATTTGTAGCGTTCCAGTTGACCAGCTTTAATTGCTGAAAGTTGATCTGCGGATTGAGGGTTTGCGCTTTTGCGATTAATGTCTTAATCGGTAGCATCGGCGCTGTTTCACCAGAAGCGATACGCGCCTCTTCTTTGGGAAACAGCACAGGACCGATGATCGCATCGATGCGGCTCTCTTTGCCGCCACTTGCTAGTTTTGCCATCGGGACGGAGCTCAGAAGCGAGAGATTCATAAAAGCGCCGCTGAGTGTAATCAGCAAAAAGATAGGAAAAATCCACGTAAAAATCTTTACATGTAAACGTGAAAAAAGCGCTTGCGGCGTTTTGGGTTTGTTCGTGTAGGAGAAGATGATGATCAAAATAACGCCTGAAATAACGATACTCATCACGCCCACAGCCATAAATCCAAAGAGCAAACGCCCAAAAAAGCTAAAGGCGACTCCAAAAAGCTCTTTGTCAAAATCCAGCACTTTGCCGTAATGAAGCTTGTTTAAAAAACTTGCTAGCTGCGACTGCGCTCCTTCATCCTGAATTTTCGCTCCACTCAGGGGATTGAAAAAAAGTGGGGCACTAAAACGGTGCGAAATGCTCAACGCCGTCTCCCCTTTTGTACCGGGAAGCGTGATAAGCAGATTATTTTTGGGACAATTGGGGTCTTCTAAAACCCGATTGAGCATCATTTCATACTCAATCTGCGTCACATCTGCCATTTCAATATGACGCGATGGCTTTTCCCACACCTGAAGATAAGGCAGAAAAATGGCAAAAATGCCAAAGAAAACGCTGATGTACATGACCAGCGATACGACCATACCAAGAGCTACATGAAGCCTTAAAAGACGTTGTTTCCATAATTTGGATGCGTTGATCTCATTCATACAGCCATCCTAAAATACCCACAATGATCAGCGTTGGAAGCACAAAACGAAGCAGTGCGCCAAGTTTGGTAGGAGCTAAGGCGATCCACAAAGCGACCGCCGCCCACGCCAACGTGTTGTACAAAAGAGCGATCACGGCGAAATCGTTTTTGAAAGGCGAGTCAAAAGCAACCAAAACACACAGACTAAGATACGAAAGCACCAAACCGCCAAAGATGGCGGTGATGATGCGAAAGAGTCCAATTTTTTTACCATTGGGCTCAGGAGTGGCTAAATAGCGATAAAGGCTCATGTGTACGACTTCCCTTAAAATCGGTAATCAAACGTCACGCCAAAGGTGCGCGGTTGACCCACTTGCAAGTTTGTTCCTCGATACGAATAAAGCACATCTTCATCCAACGCATTTTTGACGTAAGTGCGAATCGTATAGCTTTTGGTTTCATAGCCAAAATTGGCATTGACCAGCGTGTATTTGCCTGCGGTGTATGCTTCGTTGTTATCGATGCCTGAGTAGTATTCACCCACATACGAGAGGTCGCTTCCAAAGAAAAAGCCTCCACCAAAGTGTTGCGTAAAGCCAACATTACCCGTAAAATGAGGCGCGTAATTGAACTCATTTCCTTTATAACTCGTACCCGTTGGCGCTTCGGTGATTTCAGATCGTAAAAGACCAAACCCGCCGTGTAGCTCCAAATCAGAGCTCAAACGGTAACTCGCTTCGGCTTCAAAACCGTAACTTTTACCCTCAGGAATGTTGGTAATACGATTACTTAACAAGCCTTGGTAACCATCATAATCGTTGTAGAAAAGGTTGGTATTGAGCGTTAGACTTTTATTGAGCATTAACGAGCGCGTTGTCGCTTCATACGTCCACACCTCTTCTTTATCAAACTCATAGTAGGTGTAAGGCACAGCACTCACATAGATGGAGCCACCTCCTGGTGTGTAGCCTTTGCGAATCGTAAAACCTAAATTGTGTTCTGGAGTAAGTTTGTAGTTGATGCCTACTTTTGGCAGGAAAATCGTTTCAGCCGTATCGGTATCGGTGGAGGCCATATTGGCCCCTCTTTGATACGAAACGTCTCTTTCTTGTTGCTCTCTCTCAACACGTCCACCAAAAATTACATCTAAAGAGTCGCTTACATGTAAAGACTCTTCAGCAAATAAAGCGGCCGTTTTGATCTCATCATCACCACTCAACAGT
The DNA here is from genome assembly GCF_000568815.1 of Sulfurospirillum multivorans DSM 12446. Lineage (NCBI taxonomy): Bacteria > Pseudomonadati > Campylobacterota > Epsilonproteobacteria > Campylobacterales > Sulfurospirillaceae > Sulfurospirillum > Sulfurospirillum multivorans. The sequence continues at coordinate 2,021,738 of NZ_CP007201.1, forward strand.
GTGATACCATCGGTTGCAATATCTTGCGTACGGTTGTAAAAATAAAGCCCCACCATGCTCGTCAACAACCCACCTTTGGGGTCATGCACCAAACGCGTTTCAAGGGTATTGCTTTTTTCATCCAAGTCCAAAGGCATCACAAGTGTTGCTTGTTCAAACGAGGCTTGATAATCGCTATGACCGAGTAACGTATAAAGCTTTAGATCATCATTGATCGCGTATTCGACATCGACACTTACGGTTGTGGTGGTGGTATCGGTGTAACGCACAGGGTTGGAAGATGTGACGACATCTTGGAATAATGAAATATCAGGGTTGCTGATTTCATTCATATATTCGCCCTCTTGGCTACGATGCGATACGGTCGTCTTGACGATCAACCCTTCAATATCTTTAGGAATCCAAAGCATTTTTCCCCGCACACTGCCTTGCTTGATCTCTGAAGGGTCCCAAGGCGTACTCGCTCCCGTATAATTGATAAATCCATGTCCGTAAACGCCCTGCGCAGCAAGTCGTAATGCCAACTCATCCTCTACGATGGGGCCTGAGATCATCGCGGCAAGCAGCGCTTTGTCATCTTCGTTTTCATAACCAACGCGCACAGCACCCTCAGGCTCAAACGTCGGATCTTTGGTATTGATGACAACCGCACCACCGATGCTATTGCGTCCTTGTGTGGTCGATTGAGGGCCACGAAGCACTTCGATCTGTTCAATATCCCAAGCGCCAATGTCCAAATAACGCTGTCCGCTCCAACTCTCACTCAAACCATCCACACTCGTACTAATGCGTGGACGCGCCCCCGAGATAAACGCGTGCATTCCCGATGCAGGGCCTGCGCCACTGACACCACGAATGACGGGAAGATCTGAGGGATTATTGATCATATTGGGTACTTGCGCCGCTACATCGTACGCCGATTTTGTTTGTGAAGCATCAATGGTATCGCCCTTGAAAACACTGACCGCAGTTGTTGTCTCTTGCAAAGAACGCTCAATTTTTTCGCCCGTAACGGTTACTTCTGAGAGTTCCACCGTGGTAGTGTTTTCTGAAAATGCAAGTGACGGTAGCAGTAAACATACAGCCAAACTCATTTTCCACAATTTTTTGTCTAACATCCATCGTCCTTTTTGTATCATGTTTGTTTTGATGGTGGAAGTGTGCCATTTATGAGGATGATTATCAATAAATAAAGAGTCACGAAAGGGAAAAAAAGAGATGAAAAGAGGAAAAAATGCGATTTATAAGAGTTGTTTACGATAAACGCTCGGAGATATGCCAAAATGCTCCACAAAACGTTTGCTAAAATTGCCCGTATGTTTGTAACCGACTTTAAACGCCGCTTCTTTCACACTGAGATTTTTTTGAAGCAAGGTCTTTGCCACATCTAAGCGCTGCTTTTGAAGCATCTCATACACGGTCATACCGTAATACGCTTTAAAATCTTTTTTCAAATAGCACTCATTAATTGCCGAACGATAGGCAATCTGCTTAATCGAAAGCTCTTTATCGTACTCGTGCAAGATGATATGTCTCGCCTTTTCAAGTGAATGAATCGTCTTAATATCCAACGAAAAATCGGCAATCTTGTGCATCGTGCTCATCATACGTTCAATCGTATAGTGCGCCAAATACATAATATGCGCTTCCAAATAGAGCACATTCAAAAGATTTTCATCCATTGCGTGTTCATCAAACGCCTTTAAAATCTCCAGTTGCCGCAGGTCAATCTCACCACCTTCTAAAACGGCATAACCATTCTGTTGCGTCTCCTCAGCCATCTTTGTGTACACCTCTTGATAATTTGAGATGAGATGAAATAGCAGCTCTTCTTTGATGCCAATCGTAATCGTACGGTAGCGCTTGTCTTTTTGCATCTGCATCTCCATACAAAACGCATGCGATGAAAAACCGATAAAAAAGCTGTTTTTCTTGATGAGGTATTGTGTCTTATTTTTAAACACGTGCGTAAAGTCATCGCCAAGGTTGAACACCAACACAGCCCCAGGAATATCCGAAGAGAGCGATGTTATCGTGTCTTGATGCAAAACATACGCATACGTATACGCTGCCACACCGTTTCCAAGGTTATACCAAATAAACGTCCCATCACCCAGTTCGGGTTTGACCTTTGCTAAAAAATTTTCACGCGAAAAAGGGTACTGCTTTGTTTGAGCGATCTGCAACAGATCATAAGCATTGATACGTAAAACAGAACTTTCGCTCACCCTCTTCCCCTAAAATAAAGTTACCATTAGTTGATAAGCATTCTCAAACAAAGGTATTTTATATTGTAGCAAATCTTCGCCTTAAAATATAAAAGGTTCTTACATGTAAAGCCTACATCTTTCAAAAATCACGCTTCTTCTGCATTTTTACGGATAAAAAGTGTGTGTGTTGGGTAGGCAAATTCGATCCCTTCTTTGCCAAAAGCTTCAAATATCGCCATATTAATCGACTCTTGAATATCCATATAGATCGTGTAATCATCGCTATTGACGTAGTACACAAATTCAAAATTCAAACTTGAATCGCCATAGCTTGCAAAATGCCCTCGATCATACGTTGTCGTATCTATCATGGTAATAATCTCTTTCACAATGGTCGTGATTTTTTTGAGCTGTTCTGGCGCAATCTGATACGTCACTCCCAAGGAAAACACAACCCTTCGTTTTTCCATTCGTTTATAATTATGCACGCGTGAATTCGTCAAATCGGTATTGGAAAAGACAAGTTGTTCGCCACTGAGTGCGCGAATACGGGTCGTTTTGATGCCAATATGCTCCACAACCCCTATTTTATCGCCAACCATGATAAAATCACCCGACTCAAAAGGTTTATCAAAAAAGATGACAAAATAGCTAAAAAGATCCCCAAGAACGGCTTGAGCGGCTAACGCAACAGCAATACCACCAATGCCAAGACCTGCCACCACGGCTGATATTTTTACCCCAAGATTATCAAGGAGAAACATGATGGCAATCATCCAAATAGCAAAACTCACCAGTCCACTAATCCCTTTGAGTTGATCTTTCTTTTGTATCGAATCAACCGATGTTTGTAAATAGCGTTGCAAACTATAATGCGCAATAGCAATCACAATACGAACAGAGAATAGGGTAAGCACCACAAAGATCATCACATCAAGGATATGTTCAAATTTTGAGGACAACACAAGAAATTTGAGCGACAGATAAAAGATGGAAAAGTAAAAAACAGGAATAAAATAGGTCTCGATGACACTGATGATTAAACCACTCACGTGTGTGGGAATCGCATTGATCCATATTTTCAGCTTTGTCAAAATGTAATATTTAAAGATAAAAACAGATAAAGAACCTAATGTAAAAAAGCCAAAGGCAATGCAATAGTCCAAAAATGGATTGCCCATAATCGTATAATCTAAGAGTAAATTGATCGTCATGTTATCGTACGATTAGGAATCACCGCACGCATGAATCCTTCGCCCCATGTGTGAACATCGTTACTTCGCACAATCGCATTCATACGCGTCATTCGGTACGTTCTATCATCTTCACCTAATGTTAAGGCAAGATACAACACCTCTTCCATACTTTTCGCATCGTAAGGATTGGTCAGCAATGCACCATGAAGCTCAACCGCCGCACCTGCAAACTCAGAGAGAACAAGCGCACCATTTCCCCCTAAATGCCCTTGTGTTGCCACGTACTCTTTGGCGACAAGGTTCAGTCCATCGCGCAACGGGGTAATCCACGCCACATCTGCCATAGCGTAATATGCAATCACCTCTTCATAAGGAATGGAGCGGTAAAAGTAACGCACAGGCGTCCAATCCAGCGTTGAAAAGCGACCGTTAATGCGCCCAACCAAGGTATCAACTTCCACTCTAAGTGCCTCGTACACTTCCATACCAGGCGCTGCGGGAGTGACAAAATTGAGCAAAACCAACTTTCCAACAAACTCAGGGTGCTTCTCAAGTAAAGTTTCAAACGCCAAAAGTTTTTCAAGCGCACCTTTGACGTAGTCCAGTCGCTCCAACGAGAGAATGGCACGTTTACCCGAAAATTGAGCGCGAATATCTTCGATTTTATGACGCACTGTCGTTTTGTGAAGCAAACGATCAATCTGCGCACAATCAATCCCCACAGGATGCGCACCCAACCTCACCCTCTTTCCTAAAACCTCAATCTCATCGCTCATCAAATCCACCCCAAGCGCGCAACCATAGGTCATAAACCGTGGAGCGCAGGGGACGTGGGAAAGTATTTTTGTTGGGGCATAACTGCGCACGACATCGACAAAATTTTCCACATAACGAGGAATATGAAAGCCTATATAATCGCATTGCAACAGACTTCCGATGATCTCACGACGCCACGGAATGATATTGAAAATATTGGAAGGGGGAAAGGTTGTGTGGTGAAAAAAGGCGATTTTCAGATCGGGGCGTAACATACGCAAAAACGCAGGCACCATCCATAAATTATAATCATGAATCCAAACCAAAGCGCCTTTTGAGGCTTCAAGGGCAGCTTGTTTGGCAAAAATTTCATTAATCTCAAGGTAATGTTCCCAGTGTTCTTGCTTAAATTCCGCCTTATCGGGAAAGGAAAAGATGATGGGCCAAAACGCCTCTTTGGAAAATTTCTTATAAAACAGATCCACATCTTTGGCTAAAAGAGGAATGCGTGCGGCTTTTAATTTGGGGTATTTTTCCACATCCACGTCGACATGCACTTCAAAGTTTGAAGGCTCGCGCGAACTTTGTTGCGACCACGCAACCCATGAGCCCTCAACGCCTGAGGAGAAAAAATTTAACAGTGTTGGCATAATGCCATTGGGACTTTTAGGTTTTCTCCTCTCTCCATTTGCCAGCTCATCAAAAGGTAAGCGATGGTACACCATGACCAAATCCGACGTTCCCTCTTCATGCACCACACTTGGCTTCTCACTTTTCAAAAATTGATAATGCGCAAGCCCCTCAATAATCCCCGCACACCCCTCGCCCGATGAAAGATAAACCCCTTTGTCATCACGAACCGCGTGAACAAGGGCTGGCTCTGCTCCACCCACAACGATGCTAGAGAAGCCTTCTTGAAACATCGACAAATCATTCATCGTGTCACCCGCAGTCACAACCGTTTCGTGAGCAAATTCAAGATGCGCACACAGCTTCCGCAAGGTCGCACCTTTTCCAACGCCTTTGGGCAAAACATCAAGGTATTTTCGTGCGGAGAAAAGAAGCTCGCACCCCAAAGAGGCAACAACGGCTCTTAATGCATCATCGATCATCGCTTCATGCACCAAAACGAACACCGACGCTCCTGTGGAACACTTTGGCGCTCTAAATAGGAAAAAGATTCCAGTGCATCTACCACCGATTGCGTGCCAGGCCAAAGATCGGAAATCTCTTGTTGCAACGGAAAAACAGGCAACAACGTATCACCATAAACCACTGTTGCCCCCACATCCGCGATAATATAATCAGGTCTGGGAACCATCGGGTCATTTAAAACAGGCAAAATCGACTCTAAGCCTCGTCCTGTGACAAAAACAAGTTTAGCATAAGGAATATTTCCGCTAAAAAGTTCACGTAAATGCCGTCGTGCGGACAGTGGACCTGCGAGTAAAGTACCATCCAAATCCGTTGCTAGAACAACGCTTGAGTTTGAATGTAAAGAAGAAGAAAGTAATTTTTTAAGCATCTATGCCTCCATTGCATTTTGTTGTGCAAAACCCTTTGGTGGGGCAACATTTATGTAAAAACACCTCGTCATGTTGAATTAATAGCCATATAATAGCTTCGTATGTCAATCTATTGTAGCTAAAACTTTTACATTCTAGCTTAGGGGATGCGGTGTAAATGTGTGTCGTAAATCTTTACATGTAATTCACAAAGCGCTCAATCTTCGCTATAATTTTTTTATGAAAAAAGAAACCATTCTTCAACAGCTTAAAAGCATGAAAAATAATTATTTACCTGAAGGCTTTGTTATAGAGGGCTTATTTGGCTCTTACGCTCGTGATGAAGCCGATGAGACAAGCGACATTGACATTCTCATCGAAGCCAAACCCTCCTTTGTCGAACGCTACGGCATTAAGTCTATTGAGCGTATCGAAGAAATCAAAAAAGAGATGAGTTCTGTTTTTGGAATTTCCGTTGATTTGGCTGATAAAACAGGGATGGGTAAAACCGCTCAAAAATTTATTATCGATAGAACAATTTATGTCTAAAGAAAGCATTAGTAAAATCTATCTCATTCTTGAAAAAATAGAGTATATTGAAGCAATTGTTTCAAATGCTGGCTCTATTACCAACGCTTTGCATGACTTAACAACCTATCGCCCCGCTATTTTGATGCACCTTACTTCCATTGCTGAACAATTTGACAAACTCCGTAAATCTTCCAACAATACATTTCTTGAATATTTTGAAGCTGACGATCTTAAAGGCATTTACGATGTTAGAAATTATATCGCCCATGATTACGAAGGCGTTAACCTTGCTATTATTGAGTGGATTATAAGGCATATTTTGCCGAAATTTAAAGAGCAGTGTTCGAAGATTATTGAAAAAAGTTCTAAATTTTACATGTAAAGACTTACAATAAGTCACTCACAACTTTTGCTTCACAACTTTTGGAAAACATTAAAATTACCCAAACTGCTAGTTAAACAGAAGAGCTTTTTTGTCATCACTAAGCTTCAAAAAGCAGTTGATAGCATACGCAGTGATGAAAAGTCTAAGCTTTGTTAAAAAGCCACCAATGGTTGTAGCCTTAATCACTTTACCAAACTTAGCAGTGATCATAGAAAAGGCAGTTTCAACACCTTTTCTAATTCTACGCTTGGTAAAATACTCTTCTTTGTTTTCTTGTTGCATGTTGTTACGCCCAATGGGTGAAAGTACAATCTCAAACTGTTTTAAAAAAGCTTCTAACTTTGATGAAACATACCCTTTATCTCCAATCGTGATTGATTTTTGGGGTAGATAGTGCATAAATTGATACCCCGCCGTAACATCGTGTATGGAGCCTTCTGAGATATGTACCATTACAGGCTCTTTATCGGCTGTGACTACCATATGGACTTTAAGCCCATAAAAGAATCTTCCTTTGGATGCATTATACCCCTTCAAAGATGGATCACTCCACAATCTGACTCTGCTTTGCCTTGTGATTTGGCACAATTCAACAGGAAAAGAATCAACAGAGTAAATCTTTGCACCGTTTAATCGCTGAAACAATGAGCCTAAAAACAAAAAAAGTGTGGACAACACGTCATTTATTTTTACTAAGCGGCGCAAAAATCTCGTGTAGTCAATCTCTTTCACCAAGTGCATCATCTTAACATACTGATGTGCTTTGAAATAGTTGCCATTAAAATCATTCACTGCCATATACCCGATAAGCAGCACTTCTGCATTACTAATCTTAGCTCTAACATCATCTTTTATCCCTGATACCTTCAAATACTCATCAATTAAACAATAAACGGTTATAATATCTCGCTCCATAATCTCGCCTCCCACGGCTTTTTATGGAGTTTAAAGCAACTTTCAAACCATCTTCTCAACTAGCAGTTTGGGTTATAATAGTATCTTCATATGCGGTTATTTCTAAATTTTGCATTACTTCTCTCAATGATTTTTTAATAATAGGCTTCTTTATTTTTTACAATTACCTCTAATATCCAACAAATCATCCACGACAGCCTTGATTTTAGGGAGTTTTATTCTAATGACCATTTCGATAATGGGTAAGTTTACACCCTCATAGTCATGCGCTATAAAATTTCTAATATCATAGCTACCTTTGAGGTCTTCTTTATCAAATTTTGAGAGTATGTCAAACGAACTGTTGTCTTTGAGTCTATTGAACTGTTCTGACATGGAGAGCAGGTGCATCATTATTGAAGGTTTTCCGCTCTTTTTATCTTTAAGCGCACTTTGTATTGAGCCAAAATCATTGGTGATTTCGTTAATAAGATTTATTTTTTCTGCAATTCGTTCAAGTTTTTGAACATCTTCAGGATTAAACATAGATAGCTTCTTTTTGTATTTGAGACAAGTAAGGTGAGTCACTTTGCTCATCGACGATATCTACATGTAAAGCAAAATAGCTTGATACATCGTTTTTTATATGTGTCAATGTATTAAAATAATCCCAAGGGTCACATGAATTTATGTAGTCATTTTCAAATTTCAAAACCAAATCTATATCACTGCTAAAGTGCTCGCTATCGTGTGCATAAGAACCAAAAAGCCCTATTTTTTCAACATGATATTCTTCTTGCATTTTTCTTTTATGTAATTTGAGGTAGCTAAGTACATCTTCTTTTTTCATGATATATCCTAAAAGTTCTTTGCGTACGAAATGATTATATCACATTTATGAACAGAAGAAGAGGCTGGATTTACTTTTAACTTTTGACGCTTTTTACATGTAAAAGCTCAGCTCTTTCTAAAAACCTCTCCACATCCCCAACTATCTCATCCACAGCCTCAGTAGCCTTTTAATGCAACACTTTCGTATAAACCCGCTCATTTATGGCATCACTTGGCTCTAAATTATTGAGGATGGAAACTTTTACATGTAAAGCAAAATGATCCATTGCAACGACGTTTCCGCTTGAGCCGATGATGACTAAAAATTGGCACTCTTCCATCGCTTCATAGAGGTGTTCGTACATGGGAGCGGGTTCGCCGAAGAAGACGATGTCGGGGCGAAAGGAGCCACCGCAGTTTTTACATGTAAAGGTTCGATCTTGTTTGGCGTAACCGATAAGCTGGGTTGTACCACACTGTTCACAGCGAAGGCGTGGTAAAAAGCCGTGCAAATGTAAAATGTCCTTGCACCCTGCTCGCTCGAAAAGATCGTCGACGTTTTGGGTGATGAGTGCGATGTCGTTGGGGTATTTTTCTTGAAGTTTAGAAAGAGCGTAGTGCGCGGCATTGGGTGTGACGGAGCTTAGTTGTTCGCGCCTTGCGTCGTAAAATGTTAGGGTGTTTTCACGGTTCCAAGAAAGACATCCCGCTTGACAGATCTCTTCGATGCGGTACTTTTCCCTTTGCTGTATCCTAGACTGCTTTGTATTATAACGTCTTTGCTATGTTTTATGATACAGAAGCTAAACTTTGAGAAGTTGACTTTTTATGTCTTTACATGTAAAAAAATGAAATTTCAAAAATTAAAAGTTTAGCTCCGACTCCTTTTATATGGCTCTCGTTCATATCCATTTTGGGAAGAGAAACAAAAAAATCAATGTTTCTCCTCTCTTATATTTAGAAAAAATCAGCGTTTTTGTCTACCCATTTAAAATACTCAATAATATCTGTAATCTCTTGATCGTTCATATTTTGGTTCGGCATTTTAAGATTGAAAAATTCGATCAGCTTTTTCATATAAGGCTCTTGAAATTTGCTCTCAGGATTTTTGACATATTCGGCAACCCATTGTTCCGCATTTTTGTGACGTTTTAACACACCCGTTACGTCTGGTCCGGAACTCACTTTCCCGACGACATGACATCCCGAACACCCGCCTTCTTTAAAAGCGCCCTCTCCTCGTTTAGCGGCGGCAGATTTGGGAGAAGCCAAGGTGTTAACCAACAGATCTTTCGCTCTAATTGCCGAGTCTGCGGTTTTAATGAGGTACTGCCATGCCATATTCTCAAGAAGAATCGCATTTTCAAAATTATTTTCTTTATATGCTTTTGTCGCTTTCTCTTTCTCCGGAAGAATTTTCGCATATTGGTCTTTCGCGTCTTCTAGTAAGTTATTCACGGTTGGATACTTCGAAGCTTGGTTCTCTTTTAAAAATGCAAAAAGAGCATCGACGACTCTTTGAGTCGCTTCGTTATTGGCCGTAATTTTTTTATACTCTTCTTGCAGTTCTGCTGGGGAAAGATTTTTGATTTTTGATTTTTGGCTCCAATCATAATCTTTTTTCGGATCTTTGACTAAAAAATACCCCATCATTTCCAGATGTAACGCCGAACAAAATTCCGTACAATAGTAAGGGAAAACGCCTTCGATATCGGCAACGAAATCGATCTGCGCCGTTTCACCCGGTTCGACGGAGACGTGAATATCGTGATGGTCGATCGTAAAGCCGTGCGTTTCGTCTTCGGCACGTTCGACGTTGGTAATATACATCGTAACTTTATCCCCTTTGTTGACGGTAATATGCTCGGGATTGATATGTGAGCGCACCATCGTCGCATAAATATACATATGATCTCCTTTGCGAACGATATGCTCCTCTCCCGCAAGCGTTTTACCTATATGCGGTTGATTCGTTTTCGGGTTCGTTCCCATAGGGTATCTGACTTCGGGGTGTATTTTACTTGCGCGAATGGATGCGGCTTGATGCGGCTCGCCTAAAGGTATCGGCAAGTCGTATAAGAGTTCCATTTTCTTATCGCCGATATCGATCAGCTGATTATTTTGCGGGTGCAACGGGCCTACCGGTAAAAATCTATCGATCGCTAATTTATTTAAAGCGATCAGATATTTTCCTTGCGGATCGGCGGATTTACCCTCCATCGCTTCGAGGTGACCGACATTGTAGTGAATATTGACCCTATCGTATATCTTCAAGTTTTTATAGTCCCATTTGACGATTTGAGAGTCGACGTATAAAGAGCTGTACACAATCCCGTCTTCTTTTCCGAAGCTGTTATGAAGATGCCCCAATCCCAATTCCAGTTGACCGTGCAATGATTTCTTTAAATCGAGGATTGGTATACCGTAAGAATCCTTGCCGACGAACTCTTTATTGTCTATTTGTTGAAGAATTTTTTTAAAGTCATAGACGGACGCATGCGTATCGAGCTTTCCGGAAACGATAATGTATTGACCGTTTGGATTCACGTCGACGCCGTGCGGAGATTTATTTTCCGGAATCAAAAAAAGTGCATTATTTTTAACTGCCACATCAATAGGAATTACTTTGTGATTATTAATGATTTTTACATTTTTTGCATCTTTTGCAAGCTCAGCTAATTTTTTCCAATTGTAAACATGCAAATAATCTGTATCGCTACGACTACATCCCGCTTCGAAGGGAGGGAACCCTTTTTCAATTCCTCCCGTATAAAGTTCGGAATTAAAAGAATTAGTAAATCCCCACCCATCTGAGATACCTTTTCCAGCATCTGTCAAATCTTGCATATAAGGAGGAAGTTCTAACGTAAAAGATTCTTCTGGCAAAATTCTTCCTTTTTCTTTGTCAAATTTCCAAAAAGTCACTCCCCCTCTATAAGTATCTTGATAAGCTTCCATAGGATAATAATCGTTTGTTAAAGGTGCGGCATATTGACATGATTCGAGAATGTATTCGGTATTTGGCGTTACGAATGCACCGCCATGATCTGATTTAAAAAGAGGATTAACGACAATTTGCGAAGTTTCAAAATACTTCAGGTTAATCACGGCAATTCTCGCATTGGCTTTATCGTTAATAAAAAGGTATTGCCCGTCATACACGCCGTTGGTTTCGGAAAGTGCGGGATGGTGCGTATCGCCCCAATTAATTTCACGACCTCTTACATTGCCTTCGCGTAAAATTTCTTTTGAATCTGTATCAAAACCGTATCCTTGCCACGGTTCGGGAGTAAAAACGCTGATATATTTCAATATCCGCATAGAAGGAACTCCATAAACCAACACTTGCCCCGATTGTCCGCCGCTGGCAAACACATAGTATTCATCATGCTTACCGCTTGGCTGATAAACTTTTAATGCTGCAATCGCGTCTTGTTCGGAGAGTCCGCGTTGTTGCATCACGTCTTGAAATTTTGATTGAGCCTCTATAGATTGTGCTAAAAACAGCCATCCCGCTATCATGCTATACATCAGCCATACGTACTTTTTCATCGTTTCTCCTTTCTAGTGAACCCGACTTACCTGTCTTCAAACCGACTAATCTCGTCGATAACGCTTTGTATCTCTTCTTTTGACATGTGATCAAGCACGGCAATATGCATCTCTTCTTGTTGTTGCTTATAGTCCAATAGCTTTTGCACCATAGCGTCTTGTTTTAACCCAAGCAATTTTGTTCCCATCGCTCCTTCTCCGTTAACGCCATGGCAGGGAGCGCAATTGCTTTTATAGAGTTGGCTGACTTTAAACTTTCCAAGAGAGCCTGCTCTGTCTTCTAAAGCTTTGACTTTGAGCGCTTGTTTTTTTTGTTCGGCTTCTCTTTCTTTTTCGATCGCTTCTTGCGTATTCACGGACGGGGTTTGAACGATCACTTCCGTTACGGGTTTTTGTTTCGTAGTACCGACGATAGCGGAAATTTTTGCCAAGATATTGACGTTAATATCCGTAATTAACATATAAAGCCCTGCCGATAAACTCGCTATCACGACAAATGCCGCCAAAACATGGCGAAGAAGCGTCGCTTTACGATCGACTTGGTTTTTGCATGCTTTGACTTTAAATATCCAAGCCGCTAAAGACAATGCGCTAATAGACGCCAATGCCCAAAAACCGATAACGGGATAGGCATGTGTCGTAAATTGAGCAACTTTTCCGTCTCCAAGCAGTATAGGCATAAACGGTTTTATCGTAATCGCGCCGTTTTGAAGCGTATGCCCGAACCAATAAAGCCAATACCCGTAAATTCCCATAAACAAAAAAGGCAAAAGTACGGGAATCGCCATCAAAAAATCAATCCATTTATAATCGTAAATCATAAATAAGGCAAGCAACAGCGCCAGCATAATCAAAGCGTAAGGAGCAAGCGCACGTTCGTAAATGCCGCCTCTTTCCATATGCGCCATACCGACATAGTGGTTAATCGTATTCATCTCGTGTACCTCGCCGCTGAGTCCATCAAAATGAATAAAGACGGGTAGCCCGTAAGGGAAAGCTTCTTTGGGATAGTTCGGGGCTTCAAGCGAAAATTTCCATACCGGCATAGACGGGACACCGATCTCTTCGGATATCTCTATCATTTTTTTAAGATCGCCTCGTACTTTTTGAGGTGTATTGATACTGATATACCGATCTTTTTGATAAAAATTCCACAACGGATAGACGTAAGCGGGGATATCTCCGACTTTACCGTCTTTGATACGCTCCAAAGTTCCATGAAAACCTACCGAAGGAACGACAAATCCGTACATTAAAACGATCAAAGCCAACCCCGTCAGTATTTTTGATAGCCAATACGCTACTTTCATAATGAGCTCCTTTTGACTTATTATAAAATTTTTTTAATTTTATTTTTTAATTTTATAACTTCATTAGTTTCTTTTTGGTCGCTAATAAGAAAAAATATAGAAAATTATTTTAATTATTTATATTGATGGAGTGAAAACTATCTTTAAGAAATATTGAAATGTATTAATCAAAGCCAAGACACTTATTAATATCGAATGCTTGCTATTATCGAGGAAGGAAATAAGAAAAATAAGAAAAGAGAGCTAAACTTTTAACTTTTTTATCATTTAACTCAAACTACTAGTTAGAAAAGATGGTCTAAAAGTTGCTTGAGACTCCATAAAAAGCCGTTGGAGGCGAGATTATGGAGCGAAATATTATAACAGTTTATTGTTTAATTGATGAGTATTTGAAGCTAGTAGGAATAAAAGATGATGTTAGAGCTAAGATTAGTAACGCAGAAGTGTTGCTGATTGGGTATATAGCAGTGAATGATTTCAATGGAAACTATTTCAAAGCTCATCAGTATTCCATGATGATGCATTTAGTGAAAAGTATTGATTATACGAGATTCCTAAGACGTCTAGCAAAAATCAATACTGTATTATCAACACTTTTTGGTTTTCTAGGAACGTTATTTCAAAAGCTCAATGGTGTAAAGATTTATTCTGTTGATTCATTTCCTGTTGAGTTATGTCAAATTACAAGGCAAAGTAGTGTCAGATTGTGGAGTGATCCATCACTTAAAGGTTACAATGCATCAAAAGGAAGGTTCTTTTATGGATTCAAAGTGCATATGATAGTGACAACGGATAAAGAACCTGTGATGGTTCATATCTCTACAGACTCTATCCACGATGTTACTGCTGGGTATAAATTCATACACCATTTACCCAAAGAATTGATTGCTATTGGAGATAAAGGATATGTTTCATCAAAACTCGAAGCGTTCTTAAAACGATTTGATATTTTACTATCACCTATTAGGCGTCATAACATGCAACGAGAAAATAGGGAAGATTATTTTACCAAACGTAGAATCAGAAAAGGTGTTGAAACAGCTTTTTCTATGATAACTGCTAAATTTGGTAAAGTAATCAAGGCTACAACCATTGGTGGCTTTTTAACAAAGCTTAGACTCTTCATCACTGCTTATGCTATCAACTGCTTTTTGAAGCTTAGTGATGACAAAAAAGCCTTACTGTTTAACTAGCAGTTTGGGTTATTTAACCTTTTATATATGAAGACTCAACATTACTAAAATATCACCCTTGCATAAATCGCTCAATATCCTCAACGATTTCATCCACCGCCTCAGTCGCTTTTTGATGCAACACTTTCGTATAAACCCGCTCATTTATGGCATCACTTGGCTCTAAATTATTGAGGATGGAAACTTTTACATGTAAAGCAAAATGATCCATTGCAACGACGTTTCCGCTTGAGCCGATGATGACCAAGAACTGGCACTCTTCCATGGCTTCGTAAAGGTGTTCGTACATGGGAGCTGGCTCGCCGAAGAAGACGATGTCGGGGCGAAAGGAGCCTCCGCATTCTTTACATGTAAAGGTTCGCTCTTGCTTGGTGTAGCCGATGAGATGGGTTGCGCCACACTGTTCACAACGCAAACGAGGCAAAAAACCGTGTAAATGCAAAACATCTTTACACCCTGCTCGTTCGAAAAGATCGTCGACGTTTTGGGTGATGATCGCAATATTATTGGGGTATTTTTCTTGCAGTTGAGAAAGAGCGTAATGCGCGGCATTGGGTGTGACAGAACTCAGTTGTTCGCGCCTTGCGTCGTAAAATGTGAGGGTATTTTCACGGTTCCAAGACAGACACCCAGCCTGACAAATCTCTTCGATGCGGTATTTTTCCCACAGTCCATCCGTATCACGAAAGGTGGAGAGTCCACTCTCCGCGCTGATGCCTGCTCCTGAGAATATTACAACCCGTGCCATGGCTTACACCTTTTTAAAGTTTTGCTAAAAATGCTTTGATTGCCTCGTTGCAATCTACGGGGTTTTCAACCACGCTCATGTGTGCCGCGTTTTTGATGAGCACAAATTCAGCATTAGGTATCTTTTCAGCCATCGCTTTCACTTTAGCAGGTGGCGTTATGGTGTCGTGTTCACCGCACATGACTAAAGTTGGAAGGTTGATGGAAGGAAGAAATGATGTCATGTCATTGCGCGTCAATATCGCAAACAGACACCCTTTAACGCCGATGGAGTTAAACTTTGTCGACTTGGCGATGCGTTTATCGACCACCTCTTTGTGCGCTTTTTTATAGCCATCGCTGAAACAGTGTCCGATGAAATTTTTGGAAAACGTGGTCAAGCCTTGCGCATTGATGCGTCTGATGACATCGGAGCGGTTGAGTTTTCCTTCGTTATCATCGGCATTGGAAGCCGTGTCACATAAAATGACCGCGGAAAAAGCATTTTCCATCCGTTCAAGTGCGCGAAGGGTAATGTAGCCACCCATTGAAAACCCGCACAAGATCGATGGTTTTTCGATCCTCAACTCGTTGATCACCAGTTCAAGATCATCGACAAACGACTCCATCGTAAACTGTCCATCACCAACAGAAGAGCCACCGAGTCCTCTGATGTCGTACGCCACACAGTAGTAATTTTCACTCAGCGCTGCAATTTGCTCATGCCACATGGTGTGGTCATACGGGAAACCGTGTAAAAAAATGATTGCTGTATCTTTTTGATTGCCTTCTACTAAAACCGATAATCCGCCGATATTTTTTTTCATAATGTGTCCTTTGTATAGCTCATTATACATCAGACATTAAAATATAAAGCCTCCCTGTGATGCATCACGATGGCAGTGGTACTTTGCTCGGGGTGAATCTGAAATGTTTCACTAAGATTTATGCCAAATTCCTCAGGTTTAAGCAGATCAAAAATGATTTGCGTGTCTTCCAAGGCAGGGCATGCTGGGTAGCCAAACGAGTAGCGACACCCAAGGTAGCGCTTCATCTGCACATCACGCAGACTATGCCCTTCAAGCTCTGCAATGCCAAGATCGAGGCGTATCTGTTTATGCACGATCTCAGCTAATGCTTCAGCCAGTTCAACGCCCAGCCCATGCACAAAAAAATACTCGGTAAAATTGCCCGCGTCGTAAAGTTCTTTCTCATACGCTGAAAATTTTGAACCCGCACTCACACACGTCAAAGCCAAAACATCGTGACGATCAGGGTGAATAAAATCGCTTAGACTTCGGTACGGATTTCTGTTTTGACGTGGAAAATCAAACGTCTTGATGGCGCGATCTTTGATGGCGTCGATGTTTTCACGATTGACCTGTGACTCACTAAAATAGCCTTCATTCTCGTCAAAAAGATAAAGGTTGTTTTCGCTTGATCGTGCAGGATAATAGCCGTAAATCAGCGTCGGCTCAAAAAGTCCCAGTCGTTCGATGTCCGCTTTGATACGCTCGTAAGTTGGCCACAAAACCTCATCAAGCTGTTTTTGTTTCGCTTCTTTGCTCTGCCCTTTGCCACTGTAACCCCAACGTTGCGCAAAAAGGATTTTGTGGTTGATCCACGAAAATGCTAACTCTTTGACATCGGTTTTTAAAACACGTCTGCCCCAAAAGGGCGGTGTCGGAATGGCAATGTCACGGCTTGGCATTTTAAGCTCATGAAACGGTGGAATTTCTTTAGCTTCTTTAGTGGCGCGATTGACACTGTTTTCAAGAACGATGCGACTAAACGAGGTGTCATAATTTTTCGCTTCGATGCGCGACATTGCCGTTATGCCCTCAAAAGCATCTTTGCAGTAATAAATCGGTCCATCGTAAATCGGACGGCAAAAGTCTTCCACAAAGTTGTCCGTAAGTGCGGCACCGCCTAAAATAACAGGGATGGTGATGCCCATTTTCTGCATCGCTTCTAAATTTTCTTTCATCACATTGGTCGATTTCACCAAAAGTCCGCTCATACCGATGGCATCAGCGTTGTGCTCTTTTAAAGCTTCTAAAAATTGATCCAAATCCGCTTTAATGCCAATATTGATGACTTTAAAACCGTTGTTGCTTAAGATGATGTCCACAAGGTTTTTACCGACATCGTGTACATCGCCTTTGACGGTTCCGATGATGAGCGTGGTAGTGGTGTTCTTTTCCGTCTTTGGAAGGTAAGGTTGCAGATAATCCACCGCAGCCTTCATCACTTCAGCCGATTGTAGCACAAACGGTAACTGCATTTTTCCACTGCCAAACAGCTCACCCACGACTTTCATCGCATCGATTAATATCTCATTGACGATGACTTCTGCGGCTATTTCATCTTTAGCGGTGGGCAGAAGCACCAACATACGCTCTTTATCGCCATCGATGAGCAAGGTTGAGATCTTCTCTTTGGTATCCATCGCAAGATACGCCGCGTCACTCTCGTCTTTGTTCTCCACAACCCCTTCAAAATGGTCAATGAATTTAAAGAGTGGATCGCCCTCTTCACGGTGGTTAAAAAGTAAATCTTCACAGATTTTTTTATCAATGTCACTGATCTTGTGCATCGGGAGCGTATTTTTAACATTGACGATCGCCATGCTAAGCCCTGCTTCGACACAATGGTGTAAGAAGACCGAGTTTAGGTATTCACGAGCGTGTTTTGCCAAACCAAAGGAGATGTTTGAAACACCCAATACAAAGCCCACTTCGGGGTGCAGTGCGTGAAATTCACGGATCGCTTCGATGGTCTCAATCGCCGCGGTATGGTACTCAGCATCGCCACTGCCCACGGTAAAAGTTAAGAGGTCAAACACCAAATCTTCAGGGTGAATGCCGTGTTTCTCTGTCGCTAATGTATAAATGCGCTCTGCAATCGCTACTTTTTGCTCTTTACTTTTTGCCATGCCCACTTCATCGATGGTCAGACAGACGAGTGCGGCGCCAAAGCGTTTCGCTAAAGAGCAGACTTTGTCGAACTTTTCGATGCCGTCTTCTAGGTTCACGGAGTTGATGATGGGCTTTCCACCGATGAGTTTGAGGGCGACTTCAAGGGCTGGCACTTGCGTGGTGTCAGGCATGAGCGGCAAGAGAATTTTTTGCACATAACGTCCCATCACCGCTTTAGTGTCTTTGTGCTCATCACGCCCTGCAAAACCAACACTCACATCAATGCCATGCGCGCCACTGCGTACTTGTTGTTGCGCAACGCTCAGTGTACCATCGTAGTCTTCCGCAAGAAGTAACTCACGAAACGCTTTGGAACCTGTGGCATTACTGCGCTCACCAATCAAAAACGGTGCTGGGTCTTGTTTAAGGGCTCTTGTTTCAAACAACGAGGCGATGCTACGAGGCATCTCACCTTTGGGAGCAAGGGGCTTTTTACCTTCGACACGTTTGGAAAGTTCCAAGATATGCTGAGGCGTTGTACCACAACATCCTCCAAGAATCGCAACGCCTGCAATTTCGGTGAATTTTTCTTGAAGTTCGGCAAATTCACGAGGTCCCATCGGATAAAAAGTATAACCACCACGGTTTTGAGGAAGTCCTGCATTGGCGTGTACACTAATGGGTTTTGACCAAACGGAACTGAGCGTTTTAACATGCTTTTCAACCTGTTCTGGACCTGTGCCACAGTTAAAGCCAAGGCTTAGGATGTCAAAGGGTTCCAAGATCGCAGCAATCGTTGTCGCGTCGGTTCCAATGAGCATCGTTCCACTGAGTTCAATCGTGACAGAAACCATGATGGGAAGTTTTACATGTAAAGCTGTTTGAGCATCGGTGATGGCATGCAAAGCGGCTTTGATTTGGAGTGGGTCTTGTGCCGTTTCAATGAGAAAAAGATCGCATCCACCTTCAATCGCGCCGCGTGCCGCCTCTTTGTAGCCCTCAAACATCTCATCGTAACCGATATGCCCTAAGGATGGTAGTTTCGTCCCTGGACCAAACGCAGCGGCGGTAAAACGTGGCTTTTCGGGCGTTGAAAACGATGCACACGCCTCTTTAACGATCTCAATACCTGCTCGGGCGAGTTCATACGCCCTCTCACCGATACCGTAATCGTCCAAAACCCACGGCAATGCGCCAAAGGTGTTGGTCTTGATGATATCCGCACCTGCTAATAAATAGCCACGATGAATTTTTGAAATTTCATCTTTACATGTAACGTTTAACAGTTCGTTACATCCCTCTTTACCTTCCCATTTTTCCGAAGGAATCTGCAAAGCTTGGATCTGCGTACCCATCGCACCGTCGATGACTAAAATTTTTTCTTTGATAAGTTCTTGAAGTGTTGCCAAATGATATTCCTACTCTTTTATAACATAAAAATATCATATCAAAACTCTAATAAAGGAAGACTTTACGGGAAGAACTCCCGTAAAGTTTAATTTTTGGTTACAACAACACGAAAGCCAACAGGGAAGTAACGATAGTTTGAAGAGTAGTTAAAACGAAAAATCGCATTACATTCATCCGAGAGATTAACCCAACAACAGGTTGTACATTTTGGCTCATCACTTAAAGAAGCATCACTCTTTTTCATTGAAGTCGTTGGAATGTAACAATCCTTTGTCCACTCCCACACATTGCCTCGCATATCGTAAATTCCCCAATCATTAGGTATGCCACTGGCAACGGGCGACGTAGGATTAATATTTTTTAAATTTAAGATATTCACACAACGATCAGAGTCCTCTTCGCAACTGTATTCAATGGATTTACCTGCACAAGAAACATACTCCCATTGCGCTTCTGTTGGAAGGTCATACTTCGTTGTGTTCTCTTTCTCATTCAAAAGTTTGATAAATTTTCTTGCCTCATTAAAACTAATTTGCTCGACGGGCATAGAAGGATTTCCCGTTTTAAATTTTGAAGGGTTTGTTCCCATAATTTCATACCACTGCTTTTGAGTAACTTCCGTGGTTTGCATATAAAAGCTTTTAAGATGAACAACATTTTTAGCTTTTTGATCCTTTTTAATCGCATCTAAACAAACCTGTTGTTCATTGACCTCAGTATACGGATTGTCTTTAGGACATGTTGCAGCTTGATTTCCTGTGGAAAACTCACCCTCAGGAATCTCGATAAATGTCATACCAATCGAATTGGTAAAACTATCCCCAAAAAGCATACTGACTAAAACGCACCCTGAAAAAAGTATCTTTTTCATTTTTACTCCTTTTGATTGAGATTTTTGAATTTAAAATTATAATTTTTACTAAAAACTATCATCTTATTTTCTTATAATATTTAGATGCTATCACTAAATATCATAGCTGTCAATATTTGGAAATAAAGGAGTAAAAAAATAGACGGAGAAACAAAAAAACAGAAGAATTGTAACACGTAGAAACAGACCTACACAAAGAGGCAAAAATGCCTCTTTGCTTTTTACGTGTAACGATTAAGGATTGACCGTTGATTTGTAAACGGCTTTGCCATCTTTAATCTCTTTGATAATGGCTGAGCGAGTTGCATTACCTTTATCATCAATGGAAATAAAACCTGAAACACCTTCGTATTTGGAGGTTTTACGAATTTCTGTGTTGATACACACGCTGTCTTCTGCATTAACACAACGGTTCATTGCATCCACCATCACGTTATACGCATCTGCACCAAGTGCAGTAAAAGAGTTCAACTCTTTTTTGCCTGTTTTTTTCTCATACGCAGCGATAAAGTCTTTTGATTTTTGAGTTGGAGGTGCGCTGTGATCGAACGCATCAGTAAACATATATCCCTCAACCGCGTCCCCACCTAAATCGATAAAGGTTTGATTGGCAACACCATCTCCTGAGATAAACGGTTTATTGAGGTCAATCTGTTTAGCTTGACGTTTAATCATTGATGCTTCTGTGTGATAAAGTGGGAGGAATACAAAGTCCGCATTCAGTGCTTTGACTTGAGAAACGACCGCTTTAAAATCTTTATCGCCTGAGCTGATGCGAATCTCTTTGAGCACTTTACCACCGTTTTTAACAAACGCTTGCGTAAAGGCTTTGGAGAGTCCTAATGAATACACTTGTGCTTGATCGGTTACGATAACAGCTGTTTTTAGACCTAAATCTTTGGAAGCATAATTGGCAACGACCGTTCCTTGAAACGAATCACTAAAGCAGACGCGGTTTGCGAACGCTCTCTTTTCGGTCAATTTATCATTGGTCGCAGCAGGTGCGATGACGGGAATTTGCTTTTTATCGGCAATGGAGATAATCTGAGCCGTATTGGTGCTGATCATCTCACCGATAATGCCAACGACTTTATCGGAAGTGATAAGTCTGGTTGCCGCGTTGGCAGACTCGACTTTATCGCCTTTGGTGTCGACTAAAATGAGCTTGACGCTATCGCCATTTTTGAGTTTGGGTTGAAGGGCATTTGCAAGCTCAGCTCCCTCATACGCCACTTGCCCGTACCCTGCAAGGGTTCCACTCATCGGTAAGATAAGACCTATATTGATCTCTTTCGCTAACGCACTTGTCGCCATAAGGACGGCAAGACTTAACAGTGTCCTAAAAAAACGCATCGTTTCTCCTTTAAAAGATTACGGCAAAAGTTTAACACACTCTTGATTATGATCGGCTCAAAGGAGGAGAAAAATGCAGCAAAAAGAAGCGTTTTGAGGGCTTCTTTCGTTTTACATGTAAAGATTATTCGGGGTGATTTTCTGCGACATTAAGCGCTTCGGAGACATCGACAATGACTTGAAGCTTTTTGATGATCTCACTCATCGCTCGGCTCTCTTCTTGAGCAGCGAGGCTAATACGCTCCACTTCGGCTTGTGTTTTGATGATCTCATCTACGGTGCGTTGCAGTGCAGGGACGATTTGATCAACGACCTTTTGGACATCCATGATGGAGATGCGAATGTTATCGGTTGATTTATTGCTTTGATCGGAGAGTTTGCGCACTTCACTAGCCACCACGGCAAACCCACGTCCATGATCTCCTGCGCGCGCTGCTTCGATGGTGGCATTGAGCGCCAAAAGATTGGTTTCACTGGCAATGTATTTAATCGCGGTTGTGATGTTGCCGATCTGCTCAACCGCCTCACTGAGCTCTTTTGCCATACCGTTGGTCACTTGAACATTTTTAACTTCAGCGGCGAGTTTGGTGTTGACCACTACGATCGTATTGGCAGTGTCTTCGATGGACTGAGAAGCGCTTTGGGTGATGAGTGAAATCTCTTTGGTCTGCTCCGCCAATTTTTTGGAGATGTCGCGCGCCTCTTGGAGTGCTTTATCGCTGTTAATCGCCGTGACAATTTGCGCCAAACCACTCACACTCTCCGCCGTAGCAGAACGTGGAGGACTTGGCATCACGTGCACATCAGGGCGCAAAAGATGGCTGTATTTGGTGTAAAGCGCTTTGCCTGAAGAGACATAACCATCGGTTCCGATGATGTATTTTGCATTGCTTAAAGCCTCTTTGGTTTCCGTGTCACTGCATTCATCAAATGGGATCACTTGGTAGGTGACGTGACCCAGTTTGTAAAATTTTAGAAATTTTAACAGGACATTTGCCCCCGAAGTACTGTTATTAAAAATAATGACATTTTCGCCCTCTGGGATGCGACTCACCCCCACGAAAAAGTCGGTCGGTGGCACAAATTCAACGGCAACCACTTTTTCTTTGCCATATTGTTTCACCATTTCGTCATAGCGGTTCGTAAAACAGACGATGAGATCATAATTAGCAGCATCATAATTGTGATAGTTACTTAAAGTAGCTTTTTGATAAACAGCGGTGGTCGAAAGTGTTGCATCCACCAAAGAGACAAGCTCCGCCGTGGTGGCATCATTGGCCCCGATTAACAGTAGATTAACGCTCATGTACTTCCCCTTGCCCCGTATTCGTATCGATGAGATCGTATTCGTTGTTTTATAGTACTCGCATTCTATGCCATTCTTGATAAAGTCACGCTTTATTTGGACATTATAAGAAAAACACATGACAAAAAAAGGACGAAAAAGAGGCAACACTTTTTTTTGAGTCGTAGTATAATGAGCGCAATTTTCAATAAGGAGTCTGTATGTTTGAAATTCAAAACTATTACAGTTTTATTGTGGCGATTGTACTTTTTCAACTTATCCCTGGAGCTGGAACCATCGCGATCTTAAATGCCACGGCGCGCAATGGCGTAGGAGCGGGAATGGGCGCCGTTTTTGGCACACTCTTGGGTGATTTTGTTTTTATGATCGCAGCCCTTGCGGGACTTGCCGCCCTAATGCAGCAAAATCCTTTTTTGTTTGAGCTGTTGCAATACTTCGGTGCGGCGTATTTGGTCTGGTTAGGTATTGGATTAGTGCGTGCGAAAATCGAACCTGATTCTGGAAAAATTGAGCCTAAAAAATCGGCTTTGGTTTATTTTAAACAGGCGTTTTTTGTAAGCATCACCAACCCTAAAGTCATGCTGTTTTTTGTGGCGTTCTTTCCACTCTTTTTGCGCCCCGATGCAACCAACGTGACCTTAATCGCGATGATCTTACATGTAAGCCTTATCAGTCTTATTTACCAAGCCCTTTTGGTTCTTTTGGGCAATAGCTTAGCACGCAAACTTAAAGCGTTTCCTCTGGCGCGCACCATCGCGACACGCCTTGCAGGCGTCGCACTGGTTGGCTTTGGCATCAAACTTGCTAGTAGCAACCGTTAAAAGTGAGCATTAATGCCTCTTAGACATATTTTACTCGCCCTTGGTGTAGTCGTCATTTGGGGAGTCAATTTTGTGGTGATTCAAGTCGCACTCACAGAGATTCCTCCCCTTTTGCTAACGTTTTTACGCTTCTTTTTTGCGACATTCCCCGCAATCTTTTTCTTCAAAAGACCTACAAATACCTCGTGGAAAATGCTCTTTTTCTATTCACTGAGCATGTTTGTTCTTGATTTTGCCTTCCTGTTTTCAGGAATGTACGCAGGAGTGAGTTCAGGCATTGCCTCCCTCGCCCTTCAAACCCAAGTCTTTTTTACTGCCATTTTAGCGGTCATTTTCATTAAAGAGAAGATGACGATTGCTAAAACACTCGGAGCCATCATTGCATTTTCGGGCATTGTCTTTGTAGGGTTTCATGCAGGAGGCGATGTCAATCTTTTGGGACTTTTTTTGGTGGAATGTGCCGCCCTTTCATGGGCGATTGGCAATCTCGTCTCCAAACAGATTGGCAAGGTGGATATGCTCAGCCTCGTGGTGTGGGGAAGTCTTATCTCGCTTCCTTTTTTACTGGCACTTTCCTATATCTTTGAGTCGCATCTGTGGAGTTTTGAGATCTTTACGCACCTCTCGGGTAAAAGTATCGGTGCCATTGCTTATCTTGCGTATCCAGTTACGTTTTTTGGTTTTGGTATTTGGAGTTGGCTACTGAGTCGCTACCCTGCAACAACCGTAGCCCCTTTTACACTATTAGTACCTGTGGTTGGATTTTCCTCTTCGGCTCTTTTAGTAGGCGAAGCACTACCCACTTGGAAGCTTTTTGCAGCGTTTTTAATCGTTCTAGGACTGATCATCAACCTCTACGGCGATCGTTTTTTCAAACGTTTCACCTAGCGTTACATGTAAAGAGAAGTAAGCGCTTACTTCTCTTCGATCTTCATCAAATTTTCCCGTCTTTTCACTGCTTTTTCATCTTCATACGGAAGGGTGAGCGTTTGGTTTAAAACCTCTAAACTAATCTTTTTAGGAGCATTTAAATTCTCTAAGCGTATATCCGCACCCAATTTTCCAAGCGCGTAACAATACTTACCTTTAGCACTGACATTACTCTCAGACGCTAAGGCACTCAGGCGAGAACATTTATCGACCCATAAAAAGGCATCATTCGCATGGTAATCGTACAGATAACCAAAGAGTTTAGCCGTCTCAAAAAACTTGAGCTTGACCTCAAAGAAAGGACTCACTTCCAAGTTGTCACTCAAACGTAATAAAATAGGAAATTTATAGAGCGTTTTGCCAATTTTGAGGTTATTTTTCGTTGTGTCCAAAACCAACTCCTGCTCTATTTTTGGAAACTCCCAAAAACGGCTTAACTCTTTCAACCAAGCACTTAAGATTTTATCAAACGCATCCAAGGAAGCCTCGAGCGAATCTTCCTCGCCTAAAAGATCGCGCCCCAATCCTAGTGTTGCTTTATAGCCTAAAAACGGCAGAAGCGTTGCTCCAATATCCAGCGTTGTACCGACTTTATCCACCGTTTGAGCACTGTCTAAACGAGGATCGATAATCATAAATTGATTACGACGCTCACCCTTCATCAGTGTCTCTATCGCCATATTGTGCATCGCAAGATGGTCTGAAGCAACCACAATAATCGTATTTTTGCCGTACGGAGATTCACCAATTTGCTTGATAAATTTTGCGATCAACTCATCCGAACACGCCACAGCATTCAGCATCGAGTTACTGCCATCTTGATACTTTTGTGTTTTGCAACTTTTAGAGACATGCCCATAAGGGTGATGCGTGTCCATCGTGGAGAGAAACATCGCAAATTTTTGTCTGCTTTTGGAGAGCTTTTTAAAATCATTCATCGCAATCCCTAAAAGCGTATCATCGTACAATCCCCACGGTGTTTGATAGTTAGAATGGGTGAGGAGAGGTTTGAGCTCTTTAATGCCTTTGATGTCATCAAAGTGGTGGGTACGGTACAACTTATCGACACCTGCAAACTCCAAAGGGGAGCCGCTACGGTAGATCAATTTGTAGCCCTCTTTATGAAGCATATCGCTCATGCACACAGCCCCTGAGTAAAACGTACTCATCTTGGACATCGAGTTTCCCTGCAGTGAATGCGCGTTTGCTGAGGGTGTAACCAAAGGAATACCACACTGCACCGCCGTCATCCCCGCGATCGTCCAACTGGTGCCAAGGGCTTGCTTTATCTGTGTAAAAGCAATGCTTTGCTCCCTGATAGAGCGTAAATTCGTTACAAGCGAAGGAAAGAGCGCCTCATCATAATACGTCTCTTCGAAACTCTCAGCAAAAATATAGACCAAATTGGGATGCTCTTCGCTTAAAGGTGTTAACGCTGGGTCTTGGTAATAGTCGCTAAAACGATACTGAAGGCTTAGTGGATTTTCAATACCAATGGCTTTAAGCGCACTTTCGCCCAAAAAACGCACCGTAGGATGCAACACTATAGAAAGGGCTAATGCGCTTAGAGAAAGTGCGTATTTTAGCTTCTGATGATGCTCGAAGACATCATTTTTGACCAAGCGATAGTAGAAAATTGAGAGGGCTAAGCTAGCGATTAAGAGTCCAAAGCCGATACCAATGATTAAATAATAATCACCAAACCCTGAACCTTCTAACCCGTAGCGTAGGTGAAAGATCACAGCATCGTTAATGCCTTCTCCGGTAAAATAGTTCGAGATAATGTAAAAAGCACTGAGTAACATATAAATGAAAATGGTTCCCGCACCAATGAGCGCACTCTTGCGTGTACGCGTTCGATTTTTAGATGTAAACAAGGCAACGAGAAAAAGTCCTGCAGATAGCCATAGCATGTAATTCATTGATATTCATGTCCTCTTTTATTTTAGGATAGTATTATAGCTTGTTGTTAAAAGTTTGAAGAAAAAGGGTCTCTTTTTTCAAACTGATTAAAATTTAATCAGTGGTATGCGTAGATTAAAATCCGTGAAGTGATACAATTTCATCAGTTCAACATTATTAGGAGGAATTCATGAGAAGTAAACTACTCTCTCTCGCAACTTTGTTGCCGTTATCAACATTGTGGGCTGCTGAAGAAGCGGCTGCCGAGGTCGCAGAAGCGGCTCCAACACTTGACGTAGGAAACACGGCATGGGTTTTAACAGCAACTGCGCTTGTTATGTTTATGACCCCAGCGGGTTTGGCACTTTTTTATGGCGGTATGTCTCGCTCTAAAAATTTACTCAATACTATTGCGATGAGTGTTATGGGATACATTGTTGCATCCATTGTATGGGTAATTGCTGGCTACACGTTAGCGTTTGGTACCGATATTGGTGGCATCATCGGTTTTGACAGCCTCTTCTTAAGTGGCATCAAGGTGACTGACCTTTGGGCAACGGGTAACATTCCTGTGCTTCTTTTCGTAGCGTTCCAAATGACCTTTGCGGGTATCACCGTATCGCTTGCAAGTGGTGCAGTGATTGAGAGATTGAAATTTTCAACATGGCTTATCTTTGCAGCACTTTGGATCTTAGCGGTTTATGCTCCTGTGGCTCACTGGGTATGGGGTGGCGGATTCCTTTCAAAACTTGGCGTTCTTGACTTCGCTGGTGGTACCGTTGTTCACATCAACGCAGGTGTTGCTGGTCTTGTTATCGCACTTATGTTAGGTAAACGTGCCGATTACGGTAAAGCGATGTTCCCTTCATCTGTAACACTTACAGTACTAGGTGCTAGTATGTTATGGTTCGGCTGGTTCGGATTCAACGCAGGTAGCGAATTGGGTGCGGATGGTATTGCTGCGAGTGCATTCCTTGTAACCAACACAGCAGCGGCAATTGCAGCGCTTTCTTGGATGACAATCGAGTACATTACGTATAAAAAATTCACCCTTTTAGGTATCGCTTCTGGTATCGTTGCAGGTCTTGTTGCGATCACTCCAGCGGCAGGTTTTGTTGATACAGGTGCTTCATTGATTATTGGTGCGGTTGCTGGTATCGTTGCATTCTATGGCGTAAATGGCTTGAAAAAAGCACTTAAATACGATGACTCACTTGACGCATTTGGAATTCATGGTGTTGCTGGTATCTGGGGCGCACTTGCTACGGGTATTTTTGCAAACCCAGAAGTCAATGAGCTAGGAACGGGTTTACTCTATGGTAACGCGGATCAAGTCATGATTCAAATCGAAGGTATCATCGTAACGATTGTCTATACAGCGATCGCTACAGCGATTGTCTTTAAAATTGCTTCTATCTTAACCGGTGGTGCAAGAGTAAGTGCGGATGCAGAGTCTCAAGGTTTGGATGAAGTAGAGCACGGCGAAAAAGCCTTCAACTTAAGATAATAAGGATCTAAAATGAAAAAAATCGAATCAATTATCAAACCATTCAAACTTGAAGACGTTAAAGACGCTCTTGCAGAGCTTGACATCACAGGTATGACAGTAAGCGAAGTCAAAGGTTACGGAAGACAACAAGGACACTCAGAGCTTTACAGAGG
This sequence comes from Sulfurospirillum multivorans DSM 12446, assembly GCF_000568815.1. NCBI lineage: Bacteria > Pseudomonadati > Campylobacterota > Epsilonproteobacteria > Campylobacterales > Sulfurospirillaceae > Sulfurospirillum > Sulfurospirillum multivorans. The sequence goes on from NZ_CP007201.1 coordinate 2,050,000, forward strand.
CGCTGAGTATGTCGTTGATTTCTTACCAAAAATTAAAATCGAAGTGGTTGTTGTTGACGAACTCGTTGACAAAGTCATTGACGTTATCGTGAAAAGTGCACGCACGGGCAAAATCGGTGATGGAAAGATCTTTGTTTCCAACGTTGAAAAAAGTGTTCGCATCCGAACCGGTGAGCTTGATAACGAAGCGGTTTAATTCTTCTAGGTGGGGATTTTTCCCCACCTTTTTTCCTTATACTTTTTCGATTAACTCTAAAAGTCTATATTCTTTATCATTCTTCACAAAACATTTCTTTTCTACATCAAAAAAGAGAGTATTTAACACTAAAGAACCCTCCTTCTCTTTATTAAAGACGAATCTTCTAGTATTAATGTCATTATCTTTTGGATAGATAAGATACATTTCTTGACATGCTTCATACTTTGTACCATACGCATAAAGCTGGTACATATCAGGTTGAGATATGCCTTCATTTGTCTTTTCTTTTGAGAGTATTTTCCATTTGGTATCGGCGATTAAAAGTTCTTCTTCATCGTAAATGAGTATATCTGGTTTAAGCCTAAATCGACCGCTTTCATTTTCATACGCTAAATGGTGTTTTGCATCTTGCAGCTTTACATGTAAACCTTTTTTCTTGAGATAATCTCCCACATAGCTCTCAAAAAGCAGGTTCATATCAAACAAAAGTGCAAAAGCAATATCGTTACCTTTATAAGGGCTAAATGAGTTTTCTAGTAAAAAAGTTTTACACCATAAAAGTACGTGTTCATAGTCTTTCATCTGACGATTTGGCTTTACATGTAAGAAGTCATTTTTTATATCTTTGCACACAGAAATTTCATCGAAAACAAATAAAAACTCTCGTATGCGTTGTTGATTGGCGTTGAGTTTGGATTTTTTATAAAGGTATTGAAGGGTGGTTTTAATCAGCCTGTTTTCGGCTCTATCACTCAAAAATTCTTGGAACTCCACAAAAAATCGTTCTTTATGGATGGTGTTTTGTTTGATTTGCTCGCCTATCTTGAGTTTGCCTTTTAGGAATTTAAGATTTTCTTCTTTGGTAATATAGTCGCTTTTGATACCTTTACGAACAAGAGCTGCTAACTCTTCCAAAAACATCGTAATAAATATCTCTAATAAGGGCATTTTTGCGCTTTTAAGATGTGCCATATTGCAGTTTTTAAAAGGAGATTTTTTCAGAGTTTTAAGCATTTTTATCAAAATGTCTTTTGATTTTTCTTCGCTTATATTTTGAATTTTGGGCAATATTTCTATGGTCGTTCCATCTTTTGTTTGAATAACACCGACATAATTTTGAGCTTGAAGCACTTTCCCAAACCCTTTTTTGGTGGTTATTTTGAGGTACTGCGCTGTTTCTTCATTGTCTAAAACAAACTTTTCAATGGCTAAAAATGTCTCTTCTTTGATAAAATGAGGTTTTGCTTTATCTTTGTACTGAAGTGACTCATACTCTTTTAAAATCATGCGTAAAACGTGCTAAAATCAAAACTGTCTTTGATGGTATATTTTGATTTTTCCTCTTCAATATACTCTGTATTTCTAAACTTTTCATCAAAAATATCAGATTTTATTTCACTTTTTTCAATAAATCCATCGCCCAATACCATCACTATTTTTTCCCAATCATCATAAAAATACTCTTGCAATAGTGGAATGATTTTATTTCTAAAGATATATGATACTGTCTCAAGCGTTTGTTTATCTGGCTCTTTCAACTCCATAAAATACGCATGTCCGATGGTGTGGTCACGGTCGTAAAGATACTCAATGCGTTTGTTAATCGCCTCAAGCATACTCTTTACATGTATGCCCTCAATACTAAAATCTAGTAACTCAGTACGAGGCATCATTTCTGTAAAATCAAACCTTCGTCTCAGCGCAGTATCCATCAAAGCAATGCTTCTATCGGCGGTATTCATCGTGCCGATGATGTAGAGATTTGAAGGAACGCCAAAACTTTCATTAGAATACGGAAGTCTAACATGTAAAGATTCCTCCGCTCCTATACGCTTACTTGGCTCGATAAGCGTGATAAGTTCTCCAAAGATTTTAGAGATATTGCCACGGTTGATTTCGTCGATGATGAGGATGTAGTTTTTTAATTCATTGTTTGGAAATCTTTTATGGATATCTTCAACTATAAATTTTCCATAAGTGCCATCAGGTTTGCTTGATAATTTTCCATCATTTATTTCTATCAATTTATTGATACTAAAAGAATGATTTGTCTGTGTAGTTATGCCAGAATCACTTTTCGATAACTTAAAAGGAACGCCCGTAATAGTTTTTAAAATTATCTCTTCATTCTGTAATAATTCACGATGTTTTTCGATTTTTTCTTTAAAAGAAAAACTTTTATCGTTTGTCTTTTCACAAAGATTTTTAAAAATACCACTGACAACTTTATAAATCATTTCAAGACCATTTTCATTCCCTTTTTCTTTGGGAGGTATGGCTTTTATCCCTTCCACAAACTCCTCATAGCCATAGCTTTGATGAAAGGTGACAAATTCAATCTGTCCTGCTTGTTTGTAAACTTCAAACTTTGCTTTTAAAGATTTTCTATTTTCAGGTGTTTCTTCTCTGTGCCTTTCAAAAAAATCATTATCGATAATCTCAATCGCTTTAGTAATAGTATGGTACGTTTTGCCTGTGCCTGGAGGGCCATAAAGAATTTGATTTAGAGATTGTAGTTTTTTCATATTCTCTCCTAATTCACCGTAAATGACTTTTATGACATAGTTATAGAGCTTTTCATTATTATTAAGAATATAGTTGATGGTTGATGGTTTTAGTCCATTTTCGACCAATTTAACATAAGTCAATCGTTTTCTTGTTTCTTCATCTAATTTTTTGACTAATTTTAAATCAATCGAGTCTTCATAAACATTTACAACTTGCATGATATATTGAATTTCTCGTACACTTTTTGAAATGTAGATTAAAGCTAATTGGTCAATTTCAACATTGATCGCTTTCCCCCCAACCTTTATACAATCCTTGTTCTATTGTATCTCGAACATCACCCCATTTTCCCTTGGGATTGTGTGTTAAAACGATAATTTGTGATTTATGTATTGATGCAAAATTTTCATTTTGTTTAAATTCACTCATCGCCTCTACTCCTCATTTTCCAATACATTATCCTGCTCTATTACTCTTTGCTCTTCTTTCATACGGTACGTCATCACCAAGTTAAAACAGAGCTCGCTTAGCATCAAAAGATCCCACATCGTAAGTATCTCTAAAAAAGGCATTCCTTCTTTAAGGCTTTCAAAATCAATCTTACATGTAAAGACATACGCATCGTTGGGAGCGCCTAGTTCTGGGAGATTGAGGGAGTATTGAAACGCAAAGCTCATGTCAGCTTTTCGCCCCATGCGGCGAATGCGTTTGAGTGTGCCATCAAAATCTTTTTCATTGAGACGAATCTCGGAGTGAATGTTATGCGAAAGGACATTGCGCACAAACGAGACAATATCAAAAAAGTTTTCGTACTGTTCGCCAAAGAGTTTTTGCATAAAGATTTTAAACGGACTCTCGAAACGAAGGCTCTCCACCATCGCCATGCAGATGCCGCGAAAAGCGTTAAACTCAACAAAATACTCAAAGAGCGAAATGTCCTCTTTTTTGGTTTGGCGCGCATTGATCAACAACTCTTGAATGATCTCGGCATTGAAGTAGTACGCTTTGTCATCTTCGTACTTTTTCACCACAAACAGACTGCGATCACTCAGGTCTTCCGTTTTGGTAAGCTTGCCTAAAAACTCGCCCATGTGTAAAAAGTAGAAGTTTTGCTCCACGAGCAAAAGGGCATCATCGAGTAAAATTTCCGTATCGTTCATGTGACTTTTTCCAATTTCACTTTCATCTCTTGATAAATGGCACACTGTCCCTTTTGACTCATCGCGTGCGGGGTGAGTTGGTTCGCATTTTTAGCACCGCTATACAGTAACAGACAGTCATTGCGCAGTGTATCGCTCGGCATCACGGAGTATTCACAGCTTCCATAACGATTGGTCAGTCTGACGCGATCTTCTTGCACGAAGCCTAAAGAGCGTGGAACATAAAGGTAGTCATCGGTAACAAACTGTGAATTGAGCGACTTATTTTGTTTCGCAGCAATCAGAAAAAAGCCCTCCTCTTCCAGCGGTTCATCCTCATACTCATCTAAAAATTCAAACTTTCCACTTGGTGTGTAAAAGGTTTTTTCATAGGGCAGATCTTCGTAGGTTTTCGAGATCAAAAAACCCTCTTTGAGGGTGCTATTAGAAGCAATAACACCCTCAATAATGCTCTCCTCACTCTGCAATGCTTCATGCCCAAACGCTTTAAGCATTGCCTGAGCCAACCCGTACTCACTGATGCCCAGCGCACTTTCAACCAGCTTTGGCATTCGTCCAATAAAGTGATGCCCGTAACTCAGTTTCAAATCCTCTTTTTCTAAAAAGCTTTTGGCAGGGATGATGAGATGCGCTTTTGCTGATGTCTCATTTTCATGCAAACCAAAGTAAACAATGCATTTGGCTTTATCCAGCCCTTCTTTCACTTTTGAAGTACAGGGCATTTGACTCAGAGGATTGCCTCCTTGAATGAAGATGAGATCGTACTTACCAAAATTAGCAATGGGCAGAGGCTCTGTTTTAGCGCTTACTTTAAAAGGAGCGTTAAAGCCAAAACCGCTGTTGGAGAGATAGCTCACGCCACAGCCCACTTTTCCAAACAGTCCAAGCATCGCACCAAAAGCGTCGATAGCACGTAAAACACTGTGACCAAAGCTGTATTTTTGCACACCAATGCCAACCAAAATAGAGACTTTTTTACCCTGAATCAAGCGCAATAACGCACCCACATCGTCTAAATGAACCTCAGATTTATCGAGCAGTTTTCGCATCGGAATACCACTAATGTACTCTAAAAAATCTTTAGGATTAAGCGTGCGTTCGTTTAAAAACGTTTGATCTTCCATATCTTCTATCGCGATCAAACGACAGAGTAAGAGGGCTAAGTAAAGATCTCCCTTGGGTTTGATTTGGATGTGAAGTGCGGCATTTTGAGCAAGATCAATCTTAATGGGATCGATCACGATTAGAGTTTTACCTTTGAGGGCAGGAAGCATGTGTGAGTTGGTCACCGTAGGGTTTCGACCCCATAAAATGACAACTTCAGCTTCTTTTACATGTAAAGGTGACAAGCACAAATTTGCCCCTCTGCTCTCATTTACCCCAGCGTCTCCTGCTTCATCGCAAAGAGACCCGGAAGCGAGAACTGCCTTATGCTCAGCAAAAAAGCGCTTGGTGACACCTTGCATCACGCCAAGATTTCCACTGCCTTTAAAATAGAGCGTTTTGGAGGGTTCATGTGCTCTTAACTTCTCTTCTAAAATCCTCAAAGCCTCTTCCATGCTAATGCTTTGCCCCAAATAACGTGGCTCTTCAATGCGTTCAAAGGTATGGTAGTGATTCAAGTGGTGGCAGAGGTAGCCTTGCGTGATGGGATGGTTTTTGTTGCCTTTGAGTTTGAGCTCTTCGTTCACAGCGATGCTGCACCCATCAAAACAGTCCAATGGACAGGTTGTAAAACGCATTCAAAGCCCCTCTTCGTAATTGATATGTACAATTATACCGCGTTCTATAAATGAAGTAGTTTATCTTCCAACGTTTCTAATGTTAACGTTTCATCGATGCCAAAGGCAACATGTTGATACTGCATCACCAAACCATGTTCGTGCATCAAACTATCAAGGTGTGTGTAATCCATGGGCTCATTTTCATTTACATGTAAAACCAAAAAATTGTCACTGTGAACACGTACGATAATCGCGTCAGGATAGATCGTAGAAATCGTTTTTGCGATCAAACATAGCAATTCATCGCCTTTTTTCCAGCCGTGCTTTTTGTTATACACCGCAAAATCCGTGCAGTTAAGATGATCCATTTGAAAGACTTTTAGCTGATAATCTTGGGCATGGTTGAAGATAAATTTGAGGTAATTGACATTGTAAAAGCCGGTCAGTTGATCGCGAAAAGAGTACGAAAACCGCATCTCTTCGAGAAGATCTTTTGGCATTTGGGTTGTGTTTTCAGGAAGAGTTGCCTTCATAAAAATCTCCTGAGCAATATCGACAATGAGTGGATGAAACTGTTTTCCTCTCTCCTCATTTAACACAGCCAAAGCCGCCTCACGGCTTAAACTTTTACGATACGCTCGATTCGTTGTCATCGCATCAAACGCGTCTGCTACGGCAATGATTTGTGAGAAAAAGGGGATCTGCTCCGCTTTTAGCCCATGCGGATAACCACCGCCATCGTAGCGTTCATGGTGCGACAACACCACTTCGGCAAGAAGCGTAAAAGGTTCACGTGAGAGTAACTCATAACTTGCCGTCACGTGGCGTTTGATCAGGGAGTACTCAATGTCTGTGAGTTTATCGGGTTTAAGCAAAATGGCATCGGGAATTTCAATTTTTCCGATGTCATGCAACATCCCTGCTTTATAGATAAAATCCGCCTCATCACTGCTATAGTCCATGGCAAGGACAATCATTTTGGCGTATTCGGCGACGCGTTGACTGTGACCTGCGGTGTAGCTGTCGCGCTTTTCCATCATGTCGACGAGTGCATACATACTCTCTTCATACATCTTAGTTTTTTCATTGAGATAGTCACGACCACGCGCATGAATCCACCAAATGGCAAAAAGTCCTAAAAGCCATGTTCCAAGGTACGTCACAACGAGAAAATAAAAGGTTTGAGGATTGGCTTCTTTAAACGTCGGCACTTTCATCTGAAGCGTCGTATAGCCCATCAACGATCCCACCGTGTATTCATGGTGAACATGACACGAGATGCACGCACTGTTCGCTAACATCGGTTTGACATAAAAGAGGTGTTTCTCCCCTGCTTTTTCAAAAACGATATAGCCATCTTCTTTATGCTCTTTGACTTTAAGCACAGTATCTAAAGCTGAGGGTGAAAGGTTAAGTGTTTTTGCGGAAGAGGAAATATCAAGTTCCATATCGCTGTGTTTTGCAAGAACGGCAAGAAGCTCTTTGAGGGAAAAGTTACTGCGAATGGTGTACTTTTGCTCATCACTCAACGCGTTTGCTTTTTGCTCATACGCCCAATAAATAAAGGCAACCGACTGTTCTGCAAATCCTTTGATTTTCTCTAATGAACTCTCTTCAATGTGTTTTTCTTCGTTGTAAAATTGATAGATCACAAAACAGGTTGTCAGCAGTGTCCAAAAGATGGTGAGTAAAATGGCGAGCTGTTTAAAGTATTTGATGCGTTTACTGACTGACATTTTTCTCTTTTTTCGCGTTGTGAAGGAGTAAAAGAGTCTAAGTCCCTTTGGATTTAGACTCCAAACATGGGTTAAATGCTAATTTCTTTAATATCAGCAATGGCTTTGAACGCATTGTAAATCGAAGCAATCAGATTGTGACGATTGGCTCGGACATTTACATCTTCCGTGTTGACCATGACATTGTTAAAGAAGGCGTCGATTTGAGGTTTGAGCGCGAAAAGTGCATCCAAATTCTCTTCAAAAGAGGCATAGTTTTTAGAGACAACCGCGGTAAAAGCAGCATAAAGCTCTTTTTCGTAGGTGGAATCAAAAAGTGTTTCATCTACAAGCGCTTGCTCTTTTACATCCATATTTTTAATGATGTTGGCAACGCGTTTGAAGGTTGAGAACATCTCTTTAAAACCATCATCTTGAACGATGGATGAGAGTGCTTTTATCTTTTGAGACATCTTCACAATCTCACGCTCGCCACTGCTAATAACCGCAGTGATAATCGAAGGATTGACATCAAAGAATTGATACATACGCTCTAAGAAGAAGGTCTCAAGCACGTTAAAATCAAAGCTTTTGTACGATTGACTCAGCGCAAAAAGATCGTTTTTAATGTCAAACGCGATGCCTTGATTCAATACAATTTTAACAATGCCATTGACCGCACGGCGCAATGCGTACGGGTCTTTATTGCCCGTTGGAATTTTGTCGATGCTAAAAAGTGCGATCAAAGAATCCAGTTTATACGAAAGCGCTACAATCGCGCTAAAAAGCGTACTTGGAAGCACACTCTCTTCCGAATTTGGCAGATACTGCTCTTTGAGTGCGAGGGCAAAAAGTTCATCTTCACCCATTGCCGTCGCATAGTAGTAGCCCATCAAACCCTGAAGTTCAGTAAACTCATAGACCATCTCGCTTAAAAGATCGCTTTTGCTGTACATCACCGATTTATCCATCAGCGCTTGTAAACGTTCAAAGGTCAAGCGCGTGTTTTGAGACAGAAGTGTGCTTTGGTATTTGTTCGTTAAGTACGTTGCAATCGCTTTTTCGCGAAGCTCTTTATCCAGAAGTGAGCCTAACCCATCCAGATAGGTGATGTCTTTGAGCCCTTCGTAATGAAGTCCATTTTTAAGGTCGTTATCTAAGAAGAAAAGTGCGTCAGAAAGTCTGGCGCGAAGTACTTTTTCATTGCCTCGAACGATCAGATCATAATCATCGCTGATTGCATTGGAAACAACGATAAAACGGCTGGTGAGCTTGCCCTCTTTAAAGACAGGAAAATAGCGTTGATTCTCTTTCATTGAAGTGATGATGACTTCGGGTGGCAAACGTAAAAATCGCTCTTCAAAACTGCCGATCAGCGCTTTTGGATGCTCCGTAATCGCCACAACTTCGGCTAAAAGATCTTCATCGATTTCGATATGCACGCCCTCTTTTGCCTCAATCGCTTTAAAATCATTTAAAATAATCTCTTCACGTTTAGTCGGATAAAGCACAACGCCACGCTCCGCCAAACGCTCAAAATAATCCCCTGCAAACATATACGCAAATGGTTCATACGAAATGGTGCGATGTGGATACGAAAAAGGGGTGGATTCTACGCCAAAAAGAGAGAAAGGCACATGTTCATCCCCCATCATACAGCCAATCCAACGAATGGGACGAATGAAATGCTCTTCTAAAAAGCCCCAACGCATGGACTTTCCAAAGTTAAGCCCTTTGATAAATTGCTCGACCATCGCTTGAAGAAGGTTTTTTGAACTCTGCCCTGCAATGGTTTTTTTATAGTAAAGAACCTCTTTGCCCTCTTTCATCGCGCGGGAAATTTCACTAAAATCAACACCGCATTTTTTAGCAAAACCAAGTGCAGCAGGCGTTGGAACGCCCTCTTTAAGTGCAACAGAAAGCGGTGCTCCAAAAAACTCCTCTTCACGCTCATTTTGCTGCGTTGGAAACGCTTCATGCCAGAGCACTAAACGACGTGGCGTGTAGTAAAAGTTAAACGCGCATGCTAGAGCATTTTTCTCTAAAATATCAAGCCAGAGGGTTTCAATATGGGGAAGTTCTTTCAAAAAAGGGATTGCGGGGAGCTCTTCAACGCCTATTTCTATCAAAAGGGGTTTGATCATTGATCGACCTTTACATGTAAATAATTTGATCTCATTTTAACCAAAGAGAGGTTAAATCGTCCTTTTACATGTAAAGGGATTGAGTGCGCTTAGTGGCTACGTTTGCAGTGACCTACCAGCTTTGAAAAGAGCCAAATGGAAGGACAAAAATCGGTAATCGCCCAGACAACTGTCATTGCAATGACAAATCCTAGCAAAATCGTACCGTAAATTGAGCCAACACTCATCAAACAGCATGCAATAAACAAGACAACTGCCATCAGTAAACGTTGAAGTTTTTCAGCACACATCATTTTAAATCCTTTATGATAAATATAATGGATAACTATAAAAATAAAGGGCTTAAAAAGGTGTTATTTTTGTGACTTAATCCTTTAGCGTATGGAAAGTTGCAGTTATTGGGAAGTGATCTGAGAAGCCAAAACCTTGGTGTTCGCCACGTCCTTTGTTACTGATTTGCCATCGATTGGGGTTGCCATTTTCATCCAGCATGTAAGGGCGGATAAAGACACCAAACGATGAAGGCGTGTACTCAATGCCTTTACGATCCATCAGCGATTTGGGAATAATAATATGATCTAACGCATTTTTTTGCTTCCCATAACTGTGAGAATAACGCCTGTTTTGCGGCAGTTCATACCACAGGTTATACAAAAGAGCCTTTTGATCGCCTGCTTGCAAAAAAGTGACCAGTCCCATACCCCAGTGCCCTTTTTGCTCTTGGTACGGGGAGTTAAAATCGCCTAATAAAATATATTCACGCCTGCTCGCTTTTTCCAAAATCGTATGCAGTGTTTTAGCATAGACTAACCGCTCATCCTCTTTTTCGATGTACGCAGGCCAATGGTTGATGTAAAGATCCAGTGGTTTAATATCCACCGTTACGCTAACACGGTGAATGCCTCTGGCTTGATTGGGCAGAGAAATTGTAGAGCTTTTTTCGATAGGAAAACGTGAAAGAAGCGCTGTCTCAATGGAAACACGCTCTTTTTTGGTAGGGTAAAAGAGGTAAGGATAGGCTTTTTCTCCAAGCGCGGCGTTGAGTTTTTGAAGAACGGCTCTGTTTTCGACTTCGGCTAAAACGATGATATCAGCATTGATATCGCCTATAACGCGGGCGAGATTGTTTATTTTTATCTGCAACATCGCCTCAGTCCAACCATGCTTGTTATAGGGCTGATATTCTTTGTATTCGCTACCATTTTTGGTTGCATCAAAGAGATTTTCGACATTGTACGTTGCGACTTTAAAGTCGAGTGCTGAAAGTAAAAACGGAATAAAAAGCAGACTCCAACGCATCAATTTTCACTACCGATCATGGGCTCAAATTCACCCGATTCGGTGTTAAAATACTCCAGTTCACCCGTCTCTAAATGATAATACCACGAACGAATAAAAAGCTCACCTTCATTAACACGACGCTCGACATCGGGATACGTTAAGAGATTTTTGGATTGAAACAGAAGTGAAATTTTCTCCGTAAGCTCTAGCCTCTCCGATTGTGTCACATCTTGGCTGATAAGCTTTTGTGTCACGTAGTTTTTAGCATCCATCCCTAGTTCTAGCCACTTTTTGACATGGACTAAATTAATATCGGTGATCTTGGTGTACATCGTCTCAATCGCCCCACAATGTGAATGTCCGCAGATAATAATGTCCGTGACTTCTAAAACAGAAACCGCATACTCAATGCCCGCCGCCGTCGCGTGGTAATCATTATCGGGAGCAAAGGGAGGAACAAAATTGCCAATGTTACGTAGGACAAAAAGCTCTCCTGGAGCTGAGTTGGTGATCAAGGCAGGATCGACACGCGAGTCACTGCATGCGATAAATAAAACTTTTGGATGTTGCCCATTTTTAACAAGGTCCAAAAATTTGTTTTCGTATTTTTTAAACTTGGTATCTTTAAACTTTTCATACCCACTAATTAACTCCGCTATTTTCATCATTAAGCACGCTCCAAAGTTTTAGATGGCTAATTATAGTGAATCAGAATGAAAAAGAAATTACAAGCCAAAAATCATTATAATATTGCCATCTCTAAACCCTATAAAGGAAAAAAATGGAATTTAAAAACGTTACCGTTACGAAAAAAGCCAATGTCTATTTTGATGGCAAAGTGGTCAGTTATACCCTCACCTTTGATGATGGCTCCACCAAAACACTCGGTTTTATGCAAGTAGGTGACTACACCTTTAACACAGGCGTAGCCGAAGTGATGGAGTTTTTAAGTGGTGAGCTGAGCGTGGAGCTTCCAAACCAAAAAGAGCCTTTAATCATTCATGAAAAAGCAATCTTTGAAGTGCCTGCTAATGCCTTGTTTACGTTACATGTAAAGACATGTGCTAGTTACTGTTGTTCTTACGTAAAATAATCTCAGGCGCTCTTAAAAGCGCTTCTATGTCCGTTACGTTCAAGGGTTCACTAAAATAGTACCCTTGAGCTTCATCGCAACCATTTTCTTTTAAAAAGTCTAACTGCTCTTTGGTTTCAACGCCCTCCGCGATCGTTTTAAGCCCCAAACTTTTTCCCAAAGCAATGATAATTTTAACGATCTCACGATCTTCTGGATCAATGCCAATATCACGAATAAAGCTCTGATCGATTTTGAGTTTATAGACTTTAAAACGTTTCAAATAACTCAAAGAGGAGTACCCTGTACCAAAATCATCAATGCTAAGACGTATCCCTTTTTCAGAGAGTTCATTCATCGTCTCAATCGCATGAAGTGGATTTTGAGCAGCAGCACTCTCGGTCAACTCGATTTCCAAAAACCATGGCGGAAGCTTCACTTCATCGATAATCGTACTCACCAATTTGGAGAGATGCGCATGATGAAACTGCACAGCGGAGAGATTTACCGCCACACTCATCGCAGGAAAGCCCATATCCATCCACTGTTTCATCCTCGTTGCGGCGGTGCGCATCACCCATTCGCCGATCAACAAGATCTGACCGCTCTCTTCTGCAATCGGAATAAACTCCACTGGAGAGATCATTCCAAAATCAGGGTGATTCCAACGAATCAATGCCTCAACACCTACAATTTTGCCATCGCTGAGCGAAATTTGTGGCTGATAATGAAGACTCAACTCGCCTCTGGTATGCGCATAACGCAGTGCATTTTCCAAGCTTAAGATGCGCGCTGACCTGCTTTGAATCTCGGAGGTAAAGAAACGGTAATTGTTTCTGCCATTTTGTTTTGCCAAGTACATCGCCGCGTCCGCACTTTTAAAGAGCGTGTCGATGTCAGCGCCATCATTAGGATACAGTGCAATTCCGATGGAAGCCGTTACGATCAGTTCATTGGTATCCAACTTAATTGGCTGTTCAATCGCTTGAAGCAAGCGTTTTGCCATATGCGCGGCATCATCCACACTGACCCCTGGCAAGATCACGACAAACTCATCGCCACCTTGACGTGAGAGGGTATCGACTTGGCGTAAAAGTGGTTTGAGGCGTTTTGAAACCTTGACCAAAAGCTCATCGCCTGTGGCATGTCCTAAAGTATCGTTAATATTTTTAAAGTGATCAAAATCAATAAAAAGAACCGCTAACTGCTCATTTTGGTGCTGAACGATTTTAAGATCATGCTCCACACGAAGACGCAGTTGAAGCTTGTTGGGTAACGATGTGAGTGGATCAAAATACTCTAATTTTTGAATTTTTTCTTCATCTTCCCTGCGTGCCGTAATGTCACGCGAAACACCCAAAACGCCTAAAAGTTCACTGTTTTTATCATACACAGGCGTTTTAATCGTCTCAAAAAGCCCGTTGTAGTCATCTTCTTTAAAACTCAGCTCTTCTTCATTTCGCACAGGCTCTTTGGCATCCATTGCGATAATATCGTGTGTTCTAAAGAAATCCGCTAATTGAAAATCCACAAAATCATAGTCACTTTTTCCCACGATCGCATGCTCTTTGGCTCCATAAAGACGCTCAAACGCTTTGTTACAAAAAAGATAGATGCCATTGGGGTCTTTGAGCCAAATCAGATCGGGAATTGCATTTAAGAGTACCTCAAATTGACGCGCCAACACATTTTTTTCGCCTGTTGTTTGAAGCACCTGAGACTCAAGCGCCACTTTCGTAATTTTGAGCTCAACCACTAATTTTGCCATATAGGCTAACATCAGCGCAAACATCAATGCCATCAGCACGCGCACCATAAAAAGAACCGGACTCCCCCACCCTTTTTCAGGCGATATAGCAATCGTCCATGTGCCATTTGGCACATCAAACGTATAGACCACAGGATCGATAAGTGGTGTGCGTGTGGAGCTTAAAATGATCTGCTTCTCTTTGCTATCAGGATGGATACGCCATATTTCATACATCAACGCTTCTTGGTCAAGTTGCGCAATTTTTGCAGTATCAAAAATTTCAGAGATGCGAATCACCGCAGCGACAAATCCCCAAAAATGCTCTTTATTATCCCTATCTTCAAAAATGGGCAGACGCCCCACAAGACCAATGCCCCCTTGTGTCAAATCCAATGGTCCAGCCAAGGTCAGTTTACCGCTCTCGCGTGCTAAAAAAGACTCTTTATTTTGGGTTTTGGCTTCAAACAGGTTGAGCCCCAGTGCTTTTTCGTTGCCTTGAAGTGGAGCAACTTGTTGGATGATGCCACGTGGGGCAATCGCAAGCTCAATCACACCAGGATAAGAAGGTAAAATCTCCTCGGCAATCTCTTCAAAATTGCGAATAAATCCACCATCATTTTGAGTCAGCAAAGCTTGGAGTGTGTAGGTTGACGAGAGCGCTCGATCGAGGTTAAATTTGATGTCATAACTGTAATTAGCAGCGATTGTATAGACTTTTGCCCGTTCTTTTTCGGACTCTAAGGTATGAAGGTTGTAAATGCCCAAGGTTAACAGTACAAAAGAGAGCACAAAAACGACGACCAAGACAGTTCTAGGATCGCGCAAATGCACACGTGCCGTTCGATTCACACCACACCTCTTCTCTTTTCTTCGCTTAAGTTACCTTTATTGTATCAAAAAATGAAACCTTTTACAAAGCGCATAGCCGACGCAAACGCCCACTGGAAGTTAAAACCACCTAGTTCGCCTGTCACATCCATCACTTCTCCAAGAAAATAGAGATCTTTACATGTAAGACTTTCACACGTTAGTGGATTGATCTCAGATGTGCTGACACCGCCTCTGGTCACTTCGGCTTTGGTGTACCCAAAATTGCCCGCAGGGGCAAAGGTATAGGCTTTGAGCGAAGAGAGCAGTTCACGCTCTGAGGCGGTGAGTTTTGAGAGCACTTTATCTTCCATGCTAATGGCGTCTAAAAATGCTTTGGTAAAGCGCCTTGGAAGCCCAAATGCAGTGATAATCTGCTTTTTGCTCTGCTCTTTAAAAAGCGTTTCCATGCTTTGGATGTGTGGCAAAAAATCGATCGTCATGTTCCCTTTTTTCCAGTACAATGACCCACTCAAAACAGAGGGACCGCTGATGCCTTTGTGCGCAAAAAGAAGATTTTCGCTAAAACGTTTTCCCTCTACATGTAAAATAACTGGTAGTGCAATGCCGCTAAGTTCCTTCATCCAAAACTGCTCTTTTTGAAGGGTCAAACCAACCAGTGCAGGCGAAGGAGAAATGATCGTGTGCCCAAAAGACTCCGCGATTTTATAGCCTATGTCGCTCGCCCCAATGCTGGCATAACTTAGCCCTCCACTGGCAACCACCACTTTTTTGGCGTGAATTTCACCCTTATCTGTCGTAACAACAAAGTGGTCATTTTTCTTTACATGTAAAACCTTCGTGGAGAGATAAAACGTACCATAAGCGCTCAAACGACCAAAAATAGAGACCAACTCTTTCGCACTATTGGCGCAAAATACCTGCCCATGCTCACGCTCTTCCAGACTTAAGCGGTGTTTTTTGACAAAGCAGAGTGTTTCAGAAGCATCAAACGCGTCCAGAATGGGCGCAATAAATGTTGGATCACCCAAATAATTTTCAGCCGTTGCAAAACGGTTGGTCAGATTGCATTTTCCACCCCCTGAGATCAGCAGTTTCATGCCTATTTTTGGGTTTGCATCAACGAGTGCGACATCGTGCCCTTCAAGATGACTCGCCGCCATCAAAGCACTCGCACCCGATCCAATGAAAAGAATATCGTGGATTTTCAAACTAACGCACTTTCACGTCTATTTTTCATTCACGCAGGTGTAATTGACCGTCGCATCCAGAGTGAGCGTTTCATCGCGCAGTATGGGCGCTTCGGTAGGAGCAGACTCCTCCTTCAAAGAGGCATTTGAACGAGAAAGCATGCCTTTCATCATCACGGGTTGAGGGGACTGTGTCCCTTCAA
This sequence comes from Sulfurospirillum multivorans DSM 12446, assembly GCF_000568815.1. Taxonomy (NCBI): domain Bacteria; kingdom Pseudomonadati; phylum Campylobacterota; class Epsilonproteobacteria; order Campylobacterales; family Sulfurospirillaceae; genus Sulfurospirillum; species Sulfurospirillum multivorans. The sequence continues at coordinate 2,065,774 of NZ_CP007201.1, forward strand.
AAGCAACGGCACTGACTTCACAACGCATCTTCATCTCTTTTGAAAAAAAGACCGCTTGTTCCGTTGCCATGTGCAATAATGAAGTACGCATTGCAAGACGCGCGCTATTGCGAGCTTTGAGGCTCACATCCCACGTTAAAGCACTTTGATTGATCAAAACACTGGACACTTTGATTTTATTGATCGCGGACAAAAGGGCATTATAATGATCAATGGACTTAAAATCACACCCAAACGAGAGCGTTCCACCATAACCGTTAAAAATCTGTTTTTGATCTTTGTAATTGTAACGAGGAGCGAGGTAATAACCACCGCCACGGCAAAATTCGCCTTTTGGATCAAACTGTTTTACGGAGACGACAATGGCATTGAGATGCTCTTTAATCACATCGGCACTTTTATGTTCCTCTTCAAAACCAATCTGAGCGCGCAAAACATCCGGTGTCAATGCCTCGGAAACATGCTCATTGGTCGTAATGCTCATCTGAGCCGTTGCCAAAAGAGGAACGAGACTTAAAAATAGTAAGGATTTTTTCATGGTAAACTCCTTTTTAGGTTAAAGACGTCGCCTTAAATGTTTCAAAATTCTGGCGAATCGCATCATACAGTATAATACCCGCTGATGTGGCTTGGTTTAAACTTCTGCCAAGTTTTCCCATCGGAATCGTGATGGCATTTTCCCATTTGAGTTGCATCAATTCCATCGGAAGCCCGGTGGATTCGCCACCAAAAAAGAGAAAATCACCCGGTTTAAACGAGGCTTCAAAATAAGTTTTTTTCGTTTTGGTTGTGGCAAAAAAGAAATGATCTACTTTGTCTTTATGCGCCTCTAAAAAAGCGTCTAAATTTTCCCAAACCGTAACGTCTAAAAGATGCCAATAATCAAGCCCTGCCCTTTTTACGGTCTTATCGCTGATCTCAAACATCGTGGGCTTGATGATGTGCAATTTGCAGTCGGCATTGACGCACATGCGCCCAATGCTACCCGTATTTTGTGGGATTTGTGGGTGAACTAAAACAATATTGAACATGGTTAAAAAATGATCGTTTTATTATCATGAACAAAAATACGCTCTTCAAACACCAAATCAAGGGCATTGGAGAGCACGTTTTTCTCAACATTTCTACCTGCACGTTGCATATCTTTCCATGTCATTTCGTGATTAACGTGAATGACATCTTGCGCGATGATCGGACCTTCGTCAAGATTATTATTCACAAAATGCGCCGTGGCTCCGATGATTTTGACACCGCGCGAAAACGCTTGTTTGTACGGATTTGCCCCGATAAAGGCGGGTAAAAATGAGTGGTGAATGTTGATCATTTTCTCTTCATAATGTCCGACAAATTCGCTCGATAAAATGCGCATGTATTTAGCTAAAACGATGTAATCCACGGTATAAGCGCTTAACACTTCCAGCACTTTTGCTTCGTGTTCGGCTCTGTTTAACCCTTCATGGCTGACACAATGAAATGGAATGTTGAATTTATCGCTTAGACCTTTGAGATCCTCATAGTTGGAGACAATCGCTAAGATATTGGCATTGAGATCATCGCTGTCATGTTTGAGCAAAATGTCGCCCAAGCAGTGCGTCTCTTTCGTACCCATCAAAATGATGTCTTTTTTGCGCGCTTCGGCGACATAAATGTCCGCATGGGCAGGTAACATCGCCTCAAGGGTACCTTTAAACGCACTCATATTCATTTCACCACTGAGTTCGGCTCGCATAAAAAATTTACCGTTATCACGGTCAACAAACTCGTCGTTTTTGATGATGTTCAGTTGATACTTAAACACCACATCCGCAATGCGGTAGATCAGACCCTTCTCATCGGAACAATCAATTTTTAAAATATAATTTTTACTCTCTTGCATTCGTTATGCCTCACACTGTTGTTTGATTTTTTCTATTCGTCTTCGTTTTAATTCATATCGGATAGCTTCTTTTTCAAATCCATCCGCAATTACCTCTTGAACACTCACATCGCCTGTAAATAGTTCATCCCAAATTCCAAGCGTTTGAGCCCTCTCTTTAACACCGCTTCGATAATTGCCAAGCCACTGCGAAATAGGCATTTCAAGGCTTACATGTAGAAGTATCTCATCGCTGATCTCGCCTTCAAAAAAAGGCTGATGTTTGAAGGTTTGCAGGTAATGATTGGGCGCTTCGAGTTGCTTCAACCACCTCAAAGGCTCTTGGTTCAGACGATTGGCGACGATATAAACAAAATAGTAAGGACGAAGGGCCTCTTCAAAATTTTGCTTGTATCGTAGCAATTCATGCGCGATCTCAAAAAAGCGATTTTCCACCTTACATGTAAAGCATTTCTCAAAAAGTCCCAGCTCGTACATGTAAAATAAACCGTAGTGCAAACAAGAGGCGCGAAAGAGTTTTTCAAACTCCCACAAAATGCGTGGCTTGCTCAGATCAGAAAGATCAATGCCACACATCAACTCCAAGCTTTTTCGCTCGATTTTAAAGCCAAGGCGTGCGCTAAATTGCATCGCTCGAAGCACTCTTAGGCTGTCTTCTTTAAAACTTTGCTCATCAATAATCTCAAGCGTTTTGTGTGCAATCGCCTCTTTGCCACCCCAAAAATCGAGTAATTCACCCGTAAAAATGTTCCGCATCATCGCATTCACACTAAAATCACGCCTCTTAGACGCCTCTTTTTCATCTTGACACACTTCAACGTCAAACGCCCTATGCCCGACGCCACTTTTGCGCTCAACGCGTGGGAGCGAAAAATCAATATCGCCAAGCTTATACACAAAAAAACTTTTCCCGACACCAATGGCGCCCACTCGCCTCATCAGCGACTCAAACGCTTTTGGCTCGATGTCATAGACCTCAATATCCAAATCGTGTAAAGGTTCACTCAAGCAGAGATCGCGCACACTGCCGCCGACCAAATAAGCTCGTTTCGTATAAGGTTTTAAAAACGCAATCGCTTCGGAGATTTGCTGTTCAAAATGCGCAGGAAAAACGCACTCTAGCTTCATTTTTTAGAGGCTTCCATCTGCTCCAATTGCTCATCAATCGTCGCTAAAAGGTACTCTAAAAAGTTAAGCGTTAAATCGAGTTTGGCTTCAATGTTTTTATTATTGGGAGATTGAAACCCTTCAAAAAGCACCAAGATGCGCTCCCTGAGGTTCGTATAAAACTGTTTGGGGCTCTCAGCACACGTGTCGTCATCTTCGTGAGAAATCGCATACGCTCGAATCGTGTTGATCTCTTCGGTGATCTCTAAAAGAGGCTCGGGTTCAAACTCAACCTCTTCACGCTTGCGAGGGGGTTGCAGTGGTTGTTGTTCTTCCTTGGGTGCTACCTCTTCAAGCTCTTTCAGCGTTGAGAGAATCATATCTTTTAGTTCCATATTTTCACTTCCATAATTTAACGAGCCAACGCTCAAACTCTAAAAATTCCACTTCTGAATTCATCGTCAAAAAAAACTTCTTCATCTCTTCATCGACCCCTAAGTACTTTTTGCGAATGCCTGAAAGTCGTTTGATAGCAATTTTTGCCTCTTTGTTATCAGGATTTTCGCGCAAAAGCTCTTTGTAAATCTCCAAAGCCTCATTTTTGAGACCTTGAAGTTCATAAATCGATGCAAGAGTGAGTGTTTTCATATTATACTTTAGCGGTGTAATCTGCAATAATGGAGCCAATTTGGGTCGTTGAACAGACCTCTTTTGCCCCGTAATTGGCTAAGTCTTTGGTACGATACCCATCATGCAACACTTTTTTAATCGCCAGCTCAATGCGATCCGCCGCTTTGGTCTCACCAAGGGCAAAACGAAGCATCATAGAGGCACTTAAAATGGTCGCCAAAGGATTGGCGATGCCTTGACCTGCAATGTCTGGAGCAGATCCGTGAATCGGCTCAAACAGCCCTACTTTTCCACCAATGGAAGCCGATGGAAGCAGACCAATGGAACCACTGATCATACTGGCTTCATCGCTTAGGATGTCACCGAAAATATTGCCCGTTAAGATCACGTCAAACTGACGCGGATTGCGCACAAGCTGCATTGCAGCGTTGTCAACGTACATATGAGAGAGTGTGACTTCGGGGTACTGTTTGGAAACTTCGATGACCGTATCGCGCCAAAGTTGAGAAACCTCCAAGACGTTGGCTTTATCAACGGAACAGACGATTTTACGGCGTTTCATCGCGGATTCAAACGCCATATGCGCAATGCGCTCGATCTCAGGCTTGGTGTACACCATCGTGTTGTAGCCTTTGAAACCGTCATTACCACGAGGCTCACCAAAGTAAATTCCACCGATCAGTTCACGCACCACTAAAAGATCAACCCCTTTAAGCACTTCGGGTTTCAGTGTACTCGCATCTAAAAGCTCATCAAAAATAGCCGTTGGGCGAAGGTTTGCAAACAATCCAAGCGCTTTGCGAAGCTTCAAAAGTCCTGTTTCAGGGCGAAATTCACGAGGTAAACTGTCCCATTTTTCACCACCGATGGCGCCAAATAAAACAGCGTCACTTTTCAAACAGCCCTCAATCGTCTCATCGGGAAGTGGCGTGCCTTTAAAATCATACGCCACACCACCCATAAGGTAGTCTTCATACTGTAGTTCAAAATCCTCTTTGGCACAGACACTGTCTAAAACTTTGATCGCTTCATCCACGATTTCAGGGCCAATTCCATCGCCTCTAATAACCGCTATTTTATAGATTTTTTTCATTTCATGATCTCTTTTTTTGCATAATTCATCAATCCACCGCATCCAATAAGCTCTTGCATAAACGGAGGAATCGGGGTAAATTTATAGGTTTTTGCACCGTTTTTCACTTCGCCACTCTCCATAGAAATCGAGATGCTTTCGCCCTCTTGAATGGTGTCAGTCTCAGCGAGTTCAAAAATAGGAAGCCCTGTGTTAAACGCATTTCGGTAAAAAATACGCGCAAAACTTTTCGCAACAACCGCACTCACACCTGCAGCTTTAAGAGCGATGGGAGCATGTTCACGACTGCTTCCACAGCCAAAGTTTTCACCCGCAACGATGATGTCACCCGCTTTGACTTTGTTCACAAACTCAGGATCTTTATCTTCCATAACATGCTTTGCCAGCTCTTTTGGATCAGACGTGTTTAAATAACGTGCCGCAATGATTAAGTCAGTGTCGATATTATCGCCAAAACACCATACTTTTCCGCTAATCGTACTCATTGATTATCCTTAGTACTCTTGATTTAATAGACTCTTCATACGCTTTTAAAGCAAAGCTTCAAAAGCTACGTTAACACTGGGTTTTCCTCGGCAGAAAGCCCACGCACCATAGGTGCTTTAACTTCGTACAAATTTACTTTTGCATGATTTCAATAAAATATTTTATCTAAATGGGGTTGTAAAAAAGTTTAATCACCCCGCACTTTGAACAAAATAGCGTCCTTTCTCACACTTTACATGTAAAGGCAGATCAAAAACCTCTGAGAGATGCGCGTCACTTAGCAGTGCCTCTTTTGCCCCTTGCGCTAAAATTCGCCCCTCTTTGATCAGCACCACATGCGAAATCTCTTCAAAAATCTCCTCCAAATGATGCGTCACCAAAATGATCGTTCGATGTGCTGCAATCTTGCGTATCATCTCTATAAAGTTGAGTTGCGCCTTGATATCAAGCCCCACAGTGGGCTCATCAAGTATCATCGCTTTAGGTTCATGCACCAAAGAGCGCGCTATGATGCACTTTCTAAGCTCCCCAGTAGACATCTCAGAAATGCGTTTAGGACGTAAATGGCGTATGCCTAAGAAGTCCAAAACCTCTTCCACTTTCTTTACATGTAACGGTGAAAATTCTTGATGCTCGTAAATGTGAAAACTGCTGTAAAAGCCTGAAAGTATCACTTCAAACGCGTTTAGATCGGGTGCTCGCTCGCTAAATTGGTAGTGCAGATCGTTGGTAATGATGCCCAAATGCTTTTTGAGCTCCCAAATATCCCACACCTTTTTGCCAAACACCTCTTTGGTTGTCGTTTCGCTAAAACGCGGATAAAGATCGTTGGAAAAGAGCTTTAAAAGCGTCGATTTTCCCGAACCATTTCCCCCTAAAATCACCGTATGTTGTCCCTCTTTAATGCTTAAATTGATGTCATGCAAAACATCCTCTTCATCATACGCAACATTCACATGCTCAAAATGAATAATTTCCATTCGCTAACTCCTCTTACAATGCTACGATTATAGCACATCATTATTCACAAAATTTGGTTAAAATGTGACATTTGTAACCTCGCTAAAGGCAGTGCATCCAGATGTTTTCTAAATTTTTTATCAATCGACCCAATTTTGCTATCGTTGTTTCACTTATTATCATCATCGCTGGAGTTATGGCGATTCGTACGTTGCCAGTTCAAGAGTATCCGGATGTTGTGCCTCCGCAAATTATCGTCTCTACGACCTATTCGGGTGCGGATGCCATAACCCTTGAAAAGTCAGTAGCTTCTGTTCTTGAAGAGAAAATAAACGGCGTTGATAATATGCTCTACATGATGTCAACCACGTCGCCCAGTGGGCTTCTTACGATGAATCTCTATTTTGAAGTGGGCACGGACATGGCGCAAGCAAAGCTTGATGTCAACAACCGTGTGAGACTGGCGGAGAGTAAACTTCCTGACGCGGTCAATCGTCAAGGCGTTGAAGTGGCAGAACGTTCCAACGATACCTTGCGTGTGTTAGCCCTCACCTCAGAAAACAACCGTTACGATACTATTTTTATGTCCAACTACGCTATTAACAACATCTTAGAAGAGTTCAAACGCATTCCTGGTGTTTCTGAAGCTGTGGTTGTGGGGAACCAAGAGTACGCCATTCGCGTTTGGGTCGATCCGCAAAAACTCTCGTTTTACAATGTCACAACCACCGAAGTCATGAATGCGATTAAAGCGCAAAATGAGCAGTATCCTATGGGGCAAATCGGGCAAGAGCCGATTCAAAACGCTGTTGCGTTTACCTACACGGTCACATCAACGGGCAGGCTTAATTCGCCTGAAGAGTTTGAGCAAATCTTGGTCAAATCCAACCCCGATGGCTCGGCGTTAAGGCTTAAAGATGTAGCAGACCTTGAACTAGGCTCGGAGCGTTACTTTTTCAAAGGACTCTTTAACAAAGAACCCACTTCGATGATACGCATTACGCTGACCTCCAAAGCCAATGCGCTTGAAGTCTCTGACTTGCTCGATAAAAAACTGGAAGAGATCAAAAAAAGTTTTCCTGAGGGGCTGAAAATCGGCACGACTTACGATCCAACGCTGTTTGTTAAAGCCTCGATTAAAGAGGTCATCGTCACCCTTTTAGAAGCGGTTGCGTTGGTTATTTTTGTGGTTTACCTCTTTTTGGGCAATATTCGAGCGACGATCATTCCCGTTCTTGCCATCCCCGTTTCCATCATCGGCACCTTTGCAGGCTTTTATGCCACAGGCTTTTCCATCAACCTTTTGACACTTTTTGGACTCACTCTTGCCATTGGTTTGGTTGTGGACGATGCGATTATCGTCATTGAAAATGTCGAGCGCATTTTGCGCAAAGAATCCCTTAGCGTTAAAGAAGCGACCATTAAAGCGATGCAAGAGATCACGGCGCCTGTCATTGCCATTGTCTTAGTTTTATGCGCGGTTTTCATTCCTGCCTCGTTTATGGGAGGGCTCAGTGGAACGATGTCACGGCAATTTGCCATTACCATCGTTATCTCGGTCACCATTTCGGGTCTTGTAGCACTGACGCTCACCCCTGCACTGTGTGCTTTGCTTCTGAAAAAAGAGGAAGAGGAGCCGTTGTGGATCATTCAAAAATTTAACGCGCTGTTTGATTACATCACGCACCATTTTGGGCAAATTGTTCAAAATGCGATTCGTTACGCACTTTTCAACCTGCTTCTCTTTGGCATTATGATCTTTGCGATTGTCAAACTGATGAGCATTATCCCATCAGGTCTTGTTCCAAAAGAGGATAAAGGGGTCTTTTTTGCGGTCACAACCCTGCCAGCTGCGGCTTCACTTTCACGCACCCATGCGATCAATATCGCCGTAGGTGATGTCGCACTTCAACATCCTTCTGTCGATAAAGTCGGTGGTTTTTCAGGCTCTGATTTTAGCTCAAAAGCCTACACCACAGAAGCGGGATACAGCTATGTACGCCTTAAACATTGGGATGAACGCAAAGATGCCAATCAAAGTGTGAATGCAATTTCTAAAGAGATTATCCAAAAACTTTCCACCAATAAAGAAGCACGTATCGTCGCCGTTGCTCCCTCTGCCATCAGTGGTCTTGGCGTTTCAGGTGGTTTTGAGATGTACGTTCAGAATAAAACAGGCGGCACGTATGCCTCATTAGAAAATTATGCCAAAGAGATCGTAGCCCGCGCTTCCACACGTGAAGAACTTCGCTCGGTGCGCAGTACCTTAAGCACCAACACACCTCAATATCGCATCGAAGTGAATAACCAAAAAGCGCAAGCGTATGGCATTGATATTGCCGATATTTACACCACGATTCAAACCACGTTTGGAAGTGTCTATATCAACGATATTAACCTTTTTGGGCGCAATTACCGTGTAAATATTCAAGCCAAAGGTGATTTTAGAGAAGGAACACAAAATTACAGTGATATTTTTATCAAGTCCAGCGATGGAGATGCCATCGCACTAAGCGACCTTGTTACCCTAAAACGTGTCATCAATCCCAACATCACAAAACGTTTCAATATGTTCCCATCGGCTCAAATTTTGGGTGAAACCAATGCAGGTTACTCTTCAGGCGAAGGGCTGAAAATCATGGAAGAGATCGCAGCAGAAGTCTTGCCGGAAGGCTACTCCATCGCATGGGGTGGCGCATCATTGCAAGAGAAAAAACTCCTAGAAACTGGTAATCTCTCGTTTGTTTTCGCGATTGTGTTCATCTTTTTGATTCTTGTGGCACTTTATGAAAGCTGGATGATTCCTTGGGCGATCGTTTTAGCCGTTCCTTTTGCGCTGCTTGGAGCAGAACTCTCCATCTGGCTTCGAGGGCTTCAAAATGACATCTACTTCCAAATAGGGCTCATCACCCTTGTCGGGCTTTCGGCTAAAAATGCGATTTTGATGGTGGAGTTTGCCTTGCAAAAAATGGAAGAAGGGTACAGTTTAATCGATGCAACGATCGAAGGAGCAAAGATTCGTTTTCGCCCTATCATCATGACCTCATTTGCCTTTATCGCAGGAACCTTACCACTTGCCCTAAGTTCAGGAGCAGGTGCGAACAGTCGTCATGTCATCGGCACCACCGTTGTAGGTGGCATGGTTACGCTCACCCTCATCGGCGTCTTTTTTGTACCGCTTTTTTTCTATCTTATCATGAAGATTAAAGAAAAAACGTCACTTGCGTTCAAGTCCTAATAACCCCAAACCAAGAGCGATGAAAATCGCTCCGCTCACACGGTTAAACCATAACGCTCTTTGATGGGTCAAAAACCACGACTTGAATCGTTTCGCAAAAAAGGCATAGCACATCAATGTGCTAAACGAAAGAATCATAAATGTCAACGTTAAAATGAAAAACTGCTCTAAAAGCGGTGCCTCTGGATTGAGAAACGGTGGAAAAAGTGCCGTAAAAAAGATGATCGGTTTGGGATTGGTGATGCAGACTAAAAACCCTTTTTGGAAGATCTTTGCGTAATGCGCAACGCTTTTTTTACGCCCAAGATCCACCTGTTTAAAGATGCTTCCCAAGGCGCGAAACTGCTTAATTCCAATGTAAATAAGATAACACGCCCCTAAAATTTTAAACGCCAAAAACAACACCAATGACGTTTTCAATACCACACCAAGACCTAACATCGCAGCACTGGAGAGCACAAAAAGACCGATGGCATTGCCAAGCGATGAAAAGAAAGTCGCTTTAAGGTCATAACTCACAGAGTTATTGATCGCCAAAAGTACCGCGGGACCTGGGCTTGCTATCGCGATAAACGCAACCATTGCATACAAAAGCCATGTGTGAAATTCCATTCTGCGCCTTTTCGTTTTTGGGTATTATAACGCATTTTATTAGATCAATATATCTTGATGTGAAATCTTCTATGCTATACTACGTTAATTAAAGACAAAGAGAAGCTCATGGAAACTTTTTTAAAAACCGTTGGCGCACTGAATGACGAAACGCGCTTGCAAATCCTTCATTTTATTCACACAAACGGCGAAGTGTGCGTGTGTGAGCTCGAAGAGGCGTTTTCGATGATCCAGTCGCGCGTCTCGCGCCATCTCAAAATCCTCAAAGATGCGGGCTTTTTACGCGTTGATCGACGTGGAAAATGGGCGTATTATACGGTTCGCTCGCCGTTGGATCGTTTTAGACTCGAATGTTTAGAAGAGATCAGCTATCTTGAGATGCCCGTGCCACGTGATATGCTTACATGTAAAAAGGAAAATTCACTATGAAACTTATCTCTTGGAACGTTAATGGCATTCGCGCCGTTGCCAACAAAAACGCGTTTGCGTGGGTGGATGAGTTCGCTCCAAATGTCTTGTGCTTGCAAGAAATTAAAGCGGAAGCGGAGCAGATTCCTGAGCCTCTTTTTAGCCATACCTTTACATGTAAACATGTCAACTCGGCTTCTAAGAAAGGCTATTCGGGTACGATGAGTTTTTCAACGCTTCCTTTTGAGAAGACCGACACCGCGTGGCACATCGACCATACGCATGAAGGACGCATCTTGGAGCACCATTTTGGTGATGTGGCGCTGTTTAATGTCTACTTTCCTAACGGTCAGCAAAGCGAAGAACGCCTTGCACATAAGCTGAAATTTTACAGTGATTTTTTAGCACACACCGAAGCGTTACGAAAAGAGGGAAAAGGCATTATCATCTGTGGGGATGTCAACACTGCGCACCGCGCGATTGATCTTAAAAACCCTAAAGCCAATGAAGATACCTCAGGCTTTTTGCCGATTGAGCGCGCGTGGATCGATAGGCTGTTAGAGAAAGGCTACATCGACACGTTTAGACATATCCACGGCGACATCACAGATGCTTACTCGTGGTGGTCGTACCGCTTTGGTGCGAGGGAACGTAATGTGGGGTGGCGGATTGATTATTTTTTCATTTCCAAAGAGCTGGAACCTCGTCTGAGAGATGCGTTTATCCTCAGTCACATCGGAGGCTCAGATCATTGCCCTGTGGGCATTGAGATCGATTTGTAAGCTTTACATGTAACACTTTTTAATCACTCTTTTTTTCAATGCTATGGTATGATTAAAATTATTTTTATAAGGAAGTGGATTATGGATTTTTTATCACTGAGTTCAAACGCCCTCTTAGCCTATAGTGCGTATGCCATCGGTACAGCAAGCCCTGGTCCTAGCAACCTTGCTATCATGAGTATGGCGATGCACACAAGCCGTAAACAGGCGTTAATTTTCGCGTTAGGCGTTGCTTTTGGCTCAGCATTTTGGGGTTTTTTAGCAGCCCTTGGACTCTCGACTCTTCTCATTCAATACGCAGAAGTGCTTATCGCGATTAAGATTCTTGGAGGACTTTATCTTTTTTGGCTTGCGTATAAATCGGCGCGATCTGCCTTTGCAAAAACGCACATTATTCCTCACCAGACGCACGCAGCCTCCTCCTCCACACTCAAGCTCTTTTTCCAAGGAGCACTCATGCACCTGAGCAATCCTAAAGCAATTTTTGTATGGCTCTCCATCGTAGCCCTTGCATTGCCTGCAAACACACATACAAGCGATGCACTTTGGATTGTTGTAGGCTCACTTCCTATTGGCATCTTTGTTTTTTGCGCTTATGCACTTCTTTTTTCAACGCCTACTGCCAAAGCGTTCTACCTGCGTACAAAACGATATTTTGATGGCACCCTAGCAACACTCTTTGGTTATGCAGGCTGGCAGATGCTTACCTCCACATCTAAAAACTAATGCTTTTTTTGTGCAACAACGTAGCGATCAGCATTGGTTTGTTGACTTAAATTTTTATGAAATTCGAGTGCCGCTCGAAGATCGTGAATATCCGTGTGCGTTCCGACAACTTTGGTCGGATACCCATCCTCATTGTACGCAATGACTTTGGCTTGATCGAGCACCCATTTGTAACTTCCATCATGACACAACATGCGGTGCTGATGCTGGTAATGCTTGATTCTACCACTTAAAAGTGCTGTAAGTTCATTGAGACAGTAATTCAAATCTTCAGGGTGAATGAGTGACATCCAACGCTCTTTGGTCTGCTCGAACGCCTCAAATTCGTACCCCAACATCGTGACCCATTGCGGTGACAATATGATGCGATTGCCAAGTGGATTCCACTCCCAAAACCCGTGCCCTACGCATTCTAAAATTTTTAAGTACTCTTTTCTCATCGCGCATAGCCTTTAAGATTTTTTGATAAGCGATTATACATTACAAGTGTGATATTCGCGTTATATCCACCTTTACATGTAAAGGTTTTAGAGCTCAAAAGATCATCCATCTTTCCTGATATTTTCTTATAAATTTACATATAATTTACGCAAGACCGCTACTATACGCACCAAAAACTTTAAAGGGGCGTTATGTATTTAGCTTCCATCAAAAACAAGCTTGTCTTTTTGCTTGTCATTATTTTCCTAGGTTTCAGTGCCATTGGCGTTGAAATTATCAAAGAAGCCAACGATGCCAAAATGGCTGCCATTCGTTTGACGACTATTGCAGATATTGAAAATTCGATTTTAGAACTTCGCATTCAACAGCGTGATTATCAGATCTATTTTAAACAGACCAATCTAGATCGTTATGAAAAAATCTATCAAAAATTGATCGCTGATTTAGAAGCACTCAAGCTGATTTTGATGAGTCCACAAAACCATCAACGCATCGAAAGTCTTAAAAATGTGCTCATCCAATGGAACGATGTCAATGTTCCTCGCATGCAGCTGTTTGGAAAGTACGGCGCCACAATGCACGAGCCAAGCTTTGCGCAAACCTATCCAGAAGACGCAAAAAAGCTCAACGAATACTACAAAAAAAGTAGCCAAGGGTTTGTCGTCATTACCGAGAAACTCGATGATTTAGCACTCAGCGTGAAAACCAATAACTTCAATCGTTTGGATACCAATAAACTCATATCGCAAATATCGCTTGGCGTGATTTTTCTCTTTGTCTTTACGATCTTTTTTATCGTCACACGCTCTATTAAAAACTCTGTGGCACATGCTAAAACAGCGTGTGAGAAGATGCGCCAGAGCAAAGATCTCAGCGTGAGCATCACCACAGGCACGAAAGATGAGATCAACGACATTGTCAGTTCCATCAACGCACTGATCGCCGATGTTGCGCAGGCCCTTAACCAAGCAAAAAGCAACGCGCTTGAAAATGCTTCCGTTGCCGAAGAGCTCTCCAGTACGAGCCTTCAGATCGGCAAGCGCGCCGAAGAAGAAGCCAAAGTTGTTTTTGAAACCACTAACGATGCCAAAGAGGTTGCCAAAGCGATTGGAGAGGCAAGCGTGCAATCTCAAAATGTCAAAGAAATTACAACCGATGCGCAAAAAAGCTTACTAGGGGCTCAAGAGCTGCTCAATGAAACGCTCTCGCAACTCAGCCAAACGGCAGAGGCAGAAGCGGCGATCAATGAGCGCCTCAATCGCCTCTCAAGCGAAGCCGAACAGGTCAAATCGGTACTGGATGTCATCGGCGATATTGCCGACCAGACCAATCTTTTAGCACTCAATGCCGCCATTGAAGCGGCACGTGCGGGAGAGCATGGTCGTGGATTTGCCGTGGTGGCAGATGAAGTACGAAAACTGGCAGAGCGCACCCAAAAAAGCCTCATCGAGACCAATGCCACGGTCAATGTCATCGTTCAGTCCATCAGCGACATCAGCGGTGAGATGAACCACAACGCTAAACGCATCCACGAGCTTTCCGAGTTTTCTAACCAAGTCACGACTCAAACCAATGACGCCGTTGGCATGTTAGAACAGAGTGTCAACGCAACCGAAGAGGTCGTCACTAAAGCCAATGGCAACGTCAAGCTCATCAAAACAGCCGTCATCGAAAAAATTGGTGAGATCAACACGCTCTCAAGCTCCAACGCCAGAAGTGTTGAAGAGATCGCAGCAGCAGCCGAGCACCTCTCCAAGCTCTCTTCCACGCTCAGCCACACCCTATCACAATTCAAAACCGCGTAACGTTTTGCCCAAAGAGACCACCTCTTTGGGCATGCTTTAACCAGAATTTGCTATCATTTTACACTTTACATGTAAAAAGGTTTTCGTATGCAAGAAGAGATAATGTCACATAAACTCACCCCATTTTTTATGCCAGCGGACGACAAAAAAGGGACGGTCATCGGCTTTTGTGGGAGCGATATTTTGATGAGAGAAGACGGCACATTGCCCTCCATGGAATTTTTTGCCCTTTTGGGAGAGCCCAAACATCGCTTTCACATCGGCTCCTTTGATGAAGAGTTGTACATCCTTTTTGCATGGGAAAAAAACACGCCCCTTCCTGAGAATTTAGTGAAAACCAATTTACGCCATTTTTTAGGACTTTACCCACCGCACCTTTTTGCGATGCTCGCACGCGCCAAACAACTTGCACACTGGATCTACGACAACCAATTTTGCGGTCGCTGTGGCGCACCTGTAGGGTATACTTCAAAATTTTCATCACTGGGCTGCTCCTGTGGCAACTACATCTTTCCACGCCTTTCGCCCGCGTGCATCACCCTCATTACAAAAGGCGATGAGATACTTTTAGCGCGCTCACCCTACTTTAAAGAAGGCGTCTACAGTCTAGTAGCAGGCTTTGTCGAAGCGGGCGAAAGTGTCGAGAGCGCCCTTCACCGCGAAGTGTTCGAAGAAGTGGGCATTCGCGTGAAAAATCTTCGCTACTTTGGCTCGCAATCCTGGCCGTTTCCCCACTCCTTGATGCTTGGTTTTTTTGCTGAGTACGACAGCGGTGAGATTCACATTCAAGAAGAGGAGATCGAAGATGCACAGTGGTTCAACAAAGATGCCCTTCCACCTTTGTCGCATGAGACATCTATCGCTCGAATGATAATCGAAGAGTGGCTTAAAAATCATTGATTTTTTGTTGATATTTTTCTGTTAAAATAAGGCAAATTCACGCGAGGAGTTTGCCATGAACATCACCCCTGAAGCACTTTTTGAAGCACGTCGCCATTTTTTAAAACTAGGAGCGGGTGCACTGGTGAGTAGCACTGCTATTTCACAGCTTTTAGCCGAAACGCCCTTAGATATGAGCCTCACCTACACACCCGATCCCAACCCACTCAAACTCTCGCCCAACACCCTTGAGCAGATCACCAACTATGTCAATTTTTACGAATTTTCAACCGACAAAACCGCCCCCGTCAAACTTTCCCAAAAGATGAAAACAGATCCGTGGAGTGTTGGCTTTTTCGGCGACATCAAAACCGAACAGATGCTTAGAGTGGATGAGCTCATCGTCAAATTTGGACTAGAGGAGCGGATTTACCGTTTTCGCTGTGTCGAAGGCTGGTCGATGGTCGTTCCGTGGATCGGCTTTCCACTGTACAAACTGCTCGACTACCTAGAGCCAAACAGCAAAGCCAAATACGTCAAGTTCACGACACGCCACGACCCTAGCCTCTTTCCCGACCAAAGCAAAGGCATTTTTGCTTCCATTCCACATCCCTACGTTGAAGGCTTGCGCATGGACGAGGCACGCAACCCACTCACGTTCATCGCTGTGGGCATGTACGGCAAACGCCTGCTTCCGCAAAATGGTGCACCGATTCGTCTTGTCGTGCCATGGAAATACGGCTTTAAGTCCATCAAATCACTCGATCTCATTGAATGCGTGGAAACCGAACCGCTTAACACATGGCAAGCCATTGACGCTAAAGAGTACGGCTTTTACGCCAATGTTAATCCTGCCGTTGACCACCCAAGATGGACACAATCCAAAGAGCGATTGCTCGGAAAACTGACCAAACAAGCCACCCTGCCCTTTAACGGTTACGAAAAAGAGGTCGCCTCACTTTACGCGGGAATGGACTTAAGGAAATTCTTTTGAAAGCCCTCCTCGTCCTTCTTGCGCTGCTTCCACTGGGGCTTGCATACTACAAACTCGAAAGCGCTATCGACCCAATTAAAATGCTCTACAACACAACGGGCATTGGGGCGATAACGCTACTTTTACTTTCGCTTGTACCCTCTTCTTGTAAACGAGTTTGTGGACAAAACTTCCTTCGTTATCGCAAAACCATCGGGCTTTTGAGCTTTGCCTACGCCTTTTTACATGTAAGCGTTTTTGTCGCACTCGATAGCGAATTTGACTTCATCACCATCTTTGAAAAAAGTCTCAAAAAACCGTTCATCTATATCGGTACTATTGCGTTCATCATCCTTCTTTTCATGGCGCTCACCTCGTTTAAAAAACTCTTTGCCAAGCTTTCAAAGTACCATAAAGCGGTCTACCTCGCTTTGGCACTTGCACTGCTTCACAGCTTCTGGGCGCAAAAAGTGGCTGGGATGTTTGAGTATAGCGTGGTCGCCGTTGGGTTGGTGCTTTTAGGGGAGCGTGTTTGGGCGTGGCAAAATAAAAAACCCCTATAAGAGGTAACCTTTTATCATTACTTTAATGACCTAATACTATGCAACAAAACTACCAATCAATTCCACACCTCTATAACCAACTCTTTTCTGCATATAACCTATAGACGTATCCATTCACCAACTCTTTAAATTATTTATACTTTTTTTATACTTTTCTTATAAATTTTCATAATTAGTTTTGTATATAAAGGAGTTAATAATGAAAAATTTATATTGCATATCCTGAAGTTAACATTGCCTATATATCTGTAATTAACTACAAGGAGGGATTGTGGATTTATCGAAAATTATGAAGATAGGTACGCTTAGTGTGGCATGTATTGGTATTGTTTTGATCGCTTATACAATACACATATCCAATGCACTCAGCTATCTTACTAACGATCCAAAAGCATGTATTAACTGTCATGTAATGAATACGCATTATGCAACATGGCAACATAGTTCCCACGCAAGAAATGCTACGTGTGCGGATTGTCATTTGCCTAGAAATAATTTTGTTGATAAGTATATTGCAAAAGCAAAAGATGGATTACACCATGCTTTTGCGTTTACATTTAATCTATATACCGATGAAATTAAAATTACAAAGGACGGTGCAGATCGAGTCCAAAAGAATTGCATCGAGTGTCATCCAAGACAATCTGAAACGGTTGTTCATAATAATGACCTTAATCATCAAAATATGAGCGAAAAAGGGGACTACTGTTGGAGGTGCCATAGAGATGTACCTCATGGCTTGGTAAGAGGTTTAAATTCTGCACCTAATAATTTAGGTGTCAAAGAAGCTATTAAATAGAGGAGGATTTATGCGAAAGTACATAGTTTTTATTTCAATCATCTTTGCTGTTTTTTCATTAGGGTTACTAGCAAGTAGTATTGAAAAAAAAGAGGCAGAGAAGAAATCTTTAAATCATGTAAGTGGTGTACCAACAGAACCGGGCAAAAGTTCTGATTGGAAACCATTTTATCCAAGACAGTACGAAACTTGGAAAAAGACAAGTGAAAAAAAAGAGTACGTGGATATGTTCGATGTTAAGCCTAAGGTTGCTATTCTTAGAGCAGGAGAAGATCCAACGGGTGCATGGTGGGGTCATGGTAGAGGACACTGGTATTCTAATATTGATATGATGTTTAATATTATTACAGGTGCACCAAACAATCCTCAAGACTTAGAAGAGTGGCCACCAGCACGATGTTTGTCATGTCACTCAGGCGATACAATAAGACTAATGGAGAGAGATGGCAAAATGGAGTTTTACTCAAAACCACTCTCTTATTATGCACCTGAAGCACAAAATCCAATTGGATGTCAAGATTGTCATGATCCAAAAACCGCAGAGCTAAGTATGAAACGGGATTATTTGGATAAAGGGCTTCTTTCAGCAGGAATGAAAGATTTTAATAGCTCTACTCATCAAGAAAAACGCTCTTTACTCTGTGCCCAATGTCACGTTCTTTCATACACAGGTAAAGAAGAATGGACAGATAAACAAGGTAATAAACAGCTTGCTAGAACGATTGTTCTTCCTTGGGCAAAAGGACTTTCAATGGAAGAGACTGAGGCATATTATGATGATCCTAAAAACTTCCCAGATGGAAAACCTGCTGTTCATATTGAAAATACATTTTCAAAAGCACCAACAATCTTAGCAGAACATCCAGATTATGAGTTGTACCAAAAAGGAACCCATGCTAAAAACAATGTTGCGTGTGCAGATTGTCATTTACCTTATACACAAGAAGGTGGTGTTAAGTTCTCACATCATAAAATTGGCAGTCCTCTTGAGAATATGGATAAAACCTGTTTAACATGCCATAAAGGTAAAGAGCAAGAGTTAAAAAGCATTGTCAAAGATAAGAAAGGAAAAGTGACAAAACTAACCCATACAGGACTTGAAAATCTTTCAAAAGCGCACTTAGAAGCTGCTAAAGCATGGGAAGTTGGCGCTAAAGACAAAGAGATGGAGCCAATTCTAAAACTTATTAGAAAAGCTCAATGGAGATGGACATATGTTGATTCAAGTTTTGGAGCGTATATGCATGCAACAGATGAATCGTTGAGAATTCTTGCTGAAGCGAATGACTATGCACAACAAGCACGAATTGAGCTTGTTAAAGTTCTTTTAAATCATGGGGTTAAAAATTATGTAGCACCTGATTTCAAAACAAAAGAAGAAGTATTCAAATTTATGAATGTACCTGAGAGAGAAGCTCTAATCAAAGAAAAATGTGATTGGATCAAATCAACAGGTAAAAAATGGCTAAAAGATGCTAAAGCAAATGGAACTATCAGTGAAGATGTTGAGAAAAAAGACGATGTCTTTACATGGTTTGACCATATGTGTAAATAAGCATTAAATCTATAAATTCCACAGAGAAAAGTTTTCTCTGTGGAAAAATACATCGTTAAGAAAGAAGAGATGATACAAACAAAAAAAGCTCATATTATTACCATCACGGTATGTATCATATTATTTTTTTATTTATCGCTCATTTGCATCAATTATAGCTCCAATAAACACGTGATGGAACGCCTCACCCAAATCAATCAGATCAATATGGTCAAATTTTTCAAACAACGTGTTGATGAATGGCTTTTATTTAAGAAGAAGATTGTTTCATCTACGGCTGTTTCTCTTGAAGACTTGGATACAGCTATGGATTACAAAGAGATCAAAAAAATCTTAGACAATGCAAGTTCGATAGGTAATTTTGACAGTGTCTCTATCGGGTATGACAATAATCTTTTTATTTTAAATACAGACGAAGAGATTCCAAAAGACTACGTTGCTACAAAACGCGATTGGTACACTATGGCATTACAAGCTGGCGAGACAACCGTAACACTACCCTATCAAGATGCGTTTGTAGATAAAAAAGTACTCTCTGTCGTTGCTCCTTTAAAACATAAAAAGACAGATATGACAGCAGTCGTTTCAGCTGATTTGAATTTAAACACAATTCAACAAGAGATTCTTAACATTAACGAACGACTCCAAGGATTTGCTTTTTTAATTACACAAGATGGTAGTTTGATCGTAAGCCCCAAAGGTTTTGATGCAGCACCATGTGAAGAGTGCCAACCCGCTATTGAAACTATTATGAAAAATAAAGACAAAATTGAACTTCAAACCTATATCTATAAAGACCAAAAATATATCATTTTTTATGAGCCTCTCAAAAATAGTGATTGGATTTTTGCGATGACACTCAATGAAAATCAGATTTTTGCAGAATTGAATCAATCGTTTTTCCACAACATGATTCTAACCATTGTCTTTACTGTATTTGGAATCATAAGTTTTTATTTTTTTATATTTCTCACAAAAAAAACAACTTCTTATAAACGCTTATTAGATTGGTTTGCGCATAGTCCAACGCAAGCTGTTGCTATTGTTGATGTACACTATCGTATTCTTTTTTTAAATTATCTTTTCCAAGACCTTATTCCATTAACTCGAGGTAAAATTTTTGATGTTTCATTTGACTTTAATCAAAAAGCACAAGATTAAATCATACTTTTTAATAGCATCACAAAGAGTTTAGAAGAGGTTTTAACCACATCAAAAAGCCTTAAAAATGAAAGAGTATTGTTGCCTATTTCGTCACGATGCTTTTTGATTCAATATACCCCGATTATCGTCAACTCATCCCAAATCGAGGGATGTATTATTACGATCAATGACATCACTCAAGAATACCTTTTAGAGCAGCAGCATAAAACCCATGAGCAAATCATGCTTCAACACAGCAAAATTGCTTCTATGGGAGAGATGTTAGTCGCAATTACACATCAATGGAGACAGCCTCTTTCCGCACTTCTAATTTTAATAGGAATGATTAAACTCAATGTGCAAAATTCGGATCATTCGGATGCCGTTGTAGAGAATAAAATCGAAGAAATCATCAAGATTATTCACTTTATGGAACAAACACTTCATTCATTTAAAGTGTTCTATCAGCCAAATAATGAGCAAAAGAGAGTCGATCTTGCAGAAGTATTAGATGAAGTTGTGTTAATCATGAAGCCAATTGCGCAAATTAACACCATAGAGTTATCATTTAAATATGCAAAAAATCTTGATTACACCGTTGTGCTGTATCCTAATTACTTAAAGCAAATTATCATTAACTTAGTTTCTAACGCAAAAGATGCCCTTGGTGAAAAGAGTGATCTTACTCAAAATAGTTATATTAAGATTTTGCTGGATCAAAATGAGCAGTGCTATGTGATTAGGGTTGAAGATAATGGTATGGGCATTCAAAAAGAATTTATAAGCAAACTCTTTTGCGAAATGCAAACCACTAAAGGTGAAAATGGAACGGGGAATGGATTGTATTTGTGTAAGCTTTTGGTAGAGAATAAATTAAATGGTACAATTGAGATAGTTTCATTTGCAAATCCTACAATTTTTGAAGTCACCTTGAAAAAGGAGTGAATCATGAATAAAGATGTATTGAAGCTTTTAAAACAACTCAATGTACTTTTAGTGGAAGATGATCCTTTTTTAGGGCAAACCATTTTTGATGCTTTGAACCCATACTGTGGACACGTAACATTGGATTGTGATGGTGAAGCAGGTTTGGATAGCTTTTTTCAAGGCACTTTCAATGTAGTCATTACAGACATTAATCTACCTAAAAAAACAGGAATTTCTCTTGCTGGGGAGATTCGACGAAGCAATAAAGAGATTATTATCATCATCTTAACAGCGCATGATACAGAGCACAATATTCATTCTGCAATTGACATTGGTGTTTTTGCTTTTTTACATAAACCATTTCAACTCGAACAACTTTATAATACATTGTTGATGTCGCTCAGTAAGATTCAAGCAGATCATAAACTGCTAAATTTGGGCAAAAACCACATCTACAATGTTAAAACAAAAGAGATTTTTTGTGGTGATGAAATGATACGTTTAACACGAACAGAATCCCTTCTTTTACAAATATTGGTAAGTAATATGGGGCAAGTAATTACGTTTGATAGCATAGAAAGAAGTGTTTGGTATGAGAAACAAGCAACACCTGATACCATTCGAATGTATATCAATAAGTTAAGAGCAAAGTTATATTATGAGCTCATAGAAAATGTTCAAGGCTACGGATATAAACTTGTACCAAACATATAATATACTAGGTGCTTTTTCGCTTTTGAAAAAGCTTTTGATTGTCATAAAATTTAATTAAAAGAGAGTATATGAACGCATTTATTTCAGGTTTTAGTCTCGGTTTTTCACTTATCTTAGCCATAGGGGCGCAAAATGCTTTTGTGCTGAAGCAAGGCATTAAAAAAGAGCATGTCTTTGTCATCTGTTTTGTCTGCGCACTCTCTGATGCTATCTTAATTTTCGCTGGTGTTTCGGGGTTTGGGTATTTGGTGGAGCAGTTTCCCTCTTTGCAAACGGTGGCGAAGTATGGTGGTTTTGCCTTTTTGTTTGTCTATGGTTTGAAAAGTTTTTACTCTGCGTGGAGCATGTCGCATGAGCTGAGTCCGCTCGACCAACCTACAACGTCACTGACAAAAACCATTCTGCTTGTACTCGCCTTTACGTGGCTGAATCCGCATGTGTATCTTGATACCGTCATCTTACTGGGCTCCGTTTCGACCAAGTTTGGCTCCCTTTCACCGCTGTTTGGCTTTGGGGCGATGACTTCATCTTTCGTGTTTTTCTTCTCTTTGGGTTATGGTGCTAGGATTTTAACGCCTATTTTTCAAAAGCCAATTTCATGGAAGATTTTGGAAGTGCTTATTGGCATCGTGATGCTCTCTTTAGCATTTATGCTACTCGGATTGTAAAAGGGTGGAGATAAAGAACGTGCTTTATCTCCGTAATACCGTTACGACTTAAATTGGTTCAATTTACCATTAAGATTTTCAGCCAATTTAGAGAGATGATCCGCCGCAGAGGCGATCTCTTCAACACTTCTGGCATTTTCACTCGTCAGAGCGTTTATGTTCGTGACCATTGTGACGATTCTATCCGTGTCGCTAGCGATGCGAATCGAATTTGCCGCACTCGTAGTGACAGAGACAACACTTTCTTGCATGACCGTTGTGGTGCCAAGAATGGTCGATTCCACACCTGTTGAGACATCGGAAAGGCGTTGAATGTTTTTCGCATTTCTGCCCATTTGATCGGAAGAATCAACGATGGACTGGACAATAACGTTAATAGTCGCATTGATCTCAGTGAGTGAATTTTGCGTCCGCTCTGCAAGTTTTCGCACTTCATCGGCAACAACGGCAAATCCTCGTCCATGTTCCCCTGCTCGTGCGGCTTCGATGGCGGCATTGAGAGCAAGAAGATTGGTTTGATCGGCAATGTCTGAGATAACCGTCAAGATCTGTTTTACCTGCTCGGCATCATGACTCATCTGCTCTAGTTTTTGAGCCAAAGCTGTTTCGGCTTCACTGGCAATGCCTACTTCATTACGAAGAGTGATGACTTCATTTTTAGCATTATCCAGTCTTTGTCCTGCATCGGTGATGCTTTTTTTCATCTGTTCTGAAAGCGTTGCCGTCTCTTGTACAAACGTTTTAATCGTTGCAATCTCTTGAATTGTATTTTCGACAATCGTCGTACTTTTTTCAGCATTGCGCCCTATTTGCATACTGGTTGAACTAAGCTCATGCGACACGGAAGCATTTTCAGTCGATGATTGTTTGGCATCGACAATCGTCTGCTCTAAGGTTGTCACTAAAGCATTAAAACTCTCAACAATTTCTTTAAATTCGTTCTTTTTTTCATAGGTAATTCTAAATGTCAGTATTTTATTCTGTACAAAAGAGACCATGCTATCGCGGATAAGATGAACACCTTGAAGGATATTGCGACGAATGATGATGCTCGTAATGATGACTAAAGCGATCACCAATAAGGAAAGCCCTATCATAAGCGCACTGGCTGTATCTTTGGTCTGAGATGCTTCAAATGCCATTTTCTCGGACAACTCTTTATTGTAATTCATATGACCACGAAGGGTATCGCCTATTGTTGCTAAAAACGGTCGTTTAGCAAAAGCAAGCGTACGTGCTTCCTCTTTTTGATTGGCTTTCGAGAGTTCTAAAAATTGATCTAACAAGGCATTGTACTGTTTTAAGATTTCTTTGTCTTTTTCAAAAAGCTCTTTATCTTTGGCATCTGATATTAAATTGACATAGGACGCCACTTTGTTGTCCAATTTTTCTCTAATTTCTTTAATCATCGATGCAGATTCGTCCATTGATTTTTGATCCGTAGCGGAGAGAAACTCAAAAGCATACACGCGTAAATAATAATAATCTTCCATGATCTCGTTCATAATCAAAATACTTGGCACAACATTCACATTGCCATAATTTGTATCCGTATACACCTGATCCATCTTGGAAATACTGATGGCAAAAACAGAACAAATGCCCAAAATTGCAATGCTCAACATCACGATAAGCTGTCTTGAAATACTCATAATAACTCCTTTTCTTTACGATGCACGCATCATAACGCTCGTGTGTTGTAAATGCGTTGTATTTGAGAAAAGACGCTCATGTTCGTTTACATGTAAATATTTTAGAGTACTTACATGTACCTAGGTATTACCATTTTACGTGGACAATTTCATGGAAGATGGCATACTCTTTGATTTGAAAAAAAGAGGGGATAAAGTTTTCACTTTATCCCCAGAAAAACAAGGAGTTTAGAGGGAAAATACCGTTACGACTTAAATTGGTTCAATTTACCATTAAGATTTTCAGCCAATTTAGAGAGATGATCCGCCGCAGAGGCGATCTCTTCAACACTTCTGGCATTCTCACTCGTTAGAGCGTTTATGTTCGTGACCATTGTGACGATTCTATCTGTATCACTGGCGATGCGAATCGAGTTTGCTGCACTGGTGGTGACAGAGACAACACTTTCTTGCATCACGGTTGTAGTCCCAAGAATGGTCGATTCCACACCTGTTGAGACATCGGAAAGGCGTTGAATGTTTTTCGCATTTCTGCCCATCTGCTCGGATGAATCAACAATAGACTGGACGATAACGTTAATCGTTGCATTGATCTCGGTCAGTGAATTTTGAGTTCGCTCGGCTAGTTTTCGCACTTCATCGGCAACAACGGCAAATCCACGTCCATGTTCCCCTGCTCGTGCGGCTTCAATGGCGGCATTAAGCGCTAGCAAATTCGTTTGATCAGCAATATCAGAGATAACCGTCAAAATCTGTTTCACTTGCTCAGCGTCGTGACTCATCTGCTCTAGTTTTTGAGCCAAAGCTGTTTCGGCTTCACTTGCGATGCCCACTTCATTGCGAAGGGTAATGACCTCATTTTTAGCGTTATCCAGTTTTTGACCTGCATCCGTGATACTTTTTTTCATCAATTCTGAAAGTGCTGCGGTCTCTTGTACAAAAGTTTTAATCGTCGCGATCTCTTGAATCGTATTTTCAACGATGGTCGTACTTTTCTCGGCATTTCGACCGATTTGCATACTCGTTGTACTTAATTCATGTGACACAGAGGCATTTTCGCTCGAAGAGTGCTTGGCATCGACAATAGTATGCTCTAAGGTCGTCACTAGAGCGTTAAAGCTATCGGAGATCTTTTTAAGCTCATTTTTCTTGTCATAGGTGATTCTAAAGCTAAGTGCTTTGTTTTGCACAAAGGAGACCATCCCATCGCTAATAATTTTAACACCTTTGATAATATTGTGTCGAATGGAAAGACCTAACAATAGAAGCGTTATCATCGAAGCCATAGAGACAAAGATCATTATATAAATAGCCTTTTGTTTTTCATCCATCGCATGATCGGCTTCATTTTTTGCAAGTTCAAAATTGTATTTCATATGCTCTTCAAAGACATGGGTTAAGTTTTGAATAATCAGTTTATTACTACTTACCATTGCATTAATTTCAGTTTGTTTCTGCTCTCGTGACAAGATTGTTAATGTTTCTAACAAACTAAAATAGCGCTCAACTGCCTCGTTATCTTTCGAAAAAAATACCTTATCTTGATCATTTGAAAACAAAAGTTCATACGCTTTCAAACTCTCTTTAAGCGATATTTTTGCTTTCTCAATATTTCCCTCGACTCGTTCCCACTCTTTCTGATCGGATTGAGATATGTGCTCCCACACATACAATCTTAAACGATACGCCTCTTGCATGGCATTATTCAACACAAATACGCTCGGAAGAGAATTGACATTACTGTAATTTGTCTCCTCAAATACTGTATTCATTTTTATAAAACTAATTCCAAAAATCGTAAATGTTGCAAGAATAGCAACCGTAAGCATGACTAAAAGTTGTTTTGAAATATTCATGGCGAGACTCCTTTGTTTGTGTTAAGGAATCATAACGATCATGTGTTGTAAATGCGTTACATTTGAAGAAAAATTTTACTTGCGTACACCTCTTATAAATTGTGAGAAACGTGAGCGCCTTGTAATAATCGTTGGAAAATTTGGATCGCTCGCATGTCTCACATCTTCAATAGAATAGACCGCTTGAGGGTTATAGTGCAAAATAAGCGGTGTGATGACTTTAATATTGGAGCGTTTAATCAGTGTAAAAACAATGCTGACAGCACCCGTATTTCCATCCGCATCCACAACGGTGACACTATACCCAAGGTCACGCAAAACGGCTACTAAAGCTTGAGAATCACGCTTGGTAATGATACGTACAACGACCATACCAATCGCTAAGCGATTCTCGATGTACATACCAATGTAATTTCCCAGTGAAAAACCAATGGCATAGGCAATATAATTAATAGGATTGGTCAGATTTTCCATCACTTTAGAGATGGCTAAAAGCCAGATAGTAACTTCAAAAAAACCTAAAATAGGTGCCCACAGTCTAAGACCTTTGGAGACAAAAATAATGCGAAGTGTGCCAATGCTCACATCGGCAATACGCGCAAGAGCAATTAAAACGGGAATGCCGTACAGTGTAAACCACTCTTGTTGAAATAACTCACTCATGTTTCATCCTTTGGATCATTTGACGCATAAAGAATCTATCATAACACCACTTCTTTAAAGCTTACAAAAGAATTACAGAAATATTCTCTTTAATTTTTATCCTAGGATATTATGCTAAAATTTAATTAATCCATCTGTATTGGGAATTAAATGCTTCTAAGATTCTTTCTTTTCTCTTTTTTACTTTTTACTACCTTAAGCGCTAAAGAGTATACATTCGCAACCTACCCTTCCAACACACCTGCAAAGATCATACAAGCACTTACCCCTTTAATGGAGTACTTAAGTGCGCAAAGTGGCGATACATTTAAGCTCATTGTGACAAAAGACTACGAAGAACTCACAAGGCGCATTGAAGAAAAAAGCGTTGATTTTGCATGGGTCAATACGAAAAATTTTGTGCTTCTTAAAGAAAAAATCCCTTCCCTTCGCTACCTTGTCACCTACTTGGAACACTCTAAAAGTGGTAAAATTACCCCGTATTATCAATCCTTTATTGTAGCGAGGAAAGACGCTAATATTACTTCATTGGAAGGTGCACAGGGTAAACACTTCGCCTTTACTGACAAAGAGTCAACCTCTGGCTATGCGTACCCCATGATGATTTTTGAAGAGCATCACATCAACCCCTACACCTTTTTTCAAAAAGTCTTTTTTCTTAAAAAACACGATAAAGTCGTTGAAGCACTGATGAGCCACTCCATTGAAGTTGGCGCTATCTCGGATGGAACCTACTACACCGCTTTGGAAAAATACGGTGATCGTCTTACCATTCTTGCCACGTCTGAGCCCATTCCGCTTGATGCCATTGTAGCCTCCGCAAATGTCTCCTTAAAAGAGAGTCAACGCATTGCGCATATTCTTGAAAACATCCCTTTAGATGCGCCCTCCAACAAAGCGTTTGAAGAACATCTTGGATGGGCCAGTGCTGGCTTTGTGAAAAAAGATGAGCACTTCTACGAAACCTTTAAACGAACTCTCAAAGTGCCTCTGTATGAAACTCTACAATAAAATCCTCTTTCTAACGATCATGCAGCTTGCTGCCATTTTACTTTTTGGTATCTACCAAATTCAATCCCTTTACCTGACCCAAAAAACAGCTTTTGATCAAAAAAGTCTGATCCAATCGGAGATGATTCAAAAGCGCTTTGAAGAAAAACTCGAATCATTACAAAAAACGGCGCAAATCCTCATCAATTCCCAAGAGGTCATTACGGGCATTATCAGCAATGACACCGATATGCTCTACAATTGGAGCAAACTCTTTCTCTCCTCTTCCATCGATAAAATTCATTTTATCGATTTGGATGGCACCATCATCAGCCGAGGTGAGCTGGAATTTCGCTTTGCCGATGATGTTTCAAAGCGTTTCTACGTTCAACAAGCCCTTCAAAATGACACGTTCCTAGGCATCGATCTAGTCGATGGAGAGGAGTGTTTAGTCTACGCAAAGCGCGTTAAGCAGTACGGACAAAAGCCCATCGGCATCATCAGTATTGCACTGATTATCGATGACGCTTTGCTTGCTTCTATGGTGCAAGGTACCACGATGAGCATCGCTTACCACTCTGAGCATCAAACCCTCTCTACAACGAAAGAGCAAAAACTTACCAACGCCTCATCTTTACATGTAATGCTCCAAGCAGGAAGCATTAAAGAGGCAAGCTTTAACATCGGACTGACTTCGGCAGAAGAGCTCAGTGCCCTCAAAGAGGCGCGTACTAACTTTTTTGTGGGTATTGGGTTTGCCCTCATCATACTTGTTCTTGCCCTTCATTTTACATTGCTGAAGCATCTTAGAGAGTATAAAGCGCTTGCGCAAGTCCTCATTGACTTTTACGAAGACCGTTTGGATATCAAGGAGGTTATTGCTACCATCAAGCAGGTAACCAAAGAGCGTACCACGCCTGAGGTGAAAAAAATTGCCGAAGCACTGTTTAATATGAGCCAAAAAGTCGCCGACACCCAAAATGCACTTGAACTCTTAAGCAGTACCGACCAGCTAACCAATCTTTCCAACCGACGCAAACTAGAGGAGTGTTTGGAGCAAAAACTCAAAGAGAGTGAGCGAGGAAGCTTCTTTTCGATTGTTATGATCGACATTGACCGTTTTAAAACCATCAACGATACCTACGGACACGAGATAGGCGATCACGTTTTGATTCATACCGCACGTCTGATGCGTGAATCCATCCGAACCAGTGATATACTCGGACGTTGGGGTGGAGAAGAGTTTTTACTGATTTTACCCCAAACAAGCCTTGAAGGAGCGCTGGTTATGGCAGAACAGATGCGCTCAACCATTCACCATTTCACGTTTGAGCACTACCCACAACGTGTCACGATGAGTTTGGGCGTCTCCATACACCATGTGGGCGACACACCCAATAGCATTTTAAGGCGTGCCGATAACGCACTGTACCGAGCCAAAAACAGCGGAAGGAACAGGGTTGAACATGAAGATTAAAAACGTTTTGAGCATTGTGCTCCTCTTGTGCATCTCACTTTTTGCCACTGAAAAACAAAAGCTTGTCTTTGCGGTTAACCCGTATAAAACCACTCCAGAGCTTCAAATGATTCACGCGGAGTTGATTGATTACCTTGAAAAAGCATTAGACAGTGAGATCATTTTTGTGGTCTCCAAAGATTACAATCATCTCATTACCTTGATAGAACAAGGCAGTGTCGACATCGCCTCTATTTCGCCTAAACTGTTTGCCACACTGCGTCTTCAAGAGCCAATGATTCCCTATTTAGCGAGCATTAAATTTGCCGATGAGCGGGGAACTGCCAGAAGCTCGTATCATAGCTTGATTATTACACTAAAGGATAGTTCCATTCAAACCTTTGCCGATTTGAAAGGCAAAAGCTTTGGATTTACCGATGTTGATTCAACCTCAGGGTACCTCTATCCACAGTTTATGATGCGCCAAAATGGGATTGATCCTGCGAAAGAGCTTGGCAAGATTTATATGCTTAAAAAACATCCTAAGATCATTCAAGCTTTATTTGAAAAATCAATCGACGCAGGGGCTGTGTACGATGGTATTTACCGCGCACTTCCCAAAACAGATCAAGAAAAAATTCGCATCCTGTCCACGTCAGAAGAGATCCCTTATGATGCAATGATCGCTTCAAAACAGATGGATAAAGCCTTTAGAACAAAGATCAGAGCACTTCTTTTGGCATTTCATTCAAAGCATGGAAGAATTGCAGGATTTGAAAACAAGTCACTCGCGCTCTACGATAGATTACTCGATTTGGAGTAGTGTAACCTTTACATGTAAGCTTAGAGAATGATCTCTTTCACACGCCCAACATCACCACTCTCAAGGCGCACTTTGATGCCATGGGGATGGTTCGCTGAATTGGTCAAAATGTCTTTAACCACGCCCTCGGTGAGCTTGCCACTGCGTTGATCTTCTTTTAAAACGATCAATACTTTAACCCCTTTTTGAATGTTACTTCGACTCTGTCCTGCAGTCATTTTTTGTCCTTTTTTATATTTGAGTTCTTGCAAAACTCTTGACACGTTTTTAAAGCAAAGCTTCAAAAACTACGTTAACACAGTGTTCTCTTCGGCAGAGAGCCCACGCACCCTTGGTGCTTTTTACTTTTTGTAAGAAGTTTTGTATCGTTTACATGTAAAGACTAAGCAAGCTTGGCGCAGAGCTCTAAAAAAGCTTCGCCGTAGCGCTCAAACTTAACTTCACCCACGCCACTGATATCCAGCATCGCCTCTTTATCATGCGGCAATTTCTCCGCCATCTCTTTGAGGGTTTTATCACTAAAGACGACATACGGAGGAATACCATTTTCTTTGGCGATCTCTGATCGAAGGGTTCGTAAGCGCTCAAATGTGGAGAGTTCAAACGCTCCAGTAACCACCTGCTTAGCTTTTTTGGAGGCTTTTTTGCGCTCTTCCAAACGCTTGGCATGAATGCTTACATGTAAACGTTGTTTGATGATTTGCGCACCGTATTCACTCAGGCTCACCACACGGTATTCACCCACTTTGAGCGCATCAAGTTCCATCAGTCTATCACCGATGCTGAGCCACTGCGCTTTGGTTTTATCGCTTCCAATGCCGAAAACTGAGAGGCTTTGGTGTCCGTTTTGCGCTATTTTTTCATTGGTTGAACCCATCAAAACATCGACCACGTATTGCAGTCCAAAACGCTGCCCCGTGCGGTACACGCTTGATAACAGTTTAAGTGCCTCATGCGAAATGTCAACACTCTGTTTCTCACCATCCACACAGTTGTCACAACGTGTTTTACATGTAAGAATCGCATCGTCAAAATAGGTCGCGACCTGTTGGTGGCGACACACTTGCGACGTTGCAAATTTAGCGATGGCATCGAGTTTTTCGTAGGCTACTTTTTGGTACTCGGAAGCGGGTTGTTCACCGATGCGACGTTTATGCTCTACAATATCGGACGTTGAGAAGAGAAGCAAGGTCGAAGAAGGAAGTCCATCACGCCCCGCACGTCCGATCTCTTGGTAATAGTTTTCGATGGTTTTAGGCAAAGACATATGCGCAACAAAGCGAATATTGCTCTTATCGATGCCCATACCAAACGCCACCGTTGCAACAACGACCTCGATCTCATCGTTTAAAAAAGCATGGTAGGTCTCATTTTTCTCTTCGGTGGAAAGTCCTGCATGGTAAGCACGCGCTAAAATTTTATGCGTGTTTAAAAACAGTGCCAAACTCTCCGTCTCTTTACGACTAAGCGTGTAAATAATGCCACTCTCGTTTTTAAACGCGCTCAAAAAACTCAAAAGCTGATCACGTCCATTGCCATTTCGATAGTCCGCTTTGATCGTGAGATTGTCTCGTTCGACTTTCGCACGAATGATTAAGGGATGAGAGAGATTGAGCTGATGAAGAATATCGTGTTCAACAAGCTTTGTTGCCGTCGCGGTAAACGCAGCAATAGGTGTTTTGGGAAAGTAGTGTTTGAGGCGAAAGAGTTGTCGGTAATCTTCTCTAAATTCATGCCCCCACTCACTCACACAGTGCGCTTCATCGATAACAAAAAAGTTGAGGGAAAGGGTTTGTAGGAAGTTTAAAAATGACTCCCCTTTTAAGCGCTCAGGTGCTACATACAAAAGTTTGAGCTCGCCTTTGCGACATGCTTGCATCGTCTCTTGTATCTCTTGGGGAGATTGCATCGAAGAGATCATAGCAGCTTTAATACCAAAAGCGGAAAGTGCGGTGATTTGGTCGTGCATCAAGGCTAAAAGCGGTGAAATGACCACTGTGAGACCTTCCATCACTAAGGAAGGAAGCTGATAACACAGAGACTTTCCAGCCCCTGTTGGCAAGATCATCATGATGTCTTTGCGCGCTAGTATCGCATTAACCGCCTCTTCTTGATTGGCTCTAAAATGGTGGTGCCCGAAGACACTGTGAAGGAGTTGGTATTTTTTATCCACTTACAGTTCTATCTCGTCTCTGTCTTTTCCATCACTCTCAAACCACTCATCTTCGATAAAATCACTCTCAACGATCTGCGTAACATCGCGTTTCATATAGCGACCTGACGCGGTGACGGCGACTTCACCACTCGGAAGTATCAGCTCACCTGTGCCTTCAAAAATGCGCCCTTTATCGCTCGTCATGCGCCCAACGACTTTGAGTTCTTCATCTAACGGTACAGGTTTTTTATATTTCAACGTAAGTGCTATCGTCACGCCAAAGCTCTCCATCCCATAATGCGCCATAATCGCTCGCCCAATCGTCTCATCAAGAATCGATGCAGAGATACCCCCATGCAAAATGCCAGGGTAACTTTGTAGGTACGTATTGGGTGTAAAGTACGCCACAACCTCTTTGTTTTCAAGCTCGTAAAATTTCGTCTTCAAACCAAAAGGGTTTTCGATGCCACATACCAAACAGTTTTTGGAAATGTGCTGTTTCCCCGTTACTTTAAATTTCACTCCCCTACTCCATGCACCTTTTCAAGCTCTTTGCGCATTCTCGAATAGAGTTTCAAATCGACGATTTTATAGCTTTTCAAAAGCGCATCTAAAAGTGCGGCTTCAAGCTCATTATGATCTTCTTTATTTTCTGGAACAATTTTATCTTTGACGGTACAGTTGTTATAAAAATCATAAACATATTTCAAATCGACTTGATAATCCAAACGGTGTGTCAGCTCATTTTTAAGCTTTCTCGTCTCATTCATAATGACAAACTCTTGCTCATTGATGACTTTTAAAGCTCTCAACTCTTCCAGCAATTTAAACTGTGTCATACTGCGTGAAGTACCAGGGATGAGGACTTCTGCCATAAACTCATAGTACGCTTCCACTGCCAATACCATCACATAAAGGTTCTTCCCGATGGGGTTTTCCTCTTTCTCAATAAACTCTTTAAAATAGTGCAATTTTTGCATTTCAACCATCATATATTCGCCTTTTACTTATTTTACTTTACAATTTTTAGCGCCAATGCCACATGCTGTTTTAGCGGCTTTTTTAGCTTTATTGGTTTTGATCTCTTCGCGTTTTTTACGAAGACTCATCGGCTTTTTATTGGCTTTTTCACGATCAATTTTGGCTTGAATCGTATGTTTTTTTGACTCTTTATCGACCCACTCTTTGGTCTCAAAACCGGGGTAGAACTCTGTTTTAAGCGTGTATTTTAAGATCTTTTCGATCTCTTTTAACCTTAACTTCTCGTCTTGGCAGACAAACGAAATGGCACGCCCCTCTTTGCCTGCACGACCCGTTCTGCCCGCTCGGTGCAGATAATCTTCCGCGTCTCCTGGGAGTTCGTAATTGATGACATGCGGCAAATCTTCGATGTCAAGACCACG
Organism: Sulfurospirillum multivorans DSM 12446; assembly: GCF_000568815.1. NCBI lineage: Bacteria > Pseudomonadati > Campylobacterota > Epsilonproteobacteria > Campylobacterales > Sulfurospirillaceae > Sulfurospirillum > Sulfurospirillum multivorans. The sequence goes on from NZ_CP007201.1 coordinate 2,099,157, forward strand.
TGAAGCGATGTCGGTAGCCACTAACACGCGAATAGAATTTTCTTTAAATGCCGCAACCGCTTTGGTGCGCTGAGAGTGCGCTTTATCGCCATGCAAGACCAGCGTTTTCAAGCCACTTTTACTGAGGTAATCGCCTACTTCATCGGCACTCTGTTTCGTTTTGGTAAAGACCAAAACCTGATGCCAATTTTCGGTACCGATCATAAACGAAAGCATCTCGCACTTGCGTTCTTTGTCCACCACGTAAATGGTTTGTTGCACATTTTTGGCAAATTCACCTTGATTGTTAATAGCCACCGTGACAGGTTTTTTCAAACTCACTTCGGAGAGGCGTTTAACGGACTTGGAAACACCGACGGAAAACAGCAAGGTTTGACGTTTTTTAGGTAAAAGGGAAAGCAATGTCTCCACCTCATCCCAAAAGCCCATATCGAGGATTCTGTCGGCTTCATCAAAGACGAGCATCTCCACACGAGAGAGATCAACATTGTCCAGTTTGATATGCTCAAGAAGCCTTCCCGGAGTGGCGATAAGAACATCAATGCCCTTCTCCAATTTTTTCACTTGCGGTGTAAACTTCACACCACCGTAAATCGCCCCGATGGTTAACTCAAGGTTCTTGCCATACTCTTGCACGTTGAGATTGACTTGTGACGCAAGCTCACGTGTGGGCACTAAAATAAGCGCACGTACGACTTTTTTTGTGGTTGATTTTTGTGTTTTTTTAGCCAATATTTGTAAAAGTGGCAGTGCGTAAGCGGCCGTTTTTCCCGTGCCCGTTTGCGCCGTTGCCATAACATCTTTTCCCTCTAACACCAAAGGGATGACCTTGTTTTGCACAGGCGTTGGTTTTGTGTACCCAAGTTCAGTGACTGCTTCTTGTAGTGGTACAATCAAGCCTAGCTTTTCAAATAACATCTCGATCCTTTATTTATCTTAATGCTTTATTGTATCTAAGTTTTATTTAAAGAATTTAGTGAAGCACTTTGAGCTATCTCTTATTCACGCATTTTCATCCTAAGAAGATTAACGATACCTTAAGTCCGTTTTTATGCTTTCTTCTATATCATTGGCGTGATAAATTTGTTACAAAGAGAGTTAATGATGCGGCATTTCTTACGCCTTTTTCTCATATTTTCTCTCGGTCTTTGCTTAGAAGCACGCTCTCTCGTCTTTGCCCCTATTCCTTTTTTTAACGCCAACAAAGTTCTTGAAGATTTCTTCCCTATGGTGAATTACCTTGAACACGCATTGGATGAAAACATCACCATTCATTACGAAAAAAAGTACGATGACCTTATCGCCGCGTTTAAAGCCAATCAAGTGGATATTGCCTACTTTGGACCGTTGCCCTTTTTGACATTGCAAAAGAGTTTTCCCTATGCGCTTCCGATCATCACCTTTCATGAAAGCGATGGAAAAAACGGTTACCGCTGTGCATTAGTCAAATTTGGAGGCGATACCCTTGTAAACATTCCCCAAAGAGAGCTCAAAGTTGCACTGACTCAACCTCTTTCAACCTGCGGATACACCAATACCAAAAACCTCATAGAGAGCTCTTTTCATCTTAATTTAGACACCCTGCTGTACCGTTATGTTGGAACACATGATGAAGTAGCTCTCTCGGTCGTTCGAGGCGAATTCCACATGGGAGGCATTAAAGAGAGCATTGCACATGAGTATGCCTCGTTGGGGTTGGAGATTATCGACACAACACCTCTAATTCCAGGTTTTTCACTGGTGGTTAACACCCAAACGATCAGTGCAGAGAAAATCGCTAAGATCAAATCTATTTTGCTTTCTACGCCCAAAGAGGTGTATGAAAAATGGGGCAAAGATATCAACTATGGCATGAGTGAGACGAACACCGATATGTTTCAAAACCTCAAGCGCGACATGGAAACTATGAACGTTCCCCTAAGTGGAAGCTTTTAATGCGTAAAGTTCTCTTAACGATCCTTAGTGTCAGCATCACATACGCTGTTTTTTTCAGTTATGTTCACTCCAAAATGAAAGAAGAGCGCGATGTTCTCCTCTTGAATGAACATAAAATTATAGAAACCTCGTACAAAGCAGTGACGCAGATGTACAGCATCTCCATCGAGAACTATTTTCGTTATGCCATTATGCAACCTCCCATTCTTAAGATTTTAAATGACGTTGTAGATACGAATGATACGCACGAAAAAGCGCTTCTCCGAGGCTCCTTATACCGCCTTTTATACCCTTTTTACAATGATGAGCTTAAGAGGCTTGGCATCAGACAGTTTCATTTTCACACACCTCAAGGCGAAAGTTTTTTGCGTTTTCATGCCCCTGCTGAAAATGGTGACAACCTGATGGAAGTACGTCCTTCCATCAAAAAAGCCAACATTGAAAAAAAGTTTGTTACGGGATTTGAGGGTGGTCGTATCTATCCTGGATTTCGCTATGTTTTTCCCATTATTCAGGAAGGAAAACATTTAGGCAGTGTTGAAGTCTCTTTAGCGTATGAAAACATTGAGTTTGAGCTTTCAAAGCTTTTGAGCTGGAAAGATCATCTGCTGTTGCTTAAAAAATCAGTCACAACCGATATGGTCTTTGAAGGACACAAACACCATTTTATGCCTTCACCTTTGAGCAATGATTTTGTCATCGAAAACCAAAAAATTTCCAATATCACCGCACCTTCCATTGAATCGGAACTGACCAAAAAGATCAATGCGATACTCAAAGATCACTATAACATCGATGCCAAACTCAAAGAAGGCAAAAACTTTTCCATTCCTGTGCTTCAAGATGATGACGGTTATGTTGCTAATTTTTACGCTGTTTACGATCTCACAGGCACTCTTGCCGCTTACGCCGTTACCTACAGCCATTTAGATGATCTTGTCAAAATCCAACATAAATACATTGCATCGCTTCTTTTTGGCTTTTTAACCTTTGTGCTTCTGGGCATTGTCCTTTATCTGCTCATTGAGCAAAGTCACAAAACGCTTAAAGAGAAGATTTTTTTTGAAACCATTGTCGCTAAAACGATTAATGGGGTGATTCTCCTTAACACCAAAGGGCAGATCACGTTTATCAATAACGCCGCAACAACGCTTTTGGGCTACTCTCTTAAAGAGGTCATCGGAAAAGATTCGCACGAGCTTATTCATGTTCATCCGCATGACACCACCAAAGAAGAGTGCCCTATTTTAAACTCAATGCGCTATCAAAGAACCTACCTCGGCGAAGAGGTTTTTCGTAAAAAAGGCGGAGAGCATTTTACCGTCCATCTCAATGCCACCCCTTTTGTACAAGATAACAACAACATTGGCTCGGTCATTATCTTTAGAGACATTAGCACAGAGAAAGAGGCGCAAAAAACCATTGAGCATTTGGCGTATTATGACTCACTCACAGAACTTCCCAATCGTAAACTCCTACTCGACCGCCTGAGTCATACGATTGCCAGTACCAAACGTGACCCTGAATATTGCGGACTTTTATTTATCGATCTGGATAATTTCAAATTTCTCAACGACACGAAAGGGCATGAATACGGTGACATGCTTCTGAAAATGGTTGCCAAACGGTTATCCAGTACGCTTCGTTTATGCGACACCGTTTCTCGATTTGGCGGCGATGAATTTGTCGTTTTAGTCACAAAACTAGGAGAAGACCCTTACGAAGCTAAAACGAAACTCAGAGAAATTGGGTATAAGCTTCTTCATGCAATTAATGAACCATTTCGACTGATAAACGTTGATTACACCTGTACAGCAAGCATTGGGGGAACGCTCTTTCATGATACCAACAAAACGATCAATGACATTTTAAAAGATGCCGACATCGCCATGTATGAAGTGAAAAAACAACATAAGAATGAGATCAAAATCGTTTAATATGAAACGCTAAAACTATTCCAGCCTTTTTTACATGTAAGGCTCAGTTTAAATCCATGCTTCTGCACTATCTTTTTAACAATGCTCAGCCCCAAACCAAAGCCCTCAACGCCTCTAGCATCATCACCTTGCGCAAACGGTTCACAGTAGTAATCCAACGCGTATTCAAGTGCTTCGCCTCTGCTTTTAACGCTGATGGTGCGCTCTTTTACTTCGATGAGAATGGGCTTTTGTGTTGTGTATTTGAGGGCATTATCGATTAAGTTTTTAAGCGCAATGCTAAGGTAATTGAGATCACCTTTGATCTCAAAAAGCTCATCCATGTGAAGCTCCACCAAGCTTTCATCATCAATGAGTGCGCGTGAAAGCGACTCAGAGACGAGCGTTTCGGCATTGAAACGCGTAAGGCTTAGTTGCTCCATATTAGCATTGAGCCTCTCTATATCTAAAAGCTCTTTGGTCAGTTCATCGATCTGTGAAATCGCTTTTTTAAGACTCTGCTGATATTTACTCTCTCCTAGCATTTCTAACGCAAGCTTGGATTTGGCAAGTGGCGTTCTTAGCTCATGCCCGATGTCACGAAGTAAGCGTTGACGCGAGAGAATGAGCGCTTCAATGTTAGAAGCCATAGCGTTAAAGGTATCCGAGAGTTTTCCAAGCTCGTTGGAACCAAAGTATTTCATCCTTACATGTAAAGCGCCCTCTCCAAATTCTTTGAGCGTTGAGGCGATCTGTTTGAGGGGAAAAAGAAGCTTCACAATCAGTAAGAAGATCACCACCAGTACAAAAATATCCGCAAAGATCAGGTAGGTCACCATGCCTTGCTGTAAAAAACTCTCGTCTTGTGCCCTATCTTGCACGAGCAAACTTTCATCCAAATAACGCATCAGCAAAAGATACCTGCCTTTTGCATCCATCAAAATTTTCACTTCACCAAAAGAGCTGCTTTTTTCATAAATACTCTTGGAGTGTTCCAGCACATGTTGAGTCTCAGTAATCACTTCAAAATCAAACGCCTGAAGTCTTTTTGTAAGGGCAGTTGAATCATTATTAGAAAGGTCACGAAAGAGTTCTGTTGAGGCTTGAAGGTATTTCTCTTTTAAGAGCATCTCTATTTTGGCTTGGGTGAGCTGATTGGTTTCGCGTGAGACAAACAGCATCAACGAAAGACTAACTAAAAAAAGTAAAAAGAGTTTGGTAAAAATGGACATCTTAACCGACCATTTTGTAGCCAATACCCCAAACGGACTTGATGTATTTGGGATTTTTGGAATCATCGCCTATTTTAGCTCTCAAATTGCTGATGTGCATATCGACCGTGCGGTCTTTGGAGTTGTAACCAATGCCATTAATCGCGTTGAAAATCACCTCACGCGAAAACACTTTGCCTTGGTTGGAGAGCAAAAGAAGCAAGATGTCAAACTCAATTTTGGTGAGATCCAAAAGATAGCCTTCCAAAGAGACTTCCATCTTCGCTTCATCGATCTCAAAATCCCCCACTCTCTTTTTTGAGAGGGTATTTCTACGCAAAAAGGAGTTAATTTTTAAGACTAATTCTCTGGGTTCATACGGCTTTGCAAGGTAATCATCCGCGCCCACGCCGTAGCCTAAGATTTTATCGCTGAGTTCATTGCGTGCCGAGGAGATAATAATATGCGCATCACTCATGGAGCGAATTTCTTTACACACATCAAAACCATCCATTTGTGGAAGCATCAGATCGAGGACGATTACTTTGTACTGTGTCGGGTCGGCTTTAAGATCGACAAGCGCATCTTTGGGTTTATCGTAAGCTTGAACCTCAAAGTCGTAATTTTGCAGGTAATCACTAATGAGCGATTGCATCTCCAAATCATCTTCGATGAGTAAAACTTTCTCGCTCATTCGACTTCCCACTCTTCAAGGTTATGGGCGAATTTTTGGCGTTGTTCAGGGGTTAAAAGGGTGTGCATTTGAAGTAAAAAGCGGCTCTCTACTGTACTGGCTTTTTGGCTGATCGCTTGGTTGATTTTCTGCAAATCCTCTTCGTTTAAAACCTCACGCGTCACTAAACGCTCTTTTTCATCTTCCATCTTCTCTTTGAACTCACGAAAGGCTTTGATATCGACTCGAAACTGCTTAATAATGCTTTTTGCAACCTCTTTCTGCTCAGAGGTTAACTCCAAAGAAGAGAGATCTTTGCTAAGGTGATGCTCTTTTTTACCATCACTGGCATACAATGAGAATGCAAGTAAAAAGATAAGAAGTAACTTCATTTAAAGCCTTTTGATGTCTCGATTGTTGAGTAAGCCATTTTCAATAGTATCATGGCATGCCTTACAATTGGATGGTTTTCCGATCTCTTTTTGCTCATAAACCGCTTTATCAATCTTTTTGTGGCGATTTTTCCAAAAAGGTGTTTCGGTGATGGCAAGATAGGTTTTCTCTTTTTCCAAGCTTGCTAGAATACGCAAGGAAGACTCTTTCGTAGAAGACTCTGCGCTGTTTTTCACTAAAAATGCTTTGATCGACTCTGTGGTTGCAGCGTCCAGTGAGGCATCATCGCCAAAATGGTTTTCCAATGTGTCCATCATGCTCACCCACGATTTTGAAGGGAGTAAAAAAGGAGGAAAGAGTGTATGGCAACTGATACACTCTTTGTAAAAGGCAGGATTCTCTTTGGCATAGTCCATTTTAGGATTACCATCGGCGATCAAAAGACTATTGGGTGCTACAAGCATATAAACAAATGCGAAAATGGAAATAGAAATAGCAGCAATGCCAAAGGCTTTTTGCACCAATGTGAGTTTGATACCCTCTTCGTTGCCCATTTTATAGCCATCGACCATAGACTCCAACACGCGTGATTTATGAAAAAATTTATCGAGTAAAACGCCTGCAATATGCGCGAAGATAACCGCCATTAAAACATTGGAGAAAAACTCATGCACCTCTTTGAAAAGCTTCATATCGCGAAACATCGTGTGGTTCATAAAGGAAAACACGCCCATGCCCTCTTTGACACCGTATGTTAACGCTCCTGTTATAACGGCTAAAAAAGTCAAAACAATCATCGCGATAATGGCATAACTCGAAGCTGGATTGTGTCCAATGTACTCTTTTTTGTTTCCAAAAGTGGAGAACATATACTCTTTTAAATCGCTAAGATTGAAGTTAAAATCTTTAAATTGAGAGTATTTGACATCCATAAAACCCCACAGAATTCTAAAAAGAAAAAGCAGTGCGAGTGTGTACCCCAGCGCTACATGTAACGTGAGCAGACGTTTGACTTCGGGGGTTAAAAACACCGCTAACATCATGACCATCAAAAGAGCATGTGAGGCTCTGGTGTAAAGCCCCCAGACTAAAATCTTTTTCATTCCCATCTCCCGTAATTTGGAATGACAATAGCACGTTCGCTGTAATTGCCTTTATCCGCCGTTGTATGACAGGCTAAACAGTTTGAAAGCGAGCCAACCTCTTTTTGGGTGATCACGTTTGCAGGAATTTTGCGATGCTCTTTGATGAAATAAGGCGACTTCGTAATCTGCATCGTGCTGTTGTTAGCAGTCATCTTACCACTTCCTGCATTACTTACAAGATAGTTTAAAATCTGCTCACTTTCAACCTTGCCTAAAGAAGCATCGGTGCCAAAGTGATCGCTTAGATTTCCCATCACTTTTCCCCATGAGGCTTTGTTTAAAAGGGCTGGCTGATACCCAAAATGGCAACTCGCACACTCTTTTTGATACTGTGCGTTATCGGCGGGTGCGACACTGCCTGCAAAGGCAAAGCTCAGTCCAAGTGCTGTTATTAAAAGTGTCTTTTTCATCGTATCTCCTTATTGGTTAATGATGTAGGTGAGCACGTCACCTTTTTCAAGCGCACTTCCCTCACGCGCAAACACATCGTTAAAATTACGTCTCAGCCACTTTTCGACCTCAGCAACATCGGTAAGTCGTGCAGGATTTGCAGAAGGTGCAAGGGCGGTGATAGGCTTGTTGGTATTGACATTTTGCCCACCGTTTTTGAGATTGATTGTATGACAGGTGGTGCAACTCATCTCGCTTCCTTTTTTTCCCGTCTGTTTGGAGAAAAAAAGTGTTTCGCCTCGCTTGGCATCAAAGCCCGTGAAACTTGGGTTTGCAGCTTTTGCTTCGGCACTCAAAGTATCCATATAGGTTTTCATGGGGGCATTGAACTCTTTAGCATTGAGTAATGTCAGTGTCAGTAGTATAAAACAGAGTGTTTTTTTCATGGTTAACTCCTAAATTGATACTGAAATCTTAGGACAACAGTGTCAATTTAGGGTTGACGTTTCCTTTACACTTTCTTTACATGTAAAGAGTTAGAGCTGATCCGTTCGTGGCTCAAACGGTGAGATATTGTTGAGAAACAAAGCTCCATATGGTGTCTGTTTTTCGATGTCATAGTAGCAATCAATCAGCGTTTTATCCGAAACTATGGCGCCTTTAATGATGCGAAGAATCTTAGCAGCATCGGTGCGGATGATGTGGCTTGGCGCTTGGGAAGCAGAAGTAAAGTAGCGGTGCATGCGGTAGATCAATTTTTTGTTTTGAATCTCAACAATCAAAGAGTCAATCGGCATTTTGAAAAACATAAAATTTTGCTTGACGTTGATGGAGATGTACGCCGTATCCATGCCGTAGATCTTCGTGGAATGCGAGTCAAAAAAGTAGAGGCTTTTGTTGTAGTTGTCATAAAAGGTGTCGTGCATGAGCTCTAAGATTTGTATTTTTTCACTCTTTGTGTAAAAATTGCCTATATGTGAAAAGGCAAAACGCAACAACGATTCGATGGAGTACCACTCGGTTGATTCAAACGCATAATTGGAAATTTGTTCATAGCGCAGTTTTTTAAGCGCCACTGCTTCGGCGGAAATCACCCGTTTGTAGGGTGTAGGAACCACTTTGTCTCGATATGCGGGGCCTGGAAATTGTGGATGAATGACAAATCGATCTTGCGCCTCTTTGTCCAAAATGTACCGAAGTCCACCCTCATACCCTTGATCGATAATGCGTATCTCATCTTTTGGTATATGCTCCAACATATCTTCAAAATCAACCCCATTGCACTCACTCTCCCAAATCGTAGGAGGATAACGAAAGAATTTTGAGATGGAAGTTTTAACCTCAGAGGAAGGTTCTTTGGTGACCAGTTTGTCGATCCATGCAGTGAGGGTTCTGCGGTCTTTGTTGATGATGGAGGCAAACTTGGAGATGCTAAGACCCGAGCGATTGTAAATCGCAACAATTTTCTCGATGGCGTTATCGTACATGAAGCTCACCTTAGTACTTTTTAACTACATTATGTATAAAAACTGTACGAGTCTAGCATCTATGTCTGAAAATTGTCTTAAAAAATCAAAACTAGTACACTGAACTCAACCTTAAGTCGTTATATAATTGTTCAAAATTTGTACTACAGGAGATGTCAGTGTCATTGAAGTATGAGTCAACTTACAAAGAGTCCATTGAGAACCCAGAGAAATTTTGGGCACAAGCGGCGACGAAAGTGCATTGGTACCACCAATGGGACAAAGTCTTAGATGTCGTCGACAACCATTATCGATGGTTTGTTGGCGGGTGCATGAACAGCTGTTACAATGCGCTGGATTTGCACATTGACAATGGCAGAGGTGACCAACTGGCGATCATTTATGACTCACCTGTTACGGACACCAAAAAAACCTACACCTACAGGGAACTGCGCCAAAGAGTCTCCAAAACCGCTTCCATTCTTGTGAACAAAGGTGTAGTGAAGGGAGATCGCGTTGTTATCTACATGCCGATGATTCCCGAAGCCGTCATCGCGATGCTTGCATGTGCGCGCATTGGGGCGATTCACTCTGTTGTGTTTGGTGGATTTGCAGCGCACGAACTCGCCACACGCATCGACGATGCGAAGCCTCGTGTCATCATCAGTGCGTCATGCGGTATCGAGATCAGTAAGCTTATCAAATACAAACCGCTTTTGGATGAAGCAATCAAACAATCGACCCATAAACCTACCACCTGCCTTATCTGGCAACGTCCGCAAGAGCGCGCCAATATGCTTCCATGGCGTGACATCGACTGGGAAGTTGAAGAAGAAAAAGCAGGCTTGGTTGAGTGCGTTCCTGTTGATGCAACCGATCCGCTTTACATTCTCTACACCTCAGGAACCACAGGCAAACCCAAAGGCGTTATCCGCAGTAATGGCGGTCACTCCGTTGCGATGAAATGGTCGATGGACAATGTCTACAATGCAAAACCGGGTGATGTTTTTTGGGCGGCGAGTGATGTGGGTTGGGTTGTCGGACACTCGTACATCGTCTATGGTCCACTGATGAACGGATGTACCACGGTTGTGTACGAAGGAAAGCCTGTACGAACACCCAATCCTGGGGCTTTTTGGAGAGTGTGCTGTGAGCATAAAGTCAATATCCTCTTTGCCGCCCCAACCGCGTTTCGTGCGATCAAAAAAGAAGATAGCCAAGGCGAATGGGTTAAAAAATATGACCTCAGTGCGCTTAAAAGCATCTTCCTAGCAGGCGAGCGTTGTGATAGCGATACGTTAGAGTGGATCACCAAAATCACCAATAAACCAGCGATTGATCACTGGTGGCAAACCGAAACAGGTTGGGCGATTGCTGCTAATCCGATGGGACTTGACCCGATGCCGATTAAAGCGGGTTCTCCCACCAAACCAATGCCTGGATTTAACCTCAAAGTACTCGATGAACAAGGCAATGAGTGCAAACCAAGCCAACTGGGCAACTTGGTACTCAAGCTCCCTCTTCCACCGTCATGTTTGATGAGCATTTGGTCGGATGACACGCGCTACAAAAAGTCCTACCTTAGCTTTTACCCAGGCTATTACCTCACAGGCGATAGCGGCTACATCGATGAAGATGGCTATGTATGGGTTATGGGCAGGATGGATGGCGTTATCAACGTCGCAGGACACCGTCTCTCTACAGGCGAAATGGAAGAGGTTATCTCCAAACATCCCGATGTGGCAGAGTGTGCTGTTATTGGCGTGGATGATGAACTTAAAGGTGAAGTACCGATGGCGTTTGTCGTTTTAAAAGATGGCATTGAGCGCGATCATCGCTCTATCGCCGATGGTGTGGTACAGTTGGTGCGTGAGGAGATCGGCGCGGTTGCGGCCCTTAAGCTAGCAACTGTCATCGAAAAATTGCCTAAAACACGTAGTGGTAAGATACTCAGAGCCACCATGCGATCCATCGCAGATGGTAAAGAGTGGAGTATACCTTCTACCATTGAAGATGAAAGCGTGTTAGCAGAAATTCAAACATCCATCGGAAAACTGGGATACCCCATCCCTAAAAAAGGAAAAAAATGAGTATGAAGAGCGCAGGTGCACAGTTTAGAAAAGCCGTTAAAGAGAATCATCCGCTTCAAATCGTCGGTGTCATCAACGCCTACAGTGCGATGCAAGCAGAGCGCGTGGGTCATAAAGCCCTTTACCTCAGTGGTGCAGGCGTTGCGAATGCGAGCATCGGGCTACCCGATCTGGGTATGACCAATTTAGAAGATGTCTGCATCGATGTCAGACGCATCACCAGTGCGAGTTCATTGCCTCTGTTGGTTGATGCGGATACAGGCTGGGGAGGTGCGTTTAACATCGCGCGTACCATCAAAGAACTGACCCGTGCAGGTGCGGCGGCATGTCACATCGAAGATCAAGTCGCTCAAAAACGTTGCGGTCATCGTCCCAATAAAGAACTCGTGAGCAAAGAAGAGATGTGTGATCGCATCAAAGCTGCGATGGACGGCAAAATCGATGACGAATTTGTCGTCATGGCACGCACCGATGCACACGCCATGGAAGGTCAAGCAGCAGCACTTGAACGTGCTCAAGCGTATGTTGAAGCAGGGGCTGATATGATCTTTGCCGAAGCGATCCATACCCTCGAAGAGTACAAACAATTTACAAAAATCATTAAAGTACCTGTGCTTGCCAACATCACCGAATTTGGACAAACACCCTACTTTACATGTAACGAGTTGGAATCCGTTGGAATCGCTATGGTGCTCTATCCACTCTCAGGTTTTCGCGCGATGAATCAAGCCGCCTTAACCGTCTTTAAAGACATCTTAAAAAATGGCAGTCAGAAAAATTCGATTCCACTCATGCAAACGCGTACAGAGCTTTACGACATGTTGAACTACCACGCTTTTGAAGAGAAGATTGACGCTTTGTTTACATGTAAAGATCAAAATTAATTCAGCCACTTGAGTGCCCTCGTGGCTAATGTTACAAAAGTATAAAGGATAAAAAATGGAAGCAAAAGAGACAAAAAAAACGGGTGGACTCGCAGGTGTTGTTGCAGGGCGTTCTGCAATTTGTACCGTCGGAACAGGGCATGGACTCAATTATCGAGGTTATGACATCTATGATCTGGCAAAAAATGCAACCTTTGAAGAGGTCTCCTACCTCTTAACCAAAGGCGTTTTACCCACACAAAGCGAGCTTGAAACCTATAAACAAGAGCTTATTAAAGCGCGTGCATTACCCGATGCACTCAAAGTGGTGCTTCGCACACTGCCTAGAAACGCTCACCCAATGGACATTATGCGCACTGGCTGTTCAACACTAGGATGTTTAGAACCAGAAGCCGATAATTTTAGCGACCAAGCTTCTAAGATTACCCGTTTGATGGGCATTTTTCCCTCCATCTTACTCTACTGGCATCATTACCATGTTAATGGCAAAGAGCTTGACACGACCAGCTCCCAAGATACGATTGGTGGTTATTTTCTAGAAAAACTGCACAACAAACAACCCAGCGAACTGTGGATCAAAGCGATGCACGTCTCGTTGATTCTCTACGCGGAGCATGAATTTAACGCGTCAACGTTTGCTGCACGCATTGGAGCGTCTACGCTCTCTGACATCTATTCTGCTATCACCGCGGCAATTGGTGTGCTTCGAGGGCCTTTGCACGGAGGGGCGAATGAAGCGGCGATGGAGCTTATTTCAGAATATAAATCCGTGCATGAAGCAACGCGTGGCATTTATGAAAAACTAGAGAATAAAGCCAAAATTATGGGCTTTGGGCATCGTGTCTATGTGAGTAACGACCCACGCAACATTGTCATCAAAGAGTGGTCACGCAAACTAGCAGACGATGTGGGCAATACAAACATCTTCCCCATTTCTGAGGTCATTGAAAAAATCATGTGGGATGAGAAAAAACTCTTTCCAAATCTTGATTTTTACAGCGCTTCAACCTATCATTTCATGGGCATTCCAACGGCCTATTTTACGCCAATATTTGTGATGAGCCGAACAGCAGGTTGGGCGGCACATGTGGTCGAACAACGAGGCGACAACAAACTCATTCGCCCCAATTCAGAGTACATAGGACCCGAAAATCGAGCCTATGTTGACATCAAAAACCGATAATAAAAGGAACAGTATGAGTACAGATATGGGTATTTTAGATACCAAGCGACCCGAGTTTGACCCCCTTTTAACCGACATTGCACGCTATGCCTCAGAGTTTGTTATTAAAAGCGATGATGCGTACGACACCGCACGTTACTGTTTGATGGATACGCTAGGATGTGGACTGTTGAGCTTAAAATTCCCGCAATGCACCAAGCTTTTAGGTCCCGTCGTCCCTGGTGCTTCTATGCCACACTTGGGGGCAAAAGTGCCAGGAACTTCGTATCAGCTTGATCCTGAGCGTGCCGCGTTTAACGTAGGGACGATGGTGCGATGGCTTGATTTTAACGACACATGGTTAGCGGCGGAATGGGGACATCCTAGCGATAACTTAGGCGCTATCTGGGCGGTGGGCGATTACATCAGCCGTCGCAATATCAGTGAGGGAAAAGCGCCCCTTAAAGTCAAAGACATTTTAACTGCAATGATCAAAGCGCATGAAATTCAAGGTATTTTAGCGCTTGAAAACTGCTTCAACAAAGAGGGAATGGATCATGTGCTTTTGGTGCGTGTGGCTTCCACGGCGGTGGCTGCTGCCATGCTTGGAGGCACATTTGAAGAGATTCGTAATGCTGTCTCACACGCATGGGTCGATGGGGGAGCACTTCGTTGTTATCGCCATGCACCCAATACAGGTTCGCGTAAATCATGGGCGGCAGGCGATGCGAGCAGTCGTGGTGTGAATCTTGCGCTTAAAGCACTCGCAGGAGAGATGGGTTATCCCTCAGCGCTGAGTGCGAAATTTTGGGGGTATGAAGATGTTAAGATGGGAGGGAAGAAACTTACCATTCCACAACCTTTTGGAAGCTATGTCATGGAGCAAGTCCTTTTCAAAATCAGCTTCCCAGCCGAATTTCATGCTCAAACAGCGGTTGAGTGTGCCGTAAAATTGCATGATGAAGTCAAAGAGAAGCTTGATACCATTGAAAAAATCATCATTACCACCCAAGAATCCGGTCATCGCATCATCAACAAAGTAGGTCCTCTTGCCAATCCAGCCGATCGTGACCACTGCATTCAGTATATGGTTGCCATTCCGCTGATTCATGGTAATTTGATCGCAGAACACTACGAAGATCTGTATGCCAACGATCCTCGTGTTGATAAACTTCGCGATAAAATGGAAGTCGTGGTCGATGCACGTTACACCAAAGAGTATCTTGAAGCCGATAAACGCTCCATCGCCAATGCCGTGCAAATCTTCTACAAAGATGGTACAAAAAGCGAGAAAGTTGAAGTCGAGTACCCCATAGGACATAAACGAAGACGAAAAGATGGTATTCCTCTTTTGATCTCAAAATTCAAACACAATCTAGCAGGAAGACTCAGCCCAAAACAGTGTGCGACAATCGAAAAAGCATGTGAAAATCAAGCAAGCCTTGAAGCCATGAATTTCAACGAATTTAGCGACCTCTTTGCACTTTAAACATTAGACTTCTTACAAAACTCATTTTGTAAGAAGTCTAAAGCACCAAAGGTGCGTGGGCACTCTGCCGAAGAGAACTCAGTGTTAACGTAGTCTTTAGAGCTTTGCTTTAAAGACGTGTTTAGAATTTTGCAAAATTCTATTCAAAAGCCCTTTTCAAAGGGGCTTCTTCTTCCCAAAGTCTTATTAACATTTCTAATGTACAATAGCATATCTCGTTTTTACATGTAAGGACTTTTTATGCGTACATTGATGATGACCATTCTTCTATTCGCAACTTTTATATTCAGTGGCTGTGCCCCAAAAGTAGTCGATTTAGCAACGATCAATCCCGTTTTGAGTCCCATGCCAAACCAAATTATTGCAGTTTACGATCCTGATCGTGACACCATTATGTTTCATGAATTTTCACTGAAAAACAGTGTTTTAGTGGAGCAAACGTGGGGAAAAGTCTTGCCATTTCGGGTTGAATTTATGGATTTGTGGGTGACGGGTTTGGGTCATGATATTCGTCGTCTGACCAATGGAAACGCAGAAACGATCAAGGAAGCATTGCTGTATGACGCGGCATTGCAAGGGATGCAAACTTTACATGTAAACCAAAAAGATTATATTATCGACTACGAATTTGCCCGCGATATGCAAAGTGCGATTGATCGTTACGAAGAGAAGATGAAACGCTATGAAAGAGACCGCGAATTCCCACGTATCTTCAATCACTAATCTCTTTTTGAGACGAGTTTTGGCATACTGCTGCAAAACAATAAAGAGAGATTACGATGCAATTACCTGCTTGTCCAAAATGCAATTGTGAATATACCTACGAAGATGGCGAGATGATCATCTGTCCTGAATGTGCTCATGAGTGGTCTAAAGATGCTACGACAAACGAAGAGTCTGCGGCAATCATCAAAGATGCACACGGCGCTATTTTGGCTGATGGCGACACCATTGTGCTCATCAAAGACCTCAAGCTCAAAGGCTCTTCTGCGGTTATCAAAGGTGGCACCAAAGTTAAAAACATCCGTTTAAATTACGAGAGCGACCATAATTTGGACTGTAAAGTCGATGGCATTGGCGCGATGGGGCTTAAATCGGAGTTTGTCAAAAAAGCTTAAAGTACTTTTTGAATTAAAATCATATACGTTAGTGTTGCGACAAAAATGCTCAAAAGGGCGTTTTTAAACTTTACATGTAAAGCAATCGCAACACCGACGCCAATGATTTCTGCTAAACCATACGGATAACTTTCCCACTTCACATCTTTCAGCGCGTAAAAGACCAAAATGACCATAATCATGAGCGGCATATTGAGTTCGATGTATTTAATCAGCGGCGAAGGCTCGCGTGTACGAAAGAGTAAAAATGGGATGATGCGCGTTACATAGGTTAAAACAGCCGCAACAGCGATACTTCCGATGATGTAACTACTTTCCATTTTCCATACTCCTCTTAAAAACGATCAACACAAAAGCGGCGGCGCACAGCGATAAAATCAGCATTTTCTGCGGTGGAAATAGCACCATGCCAAACAGCCCGATAATCAGTGCCACAAAAAAAGGCTTATGCAGTCTGTTTTTCTTATACAACTCAATGGAGAGCACTACAAACAGAGCCGTTAAGGAGAACTCAATGCCTTCGTAATTAAACGGCAAAATGTTGCCAAGCATGGCACCCACCACACTGCCGACAATCCAATAACATTGATTTAAAAAGGTGATCAGCAGGTACACTTTCTCACGATTCGCTTCAGGCACTTCGGTGGTTTTTAACAACGCAAATGTCTCATCGGTCAATCCAAAAATGAGGTAGTGCTTTTTCCATGAAAAATTTTTAAACGTCGAAATCATCGAAAGTCCGTAAAACGTATGGCGCAAATTGAGTAAAAACGTGGCGATGCCAATTTCTAAAATCGTTGCTTGTGAGGCAAAAAGCGTGAGCACTAAAAACTGACCCGAACCCGCGAAGATAAAAGCACTCATAAAAAAAGCATAATACCACGGAATAAGAAGCTTTGAAAGCAGCAGACCAAACGCCATGCCAAGGGGAATGTAACCCATCATAACAGGAATCGTGAGTTTAAAAATAGCCAAAAAATTCATACGTCTTCTTTTACATGTAAAGATTATTTTTTGATATAGCGATCCAAATACTTTTGGGTGGCATTCGCATCGCTTGACTTTTGCTGTAGCACTTTTTTAGACGCACTCTCTTTAGGTGTTGCATCACTAAAATAGATTTGATCGATCGCGACAATGAGCGCGATTACGATCAAAAATGGTATAAAAATAAGCATCGTATATTATGATTTGAGTGCGTTTACAGTTTGAAGCATCTCGTCACTGGTCGTAATAGCTTTTGAGTTCGCCTCATACGCCCTTTGCCCGATGATAAGATCGGTCATCTCTTCGACAAGTTCGACATTACTCATCTCAACAAATTGTTGTCTGACTTGTCCAATACCGTTTAAGCCCGGAGTATCCAAGATAGGATCGCCTGAAGCGGTGGTGTTGATGTAGTTGTTATCGCCCAAAGAGTGAAGACCTGCGGGGTTGATAAAGTTAGCAAGCTCGATCTGACCAATCTCCGTTGTTGCAGTTTGACCCGATTGTAGAACCGAGACAATACCATCAACGCTGATATTAATCTCCGTGGCATCTTCAGGAATGACGATATTTGGGATAAGCTGATACCCATCACTGTTGACGATATTTCCATCGGCATCGAGTTTAAACGAACCATTTCGTGTATACCCTGTCGTGCCATCAGGAAGCTCTATTTGAAAAAAGCCATTCCCCGTAATTGCCATATCCAACGAGTTACCAGTCTCTTTAAAGTTACCTTGGGTAAATTGCTTTGCAATCGCTGTTGGGCGCACACCTAGACCGATTTCAATACCCGTTGGAGAAACCGAAGTACCGCTCGTTGATGTTCCTGCATAGGTCATGGTTTGGTACATCAAGTCTGCAAACTCAGCGCGTTGTTTTTTATAACCAATGGTATTGACGTTTGAAATATTGTTTGTGGTGGTATCGATCTGCGTTTGTTGCGCGATCATACCCGTTGCTGCTGTGTAAAGTGATCGTATCATGCGTTATTCCTTATTTTTTATGCTTTGGTCGAGGCAAGTTTTGAGATGGCTTCTGAGTTAAGATCGTTCATGTGCGATTTCATCACTTTTTGGTACATTTCCACCATACGATTTGACTCAATAAGCCCAACCATTTCCGTTACAGGATTGATATTGCTGGTCTCTAAAAAACCTTGTTCTATTAGATTTCCATCTTCCAGTTGCGTTAACTCATCGGTGCTTTTAAAGGTATAAAAACTCGCACCCTCTTTGAGCAATGATTTAATGTCATCACTTTGAACGATCATGAGATTGCCTATTTGATCTTCTCTGTTGTAAACGCCACCTGCTTTATCGACTCTAAACTCTCCATCATCAGGAATGGTGATGTACTGCTGATTTTGAAAATAGGTCGCTGGCAAAACAGGATAGCCCTCTTTTGTTGTTAAAATACCCTCCGAATTGAGCGTAAACGCGCCATTTTGGGTCAAGCGAATACCATTAGGAGTTTCCACCATAAAAAAGGCATCTTCACGCTTCAGTGCAAGATCCAACGCATTTCCCGTTCGTTTAATGCCACCTTGTTGGTACTTCACATACTCTTCAACCACTTGAGGCACTCTGACCCCCACGGCATTCATAAACTTGCTCGCATCTTTGGTGTTATCTTTGATGGGCATCTCATCTTTGTATTCTTGAAAAATACGTTTAAAATCTCCGACAACGACATCGTCTCTTTTAAAGGCGGTGGTATTTAAATTGGCAAGGTTATTGGAGATAAGGTCGAGTTTATTAAACTGAGTGACCATCGCTCCTGTAACGCTGTAGTAGCTACTTTGCATTGTTTTTCCCGCTGTTTTTAAAATCTTTCCTTACTTGAAGCAACTCCCGTTCCACTTTGCCAAAATAATTTTTTAACGTCATTTAAAAGAAAACTCGGTATAATCCACATCTTTTATTAAAGAAAACAAGAAATTTCCACCTCCATACACCTTACTCAAGGAGAGTCACACTTATGGCTTCAAAAGAACTCTATACCGCATTAGAAGAACTTTTTGCAGAAAATGAAAAAGCATACGTCACTTACGAAAATGTCATGGATCTTTTTGTAAAGCCACCTACCCCTGCAAACGTTAAAAAACTGATGAGCCTTTTAGAAAAATACAAAGTTACCCTTATCTCTTCAGCTGAAATTGCCAAAATGCGCAACAAAGAAGAGGCACGAAGACGCGAAGAAGAGCGCCAAAAAATCAAAGATGATGCCCTTGAAGAAGAGTTTGATCTTGCGAGCGAAAAAGAGCTGTTAGAGTGGTCACGCAGCGATAGTCCTGTGCGAATGTATCTTCGTGAAATGGGACAAATCTCACTTTTAACGAAAGATGAAGAGATCGACATCAGCAAAAAAATTGAATTTGGTGAAGACATCATCATCGATGCGTTCTGCTCTGTTCCGTATCTTATCGACTTTATTCTAGACTATAAAGAAGCGCTGATCAACCGTGAGCGTCGTGTTAAAGAGCTTTTCAAAACCTTTGAAGATGACAGCGACGATGGCGATGATGATGAAGAGTTTGATGAAGAAGAAGGCGAAGAAGGGGAAGAGAAAAAAACCTTCTCGAAAAAAGACAACACGAGAACTGAAAAAGTCATCGAAAGCTTTAAGTCCCTTGAAAAAGCGAAAAAAGATTGGCTTAAGAGTCTTACCAGACCACCTGAAGAGAACTTGGATGATGCTGAAGAGATGATGAACTACGATCTAGGCCTTGCGTACAAAAAGAAATTGCTTAAAGACGCATTGATGGATCTTGGACCTACCAGTAAGTTAATTAACGAGCTTGTAAAATCTATGGAAACAGCGCTTAAAAGTGACTTTGAATTTGACAAGGAGCTTAAACGTTTAGAGTACCGTTTGCCCCTTTTCAACGATACCCTCAGAGAAAATCACGTTAAACTTTTAACCAACATCGTTGATCTCACCAAAGAAGACATCACGACGATGGTTCCCGAAGCGACGATGGTTTCGACCTACATGGAGATCAAAAAGCTTTTCCAAACTAAGGAAGCCAGCAAACAAGGCTTTGATCTTGATCCTGAGAAACTCAAAGAGGTTCTTGAGCAGATCAAGCGCGGTAAAAAAATTGCCGACGAGTCTAAAACGCGTATGGCAAAAAGTAACCTTCGTCTGGTGGTTTCCATCGCAAAACGTTACACCAACAGGGGTTTACCATTCTTAGACTTGATTCAAGAAGGTAACATCGGTTTGATGAAAGCGGTCGATAAATTTGAGTACAAAAAAGGGTACAAATTCTCAACCTACGCGACATGGTGGATCAGACAAGCCATTTCACGTGCCATTGCCGATCAAGCGCGTACGATTCGTATTCCGATCCACATGATCGAGACGATTAATCGTATCAACAAGATCATTCGTAAACACCTTCAAGAAGAAGGCAAAGAGCCTGACATCGAAACCATTGCATTGGAAGTGGGTCTGAGTGCCGATAAAGTTAAAAACGTTATAAAAATCACCAAAGAGCCTATTTCGTTGGAAGCGCCTATTGGTAACGAAGACGATGGTAAATTTGGCGATTTCGTTGAAGATAAAAGCTCCATCGCCCCAATCGACCACATCTTGAAATCAGATCTTAAAGATCAAATCGATGAAGTGCTCGATCAACTCAATGATCGTGAAAAAGCCGTCATTCGTATGCGTTTTGGTTTGATGCACGATGAGAGCGACCGTACGCTTGAAGAGATCGGTAAAGAGCTTAACGTAACGCGTGAGCGTGTCCGCCAGATCGAGAGTTCTGCGATTAAAAAGCTCAAACATCCAAAAGTTGGACGTAAACTTAAAAACTATATCGAGAGCTAGTCTATGAGTAGTTTCGCAGAAGCGTGGATTGAGCACGACTACAATCCTTTCATTGTTTTTGATAACACTGGCAAGATCATCTCCCTCAACCAAGAAGCGCAATACCTTCTTGGTGAGGTCAACCATAAAAAAATCTTCGACATTGCCCAGACCTATGCGAGCATGACCTATGGTTTTAAAACGACCATCGTCGACATCGCCTTTAGTTCATACAAATTTTACGCCATTACGGTGGGGTATGATGATGAGACATCTATCGGCATCAAGCTTTACAAAAGTGCTACCAAAAAGTTTGCCAACGTTGAAGAGTACGGCGAAAGTGTCAACATCTACGCACTCCTTGATCTGTGCATCAGTGCCTCATCCACCAACTCAACGATCAAATTTAAAAAAGAGTTCGACCCCACGTTTCCCGATGTTCGCCTCAAAGTTGAAGACTTTATGAAACTGCTGACCAAGGTCTACCAGTCACACATCACCTCTTCGGTCATTACGACGCGCTTATCGCTTATTACAGGTGAATACATCCGTTTTAACACCAAAAAATACCCAATTTTTTCCATCTCCATTAAAGGCGATAACAGGGATAGAAACTACGAAAAAAGCATCGAAGAGATTGCCGTAAAAGGTAACTGTACGATTCACTTTGAAAACGACGAAACACTGATTCACTCAGCCATGGTTTCCTAGAAATCTTTACATGTAAAGTCATTTGGCTTTACATGTAACCTTCATTTAAGAGCTTAAACATGCTCCTCCATCAAGCGCTTCACCTGGTTTCATGTGCTCTTTTCCCCACTGATACATCAAACTTAAAATCGGTATAAGTGTTTCGCCCTCTGGAGTGAGCGAGTATTCTACTTTGGGAGGCACTTGGTTGTACTGCTCTCTGTGAATGATGTTATGGCTCTCAAGCTCCTTGAGCTGCTGACTCAACGTTTTATGCGCGATGGGCTGTAGCATCTCTTTTAAACGATTGTAGCGTATGACTTTTGTCTCAGATATCTTCCACAAAATAATCCACTTCCACTTTCCCTCTAGAATCGACATCGCATAATACATCGGACATTTTTCGTATTTATCGCTGAAATTTTCCATTTTTTGCTCCGTTACTTCCCTTTTGGTTAGTATATAACTAAAAAGTTCATTCTATACTTAAGTCATAAATAACCCTATAATTCAATTCAACAAAATCTTTAGAAGGAATACCGATGAAAATTGTAGCGATCAATGGAAGTCCACGTAAAAATGCCAATACCACAACCCTGCTTAAAAATGCCCTTGAAGGCGCAGCAAAAAATGGTGCTCAAACAGAGCTGATTCACCTTTACGACCTCAACTATCAAGGCTGTGTAAGCTGCTTCGCCTGTAAACTCAAAAGTGGAAAATCCTATGGAAAATGCACGCACAAAGATGAGCTCAAACCTCTTTTAGAAAAACTACGAGATGCAGATGCCATTCTCTTAGGCTCACCCATTTACTTTGGAAATATCACCGGAATGATGCGCTCTTTCATCGAACGTTTAGCCTTTCAATACACCCTTTACGATGTCAATTACTCTTCTTTGTTCCCTCGAAAAATACCCATAGGGTTGATGTACACGATGAATTTAGATGAAAAACGAATGCGAGAATGGGGTTATGTTGAAGCGCTTAGTGGTCTTGAAAAAAGACTGGGCAGTATATTTGGCTCTTCCGAAGCACTCTATGTCACCGATACCTACCAGTTTAAAGACTACTCCAAATACGAAGTAACCGCTTTTAGCGAACCGCACAAAGCCCAAAGGCGTAAAGATGTGTTCCCAAAAGATTGCGAAAAAGCGTTTGATATGGGAGTTCGCTTTGCCACGCTAGGTGTTTCACCTACGTTTTGCAGTGAAATGGCGCCACATTAGAAGAAGATTTGCGTTTACATGTAAGAGTGAAACCTTTACATGTAACCGCTTTTAAGGTTCAAAATCCTACAAACCCAATCGTCTGATATTGCTCAGCGAGATCAGATGCGCAGTCATAAAAGGAGTCGCTCCTTTTTTGCAGATGTCGAGTTTTTTCTTCTCACTTAGGTGGTTCAGTTTTTCTTCATTGAGCGTAAAAAAGCCATTGATGGTATGTGTTTTACCCTCTTCATCCAGAACAGTGGCACTTTTTTCCACCAAAAGCTCCCATGCTTCGAGTTCTTTAACAAAAGCGCTGCACGCTTGCAATTCGCCTTGGAAACGAATGAGAAAATCCAACGTGTTTTTGGTCAAATCGCTCGGCGTTTTGTCCTCTTTAAAAAGCGCTCTTGGTTGATTTGAGGCGTTTAATGCTTCCAAAGCCTCTTCTTCAATACCTAAAGAAAAGCCCTCTTTTCCCTCATTTTGAACCAAAATAAACGGATAACGTCTCAAAAAAGCAGGAAGGTATTTGCCTTTTTTAAAACGACGGGTCTCATCTAAGTAGACGTTTTTATCGTTAAAACCAAGTAACGCGATGGCAAGCCAGTCCCCTTCTTTATTTTTCGTAAATAAAATCGGATAGTCCTTGCACGCTTCGTAAAACTCTCCAATGCCCAAAGGAACGCTTATCATCGTCTCTAAGTTTGGATAGCCAAGGGCGTCATTGACAGCTTTGGTTTGATCTTGCGGTTGGTTGATAATATGCAATGCCATAGGTTATGTTCCTCTAAGTGATCGTAATATGTTTGAGCATCATACCATTTTAAGGGCAAAATTTCACTGTAGGGGAAGAGGAAAAGAAGCGGTCACATGTTACATGTAACCGCTTTGGAGGGCTAAAATTCGATGAGATTTTGGATTTTCTCAACGATGCTTGGATCTTCAAGCGTTGAGATATCTTGTGTGATAGGCTCTTTTTTCGCAATCGAGCGAAGGATTCTTCGCATGATCTTACCACTTCTGGTTTTTGGAAGTCCCGGAACGAAGCGAATCGCATCGAGTTTGGCGATATTTCCAATTTCCTTAACAATCAGCTTGTTAAGCTCTTGGATCATATACACCTCTTCGCTTAAGCTATCTTCGCCCTTAATAACAATATAGGCGAAAATTCCCTCGCCTTTGATCGGATCAGGACGACCGACAACAGCCACTTCCGCAACGTTTTCATGATGCGCAAGAACCGCTTCGATCTCAGCCGTACCAATTCTATGCCCTGAAACGTTGATAACATCATCGGTGCGCCCTGTAATGACGATGTAGCCATCATCATCGTACATCGCGCCATCACCCGAAAAGTAAACCGGTTTACCGTCTTTCTTACAATCCCCAAAGTACGACTTCACAAAACGATCACTATCGCCCCAGATATTGCGGATCATGGATGGCCAAGGTTTGGTGATACACAAGAATCCTTTTTCACCTTTGGGTGTTGGATTGCCGTGCTCATCGATGATCTCTGCTTTAATACCTGGAAGTGGGAATGTCGCAGAACCTGGCTTGATCGGTGTAGCACCCGGAAGTGGCGTAATCATATGACCACCCGTCTCTGTTTGCCACCATGTATCAACGATAGGACAGTTTCCACCACCGATTTGCTCATAGTACCACATCCACGCATCAGGATTGATCGGCTCACCAACGGTTCCAAGCACTTTGAGAGAACTTAGATCGTACTTTGAAGGAGCATCAGCCCCCTCTTTGTGAAGCAAACGAATCGCTGTTGGCGCGGTATAGAACTGATTGACCCGGTGCTCTTCGATCATACTCCACCATCTGCCTACATCGGGGAACGTTGGAACACCTTCATACATAATGGTCGTTGCACCCATCGCAAGTGGTCCATAAACGATGTATGTATGTCCTGTAATCCAACCAACGTCCGCCGTACACCAAAACGTATCGTTCTCTTTAACATCAAAAACGTGTTCCATCGTGTACTGCGCCCAAAGGATGTAGCCAGCACTTCCGTGTTGAACACCTTTTGGTTTGCCAGTACTTCCTGATGTGTAGAGCAAGAAGAGTGGATCTTCTGAGTCCATCCATTCAGGATCACAGTACTGAGATTCATTCATGATGATCTCGTTGTAAACATAGTCACGTCCTGGAACGTAGTCGATGTCTTCAAAGTTTCTCTGAACGATCAGTACTTTTTCACAACTCTCACACCCGACACTGAGTGCTTCATCCACAACGGGTTTTAACATGTAAGGTTTACCACGACGAAATGCACCATCGGCGGTAATGACAAGCTTAGCCTCAGCATCTTGGATACGATCACGTAACGCTTCAGCAGAGAACCCACCAAAAACAACGGAGTGAATTGCACCAATTTTTGCACATGCAAGCATCGCAAATGCCGCTTCAGGAATCATTGGCATATAAAGAACAACACGATCCCCTTTTTTGATGCCAAATTTATTGCGCATCAAGTTTGCCAAGCGGTTAACACGGTAGAAAAGTTGAAGATAGGTGATAATGCGACGTTTGCCGTCCTCACCCTCCCAGATAATCGCTGCTTTATTTTTGCGAGTCTTTAAATGACGTCCTAAACACTGATGCGTAACATTTAATTTGCCACCTTCGAACCATTTGTAGAACGGAGCATTATCTTCATTTAATACTCTATCATAAGGCTTAAACCACTCAATTTTCTCACGTGCTAACTTGTCCCAATAGCCTTCAAAATCCTCATCCGCTTGGATACAAAGCTCCTTGTACTCACACATGTTCTTAATTCTGGCTTCTTTACTTAAAGCTCTACTTGGTTCAAAAAGTTGTGACATTGTTACGATCCTTTGTTCTATAATTTAAAACGCCTTTTGATAAATCTTTGAAGGCTATTTTTGAAAAAATTTGCCCCTTGCGAGGCAAATTTCTTAGTGACTTGAAGCGCCTTCCGCTCCAATACCTGTTTGACTTCGAATAAACTGATGCTCATATGCTGCAATCTCTTTTGCCGCATCGTCACTTTTATCCATTAAAGAGATGATCCAAATACTGATAAACGCTATACCGACTGAGAAAAGTGCTGGATTACCGTATTTGTAAATAGGCGCTGCATTGTGTAGAACATCTACCCAAACTGCTTTACTCAAAATAACCAACACAATCGCGGTAAAAAGTCCTAAGCCTCCGCCATAAACGGCACCTCTGGTTGTAAGCTTTCTCCAAAACATGGAGAGGAAAAGAATCGGGAAGTTAGCACTTGCCGCAATCGCAAACGCAAGTCCAACCATGAACGCAATGTTCTGTTTTTCAAACGCAATGCCTAATAATATCGCAACGATACCAAGAGCAATCGTAGCGTACTTAGACACTCTCATCTCTGTCATTTCATCCACACGACCTCGTGCAAAAACATTGGCATAAAGATCATGACTGACCGCACTTGCACCTGCAAGTGTCAAACCAGAAACAACCGCTAAAATGGTTGCAAAAGCAACGGCTGAGATAAATCCTAAGAAAAGGTTTCCGCCAATAGCATGAGCAGAGTGAATCGCTGCCATATTACCGCCACCAATCAATGTGTTTTTAACAGTATCAAAATATTGTGGATGACCTGTTAATAACACGATAGCACCAAATCCTATAATAAAGGTTAAAATATAAAAATAACCTATAAATCCAGTGGCAAAAAAGACGGACTTTCGAGCCTCTTTAGCATCGCTTACGGTGAAAAAGCGCATCAAGATATGTGGAAGACCTGCGGTTCCAAACATCAAAGCAACACCTAAGCTGATCGCTGAAATGGGGTCACTGACAAGACCGCCTGGGCTCATAATCGCCGCCGATTTTTTCACAGCAACCGCTTGAGAAAAGAGTGTCTCAACATTAAAATCCATTTTGTACATAATCATAACCGCCATGAATGTTGCACCAGAGAGCAAGAGGCATGCTTTAATAATTTGTACCCATGTGGTTGCAAGCATGCCACCAAACGTAACATATAAAATCATCAAAATTCCAACCATAACGACCGCATACGCATAGTCAAGCCCAAATAAAATTTGAATCAATTGACCTGCACCAACCATTTGAGCAATCAAATAAAGTGCAACGGTTGCCAAAGAACCAAGGGCAGCAAGAGTGCGAATTGGGGTCTGTCTTAAACGGTACGATGCAACATCAGAAAAGGTGTATTTACCCAAATTTCGAAGTTGCTCCGCTACCAAGAAAAGAATGATCGGCCAACCAACCAAAAAGCCTATGGAGTAAATAAGTCCATCAAAACCTTTGGAATACACCAACCCTGAAATTCCAAGGAAAGATGCTGCTGACATATAATCACCCGCAATCGCTAAACCATTTTGGAACCCTGTAATTCCTCCACCTGCGGTGTAAAAATCTTTCGCTGTTTTGGTTCGTTTTGCAGCCCAGTACGTAATACCAAGTGTTCCCGCAACAAAGACTAAGAACATAACGATAGCCGACATATTCACTTCACTTTTCCCTGAAACCTCTGCAGCCCCAGCAGCAAAGAGAACATTGCTTAATGCTAAAAGCAACAATCCCCATCTCATTTTTCACTCCTTGCTTCTTCTTTGATTTGATTGTTTAAGTCATCAAACTCGCCATTGGCTCTTTGGATATAAACACCCGTTAAGATAAATGATAAGACAATGATGCCAAATCCTATGGGGATGCCTACGGTGGTTACGCCACTTCCAATGGTCTGTCCAAAGGTCGTAGGTGAAAAAGCAATTACAAGGATAAACGCATAATAAACAACCAATATAGTGATGGTTAGCTTCCATGCGAAACTACTTCTTTTTTGCACGAGTTCGGTATATTTCGGATTAGCTCGTACTCTGTCATAGATGTTCTGACTCATAAATGCTCCTTCTTTGTGATGTGGTAGCCTGATGACATTGTAAAGAAGTAACATAGCATTAACGTAGCATTTTTATTTTTGGAACAAAAGAGGATTTTTTTCTAAATAATATGAGTAAAAAAGTAACTTTAGCGGTTTTTCTCGGGGAAATACTTCTCAATCTTATACCCAACACCCTTAAGATTGATGATAAAATCCTCCTTAAGAAGCTTGCGAAAACGACTGATTTCAGCCCTAATAGAGGCATTATCGATGGGTTCATCGTTCCATACGTAAGTGCGGAATTTCTCGAAGTCAACGACCACACCCATGTTCTCAGAAAGTAGTGTCACAATTTGTAACTGCTTCTTCGTAAGGACTTGGACATTGTTATTGTAAAAGAGCATCTGCTCCTCTTTGGAGAAGACATATTTGGAGTTTAAGATGATGTGTTTGAGGTTTTTGATTGCAGACTCTTTTTTGATCTTGTCGATACGAAGTCCCAATTCTTTAAGATGAAACGGCTTTTTGAGATAGTCCGAAGCGCCTAATTCAAACGCTTGAGAGATGTCATCGATGTCCACATTGGCACTGATGAAAATGGTCGGAAACGCATGCTCGATCTCATTGAGCGCTTTGAGCAGGTTCAGCCCACTCATTTTAGGAATGTTGATGTCTAAAAGTAACAGATCAAACGCATCTTTTTTGATCGCTTCATACGCCTCTTCGCCGTTACCAAAAGCGATGACTTTGTGCCCCAACGCTTCTAGATACTCCTCGATAGAACTTCGTAACATCAACTCATCTTCGAGCAGTAAAATTTTCATTGGTTATCCTTTTGTAAAACAGTAGCGAAAACAGGTTTTAGATTCATTCGAGTCAACCTCTATCATGACATCATTCGCATCGCAAATCTCTTTGACGATGTTTAGCCCCAAACCAAACCCGCCACGCGCCTCATCTTCTCTGTAATAACGATCGAACAGCTGCTTAGGCGCTTTGATCTTCTCGCCTCTATTTTCCACCTCAAACACAACCTCATTTTCACGCGCATAAAGTCTTACATGTAAAGGTTGTTTTTCGTAACTGTACTTGATCGCATTGGAGAGATTATTGTCACAAATGCGCTGTAATTCGATCTCATTGAAGAGTATAAAAAGCTCCGGCATGATGTCCATGCTGATGTGCAGTTTATTGCCTTGTGCTACATCTTCAAAGTAATCCACGCGTTCTTTTAAAAACGTCGAAACGTTGATCATGCTTTTTTCGTACACGACGCTGTCTTTTTTCACGACATACGCTAGATCTTCATAGATATTATCGAGCACCTTTACCGCCGCTTCAATTTTGAGCAAATAAGGATTGGTTTCAAATTTGAGATTGTACAGATCGATGTTCATGAGAATGATAGAGAGTGGCGTGTTGATCTCATGAATCGCGTTTTTGACAAAACGATCTTGCTTTTCTAAGAGCTCCTGTGTAAAATCAATCGAGCGTTTAAGCTCCACTGTCTTTTGCTCGACAATGCCCTCAAGGTTGCTGTTAAGCTCCACAAGCGCACTGTTTTTGGCTTTAATCTCTTCGATCATCACGTTCGCATGGGTGACGATCTCTTGAAACTCTTGAAACTTGATCTTTTCCATATCGATAAATTCATAACTTTGAGACGCCTTTTTAAACGAGTAGACGATAAAGCGAATTTCACGCTTCATAATGTCACTCACATAGCGGTACTCCACCGTGCTTACCAAGTATAAAAAGAGTGTGAGCATATAGATTTTCAGCACAAAATTGATGATCTTATCTTGGTACGCTTTTTTCTTTTCAGCCAGTACATTTTCGATATTTTTTGTGCTCACGCCACTGCCCAAAATGAGATCCAGTGGCGCATAATGCTCCGTAACAACGATGTCTTTGCCCACATCTTCCACAGGCAGTTCAGCGCTACGGTAGAGCATTTTTCCTGAATGATGCTGCAAAAAAAGATAATTTTGTCCATTACTTGGAGAAATAAGTGCTTTCATATCTTCTTTGAGTTTTTGATAAATCTGCTCTTTGGAAAGCCCTTCGCTTTGAGAAAAGCGGTACTGCGTGATGTTATGAAGTAAAAGCAGTTGCTCTTCGGCACTTTTTTGTTGCGTCTGAATGTAGCTCTCTTCGACGATTTTGATCTCTTTTTGAAAATCCATGTATTCATTGACAATGACCAAACACGCGGAGATAAACGCAAAAACACCTGCAAAAAGAATCGCCATGAAATTGATCTGATTGATGCTTTTGGTGTCTTTTCGTTTTTGGAGCAAAAAAATCCTTTACATGTAAAACTTTTGGAGACTATTTTACCTACATTCTCCCCAAAAAAGGAGATACAAGCCATTTTTGGTATAATTTGACTCAAACCTACGCTACAGGGAGTGACACAATGAAAATCCGAATACCTGCCGAATGGGAAGAGCAAGAGGCACTGATCGTCGTTTTTCCTCCAAAGATGAGCGATTGGGCACACTCGATTGATGCGATTCATCAAACCTACTTGAGCTTTATCACCACCATTGCGCGCTTTCAAAAGTGCATGGTCATTTGTGAAGACAAAACAGCACTGGCAACTTCACTGCCAAATCTGCAAAACATCGAACTCATCCAAATGCCAACGAATGACACATGGATACGCGATTTTGGTGGCATTAACATCTATAAAAATCATAAACGCAAGACCTACGACTTTGTTTTCAACGCGTGGGGCAATAAATTTGAAGCCAACTTGGACAACAGCATCACCAAACAGCTTTTTGAGGAAGGCTATTTGGAAGGAAAACTCAAAAGCTTTGACTTTGTACTCGAAGGCGGAAGTATCGACAGCAATGGGCAAGGCGTGATGCTCTCAACCGCATATTGCCTTTTTGAAGAGAACCGAAATGCGCATCTTTCCAAAAAGAAAATCAAAAAAACGCTGATGGAACTTTTTGGGCTTAAAGAGCTGGTTATCCTTGAACACGGCGCACTGATGGGCGATGACACCGACTCGCACATCGACACGTTGGCTCGTTTCATCAACAAAAACACCATCGCGTATGTGAAATGCTACGATAAAAAAGATGAACATTACAAAGAACTTCGCAAGATGGAAAAAGAGCTTCAAAAAACAGACTTTCATCTGCTTCCACTCCCACTTCCATCAGCGAAATACTTTAACGATCACCGCATCCCTGCGACTTACATGAACTTTGTACTGATCAATAACGCCGTGCTCGTTCCAACCTACTCAGACGCTTGCGATGAAGAGGTTTTAGCGATCTTTGAGCGTTATTTTCCTGATCGTGAAGTGGTTGGCATCGAATCATCCGTGCTGATTCGCGAACACGGAAGTTTGCATTGTGCGTCTATGAATATTTACAAAGAGAGAGATGACGCCTAATGACTTTGCAGAAAAAAGCGACTGTTGTATCGAGTGCTACGGCTACCATTCTTATCGTTATCAAGCTTTTTATTGGAATTTTGAGTGGTTCTGTCGCTGTTTTAGCCTCTGCCATCGACTCTGTTTTAGACTTAATCGTCTCAGCCTTTAACTATTTTGCCATCACGAAAGCCGAGCAACCTGCCAACAAAACGTTTAACTACGGCAAAGGTAAGATCGAAGCACTTGCCGCCGTCATCGAAGGTACGGTCATCACCGTTTCGGGTCTTTTTATCTTTTACAGCGCGATCAAAAAAGCGATTTTTCATGAACCGCTTGAACACTTAAGTGAGTCTATCCTTGTGATGCTCATTTCACTAGGACTGACCGTTGCTTTGGTCATTTTTCTCAATTATGTTGCCAAAAAAACGCACAGTATGGTGGTCAAGTCTGACGCGCTGCACTACAAAACAGACGTGCTCAGCAATGGCGCCATTTTGATCTCTTTAGTACTTATTCAAGTCACGGGATTTGAGCTAATCGACTCCATTATGGGTGTGATTATCTCCATTTACATTATCCACTCTGCGTATGAGATCATTCGCGATGGCGTCTACATTTTGCTGGATGCCTCACTTGATGAAGAGATTGTTGAGAGCATTAAAAACATCATTCTTGAAGAAAAAGAGCTCAGCGATTTTCACTACCTCAAAACCCGAAAATCTGCCAATACGAACTTCGTTGACGTTCACTTGGTTTTTAGCCCTGGCATTTCACTGATGCGAGCACATCATGCAGGAGATCGGATCGAAGAGAAGATTAAAGAGCTGATTCCTGAAGGTGAGTGGGTCATCAATGCCCATCTTGATCCTTACGATGACTCAGAGATTAACGATATGAGGCAACGCGTCAAAGGAGAGATGGATTAATTCCCTCTCCTTTTAAAACAGCAGCGCTATCCGATACCCAATAAACGCCAATCCCCACGCAATCACGGTCGTAAAGACAAAAAGATAGACAAGGTATTTGTAACTCCCACTCTCTTTCATAAAAACGACTGAGGCTGCCATACAAGGTAGATAAAACATCACAAAGATGATAAACGAAACTGAAGAGGCAAATGAGATCTGCTTTTGAAGCTCACTGATCAAGCCTTCATTACCCTCATCCACATCTGAGCCAAGCGCGTATAAAACGCCCAGCGTTGAGACCACGACCTCTTT
This sequence comes from Sulfurospirillum multivorans DSM 12446, assembly GCF_000568815.1. NCBI lineage: Bacteria > Pseudomonadati > Campylobacterota > Epsilonproteobacteria > Campylobacterales > Sulfurospirillaceae > Sulfurospirillum > Sulfurospirillum multivorans. The sequence goes on from NZ_CP007201.1 coordinate 2,131,217, forward strand.
TGCCGCCAGACCTGATTCAAGCGCTACGGTCATCTTCCAGTCAAAGCCGATGGGTTGAAACAGAACATCGGTTGATTTGCCCAGCATGCCTAAGAAACTCTTTTCAAGTAAGAGTTGCGCTTTTGCATTTTCAAGCGTTGCTTTCTCTTCATCGCTGCTGACTAATTCGATTTTTTGATTATAACTCTCTTCGATGGTTGGGTATTTGGGATAATTGCTCGCAAACCAAATGAGCAGTGAAGCCGCTAGTATGAATGTTCCTGCTTTTTTGAGATACATGACAGCCTTCGTGACCACGGTATGCCAGATGAGTCTCACAGAAGGTAGGCGATACTTTGGCATCTCCATAACAAAGGGTTCGTCCACACCTTTAAAGACAAACACTTTTAAAAATTTAGCTGCGATCAAACCGATAAATGCCCCTGCAATGTAGATGAAGAACAGCACATTTCCCGCGTTACTCCCTGCAAAAAAAGCACCTGCGAAAAGTACATACACGGGCAGTTTCGCCCCACAACTCATAAAACCGATGATGAAAAGCGTGATGAGTCGATCTTTGTCATTTTTCAGAGTTCGCGCACTCATATACGCTGGCACCGAACAGCCAAAACCTGTCACAAGGGGAATGAAACTTTTGCCGTGCAGACCAAAACGGTGAAAAAAGCCATCGAGTAAAAACGCCACGCGCGCCATATATCCCGTCGTTTCCAAAAGCGCGATGCCAAAAAAGAGGATGACAATGTTAGGTAAAAACATCACCACCGCACCAACACCTGAGATGGCACCATCGGCGATCATGGAGCCTAGCTCTCCTTCTCCAAAAATCGTTTTGGCATAATTTCCAAGAGCCACAAAAAAAGCATCAATCCAATCCATCGGAATGGAACCCAGCTCAAACGTGAGTTGAAACAAAGCCCACATCAAAAATATAAAAATAGGAATCCCAAAAAATTGGTGAATCAAAAGAGCATCAATTTTCTCAGTGACATTTTTAGAAACACTCTTTTTACATGTAACCGTTTCAAGTACCGCCCCTTTAGCAAAAGCGGCTCTCTCTTCCGCAAAAATTTCACTCACATCTTTTGTCTCATGGTGCAAGTAAAGATGTTCCAGCGCCTCTTTAAGCAAAGGTGAGAATTCAAGCCAAATGGGCTCATCGTGCATTTTATGGTAAATTCTTGGATTTTCCTGTAAGAGTTTGAGCACCAAATCACGATACGCAAGCTCTGTTTTATACCGCTTTTGCTTCAAAAAGAACGAAAGTTTTTCAACCTCTTCTTCGACCACATCGCTGTAAATCAGTTTTGATTTTTCAAACGGAAATAACGAGACATCAATCGCACGATTCAGCAGTTTCCCAATCCCTCTTTTCGTAGCAGCCGAAACCTTGACACAGGGTACGCCAAGAATGGAGCTTAACTGTTCGTGGTTGATGCAAATGCCCTCTTTATGGGCTTCGTCCATCATGTTTAATGCCACAATCATCTTTTTATCGAGTTCTAAAAGTTGCGTGGTCAGATAAAGATTGCGTTCCAAATTGGTCGCATCCACCACGTTGATGATAAGATCGTAATGCTCATTTTCCAAAAAATCTTTCGTTACGCGCTCATCTTGCGTGTAGTCATTGAGTGAGTAGGTTCCAGGAAGATCGACGATTTTGATGGAGCGATTTTGCGTCATAAAACGCACTTCCGCCTTTTCAACCGTCACTCCTGAGAAGTTGCCTACTTTGAGGCGCGCATCGGCGATGGAGTTGATGAGCATGCTTTTGCCCACATTGGGTTGCCCCACAAGGGCGATGATCAGTTCGTTCATGCTCTTTGCACTCCGATGCTCTTGGCTTCTTCAAAACGAAGGGCTAAAAGGGTACTTCCCACTTCGATCTCCATCGTACTTTTTGCGATACTAGTTGCTTTGATTTTGAGGTGACTTCCTCTGCGAAGTCCCAATGAAAAAAGTCTCTGTTTGAGTTCGCCATCGGCTTCTATGTGCGTTACGAAGGCTTTTTCTCCCGCATTCAATTGTGAAAGTGTGATCATAAATATACCTCTCTTTGTCCATTATCATAGTTTTTGATAATGCCCATCAAGATAATAGGTTAAAACGGATTAAAAGCTTATTAATGTAGAATAAGTTATTAAAAATAACTCATACTAGGTGGATTTTATGAAAGTCGGTCTCATCCAACACGCCGTTGAAAGTACCAAAGAAAAAACCATAGCCAAAACCGTTTCCCTCATACAAAAAGCCGCCAAACAAGGTGCTCAATTAGTCGTTTTGCAAGAGCTTCACCAAGACCGCTACTTCTGCATCAACGAAGATGTCGCTTGTTTTGACCTTGCAAGCAATTGGGAAGAGGACATCGCGTTTTGGTCAGGCATCGCCAAAGAAAACAAAGTCGTTTTAGTCACCTCACTCTTTGAAAAACGCTCCGCAGGACTTTACCACAACACCGCCATTGTCTTTGAAAAAGATGGCACGATAGCAGGCAAATACCGCAAAATGCACATCCCTGATGACCCAGGATTTTACGAAAAATTCTACTTCACCCCCGGTGATCTTGGCTACACCCCCATTCAAACCAGTGTCGGCAAACTAGGACTCCTCGTCTGTTGGGATCAATGGTACCCCGAAGCCGCTCGTTTGATGGCGCTTAAGGGTGCTGAAATGCTCATCTACCCCACCGCCATCGGTTGGTTCGATGAAGACGCCGAAGATGAAAAAACACGCCAATGCGACGCATGGGAGACCATCCAACGCGGTCACGCCGTAGCAAATGGACTTCCCGTCATCAGCGTAAATCGCATCGGCAAAGAAGCGGACAATCATGGTGTACTGGACGGCATCCGCTTCTGGGGAAACTCCTTTGTCGCAGGACCCCAAGGCGAGATCATCGTACGTGCAAGCCACGACCAAGAAGAAGTGCTTATCGTCGAAGTCGATCTTGAAAGAGGCGAACACGTCAGACGCATCTGGCCATTTTTACGGGATAGAAGAATTGAGACATACGGGGATTTGACCAAGCGATTTATCGATTAAAACCTTTTTACATGTAAAGACTCAAAGCTTTACATGTAAACCTTTGGAGTGAGTATGGAACTGGTTTATTTGTGGGTTGAAGAATATAAAAATATTAAAAATCAAGGGTTTAATTTTTCGCCTAGGTTTACATGTAAGTATGATAAAGATAAAAATGAACTCACGATTGAAGAGAAAAAAGACTATGTATCTATCTTTCCTGACAATATTAATATGACAGCGATTGTTGGAGAAAATGGAAGTGGGAAGAGTAGTATTAGTGGGTTATTAGTTGAATATTCTTACCAAGAATTTTCTAGTAATAATAAAAAAGGTTTTTTAGTTTTTTTTGATGGTGAGAAATTTTTATTTAAGCAAGGCTTTACAGGTAAAACATTAGATTTCAACATTCAAAACAATACAGCTTATACGTATGAAAATCAAAATAAACCTAGGTCTATAGATACTATTTATTTTTCAAATGATGTCGCCTCAATATTTAATAATCCAGATTATGCATTTAGATTACAAAGATATAGTCATCTCGACGCATATTATGAAGAAAAAAAAACTTTAATGCCTAGCAATAAATACATAACAAGTAATGAAAAAAAAGAAAAATTAGAAACATTTAATAAAAGATTGCAAAGTCTATTAAGTGAGGATGAAAAAATATTATCTTTTATTCAAAACAAACTTGTTTTTAATTCATATAAAAGAGAATTGCACTTTTATGAAATAGGAGCGTATATCACAGGAAATAAAGATTTTTTACAATTGTTAAATCTCGATAAGCTTTCTGGCAATACCGTTTTTAAAGATTCTATGGATTTAGAAGAGCATTTTCTTAAATTATTGATTTTATTTAGACTTAGAGAACATTTTTGGGATAATGAAGTTGGTGCAGTTATTAACTCTATAAAAGATGAGTTTAATACAAAAAATTTTGAACTATCAAACTGTATGAAAATTTTTGAAGTCATAAATCCATATGATAAAAAAAATCATGTTTATACAAAAAAGAATATTCAAGATATTTTAGATAAATTTGAGTATTTAAAAAATGAGATTTGGGTTGAGAAAAAAACAAACACTATTAGTAGTATTTTTAAAACCTCAAATGAATTACTTAATATTTTATTGGAAAATATTAATAGAACAAATTATTTTAATAGTAAAGATTCTACTTATACTTATTTTTCACTAAGTTCAGGCGAAAGAGAATATATAAGCATATTCGTAGCATTTATACATCACTTAAAAAGAGTAAACAAGAATCTTAGTGTCTCAGAAAATGAATTTATTTTTTTATTTGATGAAATTGATTTAGGACTACATCCAAATTGGCAAAAAAATCTGATAAAAGATTTAATATATTTTGCCAAGAAAAATACAAATAAAAAAGTTCAAATAATTGTCACTTCGCACTCTCCCTTTATTCTCTCAGATATACCCAAAGAAAATGTTATTTTTTTAGAAAACGGAAAACAAGTTTACCCCAATATCGAAACTTTTGGAGCCAATATCCATACCCTACTCTCGCATGGCTTTTTTATGAAAGATGGGCTTATGGGTGAATTTGCGAAAAGTAAAATCAATGAAGTAATTGACTATTTAAACGGTAAAAATTCTCCCATTACCGATGATGACGAAGCACAAAGGTACATTCGCATCATCGGTGAGCCTATCGTCAAAAAACAATTACAGCGTATGCTTGACAGTAAGAAATTGGACAAGATGAAAGAAATTGATGCACTTAAAAACCAAATAGAAAGCCTCCAAAGTCGCTTGGAAAATTTGGAAAAGAAATCATGATAAAAATTGCTACGCCACATTTAGAAGAATTGGCACAAAAGCATTATGAAGCACTGAAATCAAAAATAAAATTTCCTACATGTAAATATTCTCTTGAAGAAGTCATTACCGCCAAACCTGACAAACTGCATGAAATTGCGATGCACTATAAAGACAATCATAAATTTGATGTAATGAGAAAAGAGTACAAAAAATTTACCGTTAAAACAGATAATGATACATACGATGCCTATACGTTAGCGCAATCTCTTAACGTCACCGTTTGCCCGTATTGCAACCGAAATTATACGTTTACGGTTCGCTCTAAAAACGGCTCAACACGTCCGCAATTTGACCATTTTTACGACAAAGCGACGTATCCTATTTTGGCATTGTCGTTTTACAACCTCATTCCCAGTTGCCCTACATGTAATGCAAGCATAAAAGGGCGCAAGGAATTTTCTCTTACGACACACGTGCATCCATACGTTGAAGGCTTCGATGACAAGGCGCGTTTTGCTTTACATGTAAAGGATAGTTCATTTTATTACGATGAAAAAGGGTTTGATTTAGAATTTGGCTCAAACGATGCCAAAGAACAAAAAAACATCGACGATTTTGCGTTGGAAGAGATTTATAAAAACCACAAAGACATCGTCTTAGAACTCATCCAAAAATCTGTGATGTACAACGAAAGTTACATCGAAGAGCTGATGAAAAACTACGAGGGAACGCTTTTTAAAAATGAAGAAGATTTACTGCGGTTGATTTTTGGCGGTTACATCAGCGATGAAGACTTAGGTAAACGCCCTCTTTCCAAACTTACCAAAGATATTTTAGAGCAGTTGGAGATTATCTGAACGCTTTACATGTAAAACACTCCGTATATGCTGGTGAAAAATAAACCACTCTATCGTTATATATTTATTAATACTATGATATACTTCTATTATCAATTTCGGGAGCATGACAATGAGTGAACTTTATTCGATTTTTTTATCGGCGGTTTTTTCAAGTTTCATTGTAACGATGGGCATTGTAGCTGTTGTTGGGTCGTTGTATTACCTTACGTTTAAGTGTTTTGCTTCGTATATCTCGTTTGATAAAATTGCTCACAAGCACCACTTAAATTCTAAAACATCAAACACTCAGGAAAATTCTGCACTTTAATGTGCCTAACTATATTATTTTTTTACCCCAAATACTACCGTTCCCAATTGACATTACATAACACTCTGTGAGATAATTTTATTAACCATTAAGGGAACCCTTGATAGATCAAACATAAGGAAGTGTGTTATGAAAATCAGTGCAAGAAATCAAATCGTTGGAAAAGTATCTGAGATCAAAAATGGTCCTGTGAACAGTGAAGTGGTCGTTACAACAGCCAGTGGCGATAAAATCGTTTCTGTCATCACCAACAACGCGGTTGAGACATTGGGTTTAAAAGTGGGTGTTGAGACGTTGTGTATCTTTAAAGCGCAAAGTGTTCTTCTTGCAAAAGCAGACATCGCTCTAGTCGTAAGTGCTCGCAATAAAATCAAAGGAACTGTGTCTGAGATCAAAGATGGCGCCGTTAATTGTGAAGTTATCATCACGACAACAACGGGTTTAACCGTCACTGCCATCGTCACAGAAGATGCGAAAAAAGAACTTTCTCTCGCAAAAGGTGACAGTGTTTATGCCATCATCAAAGCTTCAAGCATTTTAGTAGGCGTTAACTAAGCGTTACATGTAACGCTATTTTTCGTAGGTTTTAAAGTACCACATCAGCGCGAACATCAAGCCTGATGTGGTCGCGATGCTCTCATCAAACATAAACGTAAGCGCTTCTTCCCGTTTTAAGTAGATGACTTCGATATTTTCAGAATCAATACCGCCACCATCTCCCACTCTCATACTTTCATCAATACTCGCAAAATAAAAGGTTTGAAGTCCTCCTGCAAAACCAACCGCCGTATAAAAAGAGGTGACTTTTTGAAGTTCGTTGAGGGAAACATCATACCCTGTCTCTTCTAAAACCTCTTCTTGGGCGATTTCGATGAGGCTTTTGTTTTTATCGACGAGGCCTGCGCACAATTCATACGTAAAACCGTCGTTATTTTTGAGGTAAATGGAAGGGCGAAACTGCTTGACAAAGACAAACGAGTCTAAATCTTTGTGGTAGAGCAAAATGGCGACGCTATTGTGCGTGTCAACAATGTCCCAACGCTTTTCAACGCTGTTGTGCAAATAGTACATACTTTTAGGTTTGATGTAGTCTGAATGCAGACACTCTTCAATTTTAAGCACCTCAATCGTATGTTTCATACGCTTAGATCCACCCTTTTTTCTTGAAAATCACAATCGGGGTAATCGCAGAAAGCACCATCAAAACAAGCGAAAAAGCATAGCCGTACTGCCAATTAAGCTCAGGCAAAATCTTAAAGTTCATACCATAAATGCTCGCGATAAGCGTTGGTGGAAGGAAAATAACGTTCATAATCGTAAAGATTTTGATGACTTTATTTTGCTCAATGTTCAAAACGCCCACGAAGATGTTTTGTAAGTAATCCAGACGCTCAAAGTTAAACTCGGTGTAATCAATCAACGACTTAATATCTTTAAGCATGATGACAATGTCGGCACGAAGGGAGCTGTCATCGTATTTGTTTGATTTGATGAACGAGGTTAAAATGCGTTGTTTATCCATCAAGTTTTCACGAATGTTCATGTTCAGATCTTCAAACGAGGAGATTTTTTCCAACATCTCTTCATCATCATTCGTGTAGTCGGTAAAAACGTGTTTGCGAAGACGTGTGATGTCTTTGGAAAGCTTTTCGATGATGTCCGCATCCGCGTCGATTCTGATGTCTAAAAGCTGTGAAAAGATGTAGTAACCGTTTTTAAATTCACGAGGAGCATAGTAAAAACGCTTACTAAATTCTTCAAAGGTTTTGAGCTCTTTATACCGAATGGAGATCAGCAAATTGCCTTGGAGAATGAACGAAACCGTTTCGTTGTGCGCACTCTCTTCCGTAGCGATCAAGAAGAAGCTGTTGATCTCGATCTTTTTGTCCTCTTCCCAGTAACGCGAACTGATCTCGATCTCTTCAGACTCTTGTTTCGTTGGAAAATCGATACCAAATATCTTCTCGACAAACACGATTTCTTCACTGGTTGGAAGCAACATATCAAGCCATACGACTTTGCTCTTTTTATCCTCGTCATCATCAAATTCACTCAAATCTGTGATCACTTCAAGCTTATTACTATTTCTAAAAAAACATCGTATCATGGCACACTCTTTTATTTGATCAGTTTAGGGCACTTACTTTTTTACACGAACTTCATTCTATCGCAAAACAGTTTCAGTTTGTTTACATGTAAACGTTAACTTTGTTTTTGTTCAAAAGGATAAGAAAGGTTAAAATTTTCCTCTTTATAAACAGGAGCATCGCTCTCTTGGGTACTCTCAACTTTTTGTCTAAGGTCGTTAGTATAGTTCATAAAGGCTTTAAGTTCATTACCACGTAATGCACTCTTCGCAATTTTAACGACGCTGGAAGGATTGATTGCTACATTACTACGGTACAAACCAAAATGCAAATGCGGTCCACTGCTAAGCCCCGTATTGCCCACATAGCCGATGACCTGACCTTGCTTGACATTTTGACCTCTACGTAAACCCTTTGCAAAGCCATTAAGATGCGCATAAAGTGTTCTGTAGCTGCTGGCATGGCTCACTTCGATCGCATTGCCATACCCACCTTTTTGACCGACAAATACGACTTTGCCACCACCTGCTGACTTCACCGGTGTTCCAATACGTGCAGCATAATCAATACCCAAATGCGCACGGTATTTTTTCAAAATCGGATGCCATCGTTTTTGGGTAAAGACAGATGAAATGCGCGTATAATTCACAGGATTTGAGAGTAAGAAATTGTCGAGTTCTTGCCCTTTAGGATCGTAATAGTTCTCTTTATAAAAAAAGATGTAATTTTTCTTCTTTGCCGTTTCTACCATGGAAACGTCGATTTTAATGGAACCAAAGAGCTTTCCAAGACGCCTTTTTTGCTGATAGACCAGTACGAGTTTATCGCCTTTTTGGAGGTTTCGAAGGTTCACTTCGCCTCTAAACGTTTGGGCAAATTCATTGGCAAGACCGTAACTGTTCGTGGCATTGAGAATGTCCACATACGGTGAGTTTTGAATATCTATCGTTAAAGAGCGCTTCTCTTCTTGTAAAAGAATCGGGGTAATCTCCATGATAAACTTGTCATCTATTTTTTTAAGATGCATTTGGAGTTCTTCACCAATAGGAATTAAAACTTGCTCTAGCTCGTTGTCGTCATTTTTAAGAACCTGATACTGTATTCCTGCGACAATCTCCGCTGCGAGTTCTTGTTCTTCTTTATCAAGCGTATAGTAAATAGCTTGCGGTAAATGATTTTTCTCTAAGAAAGTCAGAAACGTTTCGCCTTTTGGCCACTTCAACTCTTCCATATAAGAAGCAGATGCAAACGATATAAAAAAAGATAATAGTATGATGAATTTTGCCATTCGCACCCCCTAGTTCTTTTTCGATTTTAGCGGAACAAATCTTACAAAATGCCTAAAAGACTCTCTTTCGATAAAAATAAGTTTTTTTAAAACAGTTATAGTATAATCTCTCGATACAAAATAAAAGGGTGTTATGTGCCCTTCAAGGAGTTCCCGTTGAACAAGCTATTTTTGGTTATGTGTCTGTTTTTGTTTGCCTCATTTGCAGAGGCTCAATCTTTTTTTAAAGAGTTCAAAACAACCGTTTTAGAATCAAATGAAAAACAAATTGTGATCCCTGATTCACCAGAATTTGTGCTCGGAGCAAGCGGCGTTGTCAGCCATAAATTTGATGCAACACATTCAACCATTATCGCGCGTGTTGATGTTATCAGTAAAGATGGTATGAAAGCCGTTTTAAATGTTGAAAAATTTGAGATGCTTGCCCAAGGTGCCTTCCCAGAGACGGGCGTTAAACCTGCCATTGGCGATGAAGTCATCATTAACTACCTTTACGATCGTGCACTGATTATCGTGCCAAACCAAAGTGTTTACAATGAAGTCACTAAAAATTTCAACACGATTACATGGATTCATCCTGACATCGTTGCAGCCTATTTAGCAAAACTCTACCGTCCAAATCCCGATAAAAAAATCTTCCAACAAGCATGCTACCAAAATGCCGCATCGATCATCTTCTTTGGCATTGAGAACAAAGGTTTCTTTGTGGATTGCCACAACTTCCGTATTCTTCAAAGTATCGACGTTAAAAGCAGTGGGGAACCAATGCTTCCATTTTATTCACGCATCAATAAACAGATTGATTCATCATGGTTCAACTGGGACAGTGGAACGATTGCCGAATACAACAATTACTATGCCTATCTTTTAGGTCAAACCAATACCCTTAAAGGTGCTGGGATGGATGGCATTATCCTAAAATTACCTTTTGACATCGTAGAGAGAAAAGACACCCAATGGAAATAAGACATATTGATTATTTTAAAAACCTTATTGGCGCTGAGAATGTTTATGATGACAAAGCGCATTTGATCGCGTATTGCTACGATGCAACCCGCGCACGTTACGAACCCGATGCGGTTTTGTTTCCACGAGAAGAGAGCGATGTCAGTGAGATTTTAAAGTATTGCAATGAACACCGCATTATCATCACGCCTCGTGGAGCAGGAAGTGGCTTCACAGGAGGTGCTTTGCCCGCAAACGGAGGCATCATCTTAGCATTTGAAAAACACATGAACAAAATCCTCGAGATCGACATGGAAAACATGGTCGCTGTGGTACAACCTGGCGTCATCAACATGGCATTGCAACGAGCTGTTGAAGCACGAGGACTTTTTTATCCACCCGATCCTGCAAGCGAAGAGTACTCAACGATTGGCGGCAATGTCAGCGAAAATGCAGGCGGTATGCGTGCGGCAAAGTATGGCATCACAAAAGATTACGTCATGGCATTACGTGCTGTTCTTCCAAATGGCGAGATCATTCGTGCGGGAAAACGTACCATTAAAGATGTCGCTGGTTATAACATTGCGGGTATTATTATCGCCAGTGAAGGCACGCTTGCGTGTATTACTGAAATTACGTTAAAACTGATCGCAAAACCAAAAATGGCGCAAACCGCTATGGGTGTTTTTCCCAGTGTTGAAGCAGCCATGAACGCCGTCTATAAAACAATGGCAGCAGGCGTTACGCCCGTTGCGATGGAATTTTTAGACAATCTTTCGATTAACGCGGTTGAGAAGAAATTCAACAAAGGCTTGCCAAAAGACGCCGGGGCGATTCTCATCACCGATGTCGATGGCAATACAGAAGAAGAGCTCACCCAACAACTCGACGTCATCGAAGAGGCATTTTTAGAAAATGGTTGCAGTGGATTTAAAAGAGCTACGAGCCTCGAAGAGTCTAAAAATCTTTGGTTTGCCAGACGCAATGCCAGTCAATCGATCACAATTTACGGCAGTAAAAAACTCAATGAAGACATCACCGTTCCACGCAGTAAACTGCCTGCACTTCTTAAAGCCATTGGCGAAGTTTCCCAAAAATACAACGTCACCGTGCCGTGTTTTGGGCACACAGGTGATGGCAACGTTCACACCAATGTGATGGTCGATGGCAGTGATCCGAAACAACTTGAGATCGGACACCAAGCAATTGAAGAGATCTTTAAAGCAACCGTAGCCTTGGGTGGAACGCTCAGTGGAGAGCACGGCATCGGGCTGAGTAAAGCACCGTTTATGCACCTCGCTTTTAGTGAAGGTGAAATGGAGCTTTTCCGTTCCGTTAAAAAAGCATTTGATCCACATAATATTTTGAATCCTGCCAAAATGGGACTCTGATGTGTTAAACACTAAAAATGGTGTCGAATTTTTCAAAAAACTCAGAGACGTAGAGCTTGCGCACTACGCCTCTTCTTTGAGTTTTCACACCATTTTAGCGCTGATTCCTATTCTTCTCATTACCTTTAGTATTTTTACCAAAATGCCTCTTTTTTCGGTTTACTACGAAAAACTTCAAGGCTTTATTTTTAGCTCACTGATTCCCACACAACAAGACATTATGATTGGCTATTTGCATGATTTCATGGAAAATACAGGCAATATGGGCGTTGTGGGCGTTATTTTTGTGCTGTATATCTCTATTATGTTCTTTTTAGATTATGAAAAAATCGTGAGCAAAATCTTCGAGATTCCTTCCCGCAGTTTTTGGGAAGCGCTTTCAACCTACTGGACGATGGTCACACTCATGCCTCTTGGACTCATCATCTTTTTTTACAGCTCTGCTGTGGTGCAAGAATTTTTAGATCAAAGTGATGTCACGAGTTCGATTAACTTAGTGCGTTTTTCGCCCTATTTGATTGTCTGGCTTTTGTATCTTATTATGTATTCCATCTCTGCCAAAACCAAAGTCCACATCAAAAGCTCTCTACTCTCCTCGTTTGTAGCCTCACTGTGTTGGTATGTTTCTAAAATTCTTTTTGTCTATTATGTCAGCTACAACAAAACGTATCTGAGCATTTACGGCTCGTTTAGCATTCTGCTTTTCTTCTTCCTCTGGATCTATTTTTCATGGTTTATTTATCTTTATGGTCTGAAATTCTGCTTTTTATTGAATGAAAAAGAGACTGATAAAAGCAAAGCCTAAACAGGCATAAAGCGCAACCTTATAGCGTATCGCGACGAGTGAAACGCCCACATACACACCTAAAACCCACCACGGAAAGCTTAAAAGATAACTCTGCGTTTTTACATGTAAGAAGGTGAGCAAAACCGTATCCAAAATACCTCCTAAATTTGTTACATGTAAAAACAACCCTAAGGGATAAAAGGCGATAAACACTAGACTCGTGAGGGGTGAAGTCAGTTGTAAAAAGGTAAAGACGGGAAAAAAGGTATGAATAATGGGTACCATTAAGAGAAAAACACCCAAATCGATGATGCCAAGCAATACCCAGCGATTTAAGCTTGCAAAATGATGCAAAAAGAGAAAGAGATAAAAGACTCCTGCTACTGAAAACCAAAACGAGAGTGAAAAAAGAAGGTGGGGGAAAAGTGCTAAAAGCCCCAGTGTTGTGAGTCCTAGCATCTCGAAAGAGAGCACCTTTATGCCCCTTGAATAGATAAAAAAGCCCAAAACACTCATGGCAAAGGCACGCAAAAAAGAGGGCACAAAATCGATCACGACCATATAGATAAACAAAACGACCAACACCACCATGGTCAAATCCGCTGTGAGATTGCGATACGGAAAATAGCGACTTTGAAAAAACTGATACAGCGGTTTAAGTAAGAAAAAAAGCAGAAACGAGATGACGCCCACGTTGTAACCGCTAATCGCAATCAGATGCGTAATGCCCCATTTTTGCACCTCCTCACGAAGCTCTTTGGAGATAGGTGTTGCAAACAGAAGTGTTTTGTACAGTTCGGCTATCTTTTCACTTTCATGTTGCTCTTCAACAAAGCGGTAAAGAGGCTTCACATCAAGCGGTGGGTCATCTTCGTAGATGGTATACAAGGCAAGGGAAGGGGCAAAAAAGCCTTTGAGATAGTCGTAAAACGTGATTTTATCTACTTTGAGTTTCACTTTAACACGGGTTTTAATGCTCATGGAGACAACACGCCATGAGACGGTGTAAACTTCCGCGCCACTGCCATCAAGCTTGAGCTTGAAAACATCGTACGTACGCCCTTTTTCATTGGTTTTTGTGTAGTGATTGAGTACGGTTGCGGTGTTTACATGTAAAGCGTTTTTTGTTAGTTCTTTGAAGTGGTAAAACTCGATGGCAAGGGAGAGGCAGGCAACACAAAGTACCACTGAGAGTGTCAGAAAAAATTCCTTTTTACTGACAAAGAGTGGTACGCTGAGCATTTTTTAAAGCGGAGGCAAACTAATCTTCGCCTCTTGCGAAATGGAGGCATTGTATTGAACGACTTCGATCGGAATAGAATTTTTCCCGCCATCCACAAAGCGCGTACACGCCTTTTGAAAAATCAAGTTCGCCACACCAACCGGTCCATTTCTGTTTTTACCCACAATGACCTCGGCTAACTCTTCAGGTCTTTCAAAAAAGTCACTTTTGTACTCTTTGCCCTCAGTTCTAGCTTTTTGCTCTTTCTCTTTCTCTTCACGCATGCGGTAAACATCGTCACGGTAGACAAACAAGATCATATCGGCATCTTGCTCGATGGCACCTGATTCCCTAAGGTCGCTCAGCATCGGGCGTTTATCGCTTCTGGCTTCAAGCCCACGGTTGAGCTGCGAAAGTGCGATGATAGGAATATTCAGCTCCCTAGCCAAAAGCTTCAAACCTCGACTGATATCACTCACCTCAATATGTCTGTCACGATTTCCAGCAGAGGTCATCAACTGCAAGTAGTCGATGATCGCGAGTGAAATTTCAGGGTGCTGGGATTTAAGTTTACGAAGCTTGGCACGCACTTTGTGAATATCCACAGAGCCGTTATCATCAACAAAAAATTTCTTCTTCGCCATCTCATCTGCAGCGCTCGTCAGTCTTCCCCACTGCTCATCGCCCATATCACCTACTTTAAGCTTTTGAAGTGGAATGGATGTCTTCGCACTGAGCATCCTAAGCATCAACTGCTCCGCTGGCATCTCAAGGGAAAAGATCGCAACCCCTTTACCTCGATCTAACGCATTTTGAGCTAAATTCAAACAAAAAGCCGTATTGTGCGTTACGGTCATATCTTCGAGTAAAAAGAGGCTATTGCCATCAATTTCAAACCCATAATAGTCATCGACCTGATCAAATTCAACCTGAATTCCTGTTTGATTCCAACTACGTTTAACACGCCATGGCTCGGCAATTTTGCGTTTAATTTTTACAGGAATCGTATCAACATTGCCAAAAATGCGTACGCGATACACTTTACATGTAAAGCCAATCGACTCAATCGCAGCCTCTTTTTCTTTCAGTGACGTTCTAAAACCCAACGTATCGGCTAAAAATTTAATTTGCCTAGCAATCCCTTCTTCTTTTTGGGTAATCTCATAGCCGTTGCACTGTGCGTCATAGTGACCATCGCTGTCTAAAAGTCCTGCTAAAAGTTCCAAACGATTGTGCGTTGAGTTGATAAGAAAATCGTGTGGAATATGCTTGTTTTCAATCACACCCAATTGTCGAAGCGTGGCTTGCAGACTCTCTTTTTTAGTATGATCAACATTCACAATGCCATACATTGGGCATTTGCCATCCTCTTTTGACTGACTCACCCCCAGTCCTAAACGCGTCGCATAGTCACTCAAATACGCCACAACTTCTTCATCTTGCGTTGCAATACGGACATCCGATTTTCTGCCATCGCCCAACCACAATCCTAAAAAATAAGGCTCAATCTCCAGCTCTTTTTCCATAAATTTAACAGGGACTTTGTAGCCTTTGTAGTTGCTTTTAAACTTTTTACTTTTATCCAGATACTCACGAATCGAAATATTTAAAACATCACCATGCGTATGCTTTCCCTCATTTCGTGAACGTTTTAAGGAGAGAATGTGTGACTCATTAACACGATAATCGATTCCCTTATTTTGCCTTACCCAGTACATTTTTTCTCTGCCACGCGCTAAAGAGAGTACTTTGCGTGGTGTAGAGTCATCGCCCATCAAGAGTTCACCCACGCAGATATCTTCAACATTTTTCAAAACACCATCATACATCAGTACTTTCGTACCTTTAGCTAGACACTTACCCATCGCCGGCCTTGCTGCAACGATGATGAGATCGCCTTCACCAAAACCTGATGTCAAACGGTTAATTTCGGCAAATCCACTGTCAACGCCAACCACACCCGAGTTTCCACGCTTTTTCATCTCGTGAATGTGCGCGATGGTGGCGTGCGTCATCTCAGGCGATTCGCGAAACTCTTTTGTACCGCTCTCTTGCGTGATCTGGTAAAGTTTTTGTTGCACCAGATCGACCACTTCATTGGACGGCAAATCTTTCTCAACCGCAATCTCTTTGATGTCGCTGGTGAGTTGCACAAGCTCTCGCTTGATCGCTTTTTCACGTATCTCTTCGACATACGCTTTGGTGGCAGGAAGAGGATTGGTTGAGAGGATTTCCAACATCGCGTCTTCATCAAAACGCCCTTGTTGATTCAGCTTTTTCTTGATGAACTCTTCATCAATCGGAAGATCTTCCCTCTCACACGCCTCCATCGCTTCGTAAATATAACGATGGCTTGGCAGGTAAAAATCTTTCGCGCCAACGACCGCCGCCACATCTTCAAACGTTGCAGGATTAAATAAAATGGAGCTAAGAACCGAGCGCTCTATGTTGACATTGTGCAGATTGCTCATGCTTTGTACTCCTTGGCAGCAAGCTCAACCGCTTCTAAAAATTTATCGACGAGGTCTTCTTCTTTGAGTTTAGCCACCACTTCGCCTTTGACCATGACCAGTCCCTGCCCTTTGCCAAACGCAATGGCGACATCGGCATGTTTGGCTTCGCCAATGGCGTTGACCACGCATCCCATGACCGAAATATTGAGCGGTGCTTTGATATGTTTCGTGCGACGCTCCACTTCAGCAACAGCATTGACCAAATTGGCTTCCAAACGCCCGCAGGTTGGGCAGGAGATGATGTTGATGCCTTCGGCTTCAACGCCACTGTCTTTTAAAATGGCGCGCCCAACTTTGATCTCCTCTTCAAGCTCACCTGTAATGGAAACTCGCAAAGTATCGCCGATGCCATCGAGTAAAAGTGAACCCAAAGCGATGGAAGATTTAATGGTTGAGTGAAACAACGTTCCTGCTTCTGTGACACCCAAATGAAATGGGTACTCAACAAGAGGCCTCAGCATACGGTACGCTTCAACGGTACGAGCAACATCACTCGCTTTTAAAGAGACTTTCATATTGGTAAAGCCTAGATCCTCTAGGTATTTGATGTTATACAAAGCCGATTCCACCATACCTTTAGCCGTAGGGCCATACTTCTCGTCAAACTCTTTTTCCAAACTTCCGCTGTTCACGCCAATGCGAATCGGAATCTTGCGCTCATTACATGCCTTGACGACCTCTTTAACACGCTCTTTATTACCAATATTGCCAGGATTAATGCGAATACAATCCACCACTTCCGCCGCAATCAGCGCTAAACGGTAGTTAAAGTGAATGTCTGCAACGATAGGAAGCGTTGAGCGCTCTTTAATCGCTTTAAGCGCGTGCGCATCGTCATAATCAGGCACGGCTAAACGCACGATGTCAGCTCCAGCAAAATGCAAACGACGAATTTGTTCTACGGTCGCTTCCACATCATGTGTTTTTGAAAAGGTCATCGACTGAACAGGAATTTTAGCATTGCCACCGATGGGGACATTGCCCACAAAAATTTGTTTGGTTGGGTATCGTTTTATCATTGTTTATCACTTTCAGAAGCCAAAGCTTTTTTGTACATTAAATTATAATGGATTATACATTTTTTGGATTTAAGAAAACGAAAGAGGATCTATATCTGCTTCTACATGTAAAAGTTTTACCGC
The DNA here is from genome assembly GCF_000568815.1 of Sulfurospirillum multivorans DSM 12446. Classification (NCBI taxonomy): domain Bacteria; kingdom Pseudomonadati; phylum Campylobacterota; class Epsilonproteobacteria; order Campylobacterales; family Sulfurospirillaceae; genus Sulfurospirillum; species Sulfurospirillum multivorans. Next base: position 2,148,574 of record NZ_CP007201.1, read on the forward strand.
ATGGGCAAACTCGAGTAACGCTTTACTAGAGTCACTGCGGGCTAGAAGTTCATAACGGTATTTATTGGCGATTTTGGAGATATTGGCTTTGCCAAACCCTACCACTTCGACCTGTGGAAAACTTTGCGCGATGAGCGCTACTTTATCGATCAACTCTTTGGCTTTTTCATCTTTGACGTGAGCACTCATGAGTCTGAGCATCTTTTTAAACGGCGGGTAAAGGTTTTTTCGAAACACCAATTCATCCTTTAAAAACTGCTCAAAATCGCTCAAATATTGCTTGAAAAATTCGCTGTTTTTACTTTGAATCAACACTTCGCCGTACCCTTTTCGCCCTGCTCTTCCTGCGATTTGTAACACCAATGCCAGCGTTTTTTCGCGCGATCTAAAATCACTCATACCCAACAGTGCATCGACGCCTAAAATGACAGCCAGCCCCACACCGTGGTAATCGTGCCCTTTGCTGAGCATCTGTGTGCCGACCATAATGTCGATTTTATGCTCATTAAAATCGCTCAAAATCTCAGAGAGTTTTTTCTCTGTTCTTACCTCATCGCGGTCAAACTGTTGCACCACATGTTCACTAAAATGCTCGCTAAGCTTTTGGCTCACTTCCGCCGTTCCCATGCGCGTCGCGACGATCTCTTCGCACCCGCATTTGGGGCAGATTTTGGGGATGACTTCGGTGTAGTTGCAGTAGTGGCATTTCAGTGCGTTCATGTTGTGGTGAATGCTCATTCCCACACTGCAAAACGGACACTCAACATTCGCTCCACAGCTTTTACATGTAATGTACTTGAAGTTCGCGCGTGTCGGTAAAAAGACGATGACTTGTTTTTTAGCGTTCAATGCTTTTTGAATCGCTTGTGTCATCTTAAAACTTAGCCCATGTTCGCCATCGTCGTACATAATGTGACTTTGTGACTCAAAAAATGTACCCTTAAGTCTAAACGTTGGAATTTTATGAAAGCTTCCAAGTGTCGGAGTTGCCGAGCCTAAAAGTACTTTGCAACCGATTTTTTGCCCAAACAGAAGTGCCAAATCTTTCGCGTTGTAGCGCGGTCTGTTGCCAGATTTATAACTCTCATCGTGCTCTTCATCGACCACGATTAACCCTAAGTGTTGAAGAGGCAAGAAAAGCGCTGAACGCGTTCCTGCGATGATAGAAATTTTCCCCTCTGAGAGATCACTCAGTATCTGCTCTTTTTTCTTCGCACTAATCTTTGAGTGCCAAATAGCAACGTGTGTGCCAAAATGGTGCTTCAAACGGTTTTTCATCTGAGGTGTTAACCCAATCTCAGGAAGCAAAAAGATCGCTTGTTTGCCCTCATTGATGCTCTGCTCAAAGAGTTTCATATAGATTTCAGTCTTACCACTGCCCGTATCGCCAAAAAGGAGTGATGTTGGATGCGCTTCGATAAAATCATACGCTTTTTGTTGTTCAGTGGAAAGTGTTATCTCTATCGTGATTGTTTCGTTTACATGTAAAGCATTTGAAGCATACGGCACAAAAAGGCTCAACGCTTCACCCAATGAACAGACATAATACTCAGCGATAAACCGAGCCAGTTCAAGCGTTTTGGAAGGGTAAAATGGTTTACATGTAAGCGAGATAGTTTCGCATTCAAAAGAGGGTTTTTCAACTTCGGCTATGACGACACCTTGCGTAGTTCGTTTGGAAAGTGTGACTTCAACGATAGTACCTAAAGGAAGTGTTTGCTCCGACTGATAGGTTAAAGGAGAAAGTGGGGATTTTAAAAGAGCAATATGGTAGTAAAACACATTCTATCGCGTTAAAAGCTTACAATTGGTACCCGTTGTAGTATCACTTGCATTACAATCAAATGTACCTGCCGTGTCACTATAAGTAAAGGTAATAGCTGTGCCACTGATATAAAACTTATAGCTTGTATCACTTGTCTTTGTCCAGCCATTGTCTTTATTGTCTTCTTTAGCATAAAGGGGAGAAGAGAGAACATTACCATAGTCACCCGCACTAAAAAGAGATGCGCCGGGGGTATCATTACCTGCTTTATCTAATTTTGAAGGAAGCGTTGTATTGCCTTCTAACAATCGTTGTGATCTTAAAAGTGCAATACCGCCACGAATTGAAGCAACTTCAGCTTTGCCTTTGGAGATAACAGCATCTTCACGTACACCAACAAATCTTGGAATAGCAATTGCAGTAAGGATTCCTAAAATAACCATTACAAAAATAAGTTCTATCATCGTAAAAGCTTTTTTCACTAGTCACCTTTTTAAAAACATCAATATATAAAGAAAGAGGAAGAAAATTCTTCCTCTGATAATTAATTTTTAGTTATTTTGTGCAGAGACATTTAAGTCTTCAGTAAATCCAAACATTGGAGCAGAAGTCGAGTTTCCATCACGACAATAAATTGTTTCTTCAACTGGTAGTGCTGGAGAACCATAAGTACCTGCACTTGTTCCGTTACCATCACCTGTGTTTTTACATTTCGTCAGATCCATAACAAAGCCTTTTGGAATCTCTGTATAGTCAGAAAGATTAAAGGTATTTGCAGCGCCTGCAGTACTACCGTTAATTGATCCATTGCTATCTCTCATAGAACGTGACCACATAGATGGAGCAACGGTTCTATTAAGTGTACCGATAAATGCTTCAGCTGTACCAACTTTTGCATCTGTGACCGTACCTGTCAATCTTGGCAAAGCCACTGCCGCTAAAATACCTAAAATAACAATGACGAAGATCAATTCGATCATCGTGAAACCTTTTTTCATATTCACTCCTTGTTTTTTGTTAGCCAATACACTTATTGACCACGTAAAAGCCATTCTAGTACAATCTTTTTAAAGCTCGACTTAAATCTCATCTATTTGGTATAATAGCTTGGTAACCTCTTGTTCGAGGACGAAATTATCATAACATTTTCCAACATAGGCAAACAGGAGTTCTTTAGGGTCAATGGTGCTTTTCTCTTTAAACTTCTCTTTAAAATCCGCTTCAAACTGCACGGCGAAATCACCCTCTAACTTGATGTCAAAGTCTTTGCCACCAAGGCTAATGGTTATTTTACTCATTTTCCAAGCACAGCTTCGATTTTGCTGAGCAAATCATCAGAATTGACGTTTTTATTTATGAGGTCTTGCTCCAATTTTGCAATCTGAACATTTTTAGCTTCTGCCAACGCTTTGGCTTTGACCACTTCTTGACGTAGGGCTTCATTTTGAGCCAGAAGATCTTTGTATTTTTCCAAAAGTTCCGTTATCTTTTGGCTTAATGTGCTAATGTTTCTCTCTTCTTCAAACATGCGAGTGCCTTTTTGTATAGCGTTGTTTGGTATAATTGTAACAAAATAATGGGAAAAGTATCAACTATGAGTGAATTTTATTTAGAAAGTCCCTATCAGCCTTCGGGCGATCAACCTCAAGCCATCGATAAACTCGTAGCTTCCATTAAAAAAGGGAGTCGTTACCAAACGTTGATTGGTGTGACGGGCAGTGGAAAAACCTACACCATGGCGCAAATCATCCAAAAACTTAAGATGCCCACCCTCATCATGACGCACAACAAAACCCTTGCAGCGCAACTTTACAGTGAATTTAAAGGCTTTTTTCCTAAAAATCATGTGGAGTATTTTATCAGTTATTACGACTACTATCAGCCTGAAGCGTACATACCACGCAGTGATCTTTTCATCGAAAAAGACAGCTCTATCAACGAAGAGTTAGAGCGTTTGAGGCTAAGCGCTACGGCTTCACTGCTCTCTTTTGATGATGTCATCTGTGTCGCTTCTGTTTCAGCAAACTATGGTTTGGGCGATCCAAGCGAATATAAAGAGATGGTGCAAGTCATTGAAAAAGGTGAAAGCATCAACCAAAAAAAGCTTCTTTTGCGCCTTGTCGATATGGGTTATAAACGCAATGACACTTTTTTTGACCGTGGCTGTTTTAGAGTCAGTGGCGATGTCATCGACATTTACCCCGCGTACAATGAAGAAGAGGCGATTCGTGTAGAGTTTTTTGGCGATGAAGTGGAGAGCATCAACTACTTTGAAGTCTTCCTCAATAAAAAAATGCAAAACCTTAACAAAATCGTCATCTATGCTGCCAATCAGTTTATCGTCGGACACGAAAGGCTTCAAAAAGCGATCAAATCCATCGAGCAAGAGCTGGGTGAACGGCTTGAATACTTTAAAAAAGAGGACAAATTGGTCGAGTACCAACGCCTCAAACAACGTGTTGAGTTTGACCTTGAGATGTTAGGCTCCACAGGAGCGTGTAAAGGCGTTGAAAACTATGCGCGTTACCTCACAGGCATAGAACCGGGTGCTACGCCCTACTCACTGTTTGACTACTATGAGTCGATGAATAAAGAGTACCTTGTTATCGTTGATGAATCGCACGTCAGCCTTCCCCAATTTCGCGGTATGTTTGCAGGCGATCGCAGTCGTAAAGAAGTGTTGGTTGAGTACGGCTTTCGTCTCCCCAGTGCTCTGGATAACCGCCCTTTGATGTTTGATGAGTTTATCAACAAAGCGCCACGTTACCTTTTTGTCAGTGCCACACCTAAAGAGTTGGAACTAGGACTCAGTGGTGATAATACCGCCGAACAGGTCATTCGACCAACGGGACTGCTTGATCCTGAGGTGGAAATTTTGAGCAGTAAAAACCAAGTCGAAACTCTTTTTGACAAGATCAAAGAGGTGACAGCCAAAGATGAAAAAGTGCTGGTCACCGTGCTCACCAAAAAGATGGCAGAGGAGCTGACACGCTACTACGCCGATCTGGGCATTAAGATCAAGTACATGCACTCCGACATCGACGCGATTGAGCGCAATCAGATCATTCGATCTTTACGTATCGGTGAATTTGATGTACTGGTGGGTATTAACCTCCTTCGTGAGGGGCTGGATCTCCCTGAAGTTTCGCTTGTTGCCATTTTGGATGCGGACAAAGAGGGCTTTTTGCGCTCCGAAACCAGTCTGATTCAAACCATGGGACGTGCAGCTCGTAATCTCAATGGTAGAGTTATTTTATTCGCAGAAAAAATTACAGATTCCATGCAAAAAGCGATTGAAACGACGCTAAGACGCCGTGCCATTCAAGAGACGTATAACACGGAGCACAACATCACGCCCACGAGCACCACGCGAAGAATGGATGAAAATCTGAAACTCGAAGAACACGCCGACATCTACAACACGTTTGATAAAAAAGATAAGATTCCACCGAGTGAAAAGAAGAAGATTATCACTGAACTGACCAAAGCGATGCATGAAGCGGCGAAGATTTTGGAGTTTGAAAAAGCGGCAAAACTACGCGATCAAATCGAAAAATTGAAAAAGATGTAAAAAATCTTTACATGTAAGGATATTTTAGAGTAGAATAGAGATGTTTTAGGAGACACACTATGCAAATAGCCAACACGCTCAATGCCTCTTACATCCATATTACAAACACACCATCCTCGCAGAAAGAGGTAAGCACCTCCTCTTCGTCTCAAAAAACTGAAAAAAATAACGAAACTGAAACATTAACGACCGCACAAAAAGCTGTCATCTCCGAACTTCAAGCTACCGATACGGCTGTACGATCCCACGAGCGTGCTCATATCGCCGCAGGTGGTGGCGTCATTCGAGGTGGCGCTGTTTTTAGCTACGAAAAAGCACCCGACAACAAGCTCTACGCTGTTGGAGGCGAAGTGGGCATCGATATTTCGGAAGGAAATACGCCCGAAGAGACCATTGCAAAAATGCAAACGGTGCGCTCCGCTGCGTTAGCACCTTCTGATCCAAGTGCCACGGATTATCAAGTGGCGTCCACGGCGTCCATACTGCAACTCAAAGCTCAATTAGAACTCTCCAAGACCAATCAAGCTGAACGCTTAGCCAAATCAGATGAGCCCTACGCATCTGCCAACAACGAAGAGAGCTCCACACTTTTTTCAAATTATGCTTAAGTGTTTCCATCTCGTTACCTTTTTATAACTTTTTTTTGATAAAATAATCCACTTTTACTAAAGGATAAAACGTGCCTGATTTAACCGACTCTAGCCTTTACCTTAACCGCGAGCTTTCATGGCTCAAATTTAATACAAGAGTCCTCACTCAATCTCTCAAAAAAGAACTACCTCTTTTTGAGCGACTCAAATTTTTAGCCATTTATGCTACCAACCTTGATGAATTTTACATGATTCGTGTGGCGGGTCTTAAACAACTCTTTAGCGCCGGTGTCATTGAAACAGGAGCGGATCAAAAAACGCCTCTGGATCAGCTTCGAGAGATCAGAAGCTACCTTGCCAGCGAAAAAGAGGTGATTCAAAGCAGTTATGAAGAGATCGTTAAAGATCTTGAAAAAGAGAACCTTTTTATTACGGCATACGACGATCTTACGCCTGCACTCGCAAAGCTTTCGGATGAGTATTTTTTCTCCAATATTTTGCCTGTCATCGTCCCCATTGCCGTCAATGCAACCCATCCGTTTCCGCATCTAAACAACCTGAGTTTCTCTCTTGCCGTCAAATTACAAGACAGCGAAAGCGATGAAGAAGGAAACTATAAATACGGCATGATTCGCATTCCGCGCGTGTTGCCACGCTTTTTTCAAGCAGGAGATCATACGTATGTGCCGATTGAAACGATTGTTCGCAAACATGCGGAAGAGATTTTCCCTGGGTATAAGCTGGTCGCATCCGCTGCGTTTAGAGTGACACGAAATGCGGATATGGTCATCGAAGAAGAAGAAGCCGATGATTTTATGATGATCATGGAACAAGGTCTAAAACTGCGCCGCAAAGGGGCTTTCGTACGCCTTAACATCCAAGAAGGAGCCGATCCTGATCTGCTCAATTTCCTCAATTCGCACATGCAAATTTTCTTTAAAGACATCTATGCCTATAAAATCCCTCTCAACCTTGGGGCACTGTGGCAAATTGTAGGCAATAAAGACTTTTCACATCTTGCCTTGCCACCGTACAATCCCAAAACATTGCCTCCCTTTGATAGTAACGAGTCCGTTTTTAACGTAATCGACAAAGGCGATGTGTTGCTTTTTCATCCGTATGAGAGTTTTGATCCTGTTTTAAGACTGATTCGTGAAGCATCTAAAGACCCTAAAGTTGTCTCTATTCGCATGACACTTTACCGTGTGGAGAAAAATTCGCAAATCGTTCAAGCGCTGATCGACGCGGCGAATGAAGGCAAACAAGTCACTGCTGTGGTAGAGCTTAAAGCGCGTTTTGATGAAGAGAATAACCTGCATTGGGCCAAAGCGTTGGAGCAAGCGGGTGCGCACGTGGTGTATGGCATCACGGGATTTAAAGTGCATGCAAAAATTGCGCAAGTGATTCGCCAAGAAGAAGATGGAAAACTGAAATTTTACATGCACTTTAGCACGGGAAATTACAACGGCTCAACGGCAAAAATTTATACCGACACCAGTTTCTTTACATGTAAAGAAGATTTTGCCAAAGATGGCACGATGTTTTTCCACATTTTATCGGGCTTTTCAAAGCATAGAAGACTTGACACACTTTCAATGTCACCAACACAAATCAAGCCTAAAGTCATTAGCCTGATCAATAATGAAGCCAAATATGGTGCCGAAGGGCGTATCATTGTGAAAATGAACTCTTTGGTTGATCCTGATGTGATTCAAGCGCTCTACAACGCTTCGATGCAAGGCGTTCAGATCGATATTATCGCACGAGGAATTTGTTGTTTACGCCCAGGCGTTGAAGGTATTAGTGAAAATATTCGCGTCAAATCTATCGTGGGTAAGTATTTGGAACATGCGCGTATCTTCTACTTTAAAAATGGCGATCCAACGCCAACGTTTATCTCCAGTGCCGATTGGATGCCTCGAAATCTTGAGCGAAGATTGGAGTTGATGACACCAATTTTTGACAAAGCGTTGCAACAGAAGCTCTTTGAGATTTTACAACTTCAACTCAATGACAATGTCCTCAGTTGGAATTTAGAGAACAACGGTGACTACACGCAAATTGCGTCAACCGATGAGCGTGCTATCAATAACCATATGGTTTTGGAAGATTATATGAATAAAATCTACAAAGCGCAAAAGAAAGACACCAGCTCACACAAAGCTGAAAAACTCGCACGTCGCTTGTTTAAAGAGAGCTAAGATGATTATGGAGTTTCAAGGCATGAAGCCTTGCATTGCCTCTGACGTTTTTGTAGCACCCAGTGCGGACATCATCGGTGACGTGTGCATCGGTGAAGGAAGTTCCGTCTGGTTTGGCTGTGTCATCAGGGGCGATGTAAACTCCATCAAAATTGGCAAACGAACTTCGATTCAAGACCTCAGTATGATTCATGTCACGCATTTTAAAAAAGCCGATCGCAGTGATGGATTTGCCACCACTATCGGCGATGATGTAACCATCGCACACCGTGTGATGCTGCATGGGTGTACCATTAAAGATGCCTGTTTGATCGGGATGAGTGCGACGATTTTAGATGGTGCGGTAATTGGCAAAGAGTCGATTGTTGGGGCGAATTCACTCGTCACCAAAAACAAAACTTTCCCGCCACGCTCACTCATTATGGGCAATCCTGCGAAGGTCGTACGCGAACTCAGTGACGAAGAAGTCGCATCGCTTTACCATTCCGCCGATAATTATGTGAAATTTAAAGCGATGTATCAGTCGGTTTAACAGGCTTCTCTTTTTTCTTCTTTTTTTGATTGTGCGGTTTGGTAAAATCAATCAATTGCTCAACCGTTTGAACCTCTTCGGGTAATTTTTCCAACGCTTTAAAAAAAACTTGTGCCGTCGCTTTGGCATCGCACAGTGCACGGTGATGGTTTTCAAAGCCGATGCCCAAATAATCCGTCAATGCGCCAAGCCCATATTTGGGTGCTTCAATACATTTTTTCGCCAAATCAATCGTATCCAGTCTTCGGTTCAAAAGTGGACCAAAGCCTGCTTGTTCTAGCGAATAGGAGATAAAATAGTAGTCAAAATTGACATTGTGTGCCACAAAAACTGCATCTTTGATAAACAGGCGAAATGCTTCTAAAACAGAGCTGAGGGAAGGAGCATTTTGAAGCGCGGAAAGGCTGATGCCTGTGAGTTGTTCAATGCTATCAGGTAAAACATCGGCTTTGGCTAATGAGGAGAATTCCGCCACTTCCTTGCCATTTTCAATCATCACCGCACCAATTTCGATGATCTGATGCAAGGTGGGTTTACTGCCATTGGCTTCAATGTCCACGATGCAAAATTTTCCCTGCGTTATAGGCGTGCTCAGCGTCTCTAGTGTAAAAGCGTAGTTATTGTATTTCGTGATGGGAAGCCCCAAAAGCTTCAGCATAGAGAGGTCTTCAACATCCACAAATTCCAACTCTTTAAAGGTGTGCATTTTGGCAAAAAACTCTTTGTGAAAAATGGGCTTTTGCGTCATCTTATGGATATAACTATCGAAGGCTCTCACGCTTTGGCTCTTTGGATAAATGCGCTTACTTTGTCGTGATCTTTAACACCCTTGTTTCTTTCCACGCCACTGCTCACATCCACGCCGTAAAAGCCTAACGGTTTGATCTGTGCAACATTTTCAGGGCTCAGACCGCCTGCTAAAATAATATTGTCGCAATCCATAGTTTCAAACCATGAAAGATCGATCTGTTTTCCGCTACCACCAAAGCCATCCACATACGCATCCACCAGCCTGATCAAGCCTTTGTACTGCGCAATATCAGAAGCTTTTTGAGCTCGCACAACGCGTAAATAAGGCACTTTGAGCGCACTCCAAAAGGCATCATCGACCTCAAAATGAATCTGCGCCATATCCATTTTAGAGGCTTTACATGTAAGCTCAATTTCTTCTGGCGTTGCATCCACAAATAGCCCCATTTTCTTTACATGTAAAGGCAATTTCTCTGCAATGGCTTTCGCATTTTGAGGCGTTATGTAGCGAGGAGACTTTGGATAAAAGACAAATCCAAGCGCGTCTGCACCTGCATCTACCGCGCACAAGGCGTCTTCAAGATTGGTAATACCACAAATTTTGACCCACATTTTTAGACTTTTAAAGCATCAATAGCGCTTTTGTAATCGTTGGAGCCAAAAACATAATTACCAGCAACCACGATGTCAACACCTGCATTTGCAAGCGCTTCAATGTTGTGATTATTCACTCCACCATCGACTTCAATGAGTGTTTTTGCATTGCGTTTTAAAATCATCTCTTTTAAAATCGGTGCTTTTTCTAAAACACTGGGAATAAATTTTTGCCCGCCAAAACCAGGATTGACGCTCATTAAAAGCACCATATCCAAATCTTCAAGCAGATATTCAATGTGAGAAGGTGGCGTATGCGGGTTGAGAACAATCGCGGGAGAGATACCCAAGTCACGGATTTTTTGAATGAGACGGTGCGGATGTTTCTCCTCTTCAATATGAAAAGAGATGTATTTTGGTTTTAAAGGTGCAAAAAGATCGACAAAAAAAGTGTTGTTTTCAACCATCAAATGAATGTCTAGAGGCTTGGTAGAAGCCTTAGCTACCGCACTGACCACAACGGGTCCAATGGTGAGATTGGGAACAAAATGCCCATCCATCACATCCACATGTACCAAATCACAGCCTGCTTCACAAATCGATACGATCTCTTCTCTTAACCTGCCAAAATCAGCGGAGAGAATGCTTGGAGCCACTAACATCATCTAAACCTTTTAAAATCTATTTTAAGTTAAAAAGAGTGACAAAACCCGCACGAAACACGTTGTTCCGATGGGACGAAGAGCGAAGCTTCGGGTTCCTATCGTGAACAACTGTGTTGAGAAAGTGGTTTTGTCACTCTTTTTAATGAAATTGTATCAAAATTTATAATATTTTCGATATAATCTCAGGCTGCATTGAATTAAGCGTTTTTTTTGCTTGTTTCGTGTAGAATTCACGAAAAATTTTAAGGATATCAAGATGGCAAGAAAATGTGCTCTTACTGGAAAAGGCCCTATGGTTGGTAACAACGTAAGCCATGCTCACAACAAAACTAAAAGAAGATTCCTTCCAAACCTTAGAACTGTCCGTGTGACACTCGAAGATGGAACGACTAAGAAAATTAGAATTGCTGCTTCAACACTTCGCACGATGAAGAAAAACGGCTAAAATTTCTCCTTCACGGGGAAATTTTATGCGTGTTTTTTTTACGTTGCCACCCACTTTCACACCAAAATCCTAAAGGATTTACCCATGTTTACCATTCTCCCGCTTAAAAATGGACTTGATAACGTAGCTGGTTTTTTCTGCCAAGGCGTTCACGCAGGTTTTAAACCAAACGGCAATAACGATGTTGCGTTTATTCGCTCAAACGAACTCTGTGATGTTTCTTCTGTTTTCACTACCAATGTCTTTCAAGCCGCACCCATTAAGCACTTTTTACGTTACCCCAAAGGATTTCAAACCAATTTTATTTTGATGAACGCTAAAAATGCCAATGCCATGACGGGTGAAAAAGGGATTGAAGATATAGAGACCCTTTTTGGTAAACTCAAAATGAAATTTCCTTCGATTCAGAACCCAATTATGAGCTCAACGGGTGTGATTGGCTATCGTCTCAATGTGGAGAAACTCTCAACCGCGTTTGATCTTTTTGATTTTAACGCCAAAGATTCGCACGCAACCGCATCAGCGATCATGACAACCGACAGCTTCAAAAAAGAGCTCTGCTTTAAAGTCCTTTTAGACGATGGTCGTTTCTTTCATATTGCCGCGATCTGCAAAGGTGCGGGCATGATCAACCCAGCAATGGCAACGATGCTTTGCTTTATATTGACGGACGCAAACATTCCTAAGGCCGATATGGATGAACTTTTACCCCCAGCGATTGAGCATTCGTTCAATGCGGTCAGTGTCGATGGTGATACCTCAACCAACGATACCGTCTTACTTCTAAGCTCAAAACAGAGTGGTGCTTACCATGAAGAGGCGTTTAATGAAGCCCTTTGCATGATCACGAAGGAGCTGAGTTTAATGCTCGTACGCGATGGCGAAGGCTCAACTAAAGTGGTCGCTTTTGAAGTCAGTGGCGCGAAAAGTGTTGCTGAAGCAGAACGTGCGGCTAAAGCTTTGAGTAACTCTCTTTTAGTAAAAACGGCGCTTTTTGGCGAAGACCCTAACTGGGGGCGTATTGCTTCCACGATTGGTGCGAGTGGCATTACATGTAACGAAGACACCCTTGTGATTCACTACGATGATGTCTTAATTTACTCAAAAGATCAACGCTCACTCGATGCAGAAGCAGAGAAAAAAGCAGCAGCGGTTATGAAAAAAGAGTCGTTTCGCATTCACTGTGAACTGGGAATGGGCGAGGAAAATTTTACGGCATACGGCTGTGATTTAGGACATAAATACGTTGAGATTAATGCGGATTATAGGACTTAGCCCTTAAATTAAGCACTTTTTGATACAATAAAATAAATATACAAGGAGTTATCATGCTACACGAATACAGAGAAGTTATCTCAAAACTTAAAGTTGACAATGCACACTTTGCTAAAATTTTTGAAAAACACAATGAGCTTGACCAAAAAATTGCGGATATCGATGAAGGTAGAGAGCATTTGAGTGATGCAGATCTTGATGTACTCAAAAAAGAGAAACTAAGACTAAAAGATGAAGCATACGCAATGATCGTTGCGTACAAAAAAGAGAATAACCTCTAAAAAACCTGTTTGGGCTTAAAAGCCCAAACTTTCCACATTAACCACTTTCCCTCGACTGTTTTCTTTACAAAATTCTACAATCTTTCCATGAAATCGTGCAAAAAGTGCAGGTATTGCAATCTCTTTGCCATAAAGGTGATCGACTTTAGCCTGATTGCTTACAATTCCCTCTACCATCCACTCTTGCAGTGCGCCGTACGATTCAAAACTGTATCCAAAGGACGCTAAGAGTCGTGCCGTATACGCATCAACGACCATAGCTTCTTGCTTGCACGCATAACAGAGTATCGAATCCGCACTCTCTTCGCCAATCCCTTTTTGTTCCAACAACCACTCACGATCAACCGTTTCGCAAAACACCTCAAAAGAGTTAAACGTTTTAAGAATGGCTTTGGCTAAAAGATGTAGATTTTTAGCTTTCGTGTTGTAAAAACCACTGGGTTTAATGCAGGTTGAAAGTAAGTCAAGATCAAGTGTAACAAGTGTTTCCAAGCTATCAACGCCTGCTCTTTCCAAATGCGCCATGCTCTCTTCAACCTTTTCCCATTTGGTTTGTTGGGTTAAGATGGCACCTACAATCACCCAAAACGTGCCAGAACGCGGCCACCACAAAGGATCGCGCATGGTTTTAAGATAGCCTTGATTTTTAAGGGCGACCAAAAGATCAAAACTATTCATGCACGGCTCGTGCGATAATGCGCTCTTGGTCATCAAATACACGCAGTTTAAATGCCTCAACACATTTGCCCTTTTCGATTTCTATGATGACCATCTGCAAAATCTTTTTACATTTTTTTGGAATTTCTAAGGAAGCTGGAAGTCCCGTGAGAAACCGTTTGAGTGGAGCGGCCTTATCCATGCCTATAACGCCATCACGTGCCCCGCTAAGCCCTACATCGGTTACATAGCATGTTCCATCCACAATTTGCAGATCGTCTGTTCCTACGTGCGTGTGGGTACCTAAAATGGCACTCACGTTTCCTTTTAAAAGCATGTGCATCGCCCTCTTCTCAGAAGTCACTTCCGCATGAAAGTCAATAATGATGCTCTCAATACCTTCAGCTCGAAGTTCATCGACAGCTTTTTGCGCACGCAAGAAAGGATTTTCAACCATCGGCATCCCATAATGTCCCATCACATTGATGATCGCGACCTTTTCTTCCTTTACATGTAAAACGCTCACCCCTTTTCCAGGTACACCTTGCGGGTAGTTCAGCGGTCGTAAAATGGGCATCACATCCAAAAGCGGGATAATCTCTTTTTTATCCCACGAATGATTTCCACCCGTGAGAATATCCGCACCATAGGAGAAAAGCTCTTTGGCATGTTGCGCGCAAAGTCCAAAACCATGGCTGGCATTTTCGCCATTGGCAATCACGAGATCTAACCCAAACTCTTGACGAAGTTTGCGAAGGTGAATTTCAAGCATACTGCGCCCAGGACGGCCTACAATGTCTCCAATAAAGCCTATTTTCATGCTTTGCCCCTTAGCTGTACGAGCACGGTTGCGATGACATCATCATCGTCACGACTGCGTGATTGCAATGTTATCTTTTTCTCATCTTCGTATTTGATCGTAATGTTTTGCGCATAATTGGAAACGAGTACAACGTTCTGCCCTGTGGCTAAAATCTTGATCTCGATCAGCTCTAAAAACTGTTTTGTTGGAACATCAAGCTTGCCAAAACGATCCACCATCTCTTCTTCGATCTCTAAGACATCATGAATGCTTCCACACTTGCTCAGACGTCTGTAAAGCTCCAAGCGTACGCGATCTTCGGGAATGTAACTGTCGCTGATAAACGCGCTGATCGAGAGCTTGATGTCCACTTCACGTGAAGCAATCGGTGTTTTTCCCATCAAAGAGTTAATCGCATCTTCGAGCATTCGCAAATAGAGTGAATACCCAATGTTTTTAAGATGCCCACTTTGAGCCTCACCGACCAAGTTACCGCCACCTCTGATCTCAAGGTCGTGGTATGCTAGGATGGAGCCACTGCCCAGATACGAATTAGATTCGAGTGCGATCAGACGTCTTTTAGCTGACTCAGAGAGCTCTTCTTTATCTTTCACCAAAAAGTAGCAAAAACCTTGACGGCGAGAACGTCCCACACGACCGCGAAGTTGGTGAAGATCTGCCATACCAAAATGATCAGCCGAATCGATCAGAATCGTATTCACATTGGGAATGTGAATGCCTGATTCGATGATGGACGTGCTCAAAAGCACATCGTACGCCTTCTCTTCAAAGTGCAACATCTCTTTTTCGGTCACCGTCGCGCTAATTTCTGAGTGAAGCGTTAAGATGCGAAGATTGGGCATCATGGAGAGCAACTCTTTGCGTTTAGCTTCGATGGTCGCGATGCGATTGTGAACAAAAAAGACTTGACCGCCGCGTCTCATCTCACGGATAATCGCCTCTTTAATCACCTTGGCATCGTACTCTTTGACAAAGGTTCGCACATCTTCTCTGTCGTTGGGAGGTGTGAGCAGTTGGGAGTACTGCTTGATGGAACTCAGCGCCATATTAAGACTTCGAGGGATTGGCGTGGCACTCATGGAGAGAATATGAACGTTTTCACGGAAATTTTTAAGCTTCTCTTTTTGCTTTACGCCAAATTTATGCTCTTCATCAACCACGACAAGCGCTGGATTGAACAGTTCGACTTCAAAAAGGGAATGCGTTCCCACACACACCTGCAAAGCGCCACTTTTAAGCTCTTTTAAAATGACCTGCTTTTGTGCCGCGGTCGTAAAACGATCGAGTTGTGCTACTTTGATGTTGTACTTGGCAAAACGCGAGGAGAGGCTTTTAAAGTGTTGCGAACATAAAAGCGTGGTAGGGGCAATTAACAGGGCTTGAAAACCATTGCGAATGGTCGCAAAAATGGCATTCATCGCGACTTCTGTTTTACCAAAACCGACATCACCACTTAAAAGCCTGTCCATCATTTTACCGCTTTTAAAATCGCTCAGAATTTCGCCAATGACCCGTTTTTGATCTTCGGTATACGCAAAACCAGCGTCGGCTTCAAACTGAACCATCTCGCCCTCTTCCATTGCAAGACTAAGTCCATCCACCATCTCACGCTTGGCGGCAATGGCGATAATTTCGCTGGCAATTTCCAACAGTCGCTCTTTGGTTTTGGCTTTGAGTTTTTGGAAACTCCCTTTTCCAAGACGATCGACACTGACCAAACCGCCGCTTTCACCGATGTAACGATCGATTACATGTAAATTCTCAACGGGCAATAAAAGCTTGTCATCGCCCAAATATTCGATCAAAACAAAATCTTTGGTCGCACCAAGCACGATCGCTTGGGTTAACCCTTTAAAAATACCGATACCGTAGTTTTCATGCACCACATAGTCGCCATTTTTCAGCTCATCAAGGACGATATTGGCACGTTTGCGTTTGATTTTCGTCGTAGGCTTATTGAGAGAGAGAATGATCTCTTCAGCGTTCATAATGTTTACAATGCGCTCACTTTGAATCCACTTTACATGTAAAGAATCCACATCCACCATGCGAAGCAACACTTCGTTTCGAGCTAAAATCGTAATCTTTTTGGCTTGATGGAGTTCTAAAAATGTTTTGATATTGCTAGGCGCAATTTCGCGGTACTGTTTTGCTTCAGGGATGCAAGGAAGATTGTGAAGTTTTTGGGCCCCTTCTTCATCAAACAGGGCAATTTCACCCAGCTCTTCGAGCGCATCTGCACTCAAATAGGTTTTAAAACTCTCCGTATAAACCGCACCACTCTCGCCCAAAACCCAGAGTCCAAGGGAGTGAATGTCTTTGGTAAAGCTATCACTTTTAAGCGAATCAATACGCTTTTGCATCTGTGTATGACGCTCTTCATCAAGGGCAAAAAGGGCAGGAAAAAGGGTATAGCTCTCCAACTCTTCTTTCTCACTTTTTTGGCTTTCACAGTCAAAAAAACGAATGCTCTCTACTTCATCATCAAAAAGGCTGAGACGTAATGCTTTTTCACTATCGGGAGGAAAAACATCAATGATGTCACCCCGAATGGAGATTTCACCTTTGCCTTGCACCACATCGACTGCAAGATAACCCCAGTAAAACATCTGCTCACGAAAGCGCTCCAGATGCAGACGCATCCCAAATTCTAATGAAAACGTACTAAAAAGTTCAGCTTTGGGCAGGGGTGTTAAGAGGGTTCGAATCGGGGCAATTAAGATCTTTTTGCTGGAAGGATCTTTGTAGTACGCATGCAATGAGCGTAAAAGCTCCACCATCTCTTCATGAAAGGAGAGCAGATCATCGCCCATGTTGGCTCTAAGATCGGGTAAGAGATAGCTTTTTTTACCTAAAAACAGAGCGACTTCAGAGGCTAAGAAAGCCTCTTTTTCGCCTTTAACACCTAAAAGTTGGAGGTCATTTTTGGTCTGAAAAAATTCATAACACGCAGCTTGTAACAATCAATCCCTTTGCTCTTCATACGTCAGTGCTTCCACACTTTCCGTTTTAATTTTGCTTTCGCCCTCAAAGATGGCTTTGGCTTCAATGACAAGCTCTTTGGAGATCACTTTTCCCAAAAACTTGCCACCCTCTAGCACTTCAACATTGTCACAATTCGCATTGCCTTCAAAAAGACCGTTGATAATCAAACGGCTTGCATTAATCTCGCCACTAATGCGCCCTTGTTTTCCAATGGTCACAATGCTATCAGAGAGTACTTTTCCAATGATTTCACCGTCTACATGTAAACGTGTTTTGCAATTAAAAATGCCCTCAATTTTGGCTCCACTGGCTACGATGGTTGTTTCGGAAGCGGGTACTGCGTATTGATCAGCTTTATTAAAGATTCCCATGTGACTCTCTTCTCCTTTTTAAAGATTTCTGCAAAGTTAGACCCGCGCCATTTTAAAAATGTCTCAGGATTAAGGATGCGCCCAATAAACTTTATCTCATAATGCAAATGTGGTCCCGTTGACATACCACTGTTTCCAGAATAAGCAATCAAATCACCTTTTTTAACAAATTGTCCCTCTTTAACAGCAATTTTATTTTGTAAGTGTGCATAATAACTCTCAAATCCATAATTATGACTGAGAGAGACTACATTCCCATAGCCACTGTTCTGATTATACTGAATAATTTTAACAACACCATCCGCTGGTGCTAAAATAGGAGTTCCAACGGGAGCACGAAGATCAATGCCTGCATGAAAAATACGCCGTTTTAAAATAGGATTTTCGCGCCAACCAAAGTGAGAAGAGATATCGCTATACGCCATCACATCGCCACTAGGGATGTTATCAAAAAAAGTTTTTTGCTCCATGACCGTGACATCAATCTCTTCAAGCCTACTATCAAGACTCTCCTCTTCATTAATACGAAGACCAATCAATTCTTCCACATTACTGATTTTATCGCGAATGTTCTCATACTCTTGTGCTTTTTCAGAAATTTTGGCTTGAAGATCCTCATTTTGGAGAATAAGCTCATTGCGTTCTGCTATGGCACTCTCTTTTTTTGCCTCCAAGGTAGAGACCTCTTTCATCAAAAACAAGATGACAAAGCTTCCAATCAAAATAGACAAAGCAACGAACAGTGTAAAATAGAGCAAAAATTTCTTAATCAACTGATGCAATAAAAAATGTCGTGAACCATTCACATCGGAGATCGTGACGGTAAATTTATTTTTCACATAAACCCTTTAAAAATGCTTCCACAACCGAAAAAGAGCCAAAAACTAAATACTCTTTATCGCTCAAAATAGTCTCAAACGAAGCGATAGGAAGTGCTAATGTTTTCGCAACATCGTACAAATCAGCTTGATTTGCGGCCCTTGGACTCTCGATCTTAATCACTAAAATCGCTTCAATAATTGGTTTTAAAACCTCTAAAATAGTTTTAAAATCTTTATCTTTATAACTATTATAGACCAAGAAAACCTTTTTTTCGCCTAAACTCTCCACCAGCGCTTTCGCTGCCATCACATTGTGCCCGACATCCATCAGCACATTGGGCAAAATTCTCTGACATCGTCCTTGCAAAATCGTCGGAGAAAACGTTTCAAGATCACAATCATACCCAAGAATGGTTAATGCACAAAGGGCTGTTTTAAAATTTTCCTGTAAATAAAGTGGCAGTTGATGCTTCATTCCATAATCAATCAAAGCTTCGAGGTGAGGTTTATCAAAAAAGGTTTCGACCTCGTAAAGTTGGCTTTGAAGTTCTTGGGATTTTGCGTGTGCAATAGGCACAACTTTCGCATCATACTGCTTCGCTAAGACGATTATGCCCGTAGCACTGTTGATCTTCGTTTGAGCGATCTCTTCGATGGTTTCACCCAAAAACGCTTGGTGATCAAGCCCAATTGGAGTGATGATAGAAAGGCATTTTGGAAAGACATTGGTCGCATCAAACTCACCACCAAGCCCTGCTTCCAAAACAACAAAGTCACACAGGGGAGAGAAAATAACCATGGCGAGTAGTGTGGTGTATTCAAAGTACGAGAGCGATTGGGCTACCACAGGATCAAGCCAAGAGAGAAGTTTTTGATGCGCTTCTTCAAGGTGTTCTTCATCCACATCGTTTCCATCCAGCCAAATGCGTTCATTAAAGTGAAGAATGTGTGGTGACGTATAGTGTCCTACATGTAAACCATTTTCAAAGAGCATGTGTGCTAAAAAACGCCCCGTTGTCCCTTTTCCATTGGTGCCAACGAGGTGAATTATTTTAGGAAGCGTAAAATGAGATGCGATGCGCTCATAAGCTTTGGGCATACGCGCATAATCAATCTCATCGTAAAAAAGCGGTTTGGTCTCTAAAAAAGCGTGTAAATTCATTACAGAACAGGCATCACTCGATTGCGCCCTGCCTCTTTGGCTTTGTATAAAAAGGCATCGGCAGTACTGAGCGTTTCATCTTTAGATTTTTGCTGTGAGCGTTGAGAGACACCACAACTGACCGTGACATCGATACGCTCATTTTTGTAAAGGAATTTAAACTGTTCCACAATAGCACGAATTTTATCGGCAAAATGAATCGCATGCGCAAGATCGGTACTCGGAAGAATCACTAAAAACTCCTCTCCACCATACCGTCCAACAAAATCAACTTGACGAATGTATTTGCGCAAAATCTTACCTACGGTGGAGAGAATCACATCACCTGCTTCATGTCCGTAGGTGTCATTAACCACTTTAAAGTGATCGATGTCGATAAAACAGAGGGTATAATCGATTTTATAGCGCATAAACGCATCTTCCACACGACTCATCTCATTGGCAAGGGCGCGTTTGGTGGCTACATGGGTCAAGAAGTCTTCTTTGACCTCTTGTTTTGCGACTAAAAGCGCAGATTCGAGTTTTACAACACGGTTTTGAAGCTTTGTAATAGTCTCTTGATTGCTAACCATACGCTCACTGAGTGACTTGGTTTCATTTTCCAAAGAAGAGGCAATATTGAGTAACTTGACATGAACGTTTTCAAAACTATCCTGCGAAAAATTGATATTTTGAAGATCCGCTTTAATGACTTTGACCTGTTCATGGCTGAGATTGCTGCTTTGGATCAGTTCAAGGAGCTTTTTATTGATCTCATCAAGGATTTTATCCAACGCTGAAATTTTCTTTTGAACCTCTGTTTTATCCAGCTCAATGCGTTTGCCAATCAATGCTTTAATCTCTTTTTGAAGCGCCGGTGTGCCCAAAACATCTGGAGAAGTGCGCAATTCATGGCTGATCGCGGCTAATTCATCATTCATCCCTGAAGCAATCGAAGGCACAAGGGTTGCAATAATGAGAGGAACAATATCTCGATAAAGCTCCGTACTGGTATCTTTGCTCAAAATCTTAATCAGATCTCGAACCATCGCTTCTAGATCTTCTTTGCTGACATGCCCAAAAGCATCGAGTTTTTTAAGGTAACTGTCATCGTAATTGGAGATAAAATCAAACCACTTCTCTTTGACCAGATCAATGGACTGTAAGTTTTGATGAAAATCGAGGCGTTCGAGTGAAGCATTCGCCAAACTGGTGGCTTTTGCATCATGTAAAAGGGTAATTGCTTGAAGCACGCGTTTGGTCAAAATAGCTAAAGAGCTGACCATTTTAAGAGAATCGCCTTCGTTAGCACGGTTGAGCTTTGCGACCAAAAAAGCGAGGAGTTCATCGACATTGCTGATGCTAAAACGCTTCATATCCGTCACAATGTTCGGATCAAGTTTTTTAGTGTATTTATCAACTTTTTGGCAATCTTCAACAATCACGCCCTTTTGTTTCGCCACTTTACAAAAGACTTTGGCGTAATTATCGGGCGTTAAATTAAGATGTTCTTCCTTAATAAGCTCTAGCGAATCTCTAATAATTTCATTAATTGTTGTTGCCATTTCGAAGTCCTTTAATCGCAATCTTAGAGACAAACTCATCTAAAGCATCACTTGCGGCATATCGGATCGCTTCAAAGCGGTTGGTGTCAGAGATGACACTGTTGGCTTCAATGGAGAAGTCATACTCGCCTGTTGCTGTTAATTTTTCAACTTTTTTCGCGGCATTTTCGTAATTCATAGCTAAAACAACTGTCGTTTTATAGGCGATAACATACCCATAGGTATCATACACAGTTGGTGAAAAAGAGATGCTTTGAATTCTTACATGTAAAACACTGTCCGCTTGTTCTTTTGAAACCAATTTGCCACTAAAACGGCTTACAATCGCTTCATTCACGGCATCTTTGATAAGAACACTGTTTCTTGGATCTTGCCTTGAGATGGTCACTTCAGCATAGATTTTATCGCCTAAGGCACTTTTCGCATAATACGAGGATGGTTTATAACCGCATCCACTGATAAAAGCTATTATTAAGAGTCCAAGAAAAAGTTGTTTCATATTACTTTACCACCAAGTTTATCAATTTATTGGGAACGTAGATCTCTTTGAGAAGCTCACATCCTTCTAACCATTTTGCCACACTCTGCTTGCCAAGGCGTAAAGCTTCTTCTTTTGAGATGGAGGTTTCCACTTCAATTTCAGCGCGCTTTTTACCATTGACAGTTACTGCGAGTATCATACTATCTTCTACAAAAACTTCTTCTTTAATCGCAATGGGTGCTAAATTAACACGTCCAAAAAGGCTCTCACTCATCTCCCAGCACAGATGCGGCACAATTGGCTCTAAAAGATTAAGCAGGACAAAATACCCTTCACTCCAAACCGCTTGATCGTTTTGGTCACTCAGCGCATTTAAGGCTTCCATACATGCAGCGATTAACGTATTGAAGGTGTAACTTCCTTCAAAGATCTCATTGGACTTCTTAAGCGCTTCGTAGACTTTCTTACGTGCGTATTTGGACTCTTTAGAAAGAGCGCTATGCTCAATAGAAGGGATTGCTTTACATGTAAAGCAGTTTTCACTCTTCTGCGCAAAGCGTTTTAAAAATCTAAAAGCACCTTCCACCGCACTGTCATTCCACTCAAGCTCTTTTTGAGGCGGAGCGGCAAAGAGAATAAACAGACGTGCCGTATCGGCACCATAGGTTTTGATAATCGCATCAGGATCAACCGTATTGCCCTTACTTTTACTCATCTTGGAGCCATCTTTTAACACCATACCTTGGGTCAAAAGGTTGGCAAAAGGCTCATCGCAATTCACATAACCAAGGTCTCTTAAAACTTTGGTGAAAAAGCGAGAATACAAAAGGTGTAAAATCGCATGCTCAATGCCGCCCACATATTGATCGACATTCATCCAGTAATTAGCACTCTCTTTATCAAAAGGGACATCATTCCACAACGATGGATCGGTTGTGTAACGTAAAAAGTACCAGCTCGATTGAAAAAAGGTGTCCATCGTATCGGTTTCGCGAACAGCGTCTGCGTTACATGTAGGACATTTCGTATGCTTCCACGTTGGATGTTTATCCAAAGGATTGCCCTCACCTTTGATCTCAACATCATCAGGCAATGCAACAGGAAGATTTTCAATTTTTTCAGGAACAAGCCCACATTTAGGGCAGTGAATCATCGGAATCGGTGCACCCCAGTAACGCTGACGACTAATACCCCAATCACGCAATTTGTAATTAATGACTTTCGTACCGATTTTTTGCGCTTCAAAATGTGCAATGATTGCTTTTTGTGCACGCTTAGAATCAAAACCTGTGAATTCACCTGAGTTGACTAAGGTACCATATTCTGTTGTTGCAACACTGCCATCAAACGCCGATGTTGTTTCAATACTTTGAAGAATCGCTAAATCATACTTTCTAGCAAATTCAAAATCGCGTTCATCGTGTGCAGGAACGGCCATAACAGCACCGCCACCGTATTCGATCAAGACAAAATTGGCAACCCAAACAGGTACCGTTTTTCCAGTAAGAGGATGAATCACATCGATCTCTAAACTCACACCCTCTTTGTCCGCTTGTGCGCGCTCGCGCGCTCCCACACTTTGCATTTTTTTGATCTGAGCAATTTTGTCGTCGCTTAAAAGCTTATGCGCGATGAGATGTTTAACAATAGGATGCTCAGGCGCAAGTGCGGAATAACTCACACCGTAAATCGTATCAGGACGGGTCGTAAAGACTTTGTAACTCTCAAATTGATGATCAAGTTTAGCACGAGATGCATCACTGAGTGTAAAACTAAACTCCAAACCTTCACTTCTTCCGATCCAGTTTTCTTGCATCGTTAAAACTTGACTTGGCCACCCAGCGCGGAGTTTTTCACAATCATCGAGTAATTCTTGTGCATACTGCGTGATTTTAAGGTAGTAACCTGGAAGTAAGCGTTGCTCAACAGGGTTATCACAACGCCAGCAGCACCCCTCTTCCACTTGCTCATTGGCAAGAACGGTTTGACACGTATTACACCAATTGAGTGTTGCGCTTTTTTGATACACCAACCCTTTGTTAAACATCTCAATAAAAATGCGTTGTTCATGCTTCGTATAAAGGACATCACTTGCTGCAAATTCTCTTTTTTTAGAAAATGAAAGCCCCAAAGAAGCAAGCTCTTTACGCATATAATCAATGTTTTCATAGGTCCATTTTTTAGGATGAACACCATGCTTAATCGCCGCATTTTCAGCTGGCATACCAAAGCTATCCCACCCAATAGGATGAAGAACGTTAAAACCATTTTTACGGTGATGACGTGCAATAGCATCCCCAATGGTATAGTTGCGCACATGCCCCATATGAATTCTTCCACTGGGATAGGGAAACATACTTAAAATATATTTTTTTGCTTTTGTAAAATCAGCCAAAGGTTCAAATGCATTCGTTTGATCCCATGTCTGCTGCCATTTTTTTTCAAGTTCTAAAGGGTTGTATTGCATCTTCTCTCCATCAAATTAAACGGTACCTTTTTCATACTGGGAACGCATTTTATTTTTTTCAATTCTATTTTTCTCTTTGATCGCAATATTAGCTTTATATTTTTCAACATTAAAGCCAATTAACGTTAAAAATGGCGCTGAAATAAAAATAGAGCTGTACGTACCAATGATAACACCAAGTAACATTGTAAAACTAAAGCCATGAATAATCTCTCCACCAAAGACATAAAGGGTTAAGACAACAAAGAAAACCAATAAAGAAGTAATAGTGGTTCGAGAGAGTGTTTTGGAGACACAAATATCAATAATTTCTGAAAAATTCGTATTTTTTGTCTCTTCAAGTTCTTCACGAATACGATCAAAAATAATAATAGTATCGTTCAGGGAGTAACCAATCAATGTTAAAACAGCCGCCAATACATCAAGACTAAATTCGATATCGAATAAAATAATAGCCCCTAATGTAATGGTAATATCATGCAACAATGTAATAACAGAAGCAATAGCAAACTTCCATTCAAAACGAACTGCCACATAAATTAAGATACCAATCATTGCTAAAATAGCCGACATAATACCTTTTGATCGTAGTTCACTTCCGATTTTGGGTCCAACAATATCTACTTTTCGAATATCAAAAGCACCCGTATCTTTTAAAAGTGTACGGATATGATCTCCAATATCTTGAGCAACGCTATCACTTACCGTTGAAAAACGAATGACAATCTCTTCAGGTGAACCAAATTCTGTAATCAAGGCACCTGCAAATAATTTATCTTTGGCAAGATCGTCTCGAATCTTATCAATAGGTGCACTTTGCTCATATTTAAGTTGAACAACGGTTCCACCCACAAAATCAACACCATAATTAAATCCTTTGGTAAAAACAAGGACTAAAGAGATGAACGCTAAAATAAGTGTGGTCGCGATAAAAACACGAGCATACTTCATGAAATTGTAAATTATACCTTTTGAAAAAAATTCCATTAGTGACCTCTCTTTTTCATACCAAACCAAAAACGAATGCTGTGGTTTTTTTCAATATAGGACATTAATAGTTCATATATTCCATGGGTTCCCAAAATGGCTGTGAGCATTGAGATCAAGTTACCAATCAACATACTAATGGCAAACCCTTTAATAGGTCCTGTCCCATACACATAAAGGATAACCGAAGAGACCGCTAACGTTAAGTTACCATCGACAATAGCACTCATGGCATTTTCATACCCTTTTTCAACAGCTTGCCGTACGGCAATACCTTGCCGTAAGAGTTCACGAATACGTTCATTAATAATAACATTTGCATCTACGGCCATACCAAGGCTTAAAACAATACCCGCCATACCAGGAAGTGTTAAAGTGGCGCCAAAAAGTGCCATAATGGCAATTAATAAAATAAAGTTAACCAAAAGTGCAAAGCTGGCAAAAACGCCTGCCATATGATAGTACAGTATTAAAAATCCAACAATCAGGAAAAATCCAGAAATTAAAGCAATCGAACTTGCTTGAATACTATCGGCACCCAAAGAAGGACCAACACTTCGTTTTTCAAGCAGTGTCACAGGCGCTAGTAAAGCTCCACTACGAAGAGCAATCGCAACATCGTGTGCCTCTTTAACACTAAAACCACCACTAATCTGTCCGCTACCTCCACCAATACGTTCACGGATAACAGGGTCTGAATAAACTTTGTTATCTAAAACAATCGCTAAACGATTACCAATGTTATTGGCTGTAAAATCGCCAAATATTTTTGCACCCTCAGAATTGAGCGTAAAGTTAATAACAGGCTGATGCATGTCACTAAAGGCAACTTTGGCATCACTGAGCATACTACCATCAAGAACAGGAATCTCTTTTAAGATATGCTTCACTTGTTCACTTCTCGCATCGGGTAAAATAACATCGCCATACTGCGCTGCTTCAATCGGACTCATTGTCGTCGTACGATCTTTTCGCTTTTCATCCACAGCCATCAGTTGTAAATGGGCCGCTTTTGCGATCAATTCACGCGCACGTTGCTCATCTTCCGCTGTTTTAATGCCAGGGAGTTCTACAACAATTTTATCCGTACCCTGTTTAGAAACATTGGGCTCGGCTAAGCCAAATTGATCCAAACGATTACGAATGGTTTCAACCGCTTGTGAAATCGCATATTCGCGAATAAGATCTTTTTCTTTATCATTTAAAGAGAGTGTGTATCGAAGGGACTCTTTCGAGACTTCTAAACCACTAATGGTTTTAAGCATCTCATCAATTTTTTTCTCTTCGTCTTTATCAAGAAGCGTAAAGGTGAGCATCTCTTCATCAATTTTCAAATCGTCAATAATAATATCTCCACTTTGTGCAAAGAATTTAATACTCGAAGCAATAGACTTAACTTTGGATTTGATGGCTTCTTCAGTTTGAACACCCAAAACCATATGCAGACCACCTTGAAGATCAAGACCTAAGGCAATTTTAGCCCCTTTGTCACTTTGCAAAAAAGTAGGCAATGAATAGCCTACTCCGAAAATAATTGCAAGAACAAAGATGACTAAACGGTAACTAATTTTACCACTAAGCATCAATTTTCTTTGCGATATATTCTCGCGAAACCTTCACAATAATGCCATCATCATTAAGCTTAACTTTGATAGAATCTTCTTCAGGTTTCACGACTTCACAGATTAAACCACCGCTAGTAATGACTTTATCGCCTTTTGAAAGTGCATCAATCATTTCTTTGTGTTTTTTTACCTGTTTTTGTTGAGGCCGAATCACTAGAAAATAAAAAATCGCGAAAAGAACAACGAGTGGAAGTAAAGAAGATAATAAACTTGCAGAACCTTGCATGGAAATCCTTTGTGAAAAAAAATTTAGATATCTATTTTACCCGCATTTACATAATAAAAGCCTTTGTTATAGCCCTCTTGCTTTCTGCTTTTATCTACCTCGATTATTTTGAACTAACATTGCTCATACTTAACTCCCTCTTAGCCTTTGCAGGGTTTTACCTCCTCTTGGGCGAAAATCGTGTGGTATGGTTTTGGAGTGGTCTGTTTATTGGGCTTTTATGGTTTTACTGGATTAGTTTTAGTTTTGTCTATTACGATTTGAGCTTTCTCATCCCGTTCATCATTTTCGGTGTGGCTTTCGTTTATGGCGTTCTTTTTTGGCTGATTGGACGCTTTGGAAGCACTATGTATCTCCAAGCACCATTGCTATTTGGAGTAAGCTTTGTCGATCCTTTTGGCTTTAATTGGTTAAAGCTTGAAGTGGTCTTCATTGATACCTATTTTTCAACCACACACCTTGCATTTGGACTTTTTTTAAGCGGAATTACCCTTTTAAAAGCTCTTCCAAAATGGTTTAAAGCAGTAGCGCTGATTCCGCTTCTAGGAGCTCTTTACCAAACAACACCTACGGTGACGCTTCCGAAAATTGATATTGCTATCCCTTCGATGCACATTCCTCAATCCCAGCGTTGGGATGAGAAGTACCAACAAGAGGCGATTGATCTGAATTTTGCGTTGATTGAGCAAGCCATTGCGCAAAATAAAGAGCTGATTATTTTCCCTGAAAGTGCCTTTCCACTCTACCTAAACCGAGCACATCGTTTGATCGAAGCGCTTAAAGCGTATTCTCAAAAGATTACCATTGTTACAGGGTCGTTAACGTATGAAGAGGATCAAGGATTTTTTAACTCGTCGTATCTGTTTCAAAAAGGAGAAATGCAGATTGCCCATAAAATTATTCTGGTTCCGTTTGGTGAAGAGATACCTTTGCCCAGTTTTATGGTTGAGCTCATCAATAAACTCTTTTTCGATGGCGCCAAAGATTATCAAAAAGCAAAAGAGCCGCAAGATTTTGTGATCAATGGAATCTCTTTTCGAAGTGCCATTTGCTATGAAGGAACCAATCCTACACTCTTTGAAGGCAATCCCAAACAGATGATTGTCATCAGCAATAATGCGTGGTTTAGCCCATCCATTGAGCAAACACTGCAATATCTACTTTTACGGTTGTATGCAAAAAAATATCAAACGGTGATTTATCACAGTGCCAATAGTGGAAAAAGCGGAGTCATCCTGCCTTAAAGGCACTCTTTTGAGTGCCTTTAAACGCTTTACATGTAAACTATTTTTTGAGTGCTTTAAAGAGCTCTAAACTGTCCAATTTTTCCCATGGATAATCACTCTGCCCCACTTGTCCACGCGCTGCAACATCGGCATACAAAAAGGTTTCGCCACTTGGCTTATCCAAACCAAATTTTGCAGTAATCCAACGCGGTGTTAAACTAAAAGTTTCAAGCACAAATGTAGAAAGATCATCATCTCCGATGCTAGTATACGTTCCTGACGTATCAACAGCGATAGAGACAGGTTTGGCAACGCCAATAGCGTAAGAGAGTTGAACGGAGCATTTTTTAGCCAGACCTGCAGCTACAATGTGTTTTGCAATCCAACGTGCCGCATACAGTCCACTACGATCAACTTTAGTGTAATCTTTACTCGATTGTGCACCGCCACCAATGGGGGAGTAGCCACCAAAACTATCCACAATCAATTTACGACCCGTGAGTCCAGAATCATGCAATGAACTGTGGTTGACATAACGACCCGTTGGGTTGATGTGAATAATGGTGTTATTGGGATCATAAAGCTCTGTTGGAAGCCCTGTATCGTCAATCAATCCTTTGATGAGAGAACGAACCTCTTCAATGGAGAGATGCTCATTGGAAGGAGCAGAGACAACAATAGTATGAATTTTTTGAGGTTTACACTCTTCAAAATTTTGTTTCGTACCGTAATCCACCGTCACTTGCGTTTTGATATCAACGCCTAGTTTATGGTTATGAGTCAGTGCATAGCTGTAGACTTTATCGCACAGCATTCTGGCATACGTAATCGCAGCAGGCATAAAATCAGCGGTCTCAGAAGAGGCAAATCCAAACATAATGCCTTGATCACCTGCGCCAATTTCACCACTCTCTTGATCAACGCCTTGGTTGATGTCACTGCTTTGTTGGTTAAGCAGTACTTGCACTTTCACATCATCGGGGTGAAGACACTGCTCTTTGGTAAAGGCAGATTTTCCATCATACCCAATTTTTGCCAGTGCATTTTTCACGATTGTTTCATAATCTGTAAAAGAGAGAATACTTTTCGTATTGACCTCGCCACCAATGATGACATGCTTTCCAGCAACAAAAACCTCACTCGCAACGCGTGAATTTTTATCCGCAATAATAAGTGCATCCACAATGCTATCAGCAATGATATCGGCACATTTGTCAGGATGCCCTGGGCTTACCACTTCAGAGGTAAAAAGGTAGTGTTTTGTGTGTTCCATTTTTGTTTTCCATTTCTTTGTTTTCCCGTTTACAAACACGTTTTTTAAAAACACTTGTTTTTTAAAACCCCTGCGGGTATAAAAAATTCGTTTTTTTAAAAACTTTTATGCTTTCGAGCAAAGCATCTCAAGCATAAAGTTTGTAAACTCGTTTTCCATCCTTTTGTTTTCCATTTACGGTTTCAAGAAGAGACGAAACATAAAGTAAAATTAAAAGTTTGAACCAAGGCTCTCTTGAGCCCACCGCTTACTAAGAAGAGTATAATACTCTCTTTATTCTAAAAATTTCTTTGACCATTTTATTACTAAGAAATGATTAGATTCCAGACACCCATGCTTATAAAGGAGAAGAGAATGCCTAAAGCTAGGGCATTAATCAACAATTCTCGATTCAACCCTCCCCTGATGCCAAAGACCACTGCAAGCGTCATCGGAGGCATCGCCGTTTCCAAAAAAGTAACCTTCATCCATTCGGCTTTTAAATCGGCAAAAACGTAAAATCCTATAAGCATCAACAGTGGAGCAATCACCATTTTAAGGCTGAGTGCGACCATGTTTTCTTTAAAGTAAAGCGAGAGCGTTCGAAACTCCAACTTCATGCCTACAATTGCTGTAACCAATGGAATCAATGTCGCTTGAAACTTATCCAGTATGGTTTCAATGAGTGGAGGAAATTCCGTGCCTTGAAACCCAATGGCAACAACGATGGCAAGCAGTGGCGGAGAAAAAGCAACCTGTTTGGCAACATCGCGCACCCGCTGTTCTTGCCCTCCACCCCATGCAATCAGAGGAATGCCAACCGCCATCAAGGCAATAAACGTCCCAATTTGATCGTACACGAGCGCGTAACTGACCGCATGCAACGAGTAAAATGACTCGATGTAGGAAAAGCCCACAAAGCCTGTATTGCCAAAACCGACAATGACCATCATTGTGACGAGATTTTTTCGGTCCAGTTTCATAAAACGCCCAGCAAGATAGCCCAGAGCCAAAGAGAGCGCCATCGTAATGTACGCAATGAGGATAATCAAAAAAACTTCATGGCTAAAGGTCATATGGCGTATTTTGGAAAGGGCAAGGGCTGGGAGGGAAAAGTAGATCACAAACTCGGTTAACGCCTCTGAAATATCGTGTTTGATTTTTTTAAACAGATACCCTAAGGCAACAAAAATAAAGACGGGAGCAACATTTTCAATCATTCTAAACTTCTTTTACATGTAAAGGCAAAAAGGCGCAAAAATTACCACGGTTTCGTCGTGCAATTTTCCAAAGCGTTTTCTAACATACCTAAAAATTTCTCGCGTGATAGGACACACGCACCTAAGGATTGGAGGTGATCGGTCGGTAACTGACAATCAATAAAATCGCCCCCTAAAGCGTTCAACTTTTCACAAAGTCCTACTAAAGCGGCTTTGGAAGCATCACTTTGAGTCGAAAACATCGACTCACCACAAAACACACCGCCAAGATAGAGTCCATACAAACCGCCTACCAATTTTCCCTCACAAAAGGTCTCCACCGAGTGCGCAAACCCTTTTACATGTAACGCACAAAAAGCTTCAATCAAATCTTCACTGATCCAGCTTTTTTGCCCTTTCGCGATCCTTGTTTCCAAACATTGGCGCATCACCTCTTCAAAGCAGGTGTCATAGCGTATCTCAAAATGTTTCATACGTTTGGCTAGACTTTTGGAGATTTTGATGTCGGAGGGAAGCAGAATCAGTCTAGGATTGGGCGACCACCACAGAATCGGATCGCCCTCATTAAACCAAGGGAAAATGCCTTGAACGTACGCACGAAGGAGGCGTTCTGGTTTGAGATCGCCACCCCATGCTAAAAGCCCCTCATCACTCGCCGCCCTTGGATCTGGAAACGTATAATCACGTGCGTGTAACCGAGGGATGAGTATCTTAGTTTCCACCGCTGTAACTAAAGACCAATTTTTTAGACTTGTAATCGATCTTGCACACACCACCATTTTTAAGCTTTCCAAAAAGAACCTCTTCAGAAAGAGGTGTTTTAATCTGCTCTTGAATCACCCGACGCATGACGCGAGCACCCATCTCTTTGCTGTAACCCTCCGTTGCGAGGTATTTTTTAGCTGCCATTGTGGCTTCGATCGCTACATTTTTATCTTTAAGCTGATCGGTGAGTTCGCTCAAAAGCTTCTCAACCACATTGATCATCACCGTCTCAGAGAGTGGCGCAAAATGAATCACCTCATCCAAGCGGTTTCTAAACTCTGGTGAGAAAAACTCCTTAATCGCATGATCCGTTCGTGAACTCTCACTCTTCGTAAAGCCCATCGTTGGCGCTTCTTTCGTTCCAAGATTGGAGGTCATAATGATAATGACATTGCGAAAATCGATCTTTGTGCCATTGTTATCGGTCAAGGTCGCACTGTCAAAAATCTGAAGCAAAATGTTCAGCATATCGGGATGCGCTTTTTCGATCTCATCTAACAGTAACACGGTATACGGGTGTTTTTTGATCGCTTCGCTGAGCTGTCCACCCTCATCGTAGCCTACATATCCCGGAGGTGCCCCGATGAGACGACTGACCGTGTGCTTCTCCATGTATTCACTCATATCGTAACGTTCAAAATGCACACCCAGCTCATATGCAAGCTGTTTGGCCACTTCGGTTTTTCCCACACCCGTAGGGCCTGCAAACAAGAAAGAGCCAATCGGTGAAGTTGGATGCCCAAGACCCGCACGGGAGCGTTTAATCGCTTTGGTAAGAGACTCAATCGCAGCGTCTTGTCCAAAAATCTTAGCCTTAAGATGCGTTTCTAAGTGTTGCATCACCACACCCTCGTCTTTATTCACACTGCGCGTTGGGATATTGGCAATCTTGGCAAGTACGGCTTCAATGTCACTGAGCTCCACCACTTTTTTACGTTTTTTAGCCAAGTGAAACGAAGCGCCCACTTCATCGATCAGATCAATCGCAGAATCGGGTAAAAATTTATCACTGATGTATTTTTTAGCCAGTTCCACGGAAGCACGTATCACTTCTGTTGGATACTTCACGCCATGGTGTTGCTCGTAACTTCCCTTAAGCCCTTTAAGGATCAAAAAGGCGTCTTCAAGGCTTGGTTCTAAAACATCAATCTTGGCAAAACGACGGCTGAGCGCTTTGTCTTTATCGAAGAAATTGCGAAACTCTCCATAGGTTGTAGCACCAATGCAGCGAATTTTTCCCGAAGCAAGGGCTGGTTTAAGCAGGTTGGAAAGATCCATTGAACCACCACTCGTGGCACCAGCTCCCACGATGGTATGAATCTCATCGATAAATAAAATAGCCCCTTTTTTGGCTTCGAGTTCGTTTAATATCTCTTTAAGACGTTTCTCAAAATCGCCTCGGTATTTGGTTCCTGAGAGAAGTGCTCCCATATCGAGGGCATAAACGGGAGTCTCTTTTAAGATTTCAGGCACAGCCCCTTCGCTGATCTTTTCAGCCAACCCTTCAACAATGGCGGTTTTACCGACACCCGGTTCGCCCACAAGCAGAGGATTGTTCTTCTTTCTGCGACACAACACTTGCATGACGCGCTTCACTTCATCGGCTCTGCCAATGAGAGGATCGATCTGTTTTTGCTTCGCAAGCGCAATCAAATCGAGCGTGTATTTTGCCAACGCACTCTCTTTTTGCTCGCCCAAACTTAGCTCTTTATTTTGAGGTGCACTGAGCGCTGTCACCTCTTCAACGATCAAAAGTTTATCAACACCTTGTTGCAGTAAAAGCGAAACACAAAAGGCATTGCCCTCATCCATCAGTGCGATTAAAAGGTCATACACACTCGCTTCTGACTTTCCTGCACTCTTTACATGTAACATCATCGTCTCAATCACACGTGAAAGAGCTACCGTTTCCAAAGGCTCATAACTCTCTTCAGTAGGTACGACTTGAGGATTGGCGACAAAGTATTTCTCCATTGAGCGTTGCAAGAGGGTAATGCTGAGTCCGCAATTAATGAGGAGTTCAGCCACATGTTCATTGCTTAAGAGCGCAAAAAAGAGATGATCGACGGTAATGTATTCGTAGCGATGTTTTCTTACAAATGCGATGGCATCGTTGAAAACGAAATTGAGTTCTTGGTTCACCATAATCTACTCCTTTTTACATTGTACACATTTACCTTGACGTAAGGTAGAAATTTTCACTCTGCTTCCATAATGGCACGAAGGGGAAATTGTTCCTCTTTTGCCATTTTACGTACATGCGCCACTTTAGTCTCAGCGATCTCATACACATACACTCCACAAAGCCCTTTGCCTTGCTCGTGAACATTAAACATGATTTCGTTTGCCTTTTCAAAACTATGATGGAAAATTTGCATCAGCACTTTAATGACAAACTCCATGCTACTATAATCGTCATTGAGTAGCAGAACTTTGTACATGCGTGGCTCTTTGAGCTCGATCGCATCCATTGTCTCGTTTTGAAAATCTCCATTAAAATGGTGCATTGACGCCGCCTCTATTGTGCTGTAATTTTATCGATGTCTTTTTGAATAATATCCAAATCCACTTTACCGATATAAAATTTATTCTCTGGATTCGTACCATAAACATCGGTCACGTTTTGATATTTCCCCGCTTTAAGTAGCACTTTAAACGGTACTTGAAGGGTTCCTTTGTACTGAATGTCTTGAACGATTGTCTCCACCAATTTTTTGTTCTTTGGTGAATTGGTGATGAAATAGTACGCATTGTACCTAGCCGCAAAATTCTCAACGACATACTCATCGCTGACCTCTTCAAAAAAGTTCAAACCAAGGAGCATGACCTCATCGCTGTTTTGAAGCTGAAAGTCCATCAAAGAGGGAGCCTCTTCTTGGCACGGGACACAAAAAGTGCCAAAAATATCGATTAAAACAACTTTGGCTTCATCATCTTCGATAACAAAACCACCATTTTTACGAAGCAAGGTCAACTTCGCACCTGAAACACTTTTAAGCTCTACTTTGTCACCATCTTTATAGGTCTCTTTCACCACAGGCGCACTCGAAGTTTCTGAGCCGCATCCGAGGAATAAAAGAGAAATTGTAATCATGATTAAACGGATAAACTTTTTCATAGTTCCCTCATATAACTTTTGCTTTATTCTACTTTATTTAGATAAATAATATGTAAACTACTCTTTGTAAGCGTAATTTTTGATCGCTGTTTTAGCTTCTCTTTGGGCATCTTTCTCTTTGAGGCTCTCCCGCTTATCGTGCTCATTCTTACCACGCGCTAAGGCAATCTCAACTTTTGCAAGATTTTTGCCATTGAAATAGATCGAAAGTGGCACGATGGTGAGTCCATCTTTGGCAACTTTCATATCCCATTTACGCAACTGCTTCATGTGTAAAAGCAATTTCCTTGGCGCTCTTTCATTGGGCGCATAGTTTAAATTCGCCGTTGAGAGATGCGAAATGTGCGCATTGAGCAAAAACGCTTCCCCTTTGATGATCTTCACAAACGAATCTTTCAGATTCACCCTACTTTGGCGAATCGCCTTCACTTCACTGCCTTGAAGCACAATACCCGCTTCAAGTCTCTCTAAAATTTCATAATCATGAAACGCTTTTTTATTGCGTGCAACAGGTTCACCCATTTTTCACATCTGCCTTGTTTGATAATCTAAAAAAACTGCTTCCACTCCCGCTAAAAAACCATCCCTCTTTCGCATAAACGCTCAGTTCGGGGTACGCTTTTAAGCATGCAGGGAAAAGATCGTTAAGCTCCTCTTTCTTAAAGTGAGCCAACAATTCAGAACTTTTCAGTGCAACCATATTCAAAGCAACGGCTTGATCCATGGATTGCAAGAAATATTCCCTATAGGTTTTATACACGAGCGCGGTATTGCACGCAAGGGGTGGTGTAAACACTTCAAGATTTAAAGCAGGCTCGTCATAGTGTTCAACGATTTCACCGATGCCGCTCACATTGGCACTCGTATACCCTGAGGCAAAAAAAGGAACGTCCGCACCCACTTCGCTTCCAAGACGCATCATCGCTTCAGTATCTAGCCCCAAACCCGCATGCTCATTGAGCATTTTTAAAAACGTTGCACTGTCGCTACTGCCGCCACCAAGACCCGAGCCTGTGGGGATATTTTTCTTTACATGTAAAGCAAAATGACGCATCACCTGCTCAACTTCTTTGGTAAATCCGTGCGATTGGAGCACCTTAAACGTACGATAAAGCGTATTGTGCTCCAGCGCGCAGTTAAAATCGCCTCGTAACTCAAACAGTTCACCGCTCTTTTTAGGAACAAAGGAGAGCGTATCGTACACAGAGGGAACGAGCATAAAGCGTGAGATCAATTCGTGGTAATGACCACGCTTGCCAACAATTTTGAGAAAGATATTGACCTTTGCATGTGCTTGATAATCCATTATTTCAGCTTCTCACTCAAAGATAAGAGGGCATCATGATTGCTATTTTTACTGGCTTCAATGTTCGTTTCTTTAATCGCCTGCTCCAACTCTTCACGAAGGATCAGCATGTTTTTTGGCGCATCAAACCCTAATTTGACCACCCCTTTGGAAATTTCAATAACCCGAACCGTAATATTTTCATTTAAAACAACACCCTCTCCGATTTTTCGTGTGAGTATTAACATGTTACGCCTTTAGCGATAGTGAATTTAGGAGATATTCTACTCCATTTGCGCTGATTTCCACAACGCTGAGCATATCTGCGATAATGATTTGGTAAATGCCCTCTTCATTTTTTTCAAAATTTTCACGCACCAACTTTCGACCCAGTAAAATATCCGAAGGATCGCTAAGGTAAGCATTCAAAGGCAAATCCAGATAGTCCAAAGGGTTGAGCTCTTTTTCATTGTCATAGACAAAATCACCTTCATTGAGACGCTCCAGTGCACTGAGTGCGCCAGAAAACCCCAGTTTCTCCGCGATCAAAGCGCCTATGCTTCGCACATATCCGCCCTCTGAAATCGTAATTTCAAAGGTTAAAAAAGGGTGAATGTAGTGCACCAAATGGCAGTCATAAATGGTACTCGTGATCGCTTTAAGCTCAAATGCTTTATCCGCGCGCGCCAGATCATACGCACGCTGCCCATCAATCTTTTTCGCCGAATATTTTGGAGGCAGATAGGTTTTTTCACCCACCATGCTCTGCAATACAAACGCAACAGAATCAGGATGAAATGCCATCATCTGCTCCACATGTTCGACTTTTTCAATGTCCAATGTCGGACTCGTCGCTCCCAACCAGAGGGTAGCTCTGTACGTTTTTGGCGCTTTTTTCAAAAAACGGAACAATTTTGTAAACTGTCCAAAAGCGATGATAAGAACGCCTTGCGCAAACGGATCGAGCGTGCCCGAAAAGCCCGCTTTTTTGACGTTATAACGTCTCTTAATACGACTTAAAAAATGGTTTGAAACCATACACGAGGGCTTATACGCAACAAAAAGGCGGTTATCCACTAAATCTTCTCCACAAAAGAGGCTAAAATATCCCGTTTGGTACCGCTAAAATTGATCTGCAATTTAAACTCACGCCCTACTTTGCTCACTTCCGTTATACGTCCAATGCCAAAGATCTTGTGCTTGACCAGATCGCCTTTTTTAAACGAGGTGGTTTTTTCTAAAATCAAACTTCCCTCGCACACGCCTGCTTCTTTGAGAAAACGGCTTTTGGTAAGCTCCGTTCTTCGCCCTTTGTAAAAACGACTGCCTGAAAAACTGAGTGTCAGCTCTTTTTTAGCACGTGTAATCGCCACATACCCAAGACGACGTTCTTCTTCAATGTCACTGCCGTCCCCTATGAGAGGGAAAAAGCCCTCTTCCAAACCAATGACAAAGAGGTATTCAAATTCCAAACCTTTGCTCGCATGAATGCTCATAATGGAGATGTTTTCACTATCGATCTGATCTTGGTCGCTCTGCAATGCAAGCTCATTTAAAAAATCATCCACGCCCATTTGAGGGTTTTGCTTTACATAATCACGGAAAAGTCCGTAAAATTCATCGATGTTGGAGAGGCGATCCAACGAGTCAGGCTGATTGGTGTAGTAAGCTTTGATCGCAAAAGATTCTTCAATGGCATCGATCATATCGTACGTTGAATTTTCTTGAATGCTCTGCATGTGTGCGATGTTTTGCACAAACTCTTTCAGCGCCAAAGAGGCCTTTTTCGTCGCCTCTTTTTCAATCGCAGCTTCGTTACATGTAATGTACTCATAAATCGATTGATGGTTATCGTAGGCTGATTTGATGATGCGCTCAATCGTCACTTTTCCAAGCCCACGTTTGGGACGATTGATAATGCGTTTGATCGAAAAATCATCATGAGGATTGGCAATGACGCGCAGGTAACTGATGACATCTTTGACCTCAGCACGCTCGTAAAACTTCACACCACCGACCATATTGTAAGGAATTTTCTCTTTATTGAGCCCCTCTTCTAATGAACGGCTGAGCGCATTGATGCGGTATAAAACAGCGATTTCATGAGGGTTGACACCACTTTCAATGAGCTTTCGAATCCGCTTTGCAATCGTATGCGCTTCTTGATTTTCGTCGTGTGAATCCAACACATCAATCGCTTTGCCATCACCCTTCGTACTCTCAAGTACTTTGCCAATGCGTCCACGGTTATGCTCGATAAGATCGTTTGCTGCTTTAAGAATTTGGGTTGTGGATCGGTAATTTTTCTCTAACTTAACGATTTTAACATTGTCAAACGACTCGTGAAACTCTAAAATATTTTTGATATTCGCCCCACGCCAACCGTAAATACTCTGGTCATCATCGCCCACAACACAGAGATTGTTGTGCGTAAAACAGAGTTTGCGAAGCAGTTTGTATTGTAGTTCATTTGTATCTTGGTACTCATCGACCATAATGTACTGATAGCGCTTGCTCACCTCTTCACACAAAGCATCATCACCCTCTAAAATTTTATAAGGAAGGACTAAAAGGTCATCAAAATCAACCAAATTGTTGGATTGTAAGTAGTCTTCGTACTGCTCGTAAAGCTTGGCAATCACTTGATAACTCTTCTGCTCCGCTTTTTCCCACGCCACTTTTGGGTCAATTAAGGAGGTTTTATAGCGTGAAATCTCGCTGGCGATCATGCCCGTTGAAAGTTCTGTGCTCGTACTAAAACTTTTTAAGATGCGCTTTTTATCATCGGTATCGATGACCACAAAGCTGTTCTTTCGCCCTATTTTTTCAATGTGAAACTTTAAAAAAAGCAGACCAAATTTATGAAAGGTACACAAGAGTGGCGGATAGCTGTGCTCTTCGATCATCGCCATCGCACGTTCTCGCATCTCACTGGCGGCTTTGTTGGTAAAGGTAAGCGTTAAGGTGTTCGCAGGAGGAATTCCTAAAGAGAGCAGGTACGCCAAGCGTGACGTAATCGTCTTGGTTTTACCACTGCCTGCACCTGCTAAGATAAGGACAGGACCATCGACACATTTGACTGCATCTTGTTGTGATTCGTTTAACATCGCTAAATCTTGCATGCGTTATCTACTTTTTGATGATATAAATTGTATTTATTATAGCGAAAAAAGTTTAAGCAAAACTCCGTACCTTTCTGACACACGCATATCTCATATAAATAGAGTCTTGATCAAAGAATATGAATCGAAAAATACATTGTTTTTGCTATTATTTTTTGTTATAATCAATGCAAGTTATAAAAGAAAATTATAAGGATTATTTCATGCTTAAAGATTTCTCCAAAGTAGAAACCTTTTTAACCGTTGTGCGCGAAAAGAGCTTCTCCAAAGCCTCTAAAAAACTGGGCATTAGCCAGCCTGCTGTCACGCAACAGATCAAACTCTTAGAAGAATACCTCGATATTCAAATCGTCGATCGTAAAAAAAATGGTATTAAACTCACGACCGCAGGCGAAGAGCTTTACAAAGTAGCCCTCAAGCTTGAAAAACACCTCTTAGCGGCTGAGCGCGAAATGCTTCGCTTGGTCAATAAAGAGGTTATTTTTGTCCTTGGTGCCTCACCTGTGATTGGCAATTATATCTTGCCAGATTTTCTCAATGACATCCAAGAGGCAATCAAAAACAATGTGATGCTCAAAGTGGAAGATGCGCTGGATATTACGGAAAAACTGATCGATCGAAAAGTCGATTTGGCGTTGATTGAAGCGCCTATTTTTCAAGAAGGGATTATTTACCGCGAATGGTTAGAAGATGAACTCGTCATCACAAGCCGTTCCCCTCTTCCAAAGCTTGTTAAAAAAGAGGATCTGCTCTCTTACAACTGGATTTGCCGTGAAGAAGAGTCCAATACGCGCAAAATCATTCATGAAACGTTTGAAAAGATGGATATTGATTGTAAAAGTTTTAAGGTTAAGAGCATTGTCACAAGCTCAACCGCAGTCAAACACACCCTGATGAAAGCGAACATTGAAGAGACCCCAACTGTTTCGATTCTCTCAAAACATATTGTGGCAGATGAAGTGGAACAAGGTCTTTTATTTACAACGAAAATGAAAGGGCTGAAGCTCACACGTATGCTCTATCTTTGCTACATCAAAGACCGCAAGCATGATGCACTCATCGACAGTGTCATCAACTACATTATGAACAAACACGATATTAAAGCCTAAAGACTACTTTTTAATTAAGTTGTGATTGTTGGGATTGGACATAAGCGCTTCCATGGAGCGCTTAATTCCCGTCTCTTTAGGCACTTGAGTTGCTGCTTTTGGCGGTGTGCTTAAGTTAATAAACACAGGAATCTCTTCAATAATAATCTGCAAAATGGCCTCAATTGGCAAAGAGACCAATGAGCCAAAATTATCACTTCCAAAACCTGCTTCAAAACTGATTCTGCCGTTGTAAATTTGGGTACTCTCAAACGTGTATCCTGCTAAAAAGAACATCGTTATGGGTTTAAAATTTTGACTGATATGAGAAGGAAGGGCTGGATCAAATGTCACATCAGCGATGTTGGTCAAAATCGAAAAATTAACACCCCGTTTAAGAAGCATCTCCAACACCTCTTTGGCGTGTTTTTTCATCAAGCCGTGAAACTCTTCACTTCCTAGTAAGCCTTCAAGCATCGCACATTCCTTTAAATTCTGCCAAGATAGATTCGATCTCTCCAATTCCCAGTTGCCAAAAACCCTCATCTTCAATATCAAACCCAAACTTTTTAATCAGCTCTTTAGGACTTTGACTGCCCCCAGCACTTAAAAAAGTGGTGTAGTTTTGCACAAAAAGAGCTTTATCGCTTTTTTTGTAAAGTCCGTACAGCGCTAAGACGAGTAACTGCCCGTAACTGTAGGCGTAGCAGTAAAAAGGAGAATGGATAAAATGGGGAATATAACTCCACCACAGCGCATAATCTTTGCTCAGCGTAATGCTTTTGCCAAACATCTTTTGGCTCTCTTGCATCCAGTATTGATTAAACGTTTCAAGGTCCAACTCGCCCTCATGTGCATGTACTTTGCGCTCAAAGGTCGTAAAGTTGATTTGACGGTAAAGTGTGGAAAAAATATCTTCGATTTTACTCGCATACAAAGAGCGTTTTTCGCTCGCGCTTAAGTTATCTTTGATCGCATCAAAAATAAGCATCTCCGCAAACACCGAAGCGGTTTCAGAGGTCGTCAAGGGCGTGTCACTTCCAAGGTAGCCCACACCGCGTGAAAGGTACTGATGAATCGCGTGCCCTAACTCATGCGCTAA
Organism: Sulfurospirillum multivorans DSM 12446; assembly: GCF_000568815.1. NCBI lineage: Bacteria > Pseudomonadati > Campylobacterota > Epsilonproteobacteria > Campylobacterales > Sulfurospirillaceae > Sulfurospirillum > Sulfurospirillum multivorans. The sequence continues at coordinate 2,189,570 of NZ_CP007201.1, forward strand.
AGTAAAAAGATCGCGCCTGGTGTCCGTGTGGTTAAGAAGCACGTACGGATGGGTCGAAGGCGTTGCTGGATGCGAAAAAGCGCCCCCTCGTTTTTTATCTTTAGGAAATACGTCGATCCACCCTTTTTCAAACGCCATTGTGGCAATTTCATGAAATTTAGGATTGAATTTTGCAAAGGCATCTAAGACAATCGCTTTGGATGTCTCAAAATCAAATGAGGCACTGGAAGCTTCAAGTGGTGCGTAGCGGTCGTACTCATACAGCTCATCAAGCCCCAAAAGTTTTGCTTTTTGCACGTAATACTCTTGCACCAAGGAAAAGCTGCTCTCTGCACTTTTGACCAAAGCATCGACACTTTTTTGGGTGATTTTATTGTCCATATGGCGTGGTTGTTCGGCATTTTTGTAGCCACGAAGTTCGCAATCACTCGCAAGATCGGTTTTAATCATGTTAAAAATATACGCAAGAAGCGGTTGATGCGGTTTGAGTCCTTTGGTAAAGGCACTCGCTGCTTTTTGTCTCACACTACGATCACCGTCTTGAAGTTTGCTCAAAATCTCCTCTTCCGAGAGCTTTTGCCCTTCATAGGAAAATTTGAGGCGACTGAAATGCTCATCAAAAAGGCGGCTAAATGCTGAAGCAGAGGTCATATCTTTTTTAAGTAAAATGCGCTCCTCTTTTTGGCTGAGCTGATACGGTTTTTCTTCAACCAATGATTCTAAATAGTAGGTGTACATTGGAGCCGAAGCGATCAACTCTTCTTGTTTTGGTTTGGAGAGTTTGTTAAATTCAAGTTCAAAAAAGAGAAGATTTTCAGCAATATTGGAGTGAGCTTGTTGATATTTGGCGTAAAAGCCGCCATTGTCACTGTTGGTGGCAAATTTTAAAAAAGCATAGGTCATAATGCGCCCAAGCTTCTCGTTGATCGATTCGTATTCGCGAATGGACTCTAAAAATTCGTTGACATGCAACTCTTTGAGCTTGCCTTTGCAGACCGACTCCAAGCTTTTCGCACGCGATGCCGCATCTTTTAAATCTGCTTCTAGCAACGCTTCGTTTTCATACAGTGCTGATAAATCCCAATTCAAAATTCAATCCTTAATAGATACTTTTTTAATTATTCTAAACCCTATAAGTGCATTCATTATAGCAAATTTCTCTGCTTTTTGAAGGCTTTTGATGTCTAAAACTTCAGCCTTCAATTCGCCGCAAGAGAGCAGTCGTGCGCGCGTGGTTCCCTCCAAAAGTGGATGAAGGGGTGTTTTCCACTCCCCATCGATGAAAAGCGCGATATTGGCAATGCTCGTGTCTTTGAGCTCACCTTTACATGTAAAGAGAATATCATCAACATCCTCGCGCAGATGGGCATTCAATGCTTCTCGGTTGCAATACTTATACGCGTAGTCTATGTCCGCTTCTACGAGTGAAAATGTGTGGAAGTCACGCGGTGTGTAGGGAAGATACTCAATCTTTTGAACTGTTTGGGCATATTCGACGCGCACTTTACATGTAAACGTTTTGGGTGGATTTAAATGCTCTAAAAGTGCGATTTTCTGCGTTGATCCATAAAGCTCTTGGCGCGTTTTATCAAAGCGTGCTTGATGAAACGAAAGATGCTGTACTTCGCCATTGACCGCTTTGAGCGTTTCAAAACACGGGGATATAGACTTTATCACACAGCTCATCGTACTCCTTTTGGGCATCGCTTAAAAGCGTGATACCTCCACCACTTTTAAACACACAACCCTCTTTTGTCTTTTCCAAAAAACGGATCATTACGGCACTGTCCAAACTTTTCCCATCGTACACACCAAAAATACCCGTAAAATAGCCTCGATCATACCCTTCAAGACGTTCTATGATCTCCACACTGCTCCGCTTTGGCGTACCGCTAATAGAGCCTGCTGGAAGCAGTTTGGCTATGATGGTGCCTACGTTTTCATGCCAATTCTCATCCAATTTTCCCGTGATTTTGGAGCTTACATGTAAAAGCTCTTTGGTGCCTGCTTGAATCGTTTCGACATAGCGAAACTGCTCAACACGCACTTCACGCGAGACCATCGAGAGGTCATTACGCAAAAGATCCACGACCATCACATGCTCCGCTTTTTCTTTCTCATCGTTTAAAATCATTTCTTCCGCATTGGGAATGCTCGCATCAATGGTGCCTTTCATCGGATAGGTGCTGATCTGATTGTTTTTGAGTTGCACAAAACGCTCAGGCGAAAAGCAGACAAAGTGCTCGTGATAGCACAGTTTAAACGGAGCATTGGCGGTATAAAAAAGAGTTTCAAGGGAGCCTGAAAACTCAACGTTGGTCGGTGCTGTAAGGTTAAGCAGATAGGTGTTGCCCGCTTTGATTGCTTCAATAACCGCGTCACATTGAGCGAAATAGTGCTCTTTGGAAGGAGGCGTTTTACTCCACGAAACATCTTTACATGTAAACGCTTTAGAAGCGTTACTTTGGCTCTCTAACTGGTACAAAATGCCGCTTGGAACGGCATCGAGGGCGAATACCTCAAACTGTTTTGCTGCATAATCAATCACAAAGAAAAAAGGCGTTCGCGCTTTGCCAAACGCATTGAGTTTAGAGGCAAACTCAATGTTCAATCAGCTTCTCCAAAACCGCCATTCGCACTGCCACACCGTTTTTAACTTGCTCTAAAATTTTGGAGCGTGGATCTTTCATCATAAAATCATCCACATCGACATTGCGATGCACTGGGCCTGGATGAAGGATGATAATATCACGCTCCCCCATCAGTTTGGAAGTGATGCAAAAATCGGTTCCATAATCTTTTAAAGAGGCATAAATCTGATTGGCATGACGCTCGGTTTGCGCACGCAAACTCATAATGACATCGACCTCATCGATCACCTCTTCGATGCTATGGTGCACACGAAGATCGGTCTGGGGCAAGAAATGCGGAGGCCCAACCAAAATGACTTCAACACCCACACGTCCTAAAAGTTCGATATTGCTGTTGGCAACGCGTGAATTTTTAATGTCTCCCACTATCGCCACTTTTTTACCTTTAACATCGCCAAAATGACGCTTCATCGTAAAAAGATCTAACAGCGCTTGGGTTGGGTGAGCATGGCTTCCATCACCGCCATTGACGATAGGACAGTTGACATAATTGGCTAAGATGTGAGGCACACCTGAGCTTTTATGGCGCACAACAATCGCGTCAGGTCCCATCGCATCAAGGTTAGCTGCGGTATCAAACAACGTTTCACCTTTACTCGAAGAGCTGCGTGAGACATCAAGACTTACAACCATTGCGCCAAGGCGTTTGGCTGCGATTTCAAAACTGCTTCGTGTCCTCGTTGAGTTTTCAAAAAAGATGGTGATGACCGTTTTATTTTTCAAAATTTCGCGTGGTTTTTCATCCAAAAACTCGGTTGCTCGCTCAAACAACTGCTCTATCTCTTCCAACGAAAAATCCCGTGTATTTATCAAATGGTTCACGCACCGCTCCTTGATGATTTTGCGAAAATAATAACAAATTTTGACTGTAAGTTTCGTTAACACTTCGTTCAATTGCATGTGCTACAATTCGCAAATAAGGAGTAAACATGAAAAAAATCTTTTATGCGTCACTTCTGCTTTTAGGTTCTCTCCTTTATGCGGAGACGCTCAATCTAACAGAAGAGGTACGCGTCATAACCAGTAAACCAGAGTACCGTATGGTCAACTCACGGGTTCCATACCAAGAGTGTTGGGATGAGCAAGTTGAAGTGCATTATGCTCCACAACCGTCCAATGATGGCAGCGGCGTAGCGGGTGCGCTCATTGGTGGTGTCGCAGGCGGTGTTTTAGGGCATCAAGTGGGTGGTGGCAGAGGAAACACGGCAGCAACCGTGGGCGGAGCCATTGTGGGAACATTGGTGGGCAAAAACCTTGCAGAAAACGCAACGAGCACACCGCCCCCTCCTGGGTATCGCATAGAGAGACGTTGTGCGACTCGTTATGAAGAGAAGAGTATAGAACAATTTATGGGGTATCGCAACACAGCGAACTATAAAGGTCAGACGATTGTTAAGTATTCGGACAAACCCTTAGAGTTTATCCGCTTGAACGTTATGGTAACGTACTAAACTCTTCAAAATTTCATCCATATCGTCTTGGACTGAGAGCACTCTGCCAAACACTTTTTTGAAAAATGGCAGGGTGGTTTCATCAAAAGAGGCACGATCTCCTTTAAAATTAACACACCACTCATAATCATCCACACCTAAACCATCCAGAAGATGAAGGTTGAGCAAAATATCGTTGATACAGCCGAGTTGATCGTGCCCAACGAGCAGTGTTTTGGCATTAAAGAGTCGAATAAAATCGTACATGTAAAGATCTTCTTCAATGGGCACTAAAAGCCCGCCCGCCCCTTCAATCAAGACAATATCGCACAGCGCTTCGATCTTGGCATACGCACTCTCTAACAATTCCAAACTCACTTTTTTACGTCCTTTCGCCACAAAGGGAGCCGCAGGGAGTTCAAACTGATAGGGAACAATGTCACGAAGTTTTAACGCTTCAAGAGCCGGATGGTACCGTTTTGCCGTTTCAAAAAGCAGTGTGGCATCCACAGGATGTGTCACAACACCCGTTTCAATCGGCTTCATAACGCCGACTTTGAGCCCTTTGGCACTCAGCGCTTCTAAAAGTTTTAAGGTTGTGTAGGTTTTACCAACATCGGTGTTCGTGGCAGTAATAAAAATGGGGGGATATTTCATAGAAAACTTCTTTTTTTGCGTTATTATAGCAAAAAGGTCTTAGTGCTAGGACGCATGTAAAGCGTCCTAGTACGGATTTAGCCCATTAAATAACGCGTTAAAAAACCAAGAGACGCGGCAACGATGTGTGGTGCTCCGAACAAAAACGTTGCAAAGACTTGAACAAGAATGCTTTTTTTAAGCTTCATTCCAAAGATAATCAGCGTTCCAATAAACGTTGTAGCAAAGATGTAGGAGAGTGCATGCGTTAGCTCATACGAAGGGTCGTACTTAATGCTTGCAAGGGCTAAGGAGATCACATACGCCGTTATAAAATACCCGATAACATTCGTAAGTGTTTCATAGCGTTGAAACTTCTCGTAAAAATCTTCCACACTCGGAGGCGGCAATCCTTTAGACTCTTTGAGCTTTTTAGACGCAATAGCCCTTTTTTCAAAGAACAGGAAGGCGAATAAATTCAAGGCAACGCCAAGCGGAACGATTAAGAACAGTGCATCCATAACAAACTCCTTGTCTCATTTTCGTGATATGTGAAGATTGTAACTTTCGTTTGTTTGGGGGTTGCTTAAAAGAAATCATTAATCATAATTTATACTACTTAAATCGTACGGGCACACAAAAATCCAGATCAAACAGCTCATCAGCCTCGATAAAATGGTTTTTACGGTACAAGGCAAACGAAGGAAGTGCCGCCTTTTCGTATACACTTTTAGGCAACCACTCATGGTAAATCACATCCATATATTTTTTCAAATCACCGTATTTTCCTTGTAGTGAGAAGAGTGCACAAAACGTTTGAGGAATGCGCATCACGCCCACTTCACCGCTTCGGTAAAATTTCTTTTCAGAGGGAAGCTCTAAACAGGCGACATAATGGCACTGGGATGATTCCACAAAGCGAGGATTGCTGTGGTGCAGACCGATCATCTTTTGCTGTGCAAAATCAATGCCTTCGTGAAGCGCCCATGCTTGAAGCTTCAACCATGCCATCTTAATGCTACGATCATACCCTTTGTGCCGCACATATGCCACATCAAAACTGGGCATCGAGCCAATCTTTACATGTAAAGGGGTATTCGCAAACGTATAGTCCCTGTTTTCATTGGCACGATCGACTTCGCGCCACTTGGTTGGGGTCACACCAAAGTTCTCTTTAAAGGCTTGTGAGAAAGAGGCGTTGGAGCTAAAACCCACCTCATGCATAATGTGCGTGATCGTCGCATCGGGGTTAAACAGCAGTAAATTAGCAGCATGTTCAAGCTTAACGCGCTTAATGTACGCATGTACACTCTCTTTCGTTTGCTCTTTGAAAATGCGGTTAAAATGAAACGGTGACATTGCAACCAATGAAGAGAGCTCTTCAACACTAAAGTTTTTTCCAATAGCACCATGAATGTAAAAAAGAACCTCATTGACACGCTCAATATGATCATTTTTCGTGTTTATTTTGTGTTTCATGTCAAAATTATAGCACAAATGGACAAAGCAAATCCCTCATTTTAGATGGCACAGTTTTAGAAGAAGCGCTATAATACGATACATTTTAACAAAGGCTAGACATGCAAACCAAATTTGCAAAACGTGTTACCACGGCGTCACGTTCATTTACCCGTACCATCTTAGACTTAACGGCACAAAGCTCCATCATTTCGTTTGCAGGCGGACTTCCTGATGCGGCACTTTTTCCACGAGAAAACATCGAAAAACATGCTAAAGAACTCTTCAAAACCGAAGACAACCGTCTGTTCCAATACAGCAACGCTTCAGGTGTTGAAGCCCTAAAAGTGGAGATCGCTAAGAAATACGTCAACACGCCCTCAACGCAGATCATGCTCACCAACGGGTCGCAACAAGGGCTTGATTTGGTCTGTAAAACCTTTTTGGATGAGAAAGATTGCATCATCGTCGAAGATCCAAGTTACCTAGCCGCACTTGGGCTTTTTCACATGTACAACGCGACCATCAAAGCCGTCCCACTCAGCTCAAAAGGTGTTGATACGGACGTTTTGGAAGTTTTGTTTCGAGATTATTCGCCTAAGTTTTTCTATACAATTCCTATTTTTCAAAACCCAACAGGTTACTCATATACGTTAGAGAATCGTCACGAAGTGGTACGTTTGGCTCAAAAGTACAACGTCATTTTACTCGAAGACAGCCCGTATGAAGCGCTTCGTTATGATGGTGTTCAAACCAAAGCTTTTGCGGATTTGCTCCCAGAACTGACCATCGCACTGGGAACGTTTTCTAAAACACTCGCCCCTGATTTTCGAATCGGTTGGATGAAAGCACCTCAAGAGATTATCAGCGCATTAACACTCTCAAAAGAGAGTACGGATCTGCAAAACTCAAAGTTTTTCCAACACATCTGCGCCAAAATGATGCAAAGCGGTGAGTTGCAAGAACATACCAAAACACTGATCGCATACTACCGACCCAAACGCGATGCGATGGTTAATGCACTGCATGAGCTTTTTGGCGATAGCATCGAATTTGTTGTACCCGAGGGCGGAATGTTCATTTGGGTGAATTTTAAAAAATGCGCCGATAGCATGAAGCTTTTTGATGTAGCTATTAAAAAAGGGGTTGCCTTTGTTCCAGGAAGCGTTTTCTTTGCCGATAAACGCGTCACCTCTTATGGAAGACTCAACTACACCAACTCAAGCCTTGAGCAGATTGAAACGGGTGTTAAAAAGCTTTACGAGGCGTATAATAAACTATAAAATTTCAGTCATATTTTTTGGTACAATATTCAACACTTTGGATTTTAAGGATTGCTCTTGTTTAAGTATAGCTATAATCAACTTTTTGAACCAACGATCCACTCATTAAAACAACTTGGAGGATCTGGCTCAATTGATGAAATTGAAGAAAAAGTGATTGAGATTCTTCACTTAACCGAAGCAGAAATTAATGATATACATAGAGGTAATACAACAAAATTAGAATATAGACTTGCATGGGCGAGAACATATTTAAAGCGATATGGGCTTCTTGATAATTCGGCAAGAGGTATTTGGGCATTAACGGAAAAAGGGTTTAAAGATCAAAAAATTGATGACCTTGAAATTAGGCAATTTGTCAGTAAGGCAGTTAAAAGCCTATCTCATTGTAAAAGCCAAGATCTGCAGCAAGATATTCAAAATGAAGAAGACATTTTAGAATTAGAACTGGGTGATGAAGTATCAGAGTTAACATGGCAAGAAGAGTTATTAGATATTTTAAAAAAAATTCATCCTCAAGCTTTTGAAAGATTATGCCAAAGATTTTTGCGAGAATTGGGGTTTATCAACGTTGAAGTAACACAATATAGTAATGATGGAGGAATTGATGGTAAGGGCGTTATTCGACTAGGTGGTGTTATGTCATTCCATGTTGTTTTTCAAGCAAAAAGATATAAAGATTCAGTAAGTGCTTCGATTGTAAGAGACTTTAGAGGAGCAATGATAGGTCGCGCAGATAAAGGTGTCATTATTACAACAGGAACATTTACTCGTGAAGCTAAAAAAGAGGCTCAACGTGATGGAGCCCCTCCAATAGATTTAATTGATGGAAATGATTTTGTCAGTAAATTAAGAGAACTTAACTTAGGTATTAATATTGAATTAGTTGAAAAAGTTAATGTGAATAAAGAATGGTTTGAAAATTTTTAAGTTATCCCACGTTTACAGATAATATTACCAAGCTGTGCTCCCACTGCACAGGCTACCACATCGCATTTCACTTTAAAAAGAAAGAAAATCGGAAGCCCATTGGTTTCACTCAAGCATTCGTAATTTCCCATCCCTTTAGCAATGATGCACTCCGCTTTTTCAAAAATTACACGCGCCTCTTCATTCATGAGCTCCAACACAAGCCCAGGAGTTGGAACGCCACTATCCACAATCATTGCGATTTCATTCATACCAGAAGCAAGTGCGTCTTTACATGTAAGATCATTGATGATCGGTCGTCCACGCACAAAATAGTAGACTTCAATGGTTGGATAGAGTTTTTTGATGGTTTGAATGTAGAGTTTATCGAAGATCTCTTCGCCCGCATTATCGGCTAAATAGACCAGTGTTTGTGTGTTTTTCAGTTGCGCTTCAAGCATTTTAAAATCATCAATCGCAAAGGGTGTATGGTAAATCTTCTCCAACTCCTCTTCAAGATCGTACAACATCACCGCCGCAAGATCGATCACATTGCCCGCTACGGCTGTTTTGGTCGCTTCAAAAAGGGTGTTAGCACTCGCATTTATTTTTGCTTCGCACAAGGGAAGAAAAGCTTTGGCTTTTTCTGAAGATGATTTTTTAAAATCCGCATAGAGATCATCGACGTTTAAAAGTTCTGCCATCGCTTCGTACAAAGGAGCCACATTAACGGGAGGATTTTGATTCATATCGAAATTTTTGATCTGCTGATGCGCAAGGGCATCAATAGCAGCAGATTGTTCATCGTTTACATGTAAAAGTTCACACACGCGTTTGGTCTGGTCATAAATACAGGTTAAACAACGTTCTTGAATTTTCATACGGATCTTTGAGAAGGATTTGAGGAAGGGAGAAGAAAGAAAGGCAGTAACACGAATTGCGTTACTGCCCAAAAAATATTATTTTCTAAGTTCTCTAATTTTTGCAGCTTTACCACGTCTATCTCTAAGGTAGAAGAGTTTCGCACGTCTTACAACACCACGTCTAAGAACAACGATCTCATCAATGCTATCTGAATAGATTGGGAAGATTCTCTCTACGCCAACACTGTTTGCACCGATTTTTCTTACCATGAAAGTCTCGCCTGTACCCGTGCCACGTCTTGCAATACAAATACCTTCAAAATTTTGAACACGTTGTTTATCGCCTTCTTTAATTTTTACAGCAACTCTTAGGGTATCACCTGCTCTAAAAGCGGGAACATTTTTCTCAGAAATCTGTGCTGCTTCGAAAGCTTCAATATATTTATTTCTCATTTAGTATCCTTTTTGTTCATTCTAATGCTTCGCGTTAAAGCGAGAAAACAGATCGGGTCTGAAATATTTTGTCTTAGATTCAGACATTTTATTTTTTAAGCTTGTGATTTTAGCGTGGTTTCCCTTTAAAAACTCTGAGGGCACTGATTTATTTTCATAAATCGGCGGTTTTGAGAAACACGGTGCCTCTAAAAGAGGACTCTCAAAACTCTCCATGCTCAAAGAATCCTCGTTTCCAAGAACCCCTTTGATATTACGACTGATCGCATCACTCATCACAAGACTCGGAAGTTCTCCTCCCGTTAACACATAATCACCTATGCAAAAAAGCTCATCGGCAAATGTTTCGATGACGCGCTCATCAATTCCCTCATAACGACCACTCACAAAAACCAGATGTTTTTTCTTTGCGAGTCGTTTAGCATCATTTTGCGTAAAGAGTTTTCCAGAAGGTGTCGGGAAAATAATATACGCTTCAGGGGATGCGTGTTTGATGGAACGTAAAAGATCAAACAGCGGTTGAGGAAAAAGCACAAGCCCTGCTCCACCGCTGGCTTGATAGTCATCGACTTTACCATGTTTGTTCAGCGTATAATCGCGTGGATTAAAAAACTCAACACTCAAAAGCTCTTTGGCAATGGCACGTTTTAAAATGGAGTCTTCAAAATATGAAGCGATCAACCCTTCAAAGAGTGTCACATAGGAAAATCGCATTAAGAGTTCTCCAAAATTCCTAAACCGTCTTTGCTTAGAACCTCTTTTTTCGCCTTGTCAAACGTTAGGATATAACGTTCAATGTAGGGCAAATAAAACGTTTTAGAAAGCCCCTTCTGCACCAATGCCTCAGCGGTTTTGATGACCAAATAATCCGTCACTGCAATACGCTCAATTTCATCCACGGTGCCCAAAGCAGTTCCATCTTCATCAATCACATTTGCATCAATCAGATCAAACCAAAAGAATTCGCCCTCTTGAAGCGCACACTCACTGATGGAATTTTCCTGTGTTGTCAGCAAAAAAGTATTGACCAATTTAGCAGCCGCTTCTCTGCTTTGATACCCAACAAACGAGATAAGCCCCCGTGTTTGATTGAACGAAAAGACTTCAAGTGTCTCACCTTTTTGGGTGGTAAACGTCTTGCCTTTTTTAAACTGTTCGGGAAAGTCACATTGAAGGTGAAGTTTAAGCTCACCTTTTAAGCCCACGAGTCGCCCGATTTGAGCGACTTCAATGAGGGAAGATAGGTTATTCATCGTTAGCTTTGACAGTCACTCGATAAGAGATGCCATCTTTGGCTTTACATCCAGAGATAAGCGTCTTGAGTGAATTGATCATTTTGCCATCTTTACCAATCAACTTACCGGTATCAATTTTATCCGCATAGATGACAACTTCGCAAAATGTTCCATCAACATCGCTTCGCTCAACGCGTACACCTGCTGGATTGTCTACCAAAAGCTTGGCAAACTCTTCGAGAAATGTGTCAATCATGATTATTTACCCGTGATTTTAGCAACCCTGTCACTCATCTTTGCGCCAACGCTTTTCCAGTAAGCAAGTCTTTCAGCATCAAATTTGATCACTTGTGGCTCTGTTAATGGATTGTAGTAACCGATTGTTTCGATTGATCCACCGTCACGTTTTTTTCTGCTGTCTGTTACGACGATTCTGTAAAATGGAGTTTTATTTCTACCCATTCGTGTTAATCTTACAACTGTTGCCATTTTCATGGTCTCCTTGAATTTATTTATAGTTTTTTACAACTTAGCTTTACATGTAAGCTTACATGTAAAGCTAAACCGTCACACCTTAACGAAGGTGTGCGTGTTTGCTTTGTGAGAGCATATTTTGAAGATCTTGCATTCCCTTTTTACCCGAGAATTTCTTCGCCATCTTCGCAGCATTTCCAAACTGCTTTAAAAAGCGATTGACTTCTACTTGCGAAAGACCTGAGCCTTCGGCAATGCGTCTTTTTCGACTATTATTCAATAATTCTGGGTCTTCACGCTCTTTTTTGGTCATTGAGCCTATCATCGCTTTAATGCGTTTCATCTCAACGGAGTTTTCCATATCGACATCTTGAAGCTTTCCTGCCATTTGTGAAAGTCCGGGAATCATCCCAATGAGTGATTTCATACTTCCAAGCTTTTTCATCTGCTCCATCTGATCTAAAAAGTCATTAAAGTTAAACTGCCCTTTTTTGATCTTTTGGGTCATTGCTTTGGCTTGTTTTTCGTTAATGATGCCACTGGTCTTTTCAGCCAAGGTTTCAAGATCGCCCTCGCCCATTAAACGACTCACGATACGATCAGGAATAAAATGCTCTAAATCTGCAACTTTTTCGCCCACACCGATAAATCGAAGAGGAACATTGGTCTGCTCCGCAATACCAAGTGCAACACCACCCTTACCATCACCATCAAATTTACTTAAGATGACACCACTGAGCGTAATTTTTTCATGGAAAGTCACTGCACTTTTAACAGCATCTTGACCGGTCATGGAATCTGCTACGTAAAAGATCTCATCCGGAGTGAGCTCTTTTTTAATCGCTTCAAGTTGATCCATCAGCTCAGCATCAATCGCTAAACGGCCTGCTGTATCGACCAAAATGACATCGTATAAGCCCTCTTTGGCTTTTTTCATCGCATTTTTAGCGATACTCACAGGATTTGCGCTCGCATCCTCAAAGTAAAGATCGATCTCATTGGCTGAACAGAGTTGGCGCAATTGCTCAACTGCCGCCAAACGTTGAAGATCGCACGCAACGACTAACACTTTTTTTTGTTTGAGTTTAAGATAATTGGCTAATTTTACGGTTGTGGTTGTTTTACCACTTCCTTGCAAACCGACCATCAACACGGTGGTTGGAGGCTTGGAAGCAAAAACGAACCCTTGATGTCCTGGAACGGTTAAAATTGTGGTTAAATGTGTTTTTAAAGAGCGTAAAAAATTGACTTGTCCAATGCCTTTTGCTTTTGTCTCAAGTTCAACATTACGCAGTAAATCACGTACGATTTTATGGTGAACATCGGCTTTGAGAAGCGCTTTTTTAAGGTTCTCTAGAGCACTTTTTAAAGACTTTTCATCATCGCTGAAACGTATTTTATTGATCGCTGAACGAAACGAATCGGTTAAAACCTCAAGCACAAACTTATCCTTTTTTATCTATTCACATTTCCACTTTTAACAAAGAAACGTAATTTTACAAAACAAATACTTTAAACTAAATTAAACCTTAAAACATAGTAATCAATTTAGAACTTCAGAATGCCACTTAAAGCCCATTTTTAGGGCTGATGAAAGGCTTAACTCTTTTTTTCTCAAACGCTAAATTTAATAAAATCTTCAGGTTCTTTCGTCTGAAAAATATACCCTAGAAGCATAATTTTTGAAGCGTGCAACATCAAACGTTTATGAGGACGTCCACCGTACTCGGTGTCACCCAAAATGGAAGCCCCGATGCTTTTAAGATGCACCCTGATTTGATGCGTTCTGCCTGTTTCGATGCGCACTTTGATTTTGGAGCGTTTGCCCTCATACATCAAAGGTTCAACATGGCTGATCGCCTCTTTGCCTTCGCTGCTGATCTTACTGTAAGCCGTATTGCCTTTTTTGATCGTCATAATAGGCGCATTGATCTCCATGTCTTCCACGATTTTTGCTTCCACAATGGCTAAGTACTCTTTTTGCACTTCACGCTTTTTAAACGCGATGACCGCTTTTTGGCGAAACTCATCATCTTTGGTTAAGAGTAAAACCCCACTGGTTTCGCGATCAAGTCTGTGCAAAAGAGGCAATTTTTTGATTTCTGCAACCTCTTCTGAGGTCATGAAAGCAGGCTTATCCACTGCCATGATGAATTCATCTTCAAAAATGACTTTGATCGGTGCAATTTTTTCAACTTTAAATTTCGTACTCGAACTGAGCTCTCCACGTGCGACACTGACTTTTTTACCAGCAGCATACACAACGCCACGATCGATCAAATCTTTCGCTGCACGGTTTGAGATGCCTTCTTGCAAGGCTAATAATTTATAGGCTTTTTCCATTTTAACTTCCTAATATTTGCTCAAGGAGTGGCGCAATGTCACTACGATGAGAGATAGCACTCTTGGGGTAATCCTCGATACTATCAAAAATGTTTTTTAAATCTTCAATCTTACATGTAATGCTATTTTCAACTGCCTCAAAAAGCACTTTCTGATTGAAAATAGACGCGCCACTAATGAGTTTGACTCCAAAAAAAGCAGGTTCTAGCGGATTATGTCCACCCACACCTTCCACAAAGGAACCTCCTAAAATCACAATATCTGCAATCGCATAGAGATTAATGAGTTCACCCATTGTATCGCACAAAATAACATCGGCATCCAACGTAGGCTGCTTCGATAAACACGCATAACGTTTGCCCTGATTTTGAGCATATTCGCTTAAAAACAGACCCACATTTAAAAATCGTTCAGGATGCCTAGGAACGACAACGAGCTGATCGTTTGGCAAGAGGTTCACATGCGATAAGATCAAAGCCTCTTCACCCTCATGCGTACTTGCAACAACCACGACGCGTTTACCCTCAGCTTTAGCATACGCATGACTCAGGGTGTACGTACCAAACATTTTGATATTTCCACTGACTTGAACCAACTTCGCACCCAAATGCTGAAGCCTTTGCGCATCTTGCTCACTTTGGGCCAAGACAAGATCGATATGGCTCAAAATCCAACGATAGACCCAAGCAAAACGCTGATACGAAGCATACGAGTGATCGGATATTCTAGCGTTCAGTAAAACGGTTCGCATCCCTTTGGCTTTGGCGACGATAAACAACAAAGGCCAAAGTTCCGCCTCCATCACGATCAATACCTTTTGCTTGCGTATCCAAAACGGTAAAAAAATCTCAAAAGGCAGATAGCGAACCTCCGCCTTTGCATGTTTGCACGCTTCGTGAAACCCTGTTTGGGTGATCACGCTCAGGCGAAGGGAAGATGGATCAATTTTCTCTATCAAAGGGCTAAGGGAGCGAACTTCACCAAAAGAGCACGCATGAAACCAAATGCCACCTTCTGAAAAAGAAGGATTGTGTTTCAAAAAAAAGCGTGCGGGAATCGAATCTTTGTATTTAGGCTTAAAGCGAAGGTACAGTAAATACGGCAACGCTAAGAGATAAAGAAGCGTTGCCAAAACGTAGTACAGAAAGTTCAAAGTTTACGCCTGTGCTTCCTCTGCGATCTCTTTGTATAAAATACGACCACAATGTGGGCATGTCACGATGTCATCTTGTTTTAAAACACTGGCATACGTTTTGTCATTCATGCGCATAAAACAACCGTAACATGCCTGTTTTTTCACAGGAACAACGGTTGTATTCTCCGCCCATTTACGAATTTTTTGGTAAAACGTTAAGATTTTTTGACTCATCTGTACAACGAGTTCATCTTTGGATTGATACACATTTCTGCGCTCTTCTTCAATCGCTTGGATCTGAGAATCGATGGAAGCTTTAATCTCTTCAGCTTCTTTAACCGCCTCTGCGATCTTCTCTTGCAATCCTGAGATATTGGTCTGTTTAAGATCAATAATTTTATCTAAACGGTTGATTTCGTCATTGGCAAAATCACACTGCTCTTTTGAAATTTCCTCTTCAAGTTGAAGGGCTTTAATCTCTTTAGCTGTTTTTACCAACGCACTTTTTTTGGTAAGATCTTTAAGTTTGGAAGAAAGTTCCGCAAGATGTGCTTCATTTTTTGCTTTTTTAAGTTTAGCGTCTGCAATGTCCGCTTGAAAAGACTCTGCTTGGAGTTTCAAATCTCTCTCTTTGTCTAAAGAAAGCTTCAACATTTTCTCAACTTTGGCGATACGTGGACCAAAATCGTCGATCTCTTTGTCTAACTTGGAAAGCTCAATTAACTGCTCTAAATACTTATTCATATTGGTTTTGTCCTCTATTTATACTCAAACGGATTTTTAGAATTTGACATTATAGCCTTTAATGGCAAATTTTTCAAATATTGGGCTAAACACTCTGGGAAATAGCGTTCCGACTCAAAGTGCCCGATGTCAATTAATGAGAGATTATTTTCTTTTGCTTCCATCGCTTGATGGTACTTAAGATCACCACTTAAGAAACAATCCGCCTCAATTTTGGAGATGAGATCACCACCAGCTCCTGTCGTAATCGCACAACGCCCAACCCATTCACGCCCACGCACAATTCGCAGATTTTCAATGCCCAAAACATGCTTTACATGTAACGCCAAATCATCCAAACGTTGGTTCACCTCACAGTAGGCTACAAATTCGTTACTGTCGACGATTTCAAAGCCTAGTTTTGACGCCACAAACGCATTAAGATGCGAAAGATCAAAGTTCGTGTGCATCGCGATCAAACTGATCTTTTTTTGCACCATAATTTGAATCAAATTGGAAGGATATTTCGCAAAATTGAGCTGTTTTAAACTGCTAAAAATAAGTGGATGATGCGTTATAATCAGTGAATTTTCAGCTACCTCTTCTAACAGAGCGCTATCGACATCAAGGCTCAGATAAATTTGTTCTACCTCATCCTCACGACTTCCGATGAGAAGACCGCTGTTATCCCAAGATGCTTGCGTGGCAAAGGGGCTCAGTGTGTCTAAAAAATCGTACAGTGCCCCTAATTTCATTAACCGACCACTTCTTTGTATTTAACAGCGCACCCTTTGGCGAGTTCGCGAATCTTTAAAATGTAGTTTTGACGTTGTGTCACTGAGATCGCTTTGCGCGCATCAAGCACGTTAAACGTATGCGAAGCCATCAAACAGTAGTCATACGCAGGCAACGGCAAATTCTCTTCTAAACAACGCTTACACTCGACTTGCGCGTTTTCAAATTGATCAAAAAGCATGGAGACATTCGCGATTTCAAAGTTGTATTTGCTAAATTCATATTCGCTCTGTTTATGCACATCACCATAAGTGGTTACACCAAATTGGTTCTCATTCCAGACAAGATCAAACACCGACTCTTTTTCTTGCAAATACATCGCCAAACGCTCAACACCATAGGTAATCTCAACAGGAACAGGACTGCAAGGAATACCACCTACTTGTTGAAAATAGGTAAATTGTGTCACTTCCATACCATCCAACCACACTTCCCAACCAAGCCCCCAAGCACCTAATGTTGGAGATTCCCAGTTGTCTTCAACAAAGCGGATATCGTGTTTTTTGATGTCAAGCCCTAGCATCTCAAGGCTTTTAAGGTAAAGCTCTTGAATGTTGTCAGGACTTGGCTTGATGAGCACTTGGAACTGGTAGTAACTTCCTAAACGGTTTGGATTTTCGCCATACCTTCCATCGGTTGGTCTGCGACTAGGAGCTACATAGGCTGTTGCCCACGGTTTGCTACTCAAGCTTCGTAAAAACGTTGCATTATGAAAGGTTCCAGCACCGGCTGGCATATCATAAGGTTGAACAATCGTACAGCCTTGATCTTGCCAAAACGTTTGGAGGTTTAAAAGCATTTGACTAAATGTAAGCACTATTTCTTCCCTTCTTCATTTTATTACATGTAAAGATTATTTGGTCGGTGGTGTATAACTTTCCACCGCTTTATTCCACATCATTTTGTATTTTCGTTTGGTAAATTCCAGCTCGTCTTGTAATAATCCAAGCTGTTTACTCAGCGTTTCGATCACTTTGCGGTCTTCATCGCAAAGCTCTTGCATCGAGAAAAGTGCCTCTTTTAAAAAGCGGTTTTCCCCTTTGAGCGCGTCTAGCGTCTCCTCTTTGGCATCCAATACTTTTTCATGCAGGCTTAAAATCGCCCCAACCGTTTTTTCCACAAATTCAGAGCTTAGACTCACGGATGAACCTTCATACGCTTCATCGAGGACAATGCCTTTGGTCGCAGGAATCAGTGCTTGCGCACTACGGCTTATTTCTACAAAGCACTGTCCCTCTTCTTCTTTGCTCGTGAGTTTACCCTCATCAATCAATGATCTGATGGCAGAAATATCCAAATTCATCAACCCGCTAAACTCTTCAATTTCCATCCAACTGTTCATTGTTTTGCCCCTTATAGGATAATCTCAATCCCCGCAGAATCGGTTTCAACTTTTTTTGCTTTTAAAATGCGATCTTCTTTGAGTTTCGCCGCCAACTCTTCATCCGCAAGAGCAAGAATTTCCATCGCTAAATAGGCACTGTTAATAGCTCCTGCTGAGCCAATCGCCACCGTTCCTACTGGCATGCCTCCAGGCATCTGAACGGTGCTTAAAAGTGCGTCCATACCCTCCATAACGCCACCGGTCATTGGAACACCAATGACCGGTTTTGTGGTCAGTGAAGCTACTACGCCGGCTAAATGCGCTGCCATGCCTGCTGCCGCGATAAAGACTTTCGCCCCTTTGGCTTCAGCATTTTTAACATATTCATGCGTTCGCTCTGGACTTCGGTGCGCTGAGGAGACGATGACCTCATGCAAGACGCCAAATTTCTCTAACGTCTTTGCGCACTCTTCCATCACGGTATAATCACTTTTACTTCCCATTATAATAGAAACGAATTTCACGTTTTATCCTTTTATCTTTGCTCTTAAAAATGTAAACCCTGGTAAGGGTGTTGGCAAGACAATCGCATTGACATTGCCGCTGTGTATCTCATCAAACGCTTTACCATTGGGCGTTTGAAGTTGTTTAAAGGATATTTTCCACAGGCCATCTTCTTCAAAAATAGTGCCAATGTCATTGTCCATTGCTTCAATTGAAAGATGAGCGGGCATGACCACATCATACTTTACATGTAACGCCAAAACATCCTTACACAAACAGGTCGTGCCATCTTCACTTACTTGAGCTACCACTTGATGGGTGCCTTCACTAATCGAGTGCGCTAAGTTTTGGGTATCATTTTTTTCAAACGGACGATTGACCAAATAGCCATCACTAAACCCTCTGTTTTTGGTTGTATCAAGCTCCGCCGTGTATTTGGTGGCATCAAATTGGTTCGCATAATAATCTTCAATCGCTTGGCGATACGTTTTGGTCGTAATGCCTACGTAATACGAACTCTTGGTTCGCCCTTCAATTTTCAGTGAATCAATGACACCCGAATCAAGTATCTCTTTGACATGCGCGCTTAAATTGAGGTCTTTCGCATTCATAATGTGCGTGCCCTCTTCACTCTCTTCAATACGAAACAGTGTTCCGCTCTCTTCGTTGTGTGCGTAAAGCGTGTACGGGAAACGACAGTCATTCGCACAGCTTCCACGGTTTGAAACGCGTCCGCTTTGCACGGAGCTGATCAAACAGCGACCACTGTAGGCAAAACACATCGAACCGTGTACAAACACTTCCAGCTCTAAATGTGGTAGATGCTTTTTGATCTGCTCCAAATCTTTCAAACTCACTTCACGCGCTGCGATAATGCGCTTCACGCCCATATCCGAATAGACTTCGGCGTCAAGGTAACTTAAAACATTCGCTTGCGTGGAGAGGTGAATCGGAATATGCGGTGCAATTTTATGCGCTAGTTTAATGACACCAGGAGCCGCCACAATAAACGCATCAGGCTTCATCGCCGCCACACGCTCAATGTGTTTTTCAAGTAACGGAATCTGTGCATTAAACGGAAAACCATTCACGGTTGCGTGCAGGTGTTTGCCTTGTGCGTGCGTGTAGTTGATCGCCTCTTCAAAACTCTCGTAGGTAAACTCTTTGCCTGAGCGTATGCGAAGGGAGAAGTGACTCACCCCTGCATACACGGCATCTGCGCCATAAGCCAGCGCTATTTTTAACTTTTCAAAATTTCCAGCAGGAGAAAGCAGTTCGACGTTTGACACCTATTTCTTTCCTAAACTAGCGATTAACGCTTCAATATCTTCACTGCTCACAACATCTTCTGTTGTCTCATCACCGTGAATATGCACAGCAGAACTGACACGTTTTGAATCATCCTTAGAGCCTTCAAACAGAGCGCTCATGTATTTAGAAAGGGCTCGCATAACGTTAATAACCCGCTCTATTTTTTGACGGTGAATATCTTGGTACTGCATAATGTCCATCGTCATCATGATTTCATCTTCTGCCATTTGGGCATTCATCAAAAGATCTTCGACGCGATCTTTCATCCCTTTGTTGTCATCAAGCGCTTTTTGGAACTGATCGATTTTAGGAAATTTTGTCACCAATGTTTCAAAAAGTGTGATGTTGGTCTCAATCAGCTTAATGACCTCTTTGGCATTCTCTTCCGCACTCATCATAAAATTACTAACGGTTTCAAGTTTGTCAAATACCTGAGTCGCTTTGATCTCAGAGTCTTTGGTCACATCATCAAGTTGATGCACCATCTTATGATCAGACGTAGGCGGTGGTGGAGGCCAAGACATCGTGGAGGATGGTCTGTATTCATGCATCATTTGGGTTGCTGCTTTATCTTTTTCAACTTCTAAAGCCTCACTGTCCGACATCTCATCTTCATCTGATTCCAGACTCTCTTCAATGGCACTGTGGGCAGGTGCAGCATCGTCCATTTCATCTAAATCGCCCGCCATCAAAGCATCAAGTTCTTCTTGCGTCATAAGCTTTCTCCTCAAAATGACAAATTATGGTCTATTATAGTGAACTTTTTATATAATTTAACTTTAAGACCCTGATACAAGGAAGCCTGCCATGATGATTGATTTACATAACCACACCCCTTTATGCAACCATGCAGATGGAAGCATTGAAGCGTATGTACAAGCCGCCATAGAGAAAAAAATAGATGTTTTTGGCTTTTCCGATCACGCGCCTATGAACTTTGATGAGGCGTATCGTATGGATTTTTCCCAAATGGAAAATTATGAAAACGATGTTTTACATGTAAAAGAAACCTACCACGATCAGATCCAAATTTTACTCGCCTATGAGGTCGATTTTTTAGAAGGGTATATTGATGAGCGTGTGCTGAAACGAAGTGTTGATTATTTTATAGGCTCTGTCCATTTTTTAGGCGCTTGGGGCTTTGACAATCCCGAATTTATCGGAGAGTACCGTACCAAAAACATTGATGAAGTGTGGGAGCGCTATTTTGCAGCGATTGGAGCCATGGCAAAGAGCGGATTATTTGATATTGTTGGGCATTTGGACTTGATTAAAGTCTTTAATTATTTGCCCAAAAAAGATGTCAGACTCATCGCAAAAAATGCCATAAAAGCGATTAAAAAAGCCAATATGACGATCGAGCTCAATGCCGCTGGCTTTCGTAAACCCGTAGGTGAAGCGTACCCAAGCCATCCCTTGATGGAGTTGATCGCAGAACATGATATTCCAATTACCTTTGGTTCGGATGCGCATACCGTTCAGCATATTGGATTGCGCCAAGAAGAGTTGCGGTTGATTGCAAAAGCATTTGGGTATAAAAAATGTGCAACTTTTGAAAGCAGAGATCGAATATTGGTTAATTTTTAAGCATACTATTCGGCTTTATTTTCAGTTCAATCTGATAAAATTACTTAAATTTAAAATCTAGGAGTTACAACATGGGTAAATTCGTTAACAGTGTTGAAGAATTTTTCAAATACGCTACTGACAATGAAGTTGAATTTGTCGATTTCCGTTTCACTGACATGAAAGGAACATGGCATCACCTTACATATACTATTGAATCAATCAGTGCAGAATCTTTCACCAATGGTATTCCTTTTGATGGCTCATCAATCGATGCGTGGCAACCCATCAACAAATCCGATATGTTGCTTAAACCAGAAGCAGAGAGCGCGTTTTTAGACCCTTTCACAGCGGATTCAACGGTTGTTGTATTCTGTGATGTTTTCGACATCTATAAAGGTGAACTTTATGAGAAATGTCCAAGAAGTATCGCTAAAAAAACATTGAAATACCTTGCTGAGACAGGTTTGGGTGATGTCGCTTACTTTGGTCCAGAAAATGAATTCTTCGTATTTGATGATGTGAAAATCAGAGATGACATTAACTGTTCTTACTATGAAGTAGACTCTGAAGAAGGCGGCTGGAATAGCGCAAAAAACTTTACTGATGGTTATAACACAGGTCACCGCCCCGGCACAAAAGGTGGTTACTTCCCCGTTCAACCAATCGACTCAATGGTAGATTTACGTGCTGAAATGGTTCAAACACTCAAACAAGTTGGTCTTGAAGTATTCGTTGTTCATCACGAAGTTGCTCAAGCACAAGGCGAAATTGGTGTTAAATTTGGAACATTGATTGAAGCAGCGGATAACGTTCAAAAATACAAATACGTTGTAAAAATGGTAGCGCACCTTAACGGTAAAACAGCAACCTTTATGCCAAAACCACTTTACGGTGACAATGGTAGCGGTATGCACGTTCACCAATCTATCTGGAAAGATGGCAAAAACATGTTCTTTAAGGCTGGCGAATACGCAAACCTTAGCGACATGGCTCGTTGGTACATCGGTGGTATCTTGAAACACGCACGTAGTGTTGCGGCGTTTACAAACCCATCAACCAACTCATACAAACGTCTCATTCCAGGATTTGAAGCTCCTTCAATCCTTACATACTCTATGCAAAACCGTTCTGCTTCATGTCGTATCCCTTACGGTGCGGGTGAGAAATCGGTTCGTGTTGAAATGCGTTTCCCAGATTCAACATCTTGTCCATACCTTGCATTTGCTTCTATGCTTCTTGCTGGAATTGATGGTATCAACACTAAAACTGAGCCTATTGGACCAATGGATGAAGATTTGTTTGAACTCACACTTGATGAAATTAGAGAAAAAGGTATTAACCAAATGCCTCATACCCTAAGAGGTTCACTTGAAGCGTTAATCCGTGACAACGAGTATCTTAAACCGGTTATGACACCAGAGTTTTTGGACACGTATCAACACTACAAATTTGAAACGCAAGTTTGGCCAGATGAGGCTAGACCTACTGCGTTTGAATTTAAAACAATGTTCTCTTGCTAATCATTTAAGACGTATTCAGGGAGCAAGAGGGATTTCCCTCTTACTCCCCTTTTTTTATCTTTACACGCTTTCCAAGCTAAGCTTGAAAAGCTACGTTGCACTAGGCGCTGAAGCTTGCCTCTGTGAGGCAGAATTAAATCACTTCCTACCTTGCACGCTTTCATTGAAAAGCTACGAGGCAGAGAGTTGTATCACTCTTTCCCCGTAAAGCTGTTAGAACATCAAACCACCCTCTTCGTTTAACTCTTTGGTGCTGCTCTTTGGAAACGGTGAGACATCGGTAAAAAACTCTGTGGTTCCATCAACCTTTCGGGCATTGACACCTTCTGGCATCTTAAATTCACGTGTGGTTTCAGGATGCAGTTCAACATACTTTGTCATAAAGTATTTAAACGCAGGTGCCGCAGAACGACCACCCGTTTCGCCTTTTTTAAGCGGGGTATTGTTGTCATTGCCATACCAGGTAATCACTTCAATATCCGGTGAAAAACCACAAAACCAGACATCCACACTGCTATTGGTTGTTCCTGTTTTTCCTCCAATTTCGATGCCCGGAACTTGCGCATTTCGTCCTGTTCCTCGTTTCACAACCTCTTTGAGCATATCAATCATCAAGTAGCTCTGCTTGGGAGAAGTAAGGATTTGACTCTCTGTTTCATACACTTTTTCAACTCCTTGACGCGTGATCACTTTCTTGACAAGAAGCGGTTCGACTTTCACACCATAATTAGGGAACATGGAGTAAAAACTACTGTATTCAAGCGGTGAAATACCAAAGCTTCCAAGGGCGAGTGTTAAATCCATAGCAATATTTTTAAAACCATCTTTTTTTAGCTCTTTATAGACACTGTCCATTCCTAAAAGCGATAAAAGATTGATCGTAGCAAGGTTACGCGAATGCACCAACGCCTCTTTAAGTGTGATCAAACCTTCAAAATCATTTTCATAGTTTTTTGGTTTCCACTCTTCATCGGTTTCACTGTTGACATAGGTTCGTGAAATATCAGGAATTTCAGACAGTGGTGAATAACCCCAATCCAAAGCTTTTTGGTACAAGAAAGGCTTAAAACTTGATCCTGGTTGGCGTTTGCTCTGTGTTGCACGATTAAAACTGCTTTTTGCATAATCAATGCCACCCACAAGCGCTAAAACATTGCCCGTGTTGTTTTCCATAACCACCATCGCACCATTGAGCTCTGTTGCATTGGCATCTTTTCCCATACGAGCAACCATTCCTTTATACCCTACATTAAGGGCGTCATGAGCAAGTTGTTGCATCTTAAGATCAATCGTAAGGTAAATTTTATACCCACCTTTTTTGATATCGTCGTACTCTGAGGCTAAGCTTTTAATCACTTCATCCACCACATAAGGGGCACGATTGCGTGTTAAGGTTTCGTCATACACCATTGGATGCTCCAAGGTTGCTTTAGTGTATTCCGCCTCACTGATCCAGCCGAGGGTATAAAGACGGCTGAGAACTTGATTGGCCCTGCTTAGGGAGAGATCCATATGGCGCGTTGGGTCATACGAACTAGGTGCCTTAGGAAGTCCGACTAACATGGCAATCTCTTTAAGACTCAGTCCTTCAAGTGGTTTTTTAAAATACCCAAGAGACGCGGTTTTAATCCCGTAATAACCATGCCCAAAATAGACATGATTAAAGTAACGCTCTAAAATCTGCTCTTTGGTCAATGCGGCTTCAACCGTGTAGGCAAGAATCGCTTCGTTGATTTTACGGGTCAAGGTTTTTTGGCGTGTCAAAACGGTATTTTTGATGAGCTGTTGAGTGATCGTACTTGCCCCCTCAACCAGTTTCATGGCATGAATATCTTTAATCAGCGCTCTAAAAATCGCTTCAATATTAATACCATTGTGCTCAAAAAATGAGGTATCTTCGGTTGCAACCAACGCTTCAATAACACGTGAAGGAATATCTTTGTACTCAACATAGATCCTATTTTCATCATCAAAAAGATTAGCAACAAGATCACCGTTGCGATCGTAAATTTGTGTGGTTAATTTTGGGTTATAGTCAATAATTTTATCGGCATCAAACCGAATCTGTGCGTATAAAAAGATAATGGCCATAACCGCTGCAAATCCAAGCATGGTTAAAATTGTTATAATGTATTTCACTCTCTAAAACTCCTTTGTCGAAATCCAGACGCCAAAAGCTGCTTCGTGTATGCCTCTTTTGGGTCGTTTAATATCTGTTGCGTCAAACCAGACTCAATGATTTTTCCATTTTTAATAATACCCACTTCATCGCATAAATGCTCAATCGTTCCAATATCATGCGTCACAAAAAGCAGATCAAACCCACACTCTTTTTGAAGCGTTGCGATCAACTCTAAAACCGTGGTTTTACTCTCTTCATCCAGCGCCGTGGTCGGCTCATCCAAAAGGAGTAAACGAGGCTCTATGCTCAGTGCCATCGCGATGATGAGGCGTTGCAACTGCCCACCGCTCAGCTCGGAGGGAAAGCGGTCTAAAAAGTCCACATCCAAATTGACCATGCGAAGGTACTTTTGCGCCCTCTCAAGTGGTGCCATAAACTGCTTTTCGATTTTGGTGAGTGGAGAAAGCGCTGTAAAAGGGTTTTGAGGCACAAAAGCGATGCTCTCTCCTCGTTTGAGTTCATAACTAGCGTTGTACGACAGTGTGCTCTTTAACTCATGCGGTAACATACCTAAAAGTGCCTTCAGCGTCAAACTTTTTCCACTGCCACTCTCCCCAATCAGCGCAAACGATCGCGCAAACGAAAAGCTTACATGCAAAAGGGTTTTAGCTTTATGTTGAATCACAAGCTCTTTACATGTAAAGCTCAAAATGACCCCTTTTGGATCAAAGAGCACAACGCACGAAGCTGTTCTACGCTCTCACCCAAACGAGGGATGATGCGCAAAATGGGCCTTGGAACGGTGGGTGGGCGAATCGCTCCGACCAAAAATCCCTCGACGATCAAGCTTTGCTGAACTCCCAACGCATCCGCTCCAGTGGATAAAGGATACGAGCAAATCAGTCCATCTATTTTGACACCTAAACATTCATGCACAACCTTTTGACGCTCAGCAATATCGGCTTTGAGTTTAGCTCTGTTTTTAAGAATGTACAGCAAACCTTGATAGCCTAGGGCAATATCAAACAAAGAGGGTGCTGTGGTATAAATGATCGCTTTGGCACGATTTTGTAAAAATTCTGCGATGTGCTGTGAACATAAAATATACGCGCCATAACTTCCGAGCGCTTTTCCAAGGGTTCCCATTTTGATATGGTTTGCTTTGGGGGTAATGTGAAAGAGATCAAACACACCTCGAAGATTGTCGCCTACAACGCCCACACTGTGTGCTTCATCGACAATTAAAATCGCGTTATAACGATCGGCTATCTCAAAAATATCGGGATTTAGAAGATCGCCACTCATCGAATAAATGCCCTCAACCGCGATGATAATGCGGTTGTGGTTGTGCGTGTTAATCAGACTTTCAAGATGATTGGCATCGTTGTGCTTAAACGTCAACACTTCGGCATCCACCGTTTTAGAAGCGACCATGCCACTCGCATGATACGCTTCGTCCAAGAGCAAAAGATCCCGTTTACGCGGTAACGCTTCAATAAGTGAAAAATTGGCTAAAAAACCACTGCCACACACAAGAGCGGCTTCAAAACCGTTATGGCGCATTAAGAATGCTTCAAACTCTTCATGAATGGGATGATAGCCATTGACCAAAATAGACGCCTTGGGCGCGTGAGTTTTATAGATCGAAACTTGCGCCACAGCGCGTTCAAAAAGGGTGTGATTTTGTGCAAAACCGAGGTAATCGTTCGAGCTAAAATCCGCCAAAGATTCATCGTAAAGCTTACGGCTTCGGTAGCGATTGGCTTTGGTGATGGCTTGGATTTCGTTTTGATACATGGTTACAGGGGTAAAAAAGGCAACAGCTTCTCAACGCTAAGCCCCATGGCGGTACTCTCAAGTCCGACCACCTCTTTGATGTAGGACTTACAAAAGCCTTCTACCATACACGCTCCTGCTTTACCCTTCCACTCATCGCTTTCTAAATAATCATGCAGTGCTTTGGGCTCAAATGGCAAGAAAAGATAGTCCGTTGTGGAGAGATCAATAAGCTCAATCGTTTTGGATTTGTAAATCATGCAGCTCAAAATGCTCACCGTGTTGCCACTTTGTGCCTCTAAAATGCGCTTGGCATCGGCTTTGTCTTTGGCTTTACGCAAAATCTGCCCATTGGCTGTAACTACGGTATCGGCGCACAAAACAGGCATTTCCAAGTCGTACGTTTCAAGGTAACTCTGCATTTTCCCTTTCGTCGCATGGTAGACAAAATGGGCTGGATCAGCGATGCGAAGGCTCTCTTCGTCAAACCCAGGATCTCGTTGGATGAACGGAACGCCAAATTTCGTAAGCAGTTCCGCGCGCGTAATGGAAGAGGAGCCAAGCACGATCGTTTGCATCTTAATAGCCTCGTAAAATCACGCCAAAATAGACCGAGATAACGGCTAAAAGCAGATTGAGAGGGATGAGATATTTCACCATCAAGATCACATTTTCCTCGACCTCGATGTAATTCTCTTCCTCTAAACCTTTTTTGGCTTTGAGATATTTGAAGTACATGTAAATAAAATTAAAAGCGATAAACGTCCACAGAGCCTCTTTGGTATGCACCATCACATAGGTGGTCGGATTGCCCGCTTTAAAGCCAAGCCCGATGTGCATAAACACCGATGTTATGATGATAATCAGAAGCACTGGCACTAAAAAAAGAATGTAACGTCGCATCATTTTAATGCAGCTGTTAAATTTTATCTTCTCATCGGCGACATCTTCTTCCACAGGCTGAATCACAAAACGCATTACGAACATACTACCAATCAGCAGTGCCGAGCTGATAACATGTAAAAAAACGATGATTCGGCTAAAGTCCCCAAAGATCTCTATGAAAAAATCGCGCATTTTTTAGCCTTGAAGAATGGATTTTGCATACGCGAGGGCTGCTGATTTTGCCTCTTCGATTTTAGAAGCATCTTTCCCCCCTGCTTGCGCAAAGTCATCTCGCCCTCCTCCACCGCCACCAACGATCGGCGCGATCTCTTTAATCCACGCACCTGCTTTAATCGCGGCATTTTTAACACCTGCAGCGATCATCACTTTGTCGTCTTTAACTTGCAGTAAAAGCACTGCAACGGAGTTTTTCTCATTTTTAAGATCATCAATGCGCGCTTTAATATCGCCAGCACCCAATACATCCACAATGAGTTCAACGCCGTTTACATGTAAAGATTCTACAGACTTTCCAGCGTGAGCATTTAAAGATTCAACTTCAGTTTTTAGGGTTTTAATCTCTTCTTTCAGACGATTGATGCCGATGAGTGGCTCTTTATGTTTCACACTCTCTTTAATCGCTTCAAGATCGCTTCTTAAACTTTGCGCATAAGAAAGTGCCGCACTTCCGCAAATCGCTTCGATACGTCTGACACCCGCACTCACACCGCTCTCTTTTTGAATAAAGAAGCTTCCGATATTGGCAGTGTTCTCAACATGCGTTCCACCGCACAGCTCAACACTCGCATCACCAAAACTGACCACACGCACTTCTGAGCCGTATTTTTCGCCAAAAAGCGCCATAGCGCCACTGTTTTTAGCCTCTTCGACATTCATCAGTTTTGTCTCTCCCGAAACACCACTCGCGATGACACTGTTCACAAACGCTTCAACCTTAGCGATCTCTTCAAAACTGAGTGCTTTTGGATGTGAGAAGTCAAAACGAAGTCTGTCTTTTTCGACCAAACTACCCGCTTGAGAAACATGCTCACCCAAGACTTTACGAAGTGCGCTGTGTAGCAAGTGTGTTGCACTGTGATGTCTTTCGATCTCAAGGCGTGAGACATCCACACTGAGGCTTACCTCATCGTTTACATGTAAAGGTTTTTCAAGCTCAACAAGGGAAAGATTAAGGTCAAAAAATTTCTTCGTATCGAGCACTTTTCCATAGCCTTCAATGACACCCTCATCGCCACTTTGTCCACCGCTCATCGCGTAAAATGGGGTTTGTTCAAACATCACCCAACCGTTTTCGTCTAAACTTTGAACCTCTTTGAAGTTTTCATCTAAGAGTGCTAAGACTTTGGTTTTGGCCTCTTTTTGCATGTAACCAACAAAAGTATTGAGACCAAATTTTTCAAGGAGCGGTTTAAACTCACCTTGGGTTGCTTTGTCACCACTTCCTTTCCATGAGGCTTTAGAACGCGCTTTTTGCTCCGCCATCAAAGCTTCAAACTCCGCTTCATTGACACTAAGCCCTTTTTCACGAAGCATATCTGCTGTCAAATCAAGAGGGAAGCCATAGGTGTCATAGAGTTTAAACGCAACTTCACCGCTGAACATCGTTTTGGTATTGGGGAGTTCTTTTTCAAAGAGTTCCAGTCCTGAAGCGATAGTCGTAAAGAAGCTCTCTTCTTCATTTTTAATCTGCTCAGCGATGACCTCTTTTTTAGCAACAAGGTACGGGTACTGTTTGCCCATAAGCGCACATAAGGTATCAAGAAGTTTGTACATAAACGGCTCACGAAGACCCAACAAATAACCATGTCTGACTGCACGTCTTAGGATGCGTCTTAGCACATACCCACGTCCTACACGACCAAAGGTTGTGCCTTGGGCTACAAGAAAAGAGACAGCGCGAATGTGATCGGCGATAACACGGTAACTTGCTCCCGTTTTATACGCATACGGTTTTCCGCACAGCTCAGCGACTTTGTCCGTTAATGGGATAAAGAGTGAAGAGTCATAATTGCTGAAAACGCCTTCTTGCACCGCTGTGACACGCTCTAAACCCATACCCGTGTCGATAGAAGGTTTAGGAAGCGGATGAAGCACACCTGAAGAGTCGCGCTCGTACTGCATAAACACAAGATTCCAAATCTCTAAGAAACGATCACCATCGCCGCCCATATAATCCTCAGGCGTGTTGAAGTTTTCAGCCCCTTGATCGATGAAGATTTCGCTGCACGGACCGCATGGTCCCGTATCGCCCATTTGCCAGAAGTTGTCTTTATCACCAAAGCGCATAATGCGACTCGCGTCGATGTGTTTTTTCCAAATCGCTTCTGCCTCATCATCGCTCTCATGAACGGTCACCCAGAGTTTGTCTTTGGGAAGTTTTAAAACGTCTGTGACAAACTCCCACGCATGAGAGATGGCATCTTCTTTAAAATAATCGCCAAAAGAGAAGTTTCCAAGCATTTCAAAAAAAGTATGATGGCGCGCTGTGTAGCCGACGTTATCAAGGTCATTGTGTTTTCCACCTGCACGGATGCACGTTTGACAGGTTGTCGCACGCGGAGGGTTTGGGCGAGGCACTTCGCCTGTGAAAACACTCTTAAAAGGAACCATGCCTGCGTTGGTAAACAGAAGCGTCGCGTCATCGGGCACAAGGGGAGAACTCTCGATAATCTTGTGACCTTTTTGTTCAAAAAACTTTAAAAACTCAGCTCTAACATCCATACAATCATCCTAGTTTTATTATAAAAATTTATCTATTTTAACGAAAAAACCTAAAGGTTATTATTAAAGCCCCTGAAAACCGTACGAAAGAGAGACCTACAACGTACACTTTTCACTCAGACGATACCCCACAATCCACCAACCCAAAACGACAATGATGGCACCTAAAAAGCCATTAAACGTCAGAAGGCAGAAAAGACCCATAACAATGGCGATCATACCCAAGATATAGCTTCCTGAGAACACGCTAAAGATGGCAATGACAATGCCTGAAAGCCCTACGTAATTGAGGTAAATCACCTTGCCTAAAAGCGTTCTAAATTGACAGATAGGAAGCATCGGTTCAGCCGCGCACACAGCCACCCACGACTCTTTGACATAGACACCCTCTTTCATTGCCACAATGGCAAGAGCGGCTACGACTAAAATCAAAAGTGTTCTAAAAAGACCGCACAATTTAGAGGTGGAAAGCCACAATGTTGAGCCCAAAACCATCACTAAAATGACCCAATTCAGCGCAAAATCATTGCGTGCACTCTCTTGAACTAAAACCGCTAAGGCACTTAAAAACAAGATCAACCCGCTCGCTTTTTCCATCAAACCATTAAGCTCTTTACGCTCGGTTGAAAAATAAATCACCGCATACACCACCGCAATGATGCCAAGCGTTCCTAGCTCAAAGTTCAGATAGCGTCCATCAAACGCTAAAGAGAGCGCCATCACAAGCACGATGCTGATGCTACACAGATGCAAAACATCTTCCCAAAAGGTCTCGCCTTTGGGTTCACTGAGCGTTATAACGCTCATGAAACGCGCCATCGAACCTCGCATCGTGATCTCTTCAGCAATGAGAAAGCGCACCAGTTTAAGCCACAGTAAAAAAGCGACACAGAGGCATAAAATCGCCCACGCCTCTTCCAAATTATTGCGCGAAACGATCCAATACGCATTGGCTTGCCACGTAAGCGCCACCGAACCACCAAAGAGCGTTGCAAACCAGTACGGCGCTTTTTTGCACGAACATGTCGGCACGCCCCAAAGCCAAATCAAACCAACCAGACTGAGCGCACAACTGCTGATAAAAAGCCACAGCGCATTGGGAAAGTTGGAGACAAAACCATGCAAGATGTGTTTATCCGCCCTATCGGCATCAAACAGACCCCAAAAACCGCCCACAGCACCTTCACTCATGCGCTTCCACGGTTGGTCAAACGCTTCGATGAAGTTGTACTGCCAGCCACTCTCTTCCGCCATTTTGACAAACCCACGCGTGAAGAGAGCTTGGTTGACCGCACTGGGGTAGGCAGATTCACGCATACGTCCTTCACTTGGCCAGCCTGTCTCACCGATGACGATCTCTTTATCGGGAATTTTTTGTTGCATCAACTCACGAATATTCTTTACATGTAAAAGCGCTTTGTCCACGCTGATGGGTGTATCTTCCCAGTACGGCAAGATGTGAATCGTCACGCGATCGACCGCAGGTGCGACCTCGGGGTGCTTATTCCAAAACTCCCACACATCGGCATACGTGATGACCATATCGGGCAATGCTTGTTTCACTTCGTTTATGTAGCCGACCAATTGTGCGGCACTCACATCACGTCGCAACAACGCTTCATTGCCCACGACAACGGTTTCGACAATGTCTTTGTTCTCTTTAGCCAAACGAATCGTTGTGTCGATCTCTTTTTTCGTCAACGCCACATCACTGCTTACCCATGCACCCAGCCACAGTTTCAGCCCATGTTTACGCGCAATCTCGGGTAACTCTTCAAGCCCCACGCTTGAGTAAGAACGAATACAACTCGTAATCGTCGCCAAATGCGCCAAATCTTTGTCCATCTGCTCGGTCGAAGGACGAAACCCTTTAGGAATATCCATCGGCGATTCATTTTTGCCAAAAGGGGCATACGAAAGGCATTGTAGTTTGACATTGGGATCAAGCGTTATGAGGCTCGAAGAAGGCAAAGCCATCCAAAACCAAAAAAGCCCCAATGTGGCAAACATCGCAAGGTAAAAAAGGATCATTTTAAACGTGTGATTCATACAGTCGCGCTCCATACATCGTTAATAGTTGCGCGATTATACAGGAAATGCGATTAAGGGGTTACATGTAAAAAGTAGAAATTGTATTCATAAAGATGCATCAACACCTATAAGCAATAAATTGAGAGTTATAAAAGCATTAGCTTTTAATTATGTACAAGCAGAATCCATTTCTTGAGCACAATTTTAATTTTAATAAAAAGAAGTTTTAGAAAACTATTATCAGTTGAGAAACCTTTTATTGTAGTAACATCACAAAACAACCAAGCGATAACCGTAGTTTTGTGTTTCAATGCTCTTTTCACAAAGCTTAGCACGCAAACGCTTTACTAAAGAGCGTAGTCCTGCAATTCCCACATCTTCACCCTCCCACACATACTGCTCTATATGCTCAATTGAGACAATAATATTAGGGGTTTTGGCTAATATTGCCATCAACCGACGCTCTTTTAATGTAAGCTTCATCACTTCATTAAATGCGTCATACAGTAGTTCATCTTTAGGATCATAGCTCAAGCCATCATGCAACTCTAAACGCACATTTCTGGAGCAAAGCAGGTCAATTTTACGCTCCAACTCGTACATATAAAAAGGTTTTTTTAAGTAATCGTGGCATCCTGCAATGTACGCTTTTTGAATCGTTTCTAACTCTATATTAGCACTGATGATGATAGCAGGCGTCTTTTTTTCACGCTGGCGTATCTCTTTTAGAAGTGCTATACCATCCATCGTAGGAACATAAATATCCAGCACAAAACAATCGTACCCGTTTGCACTTTCAAAAAGTGCCGCTTCACCATCATCGAACCAATCAACCGTATGACCTTTTTCTTCTAACATCTCTTTGATAATTTCAGCCAAATTGACATTATCCTCAAGCAATAAGATTTTCATAGCTCTTCTCCTTCTCTCTTGGAAGCTCAATACACACCTGCACACCTTGAGTTAAAGGCTTTAATGTGATTTTACCGTTCATTTTGCTTTCAATAATGAGCTTTGCCATATACAAACCAAATCCATCGCCTTTCGTTTTTGTCGTAAAAAAGGGCTGAAAAAGGTTGAGTAATATCTCTTGACTTATACCAATACCATTATCTCGTATAAAAACACCAACACTTTCATCAAATTCGTATAAATCAATGTGTATATGGCCTTTGGTTACAAGCGCTTTTACTTTTTCTTCTAAAATCGCATCTTTCGCGTTGTTAATGATATTGACAATAACCTGTTTAAATTCATTAGGGTATCCCCAAAGTATATTACTTTTAGTGAGATGATTTGTATACTTCACTTCAATGGAGTCATACTTCATGGAATAGGATAGCAACGCAAGAACATCCTTGATACCTTGGTCAATATCAAAGGCTTTTGGCTCATTGGAAGGCCGTATAAAATCACGAAATCCATCAATTGTCTCGCCCATATAAATCGTTTGAGACATAATTACCCCATAAAATTTTTGAATGTCGTTACTGGTAAGTTTTCCTTTTTGATCATAATGGTGCATTTTATGAGCAACTGCTGAGAGTTCAACCAAAGGTACTTTCCATTGATGGACGATGGCTGAGAGCATCTCCCCAATTTCGGCAAGTTTTGATTGTTGGATGATAAACTGGGTATTGATTTCAAGTTGTTTTTTTTCTGTCACATCGGTGATGACTGCAACAATACCACCATTTTTGCCATCTTCATCGAGAAAAATTTGACTACGCAATCGATAGGTTCGCTCTTGCCGCATAAATTCAATCTCTTGAAGTTCAAAAAGTTGCTCTTTTGTGGGCATATGACACAAGATCGTGAAAACATCGCAAATACTACGCCCAACTATTTGATCAAGTGAAAGTCCCACCATGGTACAAAAAGAGTCATTACATCCTTTGATGTACCCTTTGATATCAATCCAGAAAATGGAACTTCGAATGTTATTCAAAAGGACTTGTTCCAAATAACTTTGTGCAGCTAATTTTTTTTCCATCCTTTGGCGCTGATAGATGTTAATGATGGCCAAGATAAGTGAAATTAAGATAAAGGGGAAAAAGATAAACGCATACTCGACAAGCTGTCTGTGCTCTTCAAAAAAACTTTTGGGTGGGTTAATAATCGTAGCTTCTTTTGGGAGCATTGATCCATCAATGTTATATTTTTGAAGCATCCTATAATCAAATATCCATTCCGAGGGTACAACAAGCGGTTTTGATGTATCTATTTTTTGACCATCAAGATATGCTAAGGTCAATTTAGCAACAGCGACACCATTGGTATATCCACGCAATAAATAACCACCAATAATTCCTTCAGAAAGCAAAACATCACTAGCGGCAAATACAGGTGCCAAAGAAGTGTTAATCACATCACTTACTTTGTAATAAGGAATATAATTCCCATGATTGTCACGCAGTAAAGTCCCTAACATCACTGCACTATGAGGAGGTAAATGGGCAAGATCATCAGTTATTTTTTCAAGATCTCCCTCTAAATTAATGGTTGTATGAATACCCTGTGCTTCTAATTTTTGTGCTTCTTCTTGGAAAATAGAATTGATAGACATAGAATCTTTAGTTTTGTCGCTAATAATATAAACATTTTTTAAGTGCGGCATAACATGTTTTAAAAACTGCATATTAATTGCAACTTCTTTACTCTCAAAAACAAGAGGGATTTTTTCTTGTTTAATACGCTCTACATCAACACCAGGCATACTTTTTTCAATACCACAAAAGAAGATAGGAACATTTGGGAAAAGTTTATCTTTATTATTTAAAACAAATTTTACGGCAAAATCATCAGCAGCAATCACGGCATCAAACTGTTGATATTTAAGTTTTGCAACAAATAAATTGTAAAGAAGAATCAAATATTCAGGATCTTCATTCTTTTTGGTATCCATATACTCCGTTGTGAGCTGATACTCTTTAAAAGGGGCTAAAACATCTTCAACACCTTGAGAGAGATGATCACTCCAACGAATACCTTTATTATAAGAGTGTAAAAGCAAAATATGTTTACTAGCGGCCTCAAGGCTTAGTGTAAACATACACCATAAAAAAAGAAACAACCATGGTTTCATCTAGTTCCCTAAAATTTTTTTCATTATAACGTTCTTCTTAATATACCCCTCTTAAAGTTATTTTCATCATTAAACCTGACAACTTTTTGACAACTTATTTTTATAAGATTATTTTTATAAAACTATAAATTTCAAGGAGACCCTATGTATGAAATTAGTCGGCGACGATTTTTGCAATGGAGTGGTGCTTTAGGTGGAGGACTTGCAAGCAGTGCAATTTTACCGCTTCCATCCATTGCTGAAGATGTAAAAACAGTTCCATCTTCAAAAAAATACGATTCAATCAAATGGGCAGGTTGTACTATCAATTGTGGTAGTAAATGCCCTGTTCGTGTTTTTGTCAAAGGTGGGAAGATTGATCATATTGAAACCGATAATACAGGTGGTGATGAGTTTGGCTCTCACCAAGTAAGAGCATGTTTAAGAGGACGATCAAATCGTTATCGTGTGTACAATCCCAATAGGCTTTTATACCCACTCAAACGAATTGGTAAGCGTGGCGAAGGAAAATTTGCCCGTATATCGTGGGATGAAGCCTTAGAAACCATTGCTACAAAAATGAAAGAGGTTAAAGAAAAATACGGCAATGAGGCGATTTACTTAACCTATGCGACAGGAACAACCGGTGCTATTATGAACCGTTGTACCGCTGGTCCTTGGGTAAGACTTCTTTCACTCTTTGGTGGGTATCTCAATTATTATAACAGCTACTCTACAGCGCAAATCACTGATGGTTTGAACCATTTTTATGGCACAAGTAGAGGCAGTGATATTATGAATATTGAATACGCAAAACTTGTGGTTATGTTTGGTAATAATTCTGTCGAAACAAGAATGAGTGGTGGAGGTACTGGTTATGCGTATAAATGTGCCCTTGAACGAGGCGGTGCTAAAATTATTCATATTGATCCACGCTATTCTGACAGTTTAGTCGGAGCCTGTGATCAATGGATTCCAATAGCCCCAGGAACTGATGGTGCTCTCATTGCGGCGATGGCACATGTAATGATTAGCGAAGACCTTCACGATAAAGATTTTTTGAGCAAATATTGCGTTGGATTTAGTTCTGATACCCTTCCTGAGGATGCACCCAAAAACGGCTCATACGAAGATTATGTTATGGGTAGAGGGGAAGATAAGACCGAAAAAACACCTGCTTGGGCGGAATCTATTACCAAAATAGCTGCACAAACTATTATTAACCTCGCACGTGAAATTGCTACGACAAAACCCTGTTTTATAGCGCAAGGATGGGGTGCGCAACGCCAATCTAACGGTGAACAAGCCGCGCGAGCCATTGCAACACTAGCAGCCATGACAGGTAACATAGGCTCTATTGGTACCAATCCTGGTACGAGAGAGCACACAACTGGATGGATTGAACCCGCACCGCTACCGTATAAAAATCCTATCAAAGATGCTATTCCTTGCTTTTTATGGACAGATGCCATCGTAAGAGGTAAAGAGATGCGTGACATCACCGATGGTGTACGAAAGACAACGCAACTCAAACAAAATATTAAATTCTTATGGAATACAGGTGGAAACTGCCTCATCAACCAACACAGCGATGCCAACAAAACCGCTAAGATTCTTGAGGATGAAAGTTTATGTGAGTTTATTGTTGATGTGAATGTTACACGAACATCGAGTAACCGCTTTGCAGATATCATTCTTCCCGATGCCACGCCGCTTGAACAAGAAGATTTTGTGCGTTCAAGTTCGGGTTATTCAAATGATAGACCGTATATTGTCTATTCTCAAAAAGCGATTGAGCCTTTGGGCGAAAGTATGCCAATTTATGATATGTGTACAAAACTCGCTGAAAAATTGGGTGGAGAAACACTCAAAAATGCTTTTACCGAAGGTCGTACGCAAGTTGAGTGGTTAGAGCATCTTTGGGATGTAAAATTTAAAGATAAAGAAGGGATGCCAACCTTTGCGCAAATGAAAGAGATGGGTATTTTAAAATTGCCTCGTTATAAAAAGCCTCTTGTTGGATTTGAAAAATTTGTTCAAGACCCTATTGCTAATCCGCTTAAAACGCCCACCGGCAAAATTGAGATTTTCAGTACAGCACTTGATAAAATGGCAAAAACATGGATTTTGCATGAGGGTCAAACAATCACACCTCTTCCTGTTTTTACAGAAGCAAAAGACGGGCCACTTGATCCTGCCCGCAAAACATACCCACTTCAAATATTTGGTTACCACTACAAAGGTCGTACACACTCTAGCTTTTGGGAGAGTGCACCTATTCGTGAAATCAATCCAGATGAACTGTGGATAAACCCTGTTGATGCCAAAGAGCGCCATATTAAAACAGGAGACAAGGTTCTTGTTTATAACCAATATGGCACGATGAGTATCGTGGCTAAAGTAACTCCAAAAATCATGCCAGGCGTGACTTCATGTCCACAAGGCGGTTGGTATAAGATGAAAAATGGCATTGATGTTGGTGGATGTATCAATTCACTGACCACACATGAGCCATCTGCTATTGCCAAAGGCAATCCTCAACACTCCATTTTGGTTGAGATTAAAAAAGCGTAGAGGGAAAAATTATGGAAAAAAATAAACATTTTGGATTTTATCTTGATCAAACTCGTTGTGTGGGATGCCGCACATGTCAATTAGCCTGTAAAGATTACCATGATTCACCCATCGGTGTCAGTTACCGTCGTGTGAGTGAATACGAAGGTGGTAGTTGGGTTAAAAATGAAAACAACCTTTTACAGCCTTTCAATGTTTTTGCCTATTACAGTTCTATTGCATGTAACCATTGTGATGATCCTGCCTGTACAAAAGCGTGCCCAACTGGAGCGATGCATATGGGAGATTATGGCATTGTGGATGTCGATACAAGCAAATGCATCGGATGTAAATCCTGTGCAATGGCTTGTCCTTATGGCGCACCTCAATTTAATGAACACACAGGACATATGAGTAAATGTAATGGGTGTCAAGAGCGCTTGGATGAGGGGATGATGCCTATTTGTGTTGATGCTTGTCCTTTCCGTGCTATTGAGGCAGGGCCTATCAGTGAATTGCGTGAAAAACACGGCCATATCGCTGGTGTTGCTCCATTGCCAGCTTATGAAATTACCCGACCAAATTTATGCATCAAACCTGAAAAAAATGCTCAACCATCCAATAAAGGCAATGGAACTGCCCATCTGCCACAAACTCTTTCGGAGGTCTCTTATGACATTGTCTAATATTATCATAGGCGAATTGCCACTGGTATTTTTTACGGTTGTTGCGCAAGCTGCCGTGGGTCTTTCATTAGTATATGCCCTTTGCACAAAACTCAGCTCTAATGCTAAAATAGACTCACGTAAAAACTTTGGTGCACTCTTTTTGGCTTTGACATGTTTTGGTATTATCGCCTCGGTCTTTCACTTGGGTGATCCTTTGCATGCTCCGTATATGATACTCCGCATGGCAGGATTTAGCCAAAATGGAACATGGATTGTTTCATGGCTACCTTTAGAGATTTTAGGTATTGGCATTATGGCACTTCTTGGTATCCTTGTTATGTTGAGAGGTTCCTTAATAGCTATTTATGCGCTCCCTTTTGTGGGCTTTTTGACACTGTTTGCCATGAGTGGTATCTATGGTTCTATGGTACAAATTGTTCCAACATGGAGCTTTGGATTAACCTTTTTATTGTTCTGTGCCTCCGCTTTGCTCTTGGGTGGATTTACCTATCGTGCATTTTTTGCTGAAGTCACTAAAGAAATTGCACTTTCATCACTGGTGAGTATAGGTGGGTTTGTTTTATTTGCACTGGCACTGCTTCTTTACACGCTCCATAATGCAGAAGTACACATTGATGCTATCGCAAATGTATTTGATTTGATGCATGGTTATTATGGTTGTTTTGTAGGTGGTGGGTTGATTTTAGCAGGTCTTGCGCTGATGCTTAATATCTACAAAGACTTACTTCCAGAGAGCTTTACATGTAACATGTCAAAGCTCTCTCTTGTCATTGTTTTTATAGGCGTTTTAGCAACTAGAGTTGCATTTTACGGGCTGATTACAACGCATTTTTTTATTGGATAAGGAGTCTAGAATGGATTATACAACACTAAGCCTTGCCGCAAATGTTTTTGCACAATTCCTAGCGTCACCTCCTGATGCTAAAACATGGCAAATGCTTAAAGAAAATCACGTTTTAGAAGAGTGGTTTATAGATACGCAAACACCAACCTGTGAACAAGGAACAATGTTATGGAAACGCTCCCATGGTGAGGAGAGTAGCGATACGATTGCGGCTGATTTTACACGCCTTTTTCTATGCGATGAAGAATTTTTGAAAGCACCGCCTTATGCATCTTTTTACCTTGAGTCATCGGGTGAAATTTTTACACAAGAGAGCGATGATGTCCAAGCAGTTTATGATGCGTTTTCATTTCAAACGACACGTCTAATACAGGAGCCCGCCGACCACATCGCCACTCAATTGGAATTTTTAAGTTTACTGCTTAAAAGTGCGGCACAAAGTGATGCTTTTGCAAAACATATTAGCCAGTTTATAGCGATACATTTAGCCCCTTGGATGACATCGTGGACAGTGGATGTACAAAACAATGCTCAGTCGTTGTTTTATAGAGGTTTGGGATACCACATCCAAACCTACTATGAACTTTTGATTGAAACATTTCAACCTAATGTTGTACCACGCATTATCCATCGTAAAGCTTCATGATAAAGTGGCAAGGTTCCTTGCCACTTTTTTTATATCTAACAAAATCTTGTATCGTTTACACCTCAAACCTCACGGAATACTTCTTGTATAACATCTTCATCACACATAAAGGATACACATGTCGATTTTGCAGTTTATTAAAGAGAATAATTTAGCGTGGCAGCCTTCCTTTAATGGGGAAATCGGCAATGGTTTAGTCGGTTACCGAGGCGCTTTGATCGTAGAAGAGGGAAAACAGCTCTCCCCTGATCGCATCTTACCACCCAAAGTGCAAGCGAAACAAGTTTTGTTAGTTGCAGATGAGGCTAGTGTCACTTTTTTCTCCGCTGAATTAGAGAGTATTTTACATTTTGAAGCCTTTTTTGCGCGTTACAAAGCCTTTTTTACCCCTGCAACATTGGTCGTGCTGTATATCACCGATTTGGATAAAAATGGCACATTTACTTATGAAGGTGTCACGATTCATGCGTACTCTTTGGCAGAAAGCTCTGTTTGGAATGAACTGTTAGACCTCTCAGGACTCGATAAAAGTGAGCTCAAAAAGCTTGACAACAAGAAGAAAATCGACGTGCTGTATGAAGGACTTTTAAAGACTGATTGTGCGGCAAAAGCGATGAGTTTTGAAGAGATACTCAGCCACAAAGGTGAAAGTTCCAAAAAAATTATGGGCGCTGTGTAACTGCTTTTTAAAGGACACTCTGTTTGATTTCATGCTACACTCTTACATGTAAAAGGAGCGAGCATGAAAATCAAACAACTCTGTTCTCTTAAAAAAGAGGACGTCAAAACGTATGCCAAAAAAATCATCAAGATCGTCTCAAAACCAAAATTTATCTGCGAAAAATGCGCTCGTGTCTCTAAAGATGAAAAACATTTGTGCCATGCCATTTCTCTTAAAAAACTCTAACGCACCAACCGCACGGCTCCCACAAAACTTTTGGTATGGGCATCTACGCCACCGTTCATCAAATCTATCGTATAAAAAAGCGTTGGCATGACCTCATCACCCTCAAGGTAAATCGAAGAACTAAGATAAATCGCACCCTCACCTGTAAAATTATACACTTTGCCAAAAAATTTGGCATTGATCATCGGGCTTTTACACCGAGGTTCCACAAGGGTTAATAGCTCATCAATACTCGGCAAGCGCCACTTTGTTCCAAGCGAACGCACACGCTCTTCTGCCTCATTACGTCTTAAAAGCTCTACATCACCAACACACCCTTTGCTCTTGTGCCACACTTGACCTAAGGAGCATCGACTCCAGATAAGTCCTGTTTTGGTATCGGTCACTTCGCCCTTTCTTGCGATCAAGGCGTTTGAAGACAAGGAACACTCAGCCATTACGTTCATCGCACAAAAAAGAAAACTTGCCATATATTTTTTCATCGATTCACCCTGTTTCTTTGGAAATACCATACAAAAACATACCACAGCACCGCTTAATCGTTCCAACACTTTTTACATGTAAAGCGCTCTTTAGCAACACTAAAGTACAATAGAATCTATTTTATGGAAAAGGTTCACTATGCAAAAAGCGCTTGTCCTACTCAATATGGGAGGACCCAATAACCTTGATGAAGTCAAAGTTTTTTTATCCAATATGTTCAATGACGCCAATATCATCACCGTAAAGAGCGCTCTTTTACGCCGTTTTATCGCTTTTATGATCACCTCAACACGTACCAAAAAAGCCCAAGCCAACTACGCCAAACTCGGAGGCAAATCGCCTTTAGTCGGCTACACCAAACACCTGGTAGCAAAGCTACAAAGCGCACTTCCAGCTTTACATGTAAACTTTGCGATGCGCTACACGCCTCCCTTTTGTGATGCGTTGATTGAGGAGCTCAAAGCCAAGGGAATTGAAGAGGTTATCTTGTTGCCACTGTATCCGCACTACTCGACCACGACGACCAAGTCTTCGGTGGAAGATTTTATGAAAGTGGCGAAAGCATTGGACTTTAAAGCGCGTATTCGCGTGATTGATCGTTTTTTTGAGAACGAAAGATATAACCGCCTTTTGGTGAAAAAGATCAAAGAAGCGTTAGGAGCGAATGATCCAACGCAGATGGAGCTCATCTTCTCCGCGCACTCTCTGCCTCAAGAGATCATCGCGAATGGCGATCCGTATCAGAGAGAAATAACGTTACATGTAAAGCTTGTTGAACAACTTTTACACGAAGAAGGTGTGCAGTTTAAAGAGGTACATTTAGCCTATCAGTCGAAGCTTGGACCGGTTAAATGGCTTGAGCCTTCGATGGAGGAAAAACTCTCAACGCTTGAAAATAAAAATGCGCTCATTGTTCCGATCTCGTTTACGATTGATAATTCTGAAACAGAGTTTGAACTCAGTATGGAGTATGCCGAGCTTGCGCACCGACTTGGATTTGAACGCTATATCGTGGCAAAATGCCCCAATGATGATGAGGCGTTTGTGGAGTGCATTAAAGGCTTAATTGACTAAGGTGTGTTTTGAATCTCGGCGGATGGGGTTAAATAGCCGTTATCGACCAGTTTC
The DNA here is from genome assembly GCF_000568815.1 of Sulfurospirillum multivorans DSM 12446. Taxonomy (NCBI): domain Bacteria; kingdom Pseudomonadati; phylum Campylobacterota; class Epsilonproteobacteria; order Campylobacterales; family Sulfurospirillaceae; genus Sulfurospirillum; species Sulfurospirillum multivorans. The sequence goes on from NZ_CP007201.1 coordinate 2,232,056, forward strand.
TCGATGATCTCTTTAAAAACAGGCACCGCACTTTGCGCCGCGAAATACGCATGTTTTTTCTTCGCTTCGCGTACCAGTACCCCAACGGTGTATTTGTTCTTTTTATCGTTGACAAAACCAAAGAACGAACCGTTATAGATTCGCACATACTCGCCATCTTCGGCGATGTGTGCCGTTCCTGTTTTGCCTCCTACTTCCAAGCCTTCCATTTTCGTTCCCGTACCCGTACCTTGTTGAACGACTTTAATCAAAATCTTCTGCATACGTTTTGCCACGGAAACGGGGATGACTTGCACCTCAGGAACTTTTTCAGGAAACAGCTCTTGCCCTGTGGGAGAGACGAGTTTTTTCACCAAAGAGAGGTTGAGGAGTCTTCCATTGTTATTAAACGCGTTGTACGCCTTAATAACTTGGATGAATGTTGCGTTCATACCATAGCCATAGCCCACGGTTGCTTTGTAAATCGGTGAATTAAAGCGGTTAAGCGCAGGAATAACGCCCGGGTTTTCAAACGGAAGATCGATGCCACTTCTGACCGAAAATCCAAAATCCTTAAGCCCTTGATAAAACTCTATCGGGTCAAGCTTTTGAGCGATCTGTGCGGTTCCAACGTTGCTGGAATAGACGATAATATCTTCCGCACTGAGTGAATCTGCTTTATGGGTATCTCTGATGATTTTACTGCCTAACTTATAACTTCCACCATAGACATTGATAATGTCATACGGATTGATTTTATTCGCCTTAAGAAGGAGCGCAAAGGTAATACTTTTCATAACGGAACCTGGCTCATAAATGTACTCAATTGCTGAGATATTGAGCGCCCCGTAATCTTTCTTTTCAATGAAATCAGGATTAAAACGATTACTTGATGCTAAAGTAACAAACTCGCCCGTTTCACTGTTAATTACTGCAGCAAGAATCTCTTTCGCCTCCAGGTTTTTTTGATATTTATCTAAGACACTCTCAATGATTTTTTGCATTTTTAAAGAAACTGTCAAATGAACATCATACCCATCATAACGGCGAGAAGAGATACTATTGCCATCCAAAATAATCGCATTGGAGATATCGCGTGAACCAATTAACAAAGAGTCTTGCACCGAAGAGAGTTTATCCTCGTAAAAGCGCTCAATGCCTTTGACTCCTGTCGTTTTTGTAATGCTTTTTTGCTCCATTTTCTTCACATACCCAATAATGGGCGTGACCGAATCAACGGACGGATAGAGCCTGTCTTCACCACTTTCAATAACACTCAGACCATGTAAAAATGCCACACCTGTTTTGGGGTCTTCATAGCTTTTAAATACCCCCAACCTATAAAGCTTTCGTGAAAGTTCTTGAAGGTATTTGGCACTCTTGGAGTCAATGCGGTAAGACAACACCGTACTGCCGACATTGGCATGTAAGGTTGCAGCAACGGCTTTTGGGTCATCCCCACTGTAAAGCGAATAGAGTTTAACAAAGAGGTCAAACTTTTTAGGATCAATGTTGCGTGTATCCACAAGTGCTTTGTAGAGTTTTTGACTCGTAGCGATTTTGAAGCCATCCGCACTAATGATATTACCACGAAGGGCGTGATTAACTTCACTGTGCTCTAATCTTGGAAGTCTTCGATCCAGTGTTGCCCAATAAAAAAGGGTTCCAAGAAAGATGAGAAATCCAAGGAGAACAACAACAAATAGGAAGAGGATTTTGATTTTTTTTGCGTCAGATTGTTCCATGTAAACGGCAAAACTTAAATCTGTGTCTTCGAGATCTCTTTATAAGCGCTGAGAGCTTTGTTACGAATTTCTAACATCATTTTCATACTCGTTTCTGCTTTGTTAATAGCAATAGCTGCTTGGTGCAAATCTTTGACTTCACCCGTCGCAAGATCCGCCATTGCTTTATCACCTTTGACTTGGGTGTCGTTAATCTCTTCAAGAGAATCTTGTAAAATTTTTGAAAAATCACTACTGGTGGTATCTGTCTTTGCAACCGTAGTATTGGATGTATTGGTTAATGCTGTAAGGGTATCAATTGTACTGGCCATTTACCTTATCCTTTTAAAATATCAATCGCACTTTGTGCAATAGATTTTGCACTCTGAAATGCGGAAACGTTTGCTTGGTATGCGCGAGTTGCTTCAACAAGGTTCGCCATCTCAATGACAGGATTGATGTTTGGATAAGCGACATAACCCTCTTCATTGGCATCCGGATGTGAAGGCTCATATTTGTATCTAAATTCACTCTCATCGCGCACGACTTTATCCACTTTAACGCTCATTATAGCAGGATTGGCATCCTCTTGCAAGAATGGGTCATCCAAGGGGTTTTCGTACTCTAGCATGTTGTTATCACTGGCAATTTTGGCATTTAAGGTTTTTTTAAAATCAATCGCTTTAAAGACAACATCTTTACGCTGATAAGGTCCACCTTCGCTCGTACGTGTTGTGTTGGCATTGGCAATGTTGGAGCTGATCACATCCATACGAAAACGTTGTGCAGAGAGTCCGTAACTGCTAATATCAAAACTGCTTAAATAGGCCATGGTATTTCCTTATATTTTAGACGAATATTCAATAACGCTTTTAAAAATCAAACCATTCTTTTGTAGCCCTGATGCAAGCGCATTAAACATCATTGCATTTTTACCTAACTCCGATGTCTCTACATCTAAATCGACCGTATTGCCATCGTTCCTGGCCATATGTCCATCTCTTAAATAAACCGTTGATTTTGAGCTATCAAAACCGCTGGTTCCACTGAGGTGTGACGCATCGGTTTGCGCCATTTCAAGCTTTGTTGCAGCGCTGTTTTCACCATAAATCTCTTTTTTCTTCTCAATCAAGGCTGTTTCAAAATCAACATCGCGTGCTTTATAAAAAGGGGTGTCAATGTTAGCAATATTACTAGAGACGAGATCTTGTCTCATAGCTCTTGCGTTAAGACCTGCTTCTAAAAGTGTATTTGATTTAGAGGTCACAAAACCCATTTTTAGCCTTTCTTGATAAGATACTTCATATAAGCAAATTGTATTCCAAATTACTCAATAATTAGGTTTAATCTATTTTAATGTACAATCACAAAAATCCCAAAATCATACACTAAGAAACCATGCAAACAGATAAAATACTTTTTTCACTTTGTTCCTTTGCCATCTTTGTAGGCATTGTTTTTTCACTGTCTCTGCCCGTGTTTACAACACTCTTCTTTGACTATTCTGAGTACCATTTTTTTATTCGACAATTTGCTGTGGGTATGGTCTGCATCACCATTATGTGGGCTCTTTCACAGATAGATCCTGACAAATTTCTCATCCATATCGGCTTTACCATTTTTTTCAGTTGCCTTTTTTTGATGGGCGTGATGCACTACCTCCCCGAGTCCTTAGTTACCTCCGCGGGAGGCGCAAAACGGTGGATCAGGCTTCCTGGATTTTCACTCGCACCCGTTGAGTTTTTCAAAATTGGTTTTGTCTACTTTTTGGCGTGGAGTTTTGCACGAAAACTCAATAATAATAAAAAAACACTCAAAGAAGAAATGACGCTTATTTTGCCTTATTTAGCCGTTTTTGTCTTGGTGATTTATCTGATCGCCGTGATGCAAAATGACCTCGGACAAGTGGTGGTTCTCGCGCTCACCCTTGCAGTTATGGCATTTTTTGCAGGAACTAGTCTACAACTTTTTATGCTCGCGATGCTAGGCTCTATTTTTGTCTTTCTCATCGCTATTTTTAGCTCCACGCACCGTATTATTAGGATTAAAACATGGTGGGCAACGATTCAAAATATGGTTCTCTCACTTTTTCCTGAAAATATTGCTGCGGTACTTCGCGTGGAAGATGCCCCTGAGCCATACCAAATCTCACACTCACTTAATGCGATTAAGCACGGTGGACTTTTTGGTGAAGGCATTGGAAACGGCATGTTTAAACTAGGCTATCTCAGTGAAGTGCATACTGACTTTGCACTTGCCGGCATTGCTGAAGAGCTTGGAGCGCTTGGTGTAACAATCCTTACGCTTGTGATCATCACCATTATTTACCGCATCTTTAAAATTGCGAGTCGAAGTACCAATAAGGTCTACTACCTCTTCTCCTTAGGCATCGGACTTTTAATTGTTTTCTCCTTTTTGATGAATGCGTATGGCATTACTTCCATTACTCCAATCAAAGGTATTTCCGTTCCCTTTATCAGCTACGGAGGAAGCGCCATTTTAGCGCTCTCTGTAGGCATTGGGATGGTGCTGATGATCAGCAAAAAGGCAAAATTATGATCGCAATAACGGGTGGAGGCACAGGTGGGCATTTGGTTATTGCGCGTGCGATTAAAGAAGAGCTCAACAGACGTGGTATTAAGCCTATTTACATTGGCTCCACAGCAGGACAAGATAAAGCATGGTTTGAACACGATGCTGGTTTTGAAAAAACCTACTTTCTTGAGAGTCAAGGCGTTGTCAATAAAAAAGGGGTTCGTAAGCTCCTTGTTCTCTTCTGCATTCTTCGTTCCGCCTTTACATGTAAAACACTTTTTAAAAAACATCAAATTGATGCTCTCTTTTCTGTAGGTGGCTATTCAGCGGCTCCTGCATCCTTTGGTGCACTCCTATGCGGTATCCCTTTGTACATTCATGAACAAAATGCCATTCAAGGGAAACTCAATTCGCTCCTACGTCCGTTTTGCAAAGCTTTTTTTAGCTCGTACGATCCAAAGGCGATACATACGAGTTATCCTGTAAGTGAAGCCTTCTTTACGATTCAAAGAGAACGCACAACGCTTAAAACAATAATCTTTTTGGGTGGAAGCCAAGGTGCTTCGTTTATCAATGCTCTTGCGCAAAAAATGGCACCCTTGTTCCACCAAGAGGGTATTGCGATTATTCACCAAACAGGGCAAAAAGAGTTTGAAGCGATGAAAGCATTTTACGTTCATGCAGGCATACCTGCGGATGTGTTCGATTTTTCCAAAGAGATCCCTGCAAAACTAGCTTTGGCAGATTTTGCCATTAGTCGCTCAGGTGCAAGTACCCTCTGGGAGCTTTGCGCAGCAGGTGTGCCTGCTCTGTTTATTCCCTTGCCTCATGCAGCCGCCAATCATCAGTATTTTAACGCTAAAGCACTCGCCGATCAAAACGTAGCGCTCATCCTTTCACAAAGCAGTGCCTTTGAGCCAAAAGCACTGTTAGAACAAATCCAACAGCTTGATCTGCTCAGCACGTCACAGCGCTTAATGCAGATGATTCAAAAAGGTGGCGCAAAAGAAATTGTTGATGTGATGTTACAAACCCAAAAAAAGGAGAAACCATGCTAGAAAATCTTATCGTTCGTATTGCCACAAGGGATGATGCCAAAGAGATCGCAACGTTTAACGTTCTTTTTGCCAAAGAAACTGTCAATAAAAATGTTCCTCTCGCCCTCACCACAGAAGGTGTTCATCAAGTCTTTGCAAAATTCCATAATGGGTTTTATATCATTGCCACCATTGAAAATGTCATTGTTGGATTGGCTATGATCACGAGAGAGTGGAGTGATTGGAATAACGGTGCTTATTACTGCATTCAGAGTATTTTTGTCACGGACCATGAGCATGAAAAAGAGATTCACGATGCACTTTTAGATAAAGCAAAAGTATTAGCCAAAGAGCATTACGACGTATGTGGCATCAGACTTTATGTACATAAAGATGATAAAGCAACACAAAAATCTTATGAAGAATTAGGATTACAAAAAACGAAGTACAGGTTGTTCGAAGAGACGTTTTAAACGAAGTGGTGCGCCCGAAGGAATTCGAATCCCTGACCTCCGGTACCGCAAACCGATGCTCTATCCAGCTGAGCTACGAGCGCACATTTCTCTTTTGAGGTCGGTATTATAGCTTAGCTAATATAAATTACGTATTAAAAAAAGAGCCAAAATGTCATTTAGCGTTCAAAAATCTCTCAAAACATCCCTAAAAAGTTCATGGACGATCCTCAAACTGATTGTTCCTATTTACATTTTGGCGGATGTTCTCTTTTACTATAACCTTCTCTCTCACATTACCTTTATCTTTAAACCGCTTGTTGCACTCTTGGGGCTTCCTCAAGAAGCGGCACTTGCCATTGTCAGTGGTCTCTTTCTCAATCTTTATGCTGCCATTGCGTTTGCAGCGCCACTGGGACTTGGGGCTAAAGAATGGACGGTTTTAGCTCTCTTTTTAGGGATAGCGCATTCACTTATTGTTGAAACAGAAATTATGAAACGATTAGGACTTTCAAGAATCTACTCCATTCTTTTACGACTGAGCGTGGGCTTATTGGTTGGAGGACTCACTTCAAAACTGCCTCAAAGTTGGTTTTCAAGCAATATTATCCAAGAAACGATAACAACAGAACAGCCTGTGTACCAATCGCTCTTTGATCTGTTGCAAAATTCGCTGTATGAATCCCTTTCGCTATCACTCAAAGTCATTGCATTGGTCACACTGCTCATCTTTTTTCTTGACTTTATCAAATCACTCGCTATTATTGAAAAGCATTCACACAAAGTTAACAGTGGTTTTTCGATCACAGTAGGTGTGATTTTAGGAATTACGTATGGTGCAGGTATTTTGATTTCAGAATATGAAAAAGGTGTTTTACAAAAAAAGGAAATTCTTTTTATTGGAACCTATTTAATGATCGCTCATGCGATTATTGAGGACACACTTCTTTTTGTCATTTTTGGGGCAAATCCTTGGCTTATCGTAGGATTACGCTTAGTGTTTGCAACATTGATTGCTTATTTAATCGTGAAATATTCTAAATTTACTTAAACTCTTGCGCGTATACTATATCGAGCAGCTCTATAAAACTTGCAGGATCACTGTAGCCTGCAAATTCATCGATGATGCTAAGATCACGGGGCGATAAAATCAAATTAGTAGGAAAATACTTTACATGTAACGCTTGTGGCAATGTAGGATCTTCTCCATTAATGCTTACATGTAAATAGTTTTTAGCAATGCGCTGATTAAATTTTGGTACATCAAAAATATCTTTTTGCATCTTAATGCAATACGGACATCCCTCTTTTTCAATACTTAAAAGAATGAGTTTATTTTCCCTCAGTGCTTTTTGGCGCTCTATTCCCAAAAATTCGGCTTTTAAAGAAAGAACACTTAGCATAACCATCATTAATATTTGAAACCATTTTTTCATCTATGAATCACTCTCTTTCTTTGTTGGATCAATAAGCCCATTATAATAAAAATCAACCCAATAAAGGTAGAAAAGAGAATAGTTTCGCCTACAAAAAAAGAGATAAACAATAGAGACAAAAAAGGAGAGATAAAAATAAGATTTGCAATTTTTGCAGTGTTTGTGCTTAGTTTCATCGCTTGTAACCACAAAATAAAGGTAATGCCCATTTCAAAAACTCCTATGTACATTGAACCAAGAAAACCATAAAGATTAAATGTTAGAGGATGCGACGTTACAAGAGCATAGAGTAAAATAGCAGGAACGCCAAAGAGAAAATTGATAAAAAGACCAACCAGTGGGTCTACATGTAATTTAGTATTGTAAAGCCAATAGAGTGACCATAACACCGTCGAAAATAGCGCTAGAAAGACACCTGTGGGGCTTGTGAACGAGAAATTCCAAAGATCACCATGTGTCGAGATGACTAAAACGCCACAGTAACACATAAGCCCTGCTAGAAAATCATAGAGACTCAATTTTTGTTTTAAGATAAACACAGATAGATACGTCAATGTCAATGCCCATGTGTAATTAATAGGCTGTGCCTCTTGGGCAGGCAAAAGCTCATAGGCGCGAAAAAGGATTAGATAGTATATAAATGGATTGATTAGGCCCAACAATGCAAGTTGTAAATAGGTTTTTTTTGAATAGATTAAAAGTGTGTCAAATTTTTTTTGATAGCACATAGCAGTAAAAAAGACGCATAATGAAAAAAATGAAGCATAAAGAAGAAGTTGCAACGCATCAAAATAGGCTAATGTAAGTTTAAAAGCACTTGCAACCGTTGACCAAAGTAAAACAGCACTAATGGCAAATAAATAAGATTTTGATTGATTTTTTTCCAAGGAAGACCGCCTTTGTATAAGACGAAATGAGGGAGAGCTAAGAATAAAGAATCACGGAACTAGCAGCGACCTACGTTTCCATCCCAGTAAGGGAGAGTATTATCGGCGATGAAGAGCTTAGCTTCCTGGTTCGAAATGGGACAGGGCGTTTCCTCTTCTCTATAGCCACCAGAATCGTGAATTAAATCTATGTCGCATTTTAGCGAAATAGGCTTAATTCACCATTCTTTTGGTGAGTTTAGTATTGTCTAGTCAACAAAGCGCTTTACACTTAATAAGGAAGTGAAATAGCATTATCATACGTAATAATATGTAAGCCAAACGACCTATTAGTACTGGTCAGCTAAAGGGCTCTCACCCATTACACACCCAGCCTATCAAACATGTAGTCTTCATGAGGTCTTCAGGGAAAGTTAATCTTGGAGTTGGCTTCCCGCTTAGATGCTTTCAGCGGTTATCACATCCGAACATAGCTACCGGGCGATGCTCTTGGCAGAACAACCCGTACACCAGTGGTTCGTTCAACCCGGTCCTCTCGTACTAGGGTTAACTCTCCTCAACTTTCCTACGCCCACGGCAGATAGGGACCGAACTGTCTCACGACGTTCTGAACCCAGCTTGCGTACCGCTTTAAATGGCGAACAGCCATACCCTTGGGACCTGCTCCAGCCCCAGGATGCGATGAGCCGACATCGAGGTGCCAAACCTCCCCGTCGATGTGAGCTCTTGGGGGAGATCAGCCTGTTATCCCCGGGGTACCTTTTATCCTTTGAGCGATGGCCCTTCCACACAGAACCACCGGATCACTATGACCGACTTTCGTCTCTGCTCGACGTGTATGTCTCACAGTCAAGCTGGCTTGTGCCATTATACTCTACGAACGATTTCCAACCGTTCTGAGCCAACCTTTGTAAGCCTCCGTTACTTTTTAGGAGGCGACCGCCCCAGTCAAACTACCCACCAGACATTGTCCTGAACATAGATAATATGTCCCAGTTAGCTATCAGAATAAAGAAGAGTGGTATCTCAACAATGGCTCAAGTACAACTGGCGTCATACTCTCAAAGCCTCCCACCTATCCTGCACATCTTTATCCCAACAGCAGTGTCAAGCTATAGTAAAGGTCCACGGGGTCTTTCCGTCTTGCCGCGGGTAGGAGGAATTTTCACCTCCACTACAATTTCACTGGATTTCTGGTCGAGACAGCTCCCATCTCGTTACGCCATTCATGCAGGTCGATATTTAATCGACAAGGAATTTCGCTACCTTAGGACCGTTATAGTTACGGCCGCCGTTTACTGGGGCTTCGATCAAGAGCTTCGCTTGCGCTAACACCATCAATTAACCTTCCAGCACCGGGCAGGCGTCACACCCTATACATCCTCTTACGAGTTAGCAGAGTGCTGTGTTTTTGGTAAACAGTCGGGAGGGACTCTTTGTTGCAACCTTTTCCGCTTTCGAGAGCAAGTCTCTATACAGAAGGAGGCACACCTTATACCGAAGATACGGTGCTATTTTGCAGAGTTCCTTAACCAGAATTCTTCCACGCGCCTTAGAATACTCATCTCACCCACCTGTGTCGGTTTACGGTACGAGCAATTACAGATATACTTAGAAACTTTTCTTGGCTCGACGGCATCAACGATTCACCATCCACTCCGAAGAGCATCAAGTGCCTGTCAGGTCTCGAATAAAAGATTACGGATTTGCCTGTAATCTAATCTACACCCTTCGAACAACTATTCCATCAGTTGCCTCGTTTAGCCCTAAGCGTCCTTCCATCGCGCTCTATAATTGGTGTTGGAATATTAACCAACTTTCCATCGTCTACCCCTTTCGGACTCGACTTAGGTCCCGACTAACCCTACGATGACGAACATCGCGTAGGAAACCTTGGGTTTTCGGCGAACGGGATTCTCACCCGTTTTATCGCTACTCATGCCTGCATACTCACTTCTAGCCGCTCCAGCGCTCCTTACCGGTACACCTTCAATGCTGACTAGAACGCTCTCCTACCACTCTATTAAAAATAGAATCTACAGCTTCGGTGGATAACTTTAGCCCCGTTATATTTTCCGCGCAGAATCGCTAGACCAGTGAGCTGTTACGCTTTCTTTAAAGGATGGCTGCTTCTAAGCCAACCTCCTGGTTGTTTGAGCAACTCCACATCGTTTTCCACTGAGTTATCACTTTGGGACCTTAGCTGGTAGTCTGGGTTGTTCCCCTCTTGACGACGCATTTTATCACCCGCCGCCTGACTGCCATGATTACACTATGGGTATTCGGAGTTTGACAGGGTTTGGTACCTTGGTATAGGCCCTAGCCCAATCAGTGCTCTACCCCCCATAATTACAACATGACGCTATACCTAAATATATTTCGGAGAGAACCAGCTATCACGAAGTTTGATTGGCCTTTCACCCCTATCCACAAGTCATCCCAGGACTTTTCAACGTCAACGAGTTCGGTCCTCCACTAGCTCTTACACCAGCTTCAACCTGCTCATGGATAGATCACTTCGCTTCGGGTCTGCAGCATCTGACTAATTCGCCCTATTAAGACTCGCTTTCGCTACGGCTCCGAGTTTTCTTAACCTCGCCAGATACCACAACTCGCAGGCTCATTATGCAAAAGGCAGTCCATCACCCTGATAAATCATAGGGCTCTGAATGATTGTAAGCAAATGGTTTCAGGTTCTATTTCACTCCCCTCACTGGGGTTCTTTTCACCTTTCCCTCACGGTACTGGTTCACTATCGGTCTGTAAGTAGTATTTAGGGTTGGGAGGTGGTCCTCCCGGCTTCAGACAGAATACCACGTGTTCCGCCCTACTCAGGATACTGCTAAGATGAATCTAGATTTCGTATATGGGACTATCACCCGCTATGGTTAACCTTTCCAGGTTACTCTACTACCTATCATCATTCTACAACGCAGTCCTACAACCCCTGTTGCAAGCAACAGGTTTGCCCTCTTCCAAGTTCGCTCGCCGCTACTATCGGAATCTCTATTTGATTTCTCTTCCTCTGGCTACTGAGATGTTTCACTTCACCAGGTTCGCTCCCCGCAGGGTAACTGACATTACTGTCAGCTGGGTTGCCCCATTCGGAAATTTACGGATCAAAGCTTCTTGACAGCTCCCCGTGACTTTTCGCAGTCTAGTACGTCCTTCATCGCCTCTTACAGCCTAGGCATCCACCATTCGCTCTTAATAGCTTACCTATTTGTATTCTAATGCACATTTCACTCCCTTATTAAATGTAATTAAACATTAAACAAGTTGTAAATTGTTTTTTTTGCGTTTTGTTGACTTTGACAATAATAAATTAAATAACATATCTAATGCTCAAATTCCAACGAATAAATTCGTTGATCCCTAAACACTAAAGCACAACCTTTGAGGTCGTGTTAGACTAAAAAAGTCTAATATCAATCTTCCTTTATTGCTAAAGACTGATATTAAACTTCTTAATCTCTTCTACAATGTCCATTAAAATGGTGGAGAATAGCGGGGATCGAACCGCTGACCTCCTGCGTGCAAAGCAGGCGCTCTCCCAGCTGAGCTAATTCCCCATGGTGGGCTTAAGAGGACTCGAACCTCTGACCTTACCCTTATCAGGGGTACGCTCTAACCACCTGAGCTATAAGCCCCTTTTTCATTCAATCTCTCAAAACTAAATAAGCTTCCCTAGCTATGCTCGCCGGAGCACCATTGTGAGATAGTGCCCCTATACTCTAGAAAGGAGGTGATCCAACCGCAGGTTCTCCTACGGTTACCTTGTTACGACTTCACCCCAGTCGCTGAACCCACCGTGGTCGGTAACTAGTTTAGTATTCCGGCTTCGGGTGAATTCAACTCCCATGGTGTGACGGGCGGTGAGTACAAGACCCGGGAACGTATTCACCGTAGCATATCTGATCTACGATTACTAGCGATTCCAGCTTCATGAAGTCGAGTTGCAGACTTCAATCCGAACTGAGACTAGGTTTTAAGATTTGCTCCACTTCGCAGTATCGCGTCTCTTTGTCCTAGCCATTGTAGCACGTGTGTAGCCCTGGCCATAAGGGCCATGATGACTTGACGTCGTCCTCACCTTCCTCCTCCTTACGAAGGCAGTCTGATTAGAGTGCTCAGCCGAACTGTTAGCAACTAATCACGAGGGTTGCGCTCGTTGCGGGACTTAACCCAACATCTCACGACACGAGCTGACGACAGCCGTGCAGCACCTGTCTCTAAGTTCTAGTAAACTAGCACTCCCGTATCTCTACAGGATTCTTAGGATATCAAGGCCAGGTAAGGTTCTTCGTGTATCTTCGAATTAAACCACATGCTCCACCGCTTGTGCGGGTCCCCGTCTATTCCTTTGAGTTTTAATCTTGCGACCGTACTCCCCAGGCGGCACACTTAATCTGTTAAGTGCATTACTGCAATGACTAGCATCGCAACAACTAGTGTGCATCGTTTAGGGCGTGGACTACCAGGGTATCTAATCCTGTTTGCTCCCCACGCTTTCATGCCTCAGCGTCAATAATGTTCCAGTAGATCGCCTTCGCAATCGGTATTCCTAGTGATATCTACGGATTTTACCCCTACACCACTAATTCCATCTACCTCTCCCATATTCTAGGTAACCAGTTTCGAGAGCAGTTCAACGGTTGAGCCGTTGGATTTCACTCTCGACTTGATTTCCAGCCTACGCATCCTTTACGCCCAGTGATTCCGAGTAACGCTTGCACCCTCCCGTATTACCGCGGCTGCTGGCACGGAGTTAGCCGGTGCTTATTCATAGGGTACCGTCATTATCTTCCCCTATAAAAGGAGTTTACACACCGAAATGCGTCATCCTCCACGCGGCGTTGCTGCATCAGAGTTTCCTCCATTGTGCAATATTCCCCACTGCTGCCTCCCGTAGGAGTCTGGACCGTGTCTCAGTTCCAGTGTGCCTGATCATCCTCTCAGACCAGGTATGCGTCATTGCCTTGGTAGGCCATTACCCCACCAACTAGCTGATACAATAAAGCCCCATCCTTTAGCGATAAATCTTTCCCAACTTATCTTAAGACAAGAAGGAGTATGGGGTATTAGCAGTCGTTTCCAACTGTTGTCCCCCACTAAAGGGCAGGTTAGCTATATATTACTCACCCGTGCGCCACTAACAAAATAAGCAAGCTTATTTTATCCGTTCGACTTGCATGTGTTAAGCACGCCGCCAGCGTTCACTCTGAGCCAGGATCAAACTCTCCATTATAATGTTTCTTCAAAGCGAAGTAATTCGCTTTGAATTCATTACACTAAAGCTAGACCTTTCGGTCAGAATCGACGAATCGAAATCTTTAGTTTTATGAAGTTTGATTAATATCTCTTTTATTAAGAAGAGTTGATAATCTCTTACTTTTCGCGTCCTGGCTAAGGTCACTTATTTAGATTTCAAAGATTGAATTTGACATTGTTAAAATGGTAATGAACTTGAAGCAAATCCCCTACTTTGGGCGCCTCTCTTTAACCCCGTTCTCTCAAACGAGGACGAAATTATATATCCATACACCTTAAAAACAGGTTAAACCATTTTAGGGATATTGATTAGTCATTTTGGGAAGAAATATAAGTGTAACCTGTTTCTGGTTTTATCGTTATTACAATGTTTTGTTGATTATATGAAAGTGTTATATTGCAATCTGTAGAGATTATTTTTCCACTTGGATAAGAAGAATCATAGCTTCTTATAGGACCTTGTAATGGTCTTCCAAGATAATCAAAGCCTATCTTGCTTCCTGAACTACAATTATTTGTCCATGCTAACCCTGTAATACCATATTTTGTTCCTAAATTTAATTCTTTCGTTCCTGCAAATAAGCTGTCATTTGTAATATCTAAATTAGTATACCCTGGAATTCCTCCTGTAAGGTATTTTTCTGGACTCAATGGGTTTTTTGCGAGTTCACTTCTATCCACGGCAGTATCATAATCCAAATTTCTAAAGATAGAGTAAGAAGGTTGACGATTTGCAGTTGCATCATTTGTTGAAAAAACAATTTGCCACCTTGTCCTATACCAATATTGTGAATCAGGGATAGATGGATCGTTAAACCTATCATCCTGCATCGCAAGATGTTGTGTATAGCGAATATGACTCACAAGTTGGTCAGCAGCTTCACGAAGTGGATTGCGTTGAAAACTTGATGCTGCAAAGTACGATAAAATGCCTACGACAACAATGACAAATACCAGTTCAAGCATCGTAAACGCTTTTTTCATCTTCCTGTCCTCTTTTTAGTTAACGCGGTAAAGATAAAAAGTCTTGACGACTTTACCATAATAGGCAATATCAATCTTCTCATACCCCTCTTCTATTTCTGGTTGAGTTGTGAGTTTATAATTTTTACCTTGGTCTATGCCATAAAACTTAAGTCTTAGAGCCATTTTATCATCTTTCATCATCACTTTTGTGACGCCTTTGGCTTTGAGTGCTTCTGCTAGCTCTTTTGCAATATTGTATTTAATAGCAAAATGCTTTGTTGGTTCATCCATCAGTGCATAGAGTGGTTTGTTGAGAAAGATAAGCATCGTGTTAAACACCAAAGAGACAAGCACGAGTCCAAAGACAAATGTATGAAGTTTACGAAAAGCTGGAAGCCTGACACGATAGCTGTTGAAAAAGACTTTAACCATTAAGGGAACGGAAAGCACGACAAAGGGAGCAAAATCTTCAAGCAACAATCGTTGTCGCATGGAAAGAAGCAAGGATACGATAAGCGAGAAGAAAGAGATATACCATAAAAGGGTTTTTTCCTCTTTAATCAAAATGCGATACATCGCATACACAAAATATAAAAAGAGTAATGGTGAAAAAATAACCGCATAAACACCCAAAGTATCGACAAAATACCCTTTTGGTTTTCCCCCTATATCAAACCCATACAGGTACATGGAGGCGCTAAATAAGATAAGCGTTAAGATCAAAAGATCGGTTTTGCGTTGAAAAAGGGCATAAATGAAAAGAGCAATGAAAAAAATACTAAACGAGTTATCGATAAAAAGGGCAGCGATAAGCACAAAATGTGAAGCGATTTTGTACTCTTTGAGGTATAGATAGGTAAATAATAGACTGAATAAAATAAGCACAATGCCACTATTGACCAAAAGTGCAACACCATTTACCCCTGGTAAAAGAGCGTAAATAGCAACCGAAACAATACGATCTGCCCGTTTTTTTAAAAAAAGTTTGCCTATTTTATAGAGCAAAATAATGGATATAAGATGAAAAAGGATAAAAGGCAAGCGCAATGCAAAATCATTTTGCCCAAAAAGTTGTGTCGAAGTAACGGCTAGGTAGTGAACAAGATTGGTGCCATAAAAAAACGTATTGGCTTCATCATAGCTAATAGAGATACTCTGCGTACCATAGGAGAGCAACGCACCACTGAGAACAAGAATAAGGAGTAAAAAAAGTCTTTCTCTCATAGTTTTAAAAAGTTATTTAAGATGGCATGTCCGTGCTCACTCAAAATGGATTCGGGGTGAAACTGTACGCCATAGATTTGTTTATCTTTAATTTGCAGTGCCATAATCTCATGATCGTCCGTACTATACGCGGTTGGAACGACTACGTCAGGCAACCCTTCTTGCTCAACGGTCAATGAATGATAACGCGTTGTCGTAAACATTTCAGGAAGTCCATCAAATAGACAGCTATTGTGAAGTTGTTTGGTGATGGAGGTCTTACCATGCATCATGCGTTTAGCACGCACGACTTTACCACCAAAGGCTTGCCCAATGGCTTGATGTCCCAAACAAATGCCTAAAATAGGGATTTTCCCGCCAAAGTATTTGATGACATCTAAGCTGACACCTGCTTCATTTGGCGTTGCAGGGCCTGGGGAAATAATAATTTTTTCAGGATGTAACGCTTCAATCTCTTCAACACTCAGCTCATCATTGCGAATCACTTTAAGATCAGCCCCGAGTTCTAAGCAATACTGCACAATGTTGTAGGTAAAACTGTCGTAGTTATCTATCATCAATACCATTTGTCTTTTTTCCCTCAAATGCTCCGATTTTCAGGAGCTTTTCTATGTGATACACTTTGTTGAAGTCTTAGGTTTCTACCCTATTTCTACACGAAAGCGTCAATGTTGATTATTGTATCAATTTTTGTGTTGTTTTAAAATTAAGATGTTAAAGAGTTGGAAGAAATAACGGGTAGAAGAAAAAAACGCTCGAACCGGGCAATCCGAGCGTTTGTCTTAAAATTGGTAGGTTCTATACAAAAAGGAGGTAAGTGTCTTACATATAAAAGTATAGACGCTTAGCCTAAACAAGAGATGAACCATTCGTTAATAAAACCTAAACCTTCAAAATCGTTCACATTCTTTACATGTAAAGCCTAATCAATTCGTTTATATATCACCCAAGCGATCCATGTTGCTATGATTCCCGTTCCAATGGCAGCGCTCAAAAAGACTTCAGGAATTCGCCACGAAGCGTCCAATAAGACCATCGTAAGTACCGCACCAAGTACCATAAACAGAGCGTTTAAGATGTTGTTAGCGGCGATGATGCGTGAGCGAAATGCTGGGTCACTTTGGCTTTGCATGATGGCGTAAAGAGGAACGCTAAAGAGCCCACCAAAAAGGGCGATGAGTGTTAAATCAATAAGAATATGCCAAAAGGTGCTGCTTGAAAAAAGTGCTTCTACGGGTACAAAGCTCGAAGAGGTGAGCGCAAAGTCGATTCCGAAAAATCCCATTCCAAAAACACCCAGTATGATCAAGGAAGGGCGAATGGTATGGTGGCTGAGTTTCTCGCAAAGAAAAGAGCCCACACCGATGCCGATGGTAAAGAGACTCAGTAAGAGCGTTACGGTGGTCTCGTCGCCCACTAAAACGATTTTGACAAAGGCAGGAAATTGTGAAAGTAAAAGTGCTCCGTAAAGCCAAAACCATGAAATGGCGATGATGGAGAGAAATACCGTTTTGTTCGCGTACGCCAGTTTGAGTGTTTGTGCCGTTTGGGAGAAGATGTTGTACGAAAGGCTCATCTGCGCATTCAAGGAAGGTGCTGTGGGAATGTAGCGACTGCACACATAGCCGATAAGCGCGATTGACATACCCATGATACCTGCGATGATGCCGCCATACGCGGAAGCCGCGATAAGTCCACCGCCAAGGGTTCCTAGCAAAATGGCGCCAAACGTTCCAGACTCGACCAACGCGTTTGCCATGACCAGTTCATTTTCACCCATGTGTTGGGGAATGATGGCGTATTTGATGGGGCCAAAAAGCGTTGAGTGTAACCCCATGCCAAAAACCACGACCAACAGCAGGCTGAACCAGTGCATGTAAAAACCAAGCGTGGCGATGCTCATCAAGCCAAACTCCAAAAGTTTAACAAGGCGCGCTAAAGCGGCTTTGTCGTATTTGTCTGCCAAGGCTCCTGCAAGTCCTGAAAAGATGAAAAAAGGCAAGATAAAAATCGCCCCAATGAGTGGCGCTAAAATGCCTAATGGCAAACTCGTCCATGATGCTGCGTGAAACGTCAC
Source organism: Sulfurospirillum multivorans DSM 12446 (assembly GCF_000568815.1). Taxonomy (NCBI): domain Bacteria; kingdom Pseudomonadati; phylum Campylobacterota; class Epsilonproteobacteria; order Campylobacterales; family Sulfurospirillaceae; genus Sulfurospirillum; species Sulfurospirillum multivorans. The sequence goes on from NZ_CP007201.1 coordinate 2,249,644, forward strand.
CAAAATGGCGAGGGTATTTTTGAAAATGTTGTCGTTAAACGCACCTAAAAACTGCACCACAAACAAAGGCGCAAATCGCTTTGTTTTTAAAAGATAAAAGGAGCTCATGCTATCTCGCTTGCCATGGATTTTAAAGTGACATAATCGGTCTTGCCCGTGCCTAAAAGTGGAAGTACTTCCACATGGACGATCTTTCTTGGGACAGCGATTTCGGGGTATCCGTTGCTTTGCGCACTTTTTTGCAACGCATCACGATTGAGGTTTTTATCGGTCGTAAACAGTACGATCGCTTCGCCTCTGGCGACATCAGGCACCGATGAGCTTGCATGCAAAAAGCCACTGGAGGTCAGCGTCGCTAGTTTTTCGACGGATTCCAGAGAAATCATCTCGCCTGCGATCTTGGCGAAGCGTTTGACACGCCCTTTGATCTGCACAAAGCCCACATCATCGATGCTCACAATGTCTCCCGTGTTGTACCACCCCTCGCCTGCTTCGGAGGTCGGTTTTTCCAAAATGCCCGGTTTTTCAGCGCGCAAATAGCCGCTCATGACATTCGCACCTTTTACATGTAAGATGCCACCCTCCTCGATGCCAGGAACGGGAATGAGTTTATGCTCAATGCCCGGCAAGATCTGCCCCACGGTGCCTTTTTTGTACGCCATCGGCGTATTGACTGCGATGACAGGTGCTGTTTCGGTTGCACCGTACCCTTCAAAAATGCGCAAACCAAACTTCTCAAACCAAAGCTCGCGCACGTTTTCAGAGAGTTTTTCCGCCCCAGCGATGACATAACGCACTTTATAAAAATCGTACGGATGCGCGTGTCGTGCGTAGTTGTGCAAGAATGTACTCGTTCCTAGTAAAATCGTGCAAGAACGATCATAAGCGATCTCAGGAATGACGCGGTAATGAAGCGGCGATGGGTACATAAAAAGGTGCATTCCTCGAAAGATCGGAAGCAGTGAGCCTGCCGTTAAGCCAAAGGAGTGGAAGATCGGCAGGGCATTAAGCATTTTATCTTCGGTGGAAAAATCAACGATGGAGCTGATTTGAGCGATATTGGCAAGCAGTGCTTCATGCGAGAGCACCACGCCTTTAGGCTTGCCTTCGCTTCCAGAGGTAAATAAAATCACCGCAGGCTCTTTTTCATCTTGAGCGCTTGTAACAAGGCATGGAAAGTGAATCGCATAGAGCATCAACCACAGTTTATCCACCAAGCGCATCGATACTTTTAACTCTTCGAGGTAGACAATGCGCACACCCTGCAATGCTTCCAATTTAGGAGCGAGTTTAGCTTGTTCCACAAAGGCTTTTGATGTGACGATGGTCTTGATCTCAGCCGCAGTACACGCACTTTGCAAGCCATCGACACCTGCGGTGAAATTTAGCATGGCAGGCACTCGTTTCATGCCTGAAAGTCCCAAAACAAGCGCCAGCGAAGCAACCGCCGTTGGCATCAACACACCCACCGCTTCTTCTTTTTGAGTGATAGGGCTTATGAGTCGCCCCAAACCTAGCGCCATTTTAAGGAGCTGCGCGTAAGTGTATTCGATCTGCTTGATATCTTCCACGATGGCTTTGTTTTTGCCGTGCGTTTCCATCGCCTCTAAAAAAGTGCCAAAAAGATCGTTGGCAGGACGTGCGTCAAACGAGCATTCTTGCATCAAACGTCGCATCGCATCGCCTGAGAGAAGACGTCTTTGGTGCGATGTTCCCTCATGCGGAACATTGAGTTTGGTTGGCGTGCAATAGTTCAATGTGATCTGGGGAAACAGCCTGTGTGGATAGGTTTTTGGCATACGCGAAAGCGTGCTAAACGTCGCGCCTTGAATCATCACTGGCACGACCGTCGCATTGGTTTTCACCGCAACAAAGGCACTTCCTTCGTAAATTTTCATCAAACTGCCCGTTGTCGTGATGCGCCCCTCTGGGAAAATAACCACAGGGCGTCCGCTCTCCACCAAACGAATCACTGCCTTAATCGCCATCGGATTGGACGGATCGACCGTGAGATGATCGGTGAGCATCAAGCAAAGCCTCACAAAAGGGTTTTTGGCGATTTGCGTGTTGATGATAAACACAGGCGAAACGGGCAACATTACACCTAAAATTAAGCCATCTAAAAACGATTGATGGTTGGCGATGATGAGCATCGGCTCGGCTTTGTTGGCTATAAAATGCCCCTGAACACGAATTTTAAATAAAAAACGAAGGATGATGCGAAGGAGTGTTTTGATCATGTTAGTTTCCGTGTAGATAATTTAAGACATTGCTAAAGGTCGCTTCTAAAAGCGGCTTATTGACCCAAAACCAGACCTCTTTGCCGATCTTTTCGCTTAAAAGCACTTCGGCTTGATGGAGGATTTTGAGGTGATGCGAGACAGTGGTGCGCGCCAAAGGCGATACTTCGGCGATCATTCCTGCGTTGAGACGCTCACCATCTTCAAAAAGTAAAAGAATTTTTTGACGATGCGCGTCGCCTAAAGCCATAAAAATGGCAGACATCGGTTTCCATTCAAGCGGTAAATCTTTGGCATATTCCATTTGCATCTTATACTCCTAAATGTTTAAGTTTATCAACAAAATAATCTTTTTTGTCTTAAGGATTTCTTAGAAAAGAGTGGTTTTACTCTTTACATGTAAAGTACCTTACTCCAAACACAAAACTTTTCGATAATTGGAATAAATAGGATTATTCGCAGGGAAATAGACCAACATTGCTTTGGCGTAACGATCAAACACATTCTTCTCTTGGGCGATGCAAATGCGTTTCAACAAAGACACATCGTAACTGTTCCACACCGTTGTAAATGGTACAGGATAGTCGCTTCCAAAGAGCAGTTTGGGGTGAATGTCGCTTTGCGTGGAGAGATGGCGCAACACTTTGGCGCGCACGGGTGTTAGAAGTGCTGACACATCGGCGTAGAGATTATCGTGCGTTTTTAGCATCTCAAGCAAGGTAAAATAGTCATCGTTAAAGCGTTTGGGATTGGATGAGAGTGCTTTAAAGAGGTGACGAGGCTCGTAACTGAGCGCCATGTGCGCGCAAATGACTTTCACGCCCACTTCCAAAGGTTGGCGCAACATCTCGATGCTCTCGCAGGTTTTATACGAATGCACGCTGCTCTCGCTTCCCACATGAATGATCAAAGGCAGATCCAGCGCCGCAAGCTTCTCAAAATAAGGACGATACCGCGCTTCACGCGTGTCTACACCCCAATAATTTTGCAAAAATTTTGCCCCTTTAAAGCCTAAAGTGTGGTACTTTTCTATAAGTTCCAACGCATCGGGTCGTTTAGGATTGATGGAGAAAAATGGGATGATGAGCTCAGGATACTGCGCGTACAACACCGCCACATCTTCATTGCTCGCGCAAACGGTTTTATCTTGGTGGAGGACATTGCCCTCATCGTCGACCTTTGCATCCACACCAAAAAGCACGATTTTTTCGATGTGTTCTGAGGTTTTCACCGAGTTCATCAGCGCATCGGTGTAGGCTTTGTACGGCTCTTTTGAAAGCGCTTTAGCATCGATGCCGAAGCGTTTCGCAAAAAAATGTAAAGCAACTTTGTCGTAAACTCGGTTGAAGGAGACTTCACTGCTGAGCAGGTGAACATGCGTGTCGATTGTTTTCATTTCTATATTCCTAATATCTTAAACATATTGGAATGTTAGTATAGAGAAGCTGAAAAAATTCTGAAAAAAAACCTCCTCTCTTTCTCTTACAAAAACTTCAAGCGTAAAGCACTATGTACTGTCTTTTTCAGCGCATCGGCAACCGCATACTCTTGTGCCAAAATTTCAAAATCAGCAAACGCATCCACTGTTTTTGCAACAACCTCTTTGACCTCTTTTTCGGAAAGATTGCATTTTTTGCCAAAAGCTATCACATCGTTCATCGTAAAATCATCTTGTTTGCCGTTGAGGCGAATTTGGTGAACCCTCGTCCATTTGCCGCTTGGGTCGTACGCATAGGTCATATCAAACGCGGGAGCCAACGACCAAACACCCGTTCTATCCATCAAAAAGCCGAAATTTTTGGTATGGTCATCTTGATTTCTTCCGACAAGGTTGAAAATGGCTCGGCGAAACAGCTCTTTGATCTGATGTTCCCCAACGCCTAGCGCTCTTGCGCTTAAGATGAGTTGCTCGTACGAGTATGCTCCTGTCACTTCTCTATCGGCATGACTTAAGCCTGCCCATGAGGCGTAGTGTTTTTTGCGCACGATTTTTTTGTCGTTTTGTACAACGATCTCTCGATCAAACCGCTCGATTAAAAAGTGAAAATCCCCGTTTTCTTCGATGAATGAAGTTTCAGGAAGTTCTATGCCACACTTTCGCGCGATGATGCTGTAAATATACTCAACTTTTGTCATCCCTTTGGGGTCTTTTGCATCTTTATCTTGGTTCGCCGCACCATCAAACTTGAGCAGATAGTACCGACACTGCACACCTTGGTCGATTGTGCCATCGTAAAGTGTACCCTTTTCATCGATGGCAACTAAGGCTTTTGACCGAGCCCCACCCGCACTCGAACCGACACGAATGATATTAAGCGCATCTTGCCTATTTTGGGCACTGTGAAGCTTTTGCGAAAAGAGCTCTTTTTGGGTTAAAAGTAGGTTAGAAAGCGCTGAAAGTGTGTGCAAGTCAAGCGCTATGCCCACGGTCTTATTTTCATCAAATAGGGGATGATACTCCAACGCGCCCATACCTCGATTGCCGACATAAAGGAGTCTATCAAGTGCTGTGACCTCGCTTTGGGGTATATTTTTATCTGCCATAAACTGATCGATGAGTTGATTGCCAAATTTATCGGGTAAGGAGTCGGCAAAAATACCCGCAAGCCCATGAAAACTTCGTTGACTAATCGTCTCAAAGGTGTGTAAAAGGGGAGGATGTTTCATAACAAGGGGCGAGAGTTGGATGGAGCTTTGCGCAAATGTTTTGGTGTATTCAAAGGTCGCGATTTGCGTTTGGTTGGGAGCATAGCCCAGAAAACCGATGGTGGTACCCCAGAGTTTGACTTCAACGACCTGCCCCTCTTTCATTGTTCATCTCCCCAAATCATTGTTTTAGCAGCAACACTTTTTTTCTTAAATATCCTCTTTTTGGGCTCACTCGTCTTCCCTGTTGGGCTGTACATGCTCTGGCTTGCCAACAGTTTTTCAAGCATGTCAAGCTCGCCTAATCCACGAAGCAACGCCACAAATGTTTTGAGTGAAACACCGTTTTTGCCGTTGACTAAGTTTCGATACGCTGTGTATCCAGCACCACCTTTTTCACACAACTCTTTGGATTGTAACCCTTTAAGGCGTCTTGCATACTCTATTTTTTGCCCTAAATCCTTGACGATCTCTTCATCATTGAGCAGTTGATATGCCATTAAATCTCCTTAATAGTAGCGTAAAAAGAAACTAATTGAAGATATTATAGCAAATAATGGCGGATAAAGAGTTTTATTTTACATGTAAGCGCAAATGGGGACAGTTTCCACCTTTTATCTTTATGATGAGAGAAGAGATGACACCAACCACGTCATCGCCAAAAGATCGGCACTGCCGCCGGGTGAGAGGTTTTTTGAGATCATATCAGCGTCCAACTCACGCAAGTGTGCATCTAAATTTTCCACGTTTGGCTTTACATGTAAAAGTGCTTTTGCTTGTGTTTTGGCGTAAGCGAGCCCTTCGATGCCACCTCGTGACCAGAGCGTGCTGTCATCTAAACGTGACATCAGCAACAGCAGTGTTTTTTTAAGCGCTGTCTCTTCGCCCTCTTCTTCTTTGCATGCTTGGAAAAACGGCAAAGTGTGTTCAAAAATGATGGCAAAACCACTCTGGGCGATGCCACGAATGCCACTGCTTCCGCTCTCATAAAAGAAGCGTGCCCCTGCGCTGTTGGGCTTTACATGTAAAAGATCGTCTTCGACCAACGTGTCGCACAGGGCTTGCATTTGGGCTTGTAAGCTTTTACATGTAAAGCTCTGATCGCTCGCTTTGATGCGACCGATGGCACCGCAGAAGACGGCGAGGCAGAAGATCATCCCTTTATGGGTATTGACCCCCGATGTGGCTTCAAACATCGCTTTTTCGCAAGCGATGCCGATCTCTCGAAGCCTTTTAAAACTCTGTTTGGCATCCTCATGGGCGTAGGTTTGTGCGATGTGAATCCATTGTGGCACAAACGGTTTGATCGCTTGAATGCTTGCGTAAAAGGTGTGAATGTCCATATCGCGGTGCGCACCGCTGTTGGCTTGGTCGACCAGACCTGGTTTTGGGGTGAGTTCCACTTCGGTTTTCATCGCGCGTTCACACCACAAGGCGATGGAGTCGGAAAATGCGTGTTTTTCGACCAAGGTTTTTATATGCGCACCCAGCTCAGTATACGAGTGCTTTTGCGACCGCGCGCACAACTGTGCTTCCTCTTCGCAGACAAAACATTTACGTTTGGGAAGTACAAGATCACTTCGGGAGAGAATTTTTCCCGTACAATCGAGCACATCTATATCCATCAAACGTCCTAGTGGATGGGCGTTTTCGAGTTTACATGTAAAGACTTTGAGCGCCTTGGCCTCGGCGTTACATGTAAAGAGTGATTCGGCTCCCGTTGGGGAGCGTTTGCTCTCGCATGCCAGCAGTTCGATGCCCTCGTTTTGAAGCATTGTTAACAGCGCATTGTGCGCGATTTCATGCACGACCACGGCTTCGTGCGAGAGTTTGATAAAGCTTGGGATGTTGATGCAAAGAGAAATGAGGGACGCCAAAGGGTGGCGGCTTAAAAGCTCTTTTTGCTTCCAAGCACGCTCCTCTTTGGCGTGTAAAATAGCGTCTAACGATGTTGGTTTGCCTATCATTTACGCGAGTTGTTTCACCACGTCGATGACCGAACCATCGCGGTAGCGAATGACCGCAACGACTTTGTCTTTATACTTAATTTCAGCAGGCTCACCGCACAGTGCAATCGCGCGCTCATACAGCTCTTGCATCTCCACAATCTGAAGCCCCGCTTTTTTGAGGCGTTCTTTGAGCTCCACATTTTTAGGATTGACCGCGATGCCTTGATCGGTCACGACAACATCCACGCTACACCCCGGTGTGACGATGGTGTTGACCCGTTTGGTCACCGTTGGAAGGCGTCCGCGTGTGAGCGGTGCTACGATGATGGAGAGTTTTGCCTCCGCTGCTGTATCACTATGACCTCCCGAAGCGCCTCGTAAAAAGCCTTTGGAGCCTGTGATGACGTTGACGTTAAAGTCAAGGTCGACCTCAAGGGCGCTTAAGACCACGATGTCAAGCTGTTTGATCGCCGCACCTTTGGAGCTTGGGTTGGCGTATTCGTTCGCACTGATTTCGATATGGTTTTTGTTTTCACCCAACGATTTGGCGGCAAATTCATCGAAACTTTGCACGTCTAAAAGCGTTTTAATGAGACCACGTTTAAGCATATAGACCATCGTTCCCGTGATGCCGCCCAGTCCAAAACTCGCGTGAATGCCCTTCTCTTCCATCTTTTCACTCAAAAAGACGGTCGTTGCCAAAGAGGCGCCACCCGTTCCTGTTTGGATGCTAAAACCCTCTTTGAAAAGCCCTGAATGCTCGATGAGTTTCGCGGTGTGACTCGCAAGTAAAAGCTCTTTAGGATTGGTCGTCATACGCGTCTCACCCGCACCGATTTTAGAAGGATCGCCCACCTCATCGACCAAAACCACCGCGTCGACTTGGTCTTGATGAAGGCTGGCAGGCACATTTGGGTACTCCTCTAACGATTCGGTCAAAACAACAACATAGTCTGCATACTGCGCGTCGATCATCGCGTAACCAAGTGAGCCACATTTTGAGCGACCCGAATAGCCATTGGCATTACCAAATGCGTCACACACAGGCACACCTAAAAAAGCGACGTCAATTTTAAGCTCGCCCGATTGGATTAAGTGTACACGTCCACCGTGTGAGTGAATTTGCACCGGTTTTTCCATGAGCCCTTTGGAGATCGCTTCGCCCAGTTTACTGCGAAGTCCAGAGGTATAGATCTGCGTGACCACGCCATTTTTGATATGCTCGATGACAGGATCGTTCACAGAAGCGAGTGAACTTGAAGCCAAGGTCAGGTTTTTAAAGCCCATTTTTGCGATGACATTTATCACGTTATTGATCAAAAGATCGCCACCGCGAAACGCATGGTGAAAGGAGATGGTCATACCATCGCTCAAACCGGAGCGTTTAATGGACTCTTCGATGCTCTCACACAGCTTTGCTCTGCGGTCTTCGCCCTTGGTTTTTGCTTTACATGTAAAGAAAGGCGCATTGATAGGTGTTAACGCTTTTGTGTCGAATTGTTTTTGTATATCTTTCATTGCTCTTCTCCTAAAACGCCCGATGCACGCGCTAAATCCATAATCCACTCTGCTCTTAAGATGACCGGTGCATCCACCATTTTTCCATCAAGAGAGATAACGCCAAGCCCACGCTCTTTCGCATCTTTGGCTGCTTCAAGCACCTCTATCGCCCAGTTGATATTTTTCTGACTCGGTGCAAAGGCACTGTGAAGCCATGGGATTTGATTGGGATTGATGAGGGATTTTCCATCAAAACCAAGCCCTTTGATCAGCTCCACTTCGTGCATAAAACCCTCTTTGTCTTTGACATCCGAAAAGATGGAGTCAAATGCACCGATTTTTGCGGCGCGCGCTGCGAGTAAGATTTGGTTACGTGCTGCCATCAGCTCGTGTCCTTCTTTGGTGCGTTGCGTATGAAGGTCACGTACAAAATCTTCCGCGCCTAAAGCAATGCCCATCATCCGCTTAGAACTTCGTGCGATGTCGACGGCATTGACCACACCGAGTGCGCTTTCAATAGCGGCTAGAAGCATCGTTTTTTTCGTTGCACCAATCTTGGTCTCGATACGCTCAATCTCACGCTCCATGTCCAAAACATCTTCGACCGTGTCGGTCTTTGGAAGCCTGACGATGTCCACACCTGCTCTAATGACCGCTTCAAGATCGAGCAGTCCAAACGGAGTGTCCAGAGGATTGACACGCACGGCGGTTTCAATATCTTTGTAGGTAAAATGCTGCAACGCATGAAATACCATCATGCGTGCCGAGTCTTTTTCACTGAGTGCCACGGAGTCTTCAAGGTCAAACATCACCGTGTCAGGCTTGTAGATAAACGCATTACAGACCATGCCCGTGTTTGAGCCTGGTACAAAAAGCATACTTCGTCTTAGTTTTGGTTTCATAATACACTCCAATCAGGCTCAGCTTCGCCCAAAGCTCTTAAAATGGCGGTTTGAACGCGCGCTTTGATCACATAATCAAGTGCGCCTTTGTCTTGAACGATAAGCTTCACACCCTCTACGCCCATCGCCATCGCTGTTTCCAACACAAGGGCTCTGATCGCATCGCCGTAAATCTCTTCAACACTGCTTTCTAACTCAATTTCAATGCCTTTCACATCCACAGGAATCACGCGTACAAACGCATCACTCGACTCCAGTGTTCCTGCGTGGGCAGTCTCTAGCTTTTTGCTCATTTTTCTTCCTCTTTAGACATCATGTGTGCAATCAACGCGTACGTTGTCGGAGGTACCAACGGGAGGATCTCTTCCAAACGATTGTGTTGCATTAATTTTCTGACTCTCGAAGCCGAAATTGGCTCACCACCATACTCAATACGCCCTAACTCAACCACCTCAATGGCTGGAAATTCACTCGGGCGAACCAGTAATTTTTTCATCTGTTGGTTATACTCATTCGTCACGGCACATAACGGCTCTTCTCCCACAAAACGGTGCGTAATGCCCAGTTGTGGCGCTAGATGATTTCTAAAAATATTGAGATCCAGCTCCGTATAGAGTGAATCAATCTGACGCTTGTCCTTAATAAAATAAGTCGGAAACGTCGCTTTAGAGATAATGTAGTCAGAACCCTCATGTATCGTGAGGTTTTCAAGGTCCACTAACCCTTCGCAAATCAGTCTGTAGCGATCTTTAAAGGTAAAAAAGGAAGCGTCTTCCTTCACCACAAATAGATGCACCCAATGCGACCTTTCACAGGCTTGCTCGACTAAAAAACGGTGCCCTAACGTAAACGGGTTGCAGTTCATCACGATGCTTCCAACCACGTCGCCCGTATGTTTATACTTTCGCAATCGTTTTTTATACAGATCAATATTGTAGCTATTCTCCATCAAAATGACCTGATGATGCGCCTGCTCAATATACTTAAACCCACACGACTCAAACACCTCCTGATAATCTGGTTTCGTAAACAAAAAAAGTTCATGCCGTCCTTCACGAAACGCCACTTTCAAAAGCTCGCTCATCAGACTCAGCGCCAAACCTTCGCCGCGCAAAGACTCATCGAGCGCGATGTTTTTAAGCACTTTCCCGCTCACTCCTCCGCACGCTACGATGCGGTCATCCTCTTTGGCAACCACAAACACTTCGACATCCTCAGACATCTCAAGATCAACACTGTCTAAAAAATCCTTCACTTTTTGCCATCGCACGATACTCGTGTGTGGCACTTCAGAGAAGACAAAACTCATCGGTCCTCTTTGGGGCGAAGGTATTTGACAAATACGGGTGCAACACTCATCACCAAAAACATTCTCACAATGTGATGAAGCGCAACATACGGTAAATTCGCTGCGATAATGATCGCTATCAAATTCATCTCCGACTGACCGCCTGGTGAGAAGGCTAACAAAATCGAGATCAGTGGAAAATCGGTCATCTTAGAGACAATAAAGACAAACACGGCTGAAATCATCGCTAAAATCACAAAATACCCCAGCGTTTGCATGAAAATTTTTGTAATTTCTTTACATGTAACGCCAACAAAGACAAACCCAACGGTCGTTCCAAGTATCAGCTGAATGATCTTAATGATCTCATTGGGTGGGCGCGCATGCACGATGCCCGAACCATACACAACCGCCCCTAAGATCATAGGCCCTAGCATGGTTCCACCCGGTATTTTAAGCTTCAAAGCGCCCCACCAGCCCACCAGCGCACACACAGTTAGGATGAACATATCGTGAGGATCACTCTGTAAAAATGGCTGAGTAATGCTGACTCTGCCATCCAGTGAGACATGCGAGAGGGCTTGAATGATGAAAGGAAGCGTGAAAACAATGCACAACAGCCGAACGGATTGGGTCATTGTCACTTTGTACACATTCGCACCCGTCGCTTCTGCTAGCGTTACCATCTCCAAAAGACCACCGGGCATCGAGCTAAAATAGGCGGTCATCTTATCAAACTTCAACCACTTCCAATAGTAAATCATCCCGCAAAACGTGATAATCAGGACAAACGGTAAGATCAGAACAATGCTTGAAACAAACTCTCCTAAGTAGTGCAAAATCGTAGGATTAAAGGCACTACCGATGGTAATACCAAGCACTGCGCGTGCAGGGGCTGAAAACATTTTAGGCGTTCGAAGGGGAATTTTGGGAAAACGACTCGCAATGGCAATGGCAACAATCGAGCCCAAAAGCCATGGGAGGGGTACATTGATAAACGAGAAAAGTATGGCTCCTAGAATCCCTATCAAAAGTGATGCTACGACAGGTAAAAAGCCTTTAAGCCATTGCATTGAATATCCATTAAATGATCTTTGTTTTTCAGATTTATAGTAGCCTTTTTTTCATTAAGAATAACTAAGATAGAAGAAGCTCCAAAATGGCTATTTATGGGCATTTTGTGCATAAAGTTTGGTCAAAATTAAACCAAGCTTTTTTGTTCTAAAACCAACCCTTCTTTTAAGGAAATCACAATCAAGCGGTGGCATGACACCACCGCAATGAATCATCGTTGTGTGACGGGTTAGAATTTATAAGAGGTCTTCACTCTTAGCTCCTCATCGTTACCATCTTTACCCTCTTTCTCATACTGGACAAGAACGCTTAAGCCTTTGAGTGCGCCACTAAACGCGTAGGAGCCATACACCGCGCTGTAAGAGAGGTCACCTCTGGCAGGATCATCCGTTTGGGTATAATCCACACCGATTTTAGCATCTGCGTTAAATTTGTACGCAACGTCGATCGCATACGCTTCTGTGTCAGGTTCGTAGTTATCGGAGATAATGGGCGATTGGGTGTAAAGTGTATCGGCGCCATAGCCAAGACCGTATTTGACTTTGCCATCATCGGATATTTTAGAGTACGCCACATACGCATCAATACTACCGACACCCACGCCTGCTTTAAGCGCGTAGCCATTGGCATCTTTCGTAACTCCGCTGTATTGCGTACTAAAATATTGTGCGCCAAGGTTATAAGTAAAATCCGTCGCTTTACCATCATAACGCGCTTCAAAACGGTACAGATCCAAATCTTCGCCTGCCGAAAACTCTTCAATCCCTGCCCATGCGCCTGAGAGCATCAAGCCTGGAATAGATTTGTTAATCGCAAAGAGAGTGTACGCACCATCTCCCACCTGTTTAAAATCTGCCATTCCTGTAGACTTAGGAGCCCATCCTTGATTGGTTCGTGCCTGCCATTTATCAACATAACCAAATCCAAGTGTGGTGTTTGGTAAGTCCGTATTGATAAGCGTTGCACCTTCAAACGAGTCTTTAATCACACGAGAACCACTGCTTGCAACTAAAGGAGAGCTAATAAACTGTCGACCTATCTTTGCCGTCGTTTTAGCAAACGTGTATTCCAGATAAGCTTCGGAAAGTACCGCGCCTGAACCGTACATATCCTTTGCAAAAACATCCTTCGCATCATCGCTTGCAAAAGGGGCACTGCTCGATTGTACGGTTGTGCCAAATTTGAATCCCATCAAAGAGTCTGTTACATAATTTAACATAACACCTGTTACAAAAATCGAAGTATCTCCTGCGCCAACAGAGGCAACATCGACACCCGTATCACGATCAAAATAAAAAGCCTTCAGCTCACCCGTGATCTTGCCATTTTTAAAAGCATCTGCCAAGGTATCTGCTGCAAATGAGCTGGATGTAAGCCCCACAACTGCGATAGCCGCCAAACTAAGTCTCGCTAATTTCATCTTCTCTCCTTCAAAATGTTTCTGAATACATGAAGATTTTACTTCATTAAAATTAAGAGAATGTAAGATAAAATGCGTTTCGAAAAATAGCTAAATTATGGGAATTTTGTGCATAAAGTGCTCGCAATTTTGTTACGTTAAGTAACCATAAAACTCTTTACATGTAAAGCCAAAACCAAGGAAACGCTCTTCAAATGCAAAAATTCAAAAGATTATCCTTCCCCAATGAGGGATTATTGCTTAAATTACTCATTTTTTCGACGATGCTGGTTTTGGCGACCTTGTTGACTTTTAGCCTCTTTTTGGGGCATATTTTAAAAGAGCTTATGGAAGAGCAGATCGGTCAACGCGCCCTTGCTATCTCAAAAACGATCTCGTTGATGCCAGAAGTCATTGAGCTGGTTGAAGCAAAAGACCCAAACGGAGAGTTAGATGCGATGATGACGTTCCTTCAACGCTCCATTGATGCGAGGTTTATCGTCATTGGCGATCAAAATTCCATTCGTCTGACCCACCCAACCAAAGAGCTTATTGGTGATCGGATGATGGGAGAAGACAATGAAAAAGCCCTTATGGATGGACTCTACTACACCTCCAAAGCCACAGGGACACTCGGTCCCTCGATCCGAGGGAAGTCTCCTGTATTTGGGAAAAATGGTGACATTGTAGGCATTGTCTCCGTGGGGTATTTGGAAGAGAACGTGCGCAAGATTATCGCACAGCGTCATCAGCAGTTTCTCATTTACCTGTATGGTGCCATGCTTTTAACCGTTATTATGGCGTTTATCCTCTCACGAAAGATCAAAAATTCTCTTTTAGGCTACGAACCCAAAGAGATCAGCCGTCTCTTTTTAGAAAAGGAGGCGATTTTAAATGCTGTCAAAGAGGCGATCATTGCGACCAATACAGAAGGTGAAATGACGCTGTGCAATGAGGTGGCACAACGCTATTTTCAGTTAAGTGAAACAACGAAACATCCACCTCTTGGATTAGAAAAATATCTCCTTACATGTAAAGAGATGAAAGATGTCAATATTGACATTGATGGGGAGGATTACATCTGCAATCTCGCACCCATTAGCCATGAAGGGAAAACCATCGGTATGGTCTCAAGTTGTCGAAAAAAAGAGGAGATGGATGCGCTGGTGTGGGAACTCACCCGTGTTAAGCAGTATTCGCAGAGGCTGAGAGAGAAAAAGCATGAATTTTCCAACCTTCTGCACCTGATCTCTGGGCATATTCAAATCGGAGAGTACGATAAAGCCATCGCATTGATCAGCGAAAACCATCTGCCCGATGAAAAAATTATCGAGCAGTTTCAAAATGTGATTCATGATCCCCTTGTCGCTTCAATTTTTATCGGGAAATACTACTTTGCCTTTGACAAAGGAGTGAAGATTATTCTCGATGAAAACAGCTTTCTTCAAGAGAGCATTGATCCTTCCATCTCCAAGCATCTTTTAACTATTTTGGGCAATATCATCAACAATGCGATTGATGCAGCTGAACTCTCAGAGAAAAAAGAGGTTACGCTTTTTGTCACAGACATTGGCAACGATCTTATTTTTGAAGTGGAAGACTCAGGACTGGGAATTGATGAAACACTTCATGAAAAGATTTTTGAAAAAGGCTTTACCACCAAAGGCGAACTGCACAGTGGTTATGGTCTCTTTTTTGTGAAAAGTACCCTAGAGTGGCTTGGTGGATTTGTCTCCTTTGGCAAAGGAAATTATGGTACTATTGTGAGCATTCATATTCCAAAAGGGAACCGTAATGATTAAAGTTTTGATTGCTGAGGATGATCCACGCATTGCGCTGTTGCACCAAAATATGGTGGAAAAAATAGCCAATTTTGAAGTGATCGCCATTGCAAATACTATCAGCGAACTCAAAGAGTACATCGAACTCATGCACCCCGATCTGCTTCTTTTGGATGTCTATTTTCCCGATGGCAATGGCATTGATTTTCTAAGCTGGATGCGAAGCAATGCTGTCCACACCGATGTTATCTTAATTACCGCCGCCAAAGAGATGGCTTCACTTGAGAAGTCCTTAAGGTATGGCGTTTTTGACTACCTCATCAAACCTATTATGTTTTACCGCTTCCAATCCTCTTTGCAAAAATTTCACGACTACAAAGAGAAAGTCATCTCTCAAGAAGAGCTCTCTCAAAGCAAAGTCGATGCGTTTTTTAACAAAACCATGCAGACGAACAAACCGTTACATGTAGGATTGCCAAAGGGGGTTGATAGCATTACGTTGGAGAAGATTTTAAGTGCGTTGCACCAAAGTCAAACGTTTTTCTCTGCGAGTGAAATAGCAGAAATATTGGGAATTAACCGTACAACATCACGAAGGTATTTGGAGTATTTGGTAGGAGAGCACAAAGTCGAAGTGGACTCACTGTATGGCTCAGTCGGTCGTCCTGAGCGCAAGTACAAGCTCAAGACAACCGAGTAAAAAGTCTATTTTTTACCTAAAGCGTAACGTTTTGATACCATCTTGGCAATCATAGGAACAAACAGAATAAACAGTGTCAATCCCCAAAGAATGTAGTTAATCGTTCCTTGGAAAAAGATTCCAATCTCACCACCGCTCATTGCAAAAGCGCGTCGTAAGTTGTCTTCCATGATTTTTCCCAAAACAAAGCCTAAAATAACAGGCGCCATTGGGTAGTGAAGTTTACGCAAGAAGTAGCCTAAAACACCCAATATAAGAGAAAGTAGCAGTGCAAAAGTACTCATATTGACCGAGTAAACCCCCACAAACGCTAAAACAATTACAGAAGGTACCAAGAGCCAATAAGGCACTTGTAAAATCTTGGTAAAAATACGTACCATTGGGAAGTTAATGATAAGCAACATTACGTTACCAATGTACATCGAAGCGATCAATCCCCAGACCAATTTAGGCTGTTCAACAAAAAGCATCGGTCCTGGATTAATGTTATAAAGCATCAAAGCGCCCAAAAGCACTGCCGTTGTTCCGCTACCTGGAACGCCAAGGGTAAGCATAGGCACCAAAGCACCGCCCGCACATGCATTGTTTGCAGACTCAGGCGCTGCAAGTCCTCGCATATCGCCTTTGCCAAACGTACCTTCTTTATCGGAGATCTTTTGTGCAATGGTATACGAAACCGCACTGGCTATCGAAGCGCCAGTTCCGGGGAGTGTTCCAACAACAAACCCAATCAACGAAGAGCGAACCATCGTCCATTTACAATAAAGCAGCTCTTTCATCGTGACATAGACACGGGTAATTTTTGGCATCTCAAAATCTTCACTGCTGTGGTGCTCTAACATCAGCATAATCTCACTGACTGCAAAAAAGCCTACGATAACGATTAAGAACTCAAAACCATCGTAAAGCTCAGCTTCCCCAAGCGTAAAGCGAAGTACCCCCGTCGTAGAATCCACACCGACAACCCCAATGATCAAACCAATGGTGACACCAATAAGGCTTTTAACAGGATTTGAACCCATCAAAGCACCGATGGTAGCAAAAGCAAAGACCATTAAAACAAAATATTCTGCAGGACCAAAGTAGATGGCAACACTGGCTAAAAGAGGTGCAAAAAAGGTCAGTCCAACAATCGCAATGGTTCCTCCAATAAAAGAAGCCACACCCGAGAGGGCCAAAGCAGGACCGGCTAAGCCTTTTTGGGCCATTGGATAACCATCCAAGCAGGTAAAGACCGCTCCAGCGTCGCCTGGAACATTGAGCAAGATACTCGAAATCCTCCCGCCAAATTCAGCACCATAATAGATACCCGCAAGCATAATCAAAGAAGACTCAACAGGAAGCCCTAGGGTATAACAGATAGGAAGCAAAATTGCCACTCCATTGATAGGCCCAAGTCCAGGAAGTGCTCCAAAAAGCGTACCCAACAAACATCCAAGGAAAATCAAAAAAAGATGGGTTGGTGTTAAGACAACAGCAAAACCTGCTGCTAAAGACGATAAAACTTCCATCATGACGAGACTCCTAAGAGCTTCGCAAAAAGTGAACCCACAGGAAGTGGCACTTCAAGCAAAAAGCTAAAGATCAGATAAACAACACCGCTCACGCCCACACCTGCACCGAAAGCTTGGGAGGTTGTTCCTTTAAAAATTTTAGCGATACAAAAAACAAGCAGTGCGGTGGAGAGTAAAAAGCCTAAAAAATCAAAACCGAGTTGATAAACAAACAACAACAGAACAATCAAAACCGTTTTTAACTCCGTATTCAGTCCTGGGAATTTAGCATTTTGAGGTTTTGCAATCACAAAAAGTGAAAGAAGGACTAAAACGGCACCTAAAGCAATGGGAAACGCCGTTGGCCCTAGAGGGTCATAGGAAAAAGGGACCTCCAAAGAGAATCCCCCATACAATACATAGAGTCCTAAACATAGGAGAAAGACTCCAAATAGCCTGTCGATCATTTGATAAGTCCTGCCTCTTTCGTAAGTTCTTTAAACTTTTTCTCTTCTTCTTGCATAAAGGTTTGGTACTCTTTGCCTATCTTGGTAAAAGGGTAAAGCCCTCTGAGTTCTCTCTCTTTTGCAAATTCAGGTGTTTTAACCAATGTTTGAATTTTTTCTACCCAGTAGTTGTACTGCTCTTCAGTGACATTTGGTCCAAGGTAAAAGCCTCTCCAAATAGTCCAAACGGCATCATACCCTTGTTCTTTGGCTGTAGGAATGTTTGCCATTTGACCCGGAAGTCTCTCCTCTGAGAGAATCGCAAGCACTTTGTATTTTCCAGAAGAGAGTTGACCTGAGAACTCTGCGATGTCACCTGGGTAAATTTGAATGTGATTGCCAAGCAAGGCTGTCAAAGCTTCGCCACCACCTTCAAAGGCAACGTATTTCATGTCTTTAGGATTGATGCCTGCAAGCTTTGCAATGATGGCGGCTTTAAACCAGTCTTGACTACCGATAGACCCACCAGAACCCAGTGCAAAACCCTTTGGATTTGCTTTAAGATCGGCTACCATCTCTGCCAAAGTATTCCATTTTGCATCCGCTCTAACAATAACAGCGCCATAATCAGCACCCAAAGCCGCAAGCCATTTGACAGAATCAATCGTATACTTGGCGCCAAATTTGCCTTGTGCAATGTTAAGAGCAGATCCCGTACTCGCAGCAACAATCATTTCAGGGTCATTGGAGCGTTGACCGATGACATGGTTATACGCAACCGCACCCACACCACCGGGCATAAAGTTAACGATCATCGGTTTGTCAATGACCTTAGAAGCAGTCATTGAGTTAGAGACAAGTCTACATGTAAGATCAAATCCACCACCTGGTTTTGCGGGGGCGAGACACACGGGTTTGCTCACCTCAAACGCATTTAAAGCACTGCTTAGTGCAACGATGGCTGCCAAATTTGTTACAAATCGTAACGATTTACGCATCATGACTCCTTTTTTAATTAAATTAGAGACATCGTAGCACGTTTTTTGGCTTCTTATCAAGAAAAAAACGATTTGCTGTTTTTTTAGCATTTTGGCTATTGTGTGCACGATACACAATGCTACATTTTGTTACATAAAGGCATTAAAATTGCTTTTTGTGTGTGTTTACATGTAAAGAAAAAGGAAAGATCGCTTACATCGAAAGAGCTTCCTATTCAAAAAGGATTAAAGAAGATAGCGTTATACTAGTTCTAGAATCCCTTTAAGGTTTGACGCATGATAAAAAGATGGGCACTTTTTCTCACACTCTTCTTACTCTTTGTACTACCATCCTTTTTGTATTGTGCTTCTGACAAACAGACACTTCGTTATAGCCAAAGCACATTAGAGCCTTTTATGGTGATTCACAACCAAACACCCAGCGGCTTAGTGGTGGATTATCTGCACCTTTTAGAGACAAAAATCAATGTCAAATTTGACTACCGCTACTATTCTGAACATTGGAGTGTGGTGCTTCAAAAATTTAATGCGGGGGCATTTGATGTGATCCCTGGGTACATCGGAGTGGATGCCCCTTTGCATGAAGTGATGAGCAAACCTCTGTTTCACTTTAACCTCGTTTTAGCTGGGCGCAAATCCGACATCTTAATTTCCGATCTTGAAGAAGTTTCCAAACAAAATCTCTTTCTTGCCGTCGTAGCAGATTCATCGGTGCAAAAGCACCTTGTCCAAAACTACCCTAAGATCAGAACCTATTTGGTGAAAAATATCCAAGAGGGATTAATTGCCGTTGAGCATAAAAAAGTGGATCTGTTCATCGATATGGCACCCACGTTAGGATACGCTCTGCAAAACAGTGGACTCTCCAATCTTAAAATTGTAGGTATTTTAAAAGATCAATTTAAACTCATTTTGGCACTTCATGATGCCTCTTTGCTTCCTTTGATCAATCAAGGCATCGACGCAATCAGTGAAGTGGAAAAAGATGCACTCTATAAAAAATACATCAAAATAGAGATTAAAGAAAAAGTCGATTACGCTTTGATTGTAAAGATTTTGAGCATTGCCTTTTTTGCCTTTATCTGCATTGGGGTGTGGCTAGCAATTCTTAAGCGCGAAATTCATAGGCGCAAACTCGCAGAAGAGAAAGCCACGCTTGCCAACCAACGACTTCAGCGCACCGCAGAAGAGCTTAAAATCGCTATGGCAAAAACTGCCCATGCTCACCAAGCCAAAAGCCAGTTTTTAGCCAATATGAGCCATGAAATACGCACCCCCATGAACACTATCATCGGTATGACTGAGCTTATTTTGCGCAAAGATCTTCCTGAAAAAGAGCGCCACTACCTCACCAAAGTAGCGGAAGCAGGACATCATCTTTTAGATATTATCAATGATATTTTAGATTTTTCAAAAATTGAAGCCGACAAAATTCAACTCGAATCCATCCCTTTTCAACTCGAAGAGCTCATTGTCTCCGTGAGCGATCTTATCAGCATGAAAGCCCAACAAAAGGGACTTGAGTTACTCATAGACATGGGAAATATCACCCCCCATCACTACAAAGGTGACCCACTGCGTCTGAAGCAAATTCTGCTCAACCTGCTGAGCAATGCGGTGAAATTTACCACCCAAGGAGAGGTTATTATACGACTTCGTGCTCGCGCGGAAAAAGATGGCACACATAAAATTCGCTTTGAGATTAAAGACAGTGGCATTGGCATCACACAAGAGCAAGCCGTAGGACTCTTTAGCGCTTTTTCCCAAGCCGATATGTCAACCACGCGCCATTATGGCGGAACGGGACTGGGGCTTAGCATCGCACAAGGACTGGTGGCGATGATGGATGGGGTTATCTATTGTGAGAGTGTTTATGGGATGGGAAGTACGTTTTGGTTTGAAATCCCTTTGCAAGTGGATTCGACCTACACACCGCCATCACAAACCATGATCACCAAAGCGCTTAAAATTTTAGTCGTGGATGACAATGAAACCGCACTGGAAATTTTTGCTGAGATTCTCCACCAATTTGGGGTTGAATGCGTTACATGTAAAAGTGCCAAAGAGGCATTGGTGCTGCTCAATAATGGCTTTAAAGCCGATGTAGCGATTATTGACTGGAAGATGGAAGGGATGGATGGCATCACCCTTTTTCAGCTGATTCAAGAGCAATACGGTGATCAAATTACCTCCATTATGATGGTCACTGCTTACGATAAAGAAGAACTCATCGCCAAACTAGGTGACAATCAACCTTATGCCGTGCTTGTTAAACCCATCACAGGCTCGATGCTTTTTGATGCGCTCACAGACATGTGCGGGCATAAACGACTCATCGAACCACTCTATCATGCCCATGAAAAAGAGCTACGCCAATCCTTCTTAGAGGAGATCACGGTTTTACTCGCAGAAGACAATGAGAGCAACCAACTGGTAGCCTCTGAAATCCTAAGTGAAGTGGGCATTCACGTGCATGTGACGCAAAATGGTCAAGAGGCGTTGGATTGGCTCGCCAAAAATCCTCTGCCAGATCTCATATTAATGGATTGCCAAATGCCTATTTTAGATGGTTTTGAAACCACGCGTCACATTCGAGAAACGCTTGGATTAAGCTTGCCCATTGTTGCGATGACTGCCAATGCGATGAAAGGGGATGAGCAAAAATGCTATGACGCAGGTATGGACGGCTATGTCGCAAAACCCATTGATGCCAAAAAATTGATCCAAGAGATTGCACGTTTTTGCCATAAACAAGCTCCTGAAATAGCACATGAGACCGCTGAGACATTGGCACTTGATGGGATTAACACGCTTCAAGCGATACAGCGTTTGGGTGGCAATGCAACACTTTACTATCAATTTCTAAAGCGCTTTGAAAAAGAGCAGATTCATTTTCTCCAAACCTATCGCACCATGGTTTTAGCCAATGATATTCAAGGTGCAAAACGCGTCTGCCACACACTCAAAGGCATGGCAGGCACACTAGGAATGGACTCTCTCAGTGCTTTAGCCCAACAAGCAGAACTCAGCGCTCACCCTCTTGCACCCAATGATCCTCTTTTACACTCGATCGAGCAAGAGATTCGCGCCTTATGCCAAAAAATTCAACCCCTTGTCCTACACAGCGAGATTCCCAAAATGGCTATTACTCCAGCGTCGCTGACACGCTTGGTGGCAAAGCTTAAATGCGCTGATGCCACAGCCTTGGATGATGCCATGATGTTGATTCAGTCGACCGATGCAACGCTTTTGGAAGCGTTTGAGCAGATTAAAGCCTTTGAATTTGAAAATGCTGTCGAACTGATTGAGTCTATTTTACCTACACCCATCTTTAAAAAGGCAGACTAATCCGCATGGAAACCATCCTTATCGTCGATGACACGCCTGAAAATCTTATGATTTTAAGTGAAATCCTTAAGCCTTTCTACACGGTTAAAGTAGCCAACAATGGCATAAAAGCGCTCAATCTCATTGCAGCAGGCCATATCCCCGATATTATCGTGCTGGATGTTATGATGCCCGAAATCAGTGGCTATGAAGTCTGCAAAAAACTTAAAAATGATCCGCTCACACGTAACATTCCCATCATTTTTGTCACGGCGCTGAGTGAGTGTAAAGATGAAGAAGAGGGGCTGAGTCTTGGCGCAGTGGATTACATAACCAAACCGGTGAACGCGTCCATTGTTTTGGCGCGTATCAAAACGCAAGTGAGCTTGATTCAGTATCAGCGCAATTTAGAGCAAAAACTAGCAGAGCGCACCGAAGAGATCGTGCTTACACGTATGGAGGTCATTCGCCAACTTGGGCGTGCGGCGGAGTACAAAGACAATGAAACGGGCACGCACATTTTGCGTATGAGTGCTTTCACGAAAATTATTGCTCAAAAAATTGGGTTGGATAATGTCAGAGCCGAACTCATCTTTCTCTCCGCACCCATGCACGACATCGGAAAAATAGGTACTCCCGATTACATTTTGCGCAAAGAGGGAGCACTGAGCGCAGAAGAGTGGAAAATCGTGAAAGAGCACCCACTGCAAGGCGCAGAAATCATCGGAAATCACCAATCCGCCCTGCTTCAAACCGCGCGTGTCGTTGCGCTCACCCACCATGAGAAGTTTGATGGCACGGGCTATCCGTATGGCATTAAAGGATTTAACATCCCTTTAGCAGGTCGAATTGTCGCCATTGCCGATGTTTTTGATGCCCTCACCTCCAAAAGACCTTACAAAGAGCCTTGGAGCGTGGAGCGCGCCGTTGCGTATCTGAATTCAGAAAAAGGAAAGCATTTTGACCCCGAACTGGTCGATGCCTTTTTAGAGTGCATGGAGGAGATCACAACGATTATGGCGCAATTTAAAGATGCTCCTCAAAAAGCTTTTGACGCTTTACATGTAAAGCGTTAAGAGCGCAGTGTACGTTGCAGTCTAAACGCAAAAAAAAGCGTTGCAAAGGCGATCAACGCCAAAAGTACGAGGAAGATATGCCACCCCAAATAGTGATAAAAAACACCGGGTGCAAACGTACCAATGGTTCCTCCTGCGTAATAAAACGACAGATACAACCCATTGGAAATAGCGCGTTTTTCGTGCGCCAGTTTGCTAATCAGCCCCGAAGCAACGGAGTGAATAATAAAAAAGCCTGCACAAAAGACAAACATACCCCCAAACATCACCAGATAGTCGTTAATGTGAAAAATCTGCAACCCCACAACATAAGTTAAAATTCCAAAAATAATCGTCTTCGTTTCATTGCCAAAAAAGCGGATCATCCACAAAATACGAATGGAGATAATAAACCCGATGATGTAGCCTGCATACATCATGCCCACTTTGCCATACCCCATCGTCGAGCTTAAATTTTTAAGTTGAAAAGGGAGAAAATTGAGCAGGGCTTGAAACACAAAGAAGATAAAAAACATCATCAGGTAGATGTTAAAAAAAGTTTTGTTTTTAAGAACACCCATCACTTGGGAAAGTTTGGGTTTGACAAAATCGACCTTCACCTCTTCGCTTAAAAAACTGAGTGCGCCAAACATCAGCACTAAAGCGACGCCCAAAAGCACAAAAAAGAGTCTCCAGCCAAACAGATCACTGAGGATGCCTGAGAGCAAACGCCCAATAAATCCACCCAAAATGGTCGCCCCAATGTAATAACCAATGGCTTGTTGCACTTTATCTTTGGGCGTAATAAAACTGATATAGCTCATCAAAGAGGTCAGCACTGCAGGAATCAAAAGCCCTTGCAATGCCCTGATAGTTAAAAGGATAGAGTAACTACTACTCCACGCGAAGCAGAGCTCTAAAATGCCCAAAATTAAAACCGCATTTCTCAAAAAGAGTTTGGACGAAAAGGTCTCTAAGATATAACCGTAAAAGATCGGTGCAAAACTCAGCGGTAACATAATCACCGTGGTAAAAATGACCGCCTCAAAACGACTGAGGTCAAACTCTTTTTCAAAAAGGGGTTGGATGGGCTGAACCGCGTAAAGGGTGCAGAGGGTTAGAATCGTACAGGTATAGATGATGAGAAGTTGATGGTGAATCAAAAAGTGAGCAAGGGAGTTTGCACTCCCGTGTCTATTTGATGTTGTCAATTTGAAAATCCCAGAAAAACTCGATCCACTCAGTGGCTTCACGCGCAGCAAAATCGGGACGAAGCAGTGCTTTTTCTTTGTAAAAAACTGCCGCGATTTTAAAATCCACGTCAGGATACTTCGCACCAAGCACACGCTCGATCTCGATCATCGTCTCGCCGCTGTCGATGATGTCATCGACAATCACCACACGTTTGGCTTTACTCAAATCTGGGATATTAAAAATTTTGATGGTATCGAGCTTCCTCGTCTCTTCATAATGCACCGAATTGATGGCGTAAAGATTGCGCATCTCCAACGCTTCTGCTAAAAAATGACCTAGGGTCATACCACCACGTGCCACCGCTAAAATAACATCAGGGTTATAAGGCTTGATCTCTTTTGCAAGGGTGTTTACATCTTCTTTAAACTCTTCATAACTGTAATAACGCAAATAATTTCCTTTTAGTTTTATTGGACAATAAATACGATTAAACTGACAAATGTTAAGAATACAATACCAAAATTAATATCTTGGTACTCTTTTTTAATTAACTTTACGATCAAATACGAAATCAACCCGAACGCAAGACCGTTGGTAATCGAGAACGTTAGTGGCATCATAATGACAATTAAAAACGTTGAAACCGCAATGGCTGTGTCTTTAAAATTGACATGGGAAAGCTCACTAAACATTAAAACACCAACCATCACCAAAACAGGGTAGATTGCATTTTCAGGAATCGCTTTAAACAGTGGCATCATAAAAAGTGTTAAGATGAAAAACAGCCCTGTTGCGACCGCTGTTAAGCCCGTTCTTCCGCCCTCTTCCACGCCTGCGGCACTCTCCACAAACGAGGTTGTGGTTGAAACACCTAAGAGTGCACCCGCAGCCGTAGCAACTGCGTCCACTTCAAGCGTTTTTTGAAGCTCTTTGCCATCGTCTTTAAAAAGCCCCGCACGATACCCAACACCCGCAAGGGTACCAATGGAATCAAACAAGTCTGTAATCAAAAAAGTAATTACCACAGGAAACAGCGCTAAAGTAAG
Organism: Sulfurospirillum multivorans DSM 12446; assembly: GCF_000568815.1. Taxonomy (NCBI): domain Bacteria; kingdom Pseudomonadati; phylum Campylobacterota; class Epsilonproteobacteria; order Campylobacterales; family Sulfurospirillaceae; genus Sulfurospirillum; species Sulfurospirillum multivorans. The sequence goes on from NZ_CP007201.1 coordinate 2,274,682, forward strand.
GGCTGATGTTACATCAAGCTCTAAAAAGATCGGGCTAATCGAAGCTGGCAGGGAGAAAAACTCTGTCGGATACGGTGCAATACCTGAAACCCACGCAACAACCGATGTCGCAAGAACTGCCAAGATAAAAGCACCTTTGAGCTTCCATGAATGAAATGCAAACACCAAAACAAGCCCAAGCACGCCCAAAAGAACATTGGGATTTTTAAAATTTCCCACCCCCACTAAAACGGCAGGATTGGCGATAATCATGCCCATACTTTTAAGGCCAATAAACGCAATAAACGTCCCAATACCCGCACTAATCGCACGTCTTAGATCAATCGGCACACTTTTCATAATCCACACACGAAGTTGTGTGAACGAAAGAAGTACAAACAAAGCGCCCGAGATGAAAACAACGCCAAGAGCCGTTTGCCAAGGCACTTTCATCCCCAAAACCAACCCAAACGTAAAGTAAGCGTTAAGCCCCATTCCAACGCTCATCGCGATTGGAGTATTTGCCCAAAGACCATTTAAAATGGTCGAAAAAATGGTAATCAAAGCGGTCGCTGTGATCAACGCCTCCATTGGCATACCCGTTTTGCTCATAATGATGGCATTCACAGGCACAATGTACATCATGGTCAAAAACGTCGTAAAACCAGCTGTAAACTCAGTTTTAACCGTCGTACCATTTTTTTCAAGTTTGAAAAAGTCCAAAGTCGATCCTTTGTTGAAGATATTTAGTAAATTTTGAGTTCGTTGTATAAACTATCGCGTTCAACGGGTGTAAAGCCACTCGTTTCGATCAACTCTAAAATGCTCTGCAACCCAAGTCCTTTAGCACTGTTGGCTCCAGCAGCCGATTGGATCGCTTCGGCTTCAATCGTTCCATCCAGATCATCCGCGCCATACTCTTGTGCAACTAGAGCAAGATTGATCGTGGAAGTTGCCCAGTACGCCTTAATGTGCTTGATGTTATCGAGCATCAAACGGCTGATCGCAAAGGTTTTGAGAATTTCAGTAGAGCTTAAAAAATCGTCTACATGTAAATAGTTATTGTCACGCTGATAGACAAGAGGAATAAACGCGTTAAAGCCATTTGTGCGGTCTTGCAGGTCACGAAGGCGAAGCATATGGTCGATGCGATGTTCGCGTTTTTCCACATGTCCAAAGAGCATCGTCGCATTGGACTCATGCCCACGTTTGTGCCAGAGTTCATGGATCTGCAACCATTCGGCGGAGCTTACTTTGCCTTTGCAGACATACTCGCGCACTTTTTCATCAAAGATCTCAGCGCCACCACCGGGCATCGAATCTACGCCATACTCGATCATCTTGTCGATGACCTCATCAAAGCTTAGGTGATATTCCGTTGCCAAGAAGTTGATCTCCGCCGCCGTCAACGCCTTTACATGTAAAGAAGGAAAACGTTCTTTGATTTTGGAAAAAATCTCCATATACCACTCAAATCCCGCATCAGGATTATGCGCAGAGACCACATGCACTTCGGTAATGTGGTTGTTTTTAACCGAGTTGTCCAATATGCTCAAAATCTCTTCGTGGCTCATGGTATAAGGATTTGGGTTTTTACGGTTGGCTGAAAAAGCGCAAAATTTGCAGATGTCTTTGCAGATGTTCGTGGGGTTAATGTGTCGGTTGACATTGAAAAAGACTTTGTTGCCATGAAGCGCACGCCTTCTTTGGTTGGCGTATTTGCCTAATGTAAAAAGGTCAAGATCGTAGAGCGCAACACCATCTTCTAACGTTAATCGTTGATTATTTTCTAGCTTCTCAATAAGAGTCATAGGATACTTTCATGATTTGAAATAAAGATGGATTTTAGCAACATTTTTTATAAACGTAGGTTAAAGTATTTTTGTATCTTTAGGTATAATTAAAAGAAAGGTCGTACCATGATTTTTCACTATTTGCTCTCCTTTGGGTTTTTCCTCGTAACCTCACTTGCCGTGCTCGCACTCTTCTTCTTTCTCTACGCAAAAGTCACACCGTACGATGACTACAAAATGATTTTTGAAGAGAATAACACTGCCTCGGCACTTGGATTTGGCGGCGCCATATTGGGGCTCTGCATTCCTCTTTACAGCGCGCTTGTCAACTCTATTTCCTACCTTGATTTTGCCACATGGGCGATCATCGCGATGGTGGTTCAGCTTCTGTTTGCTTTTGGCATGACACGTTTAGGTGGTAAATTCTCCGTTGAAAGACACATCAGCAATGGCGATGTTGCCGTAGGCGTTTTAATGGCATTTATGTCGATCGCGATTGGTTTACTTAACGCTGGGTCAATGAGTTATTAAACGTTATGGGTGCGCCTTTAGAGACTATTAGCGACCGTATGGATGTCTTTGCAGAAACCTTTAAAGGGGCGAAGCTGCAGGGTGTAAAGATCACCAAAGCGGAGTTTGATGACTGTACGTTTGTTTCGTGTGATTTCAGTGAAACAGTTTTTTCTTTTTGCAAATTTACCGAATGCCGTTTTGAAAACTGCAACCTAAGTCTAATGAAACCAACCAATACCAAAATGAGCGATGTGACGTTTTCATCGTGCAAAATGATCGGCATTGACTGGACAAAAGGCGACTGGAAAAGCCTGCTCAATCCCTATCCACTTCGTTTTCACGAGTGCATTTTGGATGATAGCAACTTCTTTGGATTAGCGCTAGATGGCATCGTGATGAAAGAGTGTCGCATCAAAGAGGTCGATTTTAGGGACACAACACTAAGAAGAGCTGATCTGAGCGGCAGTGATTTGAAAGGGTCGTTATTTAACAACACCCATCTGGAAGGGGCTAATTTTATTGACGCGCAAAACACAATGATCGACATCCGAACCAATCACCTTAAAGGAGCCATTTTCAGGCGATTTGAAGCACTATATCTTCTCGAATCTATGGGCATTGTACTGGTAGATTGACCTTTACATGTAAAGAGGCGAAGAGGCTATCAAAACCTCTTCGTAACGCTTTTACATGTAATCTTCTGGCTTATAATTAGCGACCACAAAATCAATGTCTTTATCGCCTCGTCCACTGAGGTTAACCAAGATCGATTCATACGGTTTTTCTTTCGCAAGTTTCATTGCAAATGCCACCGCATGCGCACTCTCAAGCGCAGGGATGATGCCTTCATAATGGCTTAGATCGTAAAAGGCTTGAATCGTCTCTGCATCATTGGCGATGCCGACTTTGGTGCGTGCGATGGAATTCAGATAAGCGTGTTCTGGGCCAACGGATGGGTAATCTAAGCCACTCGCAACCGAATGCACCGCGGCGGGCTCACCCGCTTCATTTTTGAGCATAATGGAGTTAAATCCATGCAAAATACCCTCGCTTCCATAGGTCAAACTTGCGGCATGTTCGCCGAGTTTTGTCCCTTTGCCTCCGGGTTCAACGCCGTACATTTCGCACGGATCGTCGATGAAGGCGGAAAAAAGTCCCATCGCGTTACTGCCACCACCAACGCAGGCGACCAAGTTATCAGGTAAATTTCCTGTCATCTCAAAAAATTGCTCTCTGGCTTCGATGCCGACCACACTTTGAAAGTCTCGCACCATCATCGGAAACGGATGAGGACCTACGACAGAGCCGATACAGTAGATGCTGTTTTCAGGGTCTTTAAGGTACGCCACAAACGCTGAGTCCACCGCTTCTTTGAGTGTTTTAGCCCCAAAGGTTACGGGTACTACTTTCGCACCCAAAACACGCATACGAACCACATTAGGATGTTCTTTGGCGATGTCGACTTCACCCATGTGAATCTCACACTCTAACCCAAAATACGCCGCCGCGGTAGCGAGCGCCACGCCGTGTTGCCCTGCTCCTGTTTCAGCGATCAATTTTTTCTTGCCCAAGTATTTGGCTAAAAGCGCCTCGCCCATGCAGTGGTTGAGCTTATGCGCTCCTGTGTGGTTGAGGTCTTCTCGTTTGAGGTAAATTCTAGCACCTCCAATAAACTCGCTTAGACGTCTGGCATAATACACCGGTGTCGGGCGACCTTGGTAATGCTTGCGAATGTCACGCAATTCGCGAATAAAATTGTGTGAATTACCGATGGTCAGGTACGCCTCTTCGATCTTTTTAAACTGCTCTTCGAGTTCAGGTGGTAAAAACGCGCCACCAAATTTTCCAAAATAGCCTTTTGCATCAGGAAACGCCTTCAAATAGGGCTTTTGTATCATTTTTGTCCTTTACATGTAAAGATTTGATGAGGTATTATAGCTTAGAATGGTTGAGGGTGAAAACGTAGAAAATGGTGGTCCGTGTAGGCTTCGAACCTACGACCCCATCATTAAGAGTGATATGCTCTACCAACTGAGCTAACGGACCAAGTAGTGTTGTCAAAGTAAAATGCTACTCCCATCTTGGTAAAACGAATGTTAATCCTTAATTTTTTTTGCTAGCACAATTTTGTCACAATTTTATTACACATTGTGTTAGAAACAAGCTTTTTTTTAGTATGATAACTAAGAGCAACATGAAACTAGGAATGTAGAATGGATATTGAAGAGATTATTGAAGATTTAATCGACCAAAATGCAAACGATTTTGAAATTTCCAAGTTGATTAAAGAGCATATCAAGAGCTATCTTGGCTCGCTCAATGAGATATTTGTTGAAAATCAAGGCAAAGACTTCCTCGTTAAACATGCCAAAAAAATCGACCAATTTATCATCCTCATTTACAAATACACCCTGCGCAAATACTTCGGAAACTACATGCCGTTTGTCAACTCCATTCCCGTTGTTTTAGTCGGCATGGGAAGCTATGGAAGGGAAGAGCTGTGCGTCTATTCCGATGTGGATTTGATGGTGGTTTACAAAGCCCTTCCCGGTTATAACATCGAGCCGATGGTGCAATCCATGCTCTACCTCGTGTGGGACGCAGGGATCAAACTCGGGCACCGCACCCACAAACTTGAAGAGCTCGTTCCTGCAAGCAATCAAGACCTGACCATCAAAACCGCGATGCTGGAATCTCGCTTTTTATGCGGTTCAAAACTCTTGTGGATGGAAACCGAGCGGGAACTTTTAAAAATTCAACGCTGGCAGAAAAAAGAGGTTATCGCGCAGATCGTGAATGCTTATGAAGAGCGTCGCTCAAAGCATCCGATGAGTATGGAGCCCAACATCAAAGAGGGTGTGGGCGGCTTTCGTGATGCCAACACGCTCTCGTGGATCTGTAAAATTCTCTTTGGCAGTATTCGCATTCGTGACCGTGTGCCTGAGATCATCGATGAAGAGGAGTATCGGGAGTTTCGAAGCTCTTTGGAGTTTTTATTTCGCGTTCGCTCAGCCCTTCATCTCAGTGCCAAGAAAAAACAAGATGTGCTTAACCTCGAATTCATTCCCGATGTAGCGGAAAAGCTGGGGTTTGAGAACAAAATATTGAAAAATGCCCAGATGCAACTCGCCTCAAAAACAATGTCAGCGATGCACACCATTGATGTTACATGTAAGATTTTTATGCGCAAACTCACCGCCTCTATTTTGAGTCAACCGACACGCTTGAGTGCCCTCAAAAAGGGACGCGTAGAAAAAGGGCTTTACGTGGTTGATCACTGTGTGTATGCCTCACTCAAAAAGCCAAGCCCCAGTTTGAGTATGGTATTAGCGGAACTGCAACAGTTTGATGACCCAAAACTGAACTTTGACATCAGCTACGTCCATTACATCAAAAGTGCTCATTTTACGTCGCACAATTCAAAGAAAATTTACAAGCAATTTCGCGCCCTCCTCTTTCAACACAATCTTTACACGCTTTTCAGCCTCTTGTACGAAGCTTCCCTTTTACAACAAGTGATTAAGCCTGTACGCCAAATCCTCAATCTTGCGCAGTTTGATGGTTATCACAAACTCCCTGTGGACATTCACTCCTTGCACACGCTCTATCATTTGGAGAACATCAAAGAGCCGTTCATCAAATCGCTTTTTGATGACCTCTGTCCAGAAGGTCGAGCTTTGATGAAACTGGTCGCGTTTTTGCATGACATCGGCAAAGGAAGAAAAGGCGATCACAGTGAACTGGGCGCTAAAATTTTCAGAGCGTATGCGATGAAGTTAGAGTTTTCAGAACAAGCGATTGAGACGGGAATAACGCTTATTAAGTACCATACGCTGATGAGTAATACGGCGAATCGTGAAGATATTTACGATGAAAGAGTCGTGCTTGCATTTATCTCAAAACTGCAAAGTCCTCAAATCTTGAAGATGCTTTATATCCTTACCTATGCCGATACCAACGCGGTCAACGACAACATTTACACAGGATTTGTCGCCAAATTACTGCGTGAGTTTTACAACTACAGCCTGGATATGTTTGACAAAGAAGAGCTCATCGATGAGACGACAAAACGTCTGCGTAAAGAGAACAGTCTCAAAAAGAGTCCTGAGTTTTTAGCCCTCTCCAAAGCGCTTCAGAAAAAAACGCTCAGCGTGCAGTCGAACTTCTTCTTTCTCAAACAAAAAACCAGTGCCATTGTGCAAATCGTCAAAGAGGCGGAAGAGACACCCATTGACTCGTATCGTTACAAAATCAGCAATGAAGATCACCTCAGCATTAATGTGATTAGGGGTCAAGCCTTTAACATCGGGTATCTTTTGGGAAAACTCACCTATTTGGATCTTGTTCAGATGGACATCTATAAACTCTTTGATGGCAAGAAATACTTCCAAATCGACTTTAACGAAAAGGTTGAGGCGTGCGATATTGAACTGATTTGTGAACTTGTCGACAACTCGTTTGATATGAATAAAAAAGTGTCGCTGAAAAAGCCCATTATCCTCAAAGGGGAGATCGAGATCAACTGCGAACACTCCAAATCGTATGCGCTGATGCACGTCAACACCAAGAACCAACACGGGCTTATGGCGTACTTTATGAGTGTCTTTGATGAGCATGGTATCGACATTGCAATGGCGAAGATTCAGACCATCAAGAATCGGACGCGAAACCTGCTTTTAATCGAAAAAACAGGGCTTTTATGCGACAATGGAAAAGATATTTTAGACTATTTTTATTAAAAAAAGGTGACGTTTATGTGTGGAATTGTTGGCTATATTGGAACAAAAGAGAAGCGAAATTTTTTAATCAATGGACTCAAAGAGCTCGAATACCGAGGCTATGATTCAGCGGGAATTGCGGTGCTTAAAGAGGGTGAAATCACTGCATTTAAAGCGACCGGAAAACTCTCTAACCTCAGCCATAAAGTGGAGCATTTTAGCTCTTCAGGCTTTGGCGTGGGCATTGGGCACACAAGATGGGCAACGCATGGAAAACCCACCGAAGCGAATGCACACCCACATTGGGGGCAATACTCCTACATCATTCATAACGGAATCATCGAAAATTACAAAGAGATCAAAGATGAACTCTTAAAAGATGGCGTCAAATTTTTAAGCCAAACCGACACCGAAGTTGCTGTTCACCTGTTTGAAAAAAATGTTAAAGAGGTGGGGGATTGCTTTAAAGCATTTGAGAAGACGATTGCTTCGTTGCAGGGCGCGTATGCAATTTTATTGATCACCAAAAAAGAGCCCGATGTGATCTTTTTTGCTAAAAATGCTGTGCCGCTGCTCCTTGGTACCAACGCCGAAGGCGAAGTCTACTTTAGCTCCTCCGATGCGCCGCTTGTCGGACTTGTCAATGAAGTCGTCTACTTAGAAGATGGCGAATACGGTTGGGCAAAAGACAAAGAGATTACCCTTCTGAAAGAGTTTAAGCCACAACACCTTGATTTTAAAACCTTAACCCACGACAAAATTTCTGCACAAAAAGATGGCTTTCGTTACTTTATGGAAAAAGAGATTTACGAGCAATCTTTAGTAGTAGCTGAGACATTGATGGGTCGCATTAAAGACAATTCGGTTGTTTTGGATGAACTCTCACATCTTGATCTAAGTAGCATTGATGCGATCAAAATCTGTGCCTGCGGGACGAGTTACCACGCTGCACTCAGTGCCTCTTATATGTTTGAGAGGCTTGCGAAAATTCGCTGTAACGTTGAAATTGCCAGTGAATTTCGCTACAAAGAGCCTTTGCTTGATCCAAAAACGCTCTTTATTGTCATCTCTCAAAGCGGCGAAACGGCAGATACCCTAGAAGCACTTAAAATGGCAAAGCAGAGCGGTATGAGCACGCTTGCTATCTGCAATGTCGATAACTCTTCCATCGTACGCACTGCCGATATGACGATTCTTACGCGTGCTGGCATCGAAAAAGGGGTTGCAAGTACCAAAGCCTTTGCAACCCAAGTCGTTACCCTTTGGCTGTTAAGCCTTTTTGTGGGTGAAGCAAAAGGAACCATTGAAGAATCAATCTTGCAACGTGAGATTGCAGCCCTATTGCATATTCCCCTTGTTTTAAAAGTCAATGAGAGTGTGCATGAGAAGATTCGTCGTCTCTCCAAACGCTATTTGCATGGGCATGGCTTTTTCTTTATCGGACGCGATCTTTTCTACCCGCTTGCGCTTGAAGGAGCGCTTAAACTGAAAGAGATCAGCTATTTACATGCGGAAGGTTACCCAGCAGGTGAAATGAAACACGGCCCCATCGCACTGGCGGACAGTGAACTTTTTACGATTGCCTTAATGCCTAAAAATCTTTTGTACGACAAAATGAAAAGTAACGTTGAAGAGCTAGGTGCGCGTGATTCGACACTGCTCATTATCAGTCCAGAGCCTTTTGAATTAGCCGATGATTTTATTAAAACAACTCCTCAAACACATATGATGAGTGAGTTTTTTGAGATGATGATTATCACCCAGTTGCTGGCGTTAGAGATTTCGATCCGTTTAGGAAACGATGTGGATATGCCACGAAATCTTGCCAAAAGTGTGACCGTAGAATAATTACATGTAAGGAAGTGTGATGCAAAAAAAGCTCTCTTTGGTTATTGTTGGAACGATTTTTATCTCTTTTATGCTGTTGATGGTCATTTTAGCGTTTTCCATTCGTGACCTTGGTATCAAAAATGCGGAAGAGAAAGCACAAATCATTGCGGATCTGGTTCAAGATGGACTCTCCGCGCACATGCTCAGTGGCACGATGGATCAAAGAGAGTTTTTTCTCAATAAAATCAGCACCGCCAAAGGAGTCGAAGCGCTTTGGGTAGTTCGCAGTGAATCGGTCATCAAACAGTTTGGAAAAGGCTTCAATAACGAAGTGGTTCGCGATGAGATTGATGATAAGACACTTAAAACAGGAACCGTTCACAAACAAAACGAAGAGAGTTCACACAGTGCAAAACTGCGCATCAGCACCCCTTACATTGCCAAAGAGAATGGCTCACCTAACTGTATGCAGTGCCACCAAGCCAAAGAGGGTGAAGTTTTAGGCGCGATCAGCATTGTGTTTAATATCAATGAAGTGCGCACCAACGGTGTTATCACCTCCTTAGGCATTTTGTTGCTTTCCATTTTCATTATGCTCTTCATTTTTTTCGTCATCAATCGTTCCATGAAACCCCTGATGGAGCTTTTCGATTCGATTACCTTTGTCATGAACAAAGCGCAAGAGGGTGACTACAGCAGACGCGTTCGCTTTAGCGGTAGCGACAAAGAGTGCCACAATGTGATGTTTTGGATCAATTCACTCCTTGAAAAACTTGAAAATACACTCAATGACATTGAAGTCACCGTTAAAAAGTTTTTAGCCCTTTCACCCAACCATCAACCTGACCTTCTTTTGGATGCACAAGCAATTGTGCACGAGCTCTCCGACATTTATCAGTTTAAACGCACCATCGAATTTGATGAAGACAAAGAGCAGGTGTATCGACGTATTGGTTCTATTTTACAGCACGATTTGGGGCTTGAAGATTTTGTCTTGATCGAATCAGGCAAAGATGCGATCAACCCAACCATTGTCTTTGATGCTTCCAGTCAAAAGCGTACCATTGACCCGACGTGTAGGGCACTTCGCACCAAACAAGCCGTTTATTCCGATCAGTTTAGAAATATCTGCGAATCGTGTGACTCCTGTGCGCATCATTTGTGTATTCCTTATCTGATCAGCAGTGATTTTGAACTTTTGCTTAGCATTTGGACCACGACACCTGAAGCGTTAGCGCACACCAAAGAGCAACTGCCTAAAATTCAAAACTACATCGACGCCGCACGCCCAGAGTTGGTGAGTAAAAACCTGACGGAAATTTTAAAAATCTCCTCTACCACTGACGCGTTAACAGGACTTTACAACCGAAAATACCTGGATGAGTACATCGAAAAAGCGCTCTCTCAAGCCAAACGCAATGGCATTGTGTATGGTATTTTGATGATCGACATTGACTTTTTCAAAATGGTCAACGACACGTACGGGCATGATGTTGGGGATCGCGCTATCAAGGCTTTATCACACATCCTTAAAGAGAATATCCGAGAAGCCGATACGGCCTTTCGCTTTGGTGGCGAAGAGTTTTTGATCTTGCTGTATGAATGCGAAGAGACCATGGTCGAAAATATCGCCAATAAAATACGTATGGCCTTTGAAAAAACACCGATTCAATCCAATAATGGAGCGACTTTTAACAAAACACTCAGTGTGGGTGCATCGATTTTTCCTAAAGATTCAGACTCTATTTGGAAGTGCATTAAGTTTGCAGATATTGCGCTTTATAACGCAAAAGACAGCGGTCGTAACTGTATTAAACGTTTTGAACTCAATATGCTTGATGAGCAAGAGCTCAAAAACGCCTTCTAAAACGCCTGTATGAAATTTTACCGTGTCTATGTTGAGCTCACCAATATTTGTGGGCTCAAATGCAGCTTTTGCCCGCCTCAAGTCATCCCATCGCAGTCGATGCCGCCTGCTTTTTTTGAGCATATCTTAGACGAACTTGCTCCCTACACGAAGGAGATTGCGTATCACATGGGTGGCGATCCACTCACGCTTTCGCAGTTAAAAGCCTATTTGGATCTTACATGTAAAAAGAATTTTAAAGGCGTGCTCACGACCAGTGGCTACTATTTGGGCAAACATGACCTTCACACGCTGATGCACCCCGCACTCAAGCAGATCAATATTTCACTCAACAGCTACAATAAAAACAGTATGCCACTCTCGTTTGAAGCATACATGGAGCCTATTATTGCACTGTGCAGGCTTAAGAGGGAGCAAAATCCAAACCTTTTTATCAACCTTCGTGTCTGGAATATGGACGCCTCTCAAAGTGAAAAAACCTTCAATGAAAGGCTCTTTACTTACCTTGAAACCGCCTTTGACATCCCTTTACATGTAAAGCGTCTTTATGAAGAGAAACCTCGTTCCATCAGGCTTGAGAGCAAGATTCTGCTTCATTTTGATCACTACTTTGAATGGCCCTCCTTGGACTCTTCGCATCACTCGGAAGGAAAATGCTTAGGACTGAGCTCACATTTTGGTATACTCTCTAACGGAGCTGTTGTGCCGTGTTGTTTAGACAAAGATGGGGTGATGGAGCTGGGGAATTTACATGTAAACTCACTGAAAAGCATTTTAGAAACCCCAAGGGTTCACGCCATCATCGATGGATTTAAACACCACAAAGCTGTGGAGCCTTTATGCCAAAAATGCCACTATAAACACCGATTTGAGGAGAACGAATGAGCGAAAAACTCTACGAAAATAGCTATTTTTATATATTACGTGAAAATGCCACGATTCCGTGGGTCAAGATTTTTACACAACATCCCTACAAAGAGCTCAGCGATTGCGACCCTGAGACCCAAGCAGCCCTGCTAAAAGCGATGCTCGTTGTTGAAGAGACGATGCGTTTTTACTACAATCCTAAAAAAATCAACATTGCGATGTTTGGCAATTATGTACCACACCTGCACATTCACATCATGGCACGGTTTGAAGAAGATTCACACTTCCCTGAGTCGATGTGGGGCGTTAAGCAACGTGAAGCGACCCTTTTCCTACCGAGTTTTGAGAACTTTGTGACCATTTTACACAGCAAATTAGCCTCCTAGGCGTACTTTTGGGTAGAATTTAATCTCCCTTTTGCTAAGCTTTTTGGAAAAAATTTAAACTAATTATAAAGATACTGAATGAAAAAAATCTCTCTGGGCCTTTGTCTGTTACTTTCAACGTACGCATTTAGCGCAAATTTACACTACTCACTGATCAAAAAAGAGAGTGGCAAAGCGGGCAGCACGCTGCTTGTTATTGGAGGTATTCATGGCGATGAACCTGGCGGTTATTTTGCACCTATGCTCCTTGCTAAACATTACAAAATTGAGAGTGGCAATCTTTGGGTCGTTCCAAACCTCAACTTCGATAGCATCGTCAAAAATGCTCGTGGCATTAACGGCGATATGAACCGTAAATTTGCCAAAGTAGAACCCAAAGATAAAGATTTTGAGATCGTGATGGAGATTAAAAAGCTGATCCTTCAGCCTAAAGTAGACTTAACACTCAACCTCCATGATGGGCAAGGTTTCTACCGTGCTCGGCAAATCAACAAAGACTTTAACCCAAAAGCGTGGGGACAAGCAACCATCATTGATCAACAAAACATGCCCCATGCCAAATACGGAAACCTTGCAGAGATCGCTAAAAAAGTCAATCAAGAGACCAACGTTGATCTCATCGAAGATGTGCATGAGTTTAACGTGAAAAACACCAACACCAAAGCGCAAGATAAGGCGATGCAACAAAGCCTGACCTACTTTGCGATTACCCATAACAAACCCGCTTTTGCGATTGAGACCAGTAAAAATATCACGGAGCTTTCACACAAAGTTTTTTACCAACTCAAAACCATCGAAAAATTTATGGACGAGATGAATATTAAATATACACGCTCGTTTGAGTTATCGCAAGAGACCATCAAAAAACTCTTAAGTGATGATGGCATGCTCGAGATTCCACCGACCAAAATTACATTGGATCTCTCAACACTGAAGCCTTATATTAAATTTTTTCCAATGAGTAAAGAGGCATTGGTGTATCATAGTACCAATCCTCTTGTGGCGGTTCTTAAAGAGAAAGATGAATACAAAATCATGAATGGCAACATCTTAGTTTCCAAACTCAAACCTGACTTTTTTGAGTTTGAGGACTCGTTAAAGAGTGTTGGATTGATCATTGATGGTCAAAAAAGCAGTGCTAAAATTGGCTCATTGATTAGTGCTAAAAACAGTTTCCAAATTGACCCTATTCAGGGGTATAGGATTAATATGATTGGTTATTCTAAAGAAGGTGTTACGAGTGAAGGTGGCATCCACGTTACCCCAAAAGACTTTATGGAAAATTACGCCATTGATAAAGATGAAACCACCTATATGGTACAATTTTACAAAGATAAAAAGTTTTGCGGTATGATCAATATTAAATTTGAAGATGAGAAAAAAAGCAAAAAATAGCCTTCCGTAGTATTAAAAAAGGAGCGCCATGTGAGTACCTATGTCGGTAGGCAACCGATTTTTGACAAAGAGGGTGTATGCTTTGGGTATGAGCTCCTCTACCGCTCATGCGATGCCAACAATGCGGCAACCTTTCAAGACAATGCCAAAGCCACGGCGCGCGTTATTGTCAACCTCATTCACAATATTGGATTGGCTCCTATTATTGGCAACAAGAAAGGATTTATCAACGTCGACGAGACGATGCTCTTTAGCGATGCGATTTTACTACTTCCTAAAGAGCACTTTGGTTTTGAGATCTTAGAGCATACCAAAGTCTCCCTCGCCCTTTATGAGCGCGTCAAACACCTTCATTCGCTTGGGTATCATTTTTCACTGGACGATTTTGACTGCAGTGATACGATGATCAAAAACTATGAGCCCCTTTTTCCGTACATTGAGATCATTAAAGTTGACATTCAAGCCATCACCCTTCCCCATCTTTCAGAGTCCGTTGAGAAGATTCAAAAGTACAACATCCCTCTTTTAGCCGAGAAAATTGAGACGCACGAAGAGCATGAAGCCTGCTTACAACTGCCTTTTCAGTTTTTCCAAGGTTACTTTTTTGAGCGACCTATCATTTTAAGCGGTCGTAAAATCGAACCCCATACGGAAAATGCGTTAAGGCTGATCACCTGTATTCAAGAAAACAGCGATGTTCTCTTCATCTCTCACAAATTTGCAACCTGCCCTGATCTTGTCTACAACCTGTTGCGCCATGTCAACTCTGGCGCGTACCATTTTAAACAAAAAATTACCTCCATTAAACAAATGGTAACCCTTTTAGGCCCTCAAAAAATCACCTCATGGTTGGGACTTTTCCTCTATGGAACCCCGCACAACCGCCCTTTTGGCACGGAGATCTTTAACAACGCCAAATTTCGCGCCAAAGTGATGGAGGAACTCACCCTTACATGTAAAAAACCAGAACTTGCCAACAAAGCCTTTTTAACCGGCAGCCTCTCGTTGATTGACGCGTATCTTAGCATTCCGATGTATGAGTTTTTAAACCATGTTCAGCTGGATGATGAGATCAAAACGGCACTGCTTTTTCGCGAAGGCTATTTAGGAGAATTGCTGAACATAACCATTGAGATGAACCATGCGAATGACGCAGAAGAGATTCTTAAAACACTCAAAAACAACCCCTGCTTTAGTGCGAAAGAGCTTTATGAAGCGTGTATGAAAGCCACGATCTTTGTCGAAGAGAGTGAGCAAGAACATGAAAGTTAAGGAGATAAAATGGAGATAGTCATTTTTTATTGTACCCGTTGAGGTTATATGCCACGAGCTTTCCGTGTGAAAGATGAAATTTTAAGTGCGTACCCCAATGCCAATGTAGCGTTAAGTCCCAAAACAGGCGGTTTTTTTGATGTTGTCGTCAATGAAAAAACGCTTTTTTCAAAAACAGAGAAAATTGGCACCACCATGGAGCGTTTTCCTGAAAGTGGCGAGATCGTTTTATTGCTTCAAAAAGCAGGTTTTTAACCTTTACATGTAAAGGCTTCTATTTATTAGAGTTTTTACAGAACTCTTGGTGCTTTTTACTTCTTGCAAAATGAGTTTTGTAAGAAGTCTATTATTTTTAAAAAGGTTTATCGTGGGTTATTTAACAAGCTATTGTGTACGATTTGCCTATTTTTTAGAGGCGTCAGCTCGTTATCATCGCGCCAAAGAGTTTTGCAGAATGGTTTTGGAACACCAACATTCCAAACTCAAATTTTATTTCGATATTTTTATGGTTGCTTTGGTGGTCATCAGTGTTTTGTTTCTTCTGTATGAAGTCAAACATCCCGATGGGCACCCTTTTTTAGATGCATTTGTACAGTTCTCTTTGGTTGTTTTTATTATGGAATACCTGCTACGTTTTTGGATTTACTCCGATAGTCACAAACTCTTTTTAGAACGTTATGAGTATGCGATCAACAACAACCTTCCTTTTTCACTCCGCCAAACCCTGTATATGGTTGTAAAGAAAAAAGTGGAATACGTCTTTTCACCTATGGCGATTATCGATCTTTTGGCGATTCTGCCAAGTTACCGTCCACTACGTTTTTTGCGTATTTTCTTGCTCTTTAGAATTTTTAAACTCTTCCGTTATGCCAGAAGTATGAAAACATTTACAGCGATCATTACAGAGAAAAAGTTTGAACTTTTCACCTTAGCGATCTTTGCCAGCTTTGTGATTTTTACAGGAAGCTCCGCCATTTATATCTTTGAAACACACCAAAATCCTAAGATCAACACCCTTTTTGATGCGCTCTACTGGGCGATTGTCACGATGGGTACGGTAGGATACGGCGACATTGTTCCTGTGACGACCGAGGGAATGGTTGTTGCGATGATTCTTATCATTTTAGGTATTGCCACCATCGCTTTTTTAACATCCATCATCGTATCCTCGTTTCAAAACAAGCTGATCGAACTGAAAGAGAGCCGCCTTTTCTCTGAGATCGAAAAACTGGAAAATTATATTGTTATTTGTGGCTATGGACGTGTTGGCGAAGTGGTCGCGAAAATGTTGCATGAAGATGGCTATAAACTGGTCATTATCGATAATGATGATGAGAAGATAAAGCTGGCACAGCAACGTGGACTCATCGGTATTGTTGCCGATGCTTCCAAGAGTCGCATTTTAGGCGAGCTAGGTGTTGGTCAGCGTGCATCACAAATTATTTGTGCAACCCAATAGCGATGAGCTCAATGTCTTTATCACCCTAACCGCTCGAAGCCTGAGCAAACAGATTATTATCATTGCGCGTGTGATCAAAAATACCCATAAAAAGAAGTACTTTTTAGCAGGGGCTAACTACGCATTTAGTGCCGATGAGACGATAGGACTTATGGGAGCACTTTACATTACGCAACCGATTTCCTATGTAGCCCTTGATGAGATGGTGACTGAAAACACGGGTGTTGTTTTTGATATGCTGCCTATTCACGAACATGCTTATTTTGTTGACAAACCCCTTGAAACACTGGAACTTCAAGACAAACATCTGATACTTTTTGGAATTTTACGAAAAGAGTCTGAACCTGTATTCCAGTTCAATCCAAGTCCTAGTTTTGTGCTTCAAAACCATGATATTCTGATTGTTATGGGGCGTAAGCACCACATTAATGCCCTGCGCAAACTGAATGACAAAGGAAGCATGCGATGAGAGAAAGCAAAATTCTCCTTTTTGGCTTTAGCCGATCTGCCATTGAAATTGGAGCCAGACTTAAAGCGCAAGGGTTGGCATTTATCTGTATTGACAATGACGCAAGCCTTCTGCCTAAAGCTAAAAAATTAGGGTTTGAACTGCTGATTGCAGACTACAGCGATGACGAAACGCTTTTGAGTTTGGGCATTGGAGAGGATGTTAGCTTTGTTTTCACTCTTTTTGATGAAGATGTTCACAATGTCTTTTTAACCCTCTCCATTCGATCCTTAGATCCAAAAGTGCAAATTGTCTCTACCACGCACACCAAAGATGCCATTCATAAGCTCGAAATTGCAGGTGCAAGTACCATTTTAGACCCGTATCAGATTTGTGGAAAACGTATCTATAAGCTCATCACACAGCCTGAGATTATGCAGGTGATTGATGCGACTATTTTTGGTGAAGAGGATATTAATATGGAGCAGATCACCATCACTGCCCATTCACCGCTTAATGGGTTACTGCTCAATGAGTGTTACCCCACAGAGCGTTACAATATGCTACTCATTGGCTTACACGACAAAGAGCTCAAAAAAGAGTTTCTCTTTATCACCGAAGGGCATAACCACAAGTTAGATCAGGGCGATATTTTAGTTGTGATTGGAAAAAGTGCTGAGATTGAGCGCTTTAGAATGGATTTTAGTCTATAAAAGGGGTACGATCAAAAAGAGTGTTCCCACACAGGCTAACGTCTCAAGCGTCGTAATGGAAGCCATCAAAGAGACATCGCCACCCAGTTCGCGCGCTAAGATATGCGAAGAGGTCGCCGTTGGCATCGAAGCAAACAAAATGGCAATGCTCAAACTCATACCAGAGAGTCCAAACAAAAGCGATAATCCATAAGCAATCATAGGAAAGAGAACCAGTTTTGCCACGGTTGAGACAACGAGCTCTTTTTTAGCCTCTTTCAGATACTTAAGCTCCAACCCCACACCCACAGACAAAAGTCCCATAGGAAGGGCTGCATGACTGAGGATGGAGACACTTTTTAGAATGAAAAGAGGCACTTCCACGCCCGTAATATTGATCAAGCCACCGATCGCACACGCACCAATCAAAGGATTTTTAATGATCGTTTTGAAAAACACCATCAGTGAAAATTTTCCCTCACGCAGATAAATAGCAAAGACCGAGATGCACAAAACATTGATAAACGGAATGGCAAAAGCGATCACAATGGCAGCTAAAACCAACCCCTCAACACCGTAAACCGCATTGACAAGGGCTAAAAAGACATAGGTATTAAAACGAATGCCGCCTTGCACGATTGAGGTAAACGCCCTATTTTCAAAATGGAGGATGAGATTCAGCATGATCAAAACAACCAAGATGGCAAAAATGCCTCCCAGTGATGTGGCAACCAGAGAGAGGGTGTACGTCAAATCGATTTTGGCAACGGCTAGCTCATACACCAAAAGAGAAGGCATCAGAACATAATAGGTGAACTTATCCATCTTGGGCCAAAAATCCGTTGAAGGAAATTTCGCATGCTTAAACGCATACCCCGCAAAGATGATCAAACAGATCGGTAAAAGAGCACCCAGTACGTAATTCATGCTTATCCCTTAAAGCGAAATTCCTCAGCCATTAAAATCATTTTGAGTTTTTCGCGACATTCGCCTTGAAACTCCATCCACGATTCTTTACATGTACCGCCACTGCCAAGCTTTTTTTTGACTAAAGAGCAGAGCTTTACCAGTGTTTCTTTCTCCAGAAAAAAAGGACCCACGATTGAGACAGGTTTGCCTTGGCGCTTTTCCATTTTTAACACTAAAAAATGCTTTGTTGGCAGTTTGATCTCATGAGTCGTTGAGGAAGCTTTCTCTTCCTCAAACTGCCATGCGGTACCTCGATCTAATGCAGAGACGATGGAAAAGAGGGGCTTATTTGCCATGCGTCTCTCTAAAGGCTTCGTAATCGCCTTTAAAATCAATCATCGTTCCATCCGCATGGAGTTCAATGATGCGGTTTGCAAACGCGTCAATAAGCTCCCTATCGTGTGTGACACAGATAACATTACCAGGGAATTTATAAAGCCCCTCACCCAGAGCGATAATCGCTTCAAGATCAAGGTGGTTATCGGGCTCATCAAGGACTAAAAAGTTACCTCGTTGAAGCATCATTTTAGAGAGCATCATACGGTGTTTTTCACCACCACTGAGCTGACTCACACTCTTTTTTTGCTCCTCACCAGAGAAAAGCATACGCCCTAAACACTTTCTAATTTCGTCCAAATCTTTTTTATCATCGTACTGTTGCAACCACTCAAAGAGTTGAAAATCTCCCGTGATCATATCGGTAGCATTTTGAGGGAAATAGCTCGACGTGATCGTAGCACCCCATTTTACACTACCCGTATCAGAATCAAGTTGTTCCATAAGGATGTTGCACAGTGTCGTTTTACCCACACCATTGTGTCCAATGAGGGCAATTTTTTCACCTTTTTCCACTTTGAAGCTGATGTTATGAAGTACTTTTTGATCCCCATAACTCTTCTCGATGCCTTCGACGTCCAAGACTTCGTTGCCAATGTCACGTCCCATGCGAAACACAATGCTTGGATCTCTGCGCGAAGAGGTTTGGATGTCTGCAATGTCCAGTTTTTCAAGTCTTTTTTGACGTGAAGTGGCTTGTTTGGCTTTAGACGCATTGGCAGAGAAGCGTCTTACGAACGCTTCAAGATCTTCTTTCTCTTTCAATTTCTTATCGCGATCAGTCTCTTGCTGTTTCGCAATCAAGTTGGCCGCTAAATACCACTCATCATAGTTACCTGAAAATTCACGAATTTTCTTAAAATCGACATCTAAGATATTGGTCACAACTGAGTTAAGGAAGTGTCTATCGTGCGAGATGACAACCATCGTGCCTTCATGGCGAATGAGTTGCTCTTCTAACCACGAGATCGCTTCAAGATCTAAGTTGTTGGTAGGCTCATCGAGAAAAAGGACGTCAGGTTTTGGGTAGAGCACTTGGGCAAGCAAAATCTTAAACTTATCGCCTCCGGTGAGTTCACTCATTAACGTCTCTTGTGCATCAACAGGAAAACCTAAAGAAGCCAAAATTTTCTCGATATTCACTTCCACTTCATACGTCGGATCTTCTTCCGCACAGATGATCTCTAGCTCGGCTAAACGATCATTGACCTTCTCATCGGAAAAATCGCCCGTAACATACAAGTGCTCTTTTTCTTTAATCGCATCGTACAGTCTTTTGTTACCGTACATAACGGCATCTTTGAGCGTAAACTCTTCAAAAGCGTACTGATTTTGATTTAAAACGCCGACACGAAGACCATTTTCAATCGAAATATTGCCACTCGTTGCATCAATTTGCTTCGACAAAATTTTCAAAAAGGTTGTCTTACCTGCACCATTCGCACCGATAAGTCCGTAACGTTTGCCTTTGTCAAGCTTTAAACTAATATTTTCAAATAAAAGCTGATGCGCAAAACGCATCGTTAGATTGTTCACTTCGACCATAGATTCTCTCTTTGTTTTTCGCGGATTATAGCACTATGTTGCTTGTTTCAAAATTTAGCATACACAAAGTCACCTACTCTCTTAAAAGAAAACCTTGGTCCTTTGGTTCAAAAAATGTTACAATTTAAAATGCTTGAACCTTTTTTAAAGGATATTTCGTGGCAATTTTTAAAAAAAACATTTGGCTTATTTTTTATGTTTTAGCACTAAGCGCTGCTCTATTCTTTTTAATCATCTCCTATTTTAAATGGCAAAACACCTACCTCAAATACCAAACTTCGCAAGAAAACATCGTTGAACTCATGGCAAATGCAACACACTCTGTATTTGATACCCAAGAGCGATTGATGGATATATTGGGTGTCACCATCCAGACAGATCAGCACTATCTTAATGATCCTCAAGGCATCGAAAAACATGTCAGCTCTTTATTGCAAAACCCAGATGTTCTTGCCTTTGGTGTGACAACCCCTGAGGGTGATTTTATTTACGGCAGTTCGCATAAAGATCCAACCAAAATCCCCAATATTGCGAAGCAACGAGATAGTCATGCCTCTTTTGCTGAAGCACTTTCGTATGAAACCATGTTTTTGGACGAACCTATTTTTCGCCAGCGGTTCAAAAATGGGCGATGCCGATTCGTAAAACGGTTCGTGACGAACAAGGACGTCCTCTTTTTGTGATGACAACGCTGTTTAAACTGACCAGCACCTTTGATCGGTTGATCAACAGTGTACGTCATCGCCAAAACCTGATTGTCTCAATCATTAGAGACAGCGATCTTTTTCAACAATACAACTCGTTAGGACAAAATGAATACAACCTCACCTACCAAACACCTTTTCCCAAAGCGTCGATGGAGCGTATGTTTGAGACCATCTTTGACAACTACCACCTCACGCCTCACAATCTCAAAAGAGATGAACCGCTTGTCTCTTTTCGGTATCAAGACAGCCAAGGGATAGAGTATCTTACCTCCATCAAATACAATAAAACCTATAAACTCTGGATCGTTGTTCACACTTATGTAGATACCATTATCGAAGATTTCCTTGAAACACTCGCACTCTATTTTGCTGTATTTATCACCTCTGGCGGACTCTTTTTCTTCCTCTTTCACTTAATCGCACATGCGGAGGAGAAACGCCGTAATGACCTTTTATATCAAGCCACCTACGATCAGCTCACAACCCTTCCCAATCGTAGCTACCTGCATCAAAATATTTTTAACTGGGCCTATAAAAATGCACCTGCTTTTAGCCTTTTTTACATTGATATGGACCATTTCAAAAACATCAATGACAGTTTTGGGCACCAATTTGGAGACTATGTTTTAGTGGAAATCGCCAAACGTTTAAAAGAGATGCTGCCAGTAGATGCAGACGTCATTCGTTACGGTGGCGATGAATTTGTGATGATGACGCATCTTTGTGAGCGCCAAGAGTTGATCTTTTTTGCGACACAGCTTATTGACGCACTCTCACGTCCGTATGATGTGCAAGAGCTTCACTTTAATATCGGTGCTAGCATTGGTATTGCCCTCTATCCCGATCATGGGCAAAGCCTTGATATGCTACTGCGCGCTTCGGATATTGCACTGTATGAATCCAAGAAAATCAAAAATAGCGCGCATATTTTTGCCAATGCCATGCAAGAGGGATTTTTAAAAAATGTCCACATTGAACAAGAACTTCGCAAAGCAATGGCGCATCATGAGCTCTTTATGGTGTATCAACCCCAGATGGATGTTGAAGGCTCGGTTTATGGAGTTGAAGCACTGATACGGTGGAACAGTTCTCATTTGGGTCTTGTTCCACCCAATGACTTCATTCCTTTAGCCGAAGCTTCGGGGCTTATGCCTAAAATTGGGCGTTTTATTGTTGAAACGGTCTGTTTGGAGATGCAAGCGCTACACCAAATTTTGCAGCACCCGTTCCAAGTCTCCATTAATATTTCGGTGCGTCAGTTTATGGACGCTGGATTTTTGGAGCATCTTCTTCAAACCATTGAACAAACACAGATGCGCTCTCTTTCTATCACACTGGAAGTGACTGAAAATCTTTTCATTGAAGATGTTCACTCCCTTTTACCACTCTTAAAACAGATCAAAGCGATGGGTATTCAAATCTCCATGGACGACTTTGGCACGGGCTATTCTTCGTTAAGCATGCTACGCAAACTCCCCATAGATGAGCTCAAAATCGATAAAAGCTTTGTGGATGAGATGTTTGAAGATGATGCAGCACAAAAGATGGTGCAAAATATCATCGCCATTGGAAAAAACTTTGGCATGCACATTGTCGCAGAGGGCGTTGAGACGAAAGAGCAAAAAGAGCTTTTAAGCCTGTTTGGATGCGACCGTTTTCAAGGATACTACTTTGCAAAGCCACTTCCCAAAGAAGATCTTCTGAAATTTCTTCAAGAAAACAGCTTTACATGTAACGTATAATACGTCACTACTTTACATGTAAAGAAATAAGGAGAAAAGCATTCTTGAAAGAAATAATAAATTTTTAAACTACGCTATTTTCATGCTATACATTTAAGGTAGTATTCTCCATGAGAAGGGTGAATATCATAGCTAAGTCATTTGGCAATGATATAATTCTTAAATTGCTATTCTAGTTTATTTATTAAGATAAATATCCCTTAGAGGAACGTCTATGTCCAAAGTTCATAAATTCGTTATTACCAATCCCGATATGTGTATTGCCTGTAATGCCTGTATGAAAACATGTATTAAACATGCCTACATGCGTGGCAAACTCTCCAAGAAAAGACTCGATGTGCTTACACTAGAGAGCGGGAAAATGCCCAACCAGTGTCGTCAATGTGACGATGCGCCGTGTGCCAATGTCTGCCCAACCGGTGCACTTCGTATCGCCAATGCGTGTGTTGAGCTGTGTGAAGAGATTTGCATCGGCTGTAAGCTCTGTACGATTGCCTGCCCTTATGGTGCGATCAACATCGATGCAGAGTTTCCCCCTTCTATTATCGAAGAAGTAGAGCGCCACCTAGAAGCAGGTTGCATCAGTGGGCTCAAAAGCATTGCCATCAAATGCGATATGTGCGATGGTATCGAAAGTGGACCTGCCTGTGTAAGTGTCTGTCCAACGGGTGCACTGGTGATGATTGACCCAGTGCTAGGTGAGTGCAAATTTGGCAAAAAAATCAAAGGCGATCTGGCACCTTTTTTAAAAGCAGTTGTACCGGATGTTACGTTTGAAAACATTCCTGCACCTGAGGTGAAAAAGCCTAAAGAGCCTAAACCTGCGCCGACCCCTACGGAAACGTCAGAAACCAATCAAGAGGAAGCATAATGCAAACAATATACACTCTCTTTTTGTTAACCTCCCTTCTTTCCCTAGCTCTTTACAAAAAACCACTCCTTGCCCAAAAGATAGGATTTGGTTTGTCCAGTCTCATTTCACTTTATGCAGCGATCTTTTTCTTCTCTCATCTTGGTGAAACGATGACATGGCAATTACCGGGGAATTTTATCAGTTCACCTCTTTTTAGACTGGATTCAATTGAAATGTTCTTTAGCTTTTTGGTAAGTTTAATTGCGTTTGCAGTTTCACTTTTTAGCTTTGATTATGCGAAGTTCTATGAGAAGAAAGCAAATTTAGCCGTTTTTGCTTCGTTGTTTAACGCGTTTATTCTCTCCATGCTCTTAGTCATTGCAAGCGATAATGTCTTCTCGTTTATGCTTTTATGGGAAATGATGACATTAATATCCGCACTTCTGATTTTAATTAACGATGGTGAGGGTGCTGGGAAAAAGGTTATGATTTACCTAGGAATTGCCCAAATCGGAGCCTCTTGTTTAATGGTTGCGCTTTTAATTATGGCAAGTTTTGCAGGCAGTTTTGAGTTTAGTAAGTTTGCAGATCTAAACATTGGTTTTGGCATGAGCATCACACTGTTCACCTTGCTTCTTGTCGGTCTTGGTTCCAAAGCAGGTATGTTTCCTTTTCATGTATGGTTGCCTTTAGCCTACTGCCAATCTCCATCAAACGCCTCAGCACTGATGAGTGGTGTTATGATCAAAGTAGCCCTCTTTGCGTTTATCAAATTTTCACTCCTTTTGCCACAGTTTGCCCAGTTTGGGTATATCTTACTCTTCATGGGAGCACTCAGCTGTATCTTTGGAATTATCTATGCACTTGCTTCCAACGACTACAAAGCATCCATCGCGTACAGTTCATGTGAAAACGTCGGCATCATCTTTTTAGGATTAGGTGGCGCTTTTTATGGACTGGGAATCAATTCCCCAATGATTGCACTGATGGGCTTTATCGCAGCCTTCTTTCATATTTTGAACCATGCCGTTTTCAAATCACTCCTGTTCATGTTAAGCGGTAATGTCTTCACGGCAACCAAAACACGCGATATGGACGCGCTTGGCGGACTTCATAAAAAGATGCCTATCACCTCTATCATCTTTTTTGTTGCCGCTATCTCCATCTGTGCACTGCCTCCGCTCAATGGATTTGCAAGTGAATGGGTCATCTATAAAACGATGGTGATGGGCGGTATTGATGAAGGTGTTGCATCACGCTTCTTCTTTACACTCGCCATCATCGCTCTTTCCATCACGGGTGCTATGGCTATTATGGCATTTTCAAAAATGTACGGCTCCGTTTTTTTAGGTATAGCTCGTAATACCAAATGCGTCGAAGAAGCAAAAGAGGTCTCTTTCATAAGACTTCTACCACTAGGACTACTCGCAAGTCTTTGTGTGGGAATAGGCATCTTTATGAGTGATGTTGTGGGTATGCTCTCAAAGATTGTTCTAACATTGATACCCCAAACAAGCCAGAGTGTTTTTGGATTGATCTCCATGCCTATCATTATTATGATTATGCTTCTATGCGCCATCATTCCGTTTGTGTTCCTTTACCTCTTAAAGGCAAATCATAAAGAAGTGAGAGTTACCGAGCCATGGGCATGTGGTTTTCTTTACAACAAAAATATGCAAATTGGTTCAAACTCCTTTACGGGTGATATCCGCAAAGCATTGAGCTTTATTTTGAGACACGAACAAGAGATTAAGATTGATGGGTACTTTTCAAAAGCAGTCTATACGCAAAAAGTCCATGACCTCTTTTGGGATAAGCTTTATGCACCCGTGATTCATTCTGTCATGGTGATTGCGGATAAGATAGGTATCTTTCAAAATGGTAGAACCAATCTTTATGCGGGCTATATCTTGATTTATCTTTGTTTTGTACTCATCTTTGGGTATTACTATCTATAAAAGGGAGAATAAATGGACTTTTTTTATCTATTATTACAACTTATTTCAGCAATACTAGTCGCTCCTCTCTTTGATGGAATTTCAAGGAAACTCAGAGCCAAATTTCAATCAAGAGTGGGACCTAGTATTTTTCAAACCTATCGTGATCTTTTGAAACTGTTAAAACGGGGTCGTACAAAGTCGCACAGTACAAGCTATATTTATCAAATCGCACCTTATGTACTCTTTGTGAGTGCGGCGGCGATGTTTTGTGCTTTACCCATTGCGTATGACATCCGTTCTTCTGTTTTATCACAGTTTTCTGATATCTTTGTCTTGCTCTATTTGGGTGCCCTTTTTCGATTTATGTTTATCATTGCAGGTATCGATACCGCCAACCCTTTTGCAGGGGTGAGTGCGAGTAGAGAAGGCACACTTGGTTTTTATACCGAAGAGATTGCCGTCATTTGTCTTGTCGTTGTCATGATGGGGACAGGAAGCACAAATCTAGCGTATATTACTAACTTAGTGCAAGAGGGTCAATACGGTTATGCTTTTCCTTCGTTTTCGATTGCAGCCACAGCATTTTTGTGGGTCATGTATGTTGAAACGGGTCGAAAACCTTATGACTTGGCTGAAGCTGAACAAGAGCTCCAAGAGGGTGTTTTGGGTGAATATTGCGGTAAAGACCTTGCCATCATTGATGTAGCAATACTGCTTAAGCAATTTACGATGCTGGGATTTTTCCTCGTCATTTTTATACCGTGGAGTTTTGAGAATCCAATTTTATCCTTGATTGCTTTCTTGGCTGAAGTAGGATTTCTTTATGTTATGGGCGTTTTTATCGATAACTTTGGACCAAGGTTTACGGTCAACAATGGAATAAAAAGAACCATGCTCTTTGCTCTTGCAATTTCATGTACTTCATTATTACTCTATATTATGGGAATATAACTATGGCAAATATTAATATTATTGATGTCGTTGCAGTGTTAATGATGATCACGAGTTTTGCGGTATTTGGTTTAAGACAATACCGTCATAGCATTCAAGCGTATGCACTGCAAACGCTTTTGTTGGTCATTATCTTTTTGGCTTTATATTTTAAATACGGCACGCATGAACTTCTTATCTGGGCAGGCACCGCTTTTGTGATCAAAGTGCTCTTTGTGCCTTTATATTTAATGAGCCTCGTCAAAAAACTGGGTCTTGTTGTTGAAGATGAACCCGTGGGTGGGTTTTTTATATCGCCTGTTGTAGCGCTTAGTTTTTCACTCGCAGTTGCCATGATGCTGTACAAAGTATTTATACATTTTTCACTTTTTCAAGATGTCTTGCCACTTTATGCGGCTTCATTTATCTTTATGATGGGTATTTTTGGATTTATTTTGAGAAACTCATTTCTCAAACAAATCCTCTCGTACTGCCTCTTTGAAAATGGCATACACCTAAGCCTAGCGCTTATGGCATACAGTTCTCATGAACTTGTTGAGATTGGTATTTTAACCGATGCTATCTTTGCAGTTTTGATTATGAGTGTTTTGGCGAAGCGATTTTATGCCGCTTATGGAAGTCTTGATACCTCCAAAGCCGTAAATTTAAGGGGATAAAATGGATATTTTAGTATTAATACTCACCGTACCTTTTGTTTTTGGCGTGATCATGTTTTGCATGCCACTCCATTTTAAGCTCTTACAAAGTCTCCATATCGTTTTAAGTGTGGCTGTTTCTATTCTTTTGCTGAGTGCTGTGGGAAAAGTGGTCAATGGAGAAGAACTTTCTATTTTTCATAACTATATTTTCTTAGATTCCCTAGGCGCTATCTTTTTATCATTGATTGCAATTACTGGCTTACTGGTCAATGTCTATGCCACGACCTATATGAAGTGGGAGTTAGAAGATGGACATATCGATATTAAAGAGGTCAAAAACTACTTTGCACTGAGTTTCATCTTTACGTGGACAATGAGTTTAAGTGTCGTTTGTAATAACATCGCCTTTATGTGGGCGGCTATTGAAGCAACCACACTCGCTTCGGTGTTTCTTGTAGCGGTTAAAAAAGATAAAAAATCCACAGAGAGTGGATACAAATACATCGTTTTATGTAGTATTGGTCTAGCGTTTGCCCTGTATGCAACGATATTACTCTTCTCAGCAGCCAATGGCAAAATTGATGGTGAAGCAATGCTTTACACCAATCTTCTTGCCAATGCCGCCAACTTAGACAGTGTGGCTTTAAAGCTGGTCTTTATCTTTGCACTCATTGGTTTTGGAACAAAAGCGGGACTTGCCCCTACACATACATGGTTACCCGATGTTCACGCAGAGGGTCCTGCACCTACATCGGCTCTACTTTCAGGCATACTTTTAAAATGTGCCATGTTAGGGCTTATTCGTTACTATGCCATTGTCGCTAATGGAGTTGGTTTTGACTTTGTTCAAACGGTGATGGTTGTCAGTGGAACACTCACTCTTTTTATATCTGCTTTCTTTCTTATTCGTCAACACAATGTCAAGCGTATGTTTGCGTATCACTCGGTAGCCCACATGGGTGTTATCGCGTTTGGACTAGGAGTCGGTGGCGCTATCGGTCTTTTTGCAGCACTCTTTCACTGTGCGGCGCACTCATTTACCAAAGCGTTAGCTTTTTGTTCAACGGGAAACATTGCTCGAATTTACGGCACCAAAGATATGACGAAGATGGGTGGCATGATACGCATAGCTCCACTTACGGCAGTTTTATTTGGTATTGCCATCTGTTCATTGGTTGGTGTTCCTGGATTTGCGATTTTTGTGAGTGAATTTTTGATTTTTAAAGCTGCCGCTATCGGTGAGCAGTACCTTTTGATGGGTATTTTTGCTGTTGCCTTAGCTATTATTTTTATAGCTGACTTTTCACACTTCTTTTTAGCTTCGTTTGGTAAAGTAGAAGGAGAAGTGGTTCATAATAGTGAGATGAAATTCAGTGAAAATTTTCCATTGATTGCCTTAGCCATTTTAATTGTAGCATTTGGTATATGGCAATTCGATTCCTTTACGTTTCTTTTAGATGAGAGCGTAAAAAGTATAATGAAAAAATAGGACTCAAAATGAAATGCGATAAATTTATAGAAGCTCTAGGAACTAGAGTAAAAATTTCAGAAGTCACCAGGCAATGCGACGATCAAGTCACCGCCTTGGTTGAACTAAATGACCTTCCTGAAGCAGTTCGCTTCTTATATTACGATATGGGTGGCTATCTCACGACTATGGTTCCTAATGATGAGAGAAGCATCAATAAACACTATGCACTCTATTATGCTCTCTCTATGGAGGGTGGAAAAATGTTTGAAGGTGATGAGATAGCGCAAGATGAAAAATGTTTTGTCACCATCAAAACGCTCATCTCGCCTGATAGCCTTGTTTACCCCTCTGTTACGCCATTGGTTCCTGCTTGTGTTTGGTATGAAAGAGAAGCCTACGATATGTTTGGACTCGTAGCAGAAGGGTTGCCTGATAAAAGGCGTTTGGTACTCAGTGATGATTGGCCAGATGATCTTTTCCCACTACGAAAAGATGCAATGGACTACCGATACCGCCCTGATATGAAAGATCATTATATGGAACCTGAATATGAGTTCCTAAGACCTGAAGGCTCAGGAATCATTGACGTGCCTCTAGGACCTTTGCATATCACGGCTGATGAGCCTGGACATTTTAGACTTTTTTGCGATGGCGATACGATTATTGATGCCGATTATAGACTCTTTTACCAACACAGAGGCATGGAAAAACTCGCTGAAAACCGTATGAACTATGACCAGATGGGCTATTTGGCTGAGCGTGTGTGTGGCATCTGTGGTTATGCCCATGCCATTGCGTGTATCGAAGCGGCGGAAAAAGCGATCAACTTAGAGATCCCAGCTCGAGCGCAAGCCATTCGTGTGATCTGTTCAGAAATTGAACGTCTCCACAGCCATTTGCTCAATATCGGACTGGCGTGTGAAGTAACAGGTAACTACAACGCGTTCATGCACATTTTTAGAATCCGTGAATACTCTATGAAACTAGCAGAACTGGTTACGGGTGGACGAAAAACCTATGGTAACGTGGTTATGGGTGGACTTAGACGCGATATCACCGGCGTTGAGATCAAAGAGAGCTTACGCATCTTACAAATCATCGAAACACAAGTTGATGAAGTCTGGGATGCTGTTATGGATGACAAACGCCAAATGAGCCGTTGGAAGGGTGTGGGTATCCTTGATAAACAAGTAGCGCGTGATTTCTCGCCTGTGGGGCCTAATATCAGAGGAAGTGGAATCAAGCGCGATACCAGATATGACCATCCGTACGACTTTTTCAAACAGATTCAATTTGATGTCGCGGTTGTTGAAGGTGGCGATGTGTTTGCTAGGGAGATGGTTCGTTATATGGAGCTTAAAAGCTCTGTTTCTATCATTCGTCAATGTTTTGAACTTATGCCACAAACACAAATCATCGTCGATCCAAAATTCCATGTCAAACCTGAAAACTACGCTTTAGCGTATGTGGAAGCACCAAGGGGAGAGAATGTTCACTGGATTATGCAAGGTAGTGCGCAAAAGGTCTTTCGTTGGAGATGTAGGGCTGCTACGTATAATAACTGGCCAAGCCTTCGCTTTCAGTTCCGTGGAAACAATCTTGCCGATGCCGCCCTCATCGTGTGCAGCTTAGATCCGTGTTATTCGTGTACAGAGCGTGTAACCGTTGTCGATATAAAAAGCAAAAAAAGTAAAATTTTGACCAATGACGATTTGAAAAATTTCGCTAGGACACAAAAAGATAGTCCGCTAAAGGATTTAAGATGATGAAACTTCTTGATATCAGCAAAAAATACGGTGAAATTACCCATAAATATCCGTTTGAACCTTATAAAGTTTCGGATAATTTCAGGGGGAAACCCGCCTATATCTTTGATTTGTGTATTGGCTGTGCGGCGTGTGGTATAGCATGCCCCTCCAATGCCATAACGGTTCAATTTAACGACGATAAAAGTAAGCTTGTTTGGGAGTTTGACTGTGGACGTTGTATCTTTTGTGGTAGATGTGATGAAGTCTGCCCAACAGGTGCGATTAAGCTCAGTGAAGAGTTTGAACTTGCCGTCAAATTTGATAAATCAGCCCTGATTCAAAGAGGCGAACTTGATACCCAATATTGCACAACCTGTCACAAACCCTTTAGTGCCAAAAGACTGGTGAAGTATAGCTTTGAGTGTTTAAGCAAAGCCAATGTCAGTGAAAAAAGGCTTGAAGAAGCTAAAAATTATCTGTGTATGTGTCCTACATGTAAAAAAACTGCTACGGTGGCAACCTTTACCAGTGGCAAAGAGATGGTGATAGAATGAAAACGTATGAAATTCCAAACGAAATCGAACTTGCCAATACGTTAGAGCAAAAACTTGAGCTTTTAAAGCAGATAGGCAGAAGTTTTAGTGTTTTCCGTATCGACTGTGGCAGTTGCAATGGCTGTGAAATCGAAATTTTTGCTGCCATTACACCGCTTTGGGATCCTGAGCGCTTTGGTTTTAAACTGGTTGCTAACCCAAGACATGCCGATATTTTACTCTGTACGGGTCCCGTTACTCGTCAGATGTATTACCCACTTCTTCGTGCTTATGAAGCCACACCTGATCCAAAAATTGTTGTAGCACTGGGTGCTTGTGGTGTAACAGGCGGTATTTTTTACGATGCGTACAGTGTTCTGAGTGGCATAGACAAAATCATCCCTGTTGATGCCTACATTCCAGGCTGCCCTCCTCATCCTGCAAGTATCATCTATGGACTCACAACAGCACTGGGCGTTTTGGAGCAAAAACTTCATAAAGTAAGTTTTGACCATGATGGAGATATGCCTCCACTCGTAGAAGACTCCGTACTTGGCAACACACTGTTTGAGAGAGATCTATTGGTTCAGGCTAAAAGGCTTATGAGCTATGTATTTGGACGAAAACTGTTTGATAAATACATCAAAGCGCTTGTGCAAAGTGGCAATACCAAAGATGCAAAAGCTACCAAAATCTCTGTCACTGAAGCGATGCAAGTAGAAGATGATCCACGCTATGCAGAGTGTATGGGTATCTTACACAATGAGATTTATACCCAATATGTCCTGTGCGAAGAGGAAGATAAAATCGACCTCCATCGCGTTATATGGGGAGCAAAATAAGTGGTAGAAGTTTACAAACTCATCAAAAGACATCTTGATGGCGCAAAATCAGGTGATGCGAAGGCTGATCAGATCAAAATCTTCTCAACCTGCATCGGGCATGGTGTTGGAACGATTGATTTTAGTGAAAAAGTCTTAGAGATTGATGAAGTTGAATACGAACAGATTTTGCAACATGGTGGCGAATATCTGAAGTTTAAAATTGGACATTTGAGTAAATATTTTGAAATAGAAATCTTTCCCGAACACGCAATGAAGCTTTTACCCGAAATGATGGAATGCCCGCTTAAAGAGATACTCAAGGGCTTAAATGAAGGCTACTTGGTTCTTAGAAAAGATTTTAAAAACACATAAAGTTTAAGGAAAAGCATCGTGAAAAAAGCACTGTTATGTGTTGGCAATGAACTCAGAGGGGATGATGGCGTTGCTATCGCTGTGGGGCGACTGGTTGAAGAACAGTTGCCCCAGTGGAAAGTCTTTTATGGCTACGATACACCTGAAGATGAGTTTGCACATTTGCGTGACTTCGAACCCGATGTCATCGTTGTCGTCGATGCGATGAGTGGTTTTAAAGAGGATAAAATCGAGTTTTTAGACCTCAGCGATGAACGCACGTACATCTACTCCACACACAACCTCCCAACCCCCATTCTGCTTAGTTATCTCAGAGACATCTGCACCAAAACAATCTTTTTAGGTATTTGCGTTTTGCTTGAAAATGTCTTGCATTTTACCGAAGGGTTGAGCGAGAATGCAAAAACTTCCGCCATTACAGCCCTTGATAAACTCAAAGCGTTTGATGCACTCCTTGATGCATAGCCGTATTCACTAAACAACTTCCAAAGAGGCGTTCTTTGCCTCTTTAAAAGCACAAATCTTTACATGTAAACGTCATACTTCATTTTTTTAAACAAAGTTGTTGTAAAATCGTGCAACTTTTTAGTCTCCTACGCAATGGTAGTACGGCTGGAGAGAACTCTATCACTTTTTTCGGAGCATACGGTTGAAATATTTCAAATACATCCTACTTTCCCTCGTTGTAACATCCCTCATTCAAATTTTATTCTGGACAAGAGCTGGCGATAAAATCGTCACGTCACCGCAAATTGGTGAAAAACTAGAGTCTCTCTCCTACACACCCTACCGTGGATTTGAAAAGGCGCCTAAGAGCGATCGTGAAATTGCTGAAGATATGAAAACCATTGAGCACATTGCACGCAAAGTAAGAACTTATGCGATTGATGATGCCAAGCGTGTTTTAGAAAATGTGAAAGATACTAAACTCAAAGTCGATGTCGGTCTTTGGCTCTCAGGGGATAAAGGCGCAAACGAATCTGAAATCGAAACGCTTTTTGAATTGACCAAATATTACAGCCCTAAAATTGCTTCCATCATCGTCGGAAACGAGGTTTTGCTGCGAGCTGATCTGACACCTGAAGAGCTTATGGAGTACATTGATCGTGTCTCAAAACGCACACGAATCCCTGTCACCACGGCAGAAGTTCAACACGTTTGGCTCACCAACAAAGAGCTTGCACGTCATGTTGATTTTATTAACGTTCACATTTTACCGTATTGGGAGAAAATTCCTATTGAGCGAACCCTTGCGTTTGCCAAAGAGAAATACGACTCGATTGCGGCAATGTACCCTAAAAAACCCATTACCATCGGAGAGTTTGGCTGGCCAAGCAGTGGCTATAACAACGAAAAAGCGGAAGCCACTCTGACCAACCAGATCGCTGCCATTACAGGCTTTTTGGAGATGGCAAACGCTGAGAAATGGAGCTACAACATCGTTGAAGCGTTCGATCAGCCGTGGAAAGGGGTTCATGAAGGCAGTGTAGGACCGTATTGGGGACTTTTTGACATCAATAAACAACCTAAATTTCACTTTATCAAACAGACCATTATCAACCCACTGTGGCGTTACCAAATGGCAGGCTCGGTCTTCTTTGGACTGCTTCTAACGTATTTTGGTCTTAGAAATCAGCGGGTTAACTTTGCCCATGCCATTACGTATGGTTTTGCAGCGCAAGCGATGGGCTTTGGTATAGCGATGGCTGCAACGTATCCGTTTATCTACTACATGAACTTTGGTATGTGGGTTATGTGGACAATGGGAATTTTCTTGATGATTCCTCTGGTCATCATTACCTTAGCTAAGATTAATGAGCTCTTTAAATGCACCCTTGGTATTGCACCCAAACGTCTTGCACCGCTTAATCTTAAGTCGGATCATATCCCCTTTGTCTCCATTCATGTGCCAGCCTACAAAGAACAACCGCAAGTTTTGATCGATACCCTCAATTCACTCGCGCAAATAAAGTACACCAACTATGAAGTTTTGGTGGTGATTAACAACACGCCTGAAGAGTTTTACTGGAAGCCTATCGAAGAGCATTGTCAAAAACTCGGCGAAAAATTTGTCTTTTTGAACATTACATGTAAAGGTTTCAAAGCAGGCGCACTCAATGAAGCACTTAAACTCACCCATGAAAAAGCAGAGATTTTAGCTGTTATTGATGCAGATTATGTGGTCGATGAAAACTGGCTCGTTGACCTTGTTCCACTCTTTGATGATCCAAAAGTGGCTCTTGTTCAAGCACCACAAGATCACCGTGATGGACAAGAATCGCTCATTAAACAGGCGATGAACGCTGAATATGCAGGCTTTTTTGACATCGGTATGGTTGAGCGAAATGAAGAAAATGCCATCGTAGCACACGGAACGATGCTGATGGCTCGCTTGTCTGCGATGCACGAAGTGGGAGACTGGACAACGTACACGATCGTTGAAGACTCTGAGCTAGGACTTCGCCTTTTTGAAGCGGGTTATACGGCACATTACACCAACCGACGTTACGGTTGGGGACTCTTACCCGACACCGTGGAAGCGTTTCGTACACAACGTCACCGTTGGGCGTATGGTGCCATTCAGATCTTAAAACGTCACTGGCGTCACTTTATGCCTTCATCCAAAACGTTAACGCCGTACCAAAAGTACCATTTCGTCGCAGGTTGGTTCTTCTGGCTTTCTGATGCCTTTGGAGCGTTGACCGCTTTTTTAAATATTTTCTGGGTGCCATTTATCATTTTTGTCGGTGTGACGATTCCAACACTGCCACTCACCTTGCCTATCTTAGTCGCATTTTTGGTCAACATCTTACATGCGTTTATCTTGTACCATACCAGAGTCAAAATGAGTGTAAGAGAAACAATGCTGAGTGCCATCGCTTCGATGAGTTTGCAACTGGTGATCTTCAAAGCGGTATACGATGGATTTGTTAAAGATGGACTTCCGTTTAAACGCACGGAAAAAGGTGGAAATACCAAAAAAGTCAATAAAAGCCCAATTCAGCATGAGATGATTTTAGCCACCCTGCTTACCATCTCTTTCTTCGCGCTTTATTTTACCAACTACACACGCATTACCGAAATTTATGTCTTTGCCTTCACCCTTTTGATTCAGAGTGTCCCTTATTACTCCGCAATTATCCTTCGTATCATCGAACTTCAATCCTTTAAACCTCAAAAGTAGTGGCATTTGGCCACTGCTTTCTTAAAGTAACTGTGTAAAAAAAGATATGCTAAAAAAGCATGTTTTTGTTTTAAGGTCTTTCATTGACTTTGCTATTTTCATGCTATAAACTTTAAATATTATGGTTGAAACAACCGTATTTAAAGGAGTTATTATGGCTGATCTAATTTATCGCGTTAACATGTCAAACCTAAGTTTTAAAATTGAAGAGGTTCCTTCCAAATGGATGGGATTGGGAGGTCGTGGACTTACTTCTACGATCGTGGCTGAAGAGGTTGATCCTGAGTGTCATCCCTTAGGACCCAATAATAAAATGGTTTTTGCCCCAGGGCTTCTCTCTGGAACATCTGCTTCCAACTCAGGTCGCAACTCATTGGGTGCGAAAAGTCCATTGACAGGTGGTATTAAAGAGTCCAATGTGGGTGGAACGAGTGCGGGTATTTTTTCAAAACTGGGTGTTAAAGCACTCATTATCGAAGGTTTACCAAAAGATGAAAATACCTTCTATCAATTACATGTAACCAAAAACAACGTTGAATTTATCCCTGTTCCAGAACTGGTTGGCAAAGATAATTATGCCGTATTAGATGCGATGATGGCAAAATATGACAAAAAAGTCGCCGTTATGAGTATCGGTCGTATCGGTGAAATGCGCATGAACATCGCGAACGTTTCAGTAAAAGACCCTAGTGGAAAACTCAGAAGTCATGGTCGTGGCGGTTTGGGCGCTGTTATGGGTTCTAAAAAGATCAAATGTATCACCGTCGATGCGGCTGATTATAAAGAAGTGACGATTGCTGATCCTGAAAAATTCAAAGAAGCAAGTAAAATCTTCACCAAAGCGCTTCAAGAAAACCCTATCAGCGGACAAGGTTTACCAGCATTTGGAACGAATGTTTTGGTTAACATCCTCAACGAGGCAGGCGGTCTTCCAACCCGTAACTTTAGACAAGGCAACTGGGAGCACGCTGAAAACATCTGTGGTGAGACGATGGCTGAAAACATTAAAGCCAGAGGTGGAAAAACAACGCATGGCTGTCATGCAGGCTGTGTCATCCAATGTTCCCAAGTCTATAACGATAAAGAGGGTAAATACCTCACATCTGGCTTTGAATATGAGACCATTTGGGCACTTGGAGCGCATTTGGGTATTCAAGATTTAGATCTGATCGCAAAGATGGATGGTCTTATGGATGACTTGGGTGTCGATTCGATTGAAACTTCTGTTGTACTTGGACTTGCCGTTGATGCAGGCATTCTTGCTTACGGTGATGGTCAAAAAGCGTATGAATTGCTCTCTCATGATATACCAACGGGAACTCCGATGGGGCGAATTCTAGGAGCAGGAACGCATATTTTGGGAAAATCATTTGGACTCGTACGTGTTCCTACGGTCAAAGGTCAAGGTATTCCAGCCTATGAGCCAAGAGCGGTTAAAGGTCAAGGCATTACGTATGCTACAACACCTATGGGTGCAGATCATACGGCAGGTTACGCCGTTGCGACTAACATCCTTAACAGTGGTGGACATGTTGATCCACTCAAAAAAGAGGGACAAGTGGAACTCGCACGCAATCTCCAAATTGCCACTGCTGCTGTGGATAGTACCGGTATGTGTATCTTTGTTGCGTTTGCCGCACTCGATGATGCAAAATGTTTGCCTGCTTTAGTGGATATGATTAATGCGCGCTTTGGCTGTAGTCTCACGATTGATGACGTTGTCAATTTGGGTAAAACCATTCTTAAACGCGAACATGAATTTAACATCAAAGCAGGGCTTGGCAAAGCCGATGACAGGTTGCCAGAGTTTATGAAGTACGAAATGCTTCCTCCTCACAATGTCACTTGGGACTTCTCAGGTGAAGAGATTGATGCGTTCTGGAATTTCTAATGCACGTTGTCGTTAAACTCTTTGCTCAGTACCGAGAAGGTCGCTTTAAGGCTGAGCAGAGGGAGTATGCAAATGGTACAACGGCTCAAATGATTATAGAGGCATTGGAGCTTGAGAGCGTATCACCGTTAGGTGTTCTCATGGTCAATGGAAGGCATGTTGATACGTCGTATTGCATACAAGAGGGTGATGAAATCGCCCTCTTCCCCAAAGTGGGTGGCGGTTAATCCCCTTTAAGCCCAGAGAGAAGACGAAATGAGCCAGGTGTTCCAGGCGGCAGAAGTGCTACACGGTCATTTTCATGGAGTTCTGTCTCTTTGGGCACAACAGTGTTATTGAGAAAAACTGCTTCCACCTCTTTTGGCTCAAGCCCTAAAGAATCGATCAAATCAACAATGCGTGTTTTATCCTCAACAACCCATGGAGCATTGAGATAAGGTATGCCTTGTTGTTTGAGTTTTTCGCGCAAAAATGAAAAAGCATTGAGTATAATGTGCATGAAATCTCCTTCTAGAAAATTATACACTAGGATACAGAAAATGGAACTTTTAACCTTTTTAAAAGAGCAAGCCTGTGATGGATTTCTCCCGCTTCAAGCATCTTATGCGGCAATGGAACGCTTTACATGTAAGTTTGCAGAAGTCGAAGAGATGGCGCTTAAGCATGATATTTTACCGCTTCGCTACAAACGCAATCAAAAGACCATCTCCACACAAGAGCAATACCGCCTTTTTCAATCCACCGTGCTGATTATTGGCTGTGGCGGTTTGGGTGGCTTTGTGGCTGAAATGCTGACACGCATTGGTGTGGGAAAGCTCATATTATGCGATGGCGATGTCTTTGAAGAGCATAACCTCAATCGTCAAAATTTTTCATCACCCAAAACGATAGGACGTTTGAAAGCCGAAGTGTTAAAAGAAAAACTTGAAGAGATCAACCCCGCTTTACATGTAAAAACAATAACAGCTTTTTTTGACCCACAAAAAGACACTCATCTTCTCCAAGAAGCCGATGTCGTGGTGGATGCACTGGACAATCCTGATCTGAAATGCCTCCTTGCCAATCTCTGTCTCAAAGAACAAAAACCTTTTGTGCATGGCGCGATTGCTGGCTATTACAGCCAGTTTTCAACCTCTTCTTCCCTCGACCAACTCTACCTTCAAAAAGGCGATGGAGCAGAAAAGCGTTCAGGCAATCCTTCTTTCACCGTATGCTTTGCCGCCTCTATTCAAAGCACAGAAGTGGTAAAATTGCTGTTAGGAAAACCTCATCTTCACGCACCGCTTATGGGTAATTTATGGGAGTATGAGCTAATTTCGCTATAATCGCAAAAAAACAGGGATTGAAATGCAACGACTCACAGACGCTCTTTCGACTTTTCATGCACTCTGTTTAGGGATGATTATCTTCGCACTATTAGTGGTAGAACTAGAGCTCATTCCCACATATGCTTATTACTTTATCTGGCAGAGTACCTTTGTTTTTTTACTGATTGGGATCGCGTTAAGTGTCTATTTCAATAAAAGCAAACTCTTTGTCC
Organism: Sulfurospirillum multivorans DSM 12446; assembly: GCF_000568815.1. Classification (NCBI taxonomy): domain Bacteria; kingdom Pseudomonadati; phylum Campylobacterota; class Epsilonproteobacteria; order Campylobacterales; family Sulfurospirillaceae; genus Sulfurospirillum; species Sulfurospirillum multivorans. The sequence goes on from NZ_CP007201.1 coordinate 2,313,145, forward strand.
TCCTGCTTTTTCCTCTCTTTTTTGCACTCTGTTTAGCCTTTCCCACAACCCTTTTTACCAAACTGGGTGTTTCAGCGTTTTGGCATATGGTGCCTCTGATCACAGCGCTTGGATACTTGCTGATTTATGCACTGCAAGAGCGTGGACTGTTTAGCTCGTTTGGAGCACTACGTACCAGCATTGGTCTGATCATCCTTGGCATTGGTTATGCGGGACTTAAATATTTTTCACCAACGATGCAAAAAGCACTCGATACCCCCATTTTACATGTAAGCCTTCAAGGTCTTGCAAAAGCCAGCGATTTTACCCTGATTATTGCGATTGTATCGCTGCTGTTTATCTTTTTAATCTCAATGCTTTTTGAAGTTCAAAGCCAAAAAGCCCCATTTTGGATGCTTGTCGCGCAGATGATTCCCCTGCTCTTTTTGCAAGAGAGCAACCATTTCATTCTCTTCTGCCTTGTGGCGTCACTCATAGCGATTGCGGCACTCGTTCATGATGCGTACCGTATGGCATACATTGACACGCTCACTGGCATTCCTTCAAGGCGCGCATTGGAAGAGCGTTTCTTGCGCCTAGGTTCTAACTACATCATCGCCATGGTCGACATCGACTTCTTTAAAAAGTTTAATGACACCTTTGGACACGATATAGGCGATGACGTTTTAAAGCTCGTCGCCAAAGAGATCAGCCATGTCAAAAATGGCGGAAAGGCGTACCGTTACGGTGGCGAAGAGTTCACCATTTTATTTAATGGGAAGAAAAAAGAGGAGTGTATTATGGCGCTTGAAGAGGTACGAGAGCATATTTTCAGACGTGGTTTTGTCATTCGCGATAAAAATCGTCCCGAAAAAGCGCCTAAAGAGAAACTTAAAGCCACCTCCCTTAAAAAAGAACGACTCTCTGTTAGCATTGGTGTGGCACTCTCCGCCAAAGGCAACACACCTCAAGAGGTGATTAAACGTGCGGATGACGCGTTGTATAAAGCCAAAGAGAGTGGACGGAACTGTCTCATTTACTTATAATCAACACATAATTACTTTTTTTAATGTGCTACAATAAATTAAAATATTCCAAGGAGTTTTTCGATGAGTAGCTCACCCCTTAAATGCTCGCTTTCTGAGTGCAAAGCACGTCTCAAAGCAGTCGATGGCATGAGCTTAGCAGAGCTTGAAGAGTATGCGACGAGATGTTCCACCTGTGGTAATTGGATCTTAAAAGATGATCCCATCGCGCATGAAACGTATATGAAAATTTCAACAAAATGGGCTGAAAATTTCAATAAATCCCTTTTAAAGAACCATTAATCATTTTCTTTCAGTTGTAGCTTGGTATTTTCTTCCTATCATATTCCTAACTTTATCCTTATAAAGCCTCTTTTTTTGATTTTATCATTTTCCTAACAAGGAGATACCATGAAACAAGAGCGTCCTAGATGCAGTGAAGAAGAGTGTCAACGTAAAAGTGAACACTTTGTTTTTATGAATATGGATCAACTCTCAGCTCAGATTGAGCAGTGTGAAGGGTGTAATAAAGCTCTTGAGACCAAGAATGCACGAACAGCGCAGACCTATCAGCTTATCGCATTGCTATGGGCAGAAAAACACAATGAAACAACGGGGAAACTTCGTTAAAAAGTTTCCCTCATCCTACATTTAATGAAGCTCACTGTTAAGTTTAATCTCGCGTTTACTTCTAACGGCGACGATCATGCCATTTAAGCTATTTTGGCGAAAATGAATGCCATTTAACCCTGAAAGCTCCAAGCCTTTAAAGAAGTGCATCTCCTCTTTACCTGCTTTTTTAAGTTTTACTTTAGGATTCGCTTCGATAATCTTCGTAAGCTCACTTGCACTCACCCCAATTTTCGTTCCTTCCAAAATTGCAATACCAGCGTCGACGATACATCCATTTCCCAAAGGAATTCCCGTGACTGAGTTAGCGCCAAGCAGTGTGTTTTCACCAATGCTCACAGGATTGCCGTTGGTGCCACTGAGCACGCCTAAGATGCTTGCTCCACCACCGACATCACTGCCACGACCTACAACCACGGAAGAGCTAATGCGCCCTTCTACCATGACAGCACCCGTCGTGCCAGCATTGAAGTTGACATAACTCGCACCTGGCATAATGGTCGTTCCTGCATGCAGGTGTGCGCCCATTCTGACTTTACTGGCGTCTAAGATGCGGGTATTATCAGCTGGGATGATATGCGCTAAGAAACGTGGAAATTTATCGACTGACTCGATGAGTGGGAACTCACCCAAGAGTTTCATCTCAACTTCGTGCATTCTCAGCCATTCAAGTTCAATCGGTTGTCCTAGTGACCATGCCACATTCTCTAGCACACCAAATGCACCGGTGAGATTCAGTGAGCGAATCGGAGCTTTTCCCGTTGAAAGAGCGTAAAGCTTCAAGTAAACGGCTTCTGGACTCAAAGGGGCATCATCTTCAAACAAAAAGACAATACGGTAATCTTTTTTAAGCTTCTCTGTTTGCGCGATCCAGTCCAGTGTTTTAATCACTTGAACATTTTTATGCGCGTCACCCAAAGCAAGATTGAGATAAGGCGTAAACGCGTTCATCGCATTTTTGACAAATTTTTTCTTGACATCATACACAAATTCACTGCTGGTAAAATCCACAACAACACCACTTTCTTGAAGTGCTGCAATTAAAATAGCAGCACTTCCAAAGTTTTCATTCCAGTTAATAACAGGAAAGTTTGCTTGTAAAATTTTCTCAGGATTCAATTGCCCGCGATCGACTCTAGCGATACCAAAACCAATCGGTTTTTTATACCCCTCTTGTGCTTCAATCTCTTGAACCAATGCTTTAAAATCTGCTTCATCAATACTCACGCGTAACGCCATCTCTTCTCCTTTTAATGCTTATTTTTTTGTACTTGAACAGGCACTGGGTGCTCCGTTAATGCCCATCGTTGGTTGAATCGCTTCATTGCTAGCGCCCCCCTCTGCATTGACTTTTTCAATGCACTCCCACAATTTGCGAGCAGATGCTTGATAACGCTTTGCTGTTTCACTCTCAGGATGAAAGAAGCTCACAGGTTTTCCAGCATCTCCACCTTCGCGAACAGCAGGCTCAATAGGAATCTCACCAATGACGATGGTTTCAAACTTATCCGCCAATGGTTTGGTCGTTCCTTTACCGAAGATATCATACTCTTTCTTCGTCTCAGGACAGATAAATCCACTCATATTTTCCATGATTCCAGCGATTGGAATGTGCAATTTTTGGAACATATCTAAACTTCGCTCGGTATCATCAAGGGCGACTTGTTGCGGCGTTGTGACACAAATACCTGCTGTTACAGGCACACTTTGCGCCAAAGTTAATTGTGCATCACCGGTTCCTGGAGGCATGTCAATAAATAAAACATCCAAATCACTCCACAAGATGTCGCGTAAGAGTTGCTCGATCGCTTTCATGACCATTGCACCTCTCCAGATAAGCGACTGACCATTTTCCATTAAGGAGCCCATACTCATCATCTCAACGCCATACGCAACGATAGGTTTGACTTTTTGTCCTACAATTTCAGGATGCGTATCTACCACACCCATCATACGAGGCACGTTTGGTCCATAAATATCGGCGTCCAAAAGCCCTACTTTTTTGCCTTGACTCGCAAGTGCAATCGCTAAGTTTACGGTAGTGGTTGTTTTACCCACACCGCCTTTTCCTGAGCTTACCATAACGAAATTTTTGATGTGAGGTGCCATGTTTTTACCAGATTGTGAGTTGCTTTTCTCAACAGGAGGCTTTGGTTGCTTAACCACAACATCGACACGACTTGCGCCAATGGCGGCAACTGCCTTCTCGATTTTACTTTTTAATTCGTCACTAACCTCTTTACTTGAAGAGACAATTTCCACTTCTATATAGACATTATTATCAGAAATATCGATATCTTTAACAAAACCAAATGTCACAATATCTTTATCAAAACCTGGGTATTTTACGCCACCTAACGCGCTTAAAACAGTATCTTTATTTAACATTTTTTTGACCTTTATGCTTAAGTGATGGCAGAATTTAACACAAAAAAGATAAAAAAAAGCTTTCAAAATGTATAATATTGTAACACTTCAGAAAAAAGGACAAAGTTTGCCCGATTTAACGCTTGTGATGTTAGGAGCAGGAAGTTCGACGCGCTTTAACCAACGTGTTAAAAAACAGTGGTTACGCATAGATGAAACTCCATTATGGCTTTTTGCAACCCAAAATCTTCAACAGCTTTCTTCTTTTCAACACATTATAGTGACAACCTCACCCGATGAGCACTTCTATGCCCAAAAATTTAGCGATACGATTACCTTTGTCAAAGGCGGCGAAACCAGACAAGAGTCGCTTGCCAATGCCCTTTTACATGTAAAGACGACCTATGTCCTCGTCAGCGACATCGCACGAGCGTGTATCGACCAAGCCATGATAGATCGAATCCTTGATGAGAAAGAACATGCAGACTGTGTTGTCCCCTACCTCACTGTTGTGGACACCGTTGTTTACGAAGAGCAGACGATCAACCGTGATCAGATAAAACTCATCCAAACCCCACAACTCTCACGCACCGACATGCTCAAAAAAGCCCTGCAAACAGGCACGATCTACACGGATGATAGCAGTGCGATTAAAGCGATGGGTGGAAAGGTAGTGTATGTTTTAGGAAATCCTGAGGCAAAAAAGCTTACATGTAAAGAAGATAGTGCTACTATCTCCTGCCTTAAAGCGCCTTCCTCCAACATTTTCGTGGGGTACGGTTTTGATGTACACGCCTATGAAGAGGGAAAAGTGATGATGCTTGGCGGTGTGGAGGTGCACCCAACGACAGGGTTTAAGGCACATTCCGATGGTGATGTCGCGATTCATGCGCTGATTGACGCGCTTTTAGGTGCTGCGGGTGCGGGTGACATTGGTGAACTTTTCCCCGATTGTGACCCACGTTATAAAAATGTTGATTCAAAACTTCTCCTCAAAGAGGTCTGCGCTTTTTTAGCCAAGGTAGGATTTGAAATTGTTCATTGTGATGTGTGCGTTATGGCAGAGTTTCCACGCTTAAGTGCTTTTAAGGATAAGATGCGTTTTTGTCTTGCCGACATTATGGAACTCTCTCCCATCCACGTCAATGTCAAAGCAACGACAACGGAAAAATTAGGATTTGTGGGAAGAGAAGAAGGTGTTGCTGTCAGTGCAACGGCTACATTAAAATATTATGATTGGACGAATGTATGAAGATTTTAATCGTTGAAAACGAGATTTATCTCGCGCAAAGTATTGCCTCTAAGTTGATGGAAATTGGACATGTATGTGAGATCGCTACCAGCATCAAAGATGCACTTAAAGATGAAAAATACGATGCCATACTCCTCTCAACCAACATTTCTGGACAAAATTTTTACCCTGTGATCGAAAAGCATCGCTCTTCCATCATTATCTTGATGATCTCGTATATCAGTAACGATACGGTCACCAATCCGATCAAAGCAGGTGCATGTGATTACATTCAAAAGCCTTTTATGATCGAAGAGTTGATCCGAAAACTCCAACACTTAAGCGATTTTAAAAACCTCAAAAAAGAGAACGAAACGTACAAAGAGTATGTTAAAAACCTCTTTAGTAGCGCTAATCTGGAGCCTCTTGATAAAAAAATAAAATTCCCAGTTCTGATCAAAACCAATTTTCAAAAACATGCGGATGCACTTGTTTTCAACTATGCTCAGACGCAAAATGAGACGTTTACCTTTATCTCTTTGACACAAAGCAATGTCTACGAAAAGATCGCACGCAGTGGAAATGAGGAATTACTCTACATTATTGATCTTCAAAATCTCAAAAAAAGTGAAAAACTCAAAATCTATAACGTCCTGGAAGGCAAACATGCTATTATTTGTAGCACTGATCCTAATGAAGAAAGTGACTTTTCAAAAATCGAAATCAATACCGACAGTAAAATCTTAGACCAAGGTGATATTTTGTGTATTGATGATTATGTCAAATATGTCATTTTCAATTTTCAAAATAAATTCCCTGACACGGAACTCTCTAAAAAATTAGGAATATCACGTAAAAGTCTTTGGGAGAAAAGGAAGAAGTATGGAATCAACAAGAAAAAATAACCGACAACTCTTTTTAGATAAAGAATTTTTAGCAACCCTTGCCTTGGCAAAAGAGGGTATATTGCACCCTGTTGATAAGCTGATGAACAGCGCAGAAGCCAAAGAGGTTGAAGAGAGTGGTTACTACAAAGGCAAGCCTTTCCCTTTCCCCTTTATCATAGCGCCCGCCGGTGAAAAAAACAGAGAGGTGTTAACCACAGCGTATCAAGGAGAACCTCTTGATTTTGTGGTGGATGGCAAAATCAAAGGCACCATCATCGTGGATGAAGTTTTTGAGGTCGATAAAAAAAAGCGCATCGAGCAAATTTTTGGAACCTATGACGTCTCAAATCCTGAGACACAAACATTTCTCAAGCGCCTGGGTGATATCGCTGTGTGTGGTGAGTATGAACTGCAATTTGAGGACATTAAAAATGTCAAAAATAAAATTGCTGATGCCAAAGCACAACTCGGAGCCAAAAACGTCTCAGCCATGATGATCAACGCAAAGCCGTTTCACAGAGCCCATGAGCGCGTTATTCGTATTACCCTTGAGAAGTGCGATATGCTCGTTATCTTTTTGCTCAAACCTTATAAACAAGACCTTCTCTCCTATGAGTTGCGTCTGAAGGCGTTGCAATATTTTGTCGATAACTATTTGCCAAAAAACCGTGTCGTAATCGTTCCCTTTGAAAACACTTACCTCTTTACCAGTTATAAGAACGCTGTTTTAGATGCCATTTGTGCCTCAAATTTCGGATGTAATAAGCTCGTTCTAGGACAACATCACAGCGGTATTGGCGTCTATTACGATCAAAATGAGATGAAGTCTATTTTGGATCATTACGAAGATTTAGAGATTGATATTGAGATTATCACTGAATTTGTCTACTGCAATGAGTGCAAAACACTGGTCAGTACCAACACTTGCCCGCACGGTGGACACCATCATATCAAGTATCATGCTGAGTCGTTGCTTGAGATTTTAAAAGTGGGAATGCTTCCACCTGCTATTTTTATGCGCAAAGATATTTCAGCACTGCTTTTAAGTGACCTCTTTAAAAATCGTTTTGAAAATATTGGAAAGATTTATGACGCCATTTTCCCTAACAGCGGACTTTTAGAGAACCATGATGAACGTGATTTCTACCTTGAACTGATGCGTTTACACCAAACCACTTCACTGACATAACCCCTCTTATCTAGAGCATTTTCCCACTTTGTGGGAGAATGCTTTTTCCTATTCGCTTCGCGCTGAATTCTGATATAATAAGTGCGTCTTCAATCAAAACACTGATGGATCTCAATCATGAAAACCAATGCTTTTTTGAACAACGACACTCAAAAGTTAGAAGAGAGTTTAGCGCTTTTTTTAAAAGAGTTTAAGCCTCTCTTTGAAGATTTTTTCACCTCCTTATGCACCAAATTCGATCCAACCATCGAAGCTCATAGTGCAAAAGAGATGGCGATCGCTCTAACACAAAGCCTCCTAAACACGCAAGATGCACCTCTTTTGTATGAAAAGATTTTCCTAGCACTGCGTCAAGACCACCCTTCCATAGACTTTGTGATACAAAAATCGATGGTTTATGTGCTTGAACACTCTGTTATCTTTGCACAAACACATTCGATACCTTTGAACGTTGAGCTTCTATGTGAGCGTCTTTACCAGCTGATTGACTCCCTTGCCTTGCATGCCAATGCTCTTTCGTTGCAGAGCGATGCCGTGATTGATTATACGGATGTGATGGGGAAAATGCCCTCAAAAGCGTTTCAAAGTGATCTCAGCAATGATGTTCTCTTATCGCCACGTTATGAAATGATGAATATCTTTCAGCAAATGCTCGTCGAAAATCAAAAAAACATCTACTGCCTCAACCTTTATGAGGGCATTCCTATCAGCTCAGAAGCAACGGTTGTAGAGATTTTGGATGCAAATGTAACGTTTCAAATGAGCCCACTGCAAGAAATAGCCATGCTTTTAGAAAATCAAGCGTTTCTTGTGAAAAATAGCTATTTTCCCAACCATCTCAAAGCCGATATTGTTCACATTGCTTTCAAAACCAATCACGTCACCTTGACTAATTTTAGATACGTCCAAAGCATGCCCGCACTTCAACGAGAAGGGGTGCGCGTTTATCCTTCCAAAACATCAAACATCGCGTTGTATCAATCAGACGCACTTTATTTAAACGGCATTCTCCATGACATTTCAACCAAAGGCTTGAGCATTTTAAGCAATGAAAAAGAGGGACTTCATGCAGGCGAAGATGTGTTGTTGGAGTTTGAGCTTCAAGACGAAAAGGACTCCATCAATGGGAAGGTTGTGAATATTATCTCCTATACAAACTCTTTTCGATACTGCATTCACATTGTGCCCAACGAAGGCATAAGCCGCATGATAGCAAACTACATCGAACAGCGCGAAAAAGAGATTACCGCAAAGCTTCAGATGGAACTGCAAAAATACGCCTAAGAAGCGCTTGAATATATAGAGTTCTTACAGAACTCTTGACACGTCTTTAAAGCAAAGCTCTAAAGACTACGTTAACACTGCGTTTTCTTCGGCAGAAAGCTCACGCACCTTTGGCGCTTTTTCTTCTTGCAAAATGAGTTTTGCAAGAAGTCTTATGCTACAATTCAACCACTAAACTACACACATAGGATCGTTATGCCAAATGCTTTTTTGACTTTTTTCTACACAGGGCTCTCGCCCAAAGCGCCTGGAACGGCAGGTTCTTTGCTTGCGGTTATTTTGGGAGCGGGAATTATTCGCTATATTTCCATGGAAACGCTCGTACTTTTGAGCATTCTTTTTACGCTGATGGCGGTTAAACAGATCAATGCGTATGAAGCAACCAGTGGCAATCACGACGATGGTCGCATTGTTATTGACGAAGTGGTGGGCGTGTGGATTGCGCTGATTTTAAGCTCAGGCACCCTCTTTCAAATCGTACTCAGCTTTGCTTTTTTCCGTCTGTTTGACATTTGGAAACCTTCACTCATTGGCAAGATCGACAAAGATGTCAAAGGTGGTTGGGGCGTTATGGGAGACGATATGCTAGCCGGTGTGGTTGCAGGTATCTGCAGTGCGGGCACATTTCAACTCTTTGGGTATTTTTCAAACACTCTCTTAAAGTAAAACATTACTTTTACATAATACGAAAGCCATAAGCGTCATACAACTATACTTTTCATAGATTTTATCAAAAGGACAGACCTATGAAACACCTCTTAAGACTCCTTATGGCGACCACCCTCCTTCTCTCTTTTGCGCAGGCGAAAGAGTTTATCATCGACAATGCGCACTCCAATATTGGCTTTTCTATCAAACACATGATGATCTCCAATGTGAAAGGCAATTTCAACGCGTACACGGCAGACATTGACTTTGATGCAGAGAAAAAAGTCTTTAACAAACTGGGCGCAAAGATTGAAGTGGCGTCCATTGATACGGGCATTACCAAAAGAGATGACCACTTACGAAGTGCTGATTTCTTTGATGTGAAAAAATTTAAAACGATTGATTTTGTGATGACATCCATGAAAGATGGAAAAGTACACGGCAAAATCACGATTCATGGTATTACCAAAGATGTGGTACTTGAGAGCAAAATTCATGGCGTGATCAAAGATTTTCAAGGGCATCAAAGAGTCGGTTTTACGTTAGAGGGTAAACTCAACCGTAAAGACTTTGGACTTGTTTGGAATAAAATCTTAGAAGGTGGCGGACTCACGGTCGATGACACCGTCAATTTAACGATTGAAGTCGAGGCTATCGAGCTTTAAGCGTTTAAATCCATCGCGTTCAAAAGGGAGAGCAAAGTCTAAAAACTGCGCTTTCTCCTCTTCACTCATCTCTATCTCCCACACAACACCATCACTTTGAAACTCCCGATGCTTTACATGTAATGCATGATGCAAGCTGTAGTGTTCAAACCGCGGCACAAGCGGATAATCTGTTTTACATGTAAAGATCTCTTTGAAAACAAATGGGATGAGCGAAGCCGCGGCAATGACCTCTTTGGCACTGCTTCCATAGGCTCGCACTAATCCACCTGTACCGAGCTTTATGCCACCAAAATAGCGCACAATCAACAGCCCAGCATTAACCAGTTCAACCCCTCGCATCACATTTAAAACAGGAGGTCCCGAGGTGCCTTTGGGTTCGCCATCATCGCTATTATTTTCCACAATTTGGCGAAATTCATTGAAAAAACGCTTTGCCCAGACAATGTGTGCCGCTTTGGGATGGTCACTTTTGAGCTTTACATGTAAAGCGTCAAAGTCGCTCATTGGGCAGAGGTATGCTAAGAATGTCGACTTTTTCTCTTCAACCTCCGCAGCAAATATCTGCTCAATGGTCTGCATTAACCCTCTTTTGAGATCACGACTTTAATGTCGGCAGGTTTTGCATGATACGGCGAAGAGGTGACAATAAAATCAACCCCCGTTTTGGCATACGCAACAATGTTCTGCTCACCAATGCCGCCTGTGGCGGAGAGAAGCAGATGCGGAAACTCTTCTTTGAGTGCCACACAACGTTCCAGTGTTTCAAAACTCATCTTTTCACATTGAAGTATCTGCGTTCCCAGTGTCGCAAAATAATGTGCCTCTTCGTAACTATCCACTTCCACGACAATCTTTTTTTCCAAATACTTCTGCTTCATTTTGGCAAATTGTGCTTCAAACGCCGCGTCGCTCTCAAAAAAGACACGATGTTGTTTAAAAACTAAAACCGAGTCATACAACCCCAAACGATGATGTGCCCCACCTCCTGCGTAGACCGCTTTGAGGGCTAACTCTTTGGTGCGAGGGAAAATTTTACGGGTGGTTAAGAGTTCAATTTTAGGATTAACTTCGCGCGCAAGGGTGATCATTGTGTTGGTTTTGGTCGCAATACCGCTTAAAAACTCTAAAATATTTTGAGAGACTTTCCATGCTTTGTGCGTCGCGTCCGCTCTACCATACGCTTCTAAGATCAGCTCACCTGCTTCTAGTCTATCGCCACACGCTTTGTAGGCATAGGTTTCAAGTCCGAGCTTTTGACACATCTCCGTAACAAACTCTACCCCACACAGCACGATAGGCTCTTTAGAAGCAAACGAAATCTTGGCTTTGTGAGACCCAATATCTAATCCAACCGTGGTCATGTCGATCAAACCGACATCTTCACGTATCATATCCATCATAAGCAAACCTTTACTAAATTATAATATTGTAACACAAGAAAATTAAAGAAACTGCTCCTCTTTTTGAAAAAAATGCAGCGCTGTAAAAACCGCCAACGAGATGACGATAAGAATCGCACACAAGAGCAGTGCCAAGCGGTATTCGCCATCAAAAACGGCATTGTAGATGGCAAGCGAGATCGTATCGGTTTTGCCGATTAAATTTCCTCCAAGCATCAACGTAATGCCTACTTCGCCCAAAGCACGAGCCAAAGCAATTAAAAGTGCCGCTACCACACTTTTTTTAATGCAGGGAAGGATAATAAAAATAAAGGTATAAAACCTGCTTCTACCACCCATATAGGCGGCTTCTTTAATGGTTTTGGGGAAAAGTTCGATGGCAGATTGAAGTGGCTTGACCATCAAAGGAAGCGCGGCAACAAACCCCGCGATCACAAGTCCTTTAAATTCAAAGATAAAACGTATGCCCATCGCATTAAAATAGCTTCCAATCCAGCCCTGTTTTCCTAAAAGAAGCAGCAGTAAAAAACCAATCGCAATGGGTGGAAAGATCAAGGGAAGCGTCACGAGTGTTTCAAGAAGCCATTTGTATTTTAGCTCTTCTTTGGAGAGATAATAAGAAAGTGGTATACCCAAAAAAACCAAAAGGAGTGCAACCACACCGATGGTTTTCAGGCTTAGCACCAAAGGGTGCCAAACCTGAACCATTTCATAGCCCATATTTTGTAAATATCTCTTTCGCTTTAGGTGTTTTCAAAAAAGCAACAAATGCTTGACACGCTTGATCGGCTTCGCAGGTACTTAAACTTCCTGCAACGATCTCAATGGGCGTGTAATAGGTTTGTGGGATTTTGATGTAGCCACCCATTTTATCGATGCTATCCAGCGCTGCAGTAAGGTTCATAATGCCCACATCCACCTCGTGTGTGGCGACATACGAACTCACTTGTGGCACTGTCGCTACAACCAAAAGCTTCTCTTTGACACGCGCATACAGCTTTGCATTGTTTAAAAATTCCATACCTGCATCGCCATAAATCGCTTTTTTGGCTTCAGGCATAGCAATGCTTTTAATACTCTCTTTGGTGAGATCTTCGATGCTATCAAAACTCACTCCTTTGGCATACGCGATAACTGCGACTCCCGTGCCAATGGTTTGATACGTCGCAAAACTCAGCTCTTTTTGCTTCTCAAGAAATTTCTTATCGGCTATCACTAAGGAAATTTCAGCCTGTTTGGCATGGGCAAAAATCTGCGCCATATTGCCATACATCGCGTCTATCTTTCCATTCCCACTCGCTTCGTACGCTTTGAGCACTTCCACAACGGGTTTTTTGTACCCTGCTCCCACGGCAATTTTAAGATCATCTGCACACACATGGCTTAACAGTGCCACACATAAAAATACTAAGATTTTTTTCATGATTTTTCCTTCAATCGTTGAATCATAGGGGCAAATGCTTTCGTTCCAATGCTGACGATGTCGCCTACATGTAAATCATTCGCCTCACCGCCATCAAGGACCACTTCGACGATCTGCTGACCAATGGCGATGATCGCGATGTATATGACATCAACCTTCACAATGTCCAAAAGCTCTCCCTCAAAAGAGAATTTTTGACTGCCTTGGGTGCGAAGTAGTACACTTTTTGCATCGCCATCTTGCATCACTTTACCTTGTGAAAGAACCACAACGCGTGAACTCAAACGGTAAATTTCACTCGGATCATGACTGACCATAATGGTCGTCGTACCAAAGTTTTTATGAAGCGTTAAAATCTCATGTTGCAATTTGTTGCGCATGGTTGGATCAAGCGCAGAGAGCGGTTCATCCATCAAAAGGAGCTTGGGTCTATTCATCATCGCGCGGCACAAACTCACGCGTTGCTTTTGACCGCCCGACAACGTTGCAGGCTTACGACTTGCTAGCTCTGCAAGCTCAGTCAACTCTAAAAGCTGTTTGGCTAGTTCTCTGTCTTTGCGCACAAAAAGAAGATTTTCCAAAACGCTCATATTGGGAAACAGAGCGTAGTCTTGAAAAACAAACCCGATACCTCGTTGCTGAGGCGCTAAGCAGTTCGCACCATCAAGCCATAGCTCATCATCGACCCTAATTTTACCTTGTGCATTTTCAAGCCCTGCGAGAATGCGAAGCAGTGTCGTTTTACCACTACCACTTTGACCTGAAAGCGCCACAAAATTTTTGCTCTCAATGCTAAGGTTGACATCCAGCTCCATCTTGCCCATAGAGCCTAAAAGCTCTTTGTGAACATCAATTTCTATCATGAAAGCCCTCCTACATGATGGCTTTGATTGCGGTTAAACATATATACCAACAGCAGCACCAAAAAGCTAAGACTTACCATAATTCCACTGTAAATATGCGCACTCGTATAATCCATAATTTCGACCATCTCATAAATTGCTACCGACGCCACTTTTGTTTCACCAGGAATGCTTCCACCCACCATCAAAACGACACCAAACTCGCCAACCGTATGGGCGAAGGTAATGACAATCGCCGTCATTAATGAAGATTTGATATTGGGAAGTGCTACAAACAGAAGTGTTTGAAGTCTATTTTTACCCGCGATATATGAGGCTTCCAACATATTTTTAGGCAATGCTTCAAAACCACTTTGAAGCGGTTGCACCATAAAAGGAAGCGAATAAAAACAGCTTGCGACCACAAGTCCTGTGAAGTTAAAAACCAATTTCAGACCAAAAACATCTTGGAAAAATTGCCCAATGGGTGAGTGAAACGAGAGTGCATAGAGAATGTAAAAGCCCAAAACGGAGGGAGGCAAAACAATTGGAAGCGCAGTAATGGACTCAAAAACAGGTTTGAATCGCGATTTGCTTTGCGATAAATTCCAAGCGATAAAAAGGGAAATCACAAAGAGAATTGCGGTGGTAATGGACGCGAGTTTAAATGAAATGAGAAAAGGGGTAAACTCCAATGCCATCAGCTTTTCAAGCATTGAGCACCTCCAAAACAAACAGCTCGCTTGCTTTGATAAGCAACGTAACCTCATCGTTTTTTTGAAGATTCATCCGCGTTGAAGAGCTTAACGTGATAAAACTTTGCACCTCATTTCCGTTTACATGTAAAAGAATAGTGCTGAGCAATTTTCCATTTTCGATGCTCACAATCGTCGCAGGAAGTTGGTTAGCATAACTGAGCTCACCTCGAAGATTTTTCGCAATGGCAACATGCGAAGGCTTGATGCCAAGGGTGACATGTGCGTTTACATGTAAACCCTTTGGCAGATCAAGACCCATCATTTTTAGGCTCACACCTTCATAATCGAAACTAATGATATGAAGATTTTGCTCGCCCTCAATATGCGTCACAACGGCACTAAGTCTATTCATTGACCACATATCCATAATTTTTAAAGACTTCTTTTGCTTTAGCGCTGAGAACAAAGTCATAGAACGCTTTTGCATCAGCATTTTTCTCTGCTTGTTTTAAAAGAACGATACCTTGAGCAATAGGTTTGTAGAGTTTTGGATCAACATCAACCCATTGAACTCCTTTTTTGTACTCTTTCATTTTGTCGCTGTAAAAAGCAGACGCATTAACAAAACCAACATCAGCCGCTGTCAATGAAAATTGTAATGCTTGTCCAATACTATCGCCTTGAACCAATTTTGGCTCAACTTTATCTAAAACATTTGCGTTTTTAAATGCTTCAATACTGGCAGTTCCATACGGCGCTGTTTTTGGATTGGCAATCGCTACTTTCTCGACTTTTGGATCTGTAAGTAGCGCAAGACCTTTACTTAAATCAAGACCTCGTGTACTCACCATAGCTAAAGCGCCACTCGCATAGACAACAGGTTTTGTCACAGCAATGCCATCCGCATATAAGCTTTCAGGGAATTTCATATCGGCACTTAAGAAAACATCAAAGGGAGCACCGTTTTTAATTTGGGTAGTAAATTTGCCGCTGGCACCTAAAACGGTATTGACTTTGATCGCTGGGTTTGTTTTAGCAAACTCCGTTTTAAGCGACTCAACCGCATCCGTCAAATTGGCAGCAACCGCAACACTAATCTCTCCTGCAAGCAAGCTTGCACTTAAAATAACACTAGTTAAAAATAGTTTTAACATAGAAACTCCTTCATAAGATTTTTATTTTCCGATTAAAATACTACTGGATTTGATGATGGCGCAGACGCGAGAACCAACCCCAAGGCTTAAAGCTCTGACCGATTCTGATGTAATGGTGGAGACCACCACATCGTTTTGACCGATGTCAATGCTTACTTGTGCATTGACTTCACCGATTTTGATATCTGTGATCACGCCTGCAAGCTTGTTGCGTGCACTCGTTGCGATGTCAAGAACATTGGAAATTAACACCGAAGAGGCTTTAATGATGCCAACCACTTCATCGCCAATCTCAAGCCCTAACTCTTCGACCGCGCTGTTGGTGATGGTGGAGACAAGAATCACCCCACTTTTGAGCACAATGCTCACCTCTGCATTCACTTTGGCTTGTTTGATCTCACCGATTTTTCCCATCAGCTGATTACGCGCACTGATCTGCATAGCAATCCTTTGTATGTGTTTTAAACTGTTCATCTCAAAGTCACCGACCGTCGAAAGTCTATTTAAAAATCTTTCATACTCTTTTTTTAAAACGCTGTAGTTGGCAATCACCTCAATACCTAAGGGTGTTAGGGTTGTTCCGCCGCCTCCACTACCACCTGTAACACGTGTCACAAGAGGATGGTTGGAGAGGTTATTCATCGTATCAACGGCTTCCCATGTCGCTTTATAACTCAGCCCCACTCTTTTGGCGGCACTGCTGATGGAACCTGTCTCGGCAATCGCCTCAAGGAGCCTAATGCGCTTTTCTAAAAGGGCTGGTTTGTCAAAACTCATCACACCAGAGGTAATCCCTTCCATATATCTTCCTTATGTAATTAAAGTATATAACGGTAGATCGTACTTAAACTATTTGGAGCATTATAACGTTATTACCTTAAGCGTTATAACGCATTCTGTTTATTTTTTCACCATTTGAGGCAAAGTGGCTATTTTAGCCATTTTAAAAGGGGAATTTTAAGAAATTTTTACTAAAATCAAAAATCTATTTTTAAAAGAGCCTTATGACACACAAAATTTTATCGCTTATCTGCGGCGCATGCATTATCACAAGCTCCCTTAGTGCAGCTTACCTTGACAAAGAGACCGCGGATCGTATTAGACGCAACACCGATTCGATCATTGCAAAAGACTTAAGTACAAAACAACTTATCTTCGCCAAAGATGAACAAAAAATCAACCAACCCGCAAGTTTAACCAAAATTATGACCGCCCTGTTAGCCCTAGAGAGTGGTCGTATGAACGAGGTTGTAACGATTACCCGTGAAATGATCCAAGTTGAACCCACTAAAGCAAACCTTCGTGTGGGTGAAAAATTCTACTTAAGAGACCTTGTTAAAGCGGCAATGGTCATGTCTGCTAATGATGCTGCGATGAGCATTGGCGTCTTTTTGGGGGATGGGGATGTCGATAAATTTGTAGTACAAATGAATAAAAAAGCCAAAGCCATTGGCATGAAAAATACCAACTTCACCAACCCATGCGGATTTGACATTGGTCGTCACTACTCCACCGCACTGGATCTTTTAACGATGAGTGAATATGCAATTAAAAACAACAATTTTAACGAGATGGCAAAACTAAAGCGTCACGATTTTAGAGCGATCAATACCAAAAGATCGTATGCCGCCTACACCCATAATAAACTGCTCAACAACTACAAATACGCCGTCGGAATCAAAACAGGCTACACCCAAAAAGCAGGCCCATGTCTCATTGCGCGTGCTAAAAATGGGAAAAAAGATATCTTAGTGGTGATGCTCAACTCCGAACACCGTTGGAATGACATTAGAACCATTTTTGAAGATGTTCTACCTGACATCACCCACTCTAAAGTAGCCTCTCAAAAAGCAACTGCGCCATCAAAAAGCAAAAAGAAAACCACCGCAAGCAAGAAAAAAGCACAAAAAATCGCGTAGGCTTGTCAACAGACAAGCCTTAATCGTTTCTACTTTGAAAAACCCTTTGCTCTCTCATACGATGCTTCCATCGCTTTGATAAAACTGTCTCGCACTTTTCCCTCTTCCAGTTTGGCATAACCCGCCGCAGTCGTGCCAGCAGGGGACATCACTTTGTCTTTTAAAAGGGCTGGGTGTTCACTTTTGAGCACTTCGCCCACGCCTTCAAAAAGCGTTGCGATGTATTGGTAGGTAATCTCTCGCTTCATTCCAAGATTGACGGCACCATCACTCAGCGCTTCTGCGACCAGTGCGATCCACGCAGGGGCAGAACCAGCGAGTCCTGTTGCGATGTCGAGCTCTTTTTCACTCTCTAACCAAAAACAACGACCGATGGAGCTTAGAATATCCATCGCTTCATCTTTAAGTGCCACATCCCCGCACAATGATGTCGCAGATTTGCGTACGAGAGCTGCCATATTGGGCATAGAGCGAATGTAATGCTTTGCCATAATGCCCGATTTCAGTTTTTCCAAACTCACACCCGCCATAATGGAAATCACGCCCTCCGCGATGCCTTTGGTGTGCAGCATGCTAAACGATTGGGGTTTGATCGCAAGGATGACCAGATACCCTTCTAAGGAGGGAATCTCGCTCACAATGGTGATTGTTGGATAAAGCGTTTGAAGTTCTAGTACTCTTGGTGGGTACGCTTCAACAACTGTAATATCGTTTACATGTAAACCTTGAAGCATCGCTCCACCCATATTGCCCGCACCAATTAAAAGTAATTTCATTGATCTTCCTATGCTAATTTTGAAGAATTATAGCGCAATTATTGGTACCGCAACGCATCAATAGGTTCCAGATTGGCTGCTTTTCGTGCGGGGTAAAATCCAAAAAAGACACCAACCCCTGTTGCAACCAAGAAAGAGATAAGGATGGAATTTTGAGTAATCACCACGCTAATAGGAAAGAAATGCGCCACCGTATAAGCTCCACCCACGCCCACACAGACGCCAATGAGACAGCCAATGATCGAGATCATCAGCGCTTCAAGTAAAAACTGCATTAAAATATGACGCTGTTTCGCGCCAATCGCGATGCGAATACCAATTTCACGGGTACGCTCCGTCACAGAAACGAGCATAATGTTCATAATACCAATGCCCCCAACAAGCAGAGAAATCGAAGCAATCGCAGCCAACATCAAAGACATCGCTTTAGTCGTCTCTTGCGCTGTATTGGCAAGCGCGGTGAGGTTACGAATCGTAAAATCATCTTCCGCATTTTCACGCAGTTTATGACGTTGTCGTAAAAGTTCTCTCATCTCTTTTTCGGCTTGATCCATCACGCTATCATTAAGCGCTTCGACCATAATGAATCGCACGACGCCTTTAAACTGCGTTCCAAAAAGCTTCGTTTGTGCTGTCGTAATAGGCACAATCGCCGTATCGTCTTGGTCCCTGCCATCTAAACTTTGCCCTTTTTTTGCTAAAATACCCACAACCAAATACGGACTGTTTTTAATTCGTATTGTTTTGCCCACAGGGTCTTCATCGCCAAAAAGATTTTGTGCAATCGTTTTACCCAAAACCACGACACGTGTGGCACCTCTAACATCCGAGTCCGTAAAAGAGTAACCATTTTCGATCTCCCAGTCGCGCACTTCAAAGTACGAAGGAGTTGTTCCTGTCACTTGCGTGTACCAGTTCGTGGATTGGTAGATGAATTGAGCAGAGCTCGAAGTGGTGGGAGCTGCGGCTAAAACCGTATCCATCTCTTCGATGGCAGTCGCATCGGAAGCGGTAAGTGTTTGAACCCCACCACTTCCCAAACGTACCCCGCCTGAGCTCATAGAGCCTGCAAGAACGATAAGCAAATTGCTTCCCATCGACGCGATGGAGTCTTTGACTTTGGCTTGCGTACCTGCTCCCACCGCGGACATCACAATGACGGCTCCCACGCCGATGACCATGCCAAGCATCGTCAAAAAGGTTCTCAGTCTGTTAGCTCCCATGGCGCGCCATGCTTCAAATAACATCGCCAAAATCATGCGATCTCTTTTACATGTAACGCTGTTGGTCCATCGTGCTGAATCCTGCCATCGACGAAATTAACCAACCGTTTAGCGTAACGCGCGATGTCAGGCTCATGGGTTACGAGCACAATCGTAATGCCCTCTTTTTCGTTTAGATCGCAAAAAAGTTGCATGATCTCTTCACTCGTTTTGGTGTCAAGATTACCCGTTGGCTCATCCGCTAAAATCAGTTTAGGGCGATTGACCAAAGCGCGCGCAATCGCAACGCGTTGCTGTTGTCCGCCTGAGATTTGATTGGGCAAGTAGGTTCCAAACGCTTCAAGCCCCACACTTTTAAGGATCTCTTTGGCGCGAATTTTACGCTCGTGTGCCTTCATGCCTGAGTAGACCAAAGGTAGCGCCACATTGTCGATAAGGTTTTGTCGTGGAATCAGGTTGAAGCCTTGAAAGACAAAACCGATCATGTGATTTCGAAGGTCAGCAAGCTCATCTCTGCTCAGATTTTTGGTGTCTTTAGCGCCTAAAAAATAGTTTCCACCCGTGACTTTATCAAGGCAACCCAATATGTTCATAAAGGTCGATTTTCCAGAGCCTGAGGGTCCCATGATGGCGACAAATTCGCCTTTTTCAATCGTAATATCCACACCTTTAAGCACATTAACTTCACCCGCATCGGTGTGATAGTTCTTGCTTAAATCCTGTATCTTAATGATCTCTTCCATTAAAAAGGCCTCATGGGAGGATGAGAACCACCTCCTGTGGCACTCGTGGCCGTCGAATATTTATTCTCTTCCACAATGATTTTATCACCAGCTTTGAGCTCATCCGTGATGATTTCACTCATACGATTATCAGAAATCCCGACACTGACTTTGATAGGTTTTGGTACGCCATTTTCAAACACAAACAGTGTGGCACTGCCTCGCTCTTTTTTCTCTTTTTTTGGCGTAGTAGGTTTGGCATCTTTACTTGGCGGCATCGTTGGTTTATAACGTAAAGCCGCATTGGGCACTATCAAGACATTTTTCTTCTCCGCAAGGATGACATTGACATACGCCGTCATGCCAGGGATGAGGATTTCATCGGGATTTTCAACCGTTACGACCACATCATACGTTACAACATTGGAAACGGTGGTCGCGTTGAGTCTGACTTGCTTAACCACGCCGACAAATGCATTGTTGGGAAATGCATCGACCGCAAAGGTCACTTTTTGCCCTACTTTGATACGCCCAATGTCTGCTTCGGCAAAGTTAGAGTCGATCTGCATCTGCCTTAAATCTTGTGCAATTTTAAAAAGCACGGGTGCCGATAAACTCGCCGCGACCGTTTGTCCTACATCGATCTGGCGGTCGACCACGACACCTGAAACGGGGGAACGCACAATCGTATATCCTTGGTTGGTGCGATCTTTTTGCGATTGCGCAAGGGCAAGATTGAGCGCCGCACGCGCCGCTTTAAGCTCTTGGACACTCACGTCTAACTCTTGTTTTGAGATGTACTCTTTAGAAAAGAGTTCGCGAGAGCGTTTTTCATTGGCAATGGCAAGTTCCAAAGAGGCTTCGGCACTTTGAACGCTTGCGGCACTTTGCGCGGCTTGTGCATCCAAAAGCGCAGGATCAAGTTCGGCTAAAATTTGCCCTTGTTCCACACGATCGTTAAAATCAACATACAGTTTAATGACTTTTCCTGAGACTTGCGTACCCACCGTAACGAGCACTAACGGGTTCAGCGTGCCATTGGCAGAGACACTTTGCGTGACATCGCCAAGCTCCAAGGTGTGAAATTTATACTTCGCTTCGAGAGGCGGTTTTGTGTACTCTTCCCAACCATAATACCCACCAATACACAGTGCAATCAATGCAAAGATAATAGTAAATTTGTGAAGTAGCATCTTTTTTACAATGTTCATGGTTGTCCTTTTATCGTTGAGAAATCAAGTGAGCCCATCGCTTTGGCGAGGCTTGCTTTGGTAATGTACCAGTTGTAAAGTGACTGGATGTGTTGCTGTTTAGCACTCGCAAGGGCACTTTGAGCGCTTAAAAGATCAAGAATCGTTCCAACTCCTGCTTTGTAGCGGCCAAGGGCAAGATCGTACGAAGCTTGCGCACTGGCGACCAAATCGTTACTCGTGCGTGTGGCTTGGGTTTCGCTAATCAAGGTTTGGTACGTTTTATAGACGTCTAAGTTCGCATCTTGGGAGAGCTTTTCATACTCTGCTTCGCTGATTTTGAGCTGTTGTTGCGCTGCTTGAACTTTGTACTTCGTATTAAAGCCTGAAAAAATAGGAATGCTTACGTAAAGTCCAATGCTGGAACTTCGCTGAGAGGTATTGAACACCGTATCGGTATTGCCCGATGTTGCTGAGAGGGAAAAGGAAGGCATGTGATCCGCTTTGGCAGCTTTGAGCTGTGCTTCATACGCTTTGATCTTCGCACTTGCCGCCATCAAATCGGGACGAAGCCGTTGCGCCTCATCCATCAAAGCTCTGATATTACTCTCAAAAGCGATATCAGGAATAGCAAGACGTGGATTTTGCAGCAAAATCGTGGTGTCAGGCATCATGCCCAAAACACTCGCCAGCCCACCTTGCGCGCTTTTCACGCTCCCTTCGGCTTGAATACGGTTGAGCATCGCTTGCGAATACGCCGTTTGCGCTTGCAAGGTATCTGCAGGGGTTGCGGTGCCTACAGAGTAGCGTGTTTTAGCAGCATTGAGACTCTCCAGTGCGGAGCGTTCGGCTTCAAGACTCGCTTCCAATGAAGCGTTGGAGCCAAAAAGCGTGTAGTAGGCTTCAACAGCGGAGAGAAAAACGCTTTGAATCGTGTCGTTTTCCGAAAAAAGGGCTGCATCCAAAAGCGCTCTTGCGTTATCGTACGTCGCGTCGCGTTTGCCAAAATCGTAGAGCAAATACGAGAGCGTCACGCTGATATTCTCTTGATCACCATTGCGTGTTTCACTGCTTTCACTCTGCAAAATCGAGCCTGAGGCACTCAGTGTTGGCAGATACGCAGAACGACTTACTCCCACTTGTGCTGCTTGGTAGAGCGATGTTTGCCACGCAATGTTTGTTTGCGGATTGTTGCACAGTGCTGCCATCACGACATCGGACAATTCCAAAGACTTACTCAGATCGGTTGTGGTGCAGGTCACAAACGTCGCTTGCTGTTTTGGCAACAGCGCGTATGTGCCCAGTGGATCAAAATCCTCCGCTAACAGCACACACGCCACGCCAAAAACCATGCTCCCTATGAATTTCAAACGCATTGGTATCCTTACGTCATTGACTGTTTTTTTAGGCTAATATTACCAGTAATTTGTTAACACTTCTTTACATGTAATACTTTAGTTCTATTTTAGGAGTATCATTTGAAAAGAGTTTTTACAAGGAGTTTTTATGGCTACACCTTTTTCCCTCATCTCAATCTCGCTTCCGACTCCTTTTACCAGACAAGAGGTGGAAACAAGGCTCGATTGCACGTTGAAAAAAGGAATCGAAAAGGCGTTTTTTCATCAATACCGCGACACCTTTTTGGTCTATACGCAGTTCCATGTCCTCACCTTTATCAACTGGAAACAAGAGGCGATGGATGAAGCGCTCGTCAAATTGGGCATCAAAGATGCCTCTTTTTTGGAACAGCGCTACATTTTTCAAGACTATCCGATTCTCATTGAGCCCAATTTAGAGTTTACATGTAAAGTCAGTAATGAGCAAATTATCCTCAAAGAACCCTTGCCGCTTTACCTCATCATCATAGCGCTTGTCATCTCGCAAAGCGTGGGGTTGGAGAAGTATGAGCAAGACCTTGATGTGCATTTTGAAAAGAGTCAACAACTGCTTGATCTCACACAGAGTTATGCCCTGCTCAAACGCTCCAAACTCATCGAATTTGCACGCAACCTCACCGCCATTCAACACGGCATGGTGAGTGATCTGTTTTTGCTTGATAAACCTAATATTTTGTGGGACAACGAAGAAGCAGAAAAGCTCTACAATAGACTTTCATCCATCCTAGAGCTCAAAGATCGCTTCGAGATCGTCGAGCACAAACTCACTAACCTCAAAGACGACATCAGCATGGCGCTGGATATGTTCAACCACAAACACAGCGAGTTTCTAGAGTGGATCATCATCGGCCTCATCGGCTTTGAAATCGTGATGGGACTGATCGAGTTTTTTAAACATTAAGATTCAATAATCAGCTTTTTAACAAGCTTTCGCACGATTGGAACAACGATCAAGATTGCAGGAAATGCGACTATATAAGCTCTCCAAAAGGCTTTAAACCATTGCAAGAAAAAAGTATCCGTAAAACCTACGTTGATGAGTGTGATAACAAATGACATCAACAAGGTCATAAACAGCGACATAAAAAAGGCAAATGTGATAAACTCATACTTCTTTGGAATCAAATTTTTCTCCTAAAATTCTTACTTCACGCTGCGGGTAAGGAATGCTGATATTGTTTACATGTAAAGCGCTATAAAGCGCTAAATTGACCTCATACTGTACCTTAAAATAGCGCTTCGTCGGCACCCAATAGCGAAGCCCAAGGGTGATGGAACTCTCGCCAAATTGTGCAATGCCAATGACGGGTTTATGCTCTTTGGAAACCTCGCTAAAGCCATCCAAAACCTCGTGCATCACGGCAATCGCTTTAGCAGGATCTTCTTCATACGCCACACCAATACTGGTCTCCACAACCCTAAACTCAAACGAGTTGACCAACACATCGCCGATCATCTTTTTATTGGGAATCGTGATGAGCTCTTCATCTTCATTGCGAAGCACGGTGTAGGAGAGTTTGATCTCTTCGACCACCCCGTAAAAACCACCGATGGAAAGCGTATCGCCGACTTTAAACGGACGCGAAATGATGAGTAAAACACCTGCTGCATAGTTGGAAACACTGCCTTGAAGAGCCAAACCAGCCGTCAAAGAAACCGCACCAATCGCCGCAACAAACGGAGCGATGGAAATGCCAATTTTTCCAAGGGCAATGACGATCATCGCAGTAAAAACCAGCATCTTAACCACGCTCGCGACAAACTTAGCCAGCGTGCTATCAAAATGGTTACTCTCAAACAGACGCATCAAAAGCGCATACACATACTTCGCCGCAAACCAACCTAAAACAACGATGATCAGCGCCCCCAAAAGCTGAAAACTGTAATGGGTCAAAAACTCAATCACAACCGTGTAAAACTTCTGAAGCGTTTGCAACTCTTTGTCCATCGCGCACTCCTCATCTCATGAGAGTTCTTACAGAACTCTTTTATCACGGTTTTTAGGCAAAGCCCAAAAACCTACGCTACGCCGCTGTGGCACTAAAGCTTGCCTCTAACGAGGCAGAAATTTATGTGTATCATTATAACAAAACTATTTTTTAATGGAATAAGCACTCTCTTTCGTCCCCGCATAAAAGACAACGATCTCGACGGACTCATCGCCCTCATTCACGCCATAATGCCACTTCTCCACCACTTCAATGAGGGCATCACCCGCTTTGAGCTGCAACGTTTTGTTCTCATCCGTCACAACTTTCAGTGCGCCTTTGACCATATACCCCGCATTGATGATGGGATGCTTGTGAAGCGGAAGCTCCGTGTGAGCAGGAATGGTGATCTTCAAAACCGAAATCTCAGGCGCCTCTGTGGGGTAAGCGGGCAAGCTAGAGCCATCCCAGCTCTTGTCTGACTTGACAAGGGTTACAGATTCTACATTTCCAGCGGCAAAAACAGCGCTTGAAAGAAGCAGAAAAAAGCAGAGTAATTTTTTCATGATCGACCTTTTGATGGGAGTTTTGAGACCATTTTACTTTACATGTAAAAGGTTGTCAAGGATGATGGAAATGGTTTACATGTAAAGATTGATCACTTTTAATAAACCTCTTTACGATGCGCGATGCGGATAATGGTAATGAGCAAAATGGTGCCCTCTTTGAGATACACAATACGATAATCGCCTGCGCGTTTGCGAAATTTGCCTTTGTGGTTGCCTTTGAGAGCTTTATCGTTCGTAAAATTGCCGACGTTTAACTCTGCAATTTTTGACCAAATGAGCTGTTGCACGTCATGTTCTAATTGTGCCAACTCTTTAAAAGCTCGTTTGTCAAAAATGACCTCAAACATTGGCAAGACTCAAGTTTTTTGCGACCTCTTCTAAGCTCATGACGCCCGCTTTGCCTGATTTGATCTCATCAATGCGCTTATCGGCGATCATTTCATCCAGCGTATCCATGTAGGCAGAAACCGCTTTTTCGATGATCCACGTACGATTGCGGTCGATTTCTTTGCCGATGGTATCGATCTCATTCAAAAGCGTTTCATCCAACCTGATGTTAATTGCTTTTTTCATGGCATCTCCTTTTTTGTAGCTATTTTACTCCATATGTAGATACATGTCAACTTAAAATCTTTACATGTAAACTAAATTCATGCAAATACGCTACACTCAACAAAAAGGAACACCATGAACTTCAAAACCTTGCATTACACCTGCATTCTTGACGCAAGTCCTGAAGCAGTCTGTGCGTTTCACACCGACACACACAATCTTCCGCTGATTACGCCGCCGTCGATTAAGGTGAACATCGTAAAAATGGAGCCAAACAGCGTTATACTTGACATCAAAAAGTTTGGGATTACGACACGTTGGGAGATGGCACTGGAGATTAACTGCCCTCAAAGCATTGTCGATGTGATGATCAAAGGCCCTTTTGCGTCGTTTCGACATGAAAGACTTTTTGTCGCAGAAGGCGAAAATCGCACGCGTATGGACGAAACCATCACCCTCTCATCTCCCCTTCCCGTTTTCCAATCGCTCTTTTTCTGGTTCGTTAAAAGAGATATGGACGCCATGTTCGCTTACCGCCATGCCAAAACCAAAGCGCATTTTTTAGCTAAATGAGTTTACATATAAGCCTTACTCAATAAAATAACTGTTCTTAATTTTCTCGTAGTTTTTGCATCCTGTCTCATCTCCCAGCTCGCACGCCTTTTTGAAAAACAAGATGGCGCGCTCTTCATTTTGCTCGACGGCGCCACCCACATAGTACATGCTCCCAAGATGCACACATTCACTGGCACCTCCTGCATCACAACTGTTTTGGTAATACGTTACGGCATACTCCATATTGCCATCTTGCTCGTACAAAAGTCCGAGATGTGCGCAACTACTGCTATCTCCACCATTGCAAGCGCGATCGTAATAATCAATGGCTTTTTGCATATCTTCGCTGACTCCTTTGCCATTTTCATACAGCATCGCTAAGCTTTCACAACCCGAAGCATCACCATTGACGCATGCGCGTTCATACAATTCTGCCGCTTTTGGAAGGTTGGTACCTGCGTGTCCATTTTCGTACATATAGCCTAAACTGGTGCACCCTTTGGAGTTGCCTAAATTGCAGGCTTGCTCGTACAAAGTGCGGGCATGGGAAAAACTTTGCAATACGCCTTCCCCGACGTGGTACATGCTTCCAAGTTCCAAACACGCCTTCCCATCGTTATGGTCACATCCATTTTGAAGCTCACTCTCGCGTTCAAAATCCAGCGCAAACAGTGAAGATGCGATCATTAGAACCATGATACAAAAGAGTTTTTTCATGCCCTTCTCCTTGCTAACATTTAAATAATTATATTACAATACTTTTATGAACGAGACAAAAACCAATCTGATTTGCTATGAGCAGGCACCTTTTTTGCAGATTCGCCAAACACTTCAAAGTGAGCGCGCGTATGAAAGTCATGCCCATCCAACCCTTTCCATTGGCTTTATGGTGGAAGGTACAACGACGTTTCAAACGCCCAATGGTTCGTTTTTACTCCAACGCGGCGCCCTTGCGATCATTCCACCGCACACCCAACACGCGTGCAATCCCTTACCTCATACCAAACGAAGTTACATTATGGTTTATCTAGACGCAGAGCTTTGCGCGCGCATACAAGCCAAACACTTTAAAGAAGCCACAACCCTGCTGCCACTCACCACGCCATTGGTATTTCATAAGGCTTTATTTGAGGCGTTTGAGCGCATTATTACCGCACTCATAGAGGGGTTTTCATCTTTACATGTAAAAGAGTTAGAGGCATGGTTGGAGCACTTTTTTTGGCTTTACACGAAGCAAGGCGTGAGTCAAAAAAAAGGCGATGTGCTCCAAGACGTAGCGCACTTTTTAGAGAGTCGCATGGATGAAACACCCCGTCTCGACGAGCTTGCTAAACGCTTTTCCATCAACCCCTTTGTTCTCGCTCGCCACTTTAAACAGACTTACGGATGTACTCCAAAACACTACGCGCTGGATGTGCGCATCGAACACGCAAAGCAGTTGCTTCGCCTTGGCACCTCACTTGCCCTGTGTGCTCAATACTGTGGCTTCGTCGACCAAAGCCACTTCCACCGCTTTTTCAAACGTCACACCGCCCTCACACCCAAAGAGTACCAAGTCAATTTTATACAATAACTTTTTTCGCGTTTGCTTTATGCTTACATGTAAAAAAGGAATGACATGTTTGAGCCTCAGTTTTTCACCCTAACATCCATCTATTTTTTAGCGCTTTTAAGCCCAGGGCAGGACTTTTTTCTCATTATTAAACACGCGCTAAGTCATGGCTACAAAAAGGCGTGGTGGAGTTGTTTGGGGATTGCGAGTGGGAACGCGCTTTACATTGCTTTAGCGTACATTGGGTATGAATTTTTAAGTCGCTACAGGATGATTCTCTCACTCGTTGAAATGGGCGGTGCGGCGTTTTTGTTTTACCTTGGCTGTCTGCTCTTTTTTGCACCCAAACCACGCCTTGAAAATACGTTACATGTAAACGCAAAAATGGCGTTCAAACTCTTTGTACAAGGGCTTTTCTCAGCATTTCTCAATCCTAAAAATATTCTCTTTTATTTCTCTTTGCTTTTTACGATCATTCAGCCTGAGACAGCTTTACATGTAAAGATTTTTTACGCGGCGTGGATGATAGCGTTATTACTCGTGTGGGACATCTTTGTAGCGTTTTTGTTTGGCAATCAAAGAGCGTTAAAACTGCTTCCGTACCTTTTCATTGTGCAAAAAGTGGTAGGCGTTGGGTTGATCGGCTTTAGTCTGCACCTTGCGTCAACATGGTTTTTGAACGCCAAATAAGTTTGGTGGTATCAAAACCTAGCGTCGTGGCAAGAGAGAGAATGTGGTCGATGTCAGATTGCGCCATCTCAGGAGTGCGCGAAAGGATCCAAAAATACTCCTTGCTAGGCTCACTGATAACCGCATAACGGTAATCTTCGGCTAAATCAATAATCCAATAATTGCCGTAAAATGGCCAAAAGAAGGTGACTTTGAGTTTAGAATTGCTTTTTTCATCGACACTGTAAGCGCGTCCATTGGCTTCTTTGGTACGATTTTCATCGGCTACATAACAGCTGTTTTTAACGCCGATCATGCCATCTTCTCTGAGCGTGTAAAAGGCTTCAACACGACTGCAGCCACGCTCAAAACGATGATCAAACCGTGCGATCTCATACCAACGCCCCAGATAACGATTGATGTCAACAGATGCAACCGTCGGCAGTTCTGAAGCGTAAACCAAAAGTGTGCTCAAGCAGAGCACAATCCATTTTGTCATTTTTTTCCTTGCTTCAAACGTTTACATGTAAAAAATTACGCTTGAGTTTTGAGAAACATCGCCAGCTGTGAGTCGATGTTGCGAATGTGCAGATCCAAACGATCGCCCACACCGTTTTTGATGTAGTTTTTGGCAAACAAAGTATTGCCCTGCATCGCCATTGCTAAGAACTGGCTCATTTCGCCAAGAATTTTTTGGTGCTCCTCAAAATGCTCCATGTAACCTTGAAAATGAAGCTCTTTCATCAAGCGCTCTTCGTTAGCAAAATGCTCTTTCGTATGGTGGATCAGCGCGCTAAACGATTCCGTAAAATGAGTGTAGTCAAAAGAGCTTAACAGTTCGTCACACTGAAGATGGTAGGTATCGAGTTCGGGGCAGTTCAGGCTCAGCATCTATCACTCCTTTTTCACACAGTATACCCAAAAGGAGCGATAGATGAAGGTTATTTTTTGTGCGTCACGCCTTTGCCAAACGGTTTGAAAAAGACCACTAAAAACGGTGAGAAGAGAAGATCGGAGACAATCGCCGTTATCAAAACGATGACCGTTAAAAGTCCGAAGATAAGGGTGGGGATGAAGTTGGATGTCACCATCACCAAGAAGCCTACAATGGTAGCCAACGAGTAGTAAAACATACCAAAAGCAATCGTTCCGTGTGCTCGGTGCATCGAAGCGATGTAGTCACCATCAATTTGAAGCTCTTCACGGAAGCGGTAATAGTAGTGAATCGTATTGTCCACCGTAATGCCCAGCGCAATCGACGCAATTGTAATGCTCATCATATCAAGAGGAATGTTAGCAAACCCCATGATGCCAAAGATGACACTTACAGGAACCATGTTGACGGTCATCGCCAAAAGTGCAATTTTTAAAGAGCGGAAGAGGAACAAAAACATAGCGCCCAAGGAGAGTACCGCCAACCCAAGGGTCGAAATCTGTGAGGAGAAGAGGGATTGAAGCATGTTGTTATACAGCACCATCATGCCCACAAGATGATAATTTTGCGGATCAAGCCCGACCTCACTCTGCAACCCTTTTTGAATACTCTCCAACAGCTCAGAACGCCTGAGCTCTGGGTTGGAGTCTACAACACGCACCACAAAACGCGCTTCGTCATGCTCAATATTGATATACGGAGAGAGTAAAATCTTTTTGTATCGCTCAGGCAGTTCATTGTACAAAAGAGCTAGCTCAAAGTTGTCAAAATCGTTGCCATTTTTAACGATGCGCCCTACTTTTGCAAGCGTTCCAAGTGAGGAGACATTGCCAATTTCAGGTAACGAGAGCAGATAGTCGTGGACTTTTAAAATAGTCTGCATTTTCTGCGCCGTGAACCAATACTGTGCTTCGTTGTTCATGGCATTGAACTCCTCTTCAAACCCATCGATAGCAGAAGCTGCGTCCTCATTGTTTTCTTTCTGCGCAGGTGCTTTTGGAAATTTAACCACAATTTCTAAAGGAGTCGTTCCACCTAAATTGTTGTCAATCTTCTTCATCCCTTTGTAAATCTCAGTACTCTTTTTAAAGTAGTTGATAAAACTGTTTTCAACCACCAACCGAGATGCCCCAAGAATACTAAATAACCCAAGAGCGATGGCCACTGTTACAATGATTCGGCTGTGATGTTCTACAATTTTGGCGAAGGTTTCATTGAGGGTAAAGGCTTTGTCAAACACCAAAACGGGTGGCTCTTTTTTGAAAAGCATCATCATCGCAGGGAAAAGGGTATAGGTCACGATTAAAGAGATGGTTACACCAATGTTCATCATCGTACCAAGATCGATGATCGGCAAAATACCACACGTCATCAGCGAACCAAAGCCCGCAATAGAGGTTAAAATGACAAAGATGGAAGGAATACTCATACGCTCAAAGACAATGCCTAAAAGCTCTTTTTGTGACGCATCAGGGTAGAGCGCATACTCTTCTCTGTAGCAGACGATGAGATGGATGACCAACGAAAGTGTCGTGATAAGCTGCATCGCCACGTAGTTGGAGGAGATAACCGTGACTTCAAGCCCTAAAAGAGCATTGATGCCTGTAGTAATGACCACAGCGCTGATCGAGACGATAATGGGCAAAACCACAAAGCGAATTTGACGGAAGATAATCCACAAAATGGCAATCATAATGACTAAAATAGCAATACCGTAAATCTTGATGTCATCTTTCACAAAGCTGATCATGTCATCCGCAATCATGATAACTCCACCCAAGAAAAGATCCCCCTCGCCTTTGTAAGGTGCAATGGTTGCTCTCACCGTTTCAATCAGACGATGCGTCTCATCACGGGTACTATCACGATACGCTTTAAACGCTTTCTTGGCAGCTTCATACTGGGTTGTTTCCTCTTGAGTGAGAGCTCTTTCTTGCTCTAAAAGAAGGTATTTGTTGCGATTTGTGAGTAACTCAGTGTAGGTGAAATCATCTTTAAGATTGACCACAATCGCCGTTGTTTTAAAATCTTCACTGACAAGATTTTGCGCATACAAAGGGCTTGTGGTCAGCTCTTTTTGCACTAAGGCTTTGTCAATACCAGGCGATTCAAGTGTTTGAACATTGCCAATGAGCTCTTGAATCGGTCGAGGGGGACTTTGCAAAAGTGGGACATCTAACAAAGATGTGACGCTCTCAACACCTTCAATTTTGAGCAAAGAGGCTTTGAGATTTCGAATGGTGGAAAGCGTGGTATCGGAGAGTAGAGACTCTTTAGGACTAAACGAGATGACTAAATAATCGGGACTGATGTAACGAGCATGCACTTCGCGTGTGAGCTTAAGGTCTTGATCATTTTCAAGCAACAGTGTCTCAGCCGAAGCATCAATGCTCAAATATTGCGCGTAATAGCCAAAAATGCCCGTAAGAATCGTAACAGCGAACAGTACGGCTTTAAAGTGCTTTGTAATAAAATGGGTATAGTGTTTTAACATTCTGATTCAACTTTCTTCTCAAAATATACATGTAAAGGCAAACGCACAGGCTCTCAGTCCCACTCAGTCCCACACCTGTTTTTTCATTATCAGAAGAGGCTGTACCTTTTGTTTCAATATCAATTGATTTAACCCAAACTGCTAGTTAAACAGAAGAGCTTTTTTGTCATCACTAAGCTTCAAAAAGCAGTTGATAGCATACGCAGTGATGAAAAGTCTAAGCTTTGTTAAAAAGCCACCAATGGTTGTAGCCTTAATCACTTTACCAAACTTAGCAGTGATCATAGAAAAGGCAGTTTCAACACCTTTTCTAATTCTACGCTTGGTAAAATACTCTTCTTTGTTTTCTTGTTGCATGTTGTTACGCCCAATGGGTGAAAGTACAATCTCAAACTGTTTTAAAAAAGCTTCTAACTTTGATGAAACATACCCTTTATCTCCAATCGTGATTGATTTTTGGGGTAGATAGTGCATAAATTGATACCCCGCCGTAACATCGTGTATGGAGCCTTCTGAGATATGTACCATTACAGGCTCTTTATCGGCTGTGACTACCATATGGACTTTAAGCCCATAAAAGAATCTTCCTTTGGATGCATTATACCCCTTCAAAGATGGATCACTCCACAATCTGACTCTGCTTTGCCTTGTGATTTGGCACAATTCAACAGGAAAAGAATCAACAGAGTAAATCTTTGCACCGTTTAATCGCTGAAACAATGAGCCTAAAAACAAAAAAAGTGTGGACAACACGTCATTTATTTTTACTAAGCGGCGCAAAAATCTCGTGTAGTCAATCTCTTTCACCAAGTGCATCATCTTAACATACTGATGTGCTTTGAAATAGTTGCCATTAAAATCATTCACTGCCATATACCCGATAAGCAGCACTTCTGCATTACTAATCTTAGCTCTAACATCATCTTTTATCCCTGATACCTTCAAATACTCATCAATTAAACAATAAACGGCTATAATATCTCGATCCATAATCTCGCCTCCCACGGCTTTCTATGGAGTTTAAAGCAACTTTCAAACCATCTTCTCAACTAGCAGTTTGGGTTGATTTAAGATAAAAAGAGACTTTTAACGCATCGTAAAAGAGGTCAAGTGCCAGTTTTTCACCAATCATATAGTCTAATTTATCAAGATTATACCCCTCATCAATCGCTTCATCAATGATGTAATAGGTATTAAATTTATTGTAAAAAACACCAAGAGACAACGCCCAATTGAAACTTTTTGTGGGTTCATAATTGAGCAATGAACTCTCATGCGCCCCTATAAAATTTCCAGTGGTGATAAAACTGCGCATAGGAATACTGCTCAGCCTCAAAGAGGTGCCTACTAACGTTCCCGTGTAAAAATTTCCCAGATCGG
Organism: Sulfurospirillum multivorans DSM 12446; assembly: GCF_000568815.1. Lineage (NCBI taxonomy): Bacteria > Pseudomonadati > Campylobacterota > Epsilonproteobacteria > Campylobacterales > Sulfurospirillaceae > Sulfurospirillum > Sulfurospirillum multivorans. Next base: position 2,346,430 of record NZ_CP007201.1, read on the forward strand.
CTTTGATATGTGTCGTAAGATCTAGGCTTAAATCTTGAATCGAAATAGGATCTGTTTTATAACCAATATTATACGAAGCTCCATAGGTAAATTCATCATCCAACTGGTTATCCCAGCCCTCTGGTTTATCAAATCCAAACACCGAATGAAAGCTTTTTTGTAAGGTGTCGGCTTGTGCAAAGGGACCAACCATGCCGATATTCACACCCACTTCATGAAAGAAATTTGCAGATGATTTGTAAGCCAACATGTTTAAGGCGACATAACCAGCATAAGGAGAATCATTTAGATCTCTTGTACGGATGTCTTTGTTTTCAGGTGTAAAAATCGCATGTGAGATCGAAAAAGCGACATTTTTGTGTTCTAAATCAATAAAAGGCAACAGATCAGGAAACGTCGTATCATGTTCACTCATCCAAGTAAAATACATCCCATTAGTATAATGATGGTCTTGCCCAACCATAGCATCATTTTCCAAAACAAGCGACGCGGTGTCCGCATAGACCCAAGAAGTAATTAAAAATAAAAAACTTTTTTTTACTAAACCCATTTTCACTGTTGCCCCCAATAATATTAAATCATGCTAAACCGTGTATTATAGCAAAATTGTCCTATTTTAAGAAATTTCTCAGCATTAAATACCTTGAAATAGGCACATTGACGTTTTATCTTCATGGATAGCTATGCCAATGACGCTGGAATGAAAAAAATCAGGGGGAAATAAAAGGTGGCGGACAGAGAGAGATTTGAACTCTCGGTCAGGTTACCCCGACGCATCCTTAGCAGGGATGTGGTTTCAGCCGCTCACCCATCTGTCCATTAAAAAGTAGAGTGAAAGTATAGCAAAAGTATCTAATAAACGGCTTAAGAGCGTTTTCTTAAGCCGTTTATCGCTTAAACATAAGCGGCATCGTGTGATTTTAAAAGCTTTTCAAGCAATTTCTGAAGCTTTTGGACACTGGCTTGATCTGTTTTTTTCGCCTCTTCAATCTTGTTTTTAAGCATTACAATCAGCTCAACACCTTCAATTAAATGCATGGGGTACTCCTTTTAGATCGGTATTTGATCTAAAAAAAGCAAAATTTATTCCCCCAAAGGCGTTGTCGTTACAACAGGATGTTTAATGACCCCTTCATAAAAAACCGTACAGTTCTCATCATTTTTTTTGGGTGTGATGGGCGCTGTTTTAGGCTTCGTTGAAAAGGAGAGTATCACATTGCTGAGTGCTGTTATCGATGCGTCATCAACTTTTAAAGAAGGCTTGGCAAACGATCCGCTCATTTTTTGTTCAAACGTTGCGCATCCTCTTGCGTCTAAAAGCGCTGTTTTAAGATCGATGAATTTTTCATCAATTATATTAACAGCCCCTTTCATTGCAACACGATTCGTTGCCGTACTGAGTGCTACGTCACTGAGGTGTATTTCAGAATAGCCTATGTCTATTTTGGTATTGATCTCTTTTAAAAGGGTATTGCCGCCTTTTAAGACACCTGTTGCACCAGAGATAAGATTGCCAAGAGAAAACCCTTTTGAGCGCTGATTGGGATCAAGCATGAATGCGATTTTATCGACGTCATACCCTTTAAGTGTCACATCTGTTCCATACAGTTGGACAAAACCGTTTAAGGTGCTCTTAAATGCGTGAGAATCACCGACAAAGAACGAGAGCCTAAGATCGCCATTGACATTACCTTCAAGCAATTCTTGATTGAGTAATTCACGAGAGAGCATTGCCAACTTTAAATCAACAATTTTGCTTTTAATCGAAATCTTAGGTTGTTTGCCACTTAAGTCAAATTTGCCACTTCCTTGGATGGGTGTCTCAAAAAGCGTATAATGGAGGTTTTCGCTGACGGCTATTGCATCTTTGATCTCAAAAGACATCGACAGGTCTTTAAGCGCATAACGACCGTATTGAATCTTATCGATATGGGTGTCTGCCGTAAAAAAGAGCGCTTGAAGATGATGTTTTGAAGTATCGTACTGGATGTGATTGATGTCTAAATCGATCTTATCAAAATCAATTTGTGTGTTGCTTTTTTGATCAACATAGACAATATTTGCATTACTAAATTTAATTTTTTTAACATTAACAAGGGGGAATCCATCTTCTTGTTCAAGGATTATATCTCCCTCTTTAGCCTTCTTATCAGTGATTTTTGGCACGGGAGGCAATTCATAGTTAAACGTGCCCTCTTTGGTCTTTTCAACCAACAAACTGAGGCTATCAATCGCGATATGTCTTACTTTAATCTCTTTTTTCAGCAAAGCAGAAAGATCCAGTGCCACATCAAAGCTTCCTAGTTTTGCAAAAGGAACTTCAGCGTGGTAGGATGGATTGGTAATTTCAACATCAAAGATGCTCACCCCAGCAGGTGAGAGAGAAAGCGTGATGTCGCCACGAATCATCACTTCATAGCCCGTACTCTCTTTAATCGCTTTTTGAATGCGAGGCTTGTACTCGTTAAAATCAATGACTTTAATAAGCAAGAAAAAAGCAACGATACTAAAGGCAAAAAACAACACGATACTTAACACTATCTTCTGAAACATTTCTACCTCTTCGTGTCTAAATATTTTCGATAATTTTCTTTACGATGCCCAGCGGATCTGCGCTATAATAGATCGGTCGCCCCACCACAATAAAATCAGACTGCTGTGCTTTAGCCATTTCCAAATCAGCAACTCTTTCTTGGTCATTACTGCTCTCACCAAAAGGACGAATGCCTGGTGTTAGCGTTAGAAATGAAGACGCCGTATGCGCTTTAATATTTAAGCTCTCATAGACGGAGCAGACCACTCCATTCAAACCACTCTCATACGCATCTTTAGCAAAATCAACCGCTTTTTGGGCAATCGGCGTTTTATAAATCGCTTCAAAAGAGGCGTTGTCAAAACTAGTCAATGCGGTTACGGCTAAAACAATCGGTGGGTTTGGAAGTGCATTCACACGCTCCATGACCATACGCATCGCTTTAACGCCACTTGAGGCATGAACGTTGAACATATCCACACCTAAACTTACCATCGACTCCGCGGCATCTGCCATGGTGTTGGGGATGTCGTGGATTTTGAGGTCTAAAAAGAGTTTAAAATGAGGGTTGATCGCTTTGATCTCATGCAAAAGTGCTTCGCCGTCTCGAATAAAAGAGCGAAGCCCCACTTTAAGCCAAACGTCTTCACTTTTGAGTTTTTGAATCAGAGCGATATTTTCAGCCTTACTTGGTAAATCAAGCGCAACACAGAGCTTCATCTATTTGGCTTCTCCATCTTTACAAATCGCGTCTAAAACACCGTTGATAAACTTAGGGCTTGTCTCGTTGCAGAGCTTTTTCGCCAGTTCAATCGCTTCGTTGATTATGACCGCATTATCGAGTTCTGAGTACAAAACTTCATACGCGCCCAGTCTTAAAATGGCACGTTCAAGCGTTCCAATTTCACTGAGATTCCACTCTTTCAGATGAAGATTGATCGCTTCATCAATGATGACTAAATGCTCTTTTACACCATGGTACAACCCAAGGGCAAACTCTTTTTGCTGATTTCGAATCTTTTTTTCTTCAAAAAGTTCATCTATAAATTTTTCAATTCCAGGATTTCCAATATCTTCTGCGTACAAAAGGGTAATAATGCTCTCTCTTGCTTGATGTCGTGTTGCCAAAGCGTTTCCTTATAGGTGTTTGTAAAGGCTAATGAGTTCGATCAAACCTGTCATGGCTTCAAAGCCTTTATTGCCGGCTTTACTGCCCGCACGCTCGATCGCTTGCTCGATATTATCGGTGGTTAAAACACCAAAGGTGACGGGTTTTTGGTACTTAAGTGCCGTATTGGCAACGCCTTTGGTCGCTTCTGCCGCAACGTAGTCAAAATGAGGCGTACTGCCACGAATAATCGCACCCACACAACACACAGCGTCATACTTGCCACTGCTTAAGATTTTATCGAGCGCTAAAGGAATTTCATACGCCCCAGGGACTAAAATAAGGTCTAAATTCTTCTCATCGCCGCCATGACGAATAAACGCATCTTTCGCACCTTCAACTAAACGATCAGTGATAATATGGTTAAATCGGCTGTTGATAATCGCCACTTTTTCTTTACCATTTAGGGAGAGTTTTCCTTCAATAATATTCATAATGTTCCTTTTTTACTTTCTCTCATAATACACTATTTTTCGTTACACTTTGATTAGAAGCGGTTGAGGAACTATTTAAAGATGCCTAAAGGCTTACCAATCGGTAAAAATGACTTTCCAAAATGATGATTGAGCAAAATTGCTCCAGAGCCATAAAACGAGAGAAATGCAATGCCAAGTTCCGCATAAGCAGCTAGCGTGTGTGCGCCATGAAACCAGCCAAATGTGTCGCCAATCAGCCCTAAAAAGAGAAGATCAATCAAAATAAAAATCGCAAGCAGAACCTTGTTGGTCTCTACCGCACCAATGGTCATAAAAAGCGTGAAAACAAGATACCCAATGAACGCAAAACCAAGCTGTTTGCCATCAGCTTGTGACGCAATAACTTCACCAAAAAGACCCAGCTTAATCATCCACGAAAGCGCCACGCCAAACCAAAAAAAGGCATACGCGCCAAAGGCAGTTGCCCCAAACGTATTATTGTGTTTAAAGTCAAAGAAACAGGCAATGAGCTGAACAAATGCGCCTAAAAAAATAGCCCAAGGTAAGACGAGTGAAAGACCCAGCGTCAACCCCAATTTTTGCGATGAAGCGACCAGTGTCACCATAGCCAAACCAAAAAGCCCCAGTGGCGTTGGGTCAGCAACAATAGTTTTAATGTGTTGAATGTCTTGAGTCACGATACACTCTCCCTTTATTTAAAATAAAGAGAGAATTGTAGTCTAACGTTCTAATAATCGCGTGACAATTTACTTTTTCTTCCACACGCTTACATGTAAAGATTTTACGACCTCTTTTCGCGCACTTTCATGGGTGCTCAAGCGCATTTCCACAGGCGTTACATGTAAATCAAAAAAGGGCGATAAATGCTCGCTTAGTGCATCGAATGTACTGTATTTTTCGCCATTTTTCTTAACACCACCGAGCCATTTGGCACGAGGTGTTTTGGCTTCATCCCAGTCGTAGCTACTGGCAATAACCAAAAATCCTTGTGGGTTCAGACGCTCTTTGATCTTCTCTAAAAAAAGCGCAGGATCATACAAGGTATCGAGCACATCATTGGCTAAAATGAGGTCATATCCATCAAAATAGGGCTTCATATTGTGCGGATCAGCCTGCCAAAATTCGACTTTTTGAACACGTGGATCAATGCCAAAATCACTCAAATTTCTCTCGATAAAGAGTGCGAGTTCGCCCTCTTCTTTTAAAGTATATTTGAGTTTGCCACTCTCTTTAAAGTTGGTCGCAAGTCTGACAACGCGTGCGGTGAATTCAATGCCATGCACCATCTCAAAATGACGCGCAAGCGCAAAGGTTCCACGCCCTACCCCACAGCCAATTTCAAGCGCTCTGTTTTTTTCGCCACCAAGTGCGATGCAAAACTGAGCCATTGTTTCATAGTAGTTGTTCTTTTTTTCTCCAAAATGGGCATCGCACATTTTGGCAAGTGCAAAGTCTGTCTCGTAAAAGACCGAATGTGTCTCCACAGACTCATTGGATTCAATGTAGCGAAAACCCGCATGTTGGTAAAAATGACGACGAAACGCGTAACGTGAAGCTCGAATGATTTCATTGCCCGTGCTAATCCACGAGCCGCCTTTGATGATGTTATGTCGATCGTCAAACGTCGGAACGGAAAAATCATCGTAGAGCGGATGGACGCAAAAACCATCAAACCCATTCATCGGCGTCTCACTCCACTGCCACACATTGCCGATCACATCGTAAAAATCACCAAAGGCGAAGGTATCGATAGGCACACTTGAAGCAAAATACTCTAGGTTGATATTAGCAGGGGCTTTGTCCCAAAACAGCTCTTCAACCTTTACATGTAAATCTCGAAGAACATACCACTCCTCTTCACTGGGGAGGCGAATAGGTTTGCCTGTTTTATGACTTTTCCAGTTGCAAAACGCTTTGGCTTCGAGGTAATTAATCTCGACAGGCCAACTCCATGGCATGGGGATTTCTTCTGCCATCAAGCGAAGGAAATAGCCATCCTCATCTTTGCTCCAAAACAGAGGCATCGTGGCATTTTTGTAGGTTTTCCACTTCCAACCCTCTTCATTCCAGAAACGCTCGTTTTCATACCCAGCATCTTCGACAAAGCCCAAAAATTCGGCATTACTCACAAGGTATTTGGAGGCTTTAAAGTCTTTTACCTCTTTTACATGTAAACCGTATTCGTTATCCCAACCGTACAGCGCGTCATCTTTTTTCTTTTCCAAACGAAGCGTTGTGCCGTTTACGCATATCAGTTCATTTTCCACAACAGGCGTATCAAGCGGACACGTTTTCCAAAAATCGCTTGGCGTTACACACTCAAGTGGCAGTTGGCGAATCAGCACCGATGACGTCTCTAAATGAATGCGCTCATGCTCAATACCCATCATAATCGCCCAAAACGGGCTTTCCCATGAAATTGGCATAACAAGCGGTAAGGTATCAATCAGCTCTAAGATTTTCATTTTCACTTGCTCACGATAAGCGCGAATTTCAGCAATTCTAGGCCATTTGTAGTGCGATTGGTTCAGATCATCCCAACTCATTTCATCCACACCAATCGCAAAGATCGACTCGAATGTGGGGTTAATGCGCTTATCAATCAACTTAGCAAGAACCAGTTTATTGATAAAAAAGGTCGCCGTATGACCAAAATAAAAAACCAGCGGATGACGCAGAGGATCTGCGGTGAGATAATAGCTTTCGTCATCCTTCATCAGCTCAAAGAGTTTCTCATAGACCGTGTAGGTTTGGAGAAAATACTCCCTGATTTCTTGCCTTTTTTGCTCGCTTGTTCCTTGATTGAGAAGAATGTTGCGCGTTGGGATCAGTTGCATCTTATGCCTTTAAGCTCTCTTGAATCGTTTTAATATCCTTAATTGCCAAAGCTAAATCATCAAGATCAAGCATATTCGGGCCATCGCAAAGTGCTTCGCACGGGTTAAAGTGTGTTTCAAAGAAGAAACCATCCACACCAACAGCTGCGGCTGAGCGTGAAAGAGGTCTTACAAACTCACGTTTTCCACCGCTTTTGCCACCCTCAGCTCCTGGCATTTGTACCGAATGGGTTGCATCAAAAACGACAGGCGCAAATTCGCGCATGATGCCAAAACTACGTGCATCGACGACTAAATTGCCGTACCCAAACGTTGAACCGCGCTCTGTGAGCCATACGCCTGCTTTTTTAGCGGCTTCGTAGCCCTCTTCTTTCACACCTCTGGTATCCAACACTTTTTTAACCGAATAGCGCATATCAGCAGGATTCAAAAATTGTCCTTTTTTGATATTAACCACGCATTTAGTCTGCGCTGCTGCGACTAAAAGATCGGTCTGGCGACATAAAAATGCCGGAATTTGAAGCACATCAACGACTTCGCCGACAGGTTTGGCTTGGGTGTAGTCGTGAATATCGGTTAAGAGTTTATACCCAAACTGAGCTCTCACTTCATCCAAAAGCTTCAAACCTTCATCCATCCCAGGACCCCTGAAACTATCGATACTGGTACGATTGGCTTTATCAAAACTGCTTTTAAAATAAAAATCAATGGTTGGATCTTCGTGATAGCTCATTAATTTCTCTGCAACCCTAAAAAGGCTGTCTCTGCTTTCGATAACACACGGTCCTGCAATTAAAATCATTCTTTCTCCTTTGCGACAATAACGCCGCTAATAATGACCAAGAGTATACCAAATAGTCCAATAATATCTGGTAAACCATCTCCTAATACCACGCCAATAATCAGCGAAAAGAAAATAATCGAATACCCAGCCGCCCCTACAATTCCCGCTTTTGTGGTCGCAAACGCCTTGGTCATATAGACTTGCCCAATCGCCCCAGACAATCCCATCAAAAGAATATAAAGCCATTGAATCCCCACAGGAGCAACGAATTTTCCTAACATAAAATCAAACATCGGTGTGTGAAAGTATTCACTCAAAACCATAAAAAGTGCGGGGAAAAACGTTCCTGTTGAGACAAAGGCTAAGACAATGACGCGCGTATCGTAGACTCTATTAAGCTCTCTGACACTCGTATACGCAAGGGCGGCGCCCAGACCGCTGAAAAGTCCGAAGAGATCGGTTTTGGAGAGCATGAGTCCGTTTGGCTTCATCACACAAACAATGCCAATAAAGCCAATAAAAACCGCCACCCACCCTTTCCAACCAATGGTCTCCTTTAAAAAGAAAAACGCCAAAATAGCGGTGAAAATAGGCGCGGTTCGTGAAAATGTGATCGCATCGGCGAGGGGAATATGCGCGATATTGTAGAAAAAAACCAGCATGGAAGCAAACCCAATGAGAGCTCGAAAAAGGAGTAACCAAGGCTTTCCACCCACTTGTTTGATGGGAAGTTTGAAGATGCTAAGGGCTACAAAAATCATCGTAACGCCATTACGAAAAAAGACCACTTCCACCGAATCCATATTTTGACTGAGCACCTTAGCAAAAGCCCCATCAAACGCAAAACTAAACGAGGAGATCAGCATAAACAAAACGCCTCTGTTTATACCGCCAATAAACTGTCCCAAAATAACTCCGATCGATCCTAAGTGCGTTATCTTAATCAATTCTGTGTTAAAATCCGTTGATTTTTCGATCTTGATTAGGGAGAGTAGATGAATCTTCAGCCATTTTTAGAGTACACACTGTTAGGACTCCCCGTTGCCCATATCACCATTGCCCTTGCCATTTTTCTCTTTGCACTTCTTTTTAAAAATATTCTTGCCGCGATCATTCTAAAACCCTTTAAAACCATTGCAAAACGCACCAAAACGACGACCGATGATAAACTGATCCTCGTCGCTGAAGAGCCTTTAAAATTCTCAATCATTCTTGTGGGTGCGTATATTGCGACGTTGTGGCTTCCTTTTTCCAACTTTGATCGGGTCGTTGATCTACTGATAAAATCTTTTATTACGTTTATGATTTTTTGGATTTTGTACCGTATTGTCGATAGCTTTTCCAATATTTTTAATTTTTTCTCTTCTAAATTTGGCAAAGAACTGAGCGAAGATATTCAACATTTTATGATCAAAACCATGCGCGCACTGATCATTGTGCTGGGTATTATGGCGGTTTTGCAAGAGTGGGGAATCAATGTGAGTGCATTTGTCGCCTCTTTGGGACTGGGAGGTTTAGCCTTTGCACTCGCGGCTAAAGACACTGTTGCTAATCTATTTGGCTCGTTGGTCATTTTTACAGACCGCCCTTTTAAAGTCGGTGATTGGATCGAAACGCCCGCCGTTGAGGGGATGATCGAAGAGATTGGTATTCGCTCCACCAAAATTCGCACCTTCGCACAAGCACTGGTAAGCATGCCCAATGCAACCCTTGCCAATACCCCAATTACCAACTGGTCGCGCATGGGAAAACGGCGTGTAAAAACGCGTTTGGGGCTGACGTACAACACCTCCGTAGAGCAGATGCAGATGATCCTCAAAGAGATTAAAGCGATGCTCAAAAAACATCCTGACATTCACCAAGAGACGATTTTAGTCAGTTTTGATGAGTTTGATAACAGTGCTTTGAGTATTTTCCTCTATTTTTTCACCAAGACAACCGTTTGGTTAGAGTATTTACATGTAAGAGAAGATGTCAATTTTAAAATCATGGAGATAGTCGCGCGTAACGGTGCGCAGTTCGCCTTCCCTTCTCAGACGCTCTATGTCGAGAGTTTACCAAAATAACAGCAAACACAGAGTATAATCAAGTCAATTATGTACTAAAGGTTACTATGAAAAAAATTGCCATTATCGGGCTGCCCAATGTGGGAAAAAGCTCTTTATTTAACCGTATCGCAAAACAGCGCATCGCCATTACGTCTGATTTTAGCGGAACAACGCGCGACATCAAATCGCATCAAGTTTATATCACCGAAAAACCATGCCTTCTTTTAGACACAGGCGGACTCGACAAATCAACAGAACTCTTTGAAAATGTCCACACGATGTCGATGGAAGCTGCCAAAATAGCCAACATCATCGTGATGGTGGTCGATGGTAAAATGCGCCCCAGTGATGAAGAGAAAAAGATCTTTTACGCCCTTCAAGCACGCAAAAAACCGATCGCTTTGGTTATCAATAAAATCGACAACGACAAAGAGATGGAGCGTGCGTGGGAGTTTGATGAATTTGGAGCCGAATTTGTCTTCCCCATCTCCGTTTCACACAACCGTGGCGTAAGCGCTCTTTTGGAGTGGATCGGCGAGCTTCTTCCTGAGGTTGAAGGCGCTACACCACTTCCAATTGAAGAAGAGGACGAGAGCGAAGAAGACGCATTAGACGATGAAGATGAATACTGGGACAATGAGGGTGTTGTTGACGATGAAGAAGAGCCCTTACTCGAAGAAATCAAAGAAGAGGTCGAAACCAATCAAATCAATATTGCGATCATCGGACGTGTCAATGTCGGTAAAAGCTCCCTTCTGAACGCACTGGTTGGTAAACAACGCGCCGTCGTCAGCAGTGTAGCAGGAACAACGATTGACCCTGTGGATGAGAGCATCGAGTATGAAGATAAAATCCTCAACTTTGTCGATACCGCAGGACTTCGAAGACGTGGAAAGATCGAGGGCATTGAAAAATTCGCCCTGATGCGCACCAAAGAGATGCTGGAGCGTGCGAACATTGCCCTGCTTGTTTTAGACACGAGTGAGCCTTTTTTAGAGCTCGATGAGCGTATCGCAGGACTGGTGGAAGAGAACCATTTGGCATGTATCATCGTCTTAAATAAATGGGACAATCCACTCGCTGATTTTGAAAAAATCACCGCAGAGGTCAGAGATCGCTTTAAGTTTCTCTCTTACGCGCCACTGATCACCGTTTCTGCGAAGAGCAAGCAAAGAGTCGCAAAAATCAAAGATATGATTTTATCGGTCTATGCGAATTATTCACAGCATATTCCAACACGTCAGCTCAACGAGATCATTAAAAATGCTACTATTAAGCATCAGATCCCCAGCGATCACTCTAAAATCGTTAAAATTTACTTTGCAACCCAATACCTCACCAAACCGCCTCGCATCGCTTTGGTTATGAATAAACCGCGCTCCTTGCACTTTAGCTACAAGCGCTACCTTGCCAATAAATTGCGTGAGAATTTCAATTTAGAGGGCTCTCCAATTTTGCTTTATCCACGCGCAAAAGGTGAGCGAGATAACGAACAGGAAGAGAACGGTGCTGAATCTTAAGAATAAAAACATCGTTTTGATTGGCTTTATGGGTGTTGGAAAAGGCACCATCGCTAGAGCGCTGATCAAAAAAACCAAACGTTTTGGGCTGGATACCGATGATTTGATCGAGAGTATGGAAAATCGAAAAATCAAGGCTATTTTTGACACGGATGGCGAAGCGTACTTTCGCAAACTTGAGAAGAAAACGGCTAAATGGCTGGAAAAAAATGTCAAAAATGCCATTATATCCACGGGTGGCGGTTTTTTCAAGGTTGACAATCTGGATGATATTGGAACGATTGTCTACCTTCGCTCTTCGTTTGATGGCATACTCAAACGACTTCATCAACACGAAAATGCCGATCTTAAACTGGCAAAACGCCCTTTGCTGACCGATGAAGCCAAAGCCAGAGCGTTATTTAAAGATCGCTCAGTGTTGTACGAAGAAAAAGCGGACATCATCATCGATGTTGAAGATCGAACCATTGAAGCGATCGTCAAAGAGATCATTGCAGTACTAAAGTTAAAAACAGAAAAAGAGTAGGACAGATTGATGAGAGTATTAACAGGCATTCAACCCTCTGGTGCACTTCACATAGGCAACTATTTTGGTGCGATCAAGCAAATGGTCGATCTTCAAGAAAAAAGCGACCTTTTTATCTTCATTCCTAATTACCACGCGCTCACCTCACTTAAAGATGGCGTGGCACTCAAAAACAATACCCTTGATGCGGCAATTAATTTTATGAGTCTTGGCATTGACCCGACCAAAGCGACCTTATGGGCACAATCCGATGTCAAAGAGGTGTTGGAGCTTTACTGGGTACTCTCTGGCTACACGCCGATGGGTCTGTTGGAACGTGCACACGGCTACAAAGACAAAGTCGCAAAAGGCATCGCAGCCAATCACTCTCTCTTTTCCTATCCTGTTTTGATGGCAGCGGATATTTTGCTCTACGACGCCGAAGTGATTCCTGTGGGCAAAGATCAGATTCAACACGTTGAGATTACGCGCGATATTGCGATTAAATTCAACAATGAGTTTGGTGACATCTTTAAAGTGCCTGACTTCAAAGTCGATGACAATGTGGCAACGGTTCCAGGTTTGGACGGTGCTAAAATGAGCAAAAGCTATGGCAACACGATTGATATCTTCTGCACCGAAAAAGAGCTCAAAAAAGCGACGTCACGCATTGTGACTGACTCAACGCCAATGGAAGAGCCAAAAGATTATCTTACATGTAACGTGTTTGCGTTGGCTAAACTCTTTTTGGAAAAGGACGAAGTAGTTGCATTGCAGGCACGCTATCAAAAAGGTGGCGAGGGATATGGGCATTTTAAAGCGTATCTTGCCACACTCATTTGGGACTATTTTGCGCAGGCTCGTGAAAAAAGAGCCTATTATGTAGCGCATAAAGAGGAAGTATTCGCTATTTTAGATGAGGGAGCTGCAAAAGCGCGTGCCATTGCCTCTGAGAAAATGCGTGTTGTTCGTGATCTTGTTGGAATTTATCGTTAAGGGAAAGCATGTTAGATATTAAACTCATACAAAATGATTTTGAAAGTGTTGCACAAAGCCTCAGAAAGAAAAAAGTCGATGAGAGCCTTTTAGAAGAGCTTCGAGCCATTTCGTTGGAACTTAAAAGTGCACGTCTTGTTTTAGAGCCGCTTCAAGCAGAACAAAATTCTAAAAGTAAACTCTTTGGTGTGTATGCGAAAGAGGGAAAAGATGTTAGCGCGCTTAAAGCGGAACTCTCAGAGAATAAAGCAAAAATAGCTGATGCGCAAGAGGTCGTACGTGCATTGGAAGAGAAACTGGAAGCGTTAGCCACTATCATTCCAAACATGCCCTCTCCTCTTGTGCCTGATGGCGAAGATGAGAATGACAATGTAGAACTCAAGCGTGTACTTGAGCCAAGAGTTTTTTCCTTTACACCCAAAGAGCATTGGGATATTGACAGTGCGCAAAATTGGATCGATTTTGAGCGTGGTGTTAAACTGGCTAAGAGTCGTTTCAGTGTGTTGAAAAATAAAGCGGCACGACTGGAACGCGCTTTGATTAATTACATGCTTGATTTTAACCGAACACGAGGCTTCGTTGAAGTCGCCGTTCCTTACATTGTAAATCGTGAAACGCTTATGGGAACAGGACAACTGCCAAAATTTGAAGATGATCTCTTTAAAATTGAGGGCGAAGATCTCTTTTTGATTCCAACGGCGGAAGTGCCTGTGACCAATCTTTTTAGAGATGAGATTCTCACAAAAGAAGAACTCCCTCTTAAAATGACCGCCTATTCTGCTTGTTTTAGAAAAGAGGCTGGTAGTGCTGGCAAAGATACGCGCGGTATGATTCGTCAACACCAATTTGACAAAGTAGAATTGGTCTGCATCACGACACCTGAACAAAGCGAAGCGGTTTTTGAGGAGATGCTTACATGTGCCTCCGATCTTCTCACCTCCCTTGGACTTCCACATCGTCATTTGATGCTTTGTGGTGGTGATCTTGGCTTTAGTGCCGCCAAAACGGTGGATCTTGAAGTCTGGCTTCCAGGTCAAAATAGGTACCGTGAAATTAGCTCCGTCTCTAACACGTTTGATTTTCAAGCAAGACGGGCGAAAATTCGTTTTAAAGACGAGGGTAAAAACCGTTTAGCGCACACACTCAATGGCTCTTCCTTAGCCGTGGGTCGAACGCTTATTGCCATTATGGAAAACTACCAAATGGAAGATGGTACTGTCTCCATTCCAGACGTTTTGAAAAAGTACATGTAAGATGGCAGAAGAAGTCGTTATCCTCGAAGCGGATCCTTTAAGCACAAGCGACGAAGAGGGATTTGCGCCGATAGCAGAGGAAGGCGCTGAAGAAACAGCCGCCGCTTCTGCTGTCCAAAATGAAGAGGATGAGCAAAAAAGCAAATCGAAGAAAAAATTGCTGATTTTACTCATTTTGGGATCGATACTACTTCTTGGGATAATGATCGCCATTGTAATCATCATCCAAAATAAAAACAGAGCCGCCAATACGCCTGTGGCTGTAGCGCCAGTGGTGGAAAAACCTGTGCTCAAAGAGCAATTTTCCCCTTCGAAATTGGAAGGTATGATCAAAAAAGCGCATCTTTTGTATGAGCAAGGAAACAAAGATGACGCCCTTAAAATCTATGAAAAAATTGCCACCTTTAATGAAGCCATCTCCTACTACAACATCGGTGTCGCAAAACTTAAAGAACAAAATTTCCCAGAAGCCTTAGAAGCGTTTAAAAAAGCGATTCAAAACAGAGAGCACCGTACCATTAGCGCTATTAATGCTGCGGTATGCGCACTTGAGATGAAAGATAACACGCTTTTTACCTATTACATCGATCTTGCTTTTGCGTACCTGCCTGAGGAGAGTAACGCCCCACTCTACTCCTATTATGTAGGACTGGTGCATTACTATAAAGATTTTTACTATGAAGCACTGAGTGCTGTGTCGCATCCGAGCAATGATTTTTACAAAGAGGATCAAGAGTACCTCTCGTCTAAAATATTAGCGTCGCTCAATTACAATGCGTATGCCCTCTCAACGCTTGAAAAAATCGAAAAAATGAGCGATTATTTTACCCTTGGTCTTTTGCAAGCAAAACTAGGCGAGTTTTCAAAAGCGAAAACATCCTTGCTAAAAGCACTTCAAAATGACCGCGAAAATCCAAAAATTAAAATGGCATTGGCGATGGTTGAAAATAAAATGGGCAACCTCGGTAATGTCGCTTCACTGATGGGCGAAGTCTACAAAGTCCGCGACACGGATGCTCAACCCATCTATAAAATGCACGCTATTTTAAAACCGTCTCTTTTTGATGTGGACAAAGCGCAAATCGAGTTTGAAAAAGAGCTCTTTTTCAATGATGAAAATACCTATAGCCTTATCTTTTACTATGCTCCGTATAAAGTGTTTGATGCCAAGCAGACGATTGATTACATCCGAAAAGGCAGTATGAATATTTTTATTGATGAGATAGGACCTGCCCTTTCGTATTTAAAAGCGAGCTCTACGATCTCTAAAGTCAATATTGCGATCAGCAAAGGGATCAAAAAAGCACTCGATTTTCATGTCTACGAAGCGAATGATATTTTTGCAAAAATGGTGGAAGAGTATAAAAATCACTCCATTTTGCACTACAATTTAGCCCTCACCTACGCACAAATGGGCGATTATGCCGCAGCGTATAAAAACTTCTCTAAAAGTTACCATCTCGATAGCAATAACTACCTTGCCGGTGTTTTTGCTTTAATGAGTGGAAATTTGATCGGCAAAGACATCACCAAACTCTCTGAAGATGTCAAAGAGAGTATTAACAAAAATCAGACACTGGAAAAAGATAACCTTTACGCTTCGCTTACACACCTCACCGATGGAAACCACTTTTCTCTTACACGTTGGATTGAAAAAGAGAAAGAAGATAGCCCTCTGAGTCTTATGCTCAACATCATCGCAGCACACAAGCTGAATAATGAGCGCATCTACCGCTTAAGCACGCAAAAGCTTCAAGCACTCCTCCCTAAAGATATCATTTCCAATATCATCGCGTTTAATGTAAAGCATAACAAAGAGGACATTAAGAATTATGCGAAAGCGATTCAAATGGAGTTTAACCGCCTGCCTTTGGAGTACGATGCCTTCTATTTTGGTCCTAAAATTGTGAAAGAACAGTACATCAAACTGCTTCAAATTGGTGGTTTACTGCATCAAAAACGCAACAGTGTAAGGGTTAAGATGGAAGAAGAACTTGTTGATATTCCTTCCATCATGCAAACGCTTGCGTACATGGAGATCTATACGAACAATTTTGAAGAGGCATTTTCTCTTTACAATAAACTCATTGATGATTATGGGAAGAAAGACACCCATACGATTTTTCTAGCCTCGGTTGCGGCTATTAGTGCAGGACATAGTGAAAATGCGATTGCTCTTTTGGAACTCTCAAAGTTGACCGATCCGAGTAATGTGGAGAGTAAATATGCGCTTGGATTGCTGTACCAAGAAATAGGAAATTTTGAAGCAGCCAATGCGCAGTATCGTAGTATTGGAAATATTGGTTTTATCTCAGATTATTTTAGTTTTGCGATTCAACGATAAGCTTACATGTAAAGGAAAAAACCTTTACATGTAAAGATTTTCAAGAGGCTAAATGCCCTCTTCATTGCCCATTTTAAGGGTTCGTAAGTTATCTCGCATCGAGATGTAACTGTTGAGTGCGCCAATGTACGCTTTAGCGGTTGCTAGCATCGTATCGACACTTAAACCATGCCCCATAATTGCAGGTTTGCTCTCATCAAAAACCACTTTTACAAGCACTCTTGCCATCGCATCTTTGCCTTGCGAAACAGCGTCCACTTTATAATCTTTAAGCTCACCACTGACCCCACACACACGATCAATCACTTTAAAAATCGCGTCCATCGTGCCATTGCCAATCGCCGCATCGGTGATCTCTTTGCCATCATGCAAAATAGTCACAGCCGCACTCGGAACGCCTCCAGGTGCACAATCAGAGAGTTGTAAACGTACCAAGTCAAAGACCTGAGGAATTTTCGTGATCTCCTCCGCCACAAGGGCACGCAAATCATCATCAAAAATCTCTTTTTTCTGATCGGCCAAAATTTTAAAACGATCAAACGCCTCATTGATCTCTTCATCTTTCAACTCATATCCAAGCGTGCTCAGTTTATCTTTAAACGCATGTCGACCTGAATGTTTACCAAGAACGATCGAGTTTTTATCCAATCCAATATCTTTTGCACTCATAATCTCATACGTTTGAGTATGTTTCAACACGCCATCTTGATGAATGCCGCTCTCATGCGAAAAGGCATTTTTACCGACAATCGCTTTGTTAGGCTGAGGCTCAATACCCGTAATGGAAGAGACCAATTTACTGGTGGGGTAAATCTCTTTAATGTTGATGTTCGTCTCATAACCACTAAAATGATCTTTACGCGTACGAAGCGCCATCACGATCTCTTCTAACGCCGCATTTCCAGCGCGCTCACCCAAGCCGTTGATCGTACACTCCACTTGACGTGCACCATTTTCAATACACGCCAAAGAGTTTGCCACAGCAAGCCCTAAGTCGTTATGATTGTGTACAGAGATGATCGCACGATTTCCTACAAACTCGCTCAACGATTTGATGATAGCGCCCATCTCTGTGGGCAAACGGTATCCTACGGTATCGGGAATGTTCAACGTTGTCGCACCCGCATTAATGACCGCATCTAACACCTCTTTCATGAAGCTTACATCGCTTCGTCCTGCATCTTCACAGCTAAACTCGACATCATCACAAAATGTTCTAGCATACTGAACCGCTTCCACCGCTTTTTTGATCACTTGCTCGGGTGTCATTTTGAGTTTATATTCCATATGAATCGAACTGGTCGCAATAAACGTGTGAATCCGATTCATCTTAGCCTTTGCTACCGCCTCACCCGCTGCTTTGATGTCACGATCCAGTGCGCGCGCAAGCGAACAGATACGACTCTTGGTTACCGCCTCACTAATGCGCGCAATTGCATCAAAATCACCAGGACTCGCCGCAGCAAACCCTGCTTCGATGACATCAACACCCAATTTTTGGAGTTGCAACGCAATTTGAATCTTCTCTTCGGTATTCATAGAAGCCCCAGGGCTCTGCTCACCATCACGTAAAGTCGTATCAAAAATGATAATTTTAGGGTTATTCATCGGTTATTCCTTAGTAGGTTTGTTTGAAAAATTAGAAAAGTAAAAAAGGGGTTAGAAGCAGAGGAGGTTTTGCAGGAGAGCGTTTTTAATCTCTATCTTGGGTAAATTTTTGATCGATTTCATAATGCCAATATCAACGCTGTTCATCGCTTCTCCTTTAAGTAAGATACGTGAGGTAAAGTAATTTTACCTCAAAGTACGCGTATTATACTAATTTTTATGAAATTTGGCAACGACGAAGTTATAAATACCGCGCGTCAGACCATACGCTAAATAGGCGGTAATTAAAAATGTTCCGACTTCAATCGGATAGAGATAAAGCATTGAAAAAAGAAGAATCAAATAGACCAAAATTTTGATCAAATGACCTTTGTGCATATCGATCTTCTTAAAGCTTGGATAGCGAATATTGCTCACCATTAAAAAAGAGAGCACGCCCAAACCAATGAGCATAATCCACTCAATGCCGTGCATAAAGGGATGTTCACGGTAAAGTAAAATCCACATGGAAACAACAACCGCCGCTGTAGGAATGGGAACGCCGATAAAAACGGAGGGTTCAGAGACACCAATCATAATGTTAAAACGAGCCAACCTAATCGCGCCAAACACGACATACATAGCGCACATCAGTGAGCCTAGTTTGCCATACATATGCCCTACGCTAAAGTAAAACAGCATAGCAGGAGCTACGCCAAAAGCAACAATGTCGGCCAAAGAGTCAAACTCAGCACCAAATTTACTCGTAGCATTGGTCATGCGAGCGACCCTTCCATCCAATCCATCAAAAATGAGAGAGAGTAAAATATAGACCGCGGCTTTTTCAAATTGTCCATTGGCGGAAGCGATAATACTAATCACACCTAAAAAAGCACTTGCTGCTGTAAAGAGATTGGGGAAAATATAGATCAATTGGAGTTTATTGCCATTGCTATTTTCTATCATCGGTATCCTTATACGCAAGATAGCCTAATACGCTTGACCCTGCTTTGACTTCATCACTTAATGAAACTTTAATGCGCGTATCAAGAGGCAGTAAAAGTGCCACCTCTCCATCGCGTAAAAAGCCCAATCGTTCACCCGCTTTAAAGGCGCCTATTTTGGAGAAAAGTGTAATCTTTTGGCTCCATAGACCCGCACTCACAATCATTTTGATAGGGGCAAAAGCACTTTTACATGTAAGCCCTTTGCGCTCTGCCATCGAGGCAAAAAGAGGTGATGTTGAGGGCATAAATAGCCCAAAACGTTTTTTGACCTCTAAAATTTCCATGCCAAGCGGTGCGCGTAAAACACCCACATCCCAAAAGGATTTTCGAATGACAATGCGCAACGCTTCACTGCCATCACTCAAACTTATTTTCGAAATGTCAGTCACCTTACCATCCAAAGGCGCAATTAAACAACGCTCATCATCTTCTTCGGCAATACGTTCAGGATTGCGGTAGCTATAAAGTGTTCCTGCAAAAATTAGAAAAAACACCCATGATAAAAACGAGAGTGCGTAAAAAAGGAGGAAAACCATAAACGCTAAAACGACTTGGTTCCATCCCTCTTTTGCAATAATGTGTGTTGAAGTAAACGACCCGTTACGCATCGGTCTTAGGTTCTTCTTCAGAAATTTTTGACTCGTGTCGCACGAGGGGAGCTTTGAGCTTTGAAGGAATGTTAAATTCAATTTCAAATGCTTCAATGACCGCACGTAACTGAACGCCATCAATCGTCTCATACTCACTCAGTTTGGACACAATGCGCTCAATACACTCACGATACTCTTCTAAACGCTCCTTCACAATAACGTAGCGCGCTTGAAGCGTCTCTTTAATGTGCTCATCCAGTTTTTCAGCCATTTTTTCACTGTAATCTTTACTAGTTCCACCATTTAAAAAAACATTACGCTGTTTTTCAAGAACCATCAATCCTGCAACATCGCTCATTCCGTAAATGCTGACCATCGATTTGATAATGTCTGTTGCACGCTCTAAGTCATTGCCTGCACCTGTTGAAATTTCGCCTAAGAAAACCTCTTCCGCCGCACGACCGCCCAAAAGCACATCGACTTCAGCAATCAGCTCATGCTTTTGCATTAAAAATTTATTCTCTTCGGGTGTATTAAGCGTATAGCCAAGGGCTGCCAATCCTCGTGGGATGATAGAAACCTTCGAAACTCTCTTCGCTCCCTTGGTTGTCTCCGCAATCAAAGCATGACCACTTTCATGATACGCTACGATGCGTTTCTCCTCTGGATTAATGCGTCTACTTTTTTTCTCCAAACCTGCAATGGCTCGTTCAACTGCATCAACTAAATCAATTTGCTCTACATGATCTTTATTTTTACGTCCACCAAGAAGGGCTGCTTCATTAATAATATTAGCAAGATCCGCACCTGCAAGACCCGCTGTTAACCGTGCAATCTCTTCAAGATCAATATTTTTACCAAGCTTGATATCCGCACTGTGTACTTTTAAAATATCTTTCCTGCCTTGGAAATCGGGCTTATCAACCAATACTTGTCTGTCAAAACGACCAGGTCTAAGAAGTGCTGCATCCAAAACTTCGGGACGATTCGTTGCGGCAAGGACAATAACCGGTGATTTATCGGAGCTAAAGCCATCCATTTCGGCGAGCAGTTGATTGAGGGTTTGTTCTCTCTCATCATTACCACCCATCATACCGTTCGCAGCTCTACTTTTACCAATGGCATCAATCTCATCAATAAAGACAATAGCCGGAGCCTCTTTTTTAGCGTTTTCAAAAAGATCCCTCACACGACTTGCACCCACACCCACAAACATCTCGATAAAACTTGAACCTGAAACAGAGAAGAAAGGAACACTCGCCTCTCCTGCAACCGCTTTGGCAAGCAGGGTTTTACCCGTACCTGGAGGGCCTACTAACAGGACACCTTTAGGAATTTTAGCGCCTAAACTCATGTAGCGATCCGGGAACTTAAGGAAATCAACAATCTCTTTCACTTCCTCTTTGGCCTCTTCCACACCTGCGACATCTTCAAATTTCACTTTTGGTTTTTCTGAATTGACAAGCTTTTTACTGCTTCCCATGCCGAGGATGCCACCACCCATATTTTTTTGCATTTTGTTTGCTAAAAACATCCAAATACCAAAGAAAACAAAGACAGGAAGCACCCATGAGAACAGAATCTCGGTTAAGATGTTAGACTCATTGTAACCACCATAGCCCACTTTTTTCTCATCCATCAAAGGAATAAGGGTGCTATCTTCTCCCACTTTTTTGACCACATACACTGTTTTTTGAGCACCTTCAGGTGAAAATGCTTTGATCGTGGTTTGACCAATGGCAACATAACTGATTTGATTATTGCGAATGAGCTCTTTGAGTTCATAATAACTAATATTTTTAGTCGCGCTGTTTTGCCCACTAAACGTAGCACCCACAGCAGGGTCAGAAACCGTCGTAAAATTTTTAAATAAAACGACGATGACAATGGCAAAAATTGCGAACATTAAAAGTGGATTTTGATTAAAAAAGTTATTTTTCTTTTCGTTTTTGTTATCGTTTTGATTATTTTGACTCATCTAATTCCTTTGTAGCACGAGTGTAAACCACTCTTCTTTTTGATACTTTTCAACCAATTTCATCGAAGAAAACTTACTTTCTACTTTATCGACGTATTTATCTAAAATGCCAGAGAGTATCAATAATCCACCCTCTTTGACTGCTTTTTGCAAGTCACTGGTGAGCATAATCAGTACATCCGCGATAATATTGGCAACAACAATGTCATACTCTTTGTCACGTTTTTGAACCGAACCGGTCCAAATGCGATTAAACTGCTCTTGATTGAGCTTAAAATTTTCCGTTGCGCTATCTGTCGCTTGTGCATCCGTATCGCACAGATCCACAATGGCACCACATTTTCGTGCCGCAATGCTTAAAATGCCACTACCGCACCCAACGTCTAAAAGTTCATTGCCTTCTTTGACATAGTTTTGCAATAACATCAGACAACCGTACGTTGTTTCATGGTGTCCTGAGCCAAACGCAAGGGCTGGATCAATAATAATATTTTTCTTACCTGCAATGCCCTCCACCCAGCTTGGATGAATGTAAAAATCGTTTACATGTAAAGGTTGTACAGAGTTTCGGTACTGTGCTATCCAATCTTCATTCTCTTTCACCAAAAGCTGTGTATCAAGCTTGATCTCTTTGCCTAAGGATTTGGATAACTCTTGAGCAAACGTCTCCACGCCAAAAAGAAGCATCTGCAAATCTTCTTCACTGCGCAAGATAATCGTACCATTGGCTTCTTCAATAGCCTCATCGCTGAGACTTAGAATAAAATCAAGAAAAAGTGAATATTCACTCTGCGGGGTTATTTGAAGTTCGTTATAGGTTTTTTCCATTCAAATTAACCTAAAACATCCTCAAGTTTTTCTTTAAGAACTTGTGGGGTAAAAGGTTTAACGATATAGTTGTTGACACCCGCTTTAAGCGCTGTAATCACTTCTGCCTTACCACCCTCAGTTGTGACCATGATGATAGGCATACCTTCATATTTTTTTTCAGCTCTAACTTTACGAACCAAATCCAACCCATTCATCTCAGGCATGTTCCAATCGGTAATCAGCACATTAATATCCGGTGTGCGCTCCATGATCTGCCAGGCTTCCACACCATGTTCTGCTTCCAAAACGTCATCAAATCCTAATCGCTGTAAGGTGTTCTTAATAATACGGCGCATTGTCGAGCTATCATCTACTACAAGCAGCTTCAATGTCACTCCTTTTGTCGTTAAGTTATTGCTATGGGTTAAATTCTAACCAAGTTTAGTTTGAACTTAGTTTAAAGCGTTTCTTTAGCGATATACGCAAAAGCTTCACGCAAATCTAAGCTCCCCTCATAAAATGCTTTTCCCACGATGACACCAGAAACCTTGTGGCTCTGCTTCAACGAGATAATATCGTCTAAATTCTTTAATCCTCCACTCGCAATCGTGGCAATGCCTGAAGCTTCTGCGATGGCAAGTGTAAAATCAAGATTGACCCCACTGAGCATTCCATCACGCCCGACATCGGTGCAGATGATCGCTTCAACCCCTGCATCGGCAAACGCACGTGCCAAATCCGTCGCTTTCATCGTGGATTTTTCAGCCCAACCTTCTACGGCGACATACCCATCAATAGCGTCAATACCAACGACCACACGGTATTTTTGTGCCATTTCTTTGACAAAAGCGGGGTTTTTCAAAGCGATGGAACCTAAAATGACGCGATCAATGCCTAACGCCACATAGCGGCGAATCGTCTCTTCATCACGAATCCCGCCACCCAGTTCCAGTTTTAAACGACAATTTTGACGAATTTTTTCAATTTGCTCAAGGTTTTTAGGCTCGCCTGCGAATGCCCCGTTTAAATCAACCAGATGCACCCATGTTGAGCCCATCTCTTCAAACACCTTTGCCACTTCCCAAGGCTCATTCGAGTAAATTTTAGCACTCTCCATCAGCCCTTTGGTAAGGCGTACGGCTTTGCCATCTTTCAGGTCTATCGCTGGTAAAATATCCATCATAACTCCACAAAATTCTTTAAAATTGCCAATCCATTGGCATGGGATTTCTCAGGGTGCGGCTGAAAACCAAAGACATTGTTTTTTTGAACCGCACTGGGAAATTCATACCCGTACATTGTTTTACCAATGGTGTATTGATCATCACACTGCGCATGAAAACTGTGCACAAAATAGAGGTAAAACGACTCGGGCATCCCTTTAAACAAAGGTGTCTCTTTCTTTACATGTAATTGATTCCAGCCCATGTGTGGTACTTTGAGACGTTGATCAAACCGTGAAGTATCAAACTTCACGATCTCTCCTTCGATCAAACCAAGCCCTGCACAATCACCAAACTCAACACTGCTTTCAAACAGCAGTTGCATGCCAAGGCAAATGCCTAAAAGCGGTTTGCCTGAAATAGCAAACGCTCTTACTGCCTCATCAAGATTTCGCTCTTTTAGGCAGCCCATCGCATCTTTAAAAGCACCAACTCCTGGTAAAATGATCTTATCAAATTTTGAAACCGTGTCAGCATCTTTGACAATTTCAACCGCAACACCAAGCTTTTCAAACGCATTGGTAACGCTTCGAAGATTGCCCATATTGTAATCAATCAATCCTATCATGAATCTCTCTTTTGCGGAATAGATTTAAGGTAAAACGCAAGCCCAAAGAGAAGGAATGTCACACCTCCAAGCAGATAAACCGCGTATAAAATGTGCGCCGCGTCAATAATTGCAAATTTAAAGACGAGCATTAATGCCTCAATGGCAAGGGCGATAATGATGGAGCCTAAAAAACGCACCATCGTTTTGTGCATGCCTCCACCTTCATCTTTTTCATTTCGACCTAACACTTCCTCTTCAAAGATCGTTTTCACCAGATCAAAAATGGCTAAAGAGAGTGTGACCAAAATGGTTGATTCAAACATCGCTTTAATATCAAGAAGATTAAACTCAAATCCATGCATAAACAAGCTACGCATCCCATTAAAAAGTAACAGAAGAGCTATCGCCAATAAGCAAAGCGAAAAAACGGTATAGATCACTTGGGAACTTTTTCCAAAAACAGACTGTAACGACGAAGGGTGGGCAATTTTTAAAATGTGCTCCAAAGAGACATCGATACAGGCAATAAATTTTAAAATCCCTTGCTCATCATAAATAGGATAAGAGGCTGTCACTGTTAAATCGTTGGTCAATGTTGAAGGATACGGGTCGCTTAAAACACAACGTTTTTCGCGCACAGCACGATAATAATAGGACTTGCCACTACGATTTTGTCCCAGTCCTCCCTTGCGGTGTGGATCATCGGTGATGTTATTGATGACCTGATCGCCTTTGTTATCCAGCAAATAAAGGGCTTCAAACTCTTCCACTTCGTGGACAATTTTATCTAAACTCGCGCTGATGACATCCAAATTGGGTTCAGGCATACGGTTCGGGATATTGCGCGTAAAGAGATAGCACAAATACGCTCTTGCTCTGGTTCTAACTTCAGAAAATTGCTGAATCTCACGAATAACCATATCGCTTCCCTTTTGTTTTTTTCGTATTGTAACTAAATTTTGAGCCGATAGACTTTAGCGTATGCCTCTAAACTAATCGGTTCGAAAAATCGTTCGTCATAATTTTCCAACACAAAGAGTTGAATGTAGCTCGAACGGAACATCGCTTCATCAAGAATCAAAAACGTATTGTACGCTTGCATGTAAATAATCGAAAAAAGCCCATCAGGATGGATGATAGTTTGCTCTTTAACCAGTTTAAACTCAGGCGTATACGCTGTTTGGATAAAGTTTTTAACAGGCACTTCTTGATTACCAATTTTAAGCATTCCTTTGGCTTTATCTAACACAACACCGCCGCTGAAATTAAGCAAAGAACCTGTATCTTTAACCTGTGAGGTTTGAAAGAAAAACGGCTGGCGCGTCATCTTTCCACTCATAAGATCCATACCACTAAATTGCGCGACCGTTGGGAAAATACTCATCATACGGTATGGCAGGTAGAAATAAATTTCGCGTGTTTTAGCCGGTAACGAAAGAGGCGTTTGAAGCGCATCCAGAAAATCATTGGCATCTTTAAAACCATAATCCAAGCTCATTTGAGCCGTGTTGTTTATAATTTTAGACTGTTGCTCTTTAGCTTTGGTCTCATTCTCTTCGGCCGTGATAAATGCTTTTTCCGTGTATTCTACTTCCAAACGAGCAAGCTTCGCCGCACTTTCTTGATCGTTGGTTAACATAAAACTCACAGGGAAATTGACATCGCCACTGTGCTTACCACCATCAATCAATGTTTTCGTATCAGCGTAGTAGCGCAAAGGATAGCCATAGTCCCACCACGCAACAATATAATCGTCTCGACCTGCAATGTTTCGAAGCGAATCGAGCTGTTCCACTTCGGTTTTATTCATCACCGTTGGCACACGATAATCGATTACATGTAAAAGGTTTGGGTACAAAACTCCAAGACTTGAGAGGATCACAAAGCTCGATTTAACCAGCCCTCCAAGCCGCTCATTGATAAACACTCCCGTGATATAAGCGCTACATGTAAAAAGCAAATACGCCATCCCCAAAGCACACACCGGCACAGCATAAATCGTAAAACGAAGTCCTCCCCAAAGGGCTAAAAAGCCAAGCCCTAACAGTGGCAAGCCTAAAAGCATCGCAGGGTATTTTTTGACCATCAAAACGTAGCCAATGAGAGAGAGAATAAACGTGATCGTATGCCCACTAATGCGTTCTGCAAAGGTGATAAAGTCAATTTGACCCGCTTCGCGTACGGTTTGCATTACGGAGAAAAAGTGCAGCGGTAGCACGTCTGGACTCATCTCAATCGCATCTTTAAAAACATACCCTTTGAGCTGTGCCCAAATCGGTGCCAATCCCCCTGTTACAAAAAAGAGCGCTATAGCCAACGCTAAAAAATACCCGATGTATGTGTCCCAATGCTTCTTTTTAAAACTCACATAAATGCCAATGACAACTACCAAGCGTACTATATTTGGCAATCCCATCATCGCAAAAAGCATAATCGTTAAGAGTTTGAAATGAAAAATATTTTTCCGATCAAAGAGGAGCGCATACGCCAAGATCAATCCAAAATACGAAAATTCCAACGAGTAGCTTTGAGGATACCACCAACGATAGGCAATAATTTCTAATGCTGTGATTAAAAGGTATTTTTCTTCTTTCGTTCGTAAGGCTAAAATCAGCGACCATAACAGAAATGTGGGGAAAACAATATTGAGCATATCGGTATCGTAATAGCCAATCATCGTTCGGTTGTAATAACTCACCGCAATCGAAGCAAGAAGTGCCGCTAAAAACCCCATCTCAATCATTTTAAAATGGTGTGCGATTAAGATAATTGGCACCACAATTAACGAGCCTAAGAGAGAAGGCATATAAAAAATTGTTGTTTCTAATGAGAACGGAAACAGTTTAACCGCAAGGTAAGTCAACCATGAAGCCGCTTCATTGACAGGAGAAAGCGCATGTTTTTGCGATATGCCATACAAAAGATCTCTTGCCCCCTCCGCCCAAAAATAGCCATCATTCGTGTTAATCATAAATTGCCCAGCAAATTTAAAACTTTCATAGTCGCTAAACTGATAAACCCAAATCAAACGTACGCAAAAACTAAATGCAAAAGCCAGTACAATAAGACTTGTAATAACATAGGTGCTTTTTTTATCTCTTAAATCTTGATTCATACCGATCCCTAGTGTGCATTATGATTAAATTCAGGAACAATCTCTTTTAATTTTGCTATTTTATCGTTACATGTAAACAGTTCTTCGATATCAGTACAGAGTTTATCAATCGCATACGGTGTTTTGTTTGTGACCATAATTGACTCATAGGCTGTCTTTTTATCGCTCTCATGGATGAGTAACTCTTCATACAGTTTTTCACCAGGACGAAGCCCTGTAAATTCAATCACAATCTCTTTTTTACCCGAGAGATCGATCATTTTTTGTGCCAAATCAGCAATTTTGACAGGCTCTCCCATATCCAAGATAAAAAGCTCTCCGTTCTCGCCGATAGCCCCTGTTTGAAGCACCAATTCACACGCTTCGGGAATGAGCATAAAATAACGCGTAATTTCAGGATGCGTTACCGTAATAGGTCCGCCTTTTTCAATTTGCGCCTTAAACTTTGGAATCACAGAACCGCTACTGCCAAGAACATTGCCAAAACGAACAGCTACGATGTGTGTTTTTTTCGCATCCACATTTTGAGCATAAAGTTCGCAAATGCGTTTGGTCGTCCCCATAACGTTCGTTGGTCGTACCGCTTTATCGGTAGAGATTAAAATAAATTTTTGAACTCCATGCTTGATCGAAAGATCAATACAAATTTTTGTTCCTAAGACATTGTTTAAAATGCCCTCTTCCACATTGGATTCGACCAAAGGAACATGTTTGTAAGCAGCTGCATGCACGACAATTTCAGGTTTATACGTATCAAAAGCTTTATCCATTAAGGATTCATTCAGCACACTTTGCATAATCGGTACCAATTTATCGCTTTGCAACTCTTCCATCAATTGATACAGATTAAATTCACTGTGATCAATCAAGATGAGCTTTCTAGCTCCATATTTAAGGCATTGGCGAACAATCTCACTGCCAATACTTCCCCCAGCTCCCGTGATCATAACTGTTTTACCCTTGATAAACTGCGAAATTTTCATTTTATCAAGATCTTTAGGATGCCTTGCTAAAAGATCCTCAACCGTAATCTCTTTAAGTTGATGGGATAAAAAAGTATCCGATAAAATCGTATCTAAGGAAGGTAAGATTTTAATCTCATGAAAATAAGGTCTGAGCTCTTCATAAATTGCATTGATGTTTTTTGCAGATGTGGAAGGGATCGCGATTAAAAGAAGATCGTATTTATTTTCACTCAATTTTTCTTTGAGCTCATCTTTTGAGATAATACGAACACTATCAATGCTACGCTTTTGAAGCCTTATGTCATCATCCACAAAATAACGCATTTTATACGCTGTATTGCGGTACTCTTCTTCAAGTTTTAAACCTGATTTCCCCGCACCATAAATCACCAATGTTTTATCTTTATGGGTACGACTATGGTTGATCCAAAAATAGTAGAGGTACATCACAAAGGTGATCGAAAAAAGATAAAAGAAAAGCTCTGAGAGCATGAGCGATAAACGAACATGGGTATAAAACAGTGGCGCATAAACACAAAAGGCGACAATATAAACAAGACTTTTCAATAAAAAAGTCTTTTGTGTCACTTTTGACCAAGAGAGTGAATAGTCTTTAAAAAGAAATATGGAAGCGATAATACGTACAACAATGACCACACCAATCACTTCAAATTGCACAGGATAATGAAAAATCCAATAGGTCCATAAAAAGGTAATGAATGTTAATGTGATGATGACTAAAAGATTTAAAATGCGTTTATCAATTGCAAACATTATTCAAACTTCTTTCGTTTATCCACCATCTTCACAGCACCGTAAAGCACTAAAATTGCTACCATAAAATACCCCATTGCGTTGCTTGGTTGAGTGAACGCACTATACCCTAAAATCAATAAAACAAGATTAATTCCAAGTGCAAAAAAGACAACGCGATCATGCAAAATGCCACTTTGTACCAAACGCTGATAAGCATGCTTACGGTGCGCTTGTGAAAGTTTTTCGTGATTTTTGTATCGACGTATAAGCGTGAGGGTTGCATCAAACCAAAAAAGACCAAAAAGAATAATCCAAATAAAAATGGAAAATCCACTGTTTTGATAATAAAGGGCAAAAATAGCAACCGTATAACCCAAAAGTGTACTGCCAACATCACCCATGAAAATTTTAGCCCTATGCCAATTCCAAACTAAAAACCCAGCGACAGAAGCTACTAAAATTAAGAAATGATCCCCTCCGAACAAGAGCCATCCTGCGATGGCTAAAAAGATCGCTTCACTTCCAGCATAACCGTCAATGCCATCCAAAAAATTATAGAGGTTGATAAACCACATGATTCCCAAAAAAGCTAAAACATTGGTTATCAATGGATTTTCAATCATCCAAAACCCAAAATCAATTTGCTCAAGTCCACCAAGTACATAAAGCCCTGCAACACTGACACCCGCTTGCACCAAGAGCCTTAATTTTGGCGATAATTCATACAGATCATCAAAATAACTTACAACCGAGAGCAAACTTCCACACAGTAGCGCATAAAATAAGGTGGGCTCAATTTCTTTACATGTAAAAAGATAAACAAGCCCTAAGAACCATGTCACAGCAATAGCAATGCCTCCACCATGCGGTGTTGGTGTTGTATGAGAGCTACGCTCATTAACTGTGGCAAGTAATGATTTTTTAAGAGCATATGTGCGAATAAGGTAGGTTAAAAAAAGTGAAGCCATAAAGATAAAAAGATAAATCATTGCACAGTACCTTGTATCATCATGGCAATACCTTCCTGCGTCGAATAAGGGTTTTTGAAATGTAAAACTTCTTTTGTCCTGCTGTTATCTACGGCTAAACTCTCAAATAATCTTTTATAAAAAGAGGGCTTAACCCATTTTAGAAATCTCGCAAACAAAGGTAGTTGGATCAAAAAAAGTTTTTTCTTTTTAGCTTTGGCAAGTTCTTGTATTAACTCCGTAGTCGAAAGAGGTACATCATCACCTGCTAAAAAGATACCGCCTTTGCATTGATCTATAATCGTATCAAGTAATGCACATAAATTCCCAATAAAAACGAGACTCCGTTTATTATCAATACCATCTAGAGGCAAGAGTGGCATTGTGTCAATCAGTTTGATCAAATTGTGCATATTTGCTTTAACACCACTACCATAAACAATAGGCGTACGGATAATAGAAACAACAAAATTTTCATCAGCCAATTTTTGAAGCTCTTGCTCAGCTTTCAATTTAGTTCTACCATAAGCATCTTCAGGGAAACATGGGCTTGTTTCGGTATATGCAATAGCACTCTCTTCACCATACACTTTAACCGTACTCATAAAAATAAACTGTTTAACGCCATTCTCTTTTGCTTTATGCGCTAACTGTAGCGTCTGATCAACATTGACTTTCTCATAAGCCATATCACTTGCTCCGCCCATCTGATGCACTAATGCGGAGAGATGAATGACTATCTCCACATCGTTTACATGTAAAGTTTCCACCTCATCATTGACAAAAGAAAAAGGCTGAATAGCATATTTTGAAGCATACTGCTTTTGAAAATAACTCCCAATAAAGCCACGAGCTCCTGTTAATATAAGATTCATTTTTGACCGCCAAAAATACTTATCAAAAGGCACGCAAAGAAAAATAAATATTTATCTTTGGGCTTCCTTCGACATTTTTGTGCATGCCAAGCGAGCTTAAAAAAGCCAATTTTATCTAAAGGCGACCATTCCTTCACAAACGGTTGTTCACCCATGCCTATAATAATAGCAATTGTTTTCGCTTGAGCAATTGCACCACCAAATAAAATTTTTTTCAAGCGATACAAAAAAGCTTTCAACCCTTGATTGACGCCAACTTGATTGTTTGTATGTTGACGATATCGCATACTTGGCTTTTCCTCAATTACCCAATGAAAACCATTAGCTCTTGCATATGCATAGCAAAACCAATCATGCAACCATAGAGTATTAACCAAATCCCATTTTTGACAAATACACTGCTTTACATGTACTGCTAAAGCCTGTGTTAGAACATAGGTACATCCAGGACCTGCTGCTTCAAAGAGGTAATCATACTGACATTGTGGCTGTGACTTTACAATCAACTTTTCACGTCCATCTTCCCAAAAGGCTAAGACATTGCTAGAATATCCATCAGATTTTGTTTCATTTAATTTTTGGATTGCGCGACTTAACTTATCTTGGTACCAAATATCATCCTGATCTGCAAAAGCAATAAAATCATACGGCGTAAAATCAACATCACGAATAAGACGAAAGAAGTTTTTTGCGGCACCTCCAAAACGACCTATATCCTCTAATATCATTATTTGAGAGTTATCGGGATAAGACGCTTCTATCCATTCTCGTGTTCCATCGCGTGATGTATCAATACTAAGAAAAATCGTTACCTCAACATCTTTTTGATTTAGAATACTGTCAATCTGCTCTTTTATGTAGGCTTTCCCATTGTAAGCCGCTAGCAAAATAGCAATAGCAGGGTTAGTCATGCTTTTCACCTAAAAGGATTTCAAAAAGTTCTTGCCATGTATGAGAAGCAATACCTTTTGGCTTTTCATTCACATGAGGTTCATACACCAATGTTTCATCGATATACTGTTTGATTAAATTGGCTAAAGAAAAGGCATCTTGTGGCGGAAAGAATTGCACTTTATCATATGAGCCCACCGTTTCATGCGCATATTCCAGATCAGCAGCAAAGATTGGTTTTTGAAACATTTTAAATTCACTGATTGGCAATCCCCATGTTTCAAGTTTAGAAGGGAAGATCAAACCATCTGCTAATTGATACAAACTGAACACTTTATCTCTACTCTGAAGTCCTATGAATTTTAACTCAGGAATTGAACCATAGTGTTGAACAATCCATCGCGAATATCTATTTTCGGTACCATCAACTGTTACGATAACTTCAAGCTTTGCTTTATACTTATCCTCTAAAAGCAAAATTGCTTCGGCAATGATTTCTATGTTTTTGAAAACTCTCGGAAAAGTAGGATAGAAAAAAATATGCTTTTGGTTTTGAGAAGATATCATAGGCTCTGTTTTTAAAACAATGTTTGGATAAGCAACAACGCAATTTCGAATCGGATACATTGCTCTAAATTTTTGACGAAGCCACTCTTGTTGAACAATAACAAAGTCATTTTTTTCGATATTGATCCTGTACAGCCATTTATAAAACCAACAAAAAAGTGCAAATTTTGGATCTAAGAACAACTCTTTTTTTGTAATCTTAAAAAAAGGCGATGGGTTATGACAATAGACTGCTCGTATTGAAGCTTCAACATTAGGGGTAATATCATGAAGAGACAACCAAAGATATGGTTTTAACACTTTAGATAACTTTTTAAAATACACATACTCATAGTAAAGTCGATACACATAAGACTTCGTTGATTTCGGAAATTCGATAAATTCAATGTTTGGAAAAGAAGGGAAAAGCTCTTTACTGTGCACCAAAGCATAAATTTTATAGGTTTTGGTTAAATGACCATCCAAGGCTTTGAGACAATCTTGAAATATAGAGAGTGGACCACCTTGTATAAAGTTAATCCCAGAAATTATAATCGTTTTCACACTCTAACCCACTCATTTTTTTCAAAATCAAATTGCTTAATCACTTTGGCAGGAGATCCTAGTGCAATGCTAAAAGGCGGTATATCTTTCGTGACAACAGACATCGTACCAACGATACTTCCTTTGCCTATCGTAACGCCAGGTAAAATAGATACAAATTCACCTATCCATACATCTTCTTCAACAATGACGGCAGAAGAAGAAAGAGCCCGCTCAAGAGGAGGAACCAAAGGAGAAGTGTGAATATGATTAGCGCCATAACTTCCATGATTATGATCCGTAATAAATACTTTACTCGCAATTAAAACACGATCTTTTATCGTAATAGATTCAATTGCAGCAATATGCACATAGTCATTTATCTGAACATCATTTCCTACATGTAAAACTATTTTGGGTTCACTTGGGAAGGCATCTAAACGGCACCCAACACCTGTTGTGAGTCTTTTCCCAAGATTCATATAGCGACGGCCTCGGACATAAAAAGGTAATCGAATAATCCGACTCTGCTGATAAAACAATTTCGTATAAAGATAATTCATCATTAATCGAAGCGAAAACTTATTTAAGTAGTATGAAAATAATTTCATTGTTTTAATAATTTCCATCCGTCCATTAGTGCTCGTAACAGTTCTTTACGCTCTTTTGATCCATATTGAACATATTTAATAATTCGTGTTGAATAAAAATAGAATAAGGAGATCATTTTTTGCATCAAATTAAAATTTTTACCAATAAAATAGAGGCGATTACGTGTTGTATAATAGATAGAAAAAAGACTGTTTGCACCACCTGTGCTAATGCTAACCTTATGCTGTACAATTGCTTGAGGAAAATATACGATTTTATAACCCGCTAATTGTGCTCTGTAAATAAAGTCTGTATCATCATAATAGACAAAATATTTTTCATCCATCATGCCAACTTTATGAAAAACTTCACAAGAGAGCAACATAAAACATGTTGGCGCAAATCCAATATATTCAATACTATTATAGTCTCCAACATCTTCTTCTTGATTACCCCTCATAGGTGTTAGTGCCTTGTATGTCAGGATTTCCCCACCTGCCATCCATAATTTTGATGTGCCATAATAATAAATTTTTGGCACAATAATTGGCTCATGTTTGGTTTGGGCATAATCCACCATCAATGAAATGGTCTCTTCTGGAAATTCAATGTCATTATTGAGTAAAAGTATATAATCACACTGCTCTTCTAATGCTTTGAAAATACCTTGATTATTCCCTTTTGCCACGCCTAAGTTTGCATTATTATTGATAAATTCGACAGGGATTGCATAATCCTTAGATAATCGCATTGCTTCATTGAGAGCATCATCATTGGGTGAATTATCAATCACATACAGTACATAATTCGTATAAGTCTGTTTTGAAAGACTTTCAAAAAAACCTTCCAAAACTTCTATACCATTATAGAGCACTGTTACAAGTCCTAATTTAGGTAATACACTCATTTATAGAGCCCTTTTTCTTTCATTTCAACAATACTTTTTTCATAATTATCTTCCATAATTTCCTGATTCTCAACCCATGATGTGAATCTTTTAATACCCTCTTCAAAAGAAACTTTTGGTTTAAAACCAAGTTTTTGCTCTATTTTTGTTAAATCCGCATAGTTATGTCTAATATCACCTAAACGGTAATTACCTGTTATAGTGACTTTTGAATCACTTTGATACGCATTGATCAACGTCTTTGCAACGGTTAAGACATCAATGGCTTGCCCCAGTCCAACATTAAAGACTTCACCATTAGCTTCATCTTTTTCGATGCCTAAAATGGTAGCATCAACCACATCATCCACATACACAAAATCTCTGCTTTCTAGCCCATCTTCAAAAATAGCAATATCATTGCCATTTTTAATTCGTGTTGAGAATATGGAAAGTATGCCAGTATATGGATTTGAAAGTGACTGCCCTGCACCATAGACATTTTGATACCTAAAGGCAACAGAAGGAATACCTAAAGATTGCCCCATCAACATAAACATTTGCTCTTGAACATGTTTGGTAATGCCATAAATAGAAGTAGGATGGATTTTACTCTCTTCATCGGTTGGCTGTAAAGTAACTTCATGTTGACAATAAGGACATTGAACACCAAAATTCCCATGTGCCATATCATTATCAAGTCTCGCAATAGGATAAACTGTACCATGTTCTTTACATGTATACTTTCCTTCACCATAAATCGCCCGTGAAGATGCAACAACAATTTTTTTGACACTATGTGTTTCATTTGCCAAAATATCTAAAAAGATAGAAGTACCTTTGACATTAACATCGGTGTATTTTTCTATCTCATACATGGATTGTCCCGTGCCTGTTTCAGCAGCTAAATGCACCACTACATCAATGTTTTCTAATGCTTTTTTCCAATCATCATAATTTAAAACCGTACCGTGAATAAAGTTGGCTTTGTCTTTAATAGAGTGATATAAAGGAGAATTTTCACTGTGAATTTGAGGCGAAAGATTATCAAGAACTGTAACGCTATAACCTTTTTCAATCAACTTTAAACTTAAATTTGAACCGATAAAACCTGCTCCACCTGTGATTAAGATATGTTTATATTTCATCTTTAAAATTTCCTTTAGCATCTGTTTTTTCCCACTGTTTTGTTATAACATCATAACGTTTTACAATCTTTGCAGGGATTCCAACAATGACACAGTAATCAGGAAATTCACCTCTGACTACGGCGTTGGCACCTACCACACAATGTTTCCCGAGAATAGTACCTGCTTGAATTTTGACGCCACTTCCAAGAAAACAATTTTCACCAATTTTTGTTTTCTTTACATGTAAAGCTTGCTGTGCGATGGGAACATTCAAAGTTTGATAGTTATGGTCTATGTCAGTTATCATAACATCGAATAAAAGCGTTGTATTTCTCCCAACTATTAGCTCATCTGCAGCCGTTATATGACATCGCTGTTCTATCGAAACACCTTCTTCAAGAATCAGATGTGGTGTAAAGATTTGATTGCCTTTTTGGGCGATACACTCAAGCCTTGCATGGTCACGAACAATCACACGATCTTTAAGTGTGATATAGTGAGCATTTTTGAGTAACAATGGATTTTTAATAATGCACGATTTTCCCAATGCTTTTAATGCATACTTATACAAAGTATACGTTTTGACTTTTGCCCATACTAAAGCAAGATAATTGCATTTTTCATAAAAAGGTAATTGCAAAAAGAGCATTATTTTTTGAATCATGCCATATTTTCCAAAATAAGATCACGATGCTTATCATTAGCTTCTTCAATGGTTGCTGTGGATAAATCATGATTTTTCTCATACACTTTCATATTTTTCACAAAAGCATAAAAAATCATTAATAGCGTTAGAGAAAGCCCCGCGAATCCTGCCTTGTAACCTTTTTTTAAAATATACTGTTTTAGAAAGTAGTATCCAACTAAAGCCAAAGGATACCATAGTCCTTTTTTCTCGGTATAACCAAAGCGCATTTCAGTCTCAGTATATCTATTAATGACATTCAGATACGATGCTGCCGTATTACTAATAAAATGATGTACAAAAAAAGCACCTTCTAAATAATAAACTTTCTCCGAAGGAACAATACATTTACCAAAACCATGAATAGGATTGTCGGTAAAATCAATCGCATGCTTTTTAAATATTTTATTGGTGCGAGCATTAAAAGCATCATGACAGAATTGACCATAAAAATAATTTTTACGATCAATGCTAATCACTTCATAACGATTAGATGCAATAATTTTTTGAATTTCAACCAATGTTTTTTGATCAAGCATTTCATCTGCAAAACCAAAATACAACCATTCCGTCGAAATTTGATCGTAGAGAAAATCTACCAATTCCTGATTTTCAACATATTCATATTCTTTTTCTCTTGTAAATACTTTGCACCCATAACGATGCGCTATTTCTGTCGTTTTATCGGTTGATTTGTTATCTGCTAGTAGGATTTCACCAAATTGTTGAAAGTTCTTTATAACGCGCTCAATACGCTTCTCTTCATTAAACGTAAAAATAACAAATGTAAGATTATTCAATTTCACATCCTTTTTTGTATTTATAAAATACTAAGTAGATCATATAGATAACGACGCCTAACTGCGAAAATATAATAGGAAGACCGATTGTCCAAACTGAAAAAATATTCAAAAAATATAAAAATCCAAAAGAGACGATAAACGTTATTAACCCTGCCCATGAGGCTACAATCGTTTTTGCGGTTAAGTTATGAATCATAAGATAAATAGATAGACCACCTATTATCATATTGCTTCCTTCCGCTAATATCCCATAAAAAATTAAATAGGAATATTGAGAAAAAAATGAGTTTGTTAGTAGTGTAACAATTTCTTTTGAAAAAAATGTACTAACCAAAATGACTACTAAAATAACACCAAATGCTATTTTAGTATATCCAAAGATATCTTTTCCATTTGTTTTATAGAGATTTGGAACAAATAATTGTGAATAAATAACAGATGCTGCATTCATGCCACTTTGCCCCACATTTGATACGGTTGTATATAACCCCATAATTTCAATATAGCCTAGCGGCGCCAACAATACCCTATAGCCCTGCATTTGGATCCAATTGATAATGGCGCTAATGGATATAGGATATGAAAAGTGAAAGACTTCTTGAGAGCTAAACGTAGCTTTTTCAGGTATTAAATACTCTTCTTTTTTCCGTAAAAGTAAATATAAAATGACACTTATACAAAAAGTTGCTAATATCGTTGCCACTAATAAAAGAACTGCTGAAGCATTAAAATATTGAATCAGTAATAAGAAAAAACTTATCTTTATAAATCCTTCTCCAACAAGTGTATAAATGGCATTTCGCCTATAATCCAAATTATTTAAAAAGCCACGGACTACTGTATTAAAATAGAATAATGGTGATAATAAGAAAATGAGTAATACAGTAAAAAGTAAAGAAGAATCAATAAAAAATATTGTACATTCAGTAAGCACCATTAAAAATACAACAATATAAAATATCTGTTTATTAAGTGGTAAAAATGACCTTAATGATTTTTGTGCTGACTTTAAATAATGTAACTTTGATTGCTGAAAATAATCTAAAGGAACTAATAAAAAAGCATTGATTGAATATGAAAGCGTAACCAAAAGATAATATATTCCTAACTCATAAACACTTAAATAGTTTGAATACAATTTCAAAAATACGAGTTGCAGTACAATACTGAGACTTCTAAAAAATATAATTTCAAAAAATACTACTTTATTGATCGTCATGCTCAATAACTTGTAATATAACATTTAGAAATATAAATAATCATCGACAAAATTTATCTCTTAGAAATAATGAAATCACAAATTTTCTGAATCATATACGCTATAGCATCATCGCCCATTCCAGGGTAAAGTCCAATCCAAAAACTATCATTCATAATCTTGTCTGTATTTGGAAGTAACCCTACAGTTCTATAGTCTTTATCTTTTTCAAGTGACTCAAATAGGGGATGTCGTAGCATATTACCAGCAAACAGATTGCGCGTTTGAATATTGTTGTTTTCAAGGTATTCGACGAGATCATTACGAGAAAACTTCACACCTTCCTTCAGTGTCATTATAAAACCAAACCAGCTTGGATCACTCAGTGGTTGCGTCTCAACAAAGGTTAATTCTTGAACATCTTTGAGTCCATTGTAAAGCTTTTTAAAATTCTCTTTCCTTTTTTCGACGAAACTAGGGAATTTCTCCAGTTGCGCACATCCAACGGCTGCTTGCATGTCTGAAACTTTGAGATTAAAGCCAAAATGGCTATAGACGTATTTATGGTCATACCCTTGAGGTAAACTTCCAAACTGCTGGATAAAACGACACCCGCACGTATTATCTACCCCACTCTCACACCAACAATCTCTTCCCCAATCACGCATAGAAAGCATAATCTTTTTAAGAAGCGGATTATCCGTATATGTTGCGCCACCTTCACCCATCGTCATATGATGCGGTGGGTAAAAACTACTCGTTCCAATATCTCCCCATGTGCCGGTGAGTTTACCATCATACATAGAACCAAGGGCATCACAATTATCTTCAATGAGCCAAAGATTGTGTTTATCACAAAAGGCTTTGACAGCCTTGATGTCAAAAGGATTTCCTAACGTATGCGCTATCATCACTGCTTTTGTTTTTGGGCTCAGTGCTTGTTCTAACTGTGTAGCATCAATATTAAAGTGTGTGAGTTCCATATCTACAAAAACAGGCACTGCACCATATTGGACAATAGGAGCTACAGTGGTTGGAAAACCCGCAGCTACGGTGATGATTTCATCGCCACGTTTGACTTGTCTCTCTTTGAGCAAGGGTGATGTCAGTGCATAAAAAGCCAACAAATTGGCAGAACTGCCACTATTGACTAAGAACGCCCATCTTACATGTAAAAACTTTGCTAACTCTTTTTCAAACTTTTTCGAATAATCCCCATACGTTAACCAAAAATCAAGGGAACTATCAACCAGATTGACCATCTCTTTTTCATCAAAGACACGTCCTGCATAATTAACGCGACTCTCTCCTGCAACAAAGGGTTTATTTTGGCTTTTTTTATGAACAAGTTCATAATACTCTTTAGTTTTTTCTAAAATTTCTTGTTTGAGTTGCTGTTCTTTTGTCATTCTATATCCTGTAAAATTCTTTTTATTCCATCTTCAATTACAACTTTTGGTTGCCAACCTAATTGTTCGAGCTTTGAAATATTTGCTTGCATCATCATATTTTCATTTTCACGATAAGGGATAGCTCCAAAATTTAGTTTTGTAGAAATATCTTTTTTTCTTTTGAACTCTCTTACAATTTGATTTACAAACTGTCTTACTTCAATACTCTCTCCTGTTCCTAACTCAAATTCTTCAAAACTTGAAAAACAATTCATATTTTTTAGAATTATTTCATATGCATTAACGATATCAGAGATATAAATAAAATCTCGTTTTTGAGTACCTGAAGTTAAATCTATTTTCTCTACATTTTGTTTTAGTTGATGAATAAACCAATAGATAAATTTATTTTCATCATCTTTTACTCCATACATATGTTCTATCTTCACATTAATCATCTTAGTATCTGAACTTGATAAAAATTTCATCCAATCAACCAATTGGTTTTTTGAAAGTGCATACATCGTAATATTTTTATCAAGCAACGTATCAGTATTGATAAAGGCTTTAACTTTTACATGTAAAGATTCTTCTAGTAACTTTAATCCAAATAATAAATTTGTTTCTACAATTAAAGAGGGTTTTGTATCTTTTCTTCCATAATTTGTAACCGTATTAATCACAACATCAATAATATGGTTTTGAAAAATTTCTGACAAATCTATTTTATCACTATCATAGCAATGGATTTTGTCCAAATAATCTTTTATTCTAAAAGTATCTGAAGTTGATCTTTTTAAGGCAACAACCGTATATCCTTTTTCAATAAAAAACTTTAAAAGGTGACTTCCTAGAAACCCTGTTGAACCACTTAATAAAACCGTCATAAATTATATTGCCCACTCAATTTTTTTACATACAGCATCACTAATATAATGTTCTAAATCGTGTTGTGTCAAAATTATATTTTCTTCATAGAAAGATCTATACCATTTTACGGTCTTCTCAAATGTTTTTTTGCTATCCCAAACGTCCTTCCAATGAAGCTTTATATGCGCTTTTGAACAATCTAATTTCAAAAGACTAGCCTCATGAAGCTGATTCGGTACTTGATTGATCTCATAGTCAATTTTATCCCAATGTTGTTTTACATGTAAAACAACCTCTTCAACGCAAATACTTCCTTCATCACTTGGTCCAAAGTTCCAAGCCTCTCCAAATGCTACTTTTTCTTCAAGAAGTTTTTGCCCTACTTGCAAATAGCCACTAAGAGGCTCGAGCACGTGTTGCCAGGGTCTGGTTGCTTTTGGATTGCGAATACTCACTTTTTTACCTTGTGAAACAGAGAGCATAATATCTGTTATCAATCTATCGTGAGCCCAATCGCCTCCACCAATCACATTACCGGCTCGGCACGTTGCAAGCAGTGTCTGATGCGATTTTTTATATTCATTGATATTAAAATAAGAGTTTCGATAAGAGGTTGCTAGCAAATCGGCACACCCTTTGGAGGAACTGTAAGGATCATACCCACCCATTGGGTCATTTTCGCGATATCCCCAAACCCATTCTCTGTTTTCATACGCTTTATCACTGGTGATATTTACAATCGCTTTAAGCTGATGTTTACGACATGCTTCAAAGACTTTAAGGGTTCCTATCACATTAGTTTCATAGGTTTCTATTGGATTTACATACGAAGGTCTGACTAACGCTTGCGCAGCAAGATGAAAAACGATATCTGGCTTGTAGGTATCAAATGTATGATCGAGCTTTTCTAAATCTCTTATATCTCCAATAACAGAGACGATATCCAATTTTAAAAGTTCAAGATGATTAGGAGTTGTAGGAGCAGATAGAGAATAACCTATAACATTAGCACCCATTTGTTTTAGCCAAAAAACAAGCCACGAGCCTTTAAAGCCTGTATGTCCTGTGACTAAAACGGTTTTATTTTTATACATTCCACCAAAAAGATGTTGCATTACCAAACTTTCCATGGTGCTTTGCCACTATCCCAAAGCTTTTGCAATTCTTGTTTATCTCTTAATGTATCCATCGGCTTCCAAAAACCATTATGTTTGAATGTAAAAATTTCACCATCTTTGGCTAAATTTTGAAGAGGAGTTTGCTCAAAAATAGTATCATTACCCTCTGTAATATAATCAAATACTTTAGGCTCACAGACAAAAAATCCTGCATTAATCCATCCACCATCGCCTTTTGGTTTTTCAAGAAAATGGGTAACTTGGCTGTTATCTGCAATATTCAGAGCGCCAAATCTTCCATCTGGCTGTGCACTTGTCATTGTCATGGCTTTACCATGAGATTTATGAAAGGTTACAAGTTCTTCAATATTTATATCACTTACGCCATCACCATAAGTAAGCATAAAAGGCTCATTGCCAATAAAATCTTGAGCTCTTTTAACTCGTCCACCTGTCATACTTTCAAGACCTGTATCAAGAAGTGTGACTTTCCATGGCTCACTGGAATTGTTGTGTACTTGCATAGAGCCATCAGACATATCTATCGTAACATCACTCTGGTGTAAAAAATAATTTGCGAAGAATTCTTTAATATAATAACCTTTGTAGCCAAGCAGTATTACAAACTCATTAAAACCATAATGAGAATATATTTTCATAATATGCCATAAAATTGGTTTGCTCCCGATATCTACCATAGGTTTTGGGCGAATATCAGTCTCTTCAGAAAGTCTCGTACCAAATCCACCTGCTAATAGCAACACTTTCATTTTTGTAGTCCTTGCGATACAAAAAGCTCATAAACTGTCTTAATCCCCTCATCCAATTCCATCTTATGGTTCCAACCCAAAGCATGTAATTTGGAAGAATCGCAGAGTTTCAACATGGTTCCATCAGGTTTTGAAGTATTGTAAATAAGCTTTCCTTCATACCCAATCACCTTTTGGACTAATTCTGCTAATTCTTGAATACTAACCTCTTTGCCTGTGCCAATATTAATATGCGTATTGCGAACCTCTTTTTTATCTTTCGCAACATCTTTAAAATCAACTTTTTCCATGATAAAAACACACGCATCTGCCATATCTTCAGAGTATAAAAACTCTCTTCTTGGTTTTCCGCTTCCCCAAATTTCAACTTCTTTGTCCACACGTTGCTTTGCTTCGTGAATTTTGCGAATAAGCGCAGGGAGAACATGGGATGTTTGAAGATCAAAATTATCATTAGGTCCATACAGGTTGGTTGGCATGACAGAGATAAAGTTAGTGCCATATTGAAGATTATAACTCTCGCACATTTTGATACCTGCAATTTTGGCTATGGCATAAGGCTCATTGGTATATTCAAGCTCATTCGTAAGTAAAGATTCTTCATTCATTGGCTGTGGTGTATTTTTAGGGTAAATGCAGGTTGAGCCTAAAAAGAGCAATTTTTTTACACCTTGTACATAGCTTTGATGAATGACATTATTTTGAATCTGTAAATTCTCATAGATAAAATCCGCTCTATAGGTATTGTTTGCGACAATCCCCCCAACTTTGGCAGCTGCTAAAAAAACATACTCTGGTTTTTCTTGCTCAAAAAAACTTTTGACGGCTTCTTGATGGGTCAAATCAAGCTCGGCATGGGTTCGTGTAATGATGTTTGTATACCCTTTACATGTAAGGTTTTTCACAATCGCAGAACCCACAAGCCCTCGGTGCCCTGCGACATAAATTTTGCTGGTTTTATTCATGAGGCATCTCAACTTTATAGTTATTTTTCAAATTTTCAAAAATATGTTTTAGCGTATCGAACTGTGCGAAGATATCATTAATCGCTTGACTCATCGCTTCAGGCTCATCATCATATTGATGGGCAATATTATTTCTAACTTTTCTTAAAAGTATCCAATCTTCAGCACTGGTAAGAATTTCTCTTTTTTCTAGTTCATGCAAGAAATCTAAAAAACTTAACTTTTGAAAATCAGGATTGTAATTTTGCAAAATTAGTTTGAAGATTTTATCGCCTATCGTATCTTGTAGCTTTGAAAATCTAAATAAAAATTGATCGATATTTTTCACTTCTTCATCTGTTAAATTGCTATATTGATGATGAGAAAGGGGTAATATCTCTTTCGTTACGTCATAAGCTTTTTTCATTCTTTGTAAATGCTTTTCACATTCTTGAAAATATTTTTGAAGTTTAATTTGATCCATATTTAATTCCACCTTGTGCTTGTGAATCTCTTGCTCTATGAGCCTTGTATCATCTCTTTGAAACACTATATCAACTTTTTGCTCGCCTATTTTTTCTTCAAGTTTGATTAAAAACACGGTTTTTTTTGAGTAGATATCTTCACTATAAGGAACATCCAAAAAAAGGTCAATATCACCACCTTTTTGTGTATCGTCTGCACGACTACCAAAAAGATATATTTTTCCCTGTCCAAATACCTCTTTAAATGTCATAACAATAGATTCGACTTCAAAAAATGATAAACGCATGTTTGTCCTTACTCAAAATAACTCATAATTTTATAGCCACCCTCTTTGAGGTAGACATCTTTGGTCATCAGTTTAAGATCAGATTTCATCATATCATTGACCAAATCTTCAAGATTGTGCTCCCTCGTCCATCCTAACTTTTGCTCTGCTTTACTTGGATCACCCAAAAGCAGATCAACTTCGGTTGGTCTAAAATAGCGTGGATCAACGGCTACAACCTCTTTACCGATTTCAACGTGATAGAGTGGATTTAAACACGATTTTACAACACCCATTTCATTCACACCTTCGCCTTTAAACTCAAGCTCAATGCCACAGTATCCAAACGCCATGCGTACAAAATCACGCACCATTGTTGTTGTTCCTGTTGCAATCACCCAGTCTTCTGGCTCTGGAGCTTGAAGGATCATCCACATCATACGCACGTAATCTTTTGCATGACCCCAATCACGTTTTGCGTTAAGATTGCCAAGGTAGAGTTTATCTTGCAATCCAAGCGCGATTTTACTCGCTGCTCGTGTGATTTTACGGGTTACAAAGGTCTCTCCACGCACAGGAGATTCGTGATTAAATAAAATGCCATTACACGCAAACATACCATACGCTTCTCTGTAATTCACCGTAATCCAATAGGCATACATTTTAGCCACAGCATAAGGACTTCTAGGATAAAACGGAGTCGTCTCTTTTTGAGGCGTTTCTTGCACTTTTCCGTAAAGTTCTGAGGTACTGGCTTGATAGATTTTTGTTTTTTTCTCTAAGCCTAAAAGACGCACCGCTTCTAGGATACGAAGCGTTCCTGTACCATCCGCATTCGCAACGTATTCAGGTGTTTCAAATGAAACAGCCACATGACT
Source organism: Sulfurospirillum multivorans DSM 12446 (assembly GCF_000568815.1). NCBI lineage: Bacteria > Pseudomonadati > Campylobacterota > Epsilonproteobacteria > Campylobacterales > Sulfurospirillaceae > Sulfurospirillum > Sulfurospirillum multivorans. Next base: position 2,391,274 of record NZ_CP007201.1, read on the forward strand.
CATCGCCGCAAGATTATAGATCTCATCAGGTTGTGTCTCTTGGATGATACGCGTTAAATTCATACTATCAGTCATATCGCCGTGATGCAAAATGAGATTTCTATTTTCAACATGGGGGTCTTGGTAAAGATGGTCGATTCTATCGGTATTAAAGAGTGAACTTCGTCGTTTGAGACCATGAACGATATACCCTTTTTTGAGTAAAAATTCTGCTAAATAACTTCCATCTTGTCCTGTTATACCTGTAATAAGTGCTACTTTTTGATTCATACATTTTCCCTTTTATAATCATCTTCTATTCTTACAATATCATCTTCGCCCGTGTAGCTTCCCACTTGCGCTTCAATCAGCACAATAGGAATTTTACCCTGATTTTCAAGGCGGTGAATCTCTCCTGCTTTAATATACGTCGATTCATTCTCTCTTACGATGTACGTCTTATCTTCCACTTGAACCGTTGCCGTTCCACTGACCACGATCCAGTGTTCATTTCGGTGGAAATGCTTTTGAAGACTCAGCCTTTTACCGGGTTTAACCATAATTTTTTTAATTTTATAACCCGGTTTATCTTCTAAAACACTGTAGGTTCCCCAGGGTCTATGCACCGTTGCATGGGTTGTTGTCAGCTCAAGATTTTCTTTTTTGAGCCTCGTTACAATCTCTTTAACCTTTTGGGAACTCCCTTTTTGGCTAATCAACAGTGCATCTTCAGTGTCAATTACAATCAGATCATGCACATCAATGAGGCTGACATGTTTGTTGGACATAATAAAATTATTGCTCTCATCATTGTCTAATTCATGGCAAAGTGCATCGAAACTTCCCACATCGCTCCAACCGATATCACTGGGTATCACTTTCACTTTTTGGCTTTTTTCCATCACCGCATAATCAATGCTATCTTCAGGAATCAAGAGCATATCCTCATGAAGAATACGAATCATCCCATCACTCTTAGCATGCTCATACGCTGTTTTACATGTAAGAAAAATTTCTGGAGCATACGCTTCAAGCTCGCTCAAAAATACACCCACTTTAAAGCAGAACATGCCACTGTTCCAGTAGTAATTGCCCGCTTCAACATACATCTCTGCCGTTTTACAATCGGGTTTTTCATGAAAAGCTTTGACATCGGTGCCACTTGCTTCAATATATCCAAACCCTGTCTCAGCAAAGGTGGGTTTGATACCAAACGTCACTAAAAAACCTTCTTTAGCTAAGATTTCAGCTTCCACAATCGCTTTTTCATACGCTACTTGGTTTTTAATCAAATGATCGCTTGGTGTTACTAAAATAATCTCTTCTTTACCTAAAGCCATGCAGGCAAGTGCAATAGCAGGAGCCGTATTGCGACCGATGGGTTCGAGTAAGTAACGATTATTGACTTTTTTAAGCTCTTCAAGTTGATCGAGCGCTAAAAAGTATTGTTCCGTGTTAGAGACAATCAATTGCTCCCTGCAAAGAGTGCTATTGCGCTCAATCGTTAACTGAAAAAGCGATTTATGATTGAAAAGTTTTACAAACTGTTTGGGCATCAACGTACGACTAAGAGGCCATAGTCTTGTGCCACTTCCTCCGCAAAGTATTAAGTTAATCACATTTTTCCTTTTTAATCTTTACCAAATAGATCCCTCGTATACACTTTTTCTTTGACATCTTCAAGTTCAGGCATTAAACGATTCGCCACAATGACATCGCACATTTTTTTAAACTCATCTAAGTTTTTAACCACGCGTGAATGAAAAAAGCTCTCCTCTTCCAAAACTGGTTCATACACAACGACTTCAATTCCCTTAGCTTTAATACGTTTCATCACACCTTGAATCGAAGAGGTCCGAAAGTTATCACTTCCTGCTTTCATAATAAGACGGTAAATACCTACAATTTGAGGGTTTTGCTTCACAACAGATTCCGCAATGAAATCTTTACGCGTACTATTGGAATCCACAATAGCGCGAATAAGATTATTAGGCACTTCATTGTAGTTCGCTAAAAGTTGTTTAGTGTCTTTGGGCAAGCAGTATCCACCATAGCCAAAGGAAGGGTTGTTGTAAAAATTGCCAATGCGAGGGTCTAAACAAACGCCTTCGATGATCTCTTTGGTGTTCAATCCATGAATCTGCGCGTAGGAGTCAAGCTCATTAAAAAAGGCAACGCGCATGGCGAGGTAGGTGTTGGCGAAGAGTTTGATGGCTTCGGCTTCGGTTGATTCTGTAAACTCAATCGCAATATCTTTTTTTAAAGCGCCCTCTACGAGTAAGGCTGCGAATTTTTGTGCTCGTTCGCTCTTCTCTCCCACCACAATACGTGAAGGGTAAAGATTGTCATACAAGGCTTTACCTTCACGTAAAAATTCAGGAGCAAAAATAATGTTTTGAGTATTGAAACGCTCACGTACACTTTTGGTATACCCCACAGGAATGGTTGATTTGATCACCATCGTTGCGCTCGGATTATAGGTCAAAATATCCTTAATGACACTCTCAATCGACTTTGTATTAAAATAATTCGTCTCAGAGTCATAGTCTGTTGGTGTTGCGATGATAATAAACTCCGCATTTTCATACGCCTCTTGTTTATCCAACGTTGCTTTAAAATGGAGTGGTTTTTCTTTCAAGTATTCTTCAATCTCTTTATCTTCAATCGGAGAGATTTTGGCATTGATCATCTCTATTTTTTCAGGAACAATATCGAGAGCGACCACTTCATGATGTTGTGCCAATAAAATACCGTTCGAAAGCCCGACATACCCTGTTCCAACAATGGCTATTTTCATTAAATTATCATCCTTATATCTCTTCTTTCATTCGCATATACACAGGAAACCGTGGCTTTCCGCCTTTAGTTAGCTCTTGAAATTTATAGGTGATCTTCGAGCCAACGGAGGGAGGATTTTTGCGCTCAGTGTCACTGAAACCTGAGCCGATATCAAACATCACACCTTCATCGTTTTTACATGTAAGCGAACCAAAACTGTTTTTATACTTTCCCTCACCCTTATGATGCTCCACAACTTCGCATTCTGCATCTTGGAAACTTTTTACTTTCAGGCTGTTTGGGTCGCGCTTAGAAACGTACTTGCTATCAGGATGGCGAACCACAACGCCCTCACCTCCACCTTTTTCAACCTCGGCAAGGAAGCTTTTAAGTGCTTCATTATCTTTACATGTAAACTGTTTTGCAATTCTAAGATAATCCGCTTGATTGAGTTTGAGATAATACTCCAACTTCACTAAACGCTGGATCAAACCGCCATTTTCATGAGGAATATCAAAGGCGTAAAACGCGATAGTTTTCCATCCATCGTGCGGCTCTTTTTTCCTGACGATGGAGATGATATTTTCAAAATCGCCTCGTTTACTCCAAAGCTCACCATCCACAGCAAAAGGAGGAAATCCTTCGGTAAACCAAGCAGGAGCGGCAAGTTCAATACCGCCACGGGAGATCAGTTTTTGCCCATCCCAGTAGGCTCTCACGCCATCCATTTTCTCACTCATAAGCCACCCTGAGACATCTTGCCCATTCCACTCTTGCAACAGCAGCAGTTCAGGATTCGCGCCAAACAGCGCACTTATCAAAACGAGCCACGAGAGAATCAATCGCTTCATTTAGACCTCAACCGTATATTTTTTCAAATACCATTGAATCGTTTTAAGAATGCCCGATTCAAAGTTCTCTTCCGCTTCCCAGCCCAGTTTAGTCTCGATCTTCGTCGCATCAATCGCATAACGTCTATCATGCCCTGCTCTATCTTCGACAAAACTGATTTGCTCTTTGTACGAGGTCGCTTTGGGTTTTAAGGTATCTAGGATTTCACAGATTTTATGCGCGATATAGAGATTATCTCGCTCATTGCGTCCACCGATATTATACGTTTCACCTCTGTTTCCTTCATGAAAGACAAGGTCGATTCCTTTGCAATGATCTAAGACATACAGCCAATCGCGGATATTTTGACCATCGCCGTAAATCGGAATGGGTTGATTGCTTAGCGCTTTTCGTATGATGGTAGGAATGAGTTTTTCATCGTGTTGTTTAGGGCCGTAGTTATTGGAACAATTGGTGATGACCGTATTCATTCCATAGGTGTGATGGTAGGCTCGTACAATCATATCACTTCCTGCTTTGGACGCGGAGTAAGGCGAATTAGGTGCGTAAGAGGTAGATTCTGTAAAAAGCCCCGTAGCACCAAGGGTTCCATACACTTCATCGGTAGAGATATGATGAAAACGACACTCCTCGTATCCCTCTTTCAACACAAAGGGTTTTCCCATCCAGGTTTTATACGCCACATCAAGGAGCGTAAACGTTCCATTGACATTGGTTTCGATAAAAACGCCTGGATTTTTAATGGAGTTATCCACATGGCTTTCTGCGGCAAAGTGAATCACGCCTTGGATAGAATATTTTTCAAACAAGGATTCGACTAAAGTACGATCACAAATATCACCCTCTACAAAGGTGTAACGAGGTTCATCTGCAACTTCACTGAGGTTTTCTACGTTGCCCGCATAGGTGAGAAGGTCTAGGTTAATGAGGTGATACTCTTGGTATTGATCTAAAAAATAAGGGACAAAGTTTGAGCCGATAAACCCTGCACAGCCAGTAACTAAGATGTACTTTTGACTCATTTAACCAACTCCTTAAGGTATTCACCGTATCCATTTTTACTCAGAGGTTTTGCAATCTCTAAGACTTGTTCTTTTGTGATCCATCCATAATGATACGCGATCTCTTCCAAACAAGCAATTTTAAAACCTTGGCGTTTTTCAATCGTTTGGACAAACAATCCCGCTTCCAACAGACTCTCATGCGTTCCCGTATCAAGCCAGGCGAAACCACGACCTAACACTTCTACATGTAAATCGCCTCGTTTAAGATAAGCTTCATTAACATCGGTAATTTCAAGTTCGCCTCGATGAGAAGGTTTAACCGCTTTAGCGATCTTAATCACATCGTTATCGTAAAAATAAAGTCCCGTCACGGCAAAAGGTGATTTGGGGTTGAGAGGTTTTTCCTCAATGCTAATCGCTTTTTGATTTTCATCAAACTCCACCACACCAAAACGCTGTGGATCTTTGACCTTATACCCAAATACAATCGCACCTTTTTCGAGCTTGGCGGCATTTTGCAACAATGGTGTAAAGCCTTGACCGTAAAAGATATTGTCCCCTAAAATAAGACAAACGCTATCATCGCCTATAAATTCTTCACCTAAAAGAAACGCTTGCGCCAATCCATCGGGGCTGGGTTGAATTTTATACGAAAGCGAAAGACCCCAACGTGAACCATCGCCAAACAGATCTTCAAACTTGCCAATATCCTGAGGGGTTGAGATAATCAAGATTTCGCGAATACCTGCTAACATCAAAACAGAGAGCGGATAATAGATCATCGGTTTATCATAAATGGGCAACAACTGTTTGCTAATCGTTTGCGTCACAGGATACAGTCTCGTTCCGCTTCCGCCTGCTAGGATGATGCCTTTCATATTAGTGAAGCTCTGCTTTAGCGTACGCAATCAGCTCGTTGAGTTTTTTCTCGTACAATTTTGCATTATCCGCATTCGTCGATTCAAAACGTGTGACAAGGACTGGCGTTGTATTGCTCGCTCTCACCAAACCCCAACCATCGTTAAAGATAACCCTGACACCATCAACATCGACAATCTCTTTGATGGCAGGAAAGTCTTTTGGAGGGTTTTTCAAAAGCTCTTTGACTTTGTCAACTAAGGGGAATTTTTCACTCTCATTGGTCTCAACTTTAAGCTCTTCGGTAGAATAAACGACGGGTAGTTTTGCGATCTCAGCATCCACATCCAAACCATTTTTAACCATTTCAATCATACGAAGTGTGGCATAAATTGCATCGTCATAGCCAAAGTAACGGTCATTAAAGAAGAGGTGACCACTGACTTCCGCTGCAAAATCAGCGTTCGTTTTAGCGATCATCACTTTGAGGTTACTGTGACCCGTTTTGTACATAATCGCCCGCCCTCGTTTGTTGATCTCATCGTACATCACTTGAGAACATTTGACTTCGCCAATGACCGTTGGATTTTTCATGGCACTGGAGAAAAGAATCGCCATGATGTCACCTTTGACATTGTTGTGTTTGGTCAAAAATGCCAATCTATCAGCATCGCCATCATAAGCAAACCCAAGCGCATACTCGCCTTCAAGCTCTTTTTTAATGTCTTTGAGATTTTTCTCAACCGTTGGATCGGGATGATGATTTGGGAAAGTACCATCAGGATCGGTGTACAAACCTTTACATGTAAAGTCTAAAGCTTTGAAAACATCTTGGACCACAACGCCTGCAACGCCATTGCCACAGTCATAGACAAACGGCTGTTTGAAGCCTTTAAGGTGGTCAAACTCTTTGATAAGATAGGCGATATAACGCTCTTTCGCATTGATAAACGCAGAACTTAGGTCATCTTCAATTTCAGTATCATAATTGGCAATAATCTCACGACCAAGTGCGTAAATATCTTCACCAAAAAACGGTTTTTTATCAATCGTGATTTTAAAGCCATTGTATTCACTTGGGTTGTGAGAACCTGTAATCATAATAGACGCATTAGGCGTTACACCATTAAAATCTTGAAAGTTACTAAAATAATTAACCGGTGTCGCGACAAGTCCCATTGTAAGAACTTTACAGCCAGCTTTGTTAAGTCCGCTTGTGAGATACTCACACAAAATCGGTGAATGCGAACGCGCGTCATACCCAATCGCAACATTTTTGCCCACTTTGACAATCTGTTTTCCTAAAAAATACCCAATTAATTTGACTGTCTGCTCGTTCAACTCTTTTTCGTAAATACCTCTAATGTCATACTCTCTAAAAATCGTTTTCAATGGTTCTCCTTGTACAATTCTTCTTCAATTGCGATGCCAAAAACATCCGTATAGGACTTATGGACCCGTAAATTTTCCTGCATTGTAACCAATGCACGCTGATAATCCTCTATAATGAGGTTCCCTTTGAGCAGTTCATACTTCAAAAAAAGCCAATAGGTATTGAGTACATCGCTCTCGCAATACTCCTTAATTTTATCAATTTCACCTGCATAAAAAAGCTCTAACACCTGATCGCCATGCACATCATACTTGCCAGGAAGTCCAACCATCGAGCAGACGTGATCAAGTTTAAGCCCGCGTACTGCGCCAAATTCGCACAAGTGATCTAACAAATCCACATGAAAACGATCTGAATAACGCGCACGGTAATTTTCCCATTTATTTTTATTTAACTCTTTGTTGTCTTGCTCAAAATAAGCGTTACATGTAAGATTGTATTGCATCGCGCGAAGCATCAGAAGTGGCATATCAAAACTACGCCCATTAAAACTCACCAACTTTGGATTGTGTTTGTTGATGAAGCCTAAAAAGCTTTTGATCATCTCCTGTTCGCTGTTTCCCTCAATGCTACTCACCTTGCGAAAGATGCCAAAATCATCAGCAATAACCGCCGAAATCGCCACAATTTTATGAAACGACAGCGGTAAAAAACTGCTTCCACTCTTCTGCTCTTGCTCTTTTTGCGCTAAAAGTGAGACCTCAAGATCGTCTCCTTCAAGGCTCAGGACGCTTCGAATTAGCTTGGTATCAGGGATAGTTTCAATATCGAACACACAGATCATTAAGTACCTCTTTGGCTCAGTTTAGCTACAATTTTACCTTAATTCAATTTTGAAAGTGATGAGATGAGAATTTTTTTGGAATACTACGCCCTCAAAGGTGTTCTACTCTTAACCAAATTGTTGCCAATACCTTTGATTTATGGGTTTTGTAAGCTATTAGCAACACTTTTTTTTACGCTCGATAAGCGAAGACGTACCATTACCCTCCAAAACTTAGCCCTTGCCTACCCCCATAAAACAGAAGACGAACGCTACACATTGGCAAAAAATATTTATAAAAGTGTTGCCATCAGCATTGCAGAAATGCTTCTTATGATGCACCAACGACTCGACATCGATGCCATGGTTTCAAACTATGAAGAAGCGCTTCATGAGTTAAAGCTCTATTTTGACGATGTAAACAGAGGTAAACTCCTTCTTACCGCACATTTTGGTAACTGGGAATTGCTGGCACACTTTCTCGCAAAACATGGCTATCCTATGGTCGTCATCGGGCGTAAAGGCAATAATCACCTCATTGAAGAGCACATCACAACCCCTTTTCGTACACGCTATGGCAACACGCTTGCCCATAAAAGCAAAGCTATGGCGGCCATTGTGCGTGTCTTAAACCAAAAAAAAATCGCAGGAATGCTGATCGATCAAAAATCAGGTGGCTCCAGTAGCATTAAAATCAATTTCTTTGGTCACCCTGCCGATACTATCAACTCGATTGGACTGCTTAAGCTTCGTTATGATCCTTCTGTTGTCCCACTTTTTATGGCGCGTCAGAGCGATGGGCGATACAAGCTCATCATCGGATCAACCCAAGAGATTGTGTTGCCAGAAGAGCTTAACGAAACAGAGCACATTAAACGTCTCACCCAACACTACAACGACATCATTGAAGCGGTTATCAAAGAGTATCCTGAGCAATGGTTTTGGATGCACGATCGCTGGAGACTCTTTAAGTGACCCTGCTCATTTTAAGTGATGGGCGTATGGGGCACCTCAACCAGTCAATCGCCCTTGCCAAACACCTTGGAGCACACTACGAGATACGTTCTGTGCACTTTACATGTAAAGCGTACAAACTGCTC